>NZ_QYYB01000001.1:0-1079592 GCF_018221585.1 Pseudomonas sp. KB-10
CGAGCTATCGACAAGCTCGATTACTGCGAAGGTGTCTGGAAACGTCGCGATAGCTTCGATGAAGGCGACCCGGACAACTACGACCCAGAGCAAGACGTCTGGCGTGTCGAGCTGCGTTATCACCACTCAGTGATCCAGCAATTCGCCTCCGGCTCGTTCGATCTGCACAGCGGCGAAACCATCGAAACCAACAGCTACGCAGCCTTCGCTCCGCACCTAGACGGCCTGTGGCGTTATGGCCTGCGCCAATTCAAGCTGCTGGCTCGCCCTGGCTACTTCGAACCCATCTGGACGCTGATCCGTGACGATGTGCGCGTCGATCTGCCGGTGGATTCCCTGGTGGATGAAACCGAGTACAAGCGCCAATACAAGACCTCGCGGGGCTTCTCAGGCAAGAACGTCGAGTTATTCCTGGGAAACTTCGTCAGCCTGCTGGCACGGGAGCGAGTGGGCGCTAGGCGAGCATTTCACCGGCTCAAGGATTGGGAATGCTGGCCGGTGATCCGCGACCACTATGCTGCCAAAGGCATGGATGAAGACGGGTTGTATAAGCACATCAAGGGAATACTTGAAGAACGGCATGTGCGTTGGGGGCGTGCTGTCTGATGGCTATCGAGCAGCTGCCTGATGGTCGCTGGAAAGTAGACGTTGAACCCATCAAGGGCCGGCGCTTTCGCAAGACCTTCAAGACCAAGGGTGAGGCTCAGCGCTTCGAAGCCACCTGCAGGGCAAAGGTCATAGAGACGCCGCACTGGTCACCCAAGCCCAAGGATAAACGCCGCCTGCTGGAGCTGATCGAACGCTGGCGTTTACTCCACGGCCACACCCTGGTGGATGTAGAACGGACCGATCTGGTCCTACGCCGCATGGCGGAGGCAATGGGCAATCCGATAGCCGCTCAAATGACCGGGGCAACCTACACCGCCTACCGTGCTGCTCGGCTCGCTGCTGGCATCAGTGGCAAGACGGTTAACACCCAGTTCGGGCACCTCTGCTCGGTCTTTAACGCCCTATACCGCCTGCAGGAAATCGACTACGAAAACCCGCTGGCCTCGGTCAAACCGCTCAAGCTGCAGGAACGCGAACTGTCTTACCTGAGCAACCCGCAGATAGATCAGCTGTTTAACGCCATCCGTACCCACTGCAAGACGCCGCACACCTACATGGTTTCCACCATCTGCCTTGCCACTGGTTGCCGCTGGGGAGAAGCCCAAGCCCTGACACCTGAGCGAGTCCGGGACGGCCAAGTGTTGTTCGTGAACACCAAGGGCAAGCGTCGTCGATCGGTGCCGATTGATCAGGCGTTACTTGACCGAATCCATGCCCACTTTCGCCAGCACGGCCTGTTCAGCAACTGCCGCGATAGCTTCGACTTCGCTGTAAAAATGTCCGGCCTCAAGTTACCGGCTGGCCAGAAATCCCACGTACTGCGACACACCTTCGCGTCTCACTTCATGATGAACGGCGGGAATATCCTCACCCTGCAAAAGGTGCTCGGCCATGCCTCCCTGGTAATGACCATGCGCTATGCCCACTTGGCGCCGGACTACCTCAAGGAAGCCATGGTCCTCGGACCGATTCGGGGTTTTCGACACTTATTCGACACTGACGCCGAAAGTGAAAAAGAGGAACGCTAGAACCCGCGTCGTTCGGGGCTTCTAGAGGAGTGATTGGCGGAAGGCAGTGAGAGTCGAACTCACCCAGGAACGGATGCCGTCCCCCACCGGGTTTGAAGCCCGGCCACGCCACCGGGCGTGATTGCCTTCCCTGTTCGGTGGCTGCCGGTCGCTCGGCAGCCGTTGCGTTGGTTGTGCAGGTTAGCCCATGGCTACCGCTAGTCGTCAATCGCTAAGAGTGCGGCGGATGCACCGACCGTTCGCCGACCGGGTTGCTTGCAGTACCCTCCTGCTGGTTTCCCACAAGCTGAATCGCCAGCGCCGAGTCGCTACGGATACGCCGCTCGTTGGCCAGGCGACGGGTGAAGCCGATGCGGTCGAAGTACTCCAGGAGCTGGATGGCACGCTTGCGGCCGATGCCGATACGGTCTCGCCAATCGACCACACGCAGACTGCCATGCTGCTCCACCAGTTCCAGCGCACGGGCGGCGAGACTGTGCAGGGTTTGCTCGGGATAGAACAGGTCGCGGACCACCTGATGCAACAGGCCCAGGCGCGCCAGTTTTCGCAACAGCAGGCGCACGGATGCCTCGTCCCGTTGCACGGCGCCAGCCAGGTCACGAACCCAGGGTGGGTCGAAGCCGCCATCGAGCAGCAGCGGCCAGATTCGTTCGCGCAGGGCTTCGTCGTCCGGGCTGAGCTGCACGCGGTGGTCCGGCAGGTGCAGCCAGGGGCCGCTGCTGGCGATGCGTCCATCGGCCAGTGCCTCGTCGAGCAGGGCAACGAAGACCGGGCGCTCCAGTTCGCTCAGGGCATAGCGGCGCAGGCGGTCACGGTCGGGACCGAGTTCGTCCGGCGATTCATCATGGAAACGGCGCAAGCCTTCGACCAAGGCATCGCGTAGCGTCTGCAGATGCCCCGCATCGAACAGGCGCGTGCCCTGACGGGTTGCCAGTTCGCACGCCCCGTCCGGCAGCGCCCAGCTCTCACGCGGACGATTGAACTGCCGCTCCAGCAGGGCGGGATCGAGGCCGTTATCGGCCGACTGCAACAGCACCGGCAGGGCCTGTTCCAGGCTGGCGCCCTGCAGGGCCTGCAATTGCCGCAAACGTTGCGGCGCACGGCGGCCGCGGGCCGGGGCGAAGGGATCGAGCACACGGCCGCCACCCAGCGTGCGTTGCGCCGACTGGTCGCGCAGCACCAGGGTATCGCCGTGCACGGCATGCGCCGGGGCGTTGAGCAGCAACTGCGCCAGACAATGCTGCCCGGGCGCCAGGCTGCCGGTGTCGAGCAGGGCGATGCGTCCGGTGACATCCTGCGCGCCCAGGTGCACGTGCACCGGCGTCCAGTGCGCCAAAGCTCGCGACTCCGAGGCAAGCAGCTGCAGTTGGACATCCAGCCGGGTGGTCGGCGCCAGCAAGGCCGGCGCCAGCAGCCAGTCGCCTCGGTGCAGTTGCTCGACCGCCAGCCGCTCGCCAGCCAGGTTCAGCGCCACTCGCTGGCCGGCAAAGGCGCTGTCGGCCTGGCGATTCTGCGCGTGCAGGCCGCGCACGCGCACGCGGCGCCCGGATGGACTTAGCAGCAGCTCGTCACCCAGCGCCACACGGCCGGTAAAGGCGGTGCCGGTCACCACTACGCCAGTGCCCTCGACGCTGAAGGCGCGGTCGATGGGCAGACGAAAATGGCCATAGCTGGTGCGCGCCTGATGCACCGCAGAGATGGCCAGCAGGCGCTCACGCAGGAGTTCGACGCCTCGCCCGCTGAGGCTGTCCACCGCCAGCAGTTCGGCGCCCGCCAGCGGCCCGGGGGCGAGCAGGTTTTCCACCTGCTCGTGCACCTGTTGCACACGCGCGGCATCGACCCGGTCGATCTTGGTCAGGGCGACGAGCGCCTGGCGGATGCCCAACAGCTCGGCTATCGCCAGGTGTTCGCGGGTCTGCGGCATCACCCCGTCGTCGGCGGCCACCACCAGCAACAGCAGGTCGATGCCACTGGCGCCAGCGAGCATGTTGTGGACGAAGCGTTCGTGCCCAGGCACGTCGATGAAGCCGGTGAGCTGGCCGTCGCCCAAGTCGGCGTATATATAACCCAGGTCGATGGTGATGCCACGGGCGCGCTCGGCCGGGCGGCGGTCACCCTGCTGGCCGGTCAGCGCCTGCAGCAGCGCGGTCTTGCCATGGTCGATATGGCCGGCGGTGCCGACGATCACGCCTGCGCCTCGCGCAGCTGCGCCAGCTGTGAGACGAAGGCGGGTTCATCGTCGAGCTGGCGCAGGTCGAGCCACAGGGCGTCGTCATCGATGCGGCCGATCACCGGGATAGGCAGCTCGCGCAACTGCCCTTCCAGTTCGCGCAACGCACGACCACGCAGGCGTTTTGAGGTCTGCGGGCGGATGCACAGCGCCGCACTGGGCAGGCGCGCCACCGGCTGCGCGCCGCTGCCGATCATGCCCAGGGCATTTTCCACGCTGACCTGCCAGTGTTCGCCAAGGCTTGTGGCCATTGTCGGAGCGACACGCTCGGCCTGGGCGCGGATATCCGCCTGCGGACGGCTGAGCAGGCGCAGGCTGGTGAGGCGCTCGCCGAGGCGATCCGGGTCGCGGTACAGGCCGAGCACCGCTTCCAGCGCGGCGAGGGTCAGCTTGTCCACGCGCAGGGCGCGCTTGAGCGGGTTCTTCTTGATACGCCCGATCAGTTCCTTGCTGCCGAGGATGATGCCGGCCTGCGGGCCGCCGAGTAGCTTGTCGCCGCTGAAGGTGACGATATCCGCGCCGTCGCGCAGCGCTTCCTGCACCGTGGGTTCCTTGGGCAGGCCCCAGCGCGAAAGATCGACCAGGCTGCCGCTGCCAAGGTCCTCCAGCAGCGGCAGGCCGTGAGCGTGGGCGATGGCGGCCAGGTCGCGGGTGGCGACGCTGGCGGTGAAGCCCTGCACGCTGTAGTTGCTGGTGTGCACGCGCATCAGCAGACCCGAACGCGGGCCGATGGCGGCCTCGTAGTCCTTGGCGTGGGTGCGGTTGGTGGTGCCGACCTCGACCAGTTTGACCCCGGCACGGGCCATGATGTCGGGGATGCGGAAGGCGCCGCCGATCTCGATCAGCTCGCCACGGGAGATGATGCCCTCCTTGCGCGCACCCAGGCTGTTGAGCGCCAGCAGAACAGCCGCGGCGTTGTTGTTGACCACGGTGACCGCCTCTGCGCCGGTCAGCTCGCGGATCAGGCCGATGATCAGGTCGTCGCGGTCGCCGCGCTTGCCGCTGGCCAGATCGAATTCCAGGTTGAGGGGGTAGCGTGCAGCCTGGGTGATGGCGTCGATGGCCTCCTCCGGCAACAGGGCGCGCCCGAGGTTTGTGTGCAGCACCGTGCCGGTCAGGTTGTACACACGGCGTACACGACCGGCGTGGCGTGCGGCCAGGCGTTCGCCGGCACGACCGGCGAGCACCGCCTCGCTGAGCTCCACGGCGGCAAGTTGGCCGCTGCGGGCGGGTTCGCGCAACTCATCAAGCAGATCACGCAAGATGGCCAGCAAGGCATCGCGACCGTAGCGCTGCTGCAGGGGCGCCACGCTTTCGCAACGCAGCAGGCGGTCAATGGAAGGAAGACGGGCAGCATTGGCATTCATCGTCAGCGCCCTCAGTCGGAACTGCCGGGTGCCAGCAGCAGGTTCGGCGCCCGGCGCAGGTGCCCCTCCTCACTCAGGCGCATGTCCAGATCGAGACTGGCCAGATCATCGGCGACAGCATCGGCCTGATCGTCGAACTCCAGGTAGCACTGCTTCAGGTAGCTCTGGCAGCTCGGGCAGGTCTCGGCGCGGATCGCCGAGCGCTCGGGCGCCACGCCCTCACGCGCGAGCGACAGATAGGCCAGGTGCTTGGAGGATTCGCAATGGCTGCACTTGACCCGCACGTGGTGCCATTCGCAGGCACACAGCGAGCAGCTCAGGTAGCGCAGCCCGGCGTACTTGCCGCGATGGCGCAGCATGCCGGCCACCGGTGGCGAGCCGCAGGCCGGGCACAGGGTCTGGCTGGAGGTTTCCACCAGCCGCTCGCTGGGCAGTGCCAGCAGCCAGTGGCTGAAGGCGACCTGCAGGGCGGCGCCGAGAAACGGCACCAGCGCCGCCGGCAGCAGATCGAACTGGCCACCCAGCAAAGCAATGGCCCAGGCCTTGCGCTGGCCGCTATCGGCCTCGCGCAAGCCTGCCAGGGCGGCACATACCGACGGATTACCGTCGGCCTTGATCCCGGCCAGCAAGGCGTCGAGGGCGGGCTGCCAGGCATCGCCGCGTACCAGGGTGTCGAATGCCAGCGGCGGCATGCGGTGCTCGAAACTGCGCGCCAGGGCTTCGGCCGATGGGCCTGGCAAGGGCGGTGGCGCATCCAGCACACGCTGCTGCGCCTCGCACAGATCGGCCATTAACAGCAGGTAGGCCGCCAGCGGATGATCGGCCGCCAGGCTACGCAGGCGCCGGGCGCGGCGGCTGAACAGGTCGGGCTCGGGCAGGTGGAGAAAAGGCGGGATGTTGGCCGCGGCTTCGATCTGCCCCGGCTCGAGAATCTGGCCTGACACGCAGGACTCCTTAGGGACTGCTCCCGTGAATATGGCTCGTGATCAGCCTAGACCAGGCTGAAGGGGTTTGCCGGTTGCAGAGTTGAGGTTGGCTGGGCGTGGTCGCAGATTGCATCTGGATACGAGACGGTGTGCACGGTTGCCGTGGGAGGTGATTTAGTGGCGCGCGTTGATCGCGGCTGAAGCCGCTCCTACGGGTGTGGGCTGTCGCGGCTAAAGCCCCTCCCACAAAAGCAGAGCGCGCCCCGAGATTACATCCAGGCTACGGGGAGCCCGGTGGCGTGGGAGGCGCTTTAGCGGCGAGCTTTTATCGCGGCTGAAGCCGCCCTACGGGTGTGGGCTGTCGCGGCTAAAGCCCCCACAAAAGCAGAGCGCGCCCCGAGATTACATCCGGGCTACGCGGAGCCCGGTGGCGTGGGAGGCGCTTTAGCGGCGAGCTTTTATCGCGGCTGAAGCCGCTCCTACGGGTGTGGGCTGTCGCGGCTAAAGCCCCCCACAAAAACAGAGCGCCCCGAGATTACATCCGGGCTACGCGGAGCCCGGTGGCGTGGGAGGCGCTTTAGCGGCGAGCTTTTAACGCGGCTGAAGCCGCTCCTACGGGTGTGGGCTGTCGCGGCTAAAGCCCCTCCCACAAAAGCAGAGCGCGCCCCGGATTGCATCTGGCTACGCGGCAGAAGCCGCTCCTACATGAAACGACATCCCGTAGGAGCGGCTTCAGCCGCGATACAGTCATCATTCAGTGGCGCTTGTGGCTGTCTTTGCTGACTTCCTCGTACCAGGCGGCATGGTGCTTGCGCGCCCAGCCGCGGCTGACCCAGCCATTGAGCATGGCGCCGATGGAGCCCTTGACCCAGATGCCGGCGTAGACGTGCACGATGATGCAGATGATCAAGCCCCAGGCCGCCGCGGCGTGCAGCAGCGAGGCCAGGCGGATCAGCTCGATACCGAACAGGTGGCTGAAGTACTGGCGCCACATGACGATGCCTGTGGCCAGCAACACCAGCATGCACAGCAGCAATACCCAGAACAGCAGCTTCTGCCCGGCGTTGTAGCGCCCCACCGGCGGCAGGCGCTCCTCACGGTTGCTGATCACGTCACGCCATTGCGCCAGCCACTGGCGATCGCGCGCCTCGAGGCGGTTGTGCCCGGCGAAGCGCATCACCAGCCAGAGGAAGAACAGGAACATGGCCAGGCCGAGGAAGGGATGCAGAATGCGCGTCCACACCCCGCCGCCGAACAGGTTGCTGAGCCAGAACATCGACGGGTGGAACAGCGCCAGGCCGGACAGGCCGGCGAGGACGAAGAGGATCGCCACCACCCAGTGGTTGCTGCGTTCGCCGGCCGTGTAGCGTTGGATATCGTGTTTCATGCTGGTCTCCTACGGCCGCTGGTTCGGATCATAGGTGTGCACGGCCGGGTCGACCTGATGCACGGCAGGGTCACCCGTCACGGGCTCGTCCTCCTCCACGCGGTTGCGCCCGACGCGGATGTAGTGGAAGAACCCGATCAGCGCCGTGGCGCCCATGGCCAGCAGACCGAGCGGCTTGGTCACGCCCTTCCACAACGACACCAGCGGGCTGATGCTCGGCTCGTTCGGCAGGCCGGCATAGAGCGACGGCTGGTCGGCATGGTGCAGCACGTACATCACGTGGGTGCCGCCGACGCCATCAGGATCGTACAAACCGGCGTTGTCGTAACCGCGTGACTTCAAGTCGGCAATGCGCCCATCGGCATGCTCCTTCATCGCCTCCTTGGTGCCGAAGACGATGGCGCCGGTCGGGCAGGTCTTCACGCAGGCCGGCTCCATGCCCACGGCTACGCGGTCGGAACACAGGCTGCACTTGTAGGCCTTGTGATCCTTCTGCGAGATGCGTGGGATGTTGAACGGGCAACCGGTGATGCAATAGCCGCAGCCGATGCACTTGTCCTGATTGAAGTCGACGATGCCGTTGGCGTACTGGATGATCGCGCCCGGGCTCGGGCACGCCGCCAGGCAGCCGGGCTCGGCGCAGTGCATGCAGCCATCCTTGCGGATCAGCCATTCCAGCTTGCCAGCTTCGTCCTCGTGCTCGGTGAAGCGCATCACCGTCCAGGAGCTGGCGGTGAGGTCGGTCGGGTTGTCGTAGGTGCCGTGGTTCTGACCGACGTCGTCACGCAGGTCGTTCCATTCCGAGCACGCCACCTGACAGGCCTTGCAGCCGATGCACTTGGAAACGTCGATGAGCTTGGCCACCTCGCCGACCTGCCGTACGGAGGGCATCGGCGTGGTGGTGGCGGAGCGGGCGATGATGTCTTGTGAGGCCATGGCGCTGCTCCTATGCCTTTTCCACGTTGACCAGGAACGACTTGAATTCCGGGGTCTGCGTGTTGCCGTCGCCGACGAAGGGCGTCAGGGTGTTGGTCAGGTAACCGTTGCGCGCCACACCGGCGAAGCCCCAGTGCAGCGGGATGCCGATCTGATGCACGGTTTTGCCGTCCACGGTCAGCGGCTTGATGCGCTTGGTCACCACCGCCACCGCCTTGATATAGCCACGGTTGGACGACACCTTGACCCGCTCGCCGGCGACGATGCCCAGCTCCCTGGCCAGCGCCTCGCCGATCTCGACGAACTGCTCGGGCTGGGTAATGGCGTTGAGCCGACAGTGCTTGGTCCAGAAGTGGAAGTGCTCGGTCAGGCGGTAAGTGGTGGCGGCATAGGGAAAGGCGTCCGCCTTGCCCAGCATCGCCATATCGGCCTTGAACACCCGCGCCGCCGGGTTGCTGATGGCCAGCGCATTGTCCGGGTGCATCGGGTTGCGCCCGATCGGCGTCTCGAACGGCTCGTAGTGCTCGGGGAATGGGCCTTCGGCCATCTTGTCCACGGCGAACAGGCGCGCCACCCCTTCAGGGTTCATGATGAAAGGGTTCATGCCCTCGGCCGGCGGCGAGTCGGCCTTGAAGTCGGGCACGTCGGTGCCGCCCCAGGCCTTGCCGTTCCACCACACAAGACGCTTCTTCTCGACGTCCCACGGCTTGCCGCTGGGGTCGGCCGAGGCACGGTTGTAGAGAATGCGTCGGTTGGCCGGCCAGGACCAGGCCCAGCCAAGCGTCTGGCCCATACCGTAGGGGTCGGCGTTGTCGCGCCGCGCCATCTGGTTACCCTGCGCCGTCCACGAACCGCAGAAGATCCAGCAACCACTGGCGGTGGAGCCATCCGCGCGCAGCAGGCCGAAACCACTGAGCTGCTCGCCGGCCTTGGCCTGCAACGCCCCGGTGGCCGGGTCATGGAGATCTTCCAGGGCCTTGCCGTTGAACTCGCGGGCGATCTCGTCCGGCCCGGGCTCGTCCGGTTTCAGGTACGACCAGTCGAGGTTGAGGATCGGATCGGGGAAGGCCCCGCCCTCGGTGGCGTAGGCCTGGCGCAAGCGATGGAACAGCCCGGCCATGATGGCGATGTCGGTGCGTGCCTGGCCGGGCGGTTCGGCGCCCTTCCAGTGCCACTGCAGCCAGCGGCCGCTGTTGACCAGCGAGCCGTCCTCCTCGGCGAAGCAGGTGGTGGGCAGGCGGAACACCTCGGTCTGGATGCTGGCGGTGTCGACGTCGTTGAACTCGCCGGCATTGCGCCAGAACTCCGAGGTCTCGGTGGCCAGCGGGTCCATGATCACCAGGTACTTGAGCTTGGCCAGCGCGGCGCTGACCTTGGCCTTGTCGGGGAACGAGGCGATGGGATTGAAGCCCTGGCAGAAGTAACCGTTGACCTTGCCCTCGTACATCATGTCGAAGACCTTGAGCACGTCGTAGCCGGGCACATCCAGCTTGGGCAACCAGTCGAAGCCCCAGTTGTTCTCCGCCGTGGCGTTCTTGCCGTACCAGGCCTTCATCAGGCTGACGTGGAACTTCTCGTAGTTCTGCCAGTAGGACAACTGCCCCGGCCGCAGCGGCTTGGGCGAGCGCCTGGCGATGTAGGCGGCATAATCCTGCTCGGCGTCCAGCGCCAGGCTGAGGTAGCCCGGCAGCAGATTGGAGAGCAGGCCGAGGTCGGTCAGGCCCTGGATGTTGGAGTGACCACGCAGGGCATTCATGCCGCCACCCGGCATGCCGATGTTGCCCAGCAGCAACTGCAGCATGGCGCCGGTACGGATCATCTGCGAACCCACCGAGTGCTGGGTCCAGCCCAGGGCGTACATGATGGTCATGACCTTGCCCGGTGCCGAGCATTCGGCGACGGTTTCCCACACCTGCAGCATCTGCGCCTTGGGTGTGCCGCAGATGCTGCTGACCAGATCCGGCGTGTAACGGCTGTAGTGCTTCTTCAGCAGGTTGAACACGCAGCGCGGGTGGGTGAGCGTCGGATCGACCACGGCGTAACCGTCTTCACCGATCTCATAGCCCCAACTGCTCTTGTCGTAGCGCCGCATCTCGGCGTTGTAGCCGCTGAACATGCCGTCTTCGAAGGCATAGTCCTCGCGCACCACGAAGCTGACGTCGGTGTAGTTGCGCACGTACTCATGCTGGATCTTGTCGTTCTCCAGCAGGTAGTTGATCAACCCACCGAGGAAGGCGATATCGGTACCGGTACGGATCGGCGCATAGAAGTCGGCCACGGAAGCCGAGCGAGTGAAGCGCGGATCGACCACCACCAGCTTGGCCTTGTTGTGCGCCTTGGCTTCGGTCACCCACTTGAAGCCACAGGGGTGGGCCTCGGCGGCATTGCCGCCCATGATCAGCACCAGATCGGCATTCTTGATGTCGGTCCAGTGGTTGGTCATGGCTCCACGGCCAAACGTCGGGGCAAGACTTGCCACCGTCGGGCCATGTCAGACACGTGCCTGGTTGTCGAACCCCAGCATGCCAAGGGAACGCACCACCTTGTGGGTGATGTATCCAGCCTCATTGCTCGATGCCGAGGCGGCCAGAAAGCCCGAGCTCAGCCAGCGGTTGACCGTCTGGCCCTGCTCGTTCTTCTCGATGAAATTGGCGTCGCGGTCGGCCTTCACATGCCGGGCGATGCGATCCAGCGCTTCGTCCCAGTCGATACGCTTCCACTCGTTGGAGCCGGCTTCGCGTACTTGCGGATACTTCAGGCGGTTGGGGCTGTGGACGAAGTCCAGCAGGCCTGCGCCCTTGGGACAGAGGGTGCCGCGGTTGACCGGATGGTCGGCGTCGCCCTCGATATGGATGATGTTCTGCGCCACGTTCTTGGCCGCATCGCCCTGGCTGTAGAGGATCAGGCCGCACCCGACCGAGCAGTAGGGGCAGGTGTTGCGGGTTTCCGTGGTGCTGGTCAGTTTGAAGTGCCGCACCTGGTCGGCGAAGGCTTCCGGGGGCGCGACTCCCAGAGCCGCCAGGCTCGATGCTCCAAGGCCTACACCGCAGACCTTGAAGAACTGTCGACGGTTCATGTCCATCGTAGGTCTCCCAAATCAGGCTGACGCCCGGTGCGTTGCCGGGCGCATCGTTATCAAGCCTAGACCATCGCGTCACGTTCGCCAGCCAGCTCGCCGCGGCGTTGGCGAGATCGAGAACGACGAGCGGCAAACAGATAGTGGCATTTAGACATCCGAGCAATCCCAAAAACCGCTATGCTCGGCAAGTGACTTCTGTGATCACAGAAGCTTTTGGAGAAGTTTTGACGTCGCTCCAACGGCCCGGACGCTGGTTGCCGGCGACTGTGGACCGAAAACCATGACCGACGCCGAAGTACCGCACCAGCCCAGCACCTTCGCCTTATGGCGCGAGGTGGACGACACCCGCATTCGCACGCGCCTGGGGGGCGTCTTCTACCTGCTCGCCTGGCTGCTGACCTGGATTTTCAGCGCCGCCCCGGCCGAACAGGTCTTCAGCGGCATGCTGGGTTGCGCCTTGTTTGCCGCACTTCTCGCTGCGCGTCTGCTGCATCGTCCCGATGGCCTCGACAGCCCCGAACAGTTACAGCGCTGGCTGGATCGTCACTGGGGGCTGATCCTCCTGACCGCGCTGTGCTGGGGCCAGGCCCACGCCCTGGCCCTTTACAGCGACGCCTATACCGATTCGGAAATGGTCGCCACCCTGGCCACGGTGGCATTCAGCACGGCGATGACCTTCAACTTCGCCATGCGCCGCGGTCGCGCGCTGCTGGCGCTGGGGCTGCTCTACCTGCCAGGCCTGGCTGTCATGGCCCTGAACTGGCAGCAACAATACGCGATGTTTACCACCCTGGCCTTTTACCTCGGTTATCTGGTGCTGGTGCTCGGTCGCAATCATCGTGAATACCGCGCCACCCTCGACCTCGAGCTGAAGCTGCTGGAACAGCAGAGCCAGCTCGACCTGCTCAGTCGCACCGACAGCCTGACTCAGCTGGGCAACCGCTATCAATTCAACAATCTGTTCCCCAGCCTGGTGGCCAACGCGGTGCGCCAGGGCGAGCCACTGTCGCTGGTGCTGATGGACATCGATTTCTTCAAGAAGGTCAACGACGAACGCGGCCACGCCGGAGGCGACGCCTGCCTGAGTGCCTTCGCCGAGCGCATGCGCAAGGTGTTTCGCCGCGATGGCGACGCGCTGCTGCGCCTGGGCGGCGAGGAGTTCGGTGTGCTGCTGCCGGGCACCCCGCTGGCCCAGGCCCTGGACCTGGCCGAGCAGTTTCGTCAGGAGCTGGAAAGCGAAGGCCTGCTATTGGCCGGTCAGCACCTGGCGCTGACCACCAGCCTCGGCGTCGGCTGTTTCAGCAGCCGCCACGATGGCGACGCCGACGCCTTCTTCAAGCGCGTCGACGAGGCGCTTTACCGCGCCAAGCGTGAGGGCCGCAACAGACTGGTGGCGGCCGATCATTGAGGCCCGCCTGCCTCGGCATCAGGCAGGCCTTTGGCTGGGGGCCGACCAGGCTGCGCGCCCCAGCAGATCGTCGGCGCTAATCGCTGCGCACCACACCGTTGAAAACCGTCAAGCCTAAAGGCGGAACTTGCCCATTTGCACGGTCAGGTCCTCGGCCAGGCGGCTCAGCGTCTGGCAATCCTCACGACAGGCGTGCACTTCACCGGCGGTGGCATGTGCCAGGTCGGCGATGCCCTGCACGTTGCGGTTGATCTCCTCGGTCACCGAGCTTTGCTCTTCGGTGGCTGCGGCCACCTGGGTGTTCATGTCGCTGATGCGCTCGACTTGCGAAGTGATCGCCCCGAGCGACTGGCCTGTACGCTGACTGGATTCGACGCCGGTGCTGGTAGCCGACTGGCCGGCATGCATCGAGCTGACTGCGGTTTCCGCGCCCTGCTTGAGGCGCTGAATCATCTGCTGGATCTCGTCGGTCGAGGCCTGGGTACGGCTGGCCAGGGTGCGCACTTCGTCAGCCACGACCGCAAAACCGCGCCCCATTTCTCCGGCCCGCGCCGCCTCGATGGCGGCATTGAGCGCCAGCAGGTTGGTCTGCTCGGAAATGCCACGGATCACCGCCAGCACCTGGTCGATGGAGGCGACCTGCTCGGCCAGCTCGCTCACCGCCTCGGCGGCACTGCCGATGTCGGCGGACATCCGTTCGATATGGGCGATGGACTGCCCGACCACCTGACGCGCACTCTGCGCTTCCTCGCGGGCGCTGTGCGAGGACTGTGCAGCATCGCTGGCGTTACGCGCGATTTCCTGCACGGTCAGGCCCATCTCGTTCACGGCGGTGGCCACCATATCGGTCATTTCCTGCTGCTGGCCCGCGCGTCCGGCGGTGTTCTCCACCACCCGCGCGACCTGGCTGACCGCGGTACGCAGCCGCTCGCTGGTGGCCAGCACATCGCCGATCAGGTCACGCTGGCTGGCGAGAAAACGGTTGAAGCCACGGGCCAGATCGCCCAGTTCATCAGCCCGCGATTCATCGAGGCGCCGTGTCAGATCACCGCCACCCCCACCGATTTCCACCAGGGCCTGGGTCACCTGACGGATCGGCCGTACCAGGCCACGCGCCAGCAGCACCACCAGGCCAAGGAACAGCAGCGCCACAGCCACGCCGATCAGGCTGGTCATCAGCAGCGCCTGACGGGCCTCGGCGTAGACTTCGGCCTCCGGCACCTGGCTGACCAGCAACCAGTCGATACTGGCGAATTTCTGCGCCACGGCAAGAAAGGTCTCGCCATCGCGTTCGAAGCGCACCGCACGGCTGTCGCCGCTGAGCACCTGGCGGCTGGCATCGGCACCGAACAGCTCATCAAGCTTGCCATTGCCGCTCAGCTCGGACCGCGGGTGCACCTTGACGTTGCCCTGGCTGTCGATCAGAAATACCTGCCCGCGCTCACCAAAGCGAAAGTCGCTGATCATTCTCGACATGTCCGCCAGGTCGTAGCCCAGGCCGGCGACACCGAGCGTCTTGCCGCCACGCTTGATGCGCTGATTGATGAACAGCGTGGGCAGGCGCGTGGTCTTGTCGATGTCGATTTCCAGCACGCGATCACGATCACCGTCGACCAGGCGATAGAACCACTGGTTCTCCGCCTGATTGCGGTCGAGCGTGCGCATCAGGCCTTCGCCAGTGGTGTAGTTGCCGCTGGCCAGGGCAACGATGGACGTGGTCATGGCGTTCTGCTGTGCACGCACGCCTTCGAGATAACGGGCGAACTCGTCACGTCTCGCGGCGTCCTCACCTGCAGCCAGCCAGTCCTGCACCAGACTGTTCTCGGCAATGGAGGCGTTGGCGGTGATCGGCGCGGTAAGCACGCGTTCCAGGTCGTTACGGATCGCCAGCACCCGAGCTGGCAGCGCTTCATCGATCAGGTAGCGCTCGGTCAGGCGGTCGACCACCGCGGAGTAGATGCCGACGACGATGAGAATGCTGGCCAACAGGGCCGCACCCATGCTGAGGATCAATTGCCACTGAATACTGCGTTGCCAGAGGCGCATGGAAGCTTCTCCCGGTGGTGGTTTGGAGTTTGGCCGGACAATTGGATACAAAAATGTACACAAATTGCAATTAGGTTACCGCCAGATTCCATATCGGCGGTTCATGACCAAGCTTTATTCACCAATACCGGATGATTCGCTGCGCTAGCCGGGCGCTCGGAACAGAGCGGCCGCGGCTTGCAGCTTCGCCAGCGAATCCAGTCAGGGCCCTACGCTGAATTCCAGACGAGCGGTCTGGCCGCCTTCGTCGAGCACACTGAGCTGGTGCCTGCCGCTGTCGAAGGCATGGCTGAAGGGCGCATCCTGAGCACTGTCACCCAGTGGCTGACCATCGACAAACCACCAGCGTCGGCCATTGCCGCCCAGAGCCGAAAGGCTGAGGCGCAGCGGTTCATGATTGCCCTGCGGCCGGCGCAAGCGATCACCATCGCGCACGCCGACAATGGAAAGGGGCGCTACCTGGCTGCTGCCTGGCGGTGGACAACTCGGATCGACAGCAGGCAAGCGCGCCAAGCGCCGCTCCCGACGTGGCAGCCAGGGTTCCAGCGGTGCCGGCCACAACACCAGCTCACGCGTCTCGGCGCCTACGCAGGTGGGCCCGACGCGCTGTCCCTCGGCATTGACCCAGTAACGTTCGCGCAGGCCACTGCCCAGCGGCTGATCGGCAGCCTGCAAGGTCGGTGGCGTGGTGCCCTCCAGCGTCCAGGCGAAGCGCAGGCGTCGGCAGTTGGGATCGTCCCTGCTCATTGGCTGCCCCAGCGGCCAGCAGATGGCGGCCACGCCAACCTCGGCCGGCTGCGGATCGGCCGGTGCGGCGATGCCGCGCTGGCTATCGCGATTGACCAGCAGATCATGCACCTGCAGCAACAGCGGCGCAGCCGAGGCCAGACCGAACTGGCCGGGCACCGGGGTGCCGTCCGGTCGACCGATCCAGATGCCGATCAGATGGCGCGGCCCGACGCCAATGGCCCAGGCGTCGCGAAAGCCATAGCTGGTGCCGGTCTTCCAGGCCAGGGTCGGGCGCTGTGCCAGCTGTGCGCGCGGGTCGCGATCCGGCCGCGCCTGGCCGCTGAGGATGCGCCGGATGATCCAGGCCGAACCGGGTGACAGCAGACGGCGCTCACGTAATTCATCGTCTGGCTGCAGGCGCGCGCGGGCCGCCATACCACCGCGGGCGAAGGCGCTGTAACCGGCCACCAGCGATTCCAGCCGCGAGCCACCGCCACCAAGGATCAGCGCCAGGTTGGGCTCGGCCAGCGCCGGCAGACGGATCGGCAGCCCCGCGCTGCGCAGCTCGCCGGCAAAACGCTTCGGGCCGTAGGCTTCGAGCAGCTGCACGGCCGGCAGGTTGAGCGAGGTGGCCAGCGCCTCGCTGGCCGACACCGGGCCGATGAACCCGGCGGCGAAGTTGCCGGGGCGGTAGTCGCCGTAATGCCGCGGCACGTCCTGCAGCAGCGACTCGGAGTGGATCAGCCCGGCATCCAGCGCCATGCCGTAAAGAAAGGGTTTGAGCGTCGAGCCGGGCGAACGCAGGGCGCGCACCATGTCGACGTGGCCAAAGCGCGAGGTGTCAGCGATATCCACCGAGCCAAGATAGGCGCGCACCGCCATGCTCTCGTGCTCCACCACCAGAATCGCCGCCGAGGTGCGCTCGGGCAGGCGCGCGCGCCAGCCCAGCAGCAGGTCTTCCAGGCGCAGCTGCAAACCGGCATCGAGGGTGGTGCGAATCAGCGGCGGGCTGCCGGCACGGTTCAACCGCCGCGCCAGCAAGGGCGCCAGGCTCGGCTCGCGGCGCGGCGCGAGAAATACCGGCTCTTCCAGCGCTTCGTCCACCTGGATCTGCGGCCACACCTGAAACTCACCCAGGCGCCTGAGCACCTTGTCGCGCGCCGCCTGGGCGCGCTCGGGGTGGCGATCAGGGCGCAAGCGGCTGGGCGCCTGCGGCAATACGGCAAGCAGCGCAGCATCGGCGCGGGTGAGCTGGCTTGGTGGCTTGCCCAGATAGCTCCAACTTGCGGCGGCAACGCCCTGCAAGGTGCCACCGAAGGGCGCGCGATTGAGATAGAGCGTGAGTATCTCGTCCTTGGACAGGTGCCACTCCAGCTGCGCGGTGCGCCAAAGCTGCTTGAGTTTGCCAGGCAGGTCACGCCCGTGCGGATCGAGTAGGCGCGCCACCTGCATCGACAGCGTACTGCCGCCGGACACCACACGCCCGCCGTTCAGGTTCTGCCAGGCCGCACGCCCCAGGGCTAGCGGGTTGACCCCGGGGTGCTGGCGGAACCAGCGGTCTTCGTACGTCAGCAGCGCTTCCAGGTAATAGGGTGAGACCTCGTCCGGCGTCACCGGGTAGCGCCATACGCCGTCACGGTCGGCGAAACGCCACAATGGCGTGCCGTCTTCGGCCAACACCACGCGGGCCAGGTCGTCTTCGGGCAGGGGCAGCGGGAAGAGGCGGTCGGCTAGCCAGAGCAGGGCCAGGGGAAGCAGGAGGATAAGGAGCGCTCGCAGCCCTCTCCCCCAGCCCCTCTCCCGCAAGCGGGAGAGGGGAGCCGTTCGGTGTTTGGCCTCGGTCATATCGACACCCGCACCACCCCAGCGAAGACGCAGCTATTCATCAGGACGAGCAACCTGGCGAATCTGCTCAAGTACAGCCTCCGTTTCGGCCAGCACCTGATGATTCCAGAAACGCAGGACACGATAGCCTCGACTCTCCAGATAATGCTCACGTTGCTGGTCGTATTCCGTCTGCTGCTGGTGTTGGCCACCGTCCAGCTCGATGACCAGCCAGCGTTCGGTGCAGATGAAGTCGACGATATAGGGGCCAATGGGTTTCTGCCGTTTGAACTTCAGGCCTAGGAAACGGTGAGCGCGCAGGTAATACCACAGCCGTTGCTCGGCATCGGTCATCTCGTGCCTAAGGCGTTTGGCGTTGTCGAGTAAGGTCATGGTTCCTCCTTGAACCTGTTTTGCCCTCTCCCCCAGCCCCTCTCCCGCAAGCGGGAGAGGGAGCTATATGAGGTAAGCCTGATACCGAGTGCACCCTGCCTTGCAAGCCGTGTGACGCACATCTGACAGCTGACACGATCGGCTCCCTCTCCCATTTTTGGGAGAGGGTTGGGGAGAGGGCCGCTTTTAACGCCCCCTCACCACCAGCGAAGACGGCGCGCTTCCCAGTGCCTGCCAGCTCGGCCGGTACATCGACTCCACCTGAGGTGGCGGTACGCGGTAGCTGCCAGGCGTCACCGCGCGGGCCAGGTAGAGCAGATGGGTAGTGCCGTAATCATCCACGTCCACCGCTGCCACGTAGCGGTCGCCGCGATATTCCTGATGCTTGATCCGCGCGTTCTGCATCGACTGGCGCCACTCCTTGACGTTGCTGCCGGCGTCGTCGAGGCTCGCCGCGCTTTGCGCCAGGTTCTGGTTCTCCAGCTCCAGGCCGGCCGGCAGCAGGTCGACCACCAGTGCATCCGGTACGCGCTGGCGGGCCCGCACGGCCAGGTGCACCAGCACCAGTTCGCCGCTGTCCAGGCGCTGCAGATCGAGCGGACGGCCGTCCATGCCCAGGTACTCGCGCTCGATGCTGAGGTTCTCGCCCCCGGCGCGCGGCGCCTGGCTCGGGTAACCGGACAGGGTCAGCTGCTGATACAGCTTGGCGCTGCCGGCGTTGCTCACGCTAAGCGGCTCGGCCAGCTCGCCACGCTCCAGTTTGATACCGGGCTGCTGGTTGCTCAGCTCGAACTGGAAGGCGCCGCTGGCAAGCGCAGCGCTCCAGGTCTGCTCCGGCTTGCCGAGAATGCCGCGCCCGGCGAGGAACAGCGAGTTGCGCTCCTGAGTCGACAGCCAGCGCTGACCCGCCAGCTCATCGGCCAGGTTGAACAGCCGCTGCTCGCGCTGGCCGGCCGCCAGGTCGTGCTCCTCAAGCAAGGCGAGAATCAGCGCCTGGTCGCGCAGCGGGCTGCCGTAGTCGGCCATCCAGCGTTCGCCATCGCGCTGCTGGATCAGCCCCTGGTTCAGCGCCTGCTCGGCACGCGGTGCATCGCCCATCAGCTTCAGCGCAGCGGCCAGTTGCACCAGCGGCAGGCCGGAGCGCGCATCGTTGCGGCGGTCGAACAGGCTACGCAGCGCCCCCAGCGGTGCCTGCTGGCTGCGCGCCAGAACGTAGCCGGCGTACGCCTGCACGGCGAAGCGGGTGTGGGCGAAGTCCTGGCTGTAACTGGCCTCGATCAGGCTGCTCTGCTGCAAATAGCGCAGCAGGCGATCATTGGCCTTTTTCAGCGCCTCGGCCGGTACGCCGAAGCCCTGCTCGCGGGCACGCAGGAGGAAATCGGTGACATAAGCAGTAAGCCAGTATTCCTCTTCGCTCTCGGCGCTCCACAGGCCGAAGCCACCGTTATGCCGCTGCATGCCGAGCAGGCGCTCGATACCCAGCTCGATGCTCTTGCGCCGCTGTTCGTCCGGCTCGCCTTCCAGCCCCAGGCGCTTGAGGCTCGCGGCGTCGGCATAGAGCGACGGGTACAGGCCACTGGTGGTCTGTTCCAGGCACCCGTACGGATAGGCCTTGAGTGCACGGATCTGCTCGCCGAGGTTTAGCGGCGGCCGGCTCGACAGCGCCAGCACGGCTTCCAGCCCGGCAGGCTCGAACTGGTTCAAGATACCGGCCGGCAGGGTCCAGGGCTCGCCCTCCCCCAGTACCGCACGGAAGTGTTGCAACTGCGCCGGGTAAGCCGGACGGATGCCCAGCGTCCACTCGCGGCTGAAGTCGCCCAGCGTCTCGTTCGGCAGCACCAGCCCCTGCACCTCGACATGGATACGGCCCTGGCCCAGCCCGCCTTCGGCGCGCACCGGAATGCGCAGGGTCGTGCGCTGACCATCGTTCAGGCGGATCGGCGCTTCGCCCTGGTTGAGCAGACGCAGTTGGCCTTCCACACCGACCTGCACGTCGAGCTGCTGCTCGGCGCCGGACAGGTTGGTCAGGTCCAGCGCCAGGGTGGTTTCGTCACCACCGGCAAGGAAACGCGGCATCGACAGTTCGGCGATCAGCGGCGCCGCGACTACCGTCTTGGCCTCGGCCATGCCGAAGCGTTCGTCGGTCCAGGCTTGGGCCATAAGTCGCAGCTCGCCGTTGAAGTCGGGAATGTTCAGGCTGACTTCGCCTTCGCCCTTGTCGTTCAGCTGCAGCGCATCGCTCTGCAGCGCGACGATCAGCACGCTGGTATCCGGGCGCTTGCCACCGGCGGCAAGGCCGGCGTCACCACCGAAGGCCAGGCTGGCGACGCGCCCCTGGGCCTCGATCAGTTGGCCGTAGATATCCAGCTGGTCGGCGCCATAGGCCTTGCGCCCGAAGAAGGTGGCGAAGGGATCGGGCGTGGCGTAGCTGGTGATGTTGAGGATGCCCACGTCCACCGCGGCGACCAGCACATGCACCTTGTCGGGAATGCTGCCGTCGGCATTACGTGCACTGACCTTGACCTTCAGCGGCTGTTTGGGCCGCATCTTCTCTGGCGCCTCCAGGCTCACCGCCAGCTTGCGCGGAGCACGTTCCAGCGGCAGATGCAGCAGGCCGACCGCGCGTTTCGGCGTGACCTGCGCCTTGCGCTCACCCGGTCGCACCACCAGGGCACTGAGGTAGAGGTCGTGGCGTGCCCATTTCTCGTCGATGGGCAGCTCGAAGGTCTTGCCCTCGGCCGGCACGCTGATTTCCTCCCACCACAGCGGCCCCTCGCTGGACTCGACCAGCAGGTAGCCGTTACCGGCAGCGGGCGGGGTGACGGTGATCTTGGCCACATCGCCCGCGGAATAGGCGGGTTTATCCAGCGCCAGCTTGACCTGGTCCGGGCGCACCGCGCCGCCATCGGCGTTGTCCTGCCAGCGGTAGCCGGCCCAGAAGCGCAGGCTGCTGACCAGCCCGGTCTGGTTGTCCACTACCTCGACCCGATAAGGGCCCCACTCCACCGGAAAGCTGACCTTGGCGGTGCCGCCCGCGGCGACCTTCAGCGGCTCGTCGCTGAGGGTCAGGAATTTCTCGTTGTAGTTGTGACGCCAGCCTTCTCCGTCGGAGAAGCTCCAGAAGTAGTCGCGGCGCTCGCGCACCAGGCGCACGTTGAGGTTGTCGGCCGCCAGCTTGTTGCCGGCGGCGTCGGCCACCAGGATTTCGAATTCGGCCAGGCTGTCCGCGTCGACTTCCTCGCCCTCGAACAGGCCACGCAGGCCCGGCAGGCGGTCGGCCGGCCATACCGGCTGGACGATGCGGCGGGTGATGGGGCGGCCACCGGACTCCTGCAGGCTGGCCTGGAGGATCAGACGCAGCGGCGATTTGGCGTCACCCCAGCGGTTTTCCGGGCGCAGCGTGGCGCGGCCCTGGTCGTCGAGATTGACCTCGTCGAGCTCCTGATCCTGGCTCAGGTCGGCTTCGGTGACGTCGCCGAACTGATAGCCCGGCAAGCTCGCCACCGCCTCACGCAGCGGGCGCACGTAGAGCTGCCCGGTCAGACGATTACCGGCGGCCGGCGCACCGTAGAGGTAACGCCCGGTCACCGCGAATTCGGCGCTGTCGCCCGGCGCGTAGGGCTGGTCCTGGCCTTTGAGCTCCAGGGCCATGCGCTCGGGCAAAAAGTCCTCGACGAGGAATTCATAAAGCTGCGGGCTGCCGTCGCCCAGATCGAGCAACAGTTGCCAGCGACCGGTCGGCGCCTCTTCGGCCAGCGGCAGCTGGTACTGGTAAAGACCGTCGTCACCGGCATTCCAGACGAACTTGCGGCTGATCTGCTCGTCCGGGCGGCGCACCTCGACGCTGACCGGCTGAGCCTTGACCGGGCTACCGTCGGCATCGCGCAGCAGGCCGTTGAGCAGCACGGTCTCGCCGGGGCGGTACAGATCGCGCGGGCCGAACACGAAGAACTGCAGGGCATGCGCCTTGGGGCCGGTGATATCGAACTCGGCCAGATCCAGCGCCGGCGTGTTCAGGCGCAGCAGGCTGGTCTGTTCGTCCTGCTTGGCCAGCAGCACCTGGGCCTTGGCCGGCAGCGGCAACTGCGCATGGCCCGCCGAATCGGTCTTGCCTTCGGCGAGCAGCGCACCGTCGCCATCGAGCAGTTCCAGCTGCACCCCGGACTGCGCCTTGCCACCTTCCAGCGCCTGAGTGAACACATCCAGACGGTCACGATAGCGATGCGCGGAGAGGCCGATATCGCTCAGGGAAAACAGCGTTGCCGGCTGCGAATAGCTGTAACTGCCAGCCTCGCGCATCACCGCCAGATAAACACCAGGCTGCTTGAACGGCTCCAGGCCGGCGATGGGCAAGAGCAGGGTTTCACGGGTGTTGCGCGCCGGGTTCAGGTCGAAGCGGCCGCCATAGACCAGCTCGGCCATCGGCAGCAGCTCGCGCGCCTCCCAGGTATCCAGGTTGCTGGCGCGGCCCCAGCGCGAGAGGAAATTCGGCAGCGCCTCGGGCTTGATGCGGAAGAACTCGACATTGACCTTATCGACGTTCAGCGCGATCACCGGCAGGCCCTCGGCCAGGCGGGTCGGCAGAAGCGATCCACGGCTGGCGAAACCGACGCTGGCCTGCAGATCGCGAGTCTCGAAGCGGCTGACATGCTCGGCAGCGAGCTTGCCGCCGTTGATCGACTTCAGCCCGGCATCGATGGTCAACGACAGCTTGCGCTTGGGCTCCAGGTGACGCAGGCGCAGTTCACTGAGATTGTCTGTCAGCTCCCAGGCGCCATCGACCTTGCCCGAGACGCTGTCAACCAGATGCAGGCGTTCGGCGAAGGGCTGGTCGGGGTCCAGCGGGATGGAGAAGGTCACCGACAGCGCACTGGCACCATCGAGCTGTACTTCGGAAACATCGACCACCTCCAGCTCGCGCCCGGCGTAACGCTCGGCCAGCGCGTCACGGTCGACCGCAGGCTTGGGCGCCTGCGGCTGTTGCGCCGCGGGGGCAGCGGGGGTCACCGTCGCTGGGGGTTCAGAGGAATCACAGGCGCTGAGCAGGGTCAGCACCAAGGCCAGAAGCAGTCCTTTGTTCGGCATTGCGGGCTCCGGAATCAGGGGGCGCAGAGGCCGACAACTATAGCCGAGGCGCCCTGAAGGCGACGAGTCGTGCCGACGAATTCGCCAAGCCACTCACACTCCTGAGGAGCCGTGCGGCCAGGCCGGCGCTGTGCCTATAATCGGCGTTTTGCCGGAGCTGTCCATGTCCGCCCTGCTCGAGGCCTGGCGCCACACCCCAACCCAGCGCAAGGTCTGGGCGCTGGCGGCGCCGATGATTCTCTCCAACCTCTCGGTGCCGATGGCGGCGCTGGTCGATACCGCCGTGGTCGGTCACCTGCCGCATGCTCACCAGCTGGCGGCCGTAGCAGTGGGTGGCAGTCTCTATACCCTGCTCACCTGGGCCATGGGTTTTCTGCGCATGGGCAGCACCGGTTTTGCCGCACAGGCTGCCGGCCGCGAGGACGGCGGCGCCCTGCGTCAGGTGCTACTGCAGGGGCTCGGCCTGGGCGTGTTGCTGGCCTTGCTCCTGGGTTTGCTGGCTGTGCCCTTCAGCAGCGCCGCGCTGAGCCTGATGCAGCCATCGGCCGAGCTGGACCAGTTGGCGCGCCACTACTTTCAGATTCGCCTGTTCGGCCTGCCCGCCAGCCTGGCGACCTATGCGCTGATCGGCTGGCTGCTGGGCACCCAGAGCGCGCGCGGTCCGCTGGCCATTCTGCTCAGCGCCAACCTGATCAACGTGTCGCTGGATCTGCTTTTCGTGATCGGCCTCGAATGGGGTGTGGCCGGCGCGGCCTGGGCCTCGGTGATTGCCGAATGGAGCGGTGCCCTGCTCGGCCTGTGGCTGGCCCGCAGCGCACTGGCTCGCTATCCAGGCCAACTCGACGGCAGCGCACTCAAACGCTGGAACAACTGGCGCCCGCTGCTGGCGGTCAACCGCGACATCTTCATCCGCACCCTGGCGCTGCAACTGGTGTTCTTCCTGATCACCGTGCAGGGCACACGCCTGGGCGATGCCACGGTGGCGGCCAACGCCCTGCTGCTCAATGGCCTGACCCTGACCGCCTATGCCCTGGACGGCCTGGCGCATGCCGTCGAAGCCTTGTGCGGTCATGCCCTTGGCGCGCGGGACCGCGATGCGCTGCGCCGCTCGCTATTGGTGGCCGGCACCTGGTCGCTGCTGGCCAGTGCCGGCTTTGCGCTGTTCTTCCTGCTCGGCGGGCACTGGTTCGTCGGTATGCTCACGAACATTGCCGAGGTCCGCGAACTGGCCCTGAACTTCCTGCCTTATCTGGCGTTGCTGCCTCTGCTGGCGGTGTGGAGCTACCTGCTCGATGGTCTGTTCATCGGCGCCACCCGCGCCCGCGAGATGCGCGACGCCATGCTCATCGCCCTGGCATTGACGCTGCCGCTGGGCTGGTGGCTGCAAAGTCTGGGCAACCACGGGCTGTGGTTGGCATTTCTGGCATTCATGGGGCTGCGCAGCCTGGTATTGGCTGGCTATGCTTGGCAATTGAGCCGTCGCGACCTGTGGTTCCCTTCCCCTGAATTAGCAGGCCGTTGAAAAACGTAGGCGAGGCAGGTAAGACAAGGCAAAAACGGCCGAAAAAGCGCAGTTTACAGGTGTAAATGAGCATTTTGAGGCCGTTTTTAACGCAGTATTGCCAACGTAGGTAGTTTTTCAACAGCCTGCTAGGAGAGATCGCTCATGCTCAGCGTGCCAATCCCACCGAATGAAGCCGAGCGCCAGGAAGCGCTGGATCGCATGGAGCTACTCGACACGCCCGCCGATCCCTATCTCGACGCGCTGACCCGCCTGGCCCGCGACCTGTTTCAGGTGAAGATGGCGCTGGTCAGCCTGGTCGACCGTGATCGTCAGTGGTTCAAGAGCCGCCAGGGGCTGGACGCAGCTGAAACGCCGCGCAGCCTTTCTTACTGCTCCCAGGCGGTACTGCGCAACGAGCCACTGATCGTCGAGGACAGCCAGGCGGATGTGCGTTTCGCCCGCACCGAACTGGCGCGTAATACCCCTGACGTGCGCTTCTATGCCGGCTGGCCGCTGCACAATGCCGACGGCTTGCCGCTGGGTACCCTATGCCTGGCCGACCCGAAGCCGCGCGCGTTCGGCAAACAGGACATATTCAAGCTGCGCGACCTGGCCTACCTGGCCGAACACTATTTGCACCTGCAGCATTGCTCGCAACAGGCCAGCGACCTGCGCGACGCCCTGAGCCGCGAGCAGCGCAAGGGCATGCTCGATGCGCTGACCCAGCTGTGGAACCGTGCAGGGCTGCTGCACTTCCTGCCGCTGGAGCAAGCCGCAGCCGAGCGCCACCAGTTGCGCCTGGGCCTGATCTACTGCGATCTGGATCACTTCAAGCAGGTCAACGACAGGTACGGCCACGATGGCGGCGACCACGTGCTGTGGGAAAGCGCGCGGCGCATGAGCGCAGCGGTACGCCCCCAGGATGTGGTCACACGCAATGGTGGCGAGGAGTTCGTCATCCTCTCCCAGGTGCACGATGAACAGGAGCTGCTGCAAATTGCCGAACGCATCCGCCTGGCCATCGCCAGCCAGCCGATGCAGCTGGAAAAGGCCGAACTGCAACAGACCGCGAGCCTCGGCTGCACGCTGATAGGCGCCAACGAGAGCCCCACGGACGCACTCAAACGTGCTGATCAGGCGCTTTACCAAGCCAAGCATGGCGGTCGCAACCGCACTGAACTCGCCCCCAACGCCCACTGAAAGGAAACACGGATGGCTGCCGCGTTCGTCGCTTACCTGCACTACCTGTCGATCTTCGCCCTGTTCGCCCTGCTCAGCATCGAACACGTGCTGTTCAGGGCGCCGCTGGATCTGTCCCGGGCACGCAGCCTGATGATCGCCGACCTGGCCTACGGCATCTGCGCCGGCCTGGTGCTGGTCACCGGTATCGCCCGGGTGCTGTGGTTCGGCAAGGGCGCGGCCTACTACATGGGCAACAGCCTGTTCCACGCCAAGCTCGGGCTGTTCGTGCTGGTCGGCTTGCTGTCGATCCTGCCCACCCTGGTGTTCATCAAATGGCGTAGCACGGTGAAGGCCGGCCAGGTGCCCGAGCCGAGCGCGCGGCAGGTTCGCCTGGTGACCTGGAGCATTCGTATCGAGCTGCTGCTGTTGCTGGTGATACCGCTGCTGGCCACGCTGATGGCGCGCGGCTACGGGATGATCGCGGCAACGCCGTGATTCACAGGCGCATGCCGATGGCCAGACGATTGAGCCCGCTCATCAGGGCTACGGCGATGGTCAGATCGGAAATTTCCCTGGGCGAGAAATGCGTCTCCAGCGGCAGATAATCCTCATCGGCAGCGTGGCTGCGGGTGATGTCGCTCAGCGACTCGGCCCAGGCCAGCGCCGCTCTTTCGCGCTCATCGAAATGGCCACTGACCCGCCAACCGGCCAGGCTGTCCAGCTTGACCTGCGGCACGCCCTCCTCACGCAGTGACTGACTGTGCTTCTCCAGGCAGTAGGCACAGCCGTTGATTTGCGACACACGCAGATAGAGCAGCTCCACCATCGCCTTGCCCAATGGTCCGTGCTCCAGCGCGGCCTTGGTGGCAAGCAGCGCCTGCGTGGCTTCGGTGGATAACTCGTAGTAAGGCTGACGTAGCGCCGTCATGACAACGTCTCCTGTGCAATGAGATGGGGATTGAGAGCCAGCTGCTCGCGCGCCTGCGCCAGCATCGCCTGCGCATGCTCCTGGCCACGCACCAAGCCCTGGAGATGGACGAACTCAAGGTCATGAATGCCAATGGTGCTCAGCACATGGCGTAGATAGGGCGTAAGAAAATCCGGCTGGCGCGCCTGCTCGCCGCGATAGACGCCACCAGAGCTGACCACCACGAAGGTCGGCCGATCTGCCAGCAGCCCGACCTTGCCCGCCTCGGTATTGGCGAAACTGCGGCCGATGCGCAGCACATAATCGATCCACGATTTGAGCGTCGCCGGCACGGTGAAGTTGTGCATCGGCGTAGCGATCACCAGACAGTCGCTGCGCTCCAGCTCATCGATCAGTTGCTCGGAAAGGCCCAGCGCCGGCTCGTCGTTCGGCGCCCGCGCCACCAACGCAGTGGCGTAATCAGCGTGCGGCGCCGGCAGGGGTTCGCTGGCCAGGTCACGCTCAAGCAACTGCACGTCGGGATGACGCTGACGCAGACGCTCCACCAGTTCCAGAGCCAGGACGCTGCCGCGGCTCTGACGGCCATATGGACTGCAGTGCAATAACAGGATTCGTTGCATCTTAAAGTGCCTCGCGAAAGTGCATGCCCAGGGCCAGCAACCCCTGACGGTAGTAGAAGCGCTGCCCGCGCGCATTAGCCAATGCCGTATCCAGCACCAGATTGACGCAGCTCAGCCGCCGCGCCTGCGCGCGGGCCTCGTTCAGCAACTGCTCGCCGATGCCCTGGCTGCGCAGGTTCTCGCGCGTCACCAGATCGTCGAGGTAGAAAAAACGGCCATGCAGCAGGTTCTCCTGCAAGCGACAGCCGGCCAGCCCCACCACCTCGTCACCGGCACGCGCGGCCAACAGGCGATAGCCTTGCTCGGCCTGGCGCTGCAGGCGCTGGACGAAGTCATCGGCATCGCTCAGGTGCGGACGCAACACGCGCATCAGCTCGAAGCAGGTGCGCCATTGCTGAGGGGTATCGAGCCATTCGTAGTAGTAGTCGGGGTTCATGGCGGTTCTCCGGCGAAGATGAGCACTACTCTAGGCAGAACATGGCATAGTCAGTAGAGCCAAGACCTTGCAAATTGAGTAGGACATGGAAATGCGCGTTCAACTCGCTCCCATGCGTGATCAGGCGGCGCCGATCTATCTGCAGCTTTATCAACGCTTGCGTGAAGCTATCGCCGATGGGCGCTTGCAGCCAGGTGAGCGCGTGCCTTCGGTGCGCGCCCTGGCCAGCGAACTGAACCTTGCGCGCGGCACGGTGGAAGCGGCTTATCAGTTGCTGGTCGGCGAAGGCTATCTGCTGCCCCGCGGCCCGGCCGGCACAGTGGTCTCACCCCAGCTACCGCAATCCCCGCCAAGCACCGGCGTGTCGACCAAACCCCGAACCAGATCAGCACCGAGCGAACGCTCACTGCGCGAAGCACTACCCTTCCAGCTCGGCTTGCCAGCCCTGGACGCCTTCCCCCGCAAGCTGTGGAGTCGCCTCGGCGCCCGCCATTTGCGCCAGCTGGCGTCGGCCGACCTGGACTATCCGGACGCGCAGGGCCTGTACGCCCTGCGCAGCAGTCTGGTGCGCTATCTGGGTGTGTCGCGCGGCATCGCCTGCGAGCCGCAACAGGTGTTCATCACCTCCAGTTACCGCAGCAGCCTTCTGCTGATTCGCCAGGCGCTGCTGCAAGCAGGCGATGCCTGCTGGTTCGAGGATCCAGGGTATTTCAAGGCGCGCGAGGCACTCGAAGGTGCCGATCTGCAGTTGATTCCGGTGCCGGTGGATGATCAGGGACTGCGCGTGGATGATGGGCGCAAGCTAGCCGCCAATGCCCGTTGCGCCCTAGTCACGCCATCACACCAGAGTCCGCTCGGCGTGTCCCTGAGCCTGCCGCGCCGCCTGGCACTGCTGGACTGGGCGCAAGCCAGCCAGGCCTGGATCGTCGAAGACGATTACGACAGCGAATACCGCTACGTCGGCCCCCCGCTGCCGGCCCTGAAGAGTCTCGATCACCACGGTCGCGTGCTGTATTGCGGCACCTTCAGCAAGGTGCTGTTCCCCGGCCTGCGTCTTGCCTATTTGGTGGTGCCGCCGGCGCAGGTGGAGCGCTTCACGGCCTGCGCACGCATCTTCGATCACGCCGGCCCGGCATTGTCCCAGGCCATCACTGCGGACTTTCTCGACCAAGGCCACTTCGCCCGCCACCTGAAACGCATGCGCACACTCTATGCCGAACGGCGCGACTTTCTGGCAAAGGCACTGGAGCAGGTATTCGGCGCGCGTTTACGGGTGGAGTTGCAGGCTGGCGGTATTCACCTGCTGGCACGGCTTAACGAGTCCGAAGATGACAGCGCCCTCGCCGCCCGGGCGCAAGGTGCAGGGCTGGCCGTGATGGCCTTGTCGCAATGGGCGCGCAAGTATCCCTGCGGTAGCGGGCTGCTGCTGGGCTTCACCAATATCGCCAGCGCCGAGCAGGCATTGCACCTGGCCCGGCGGCTGGCGAAGGCGCTCGATCAGGAGGCCAGGTAGGACGAGCGGGTCAGCCCCAGACGCAGCGCGTCGAGGAACTGGGTACGCTCACGGGCACTGATCCTGGCGCTGGCTACCTTGTCGCGGTAGTGGGTCATCAGCTCCTCGGGCGACAGGTGCACGTAGCGCAGCATGTCCTCGATGGTGTCGTGGGTCTCGATGCCGGCATGCACCACACTGCCATCGGCGGCCTGGTAGATGTTCACCGAGTCGGTATCGCCGAACAGGTTGTGCATGTCGCCAAGGATTTCCTGGTAGGCGCCGACCAGGAAGATGCCCAGCACGTAGTCCTCGCCCTCGCGAATCTCGTGCACCGGCAGACTGGTCTCGATGGACTGCTCGTCGACGTACTGACGGATCTTGCCGTCGGAGTCGCAGGTCAGGTCCTGCAGCACGGCGCGGCGCAGCGGTTCCTCGTCCAGGCGCGACAGCGGCAGGATCGGCAGGATCTGGCCGATGGCCCAGGTGTCCGGCAGGCTCTGGAATACCGAGAAGTTGCAGATGTACTTGTCGGCGAGCTTGTCGTTGAGTTCGTCGAGCACCGCGCGGTGCGAACGCTGGCGCGCCTTGAGCTGGTTGTGCAGGCGACGGCAGATGGCGAAGTAGCACTGTTCGGCCAACGCCTTCTGCGCCAGGCTCAGCTTGCCGGCGGAATACTGCGCGGCCACTTCCTCGATGTAGTGGGTGGCGCGCCAGTAGGTCTCGGCGACCATTTCCGGGTCGCTGTCGTCGAGCAGCTCGATCAGCCAGTGCAGCACTTCCGGCTGCTCCACGCTCGGGTCGATCTCGGGCACCTTGTCGTTGTGTCGCTCGACGTCGGTGACCTGCACCAGTAGCACGGCGTGGTGCGCGGTCATCGCCCGGCCGCTCTCGGAAAAGATGTGCGGATGGGGGATTTCCTGGCGGTCGCAGAACTCCTTGAGCATGTCGACCACGGCATCGGCGTAGTCACGCATGTCGTAGTTGATCGAGCTGGCGTTGCGCGAGTGGGTGCCGTCGTAGTCCACACCCAGGCCGCCGCCGACGTCGATGTGATCGACCGGCAGGCCCATGGCGCGCAGCTCGCCGTAATAGCGGATGGCCTCACGGAAGCCCTTGCGGTAGTCGGCGATGTTGGCGATCTGCGAGCCCATATGGAAATGCAAGAGCCGAATGCCTTGGTCCAGCCCGGCGGCACGGAAGCGCTCGACCACCGAGAGGATCTGCGCGGCGGACAGGCCGAACTTGGACTTCTCGCCGCCGGTGTCGGCCCACTTGGAAGATGCCAGCGAGGACAGGCGCACGCGCAGGCCGATCTGCGGTGCCACCTTGAGTTCGGCCGCCTCCTCGATCACCAGGGCGACTTCCGACTCCTTCTCGATGACGATGAACACGTTGTGACCGAGCTTCTGCCCCATCAGCGCCAGGCGGATGAACTCGCGGTCCTTGTAGCCGTTGCAGACGATGGTGCCGCCCTTCGGCGCCAGTGCCAGCACCGCCAGCAACTCGGGCTTGGAGCCGGCTTCGAGGCCGATGGAGACGTTCTGCGTGGCGATGATGTTCTCGATCACCGCCTCCTGCTGATTGACCTTGATCGGGTACAGCGCGGTGTAGCGGCTCTGGTATTCCAGGCGCTCGATACTGGCGTCGAAGGCGCCGGTCAGGCGGCGCACGCGATCCTGCAGGATGTCCGGGAAGCGCACCAGCAGCGGCAGCGACAGGCCGCTCTGACGCAACTCGTCGACCTGCTGACAGAGGTCGATGGGCTGGCTGTCCGGACCATTGGGACGCACTTCGATACGCCCGGCATCGTTGATCGAGAAGTAACCGGCGCCCCAATGGCGAATGCCATAGACACTGCGGCTATCGGCTACGGTCCATTGGCTGCCGTCGTCTTTGCGGGTGCGTCGTGCGGACATCTAAGTCTCCCTGGAAATGGGTTTTCGCAACCGAAGGTCGCGTCAGAAATTAAAGGCGATAGATGACGGTTGCTCGGCGGTCGACCACCAAAGCTCGTCGAAAGTTTAGAAAAAGCTGGCTCAGCCGCCGGACTTCTTCGCGGTAAACCCGCGTTTGCTCAACTCGGCGAGCAACAGATCGACATGGTCGCCCTGAATCTCGATCACGCCATCCTTGAGGGCACCGCCGGTGCCGCAGCGCTTTTTCAGCGCGCTGGCCAGCTCCTTGAGCGGCTCCTCGGCCAAAGGCACCCCGCTCACCGTGGTGACGGTCTTGCCGCCTCGCCCCTTGGTTTCGCGACGTACACGGGCGATGCCATCGCCCTCGGGAATGCGCGTCTGTTTGCAGATGCAGGCATCCACCGGCTGATTGCAGTCCGGGCAATGGCGACCGCCATCGGTGGAATAGACGAGACCGCTCAGGGCGGAGAATGAAGAGGCTTTCTTGACCACCGGTTTGTCCTCGTAGGGGTCAGGATAGCGACTGGCTGAACGGATTCAGCCGCGAAGCCCCACTCAGGCAGGGGCAGCGCAGGCGGACAGACGTCCGCCGAAAAGGCCGCGCAGTGTAACGGCAAAGGCCGGGATTGCTAAGACCATATTTGCGTCATTGTGCGGCACTTTGGCGACCCACCTGACACCTTGCCAGAGAACTGGTAGGGCGGGTGCAACACGCCGCAGCGAAAACTCGACGAAACACGCGAGCCGACACGACCACCCTCTCCCGCCCTTCGGGCACCCTCCCCCATAAATGGGAGAGGGACATCAGCCGACCGCAAGCGGCCGGCTTATATAGCGCTGCAGCGCCGCCAGCGAGTCCGGGCAATAGGGTAGACGGTGGGTTTCCTCCAGCGCCTGCTCGATGCTGATGAAACGCGCCTCCAGCACCTCTTCCGGTTGCAACACCAGCGGCGCATCGGACACCGCCGAGTAGGCCATGCACCACAAGCGGCTTTCCGGTGCGTCGTAGAGAAAATGCGAGTGCTCGATCAGCTCGGCATCGACTATGCCCAGTTCCTCGGCCAGTTCGCGCTCGGCGGAAAGCCGGTAGTCCTCGCCCTCCAGCACCATACCGCCGGCTGCCACATCCCAGTAGCCGGGATACAGCGCCTTGCTCAACGTGCGCCGGTGCACGCACAGCAAACCGGCCGAGTTGAACAACAGGATATAGGTGCCACGCCCGATCAGCCGCCTCTCGCGCAGCTCGGCGCGGGAGACGCCGCCCAGCGGCTGGTCGTTCTCGTCGACCCAGGCGACTCGCTCCTGGTCCGAAGCGGCGCGATGCGCCGCCTCGGTCGCCGAGATCGCCTCCATCACCCCTGGCTCAGCAGCTGGCGCAGGTCGATCAGGCCGGCGTTGGCGCGGGAGATGTAGTTGGCCATCACCAGCGAGTGGTTGGCGAGAATGCCGTAGCCGCTGCCATTGAGGATCATCGGGCTCCACAGGGTCGCTTGCGCTGCCTCCAGCTCGCGGATGATCTGGCGCACGCTGACGGTGGCGTTCTTCTTCGCCAGCACGTCGGCGAAATCGACCTCGATGGCGCGCAGCAGGTGAGCCAGCGCCCAGGCCTGACCGCGGGCCTCGTAGAACACGTTGTCGATCTGCAGCCAGGGCGTCTCGTACACACCGTCACGCCCTACCAGGCCGGACTCTTCGGCGTCGTTGCCGACCTGCAGATTTTCGTTCAGGCGCACCTGACCCACGCTGGCGGAGAGGCGCTGAGACAGCGAGCCAAGGCGAGTGCCGGCATCGCCCAGCCAGTTGTTGAGGTTGTCGGCACGGGCATAGAACAGCGCGCTTTTCTGCCCCGAATCGGACAAGCGGGCGAGGTAGCGATCCAGCGACTTGATGCCCTCGCGATACTCGGACTCGGACGCCGGCAGCGCCCAGCTCTTGTTGTCGAAGTGAAAGCGCGGCTCGGCCTTGGCCAGGTCCGGATCCTCGGTGGACTGCGACTGCGAGCGGGCGAAATCCTTGCGCAGCGCGCGGGAGAAATCGCGCACCTGCACCAGCACGCCATATTCCCAGCTCGGCATGTTGTCCAGCCACAGACCGGGCGGGGCAAGGTCGTTGGACAGGTAGCCACCCGGCTTGTCGAGCAGTGTGGAGGCGACCTGCTTGAGCGTCTCCACCGTCGTATAACCGGTGACCATCTGCCGCTGCGCCTGCTGCGCCGCGCTCTGCGCGTGCTGCTGTACCTGGAAAGCAGACGGCTCCTGACTCCAGTACCAGCCGACCACCAGGGCGATCAGCAGATAGGCGCCTATCAGGCCGCCCAAGGCTCGGGCGATCAGGCTGCCGCCGCTGCGGCTGCCTGCTGAGGCCTTGTCGGCACCGTCTTGCGAGTTCGTCGCACGATTCTTCCAATCCAGCATGGCAGTGTCCTTTTCAAGCGAATTCGAGTGTTCGACCACAACCCGGCCAGCGGGTTGCGACCTGCTGCGCACTATAAGACAAGCCCACGGCAAAGCGCAGGAAACAGAGGCAAACTTACCGCTGGTACGGGAAACTTCCGTTTCTGTCGCTTATTCGACAGAAATACCGGCGTCAATTGATCGACGGCAATGTCAGAATCGCCAGCAGGTGATAGCATCAAGCCACCACTGACTTAACCCTTTATAGAAGTCGGCCCATGACCGAGCACCCGGACCCCAGTCGCGATCGGCTCAAGCATCACTTCGCCCAGCGCGTGATCCACCAGGCACGCCAGGTGCTGGAAGTCTGGCAGCGCCTGCAACGCAGCGAATGGAACGACACCGGCATGGCCGAGCTGAGCGAGGCCAACCTGCGCCTGCTGCGTTATGCCGAGCGCTTCGACCAGATCGAACACGCACAACTGGCGCAGAGCATCGGCACCAGCCTGGACGAAGTGGTGGAAAACCGTGGCCGCCTGAACAGTAGCCTGATCGCCAGACTCAATCAGGCCATGCAGCGCCTCTCACGTACCGGCCTGCGTCATGGTGACGCCTTCGAGCAAACCTTTCTGCCGCCGCTGCGCAAGCCGGTGTACATCGCCCTGCAGGACGCCAAGCGTGCCGAGCGCCTCGCCCAGCAACTGGAGTTCTTCGGTCTGGCCGCACAGGCGCTGAGCGATGAGCGCGCCTTCCGCGCCGCCATCACCGAGCGCCACCCGGCGGCCATCGTCATGGATGTCGACTTCGCCGGCGCCGGGCTTGAGCTGGCCGGCTCGGTGCAGGAAGGCCTGGAGCAGAAGATTCCACTACTGTTCTTCAGCCACTGCGATACCGATACCCCCACGCGCCTGGCCGCGGTACGCGCCGGCGGCCAGGAATTCTTCACCGGCTCGCTGGATGCCTCGAGCCTGCTCGAACGCATCGAGGTGCTGACCCACGTTTCGCAGTACGACCCGTACAAGGTGTTGATCGTCGACGACTCCAAGGCCCAGGCGACTCACACCGAGCGCGTCCTCAACAGCGCCGGCATCCTCACCCATACGCTCACCGAACCTATTCGGGCGATGGACGCGCTGGCCGAGTTCCAGCCGGACCTGATCATCCTCGACATGTACATGCCCGAGTGCAACGGCACCGAGCTGGCCAAGGTGATCCGCCACAACGACCGCTACGTCAGCGTGCCGATCATCTACCTGTCGGCAGAGGATGATCTGGACAAGCAACTCGACGCCATGAGCGAGGGCGGTGACGACTTCCTCACCAAGCCCATCAAACCGCGCCATCTGATCGCCACCGTGCGCAACCGCGCAGCCCGCGCGCGCAATCTCAAGGCGCGCATGGTGCGTGACAGCCTCACCGGCCTGTACAACCACACCCACACTCTGCAGTTGCTCGACGACGCCTGTTATCGCGCGCGCCGCGAAGATCAGCCGCTGGCCTTCGCCATGCTCGATATCGACCATTTCAAGAAGGTCAACGACACCTATGGCCACCCCATGGGCGACCGGGTGATCAAGAGCCTGGCGCTGTTCCTCAAGCAGCGCCTGCGCAAGACCGACCATATCGGTCGTTATGGCGGCGAAGAGTTCGCCGTGGTACTGCCCGATACCGACGAGCAATCGGCGCTCAAGGTGCTGGAGGAAATTCGCCTGCGCTTCGCCGAAATCCACTACCCGGCCCAGCCGCAGGACCTGTCCTGCACGTTCAGTTGCGGCATCGCCATGCTGCAACCGGGGCTCGATGGCAACGCATTGTCCAAGCGCGCCGATGAAGCGCTGTACAAGGCCAAGCACGGCGGCCGTAACCGGGTGGAGCTGTACAGCGGCGACTGACTGCCGTGCCGGGCGCAAAACGTGATGCAGCGCACGTCGTCATAAGCCTGTAACCAAACCGCAATAAGCTCGCGCGCATCGTTCAGTTGTCGATCGAGCCCGCCATGCGTCTCAAGCTGCTCACCAACCTCAACACCCTGCTACTGGTCACCGTCTGCATCGCCCTGGCAGCGACGCTCTGGTGGTCACAGCGCGCCTTGCAGCAGCCGGTACAGTTGATGGAGCGCTATCTGACGCTGTCCCAGCAGTTCCAGCACGACGTGGCCGACAACATCCAGGCCTACCTGGCCAGCGGCAATGCCGTGCAACACAGCGCCGCGACCCAGGCCATCGACGCCTTCGACGAATCCCTCGAACAGCTGCCGCAACAATTGGCCAATGAGCTGCGCCCAAGCCTGGAACAGCTGCGCGCGTTCAGTGCCAACCAGCTGCTTGCGGCCGGCAAGCTGGCCGGCGACCCACAGGGGCTACTGCTGCAGGCCGAACGCGAGATGCTCGCTGCGCTGGAGCAACTCGGTCAGTACGTCGACAGCGCCACCAGCCCGGTTGCTGCGAGCTATCGCAAGCCGTTGCAGGAGGCCGGCTCGCGCCTGCTGAAGCTGGCACATGCCCGTGAGCGCTTCACCAGTCAGGGTCGCAGCGAACTGCTCGGCGACGTCGAACGCGAACTCAAGGCCCTGGGCCAGCAGGTGGAAGCGCTCGACAGCCTGCCACTGCTCGGCGTGCAACAGGCCGACAGCTCCGCCAGCATAGGTTTCGCCGCCCTGCTCGGACTGGATGATGCAGACCAGGAGCAACAGGCACAGGACCGCGGCATCGATCTGAAACGCGAGCTGAGCGCTCTGGTGCGCCGCTACCCAGGCGAACTGCAGCGCACCCGTGAACTGGTCGAGCAGCGTCAGCAACTGGCCGTGACCACGGTTGAGCGCGTGAGCCAGGTGCAGCAGGCCCTGGCTGCGCTGGAGCCGCTGGTGAAAGGCGAGTACGCACGCATCCAGCGCGAAGTGCGGCTGATCCAGGGCCTGATGATCGGCCTGATCCTGCTGATCGCCCTGGTGATAGATCGCATCCAGCGACGCCTGTCCCAGGTGCTCGGGCATCTGGTGCCGGCGCTGTCGAGATGGGCCAGCGGAGATTTCGCCACACCGATCAGCATCAACTCACGTACCCGCGAATTGCGCGACATCGAAGACTCGCTCAACCATCTGCGCCGTTATCTGGTGGAGCTGGTCGCTAGCATCCGTGGCCACGCCGAACAGGTCGCCGGTTCCAGCCGCACCCTGGCCGATCTCAGCGGCGGCCTGCACAGCGGCGCGCAGCGCCAGGCAGCCGATACCACATTGATCCGCGACGCGCTGAGCGAACTGGAGGCCACCATCGGCCAGGTCGCCGAAGATGCCAGCCAGACCGCCGATGCCAGCCGCGACGCCGACCGAGCGCTGGTGCACGGTCAGCAGGTCATCGGCCAGAGCCTGGAAGGCCTGCACGCGCTGGTCAGCGAAGTGCAGGACAACGCACAGGCCATCGAGCGTCTGGCCAACGAGACCGCGACCATCGGCGGCGTGTTGACGGTGATTCGCGGCATCGCCGAACAAACCAACCTGCTCGCCCTCAACGCCGCCATCGAAGCCGCGCGTGCCGGTGAGGCCGGCCGTGGTTTCGCCGTGGTCGCCGACGAGGTGCGCTCGTTGTCACAACGCACCGGCAGCGCCACCGCGGAAATCCAGGAAGTGATCGGTCGCCTGCAACAGGCAGCGCACCAGTCCGTACAGGCGATGCGCGCGCAGGTCGAGCATGCCGAGGCCACTGCCGGCAAGGCCGAGACCGCCGACGGCGCGCTGGATGAAATCGTCAGCGCCATCCGTACCATCGCCAGCATGGCCCAGCGCATCGCCGAGGCCACCGCCCAGCAGAGCGGTGCGGTCGGCGAGATTCGCGAGCACGGCGAACGCATCCACCAACTGGGTGACGACAACCTCAGCCTGATCGCCAGCGGACGCAACGAGAGCGAACGTCTGCTGCAGCTTGGCGGCCAGTTGCACAGTGCCGTGCAGGCGTTTCGCGTCTAGCGGGCTGCGACACGGCAGCGCAGGGCAATTCTCGGCAGGAACTCGGTAGCACCGGACTTCTCCAAGGCTCCGCTCATACCCCATATCCGACGCTCCGGCATGGCGACGGCGATGCGGCGGAGCGCTTTCCGGTATCATGCCGCCACCTTTAGTCGAGATGTTCGCCCGATGTCACTGCGTCGACTGTTACTTCCCCTGCTTCTGCTCTGCCTGAGTTTGCCTGCCGGCGCCGGCCTGTTCGATCAGCGCCCGGCCGCGTCGACGATTGGCGCGCCGCTGAACAACAGCAGCGATTTCCTGCCCGTACGTGAAGCCTTCAAGCTGAGCCTGGTAAGCAGCGATAAACAGTCGGTCACGCTGCGCTTCGTCGCCGCCGAGGGTTACTACCTCTACCGCCACCGCTTCAACTTCAGCGTCGAGCCGGCGGACCTGACACTCGGCGAGGCCGAGTTGCCTGCCGGCCAGGCCAAGCACGACGAGTTCTTTGGCGATGTCGAGGTGTACTACGGCGTGCTGGATATCCGCCTGCCGCTGAACAACCCGGACGAGCGCCCGCTGCGCCTGCAGGTCGGCTATCAGGGCTGCGCCGACAAGGGCCTGTGTTATCCGCCGGAAACCGAATTCATCGAGATTGGCGAGATGCCGGCTGCCAGCGGCGGCGATGCAGCGCCAGTCGCGGCAGACTGGAACTGGAAAGAATTGGCACTGTTCTTCCTCGGCGGTCTGGCGTTGACCTTCACGCCCTGCGTACTGCCGATGCTACCGATCCTGTCTGGAGTGGTGCTGCGCGGCCAGCTCGGCGGTCTGCGCAGCCTGACCCTGTCACTGGCCTATGTCCTGCCGATGGCCGCCTGTTTCGCCATTCTCGGCACGCTGATGGGGCTGTTCGGCGCCGGCCTCAATTTGCAGGCACGCCTGCAATCACCCTGGGTACTGGTGCCCTTCGCCGCCTTCTTCGCCGTTTTCGCCCTGGCCATGTTCGGCCTCTTCGAGTTGCGCTTGCCACGCGCCATCAGCGAACCGCTGGATCGCCTGGCTGGCAAGACGCACGGTGGTTCGCATGTGAATGCCGCACTGCTCGGTGTACTTTCCAGCCTGTTGGTCAGCCCCTGCGTTTCCGCACCGCTGGCAGGCGCGCTGCTTTATATCAGCGCCAGCGGCGATGCCCTGGGCGGCGGCCTGAAGCTGCTCGCCCTGGGCCTTGGCATGGGCACACCGCTGGTGCTGTTTGCCGTGGGCGGCGGTGCATTGCTGCCAAAAACCGGGACCTGGATGGTCACCGTGCGCAACGCCTTCGGCGTGTTGCTCCTGGCCGTCTCGGTCTGGCTGCTCGAGCGCGTGCTGCCGGGTAGCCTCAGCCTGGCGCTCTGGGGGCTGCTGGCCGGCGGTGTGGCAGTGTTCCTCGGCGCCCTGGAGTTCGGGCCCAAGACGCACCGACAGAAGCTCGGCCAGATCGCCGGGTTGGCTTTGCTGGTCTATGCCCTGGCCGCCTGGGTCGGTGCCCTGCAGGGCGCCAGCGATCCGCTCAAGCCGCTCGGCCAGTTGCAGGCCGGCACCAGCCAGAGCAGCGCCAAGAGCGGCGCCTGGCAAACCCTGAGCAGCCCGGCCGAGCTGGACGCGGCCCTGGCCGACGCCAAAGCCGGCGGCCAGCCGCTGTTGCTGGACTGGTACGCCGACTGGTGCATCAGCTGCAAGGTCATCGAGCGCGAGGTGTTCGGCAATGCCGAGGTTGGCAGCAAGCTGGCCGGCTGGCGCCTGATCCGCTTCGATATCACCGAAAGCAACGCCGCGCAGCGCGCCCTGCTGGACCGCTACAAGCTGTTCGGCCCACCGGCCATCCAGCTGTTCGCCGGCAATGGTGACGAATGGCTCGATCTGCGTGTCGTAGGAGAGGTCGACGCCGCCACCTTCGCCGCCCGCCTCGACCAGGCCGGTAGCCGTCAGGGCGGCCGCTGAGAAACCTCGGCGCGATCAGCGCCAGGCGCCTGGCAACGACCAAAATCAGCGCTATAGTCATATTTTTGCCGCAAACGCCGGGCATCGTGTCGGCTATTGCCGACATCGGGCCAGCTACGGCATAGTCCCGCGCAGCCCGAACAACAAGGAACGCGACCATGGCCACCCTACTGGTGCTGCACGGCCCCAACCTGAACCTGCTGGGCACCCGCGAGCCCGACAAATATGGTGCGACCACCCTCGCCGAGATCAATCAGGATCTGGAGCAGCGCGCCCGCGAAGCAGGTCACCATCTGCTGTACCTGCAGAGCAATGCCGAGTACGAACTGATCGACCGCATTCATGCCGCAAAGGGTGAAGGTGTCGACTTTATCCTGATCAATCCCGCCGCTTTTACCCATACAAGCGTCGCATTACGTGACGCGTTGCTGGCGGTGAGCATCCCATTCATCGAAGTGCACCTGTCCAACGTGCACAAGCGTGAACCTTTCCGCCATCACTCCTACTTTTCCGACGTTGCCGTAGGGGTGATCTGCGGGCTTGGCGCCAGCGGTTATCGGCTGGCCCTGGAAGCGGCACTCGAACAACTGACCGGGCGCGCCTGACGCGTAGCCTGGTAGACAAGTCCTACCTCACCTCTGGGAGTTGACCATTCATGGATATCCGTAAAGTCAAGAAACTGATCGAGCTGCTGGAAGAGTCCGGTATCGACGAGCTGGAGATCAAAGAGGGCGAAGAGTCCGTACGTATCAGCCGTCACAGCAAGCAGCCGGCCTATGCCGCGCAGCCGGTCTACGCCCCGGCACCCGCTCCGGCTGCCGCGCCTGTAGCCGCTGCCGCCGCTCCGAGCGCTGAAGCTGCTCCGGCCGCCGCGCCGAAGCTGAACGGCACCGTGGCTCGTTCGCCGATGGTCGGTACCTTCTACCGCGCCGCTTCGCCGACCTCTGCCAACTTCGTCGAAGTCGGTCAGACCGTGAAGAAAGGCGACATCCTGTGCATCGTCGAAGCGATGAAGATGATGAACCACATCGAAGCCGAAGCCAGCGGTGTGATCGAATCCATCCTGGTGGAAAACGGCCAGCCGGTTGAGTACGACCAACCCCTGTTCACCATCGTTTGATGCACGGGGAGCCTGCAATGCAGAAGCTGGAAAAAGTCCTTATCGCCAACCGTGGCGAAATCGCCCTGCGTATCCTGCGTGCCTGCAAGGAGCTGGGTATCAAGACGGTGGCCGTGCACTCCACCGCCGACCGCGAACTGATGCACCTGGGCCTGGCCGACGAGTCCGTCTGCATTGGTCCGGCAGCTGGTGCGCAGTCCTACCTGAACATCCCGGCGATCATCAGTGCCGCTGAGCTGACCGGCGCCACCGGTATCCACCCGGGCTACGGCTTCCTCGCCGAGAACGCCGACTTCGCCGAACAGGTGGAGAACTCCGGTTTCGCCTTCATCGGCCCGACCGCCAACGTGATCCGCCTGATGGGCGACAAGGTGTCGGCCAAGGACGCCATGATCAAGTCCGGCGTACCGGTGGTTCCCGGCTCCGACGGCCCGCTGCCGGAAGACGAGGAAGAAGCCCTGCGCATCGCCCGTGAAGTGGGCTACCCGGTGATCATCAAGGCCGCCGGTGGCGGCGGTGGTCGCGGCATGCGCGTGGTGCACAAGGAAGAAGACCTGATCAAGTCGGCCAAGCTGACCCGCACCGAAGCCGGTGCGGCGTTCGGCAACCCGATGGTCTACCTGGAAAAGTTCCTCGGCAACCCGCGTCACGTGGAAGTCCAAGTGCTGTCCGACGGCCAGGGCAACGCCATTCACCTGTATGACCGCGACTGCTCGCTGCAGCGTCGCCACCAGAAGGTGATCGAAGAAGCTCCGGCCCCGCTGATCGACGAGAAGGCCCGCGCCGAAGTGCTCAAGCGCTGCGTCGATGCCTGCATCGAGATCGGCTACCGTGGCGCCGGCACCTTCGAGTTCCTCTACGAAGACGGTCGCTTCTACTTCATCGAGATGAACACCCGTGTTCAGGTAGAGCACCCGGTCACCGAGATGGTCACCGGCATCGACATCGTCAAGGAAATGCTCAGCATCGCCGCCGGCAACCCGCTATCGATCAAGCAGGAAGACGTGAAGATCCTCGGTCACTCGGTCGAGTGCCGGATCAACGCCGAAGACCCGGACAACTTCATGCCCAGCCCCGGCAAGGTCAAGCACTTCCATGCTCCGGGCGGCAATGGCGTTCGCGTCGACTCGCACCTGTACAGCGGCTACAGCGTTCCGCCGCACTACGACTCGCTGATCGGCAAGCTGATCACCTTCGGCAAGGACCGTGACGAAGCCATGGCGCGCATGCGCAATGCCCTGGACGAGATCGTGGTCGACGGCATCAAGACCAACGTGCCACTGCACCGCGACCTGACCCGCGACAAGGGTTTCGTCAAAGGTGGCGTGAACATCCACTACCTGGAAAAGAAACTGGGTATGGACAGGCACTGAGCAGGTTCTTGTAGCATCGAAAGGGAGCGGCCAAGGCCGCTCCCTTTTTACATTCCACCCTGCGAAGGATGAACCACATGAACGGACTCACCCCCGCGGAGCGCAAGGCCGCCTCCATCGCCAGACTCCAGGCAGCCGGCATTCCCTATATCGACCACCTGCCAATGATCGAGCCCGCCAGCGAGGTTCGCATACGCAGTGCAGAGGAAATCGCCCAGCGCGCCATTGCCTGCCTGATCACCATCCAGGCCGCCTGTGACCGCAATGCCGGCAACTACTCGCCCGACACGGCGCAGTGGTGCCAGCAACTGCTGGAGCAATACGGCGTCACCGAGCTGACTCCCGCCGAGGTGCGCATCCTCAGCAATCAGGGCGAGCAGCAGGACGTCATCAATATGGTCTGGAAGTACGAAGCCTACTGGGTACTGCTCTGGGCCCTGGGCATCGTCGAGACGCTGGATTTTCCCGACCACACCATCGACTGCGATTTCGCCATCGAGGCCGTTTCACGGCATGAGGATTTCGCGGCGTTCCTGCAGCACGTTCGGCTACGCGACATCCACAGCATCCTCGACGAGGCCGATCTTATCTATCGCTACCACTGGGCCTGCGTCGACGCCCGCCTGAAACAAGCGCCGATGCCCGCCAGCATGAACGCAAGCGTAGTCATGGAACGCCACGCCGCTTTAAACTGGCTAATCGATAACGATGGCCAGAACGACTGGGACAATCCCGACGTCAGTACCTGAGTAGCCCATTGCTCCGCCTTCGGGCGCCCGAACCAAACACGCCGCGCCCAGTTCGACCGCGCGGCTCGCACAGAGAGTTTCCCATGCCCTGGTTACAAGTCCGTCTCGCCATCACTCCCGAACAGGCGCAAACCTACGAGGACGCCCTGCTGGAAGTAGGCGCCGTATCGGTGACCTTCATGGATGCCGAAGATCAGCCGATCTTCGAGCCGGACCTGGGCACTACCCCGCTGTGGTCGCACACCCATCTGCTGGCCCTGTTCGAAGCCGACACCGACGAGACCGCACTGATCGCCCACCTGCAACTGCTGTGTGGCGGCTCGCTGCCGGAGCATCATGTCGAGCGCATCGAGGATCAGGACTGGGAGCGCAGCTGGATGGACAACTTCCAGCCGATGCGCTTCGGCCAGCGCCTGTGGATCGTACCGAGCTGGCACGCCGCCCCGGAGCCGGACGCAGTGAACCTGCTGCTCGATCCTGGCCTGGCCTTCGGCACCGGCACCCACCCGACCACCGCACTGTGCCTGGAATGGCTCGACGGCCAGACGCTCGACAACTGCAGCGTGCTCGACTTCGGCTGTGGCTCGGGCATCCTCGCCATCGCCGCCCTGCTGCTCGGCGCGCCGCAGGCGGTGGGCACGGATATCGACCCACAAGCTCTGGAAGCCTCGCGCGACAATGCTTCGCGCAATGGCATCGACCCGGCACGCTTCCCGGTCTACCTGCCGGCCGATCTGCCACAGCAGCCGGCGGACGTGGTCGTCGCCAACATCCTCGCCGGCCCGCTGGTTTCCCTGGCACCTCAGATCACCGCGCTGGTCAAAGGCGGTGGACGCCTGGCGCTGTCGGGCATCCTCGCCGAGCAGGCCGAGGAAGTCCGCGCTGCCTATGATGGCGCCTTCGACCTCGACCCGACGGCCACCAAGGACGGCTGGGTGCGCATCAGCGGCGTCAAGCGCTGATCCGCCCACAGTCGTTGCGTTAGACTAGCTGCTTGGATTTTCCGGACCCGCGCATGAGCGAAAGCCACGTCACCCAGTGCCCCCATTGCCGTACCAGCTTCCGCGTCAGTCAGGCGCAGCTGGCTGCTGCCCATGGCGCAGTGCGCTGCGGTGCCTGCCTGCACGTGTTCAATGCTGCCGAGCAGCTCTTCGGCCCTCGTGCTGCGGCACCTGCACAAGCGCCTGCTAAAGCAGCCAGTGCTCAGGCCAGCACGACTCAGGCGGACAGCAGCGCCAAAACGCCAGCGAAGAAGCCGGTCGACGATACCCTGTGGATTCATGACGACCTCGATCTGGACAGCCTCGACCTCGACGAAGAGCTGGCCAGACTGGAGGAGCAGGAACAGCAGTTGTCACAGCAGTTCCTCGCTCTGGAACGGGCGCCGCGTTACGCCGAAAACTTCCACAGCAGCGCCGCGGACGAACCCGAAGAAGCGCATGACGAAGCCTGGGCCGAAGCCCTGCTGCGTGACGAGCAGGTGAAGCGCGAGCGCGACAACTTCGAACTGCAACCGGCTGAAGACCAGCCCGATTCGATTGCCGCACCTGAACCCAAGGTCACCGCCGAGTTCGCCCCGCCTATCACGCCCCGTACGCAGTCCATCGACGAGGACCTCGACGAAGCCGACGAGCCACGCCTGGGCAATCTCGATGACGAACCGGACGAGCGCGAGCAGCAGGACGAAGAGCTGCGCGGCGAGCATGAAGCGCCCAGAGTGACCCGCAACGAGCCGGGTCTACGCGAGGAGCGCCTGTTCGACCTGGACGACGAACCCCTGCAGCTCGACTGGCGCCAGCCACAGGGCATCGCCTGGGGACGCGTATTCGGCTGGGGCCTGCTCAACCTGCTGGCGGCAGCGGGCCTGCTGGCACAATACGCTGCGTACAATTTCGATGAACTGGCACGCCAGGATCGCTATCGCCCCTGGTTCGAACAGCTATGCCCAAGCATCGGCTGCACCCTGCCGTCGAAAGTCGATATCGGCCAGATTCGCAGCAGCAACCTGGTGGTGCGCAGCCATCCGGAGTTCTCCGGTGCGCTGATCGTCGACGCCATCCTCTACAACCGCGCGCCTTTCGCCCAGCCCTTCCCGCTCCTGGAAATGCGCTTCGCCGACCTGGGCGGGCAATTGGTCGCCAGCCGTCGCTTCAAGCCCAGCGAATACCTCGCCGGCGAGCTCGCCGGGCAGAGCGAAATGCCACCGCAGACGCCCATTCACATCTCGCTGGACATCCTCGATCCGGGAACCCGCGCGGTCAATTACAGCCTCAGCTTCCACTCGCCCGAGTAGCCTGCAGGCGGCGCGGCCGTTGGTCGCAGGCCTTCGATCTAACTACTGGCGATAAGCCCATAGCTGTTCAGAATTTGTTCAAAACGACCTTTATCCGGTCACCCAGAGCGGGTATCATGCCCACCCTTTCGCGAGCACCGACCCACCATCGTTTCCCCTGAGGACACAGTGGAGGCCAGGTGTTGATCGCCAACTGTCTCAACTGCGAACCAACAAGCAGGGACGCCCCATGTCGGCCCCACGTATTGGCCCCTACACATTGCCCAATCGGTTGATTCTGGCCCCCATGGCCGGCGTCACCGATCGCCCGTTCCGCCAGCTGTGCCGTCGTCTTGGTGCCGGCCTGGTGGTGTCGGAGATGGTCACCAGCGATGTGCGCCTGTGGAACAGCCGTAAATCCAGCCTGCGCCTGCTGCATGCCGGTGATCCCGAGCCACGCTCGGTGCAGATCGCCGGTGGCGACCCGCAGATGATGGCCGACGCCGCGCGCAAGAACGTCGAACTGGGCGCGCAGATCATCGACATCAACATGGGCTGCCCGGCCAAGAAGGTTTGCAACAAGGCTGCCGGTTCCGCCCTGTTGCGTGACGAGCCGCTGGTGCGCGAGATTCTCGACGCCGTGGTCGGCGCGGTGGACGTGCCGGTGACCCTGAAGATTCGTACCGGCTGGGACCGAGCGAACAAGAACGGCGTTACCGTGGCAAAAATCGCCGAAGACGCCGGTATCTCTGCACTTTCCGTACACGGCCGCACCCGCGCCGACCTCTACACCGGCGAAGCCGAGTACGAGACCATTGCCGCCATCAAGCAGGCGGTATCGATTCCGGTGTTCGCCAATGGCGACATCGACTCCCCAGAAAAAGCCAAGGCCGTGCTCGACGCCACCGGCGCCGACGCCTTGCTGATCGGCCGCGCCGCTCAGGGCCGGCCGTGGATCTTCCGCGAAATCGAGCATTACCTGCGCACCGGCGAGACCCTGCCGGCACCGAGCTTGCTCGAAGTGGAACGCATTCTGCTGGAACACCTTGCCGCACTGCACGCCTTCTATGGCGAATTGATGGGCGTACGCATCGCCCGCAAGCATGTCGGCTGGTATCTGGCAACCCTGCCGGGCGCCAGGGAGTTTCGCGCCCAGTTCAACCGTCTGGATAGCACGGACGCACAGTGCGCCCACGTTCGCGCGTTCTTCCGCGAACGGCACAACGATGAAAACGAGGTGGCCGCATGACGTTGATGACAGAGACCCTAGTGAGTGGAATTGCACCCGTGAGTGACAACACCAGCCTTAAACAGCACCTGAACACGCCGAGCGAAGAGGGCCAGACCCTGCGCGGCGCCGTGGAGAAGGCGCTGCACAACTACTTCGCCCATCTTGAGGGCGCGGACGTCACCGACGTGTACAACCTGGTGCTCACCGAAGTCGAAGCGCCGCTGCTGGAAACCGTCATGAATTACGTGAAAGGTAACCAGACCAAGGCGTCCGAGCTGCTCGGCCTGAACCGTGGCACGCTACGCAAGAAGCTCAAGCAGTACGACCTGCTGTAACCCCGAACTCCCGAAAAGGGCGGCCCGCATGAGCCGCCTTTTTTGCTGATATCCCCGCTCTGATGGATAGTGAAATGACCGACCAGACCACCCTTCTGCCCGTCCGCCGCGCGCTGATCAGCGTTTCCGACAAAACCGGTGTCCTCGAGTTCGCTCGCGAGCTGGCCGCCCTCGGTGTCGAGATCCTCTCCACCGGCGGCACTTACAAGCTGCTCAAGGACAATGGCGTGAGCGCAGTGGAAGTCGCCGACTACACCGGCTTCCCGGAAATGATGGACGGCCGCGTGAAGACCCTGCACCCGAAGATCCATGGCGGCATCCTCGGTCGCCGCGCGCTGGACGGCGCGGTGATGGACGAGCACGGCATCAAGCCGATCGATCTGGTCGCGGTCAATCTCTATCCCTTCGAAGCCACCGTAGCCAAGCCTGATTGCTCTCTTCCCGACGCCATCGAGAACATCGATATCGGCGGCCCGACCATGGTCCGTTCGGCGGCGAAGAACCACAAAGATGTGGCCATCGTGGTCAACACCGGCGACTACGCCGGCATCGTCGAGTCCCTGAAAGCCGGTGGCCTGAGCTACGCCCAGCGCTTCGACCTTGCGCTCAAGGCCTTCGAGCACACCGCCGCCTACGACGGCATGATCGCCAACTACCTGGGCACCATCGACCAGGGGCGCGACACTCTGTCCACCGAAGGCCGTGGCGCCTTCCCGCGCACTTTCAACAGCCAGTTCATCAAGGCGCAGGAAATGCGCTACGGCGAGAACCCGCACCAGAGCGCAGCGTTCTACGTCGAGGCGAAGAAGGGCGAGGCCAGCGTTTCCACCGCCATCCAGCTGCAGGGCAAGGAACTGTCGTTCAACAACGTGGCCGACACCGACGCCGCGCTGGAATGCGTGAAGAGCTTCGTCAAGCCGGCCTGCGTCATCGTCAAGCACGCCAACCCGTGCGGCGTGGCCGTGGTACCGGAAGACGAGGGCGGCATCCGCAAGGCCTACGACCTGGCCTACGCTACCGACACCGAGTCGGCGTTCGGCGGCATCATCGCCTTCAACCGCGAGCTCGATGGCGAGACCGCCAAGGCCATCGTCGAGCGTCAGTTCGTCGAAGTGATCATCGCCCCGAAAATCAGCGCCGCCGCCCGTGAAGTGGTGGCCGCCAAGGCCAACGTACGCCTGCTCGAGTGTGGCGAATGGCCGGCCGAACGCGCTGCTGGCTGGGACTACAAGCGCGTCAACGGTGGCCTGCTGGTACAGAGCCGCGACATCGGCATGATCAAGGCAGAAGACCTGAAGATCGTCACCCAGCGCGCGCCGAGCGAGCAGGAAATCCACGATCTGATCTTCGCCTGGAAAGTGGCCAAGTTCGTCAAATCCAACGCCATCGTCTACGCCAAGAACCGCCAGACCGTCGGCGTCGGCGCCGGCCAGATGTCGCGCGTCAATTCCGCGCGCATCGCCGCGATCAAGGCCGAGCACGCCGGCCTGCCGGTCCCGGGCGCGGTGATGGCCTCCGACGCCTTCTTCCCGTTCCGCGACGGTATCGACAACGCCGCCAAGGCCGGCATCACCGCAGTGATCCAGCCGGGCGGTTCGATGCGCGACAACGAGGTGATCGCGGCGGCCGACGAGGCCGGCATTGCCATGGTGTTCACTTCGATGCGTCACTTCCGCCATTGATCGACAGGTGGATGGCTTCGTCCATCCACCCTACGTCACGCGAAATGTGTAGAACGTAGCCCGGATGAAATCCGGGGACGCCCTAATTGAAAGCCCCGGATTGCATCCGGGCTACGCTCAGGAGAACCCCATGAACGTACTGATCATCGGCAGCGGCGGTCGCGAACACGCCCTGGCCTGGAAAGTGGCGCAGGACAAACGCGTCGAGAAGGTCTTCGTCGCCCCCGGTAACGCCGGCACCGCGGTGGAAGCCAAGTGCGAGAACGTGGCCATCGACGTGCTGAACATCGAAGCGCTGGCCGACTTCGCCGAGAAGAACGTACAACTGACCATCGTCGGCCCGGAAGCGCCGCTGGTCAAAGGCGTGGTCGACCTGTTCCGCGCACGCAAGCTGGACATCTTCGGCCCCACCGCCGCCGCCGCCCAGCTGGAAGGCTCCAAGGCCTTCACCAAGGATTTCCTGGCCCGGCACAAAATTCCCACCGCCGACTACCAGAACTTCACCGAGATCGAGCCGGCATTGGCCTACCTGCGCGAGAAAGGTGCCCCCATCGTGATCAAGGCCGATGGCCTGGCCGCGGGCAAGGGCGTGATCGTCGCCATGACCCTGGCCGAAGCCGAAGACGCCGTGCGCGACATGCTCGCCGGCAATGCCTTCGGTGAAGCCGGTTCGCGCGTGGTGATCGAGGAGTTCCTCGATGGCGAAGAAGCCAGCTTCATCGTCATGGTCGACGGCGAGAACGTGCTGCCGATGGCCACCAGCCAGGACCACAAGCGCGTTGGCGACGCCGACACCGGCCCCAACACCGGCGGCATGGGCGCCTATTCGCCGGCACCGGTGGTGACCGCCGAGGTGCACAAGCGCGTGATGGACGAGGTGATCTACCCGACCGTGCGCGGCATGGCCAGCGAAGGCAACGTCTACACCGGTTTCCTTTACGCCGGCCTGATGATCGACAAATCCGGCGCGCCGAAGGTCATCGAGTTCAACTGCCGCTTCGGCGATCCGGAAACCCAGCCGATCATGTGCCGCCTGGAAAGCTCCCTGGTGCTGCTGGTCGAGGCCGCGCTGGCCAGGGCGCTGGACAAGGTCGAAGCGACCTGGGACCCGCGTCCGACCGTGGGTGTGGTGCTGGCCGCCGGCGGCTACCCGGGCGACTATGCCAAGGGCGACGTGATCGAAGGCCTGGACGAGGCTGCCAAGCTCGACGGCAAGGTGTTCCACGCCGGCACCGCACTGAAGGATGGCCGGATCGTCACCGCCGGTGGCCGCGTGCTGTGCGCGACCGCCATCGGCGCCAACGTGGCCGACGCCCAGCAGCAGGCCTACCGCCTGGCCGAAAAGATTCGCTGGAACGGCATGTTCCATCGCAACGACATCGGCTACCGCGCCATCGCCCGCGAGCAGGACGAAGGCTGAAGGCGCTCAAGAATACGGCGCGGTAGGTGGTAAAAAGGCTCGCCGCACCGTATTCCCCCGAGCAAATGCTTGGCTATAATCCGGCCACTCATTTAGAAGGATTTGCCCGTGCGCCGGCTCAGGATTGCCATCGGACTACTCGCCAGTTTGCTGTTGCTCGGCCTTGCCCTGACAGCCAGTGCGAACTCAGCCCCGACAATCGCCCACGGCTGGTCCTATCTGGTCGACGCCAGCGCCCGCCTGGGCCTCGAAGAAGTGCGCGCCCAGCGCCAGCAATTCAAGCCACTGAGCAAACAGTCCTTCACCTTCCCGCCCAGTGACCACGCCGTGTGGCTGCGCGCCGAACTGGCGCCACAGCAGCAGCCAGCCTGGCTGTGGATCTTCTCGCCACGGGTGCAGTATCTCGACTACTACCTGCTGAAAGACGGCCAGCTGGAGCAGAACCTGCACACCGGCGAAGCCATGCCGCTGAATTCGCGACCGCTGCCATCGCGTTTCTACCTGATGCCCCTGCCCAACGACGGCCAGGCCCGCGTCGCCTATGTCCGCCTGACCTCCAACCATCCGCTGATGACCTGGTTCAAGGTCATGGATCAGGCCGAGCTGGTCAGCCTGGAAAAGCCCGCCTACCTCTACGGCATGCTATTCGGCGCCCTGTTGCTGCTGACCTTGTACAATCTCATCCGCTTCATATACAGCCGCAGTGCCAGTGGTCTGTGGCTGGCCGGGGTGAATATCGGCCTGGCGGTGTGCTCGTCGGCCAACCTCGGCATCTTTGCCCAGTGGCTGCCCAGCCTGGGCTACAACCAGTCATTGATTGCCGACCTTTCCGCACTGTTCGCCGCGTTCAGCGCCCTGGCCTTTGGCCTCAGCTTCATGCATGGCACGCCGGTGCAGCACAGCCCGCTCAACCGCCTGCTGCAGGGCAATGCGCTGCTGATCCTGGCCTACGCTCTGTGCATCACCGTTACCGGTTTGTTCTGGTACAGCTCACTGGTCTACCTGCTGGTGGTCCTCAGCTCGCTGAATCTGCTGCTGGTGAGCAGCCTGCACTGGCGCTCGGGCTATCAGCCGGCGCGCCTGATCACCGTGGGCATGGTGGTTTTCAACCTGGGCTTCGGCTTCTTCGTGCCGGTACTGCTCGGTTTCGATCAGCTCAATCCGGGCTGGCTGGTGCTCGGTGTGTTCAGCGTCGCCACGCTGGCCGGCCTGATCCTCAGCGTGTCGCTGACCGAACGCCAGCGGCAGATCCAGCATGACACCCTGCAAGCGAGCACTGCCCTTGCGGCCAGCAGCGCCGAGCTGCGCGCCAAGGCCGAATTCCTGGCCAAGATCAGCCACGAAATCCGCACCCCGATGAACGGCGTGCTGGGCATGACCGAGCTGCTGCTGGGCACGCCGCTGTCGGCCAAGCAGCGTGACTACGTACAGACCATCCACAGCTCGGGCAACGAGCTGCTTACCCTGATCAACGAAATCCTCGACATTTCCAAGCTGGAATCCGGGCAGATCGAGCTGGACGACGTGCAGTTCGATCTCGGCGCGCTGATCGAGGACTGCCTGGACATCTTCCGCGCCAAGGCCGAACAGCAGAAGGTGGAACTGATCAGCTTCATCCAGCCGCAGGTGCCGCGCGTGATCAGTGGCGATCCGACGCGCCTGCGCCAGGCACTGCTGAGCCTGCTGGACAACGCCTTCAAGCAAACCGACGAAGGCGAAATCCTGCTGGTCGCGGCACTCGACAGCAGCGATGGCCAGTACCGCCTGCGCGTTGCGGTGCAGGACAGCGGCCGACCGCTGCAGCCGGAAGAGCGCGACGCCCTGCTCAATGCCGAACTGCAGAGCCGCGACTTCCTCGCTGCCACACAGCTGGGCGGGCGCCTTGGCCTGATCATCGCACGTCAGCTGGTGCGCCTGATGGGCGGCGAGTTCGGCATCCAGGGCAGCGGTAACCAGGGCACCACCCTGTGGCTGACCCTGCCGCTGGACGCCGCCCGCCTGGAACAACCGGAAACCGATCTGGACAGTCCGCTACAGGGCGCACGCCTGCTGGTGGTGGACGACAACGACACCTGCCGCAAAGTGCTGATGCAGCAATGCAACGCCTGGGGCATGCAGGTCAGCGCCGTGCCCTCCGGCAAGGAAGCACTGGCGCTGCTGCGCACCAAGGCGCACATGCGCGAATACTTCGACGCGGTGCTGCTCGACCAGGACATGCCCGGCATGACCGGCATGCAGCTGGCGGCCAAGATCAAGGAAGACCCCAGCCTCAACCACGACATTCTGGTCATCATGCTCACCGGCATCAGCAACGCGCCGAGCAAGGTGATCGCGCGTAACGCGGGGATCAAGCGCATCCTGGCCAAGCCGGTGGCCGGCTACACGCTCAAGACGACCCTGGCTGACGAGCTGGCCCAGCGCCCCAACGACAGCCCCGCGCAGGCCGCGCCGACGCCAGTGAGCACGCCGCTGAACGTGCCGGCCGACTTCCGTATTCTGGTCGCCGAAGACAACAGCATCTCCACCAAGGTGATCCGCGGCATGCTCGGCAAGCTCAATCTCAAGCCGGACACCGCCAGCAACGGCGAGGAAGCCCTCAGCGCAATGAAGGCGCAGCCCTACGACCTGGTGCTGATGGACTGCGAAATGCCGGTGCTCGACGGCTTCTCCGCCACCGAACAGCTGCGCGCCTGGGAGCAGAGCGAGAAGCGCCCGCGTACGCCGGTGGTGGCACTGACCGCACACATATTGAGCGAACACAAGGAACGCGCGCGGGCCGTGGGCATGGACGGCCATATGTCCAAGCCGGTGGAGCTGTCGCAGCTGCGTGAGCTGATCGAGCACTGGATCGCCGAACGCGAACTGCGTCGCCAGCGCGAGGTGTCGTAATGTCGTCGGGCGGACGACACCCGCCAGGCTATCGATGGCAGGTTGTACCCGCCCTACTCTCGCCCCAGCAAACGAGTCTCACATGTCCGAGTTGTTCAGCCTGTACCTGAAGATGCTGGTGCTCTACAGCCCCTTCTTCGTCCTCTCCTGCTTTATTGGCCTCAGCCGCGGTTACACCCTGAAGGAGCGCAAGCGCCTGGCCTGGAAGGTGGCCCTGGCCACTCTGATTGCCAGCGTGCTGCTGTACCTGTTCGGCAAACACATCTTCACCCTGTTCGGCATCACCATAGACGCCTTCCGTATTGGCGCAGGCAGCGTGCTGTTCATCTCCGCCCTCGGCATGGCCCAGGGCAAGCCGGCGGTGCAGAGCGACAACGTGCAGCAGGACGTGACCATCGTACCGCTGACCATTCCGCTGACCGTCGGTCCCGGCACCATCGGTGCCCTGCTGCTGATGGGGGCCAGCCAGCCGCACTGGGACGACAAGCTGGTGGCCGTGGCGGCGATCTTTCTCGCCAGCCTCACCGTCGGTGTGGTGCTGTACCTTTCCAACCAGTTCGAGCGCCTGCTTGGCGAGCAGGGCCTGCAGATCGTCAGCCGCCTGATGGGCCTGTTCGTCTGCGCTCTGGCGGCGCAGATCATCTTCACCGGGGTGAAGAACTACCTCGTGCCCTAAGCTCTGCCGATCATCGCGCCCTTGAGATAACCACCTGCCACTCGTCCTGCCGGCAACAGCCGCCTGATCACATTCCCCAGACCCGGCGCCGCGTTTTCTGGATTTTCTCTGGTAGCCGCTGCGCTTTTCGCGACGCTCTCATCTCACATCCGAGGCTCAGTCGAGCGCTGCGCTCCACCGTCGAACATGCGCTTGCACTATTCCTGCTGAAGCGCACCCGCATGGTGCGGCACCTGCAATCAGTGCACGTCAGTCGCGCCTGGACGAAGAACTGCGCCATCAATTGCTACCGCCACGAGCAATCGCGAGATGGCCCGTTTTGCTGCTGAGATCAACGAGAAGATCCGCATTCCAGGGCGGCTGGACAGCGCTCGGACGCTGCGCGCCAAGTTGAAGCCACGCCACGCACGGGTGGGTTCTCGGGGGCGATCCTGAGCCGTTGTGCAGAAGAGGCACAGCAATTGCTCAAGAGCCCTATAGAGGTCAGCAAGGCACAGGTGCATCGATCACCTTGCCCGGGCTGTACGGCGCTCGCCGGCGCCTAGCGCAGATGCCCGGACAAGCGGGCCATGACCTTCACGCATGACCAATAACAACGCTGTCCACTTACTCACGCTTGTGAATGGAGATCGCACCATGCAACGTCGCAGCCTGATCAAGGCCTTTACCCTTTCCGCTTCCATCGCCGCCATGGGCCTGAGCTGGTCCATCCAGGCCGCCGAGACCATCAAGGTCGGCATCCTGCACTCGCTGTCCGGCACCATGGCCATTTCCGAAACCTCGCTCAAAGACATGGCGTTGATGACCATCGAAGAGATCAATGCCAAGGGCGGCGTGCTCGGCAAGCAGCTGGAGCCGGTAGTGGTCGACCCGGCCTCCAACTGGCCGCTGTTCGCAGAAAAAGGCCGCCAGCTGCTGACCCAGGACAAGGTCGCGGTGACCTTCGGCTGCTGGACCTCGGTATCGCGCAAATCCGTGCTGCCGGTCTACGAGGAGCTCAACGGCCTGCTGTTCTACCCGGTGCAGTACGAAGGCGAAGAGATGTCGCCGAACGTCTTCTACACCGGCGCAGCGCCGAACCAACAGGCCATTCCGGCGGTGGAATATCTGCTCAGCGAAGACGGCGGCGGCGCCAAGCGCTTCTTCCTGCTCGGCACCGACTACGTCTACCCGCGCACCACCAACAAGATCCTGCGCGCCTTCCTGCACAGCAAGGGCATCGCCGACAAGGACATCGAAGAGGTCTACACCCCCTTCGGCCACAGCGACTATCAGACCATCGTCGCCAACATCAAGAAGTTCGCCGCCGGCGGCAAGACCGCCGTGGTCTCCACCGTCAACGGCGACTCCAACGTGCCGTTCTACAAGGAACTGGCCAACCAGGGCCAGGAAGCCACCGAAGTGCCGGTGGTGGCCTTCTCCGTGGGTGAAGAGGAACTGCGCGGCATCGACACCAAGCCGCTGGTCGGCCACCTGGCAGCCTGGAACTACTTCCAGTCGGTGGAGAACCCGGTCAACGAGAAGTTCGTCGCCGACTGGAAAGCCTACGCCAAGGCCAAGAAGCTGCCGAACGCCGACACCGTGGTGACCAACGATCCGATGGAAGCCACCTACGTGGGCATCCACATGTGGGCGCAGGCCGTCGAGAAAGCCGGCACCACGGACGTCGACAAGGTGCGTGAAGCCATGGCCGGCCAGGAGTTCGCCGCGCCGAGCGGCTTCACCCTGAAGATGGACGAGAAGAACCACCATCTGCACAAGCCGGTGATGATCGGCGAAATCCAGGAAGACGGTCAGCTCGAAGTGGTCTGGGAAACCGAAGGCCCGATCCGCGCCCAGCCGTGGAGCCCGTTCATCGAAGGCAACGACAAGAAAGCCGACACCCCGGTGAAGTCGAACTAAGGCAAAAGCCCTCTCCCGCTTGCGGCAACCACAGTTCGTCAATGGCTTGCAGTGCCGCTTGTCTCCCCTCTCCCGCTTGCGGGAGAGGGGCGGGGGAGAGGGTCGCCGTAGCCCGGATGCAATCCGGGAAGCTCGCCCCGGACTTCATCCGGGCTACGCCAAGGACACCCATATGCCCACTGCCCTTACGCGAATTCTCCTGAGCCTGCTGCTGTGTCTGCCACTGGCGGCGCAGGCTGGCGAGGCCGACGATTTCGTCACCGCCAACGCCGGCAAGCAGGCCAAGCTGCTGCAGGACTGGGCCGCCGCGCCCAATGCCGAACGCCTGCCACTGCTGCAGGCCCTGCAGCAGGGCCGCGTCGGTAGCGATGCCGACAAGCGCGCCTTCATCGAACAGAGCGGCACCTGGCAGGCCGCCGATGGCGCAGCCGAGGCCAACGGCACGCCGCGCAAACTGCGTCTGAACAACCGCCTGCGCGGCCTGATCGGCTTCGCCGTCGCCAGTCATCAGTTGCTCGACAAGGATGCAGCCGTGCGCCTCGGCGCGGCCAAGCAACTGCAGCGCAATACACCGCCGGCACTGCTGCCGTTGCTGGAAAGTCGCCTGAGCATGGAGGCCGATGAGAACGTACGCGATGCCCTCACCCTGGCCCTGGCCAACCTGCAGCTGGAGGCCAGCGACCCGGCCGTGCGCCTGGCGGCCGTGGAGCGCCTGGGCAGGACCGGAGACCCGCTGGCCCGCACGCGCCTGCAAGGCCTACTCGATGGCGATGAAAGCGATGCCGAAGTACGCGCCGCCGCCGAGAAAAGCCTGGCTCAGGTGAAGAACAAACTGCTGATCGGCGAGCTGCTCGGCCAGGCCTTCAGCGGCCTGTCGCTCGGCTCGATCCTGCTGCTGGCCGCCCTGGGTCTGGCCATCACCTTCGGGCTACTCGGGGTGATCAATATGGCCCATGGCGAGATGCTGATGCTCGGCGCCTACACCACCTACGTGGTGCAGCTGAGCTTCCAGCGCCTGGCCCCGGAATACCTCACGCTCTACCCGCTGGCCGCGTTGCCCGTGGCCTTTCTGGTCACCGCCTGCATCGGCATGGCGCTGGAGCGCACGGTGATCCGTCATCTCTACGGCCGCCCGCTGGAAACCCTGCTGGCCACCTGGGGCATCAGCCTGATCCTCATCCAACTGGTTCGCGTCACCTTCGGCGCGCAGAACGTCGAGGTGGCCAACCCGGCCTGGCTGTCCGGCGGCGTGCAGGTGCTGCCCAACCTGGTGCTGCCGTACAACCGCATCGTCATCATCGGCTTCGCCCTGTTCGTGGTGGCCCTGACCTGGCTGCTGCTGAACAAGACGCGCCTCGGCCTGAACGTGCGTGCGGTGACGCAGAACCGCAACATGGCCGCCTGCTGTGGCGTACCCACCGGGCGCGTGGACATGATGGCCTTCGGCCTCGGCTCGGGCATCGCCGGCCTCGGCGGCGTGGCCCTCAGCCAGATCGGCAACGTCGGCCCGGACCTGGGCCAGAGCTACATCATCGACTCCTTCCTGGTAGTGGTGCTCGGCGGTGTCGGCCAGTTGGCCGGTAGCGTGCTGGCGGCCTTCGGCCTGGGCGTGGTGAACAAGTTCCTAGAGCCGCAGATAGGTGCGGTGCTCGGCAAGATTCTCATCCTCGCGCTGATCATTCTGTTCATCCAGAAACGCCCGCAAGGCCTCTTCGCTCTCAAAGGACGGGTGATCGACTGATGACCATGCCACTCAATCAAACGCTACTGGCCCGCGCCAGCGCCAAACTCGGCCCGCAGATTTCCATCGCCATCGGCCTGCTGGTGCTGGCCGTGCTGATCGCAATGCCGCTGCTGCACCTGTTGCCGGCCGACCATGCCCTGCACCTCTCGGCCTACGCCCTGACGCTGGTGGGCAAGATCCTCTGCTACGCCATCGTCGCCCTGGCGCTGGATCTGGTCTGGGGCTACGCCGGCATGCTGTCGCTGGGCCATGGCCTGTTCTTCGCCCTCGGCGGTTATGCCATGGGCATGTACCTAATGCGCCAGTCGGCGGGCGACGGGCTGCCGGCCTTCATGAGCTTCCTGGCCTGGAGCGAGCTGCCCTGGTACTGGTACGGCACCTCGAGTTTTCTCTGGGCGCTGTGCCTGGTGGTACTGGCGCCCGGCTTGCTGGCCCTGGTGTTCGGTTTCTTCGCCTTCCGCTCGCGGATCAAGGGCGTGTACTTCTCGATCATGACCCAGGCGCTGACCTTCGCCGGCATGCTCTTGTTCTTCCGCAACGAAACCGGCTTCGGCGGCAACAACGGCTTTACCGGCTTCACCCGCATCCTCGGCTTCGACATCACCGCGCAGGGCACCCGCGCCGCGCTGTTCTTCGCCACCGTGGTGCTGCTGCTAGGCAGCCTGTACCTGGGCTTTCGCCTGGCGCGCAGCAAGTTCGGCCGCGTGCTGACCGCCCTGCGTGACGCCGAGAACCGCCTGATGTTCTGCGGCTACGATCCGCGCGGCTACAAGCTGTTTATCTGGGTGCTATCCGCTGTGCTGTGCGGCCTGGCCGGCGCGCTGTACGTGCCCCAGGTGGGCATCATCAACCCCAGCGAGATGGCCCCGACCCAGTCCATCGAAGCCGCCGTGTGGGTCGCCCTCGGTGGTCGCGGCACGCTGATCGGCCCGCTGCTCGGCGCCGGTATCGTCAACGGCATGAAGAGCTGGTTCACCGTGGCCTTCCCCGAATACTGGCTGTTCGCCCTGGGCGCGCTGTTTATCGTCGTCACCCTCTTTCTACCCAAGGGCGTGATTGGCCTGCTGAAGAAGGAGAAGGATCAATGAGAGCCACTCCCCTGCCCGAGACCATGCTCGAAGCCGCCCTCGACCCCAACGGCCTGGCACTGGACACCGGCAAGAACGTCGGCAAGGGCGTCAACGTCCGCCACGGCACCATCCTCACCCTGGAAGACATCAACGTCAGCTTCGACGGATTTCGCGCGCTGACCAATCTGACCCTGTACATCGGCGTCGGCGAACTGCGCTGCATCATCGGCCCCAACGGCGCCGGCAAGACCACCATGATGGACGTGATCACCGGCAAGACCCGCCCGGACAACGGCGTGGCCTACTTCGGCGAGCAGTACGACCTGACCGCCATGAGCGAGGTGGAAATTGCCCAGGCCGGTATCGGTCGCAAGTTCCAGAAGCCCACGGTATTCGAGGCGCTGACGGTGTTCGAGAACCTGGAGCTGGCGCAGAAGACCAACAAGTCGGTGTGGGCCAGCCTGCGCGCCAGGCTCAACGGCGAGCAGAAGGATCGTATCGAGGAAGTACTGAGCACCATCCGCCTGGAAGCCTCGCGCCATCGCCCGGCCGGCCTGCTCTCCCACGGCCAGAAGCAGTTCCTCGAAATCGGCATGCTGCTGGTGCAGGAGCCGCACCTGCTGCTGCTCGACGAGCCGGTGGCCGGCATGACCGACGCCGAAACCGAGTTCACCGCTGAGCTGTTCAAGTCCCTGGCACGCAAGCACTCGCTGATGGTGGTCGAGCACGATATGGGCTTCGTCGGCTCCATCGCCGACCACGTCACCGTGCTGCACCAGGGCAGCGTGCTGGCCGAAGGCTCGCTGGAGCAGGTACAGAACGATGAGCGGGTGATCGAGGTTTATCTGGGGCGCTAACGCCCCACGGCTGCAGGCTTCAGGCTTCAGGCTTCAGGCTAAGAGCGCTTTTGCCTGCAGCCTGAAGCCTGTGGCCTGCAGCCCCAAAAACAGGATTTGAATCATGCTCCAAGTCGAAAAACTGCATCAGTATTACGGCGGCAGCCACATCCTCCGTGGCCTGTCGTTCGACGTGAAGGTCGGCGAGGTCACCTGCCTGCTCGGCCGCAACGGCGTGGGCAAGACCACCCTGCTCAAGTGCCTGATGGGCCTGATCCCGGCCAAGGCTGGCCATGTGCAATGGGAGGGCAAGGCCATCACCGCCTACAAGCCGCACCAGCGCGTGCAGGCCGGCATCGCCTACGTGCCCCAGGGGCGTGAGATCTTCGGCCGCCTGACGGTGGAAGAGAACCTGCTGATGGGCCTGTCACGCTTTCCCGGCAGCCAGGCCAAGGAAGTGCCGGCGTTCATCTACGAACTCTTCCCGGTGCTGCGCGAGATGAAGCATCGCCGCGGCGGCGATCTGTCCGGCGGCCAGCAGCAACAGCTGGCCATCGGCCGCGCCCTGGCCAGCCAGCCACGCCTGTTGATCCTCGACGAGCCCACCGAAGGCATCCAGCCCTCGGTGATCAAGGAGATCGGCGCAGTGATCAAGAAACTCGCCGCCCGTGGCGACATGGCCATCCTGCTGGTGGAGCAGTTCTACGACTTCGCCGCCGAACTGGCCGACCAGTATCTGGTGATGAGCCGCGGCGAGATCGTCCAGCAGGGCCGTGGTGAGAACATGGAAGCCGAAGGCGTACGCGGGTTGGTGGCGATCTGACCTGCGCCCGCCTGTGGGAGGGGCTTTAGCCGCGACGACTCAGAGGTAGCAACCTCCCGACCACGGGTGCATCACAGGTGTTGCCAGCTCACACGCACCGAATTGGTTCGAGGCACGCCTATTGCTTGCCCACTCGGTCAACTATTGCATGGAACCTGCCCTGCCATGAATCTGCCTGCCGCCCTGTTCACGCCCAGCTGGCCCGCCGAGCTGGAGCTGGCTTACGCGCGCCACGGCGAACGCACCACGCCGGTGCGCAGGCGTCATCTTGGCCCTCTCCGGGTGCAGAAACACCTCCACGCCGAGGGGCCGGAGGTGTGCCAGCACATCATCGTCCACCCGCCCGGCGGCATCGCCGGTGGCGACCGCCTGGACATCTCGGCCCATGCCGGCGAACGCACCTGGGTGCAGCTCACCAGCCCCGGCGCAGCCAAGTGGTACCGCGCCGCTGGCGCGGCCCGCCAGGATCTGCGCCTGCGCGTCGAGGCCGGCGCCACCCTGGAATGGCTACCGCAGGAAACCATCGTCTATGCCGGCGCCCAGGCCGAACTGCACACGCAGATCGAGCTGCACGGCGACGCTCGCCTGTTCTACTGGGACATCGTTGCCCTCGGCCGCCCCGCCGCCGACGAGCGCTTTGCCTGCGGCCACTTTCAGGCCGCACTGGATGTTCGCCGGGATGGCAGGTTGCTGTGGCACGAGCGCCAGCGCGTGAGCGGTGGCGACGGCCTGCTCGACTCGCCCATCGGCCTGAACGGCCAGCCGGTATTCGCCACCCTGCTGGTCAGCGGCGAGGCGGACAACGAACTGCTGGAGCGCTGCCGCGAAATGAAGATCGACGGCGTGCGCGGCGACCTCAGCCAGCTCGCGGGCCTGCTGGTCGCCCGCTGCCTGGCCAGTGAAGCGCTCAAGGCGCGTGCCTGGTTGATCGAACTCTGGCGCCTGCTACGTCCGGCGCTGCTGGGGCGTGAAGCGGTTCCACCCCGAATCTGGAATACCTGAGGCGGAGGCTGCCTGCAGCCACCCCATGAACTGGAGCGAACAATGGATCTGAGTCCACGCGAGAAAGACAAGCTGCTGATCTTCACCGCCGGCCTGGTGGCCGAGCGCCGCCTGGCCCGCGGGGTCAAGCTCAACTACCCGGAGGCCATGGCCTATATCTCCGCAGCCCTGCTCGAAGGCGCGCGCGACGGCCAGACCGTGGCCGAGCTGATGCACTTCGGCACCACCCTGCTGGCCCGCGAGCAGGTGATGGAGGGCGTGCCGGAGATGATCCCGGAGATCCAGATCGAAGCCACCTTCCCCGACGGCACCAAGCTGGTGACCGTACACCAGCCGATTGCGTGATTCATGAGTTATTCGATAGTGAATGCCGGCGAAGCCGATCTGCCCGGCATCCTGGCCATCTACAACGACGCCGTGCAGCACACCACGGCGATCTGGAACGAGACCCTGGTTGATCTGGCCAACCGCCGTGCCTGGCTGGCCGAACGCACGGCGGCCGGCTTTCCCGTACTGGTCGCGCGCGATACCAGCGGCGAGGTGATCGGCTATTCCAGCTACGGCACCTGGCGCAGCATCGAAGGCTTTCGCCACACCGTCGAGCATTCGGTCTACGTACGCGCCGACCAGCGCGGCCAGGGCCTGGGCCCGGCGCTGGTGCAGGCGCTGATCGAGCGCGCTCGCGCCGCCAACCTGCACGTCATGGTCGCCGCGATCGAGTCAAAAAATGCCGCCTCGATTCGCCTGCACCAGCGCCTCGGCTTCGTCACCACCGGACAGATGCCCCAGGTCGGCCGCAAGTTCGGCCGCTGGCTGGATCTGACCTTTATGCAACTGATTCTGGAGTGAGCAGCCCATGATTCCCGGCGAATACCAGATTGCCGATGGCGAGATCGAGCTCAATGCCGGCCGCCGCACCCTGACCCTGTCCGTGGCCAACAGCGGCGACCGGCCGATACAGGTCGGCTCGCACTACCACTTCTTCGAGACCAACGATGCGCTGATCTTCGATCGAGCATCCACGCGAGGCATGCGCCTGAATATCCCAGCCGGCACCGCGGTGCGTTTCGAGCCCGGGCAGAGCCGTGAGGTCGAGCTGGTCGATCTGGCCGGTGCGCGCCGGGTGTTCGGCTTCGCCGGCCGGGTGATGGGCGACCTGGATTGAGTTGCCCCTTGTAGGAGCGGCTTCAGCCGCGATAACGGCTTCGCAGCTAAAGCCGCTCCTACAAGAAGAACCACAGCTCCTAAATCCCCTGACAGACAGAAAAGACGCGCCAGCCTTCGCGCCACAAGGGAAGCGAATATGAAAATCAGCAGACAAGCCTATGCCGACATGTTCGGCCCCACCGTCGGCGACAAGGTGCGCCTGGCCGATACCGACCTGTGGATCGAAGTGGAGAAGGACTTCACCACCTACGGCGAAGAAGTGAAGTTCGGCGGCGGCAAGGTAATCCGCGACGGCATGGGCCAGGGCCAGCTGTGCGCCGCCGATGTGGTCGACACGCTGATCACCAACGCGCTGATCATCGACCACTGGGGCATCGTCAAGGCCGACGTCGGCCTCAAGGACGGGCGCATCGCTGCCATCGGCAAGGCCGGCAACCCGGATATCCAGCCCGACGTGACCATCGCCATCGGTGCCGGCACCGAGGTGATCGCCGGTGAAGGCATGATCCTCACCGCCGGCGGCATCGACACCCATATCCACTTCATCTGCCCGCAGCAGATCGAAGAGGCGCTGATGAGTGGCGTCACCACCATGATCGGTGGCGGCACGGGCCCGGCCACCGGCACGAACGCCACCACCTGCACCTCCGGGCCATGGCACATGGCGCGCATGCTGCAGGCTGCCGACGCCTTCCCGATGAACCTCGGTTTCACCGGCAAGGGCAACGCCTCGCTGCCGGAGCCCTTGATCGAGCAGGTCAAGGCCGGCGCCATTGGCCTGAAGCTGCACGAGGACTGGGGTACCACGCCGGCGGCCATCGACAACTGCCTGAGCGTGGCCGACCAGTACGATGTGCAGGTGGCGATCCACACCGACACGCTGAACGAGTCCGGCTTCGTCGAAACCACCCTCGACGCGTTCAAGGGCCGCACCATCCACACCTATCACACCGAAGGCGCTGGCGGCGGTCACGCGCCGGACATCATCAAGGCCTGCGGCTTCCCCAACGTGCTGCCGTCCTCGACCAACCCGACCCGGCCCTTCACCCGCAATACCATCGACGAGCACCTGGACATGCTCATGGTCTGCCACCACCTCGACCCGAGCATCGCCGAGGATGTGGCCTTCGCCGAGAGCCGCATCCGCCGGGAAACCATTGCCGCCGAGGACATCCTCCACGACCTCGGTGCCTTTTCCATGATCAGCTCCGACAGCCAGGCCATGGGCCGCGTCGGCGAGGTGATCACCCGTACCTGGCAGACCGCCGACAAGATGAAGAAACAGCGCGGCGCCCTGCCCGAGGACGCCCCCGGCAACGACAACTTCCGCGCCAAGCGCTATATCGCCAAGTACACCATCAACCCGGCGATCACCCACGGCATCAGCCACGAGGTGGGCTCGATCGAAGTGGGCAAGTGGGCGGATCTGGTGCTCTGGCGCCCGGCTTTCTTCGGCGTGAAGCCGACGCTGATTCTCAAGGGTGGGGCGATTGCCGCCAGTCTGATGGGCGACGCCAACGCCTCGATCCCGACACCGCAGCCGGTGCATTACCGGCCGATGTTCGCCAGCTACGCCGGCAGCCGCCATGCCACCAGCATCACCTTCATCAGCCAGGCGGCGTTCGACGCCGGCGTGCCGCAGCAGCTCGGCTTGCAGAAGCAGATTGGCGTGGTGAAGGGCTGCCGCGAGGTGCAGAAGACCGACCTGATCCACAACGGCTACCTGCCGCACATCGAGGTCGATCCGCAGAACTATCAGGTCAGGGCCGACGGCCAGTTGCTCTGGTGCGAACCGGCCGAGGTGCTGCCGATGGCGCAGCGTTATTTTCTGTTCTGACATCCCTGGCGGGTTTCGCCCGCCCTACGGGATAGGCGATTGCCCCGCGTGCGCAAACCTGTAGGGCGGGTGCAACCCGCCAACTTACTTGCCAACACCCAGGTCATCAAGGTTCGAATCCCCGTCCCAATCGACGGGATAAACGCCCTGTTTCACCCAACGGTGAAACGACGACCAGGGCCAATCCCGCACACGCGTCACCAGCCCATGCTTGAGCGGGTTGCCGTGCAGGTAGTCGAAGTGCCGGGCATAGTCGTCCTCGTCACGGATCAAATGTTCCCAAAAGCGTTGCTGCCAAAGCGTGCCTTGACCCCTTGCATAGCGTCGCTCGCTCATCAGGTCGATACGGTTGTAGTCGCGACAGGCATGAGTAACGTGTCGCTTGATCAGGCGCCATCGATTGGAAAAGTCCGCATCATCGGGTGGCAAGCGCCAGATGGCATGCAGGTGATCGGGCAACAGTACCCAGGCGTCGATTGCGAAGGGCTGGCTCAGGCGCACCGTCTCGATTGCCTCGCGCAGGGCCTGGCGAATATCGGGGCGGGTGAGAATTGGCTGGCGCCGCTCGCTGACCAGCGTGAAAAAATAGGTGCCGCCAGGAACGGCGGCGCGGCGGTAGTCAGGCATGGCAACGTCCTTGTTGCAGATGGTCGATGGCGGGTTTCACCCGCCCTACGGATCATGGGTAGGGCGGGTGCAACCCGCCATTGCAATACAGACTAGCTAAAACATCAGGACGCCTGCTTCATCTCGTCATAGGCATTGAGATAATCACCCGCCAGCTGTTGTTTCTCCTTGTCGCGAAGCAGTTTGCCGGCCATCTGGAAGAAGGTGTGTTCTTCTTCCTTGAGGTGATGCTCGACCTTTTCCGCCAGCGCCTTGGCTTGCGCCAGCCAGCTGGGGCTGCTGGGGTCGGTTTCCTCCAGGCCCTCGACCATTTCATCCATCTCGTGATGCTCGGCAATCGCATGGCGCGACAGATCGACGCCCGCATCCTGCTGCATCAGGGGGATATAGAAATGGCGCTCCTCGGCCACTGAATGCACGGCCAGTTCGTGCTTGAGCTGGGAGAACAGGGCGTGGCGCTCGGCGCTGTCGCCCTGGGTGGCGATCAATTTCTGCGCCAGTTCGCGCTGGATGTCGTGGCTGATGCGTAAGGCTTCGAAAATCGTCATGCAGGCACCTCTTCCTGAGTCACGGTTGTAGTAGCACTAGACCATCAGGACGCGTATAGGTGCCGTACCGCTTGCTCAACGCAACTGGCTGTCCTTGTGAACCCCACCACGCGATGCATCGCCACGAACCCTTATGATCACGCTTGGTCGCATGCCGAAATGCAGACCGGCATCAGCGAATACCTTCTGTTTCAAGCTGTGTTGCAGTGGCAGGGAATCTCGAAGACGAACACCTGTCCTAACGTCCAGCCCAGAATTCTCTGGCAATTTCATGGAAGATCAGGAATACCACAGGATGCCTACTACTCCATCTCGCCTGCTCAAGGGCGGTCTCTTCGCCTTGACGGGCCTGGCAATGATTGCGGCGATGGTCGTGCACACCTCGTCCCGCCTGGACTTTCTAGATTCCGCCCTTCAGGCCGAAGGTAATGTCGTCGCTCTCAACGCAGGCGGCTCCCATCCCGAGATAGCCTTTACCGATGACAGCGGCGCCCGTATTTCCTACCCCCAGGGCGGCTGGATTTATGGCTATCAGGTTGGCATGCAGGTAAAGGTCTACTATCGGCCCGAGGCGCCGGCCACCTCTGCTGTGATCGATGACTTCGGCGCTCTTTGGGGAACCTCGGCCCTTCTTGGGCTGCTGGGTTCCGTCTTCATGGTCAGCGGGCTGCTGACCCTCGCCAGACGCACGCCTCACGAAAGCGTCTGAGCAACATCACAAGGAAGCGATAATGTCGATGATGACCATCCCTCTGCCCGTCAACCCCAGCCGCTGGGACTATGTCACTGCCAGTGGTGGCGGCTTGACCGTAGCCTTCGTGGCCGGTAGCGGCGGCTCGATAACCCTACGCTCGCCAACCGGCGAGAATCTCAAACTGAACTACAGCGGCATCGGTGCGGGCATTGGCTTAGGAGCCAAACTGCCACGCTTCGGCAAAGTGGACATCAAGATCAAGGGTAAGAGCGTCGGCGGCGCCGGGGCAGCGGAAGCCTTCCCCAGCGACGGCGCGATCTTCGTCGCCGACGACCTGGTGGCTGGCGACCTCACCCGCGACCATATAGTCGGCCCCTGCATGTACGTGGAAGCGGGCGGAGGTGTTGCGCTCGGTGTATCCGCAACGGCCATGCTGTTCGGCCTGGACCCGAAGCTGCTGGCGGCGGTCATGCTGTCGAATGCAACTCCAGCAACCAACCTCACCATCTCGCCGATACTGACCCGCAAACTGATGCAGTCCGCGAATGGCGCGCTGCTGATGGCAGGAGCCAATCTCGGCGTGCAAGCCGGGATCGGCGGAGCGGTCTATATCGGCGCGCTGTTCTGAGGTTTCAACGCAACTGGCTGTCCTTGCTGCCCCGGCGGTTATAACCGCTATAGACGGCGTTTTCCCGGTCGTGCTCGGCCTGGCACTTGACGCACAGGCGCACGCCGGGAATGGCCTGGCGCCGGGCCTCGGGGATGACGGCATCGCATTCTTCGCAATGCCGCAGACTCTCGCCTTTCGGCAGTTGCCGGCGAGCACGCGCGACGGCGTCCTCGATGCTGCTGTCGATCTGTTCCTGAACTGCGTCGTCGCTTGCCCAACCGCCTGCCATGCTCGACCTCCTCGCATTCACCCGACAGATATGCGCCCGGTAAATGCGAAGTGCAAGTGCTGCCCGTCGCTACTCGCGGACTTCCATGAACTCCTTGGCCCAGAGGATGTAATCCTCGGGCATGGTGTACTTGTGGGTCAGCTCGGTTGCGTTGAGGTCGCACGGCTGCGCGCCGCGCTGTTCGCGCAGGCAGTCGTAGGTGGCCTTGATCGCGGCGAAGTAGGCGGCGTGGCCGTTGACCACGATGCGCACGCCCAGGCGCGCCAGGCGCTGGTTGTCACGCAGCTCGGGGTTGCCGTAGGTGACCAGCATCAGCGGCACCTTGAGACCTGCCGCGATCTGCTCCAGGTGGGCGAAATCCCTGACTCCGACCAGGCAGATGCCATCTGCGCCGGCCGCCTCATAGGCGCGGGTACGGCGGATCACTTCATCGACTTCCAGCACGCCGGCATGGGTACGGGCGATGACGGCCAGGTCAGGATCGACGCGTGCTTCCAGCGCGGCGAGGATCTTGCCGACACCCTCCTCGATGGAGATCAGGTCGGTGGACTTGCGACCGAACTGGGCCGGCAGCAGGGTGTCTTCGATGGTCAGCGCGGCAACGCCGGCGCGTTCCAGTTCGACCACGGTGCGCATCACGTTGAGCGCATTGCCGTAGCCATGGTCGGCATCGGCGATCACCGGCAGGCGCGCGACGCGGCCGATGCGCGCGGCCTGCTCGACGAATTCGCTGAGGGTGATGAGGGCGAAGTCCGGCGCGCCGAGTACCTGTAGGGAGGCGACGGAGCCGCCAAGGATGCCGACTTCGAAGTCGAGATCGGCGGCAATGCGGGCGGACATGGGATCGAAGACCGAAGCCGTGTGGTAGCAGCGGTCGGAAGCCAGCAGGGCACGAAAGGCGCTGCGCAGCTCATGGTGGGATGCACGTTGCAGGATGGGCATGGGGCGTATTCCAAAGTCGGTTGAATCGCTTTTTTCTCTTTTTAGTAATGGCGTAGACGTGACGAATGCTAGCGCAAGGCACTTGCTGCCAGCTTTCAAACGAATCGCCGTGGCGGATGACCAGCAATTTATCGGCCAGCCAGCTCCGCGGGCAGCGCCGGGAAGAACCCACCGCCGGTAAGCAGGCCGTATGCCATCCAGATGGCGACGGCCAGATAGAACAGCCGAGGCGCCCAGCTCGCCAGCATCTGCTGGCTAGCAGCCAGCTGCTGCGCCTGCAGGCGGGCGAAACGCAGCAGTGCCTCGCCCGGCCGTCCGGTCGCTTCACCGGTATTGAGCACGCCGATCAGCATGGCCTTGCCGGGAAAGCTCAGCCCATCGAAGGCACGCACCAGCGATTGCCCGGCAGCGACTCGCGGCGCCAGAGTGGCGAAATCCCGCCTTAGCCGCGCATTGCTCACCGCGCTGCAGGCTCGTGGCAAGGCATCGAGCACCGGCATGCCGGCCTCCAGCAATAACCCGAGACTGTCACAGAAATTTCGCAGGTCAGCGCGGCGCTGCAGGCCGCCGAGCACTGGCAGGGCCAGTAGCAGATCGTCGAGAGCGCCAGGCTGAGCGGTGCTTCGCTGCTGCCAGCGACGCCACAGCGCGCGAGCCACCCACAGTGGCGCAGACAGCCAGAACAGCGGCAGCAGTACGGCAGCAAGGTATCCCGCAACGCTAAGGTTTCCAGCGACCAAAGCGGGCAAGGGTTTGACCGCCAGCGCCAGCAGCAGCACGCCTGCCGGCAGCAGCAGGCGCGACACCAGTTCAGCCGCATGGCGAGCCTGTCCCTCGTAACGCTGCGCCAGTTGCTCGTAGATATGAGCCAACGCGCCGGCTTCCTGCGCGGCGCGTACCAGGCTGCTTTCCAGTGGCGTGAATACGCCACTCAACTGGCCGGAACTCGCCAGGTCGCGACCGTTGCCCACCATCTGCCGCAAGCGCTTTACGGCGGCCTCATGGCGGCCCCCGAGGTTCAGACTGGCCAGCGCTCGATCGATGGGCACACCGGCGCGCTCCATCGCCCCCAGGTGAGCGAACAACGCGGTGCGGCTGCGCAGATCGAGAGTAACTTTGGCACGCGACATGATCGGACTCGGTGGATTGCAGCGCTCAGGTTAACCAGTCGCCATGCGAGCCGCTACGGTTCCATGGGCGGCATCGGTGCATGCGGCATCCAGCGCCTGAGGATCGCCTCGAGGCTGCCGTCCTCGTGCATCTGCCGCAACGCGCGCTGCCAGCGCACCACGCGCACCACCGACGTCTGCGGGGAGAAGGCGATGTAGTAGGCCGAGCGCATGAACGGCGCATGCGCGGTGACATCCTGCGGTTTGAGATCCACGGCGGCGAGCTCGCCAGCCAGGGTCAGGTCCTCGGTAGCGATCAGGTTGACCCGGCCATGCTTGAGCAAGGTCATCATGTGCTTCGAACTGGGCACGCCGTAGAGATTGGTGAACCCCTTGGCACTCAGAGTCTCAAAGGTGTACCACTGCTTGGGCAGCGCCAGAGGTCCGCTGGTTGCGGCCTGCTGCAAGGTGTCGATGCTCAGGTGGCGGGATTTCAGCGAGTAGAAGCTGGTGGTGCCAACCACTATGGGGCCGACCCATTGAAACTTGCCCTCACGCTCGGGCGTACGCACGGTGGAAAACAGGGCGATGTCTTCATCCTGTTGGGCCAGATGGAACGCGCGAGTCCAGGGCGCCATCTCGATCTGTCCACGGTCGCCGGTACGCGCCAGCAAGGCCCTGACCACTTCGACGGAGAAACCACTGGCTTCGCCGTCGCGCATGAAACTCATCGGCGGCGCATCCTCGGTGAGCAGACGCAATTGCGCTGCCGCCGGTGCGCACAGCACCACCAGCACGACACTCAACCATTGACGCAAGCGTTTGCCCATCATGCCCCCTCCCGCTTGCAGCCTAGCAAGTCACACTGCGCAACGCAGCAGCTCACTCGACGCGAAGCAGATCAGCCAGCGCCCTCTCGTCGGCATTGGGAAACCAGCGCCGATAGATACGCTCCAGGCTACCGTCCTGGCGCATGCCCTGAAGCGCCTGCTGCCAGCGGGCAACACGAGCGGCATCGGTGTGCAGGGAGAAGGCAATGTAGGAGTCGTTGGGCATCAGGTCGAACTGCGCCTGCAACTGTCCGGCATGCATGCCCTGTTCGGCGAGCATGCCATCGAGGGTCAGGGTGTTGGCCAGTAGCAGCTTGACCCGGCCATGGCGAAACATGCGCAGCATGTCCTGCGGGGTTGGCACGCCGTAGAGGTTATCCATATTCCGCTGACTCAGCAGTTCATAGCTGTACCACTGTTTGGGCACGGCCAGGGTCCCGAGTCGGCGCACATCGTCGAGACTGGTGACGCGCAATCCGGCATCCTTGTGCGTGTAGAACCGCGTATAGCCCCGCGCGATCGGCCCAACCCACTGGAACTCGGCTTCACGCTGCGCAGTGCGGACGGTGGAAAACAGCGCGGTATCGGCCTGGTGACGAGCCTGGTGATAGCCGCGTGTCCAGGGCACCAGTTCGATACGCGCCGTATCACCGGTGCGGCGGATCAGCGCCTCGACAACGGCCACGGCCATGCCGCTCGGCTCGCCGTCCTGCAGAAAGCTGAACGGTCGATAGTCTTCGGTGTACAGCCGCAACTCGGCAGCTGGCAAATGGGCGCCAAGGCTGCCTAGTAACAACAGAACCGCAACCGGGTACTTCAGGTTCATTACGCTATACCGTCAAGGGCACGCCCTACAGCGAATTCAGAGCGTCCGGGGCAGGATCATAAACGCCGGCGCAGTCCATCACCAAGCTTGTGCAGGCGCGGTCGTATCGGCCAAATCCCTGGCGCTCATTACCCGGGGTTCGAGCAGCAGTTGCAGGCGCGAGCTGGCCCGTTCACCGCTCAGAGCGCGCTGCACCAGGCGCACCGCATGGTCCCCCATGGCTTTTGGCTGTTGCAGCAGCAGTGCCTGGATCTGTCCCTCGCGCAGAGCACTGAGCAGCGGCTCGCCCCCGTCGAAGCCGACGAAGTCTACCTGCCCGGCCTTGCCCAGCTGGCGCAGGGCCGCCAGGGTTGCGCGAGTGCTGGTGCCATTGGCGCTGAACAGGCCGTCGAGTCTGGGTAATTGCTCGCTCAGGGCCTGGACGATGCGCTGGCGGTCATCGCCCAAATAGCTATCGAACACTACCTGCAGCCCCGCCGATTGGGCTGCGAGCAGAAAGCCGCGCTCGCGTTCTTCGGTCGATTGCAGGCCGGGGCGCAGGCGCAATACACCGACCCGACCACCGCGCCCGAGACGCTCGGCCAACTGCTGCCCGGCCAACTGCCCGGCAAGGAAGTTGTCGGTCGCCACCAGCGCATAGGCGCCGTCACCGGCGACGCTGCGATCGACGTAGACGGTAGGAATGCCTTCGGCGCGCAGAGCCGCGATACGTGTGTCGATGGCGTCGCCGGCAGGTGCGATGATCAGCGCCTTGCAGCCATGGGCAAGAACATGTTCGATCAGCTGCAGCTGCACCTCGACGCGGCCCTCCTGTGCCGGCCCGCGAGTGTAGAGTTGCAGTTGCAGATCGTCGGCGGTGCGCCTCGCTCCGGCCTCCAGCTCGGCCCAATAGGCCGAGGTGCCGGCCGGCACCAGGCCAATGCAGTCGCGCGCCCAGGACGGCGTCGCCGGCAGGCCCCAGGCGCTCAGCAGCAAGCAAATGAAAGGGATGATTCTCGGCATGTTCGACTCCAGAGCCTCGCCATCACTTTAGCAGCGCCATTGCGCGGCGCGACTCCTGTCGGCAAGCTGTCGGCTCATACTTTTTCACATTCAAAACCGACAGTCGGGCTAGCTCTGGCGCGCCGGGCAGGCGATCATCGGGCTTCCTACGCAGACTCCAGCTACCATGACCGCCACTACCGACAGCCGTACCCCGACGCACAAGCCCCGCCCGTTGATCGATCTGGCGATCAGCATCCTGATTCCCTCGTTCATTCTGATGAAGCTCAGTGGCGAGCATCGCCTCGGCGCCGACGGTGCGCTGCTGCTGGCCCTGGCGTTCCCCCTGGGTTGGGGCGCGTTCGAGCTGATCAAGTATCGCAAATTCAACTTCATCGCCCTGCTCGGCCTGATCAGCGTGGCGTTGACCGGCGGCATCGGCCTGCTGCATCTGGACACCCAGTGGCTGGCCGTCAAGGAAGCCGCCATACCCGGCCTGATCGGCATCGCCGTGCTGGTTTCCACCCGCACCCGCTATCCGCTGATCCGCACCCTGCTGTTCAACAAGACGGTGCTCAACGTCGACAAGATCCATGATCGGCTGGAGCAGGGTGGTCACGTCGAGCATTTCGAAACGCGGCTGATGCGCGCCACCTACTGGCTCAGCGGCACCTTCTTCTTCTCCTCGTTCATGAACTACGTGCTGGCCAAGTGGATCGTGGTCAGCCCGGCCGGCACCGAAGCGTTCAACGACGAACTGGGGCGCATGACCCTGCTCAGCTATCCGATGATCGCCATTCCCTCGATGATCATGCTCATGGCCATTTTCTACTACCTGTGGAAAACCATTCATGGCCTGACCGGGCTGAGCCTGGAGGACATAATGGCCAACACCGGTCAGGAATCGCAGCACTGAGTCGCGCCGACCTGCGGGTCGGCAGCGCTGCACATGTTCGGTCTATCTGCCTACCCGGCCCTGTTTATCTCCGCCTTCGGCGCGGCGACATTGCTGCCACTGCAGTCCGAGGCGGTGCTGGTCGCCCTGCTACTGGCGGGTCAGCATCCGCTCTGGGCACTGCTGCTGACGGCCACCCTGGGCAACGTCCTGGGCTCATGGGTCAACTGGCTGCTGGGGCGTTCGATCGAACATTACCGCGAGCGGCGCTGGTTTCCCGTCAGCCCCGCTCGGCTGCAGCAGGCACAGGCCTGGTATGCCCGTTACGGACGCTGGTCGTTGCTGCTCAGCTGGATGCCGGTGATCGGCGACCCATTGACGCTGGTCGCCGGGGTGATGCGCGAACGCCTGTGGATATTCCTGGCCATCCTCACCCTGGCCAAAGCCGGCCGCTACGCGGTGCTGGCAGCGCTGACCCTGGCGTGGATATGAACGTATCGGAACAATCGCTGACACAACTACAGAAGGGTGCCTGCATGCTTGCCAGTTGAGTACTGGCGGCGGCTCCCTGATACTGCGCAGCGCGCCGCGCGGGCACGATCCGCCAACGGCCGTTGCGAGCGGCCGGCAAGCCGGTGAACAGCCGCCTCGTCAGAGGCATGCGGCCCCACTACCCCGGGGCCTGGTGAGCGAGGAATAGCGGTGTCTGTCGTAGAAGCCAAACCCAAACTGAAGCGCAGCGACCTGATCTGGACGCTGATCGGGCTCGGTGCCGTGGTGCTGTCTGGCTTCCTGCTCTACCGCGAACTGCGCAATATCTCCCTGGACGAAATCAAAGGCAGCCTCGAAGCGATCTCTCACATGAACTGGCTGTTGGCCGCTGCCGCGACGCTGGGCGCCTACTGGGCGCTGGCCTGGTACGACCGCATCGCCATCGCCCATCTTGGCAAGAAGATTCCCTGGCGCTTCATCACGCTGTGTTCCTTCACCACCTACGCCCTGGCTCACAACATCGGTGCGTCGGTGTTCTCCGGCGCGGTGGTGCGTTACCGCGCCTATCGCAGCAAGGGCCTGACGCCACAGGAAATCGGCATCCTCATCGTCTTCTGCTCCTTCACCTTCGCCCTCGGCACCCTGCTGGCCAGCGGCTGCGTGTTGATCGCCCAACCCGATCTGATTCACCGGGTGGCCAATATCACGCCGCTGGTCTCGGTGATCATTGGCAGCGTCCTGCTGAGCCTGGTCGGTCTTTACGTGCTGGGCTCCTGGCGCCAATTCAAACCCTGGACCCTGGGCAAGCTGCACGTGGAATATCCGCGCCTGCCTATCGTCAGCCGCCAGTTGCTGGCCGGCCCGCTGGAGCTGCTATGCGCGGCGGCGATCATCTATTTCGCCCTGCCGGCCGACAATCACCCCGGCTATCTGGTGGTGCTCGGCGTCTTCCTCGCCTCCTTCTCGCTGGCCCTGCTGTCCCATGCGCCAGGTGGTCTGGGCGTGCTGGAAGTGACCTTCCTCGCTGCCCTGCCGGAAATTCCCGCGGCCGACGTACTGGCTGCGCTGATCGTGTTCCGCGTGTTCTATCTGCTGCTGCCCTTCGCCCTTTCACTGCTGGTGGTACTGGGCTTCGAATGGAGCCAGTGGAAGGAAAAACAACGCGGCACCCATCTGCCATCCTGACGACTCGCCGCCACCGCAGCACTGGCATAGAATACGCGGCCATTTTTTGCGGCCCTGCGTTTCCATGTCCTTCTCTACGCCCGCCCGCGCCTGCGGCATCGACTTCGGCACTTCCAACTCAACCGTCGGCTGGCTGCGGCCCGGCCAGGACAGCCTGCTGCCCCTGGAAGACGGCAAGATAACCCTGCCCTCGGTGATTTTCTTCAACACCGAGGAACGCCGCCCGGTATACGGTCGTCTGGCGTTGCACGAGTACCTGGAAGGTTACGAGGGGCGCCTGATGCGCTCGCTGAAAAGCCTGCTCGGCTCCAAGCTGCTGAAAAGCGAAACCACCGTGCTGGGCAGCGCCCTGCCCTTCAAGGACCTGCTCGGGTTCTTTATCGGTGAACTGAAAAAACGCGCCGAAGCGCAGGCCGAACGCGCCTTCGAGGAAGTGGTGCTGGGCCGCCCGGTGTTCTTCGTCGACGACGATCAGACGGCCGATCAGGAAGCGCAGAACACCCTGGTGGCCGTGGCGCACAAGCTCGGCTTCAAGGAGGTATCGTTCCAGTACGAGCCCATCGCCGCGGCCTTCGACTACGAGTCGAGCCTGGCGCGCGAGGAGCTGGTGCTGATCGTCGACATCGGCGGCGGCACCTCGGACTTCTCCCTGGTGCGCCTGGCGCCTGAGCGTCATCAGCTGGCCGAGCGTCAGGACGACATCCTCGCCACTGGCGGCGTGCACATCGGCGGCACCGATTTCGACAAGCAGCTGTCGCTGGCCGGGGTGATGCCGCTGTTCGGCTACGGCAGCCGGATGAAGAGCGACGCCTTCATGCCCACCAGCTACCACCTCAACCTGGCCACCTGGCACACCATCAACGCGCTGTACGCACAGAAAACCCAGCTGGCGCTACAGAACATGCGTTACGACATCGTCGACGCCACCGGCATCGACCGGCTCTTTGGCCTGATCGAACAACGCGCCGGGCACTGGCTGGCGATGCAGGTGGAAGAGAGCAAGATCGCCCTCAGCGAGCAGGAGGCGCGCGCCATCGACCTGTCGCGCGTCGAGCCGGGCCTGGTCGCCGAGCTGACCCGCCCGCTGTTCGAGAACGCCATCGAGCCGCTGCTCGAGCGCATTCGCGCCAGCCTCACCCAGCTGCTGGCCGATGCCGGCATCGCTGCCGATCAGGTCGATACTCTGTTCTTCACCGGCGGCTCCAGTGGCGTGCCGGCCCTGCGCCAGAGCGTAGCGGCGATGCTGCCCAACGCGCGCAGCGTAGAAGGCAATACCTTCGGCAGCATCGGCAGTGGCCTGGCCATCGAGGCGAAGAAGCGCTACGGCTAAGGCTGGCGCCATTCTGTTTCCAAATGTGCCCGTGCGCCACGGCGCCGGTCACAGGGGCTAGGTTTACCCGGTGTTCAATCAGCCCACCGGGTGATCGCCATGCTGAAGAAACTGCTGCTCGTTGCCACCGCGCTCGGCCTGCTACTCACCGGCCCCTTCGTCCAGGCCCATCATGGCTGGAGTTCCTATGATGCGGACCAGCCTCTGACCCTGGAAGTGCCGCTGCAGAGCGTCAACTATCGCAACCCGCACGCCGACGTGAGCATCGAACACGACGGGCGCACCTGGCAGGTGATACTCGCCCCGATCAGCCGCCTGCAGTCACGCGGCCTGCCGGAAGCCGACCTGACGGAGGGCAAGACCGTGACCATAGTCGGCTATCCACGCAAGGACGGCACCGCGGAGATCCGCGCCGAACGCATCATCATCGATGGCCGCACCATCGAACTCAGGTAGATGGACAGCCTGATCGCCTGGTCGGCCTGGCTGGAAGCCTCGGGCCTGGGCGAGCAGATGCGCAGTTCGGCGCTGCTCTATCCGCTGTTCAACTTGTTGCACCTGCTTGGCCTGGTGCTGCTGCTTGGCCCCATGCTGCTGCTCGACGCGCGCTTGCTCGGGGCCGGCCGCGCCTTCTCCCTGCCGGCCGTGTCGCGGGCGCTGACGCCGTTGGCGGTGGCAGGCCTGTTATTGCTGGTGGGCAGCGGTATCTGCCTGTTCGCCGCCGACGCCGGACCGCTGGCAGTCGACCGTCTGCTGCAGCTCAAGCTGCTGCTGATCGTCATGGGTATCGGCAACGCCCTGCTGTTTCGCCACCTATGGAGTACGCGGCTGAGCGAATGGGACAGGCGCGCGCCACTGCTCGGCCGAATTCAGGCGGCACTGTCGCTGCTGCTCTGGCTACTGGTGATGAGCCTCGGTCGCCTGTTGGCCTACTTCTAGGGCGGCGTGCGCTGTTTGGGCGTTGCGTTTAAAAACTCCCAGCGTTGGCAGGACCGTTTCAAAAATGACCTGTTATCCTGCGCGCCTTCGCCCCCTCGAACAGGAACGCCCCGATGCAAGCCCAGCTGAAAGAATTGATAGCCAAGATTAGCTCCGGCTGCCTGAGCGAGGACGAGATCACGCGCATCGCCGACGAGGCGGCGCAGGCCTATGCCGATCCCGCCGCCTTCCTCGCCGCCAACCCGGACGTCAACTACGATGACGACTTCCCGATCCCGTTGGGCGAATGGGTGGTGATCGGCAGCCTGCCGGATACCGTGCTGTTCCAGGCCGACAGCTATGAAGAGCTGTTCCAGCGCATCACCGAGTCCTTCGGACCGCAGGTGCAGTTCGTGCTCAAGGCCAAGCAACTGGCCAAGACCGAGCCGCTGAAGGCGCTTAACCGCATCCAGGTGCAACTTTCGGCGCTGTCGCCGGAAACCGGTGGCTATACGCTGGTGGATATCAGCGAGCCACTGGACGATGAACTCCAGGCAGTACTGGTGTACACCAGCGACCTGCCACGCGTGATGGAGCTGGCGGTGGAAGTGGGCATCTACGCGGCACCAGCGCTGGAAGCCTTGCAGGCAGCGCAGGACGAGGCACAGGCGTAGCCCGCTCGGCTGCAAAAGAAAAAGGGGCCCGAAGGCCCCTTTTCTTTGCCGGCAGCTGTAATCGACTCACGGCCCGTAGAGGGTTTCCGGCAGCCAGAGCGCAATCTGCGGAAAGGCCAGCAGCAAGCCGAGACCGATGATCTGCAGCACGATGAAGGGAATGGCAGCCTTGTACAGGTCGTAGATGGTGATCTCGGGTGGCGCCACCGAGCGCATGTAGAAAAGGTTGTAGCCAAACGGTGGCGTCAGATAGGCCGACTGCATGCTGACGATGAACAGTACCGCGAACCAGATGGTGTCGAAGCCGAGAGACTCGACGATCGGCACGAATAACGGCACCGTGATGAAGACGATGGCGAAATCGTCGAGGAACATGCCTAGCACGAAGTAGCAGGCCAGCATCATGATGATGACCCACATTGGCGACACGTCGGCATCCTGGATGATGTCCTGCAACATGAAGCCCGCATCGAGGCCGATGTACACCTTGCTGAAGAAGATCGCCGCGATGGTGATCCAGATGAGCATCCCCATCAGACGAGTTGTGCTGATCAGCACGTCCTTGAGCATCGACCAGCTCAGCGTGCGGTAGATGGCAGCACAGACGATCGCACCAAAGGCGCCGATGGCCGAAGCCTCGGACGGCGCAGTGATCCCGGAGATGATGCAGTAAAGCACGGTCGTGATAAGCGCCCCCGGCAGGATCAGAGCCTTGAGCGACTTAAGCTTGTCGAGCGCACCGATGCGCTGCTCCTGCGGTACGGGCGGCGCCAGCGAAGGATTGATACGGCTGCGGATGAGGATGTAAAGGATATAGATGCCGGCCAGCATCAGCCCCGGCATCAGGCCTGCGGCGAACAGCTTGCCGACTGACTCCCGCGCCAGGAAGGCGTACAGGATCATCAGCACGCTGGGCGGTATCAGGAAGCCCAGCGCGCCGCCGGCCATGATGGTGCCGGTCACCAGTCGCTTGTCATAACCGCGCTTGAGCATGGCCGGCAGCGCGATCACCCCCAGGCTGACGGTCGCGGCGCCGGACACACCAGCCATCGCGGCGATCAGTGCGCAGATGATCACGGTACCGATACCGAGCCCTCCGGGGATCTGGCCCATCAGCTTGTTCATCATCTCGAACAGGTCGTCGGTGATACCTGATCGCTCCAGCATCAATCCCATGAAGATGAACAAGGGCAGCGCGACCAGCAGGAAGTTGTCCATCGCATCGAAGGAGCTGATGGCCAGCAGCTCGAGGCCACCGGTGCCCCAGAGAAAATAGGCGAACACCACGCCTACACTGAGCAGTGACCAGGCCAGCGGCGCGCCGAGCATCAGCATGATGAACATGGCGCCGAACATGCCGGCGGTCACGAGTAGCGGATCAAGTTCTGTCACCTTGAATTCCTTTGTAAACCTTGCGTTATCGGGCGTCAGTGCGCCCCGGGGTTGGGCCAGGTACGGATGGATCGACACGCGCCCACAGGTGCGGCGACGCGGACCGGAGCATCGATAGCCGGCAGAGGCACGGCCCTGGCTGATCCGGTATCGGCCTTCAGGCTTTCTCGGGTGTCAGGTTGAAAGCTACACGCAGATCCCGAATCCAGTGCGCAAAGCTTTGCAGCAGCACCAGGCCGACACCCAGCGGCAACATGGTCTTGAACGGGTAGATCGGCACGCCCCAGGTACTCTTCGATGACACCTCCTGGCTCTGCCAGGAATCCAGCGCGAACTGGCAGGCGATGTAGAAGAACACGCTGAAGATCACCAACATCACGCCACCAGTGATGACATCGAGAACCGCACGGGTGCGTAATGTCAGCACGTGATAGATCACCTCACTACGCACGTGAGCCTGGTGCCGGTGGGTATAGGCGCCGGCCAGGATGCAGAAGGTGCCGTAGAGCATGGTGGTGCTTTCGTGTGCCCAGGAGGTCGGGCTGAGGAAAAAATAACGAGCTGCGATTTCGTACAGGAGGACGCCGATCATGGCAAGGCACATCCAGGAGATGGCCTTGCCAGTGAATTCGGATATCCCGTCGATTGCATCGAGCAAGCGAGATATCCCCGTCATCAGGCTCTCCCGGTAGCCTTGGCGGCTTCCTTGAGGATGTCGATGGCTTTCTTGTTACGCTCGGATTTGGCCGCTTCCTCTTCCCAGATGACCTCTGCGGCCTTGCGCAGACGGGCAGAGTCTTCCGGCGGCAGCGCGCTCATCTCGAAGTGGCCGGTGGTGGACGCATCGATCGAGCCGCTGACCATCCAGGTGTGCATCTTGCTCGCGTGACTGGCGTAGCCCAGCTCGATGCACTTGCGCTGCTCGTCGGTCAGCCCTTTCCACTTGTCCATGTTGACCAGCATCTGGTCGGTATAGCCCGGGCTGACCATGTTCAATGCCGTGTAGTACTTGGCCGCTTCGAAGAGCTTCATCGACAGGTACTCGTTGGTACCGGCGTAGATGACACCGTCGATGGTGCCGGTGCTCAGGCCGACATAGAGTTCGGAACCGGGCAGGAACACGGTCGGGATGTCGAACTGCTGGAGGATTTTCGCCACGCTCGGGGTCGCGCGGATCTTCATCTTCTTGAGGTCGTCCAGGCTCTTAACCGGTTGCTTGGTCAGCAGGTCGAAGGGGCCACCCATGATCGGGCCAAGATAGTGGACGTTGTGCTCGGCGTAGGCTTCGCGGATCAGGCCGATCAGGCCCTTGGTCTCCATCACGTACATGGCTTCGTCGTAATTGGTCCAGGCGCCCGGCAGGCCTGCCTCGATCGAAGCGATATCCAGCTGGCCCGGCCAGTAACCGGCGTAGCCCTGGCACATGTCGATGGTGCCCTTGCCGACGGCCTGAAACATCTCTGCGTCCGGTACCAGCGAGCTACCGGTGTAACGACGGATGCGCAGCTCGTTGTTGGAGGCGACCTTCACGTCATCGACGAAGGCGTTGAAAATGTCGTTGGCCTCTTTGCCCCAGTAGGTCTGCATACGCAAATTGACGGCGGCGTTGGCGAACGTGGCGCCCATCGCCAGAGGGGCGGCGGCGAGTCCGGTTGCGGCGGTCTTGATCAGATCACGTCTTTTCATGTTTGAGATGCTCCATTCCGTGTTATCTGTTATCAGTCTTATCGTTTTTATGAAAAACCTGGAGGCTGATACTTTGGCGTTCTATCTCCAGCGTAGCGACAGACAAGCGACCTCCGCTTATCTGTTTGCGACGAGCGCCGCCCTGGTAGAGCGCCTGCGCCAGCTTGACGCAGCGCACGCAGCGCTTCGTCCGTGACGACCTATAGCACCCCGCGCAGCGCCTTGTCGAACAACGCGCTGTATTGGCTGGCCGAATAGACGATGGGGTTGGTGCCGGCCGAGGGGTCCACCTCGGCCATGCGTCCGACCTGCTCGATGCGCGCATCGTCGATGCCGATCTCGCCCAGGCAGTGGGCGATACCCACTTCGCTGCGCAGCGCCAACACCCACTCAAGCACCGCCTCGAAGCCGCTGCCCGGCAGTGCCAGGTAGCGCGCCATCTTCTCCATCTGCGGCTCGATGGCGCCGCGATTGGCCACCAGCACGTAAGGCATCAGTACCGCATTGAGCAGGCCGTGATGGGCGTCGTACAGCGCCCCCAGCGGATGGGCCAGCGCGTGCATGGCACCGAGGCCGCGCTGGAAGGCGGTGGCGCCCATGCTCGAGGCCACCAGCATCTGCAGCCGCGCCTCGACGTCGGTGCCCTGACTGACCGCACGCGGCAGGTACTGCTGCACCAGGCGCATGCCTTCCAGGGCGATGCCCTCGGCCATGGGATGGAACAGCGGTGAGCAGAAGGCCTCCAGGCTGTGCGACAGCGCGTCCATGCCGGTGGCGGCGGTGATCTTCGCCGGCAGACCGACCGTCAGTTCCGGGTCGAGAATCACCAGCGCCGGCAGCATGCGCGCGTGGAAGATGATGCGCTTGATATGCGCCGCCTCGTCGGTGATCACCGAGGCGCGGCCGACCTCCGAGCCGGTGCCGGCGGTGGTCGGCACCGCCACCACCGGCGCCATGCCGGCGACATTGACCCGGCTGGCGTTGTCGCCGACGTCCTCGAAATCCCACAGCGGCCGATCCTGGCCGACCATCAGGGCGATGGCCTTGCCGGCATCCAGCGCCGAGCCGCCGCCGAAGGCGATCACCCCGTCATGCCCGCCGGCCTTGAACGCGGCCACACCGTCCATCACGTTGGCGCCGGTGGGGTTGCCCTTGATCGCCGAGAACAGCCCTGCGTTCAAGCCTGCATCGCGGCACTGACGCAGTGCCGCGTCGATCATCGGCAGTGCGGCCAGGCCGGGGTCGGTACACAGCAGCGGCGCGCGCATGCCGAGCTGGCGGCAGGCCTCGGCCAGCTCGCTGATGCGGCCAACGCCGACGCGCATCGAGGTGGGGTAATTCCAGTTCATGCGGTACTGATCGAGAGTCATTGCGCGCCTCACAGCTGAGTCTTGAAGTGGAAGGATTTCGGCCGGGTCAGCTGCTCGTAGCCGACCCTTGAGAGGGTGCAGCCGCGCCCGGAGTGCTTCACGCCGGTCCAGGCCAGCCCCGGGTCGAGGTAGTCGCAACGGTTGAGAAACACCGTGCCAGCCTCCACCCGATCGGCCAGGGCCATGGCAGCATCGACGTCGCGACTGAAGATCGCCGCGGTCAGGCCAAACTCGCTGTCGTTCATCAGCGCCAGCGCCTCCTCGTCGTTGGCGACCTTCTGAATACCCACCACCGGGCCGAAGGACTCTTCGGTCATCACGCGCATTTCATGGCTGACGTTGGTCAGCACCTGCGGCGCCAGATAGGGCGTACCCGGCGCATCCAGGGGAAACTCTGCCGGGTCGATATGCGCCCTGGCGCCCTGCGCGACCGCCTCGGCGATCTGCGCGCGGACGAAATCGGCAGCCTCGGCCCGCACCAACGGGCCCAGGGTGATCTGCGGGTCGTCCGAGCGCCCCAGCTTGTACTGGCGCACCAGCGCCACCGCCTGCTCGACGAAGGCGTCGTATAGCGACTCGTGCACGTAGATGCGCTCGATGCCGCAGCACGATTGGCCGGAGTTGAAGAAGGCGCCGTCGATGGCGGTTTCCACCGCATGGGCCAGGTCGGCGTCGGCGCGCACATAGGCCGGATCCTTGCCGCCCAGCTCCAGGCCGACGCTGATGAAGCGCCCGGCCGCCGCCCGCTCGACCATGGCCCCGCCCGGCACCGAACCGGTGAAGGCGACGTGGTTGATGGTCGGCGCGCGAATCAGTGCTTCGGTCTCGCCGTGGCTCAGGTGCAGGTACTGGAAAACGCCTTCGGGCAGGCCGGCCTCGGCAAAGGCCTCGACCATGCGCTCGGCGCACAACGGAGTCTGCGCCGAGTGCTTGAGCAATACCGCGTTGCCTGCCAGCAGTGCCGGCATCACCGCATTCACCGCGGTCAGGTAGGGGTAGTTCCAGGGCGCGATGACCAGTGCCACGCCCAACGGCTCGCGGCGGATGAAGCGGGTGAAGCCGGGCTTGTCCGGCAGGCGGATATCGGCCAGCGACCCCTCGGCGATATCGGCCATATGCGTGGCGCGCTCGACGAAGCCGCGGATCTCGCCGGCGGCATAGCGGATCGGCCGGCCCATCATCCAGCACAGTTCCTCGGCCAGCTGGCTCTCACGTGCGGCGAAGGCTTCGATGGCGCGCCGACCGATGGCGATGCGCTCACGCAGCGGCGTCTGCTTCCAGGCCTGTTGCGCCAGCTCGGCCTTGGCCAGCGCGGCCTGGATCTCGGGGTTGGAGGCCAGGTGACGCTCGACATAGACCGAGCCGTCGATGGGGGAAATGCATTGCAGTTTGCTCATTAGGTGCTCCACGAATCTTGCCTTCGTAGCCCGGATGCACTCCGGGGACACTCGACGAAAAGCCGCCCCGGATTGCATCCGGGCTACGGGAATGGGGATCAGATGATTTCGAAGTAGCGATCCAGCTCCCAGTCGCTGACATGGCGGCGGTACTCGCGCTCTTCCCATTCGCGGCTGGCGGCGAAGTGCTCGACGAAGGCATCGCCGAACAGCTCGCGCGCCGCCTGCGAGCCCTTCAGGCGCTGCGCCGCATCCCACAGCGTGCGCGGTAGCGCCAGCTCCTCGGGGTGCTTGACCGCATAGGCGTTGCCGCTGACCGGCGCGGTCGGCTCCCACTGCTGCATGATTCCGTACAGCCCCGAGCCGATGGCCACCGACAAGGCCAGGAAGGGATTGCCGTCGGCGGCGCCAAGGCGGTACTCCTGGCGCTGCGACTTGTCGCTGCCGGGGATCACCCGCAGCGCCGCGGTGCGGTTCTCCACCCCCCAGGTGGCGTCGGTGGGTGCCCAGAAGCCGGGAATCAGACGCCGGTAGCTGTTCAGCGTCGGCGCCACCATGCACAGGAATTCCGGCATCAGGCGCTGCTGCCCGGCGAGGAAATGCCGCTGCAGCGTGCTCATGTTGTGCGCCTGATCGGGATCAAAGAAGGCCGACTTGTCGCTCGCACGGTCACGCAGCGACACGTGGATATGCCCGCTCTGCCCCGGATACTTGCCCGACCATTTGGCCATGAAGGTGGCCATCAGGCCGTTGCGCTGGGCCAGCACCTTCATGAAGGTCTTGAACAGCGCGCCCTTGTCCGCCGCCGCCTCGGCGCGGTCATAGGCGATGGCCGCCTCCAGCACGCCCGGCCCGGTCTCGGTGTGCAGGCCCTCGATGGGAAAATCCATCGCCTCGCCCATTTCGAGGATCTGGTGATAGAGCTCGGCGTGCACCGAGTTGCGGATCATCGAGTAGCCGAACCAGTCCGGCGTGAACGGCCTGAGGTCGCGAAAGCCCTTGGCACGCGCCGACTCCGGCGTTTCGTCGAACATGAAGAACTCGTACTCCAGCGCCGCATAGGGCTCGAAGCCCATGGCCTGGCAGCGTTCGATCACCCGGCGCAGGGTGCCGCGCGGGCACACCGCCTCGGCCTGCTGATCGAACTCGGCGAGAAACAGCAGCATGCCGTTTTCGAAGGGAATCTCACGACAGGTGTGCGGCAGGATGCGCACCGGCGCATCGGGGTAGCCGCTGTGCCAGCCGGTGTACTGGGTGTTGTCGTAGAGCTGATCCTTGACGTCCCAGCCGAGCACCACGTCGCAGAAGGCGAAGCCGTGCTCGAGGGCGGAGAAGAACTTGCTGCGGCTCATGTACTTGCCGCGCATCACCCCATCGTTGTCGAACAGACCGACCTTCACGTGGCTCAGGCCACGTTCCTCGACGATGCGCCGGGCCTCGCCGACGGTCTTTACATCCCGTGGTTTGAACATGCTAACCCCTGTGTCTTGTTGTTATGGCAAGCGGGTCAAGCGCAGGGCTGGGCATTCATGACTGGCCTGGCAGGGCCGACGACGCAAGAGCGCAGCACGACGCTTGGTATAGCGTCCGTTTCAGGCTCATAGAGTGTGGTACAGGATTGCCGGGATGGCAGGCAAGCGGAGGGAAAAATCTACCTGACGCTGTACAGCGGCTGAATAAAGCCGCGCCCGTACCGCCAGGTACGGGCGCTCCGGCTCAACGGCCTCAACCGCGATAAGGCGCCCCCGCCTTGGCCATCAGCGCGTTGTACTTCTTGAAGATATCCACCACTTTGGCGCAGCGCGGGCTGGTCTTGGCGATCTCGTCCCAGAATTTCTGCGCTTCGGCTTCCACCATGGCCCATTCTTCGGCCGGGATCGAGGTCAGCTCCAGCTTGCCGCCCTCCACGCGCAGTTGCGCCTCGCCGCCCCAGTACCAGTGCTGGCGATAGTAGTTGGAGCTGTCCATGCACAGTTTGAACAGGGTCTTGAGGTGCTCCGGCACCTCGGCCCATTTGTCCGAGTTGGCGAAATAGGAGCCGATCCAGGCGCCGGAGATGTTGTTGGTGAGGAAGTACTTGGTGACGTTGGCCCAGCCCACCGTGTAGTCCTCGGTGATGCCGGACCAGGCGATGCCGTCCAGCTCGCCGGTCTGCACTGCCACCTCGACATCTTCCCAGGGCAGGGTCACCGGGATCACACCGAAACGGGCGAGGAACTTGCCAGCGGTAGGAAAGGTGAAGATGCGCTTGCCCTTGAGATCGTCGAGCTTTCTGATCGGCTGCACCGTGGCGAAGTGGCAGGGGTCCCAGGCACCGGCGCCGAGCCAGGTCACACCCTTGACCTCGCCGTACGCCTCGGCCCAGATCTCGTTGAGCCCGTACTGCTCGAACAGCACCGGCACGTCGAGGCTGTAACGGGTGGCGAAGGGGAAATAACCACCGAACACCGAAACGTCTACCGGCGCGGCGATGGAGTCGTCGTCACTCTGCACCGCGTCGATGGTGCCGCGCTGCATGGCGCGGAACAGCTCGCCGGTGGGCACCAGCTGGTCGGCGAAGTACAGCTTGATCTCCATCTGGCCGTTGGCAGCCTTGTTGAAGGCGTCGATGGAGGGCTTGATCACATGCTCGGCCAGCGCCGCGCCGGCGTAGGTCTGCAGGCGCCAGGTGATCTTCTTCGGCTCGGCGGCGTAGATGTGCGCCGAGCCCAGGGCAGCGGTGCCGACCGCGGCGGTTTTCAGGAAATCGCGTCTCGTACTCATGCTGGTCTCTCCAATAGTGTCGATGCAGATGCAATACAACCGCTCATTGCCGTCGCGGCATCGCGACAGCCTTGCCAGTGACCGGCAGGCGCCGGCTCGACTGCTGGCGCGCGGGGCGCGCCGATTTCCTTTGATCAGCCGCCGTAGTGCAGCTGCGGCAACCAAAGCGCCAGCTGCGGGAAGACCATGACCAGAGTCAGCGCCAGGACCATGATGATGACGAAGGGGATGACCGAGACGTAGATGTCGCGCAGTGTCACTTCGGGCGGTGCCATGGCGCGCATGAGAAACAGGTTGTAGCCGAACGGCGGCGTCATGTAGGCGATCTGACAGGTGATGGTGTAGAGCACGCCGTACCAGACCAGGTCGAAACCCAGAGCGCCGACCAGCGGAATATAGAGAGGCGCGACTATCACCAGCATGGCGGTGTCATCGAGGAACATGCCCATCAGGATGAACGACAGCTGCATGATGATCAGAATCTGCCAGGGCCCCAGATGGAGGCTGTCGACGAAAAAGTTCTCGATAGCCCTGACCGCGCCGAGGCCGTCGAACACCGCACCGAAGCACAGCGCGGCGAGGATGATCCACATGAACATGCAGCTGATGGCCAGCGTCTTGCGCAGCGTTTCCTCCATCACCTTGCCGCTGAGGCGCCCCTTGAACAGCGCTGCCAGGGTCGCCGCCGCCGCGCCGACCGCCGAGCTTTCCACCAGGCTGGTGTAGCCCAGCAGGAACAAGCCGGTCATGGTGAAGAAGATGAACAGCGGCACCAGCCCGGCGCTGAGCAGGCGCAACTTCTCCGGCATGCTGATCTGCTCGCGCTCGGCCTTGGCCAGCGGCGGGCCCATGTGCGGCTGCAGGCGGCAGCGAATGGCGATATAGAGCATGAACATGCCGGCCATCATCAGCCCCGGAATGGCGCCGGCCAGCCACAGCTGACCCACCGGCTGGCGCGCGATCATGCCGTAGAGCACCAGCACCACGCTGGGCGGAATCAGAATCCCCAGCGAACTGCCGGCCTGGATCACCCCGGTGATCATGATCTTGTCGTAGCCACGCCTGAGCAGCTCGGGCAAGGCGATGCTGGCGCCGATGGCCATGCCGGCCACGCTCAGACCGTTCATCGCCGAGATTGCCACCATGAGGAAGATGGTGCCGATGGCCAGGCCGCCCGGCAGCGGGCCCATCCACACGTGGAACATCTTGTAGAGGTCTTCGGCGATGCCCGACTCGGAAAGCATGTAGCCCATGAACACGAACATCGGCAGGGTCAGCAGCGGGTACCACTTCATCAGCTTCATCGCCGCGCTGAAGGCCATCTCCGAGCCGCCGTCGCCCCATAACAGCAGGGCCGCGGCGGCCGCTACGAAACCGATGGCACCGAACACGCGCTTGCCGGTAAGCAGCAGCAACATCATCGAGGAGAACATCAACAGCGCGATCAGCTCGTAGCTCATCACAGCGTCTCCCCACGGGCGGCGTAGAAATCCTTGAAGAAGGTGGCGATGGCCTGCAGCAGCATCAGGGCGATGCCGAAGCACATGACGATCTTGATCGGCGCCATGTAGGGCGACCAGGCCGAATAGCTGGTCTCCTTGTATTCGATGGCGTAGTCGGTGGAGGAAATGCCGCCGACCAGCAGCATCACCAGGTAGAAGATCAGCATGAACACGGTGATCGCATCGACCACGGCGCGGGTGCGTGGCGACCAGCGGCTGTAGGCCAGGTCCATGCGCACATGGGCGTCGAGTTGCATCGAGTAGGCGCCGCCGAGCAGGAAGTAGGCGACCATGAGGAACTGCGCGCTTTCCAGGGTCCAGATCGACGGGGTGAAGAAGGTCTTGCTGATCGAGGAATACAGCAGCACCGCCAGCATGGCGAAGATCAGGTACATGGCGAAACGCCCGACCCTCAGGTTGAATGCGTCCACGACCCGGACGAAAGCTCTAATGCCGTTGCGCATGCAGTTTCCTGCTGTTTTTGTTCGTTATCCCGTCAGCCTAGACGAAGATTCGCCAAAGCCAACCGCCCCGCCGAGCCATAGCAGGAAACGCGCCACCCCTTAGCGCCTGGCACTTCAACGAACAAAATCAAGCACTTGGAAAATACCGCGCTAGAGCCTCAGCGCTGCAAAAAGGCGATCAGCACTGCAACGGTGCGCTGCGCGTCCTCTTCCTGGGGCACATGGCCAAGATCATCGAACAGCACGCGCTGGCTGCCCGCGATATCAGCGGCGAAGCGCTCGGCATTGTCCGGAGGAATAAGCCGGTCACGCGCACCCCAGATGATCAGCGTGGGTAGTTGCAGCTCGCCGATACGCTCATGCAACTCGCCGCTGGGGGCCTGAGCGAAGCGCTGGCGCAAGGCCTGGCGATTACCCTCGCGCAACGTCAGTTGGTAGTAGCGCTCGACCAGTTCCTCGTCGACTTTGTCCGGATCGCCATAAACGTTGCGCACGCTCGACTCGATCATGCTCCTCGGCAACAAGCGGCTCATCAGCGGCGCCAAGGCCGGGATACCTGCCAGGCGAAAGCCTATCGGTACCGACTCGGCGTTGCGCGGATAGCCGGCCGCGTCCACCAGCACCAGCCGCGCGCTGCGTTCGGGATGGGCCAGGGCGAAGCGCCAGGCCAGCTGGCCGCCGAAGCTGTTGCCGACCAGCACGACACGCCTCACCTGCAGGTGATCGAGCAGGGCGAGGAGAAACGCCGTGTAGTGCTCGACGTGGTAATCGCCATTGGCGAATGGCCCGGTGAGGCCGAAGCCGGGCAGATCCAGGCTGATCACCCGGCGCTGCGGGACCAGTTCGTTCACCCAGCCTTCCCAGGTGTGCAGGCTGGCGGACGTACCGTGCAGCAGCAGGATCGGCTCGGGGTCATCGCGCCGCCCCTGGTCACGCAGGTGCACCGACATTCCAGCGATATCGACGAACTGCGAGGGCGGTGGTGCCCAGCGTGCCTTGAGCTCGCCGACGGGACGGTCCGGCGCCCAGTTGAGGACGACGAAACCGGCAAGGCTCAGCCCGAACACCAGCAACAGACCGAGCAGCACATGGGCGAGTCGTTTCATCGATGCAGTCCTGAACGGAGGGGAAGCGCGATGCTAGCCAGACACCCCAAACACGCCTATCGCCCGGAAGAGGGAATTACCAGAAAGAGCGATCAGAACCCCACCAGCAGCATCCAAAACGGCAGGGATATCGCCGCCAGCAGCGTGGAGAGGGAAATCGCCGCGCTGACGCTACGGCTGTCTTCAGCCGTGCGGGCAAAGGCCATCACGTTGACTCCGCTGGGGCAGGCGGCGAGCAGCACCAGCACGCTGCGTGCGGTCTCGTTGAGGCCGGGAAGCTGGCCGCTGAGCCACCAGACCAGCGCCGGGAACAGCAGCAGTTTGGCCGAGGCCACGCCCCAGGCCTCGCCGGTCGGACGCAGGCGATAGCGCGACAGGCTGGCGCCGAGCACGATCAGCGCACAGGGCAACGCAGCCTGACCGAGCCAGGTGATTGCCCGCCACAGGCTTTCCGGCACCTGCAGTCCAGACAGGTTGAGTAGCGCCCCCAACCCCAACCCGATGATCATCGGGTTGGCCAGGTTCTTCAGCAGCGCCCGGCCGTCGACACGCTCCTGGCTGCCAAAGGCGGCGTAAAAGCTGTGCAGGGAAAACAGCGTTAGGCTGTGGAACACCAGGATGGCGAAAACGTAGAGCAGGCCGTCGTTGCCCATCAGGCTGGCAATCAGCGGGATGCCCACCAGCACGTTATTGGAGAACGCCGCCACCAGCCCCAGCGGCGTCGCCGTACCGCGCCGCCAGTGCGCCAGCGCATTGACCGCGGCGAACACCAGCAGCACCGGCAGGTAATAAGCCAGCAGCAGCATCGGCGACAGGCCTTCGGCCAGCGACGCCTTGGCGATACCCGCGAACAGCAGCGTGGGCATGAACAGCTTGAAGGTGATGTTGGCCAGGCCGGCCGCCGACTCTGTGGTGAGCCACTGCCGCCAGCCCAGCAGGTAGCCGAGAACGATCAGAGCGAAGATCGGCAAAATGGCCTGTGCCGCGAGCATGGCTGAACCTGCCTCCTGGGTAGTGCTTAAGCGGACGGATCGAGCTCGACCCGCGGGGGGGGTCGCCAAGCATACGCGTGCCGAGCGGTCAGCGCGATGCCTCGCGGAACATTCGCCGCTGCGCTTGACATCAACCTGTAAGTCCCGAGATAGAGCGTCCCGATCAAGTATTGAGGGGATCGATTTTCACTATCGGACCAGTCAAGTTTTTATCTGCGCGCATGTCCTGAAGAATTGACTCCGAAGCCACTTATTACTCCCTACGGAGACATCGACATGAAAGCGCAACTGACTCTCGCCGCCCTGGCCCTTAGCCTGATGACCACCAGCGTATTCGCTGCCTCGAGCGGTGCCCCTTTCCCGCTGGTAGGTGAAGCCAAAGACAGCCAGGTGCAACTGCAACCCGTCGCACCGCTGGCCGAGAATGGCTCGGAGCGCACTCCCGGCGCCAAGCGCATCCAACTGGTCGAAGGCGGCTATGAGCGCACTCCGGGCGCACAGCGCGTTCAGCTGGCCGAAGGCGGCTACGAGCGTACCCCTGGTGCTCAGCGCGTTCAGCTGGCCGAGGGCGGTTACGAGCGCACCCCGGGCGCACAGCGCGTTCAGCTGGCCGAAGGCGGCTACGAGCGTACCCCCGGTGCCAAGCACGTTCAGCTGGCTGAAGGCGGTTACGAGCGCACCCCGGGCGCACAGCGCGTTCAGCTGGCCGAAGGCGGCTACGAGCGTACCCCCGGTGCCAAGCGCGTTCAGCTGGCCGAAGGCGGCTCCGATCGCCTGATCGAGCAGCACGGCCGCACGGTTTGAGCGTTATTGCAACACCCACAAGCCCGGCAAAAGCCGGGCTTTTTATGTTCGCCATCGGATCAGCCGAGTGGCTCATGCCATCCCGGCATGGGGCAGACGGTAAAGCCAGATGCGCCGCAGCACGGTCGCGAACTGCCCCCACAAGGTGCCGCAGTTGTAATGCTGGCCATAGCGCTGGGCAATCAGGCGCACCTCACGCGCCAGCTCGGCATAGCGCCGCGCCGGCAGGTCGGGGAACAGGTGATGCTCGATCTGGTGGCTGAGGTTGCCGGTGAGGATATGCAGCAGCGGGCCACCGGACAGGTTGCTGGAACCGCGTAGCTGACGCAGGTACCAGTGCCCGCGCGTCTCCCCCTCCAGTATTTCAGGTGCAAATACCTCCGCCTTCTCGGTGAAGTGACCACAGAAGATCACCAGAAAGGTCCACAGATTGCGCAGCAGATTGGCCACCAGGTTGCCGCTCAGTACGGCCAGTGCATTGGCGCCGAGCAGAAGCGCCAGCAGCGGAAACGCCAGATAGTCCTTGCCCCATTGCCGCATCAGCTTGGCGCCGAACCGACGTGCCAGCGGCCGTACCTCCTCCTTGCTGATACGTCCCTTGACCAGCTTGTCCAGGCGCAGGTGCTGAATGGCCACGGCGTACTGGAACAGCAGCGCCTGGATCGTCACCCACAGGGGTTGCCAGCGATAGAACGGCTTCCAGCGCTGCTCGGGGAACAGGCGCACCACGCCGTAGCCGACGTCATCGTCCATACCCAGCACGTTGGTGTAGGTGTGGTGCACGTGATTGTGGGTGTGCCGCCAGAAATCGGCCGGCCCGACGATGTCCCATTCGTACTGGCGACCGGCGAATTCCGGGTCGTTCATCCAGTCGTACTGGCCGTGCATCACGTTGTGGCCCAGCTCCATGTTCTCCAGGATCTTGCCCAGGCCCAGCAGCAGGGTGCCGAGCAGCCAGGTCGGCGGGAACCAGCCGAGCATCAGCAGCGCACGACCAGTCCAGCAGCACCCGCGCACGGCCGCGCGTACACGGCGAATGTAGCGCGCATCGGCCTCGCCCAGATCGGCCAGGGTGCGTTGGCGCAGGGCATCCAGTTCCTGGCCGAAGGCTTCGAGTTCGGCGGGGCTCAGTTCACGGTCGAGGCGGGTCGTCACAGGTCGATCTCCACATCCCCATGTGGGGCGCTGACGCACAAGCGAATGGGTTGATTGGGTTCGGCGAACAGCTCGCCGCTACGCAGATCGCGCACCGTGCCGGCCAGCAGCAGGCAGGTGCAGCTGGTGCAGATGCCCTGACGACAGCCATGAGCCGGGCGCAGCCCGCTGGCCTCGGCCTGCTCCAGCAGACTGGCATTGCCGTTGCCCGAAACCTGCTGGCCGCTGCGCGCGAAGCGCAGATGAACCTCGCCGGTATCGGCCTCGGCCAGCACCGGCAGCGGGCTGAAGCTTTCCGCCTGCAGGCTGGCCCCGCGCCCAGCATCGCGCCACCAGCCGCACGCCTGCTCGACGAAACCACGCGGACCACATATCAACAGGTGCTCGCCCGGCAGCGCCACCAGCTGTGCGGCCGTCAGGCGGCCACCCACATCACCACTGAAGGCCCAGCGCACCTGCAAGTTGGCATGACGCGCCGCCAACGCCTGCAGCTCCTCGGCAAAGGCCTGCTGCCCCTGGCGACGCACCTGATGCAGCAGCGTCACCGGCGCAGCGAAGCCACGCGCCAGCGCGTCACGCAGCAGGCCGAGCAAGGGCGTGAGGCCGCTGCCGGCCGCCAGCAACAGCACGGCGCCCTGCCCCTGCGGCCAGGCGAAATCGCCGAAGGCCTGGCCCAGCTCGATCACTTCGCCAACCGCCAGACGATCGAGCAGCAAATTGGACAGGCGTCCGCCCGGCTGGCGCTTGATCGCGAGTTCGATGCGCCCGTCGGCCGTCACCCTGGTCAGGCTGTAACTGCGCCCGTGGCGCACACCGTCCTGTTCCAGATAGAGCTGAACGTGCTGTCCGGCTCGCCAGTCATGCGCATTGCCGTTGCAGCGCAACTCGATTGCCAGCATTTCGTCGGCCACCCAACGGCGTGCCTCGACCAGGGCGAACACGCGATTGAGGCGTAGCGCCGGATGCAGCAGACGCAGGCACAGGTCGACGTCCGCCTCGCGCAGCCAGCCGGACGCACAGAGCCGGCGCAGCGGTTGCAGGCCGCGCGCGACATTCCGTGCCAGCGCCAGGGAAAGCAGAGCCATAAATCGATTCCAGTGAACACTTGTGCACAAGGCTGACAGAACCGCCTCATCTCAGTCAACACTTGTTCACTGAAAGCTGCCCGGCATGGTTCGACGCTGGCGCCGCGCATTTGCTAGAGTGCGGCATCGCTCAACGACCCGATCTCACATGACGCCACGCGCCGAACAGAAGCAGCAGACCCGCCAGGCCCTGATGGAAGCCGCGCTCACCCTGATGGAGAGCGGCCGCGGCTTTGGCAGCCTGAGCCTGCGCGAAGTGACCCGCGTCGCCGGCATCGTGCCCACCGGTTTTTATCGCCATTTCGCCGACATGGACGAGCTGGGCCTGGCGCTGGTGGCGGAGGTGGGCGAAACCTTCCGCGCGGCGATCCGCCAGGTGCGTCGTCACGAGTTCGAGATGCGCGGCATGATCGACGCCTCGGTGCGCATCTTCCTCGCCGAAGTGGCCGCCAACCATGGCCAGTTCCTGTTTCTGGCCCGCGAGCAGTACGGCGGCTCGCAACCGGTGCGCCAGGCCATCGCCGCCCTGCGCGAACGCATCACCAGCGACCTGGCCGCTGACCTCAAGCTGATGAACCGCATGCCGCAGCTCGACGATGCCGGCCTCGACGTGGTGTCGGATCTGGTGGTAAAGACGGTGTTCGCCACCCTGCCCGAACTGATCGACCCGCCGGCGGAGAATCTGCCGGCGCACCTCAGCGCCGAAGCCAAGATCATCCAGCAGCTGCGCTTCATCATGATCGGCGGCAAGCACTGGCTGGGCCTGGGCAAGCCCTCCGAATAGCACGCACCACAAGCGTGCGCACGCAGCGAAAACGCACCAAATAAATCCTGACCGCTTCGCCAAGTTATCCACAGAGCGCCTGAACGCCCCGTCCTGCGCCACTCTTCGGCCTTGGCAAGCCACTTGCACTATTTCCGGGCACATTGCCCCGGAATAGATACGCATGCTGGTGATCCACACCCGAATCGCGCCGCAGGCTGCTGCGGACGCCGAACTGGAACTGACCTTCGAAGCCCGCAGCAAAAGCCGCCTGCGCTGCTTCACCACGGCAGGCGAGGAGGTCGGCCTGTTCCTCGAACGCGGCCAACCGGCACTGGCCGATGGTGAGTTTCTGCAGGCCAAGGACGGACGCATCGTGCGCGTGCGCGCCAAGCCCGAGCCGCTGCTGCATGTCACCTGCGCCAGCCCCTTCGAGCTGATGCGCGCCGCCTATCACCTGGGTAACCGCCATGTCGCCCTGCAACTGGGCGACGGCTGGCTGCGCCTGCCCGACGACTACGTGCTCAAGGCCATGCTCGAACAGCTCGGCGCCACGGTCGAAGCCATCCAGGCGCCCTATCAGCCCGAGCAGGGCGCCTATGGCGGCGGTCACCATCACTCCCATCATGGCGACGAGGAGTTCAACTACGGCCCGCGCCTGCACCAGTTCGGTGTGCGCAAGTGAGCCAAGCGACGTCGCCCGCGCGTATCGGGGTCTGCTCATGAAACCGGCCTGGGCCCTGCTGCGCCTGGCCAGCCCGCAGCTACCCATCGGCGGTTACAGCTACTCACAAGGCCTGGAGTGGGCCATCGACAGCGGCCTGATCCAGGATGCCGACGCCGCCGAACGCTGGCTGGCCGATCAGTTGACGCTCAACCTCGCCCGCTTCGAAGCGCCGCTGCTGCTGGCTCACTGCCGCGCCGCGCACGAGTGCGACTGGCCGCGCCTGCAGGAACTGGCCGAACGGCACCGCGCCAGCCGCGAAACCCGCGAACTTGCACTGGAAAGCCGGCAGATGGGCTACTCGCTGCGGCAACTGCTCGAAGGCCTGCCCGAGCTGGACGAAGCCGCGCGTGAACTGCTCGCAAGCCATCACGAACCGGGCCTGGCCCTGGCCTGGGCGCTGGCCGCACGCGCCTGGCAGATCACCCCGGACGATGCCCTGGCCGCCTGGCTCTGGGGCTGGCTGGAAAATCAGCTGGCCGTCCTGATGAAGGTGCTGCCGCTGGGCCAGCAGGCCGCCCAGCGCCTGACCAGCCGCCTGCTGCCAACGCTCGAGGCCGCCCAGCTGCAGGCTGCCAGCCTTTCCCCCGAACACTGGGGCAGCGCCGCCTTCGGCCTGGCCCTGGCGAGCATGGCGCACGAGCGCCAGTACTCGCGTCTCTTCCGCTCCTGACGAGGAACATCAGCACATGAACAGCCAACCTCTGCGTGTCGGTATCGGCGGCCCGGTCGGTTCCGGCAAGACCGCCCTCACCCTGGCCCTGTGCCGCGCTCTGCGCGAGCGCTACAACATCGCCGTGGTCACCAACGACATCTACACCCAGGAAGACGCCCAGTTCCTGGTGCGCAACGAGGCCCTGGAGCCCGAGCGCATCATCGGCGTGGAAACCGGCGGCTGCCCGCACACCGCCATCCGCGAAGACGCCTCGATCAACCTGGAGGCCGTGGAACAGCTCAACCGCCGCTTCCCCGGCCTGGACCTGATCATCGTCGAGTCCGGCGGCGACAACCTGTCGGCCACCTTCAGCCCTGAGCTGTCCGACCTGACCCTCTACGTGATCGACGTATCGGCCGGCGACAAGCTGCCGCGCAAGGGCGGCCCGGGCATCTGCAAATCCGACCTGCTGGTGATCAACAAGGTCGACCTGGCGCCCATGGTCGGCGCCTCGCTGGAAGTGATGGAGCGCGACACCCTGAAGATGCGCGGCGACAAACCCTTCGTCTTCAGCAATCAGAAAATCGGCCAGGGTCTCGACGAGATCATCGCCTTCATCGAACGCCAGGGCATGCTCACGGCGGCCTGATTCCACCTCAAGGAGATCCACATGAATCTGCGCAAAACTCTTCACACCATTGCCCTGCTCTGCACCCCGGCGCTGGCGTTCGCCCATCCCGGGCATGGCGATTCCGGGCTGATGGCCGGCCTGGCCCACCCGGTGTTCGGCCTCGATCACCTGCTGGCGATGTTCGCCGTCGGCCTGTGGGCCGCGCAGCAAAGCGGCGCGGCGCGCTGGGCGCTGCCCGTGACCTTCGTTGGCAGCATGCTGATTGGCGGTCTGCTGGGTTTCGCCGGTGTGGAAATCCCGCTGATGGAAACCGGTATCGCCGGCTCGGTGCTGGCCTTCGGTCTGCTGGTGGCCGTGGCGGCGCGCCTGCCGATGGCCGCCTCCATGACCCTGACTGCGCTATTCGCCCTGACCCACGGCGTCGCCCACGGCCTGGAGCTGCCGGACCTGGCCAGCCCCTTCGGCTACGCCGTCGGCTTCGTCGCCGCCACCGCAGCGCTGCATGCCATCGGCTTCGCCCTGGTGCGTTTCCTGCCGCAAGCAGCGGCACCGCTGGTGCGTATCGCTGGCAGCGCTTCGGCAGTAACCGGTGTCTGGCTGCTGGCGAGCTGAATATATTTGGTACTGCGCGGTAACGGGTATCGCGTCGCTGGGTCACAACGCTCCGAGCCGTGCCCGAAGCCCTGTCTCATGCAGCGCCTCACCCTCGCCCCGCTGCTGGTCGGAGCGGCCTTGCCGACACTCGCGTGACTCACGCGTCCGGCAAGCCCCGCCCGAAGACCCGTGCCGGCGCCCGCTGAGCAGGCTGGCGAAAAACTCAGCGGTTGCCTGAGCCGCAGCAACGACGGGTCGCGACAAAACCCGCCCCCAACTTATGCACAGGAAGATCAACAGTTTCCGGGGATAACCAGCACGTTGCCGCGTTGGGCCCTCCCAGGCTATGGACAAAACTGCGCGTTTTCTATCTCGGGCGGGCATCACGCAGCGCTGTACAAAAATCACACAAAGCGCTGAAGTACTTGTAATACGTGGGATTCAGCAATGGGTACAGAAGTTATCAACAACATCACCCACAACTATCGTGGACAAGCCCAAGGCCCTGTCTATACACCTTGGGAACATGTCAAGTGCCTGTGCACAAAGGAAAATCCCGCCTGCTCAAATCTTCACCAACAGGATGAAAGCGGCGTTTCTAGGGTTTCACAGGCGAGAACCACCAGCTTATCCACAATTCTTTCAACAGCCTGCGTGGAAAACTTTATTTTCATTTCCCGGCACACTCCCTGCTTTGGGTCAGTAGCCTCCGTTCTCCTGCCTGTTAAGGACGCTTCATGTTCAGTTTCTTTCTCGCCGCCATGGTCCTGGGCTTCGTGTTCAACGCCGCCCCGGGAGCCGTGTTCAGCGAAACGTTGCGCCGCGGCTTGCGTGACGGCTATCGCCCCGCCTTGCTGGTGCAGATTGGCTCGCTGGTCGGCGACGCCACCTGGGCGGCCCTCGGCCTGACCGGTCTGGCGCTGCTGCTCGACAGCGCGCAGATCCGTTATCCCCTGACCCTGGCCAGCGCCCTGTATCTGGCCTGGCTCGGCTATCAGTCGTTGCGCGACGCCCATCGCCCGCCGCAGCCGAACGACGGCGGCCAGGTCGCGGCTGGCAGTGCTTTCGCCGCGGGTGCCGCGTTGTCGCTGACCAACCCGCAGAACATCGTCTACTGGGCGGCCATGGGCGGGGCGATGGCGGCCATCGGCGTAGCCCAGCCAACGCCGACCCACCTGGCGGTGTTCTTCGCCGGCTTCATGGTGTCCTCGCTGCTCTGGTGTTTCATCTGCGCCGGCCTGGTGGATTGGTTTCGCCGCGCCGCGTCGTTGATCTGGCACCGTCTGACTTACGCGGCTTGCGGCGTGGTGCTGCTGGGCCTGGCCGGGATGAGTGCGCTGGAGCTGATGTGATGGAGTGACGGCTATCGTCCTCATCGAAACAATCTAAGGGCGCGACGTCAGCGGCGGGACTAGCCTGCACCCATGTCCCCGCGTCAGGAAGCCGCGCCATGCACCTCAACGACCTGCTCAAGCAACTGCTCGCCAGCTACGCCTGCGCCACCTGCGGCATCGATACACGCCACTGACCCTTGGTGGCAGCCCGGCGGCTGGTTAACCTTGGCGCACTCAGTCAAGGAGTTCGTCAATGTCCCTGCGTAGCGTCTGTGTCTTCTGTGGTGCCAGCCCCGGCGCCAGTCCCGTCTATCGTCAGGCCGCCGAAGCGCTCGGCCAGCACCTGGCCGAACGCGGCGTACGGCTGATCTATGGCGGCGGCGCCGTCGGCCTGATGGGTGTGGTCGCCGATGCAGCGCTGAATGCCGGTGGCGAGGTCATCGGCATCATCCCGCAGAGCCTGGAGCGTGCCGAAATCGGCCATCGTGGCCTGACCTGCCTGGAAGTGGTGGATGGCATGCACGCACGCAAGGCGCGCATGGCAGAATTGGCCGACGCCTTCATCGCCCTGCCCGGCGGCCTCGGCACCCTGGAAGAGCTGTTCGAGGTCTGGACCTGGGGCCAGCTGGGCTACCACGCCAAGCCACTGGGCCTGCTGGAGGTGAATGGCTTCTACAGCAAGCTGGGGGATTTTCTCGATCACCTGGTGGCCGAACGCTTCGTGCGCCCGCAGCACCGCGAGATGCTGCAGATCGCAGACAGCCCGCAGGACCTGCTCGACGCCCTGAACGAGTGGCGTCCCAGTGCAGCACCGAAGTGGGTGGACCGCTCGCCCGTCTGAGCCTTTACGCAGACATGTAACACAATGCTACGCTCTGCGGCTTCTCTCCCTACGGAAGCCGCAACATGGCCGGAAGCAGCCTGCTCGCCCTGATCGACGACATCAGCACTGTCCTTGATGACGTCGCCACCATGACCAAGATCGCCGCGCGCAAGACCGCCGGCGTGCTGGGTGACGACCTCGCACTCAACGCCCAGCAGGTCACAGGCGTGCGCGCGGACCGCGAATTGCCGGTGGTCTGGGCCGTGGCCAAGGGCTCGCTGGTGAACAAGGCGATCCTAGTGCCGGCCGCGCTGCTGATCAGCGCCGTGGCGCCCTGGCTGGTGGTGCCCTTGCTGATGCTCGGCGGTCTGTTTCTCTGTTACGAAGGCGCGGAGAAACTGCTGCACAAATTGCTGCATCGGCATGAACCCGAGGAACAGCAGGCACGTCTGGAGGTGATAGCCGACCCTGCGATCGACCTGGTGGCATTCGAGCGCGACAAGATTCGCGGCGCCGTGCGCACCGACTTCATTCTCTCCGCGGAAATCATCGCCATCACCCTCGGCACCGTCGCTACCGCCAGTTTTCTCAATCAGGTACTGGTGCTAAGCGGCATTGCCCTGGTGATGACCGCCGGCGTATACGGGCTGGTGGCCGGTATCGTCAAACTGGACGATGCCGGGCTTTACCTCAGCCAGCGCCCCAGCACCTTCGCCCAGGCCTGTGGCCGCGGCATCCTGCGTCTCGCACCCTGGTTGATGAAGGCACTGTCGGTGATCGGCACCGCAGCCATGTTCATGGTCGGTGGCGGCATCCTCAGCCACGGCCTGCCGCCCGTCGATGCCGCCGTGCATCACGCCGCGCAGTGGGTAGCCCAGGATGCAGGACAGCTACTTTCGGCGCTGGTGCCGACGCTGCTCAATGCCCTGCTGGGTGTGCTCGCCGGTATGCTCAGCCTGCCGCTGGTTGCCCTTGGCACTCGCGTCTGGCAGATGCTTCGCTCATCCAGGAACAGCTGAGACGATCACTTCATGATCAGCCGGCGGTACCCTTCTACCGGTGCGGCCGGCACGCACTTCCCCAAGCTTATCCACAGCTTGCTCCACGCTTTACGGGGATAAGCCAGCGCAGCTCGACAGAAGCCCGCACATTTTCTCTGCGCACCTCCAATCAATTCATTACAAAGGATTTTTTTGCTTGGCAGGGGCGCCCTGAGCAAAACCTGACCAGCCACCCAGAAAGCCCGCGAAATCAGGCGCTGGAGCGCCGTTGCAGAGCTTCTCAACAGAGTTACCCACAGATTGTCGGGATAACCTCACGTGGCGTTCGGTCGCACCCACGAGTACTCAAAGCTGTGCGAATCTGTCCAGACCTGACCGGAAACTCAGAATCTGGAGGATTCACATGATGTTGCGTAACGCCGCTCTAATCGCTCTGCTCGGCCTGGCCAGCACTCCGCTGCTCGCTGCCGAATGTTCGGTGGATGTCGAATCGACCGACCAGATGACCTTCAACACCCAAGCCATCTCCGTCAGCAAAAGCTGCGAGACCTTTACCGTCAATCTCAAGCACACCGGCTCGCTGCCCAAGACTGCCATGGGCCACAACTGGGTGCTGAGCAAGACCGCCGACATGCCCGGCATCGCTACCGACGGTATCCCCGCCGGTCCGGACGCCAGCTACCTCAAGGCGGGCGATGAGCGCGTCATCGCTCATACCGATCTGATCGGTGGTGGCGAGAGCACCTCGGTGACCTTCGATGTCAGCAAGCTGGCCGCCGGCGAGGACTACAGCTTCTTCTGCTCCTTCCCTGGCCACTACTCGATGATGAAAGGCAGCGTAAAGCTGGTCGACTAAGCCATCCCCAAGGGCCTCAACCGAGGCCCTTCACCCCGCCTATCCGAGCGGCAATACCCTGGCCTGTACTCTCTGCTCGTAACTGCCGACTCCCGCTCACCTCACGCAACTGCGACAAAGCGAAAACCGCCCCTGCCGCGGGTGATTTCCCCCAGCGTGACGTATCTGTTATCCAGTCGAAGATCGCCCTGTCTGGTGAGTTCAGGCAGGATCTCTGACGGGTGAAGCTCTGGCAGAGCACGCGAGCCAGGAACAGCCATACTGCAGCAAGGCCGACCATCGCCCCGCGGCAGCGCCCGCAAGGGCCGAAAATGCATCGTTACAGCCAATTTGCCATGATCGAGTTCTGCCGTAGACTGCGCTGACCTCATGCAAGGACGTATGCCATGCCGCGAAACGCTCCAACCCTCCTGCTCCTCGGCCTGGTGTCCTGCGCATTCAGCTCTTACCTGCTGGCCGACGACTTGCTGCTCGAGTCGCAGTCGGCGGACGTCACGCATTCCGGCGAACGTCAGGTGCGTGGCGTGCTGCGCGCGCGCAATCAGGCCGTGCTGTCCAGTGAGCTACCCGGCCGCATCACCGAGATGCCATTCAGCGATGGCCAGGGCTTCAACAAGGGCGACGTACTGGTGCGCTTCGACTGCAGTGCCTACCAGGCCCAGCTCAACGCCGCCCAGGCCGCGGCCCGGGCTACCCGCGAAGAGCTGAACCACAAGAAGCAACTGGCTGCGCTCAACTCCGTCGGCCGCTTCGAAGTGGCTCTGGCTGAGGCCCGCCAGGCGCAAGCCCAGGCGGAAACCCAGGTGTATCAGGTGCAGGTGAAGCGTTGCAGCGTCAACGCCCCTTTCAATGGCCGCGTGGTGTTACGCCGCGCCCAGCCCCATGAAAGCGTCGCCAGTGGCGCGCCGCTGCTGGAAGTGGTGGATAACGGCACGCTGGAAATCTACCTGTTGGTGCCATCTGCCTGGCTCGGGCGCCTGGAGCCGGGTCAGACCTTCGACTTTATTCCCGACGAGACCGGCACGCCGCTCGAGGCCAAGGTCAAGCGCATCGGCGCGCGCATCGATGAAGGCAGTCAGACGCTGTTGCTGATCGGCAGTCTGCCCGAGGACGCCAAGGGCCTGCTCGCCGGCATGAGCGGCACGGCCCAGTTCAAGGTGGTGGAATGAACGCGCCGCTGCCCGGGACGGCCGAACGGGTATTCGCCCTGTTCCTCGGGCTGGAGCAGCAGGCACGCAAGGCCGGCAGCACCGAGCAACTGGCCTTCGCCATGGTCAACGATGGCCAGGCACTGTTTGGTTTCCGTCATGCCGCCCTGCTGATCGCCGGCAAGGTGCAGGCGCTGACCGGCATCAGCGTGGTGGAGACCAATGCCCCCTTCGTCGCGTTTGTAGAGCGTGCCGCCTCGACACTACTCGATCATGGTCAGCTGGACGAGGGCCATGCTGTCGACCCGGCGTGCCTGGACGAGCAGACGCGCCTGGACATGAACAGCCTGTCCGCCCCGCATGCCTACTGGTTGCCCCTGAAGAACCGCCGTGGCGAGACCTTCGGTGGCCTGTGGCTGGCCCGCGACCTGCCATTCAGCGAGGCCGAGCAGTCGCTGCTCAGGCAACTGGCCGGCACCTACGCCCACGCCTGGCTGGCACTGCAGCCGCGCAAGCCGTGGCGCATGCGCTGGCCACGACGCAAGTTGCTGGCGGTGGCCGCCGCGCTCTCGCTGTTGCTACTGATTCCGGTGCGTCAGTCGGTGCTGGCACCGGCCGAAGTCGTGCCTTTGGGCGGCCGGGTGGTCGCCGCGCCGCTGGACGGGGTGATCGCCGAATTCCTGGTCAAGCCCAACCAGAACGTCGCCGCCGGCGATCTGCTGGTGCGCTTCGATGCCACCAGCCTCAGGGCCCAGGCCGATGTCGCCGAACGCGCCCTGGGCGTGGCCGAGGCCGAGCTGAAGGCCAATACCCAGCGCGCCTTCGCCGATGCCGAATCCAGCGCCCGCCTTGACCTGCTGGCCGCCCGCGTCGAGCAGAAGCGCGCCGAACGCGACTATGCCCGGCAACTGCTGGCACGCAGTGAAGTGCGCGCCGAGCGTGCAGGCATCGCCGTGTTCGCCGATGCCGAACGCCTGACTGGCAAGCCGGTGCAAACCGGCGAGCGGCTGATGCAGATCGCCGACCCCAGCCAGGCCGAATTGCGCATCGAATTGCCCGTCGGTGACGCCATCGCCCTGGAGCCTGGCGCCGAAGTGGCGCTGTTTCTCGACAGCGACCCGCTCAATCGCCACGAAGCCCAGCTGGAACGCTCCGCCTACGAGGCACAGAGCACCGCCACCGGTCAGTTGGCCTACCGTCTGGATGCGCGCTTCGTCGAGACCCCGCCGCGCATTGGCCTGCGCGGCACCGCCAAGCTGTTCGGTGATCGTGCACCGCTGGCCTATTACCTGCTGCGCCGGCCGCTGGCCGCCGCTCGCCAGAGCCTGGGCTTGTGATGCTGCCCGCGCTGCGGCCCGACCTGCAGCTGTCGCCCGCCGAACCCGGCCTGGACGGCGCACCGCAATGGACGCTGGCCGATCCGCTACGTGGCCGCTACTTCAAGCTCGGCGCCGCCGCCGTACGCCTGCTTCGCCACTGGACGCTGGGCGAGCCGCAACGTGTGCTGGCGGCAGCCAACGCCGAGCCTGGACTGCCGCTGGGCGAGGCGGAGCTCGAGGACATGCTGCGCTTTCTCGGCAGCCACGACCTGATAACGGCGCTGGACGACAAGCAGCGCGCCAGCTACGCCATGAAAGCCGCGGCCCAGCGCCAGAGCCCATGGAAGCAGGTGCTGCACCAATACCTGTTCTTCCGCATCCCGCTGTGGCGCCCCGATCCCTTCCTCAATCGCGCCTGGCCCGTACTCGAACGCCACGGCCCCTGGCTGCTGCGCTGGGGCCTGCCGTTGGTCTTCGCACTGGGCCTGTTTCTGGTGTTGCGGGACTGGCAACGCTTTCTCGCCACCTTTCCCCACCTGTTCAGCCTCGGCGGAGCCCTGGCGTTCGGCATCGCGCTGACCTTCGCCAAACTTTGCCACGAGTTCGGTCACGCCTTCATGGCCAAACGCGCAGGCTGTCGGGTGCAGAGCATGGGGTTGGCCTTCATGGTCCTGTTGCCGATGTTCTACACCGACGTCAGCGATGCCTGGCGCGTGCGCGACCGGCACTCGCGACTGTTGATCGGTGCAGGCGGCGTATTCGCCGAATTGCTGCTGGCAGTGCTGGCCCTGCTGGCCTGGTCACTACTGCCGGACGGCCCCCTGCGCACCTCGGCCTTCATGCTGGCCAGCGCTACCTGGATCACCACTCTGGCGATCAACCTCAATCCCTTCATGCGCTTCGATGGCTATTTCCTGATAAGCGATCTGTGGGGCGTCGACAACCTGCAGAACCGCGCCTTCGCCTTGTGCCGCTGGCGCCTGCGCGAAGCCCTGTTCGGCTATGGCGAGCCGGCACCGGAGCCCTGGTCGCCGACCATGAGCCGGCGCCTGCTGATCTGGGGCTACGGCTCCTGGATCTGGCGCGCGATCCTCTTTCTCGGCATCGCGCTGGCGGTCTATCACCTGTTCTTCAAGGTACTCGGCATCTTCTTGATGGTCGTTGAGCTGCTGTGGTTTATCGGCCTGCCCATCTGGCGTGAACTCGGGGAATGGTGGCAACGCCGTGAACAGGCCGACTCGCGCAAGGTGCTGATCACCTGCCTGGGTCTTGGTGTCGTGCTGCTGGTATTGATCGTGCCCTGGCGCAGCTCGGTGGAAGTACCCGCATTGCTCGAAGCTTCGCGCACCAGCGCCCTGCATGCTCCGGTGGCCGCGCGCTTGAAAGCGGTGCACGTGCAGGATGGCCAGAACGTGGCCGCTGGCGACCTGCTGCTGGAGCTGGACTCGCCCGACCTCGACTCGCGCCAGGCCATCATCCGCCGCGAGATCGACATTCTTCAGCTGCAGCTGCGCCGCCAATCCGCACGCAGCGAAACGGCGGCCGATGCCGGCATTCTCGAACAACGCCTGGCCGAGGCCGTCGCCGAATACCGCGGCCTGGCCGCCCAGCGTGAGCGCCTGCAGCTGCTCGCACCACACTCGGGGGTAGTGCGCGACCTGCAACGTGACCTGAGTGCAGGTCGCTGGCTGCACCCTGCAGAAGCGCTGACCCGTATCGTCGAGCCGGGGCTGCGCCTGCGCGGTTACCTGGCCGAAGAAAGCCTTTGGCGAATCGAAGCCGGCAGCGCCGGTCGCTTCATCGCCGACGACCCGGCGCGCCCGGCAATGAAAGTACGCTTGGATGAAGTGGACGCAACCGGCGTCGCCTACCTGGAACTGGAGGCGCTCAGCTCAGACCATGGCGGCCCCATCGCCGTGAGGCGCGACGCCCAACAGCGCGCCGAGCCCGTACAGGCGCAGTATGGCGTACGCCTGACGCTGCTGGATGACGGCGTACACCCCGATCATCCGCTGCGCGGCATGGTGGTACTGAACGGTGAACGGCAGTCGCTGCTGGGCGCGGTATGGCGGCGGGTCGCAGCACTCGGCGTAAGGGAAAGCGGTTTTTGAGACAAGGATGCGACATGAGCCAGGATGCCTTACCTCGATGCTCCCGCCTGCCCCTGATGCCTCAGTTACCCGCCCTGCTGGAGGCACTCGGCACAATTGCTGACGACGCCTGGCAACATCACTTCAACACCGGTTATTACCAAGGTGAATGGAGCGGCGTCGCGCTGATCAGCCCTCAGGATGCACCTTTACCACTTGCTTCGGGACAGGGCGCGCCCGTGCCGAGCGACTGGTGGCAAGACGAGGCAGCCTGGCATGCCGTGCTCGCCCTGTTCCAGACCACCATTCGCAGCGCACGCCTTCTGCGACTCGGTGCAGGTGCTCGCATTCACGAACACTGCGACCCCGATCTCGGCCAGCCCGGCGCGGACATGCGCTTGCATGTACCTCTGCTCAGCCCTCCGGAAGTGGAGTTTATCGTCGACGGCCTGCAGGTGCCCATGAAGCCGGGCGAATGCTGGTTCATCGATCTATCCCGGCCGCACCGGGTAGACAACCCAGGGCCTGGGGTGCGCGTTCATCTGGTGCTGGACTGCGAACCCAATCCCTGGCTGCTACAGCAGGTCGCAGCCGGTCTCGCGGGCACACCGGCGCTGCTACCAGGGAAGGCGGAGCTGGCCTTCGCCGATTTCCGTGAACGGGTCACAGGCGATCCGGCCCTGGCCGAGCGCCTGCGCACGATTACCGATACATACCTCTTCTGCGAGGAGGTCGTTCGTCTGGCGCACGATCTGGGAATCGACTTTTCCACCAGTGATGTCAGAAGCGCGATGCGCAAGGGCAAAGGGACATGGAACGAGCAATGGCGCGTCTGACTCCCGAGCAGGACTTCCATGGCTGGTTGCCGATCCGCATCTGGCAGGTGGACGGCCATTGGCAGGTCGACTGGTGCTGGTTCGGCGAACAGCGACTGACTCGCCCGTTCTTTCGCGACGACGTCGAACAAGCGCTACGCCTGCCCTTCAACCAGGCCTTTCGCCGACAAACCGGACTGGATGCACTGCTGACGTGGCAAACAGCTAGCCCGGGACTTACGCCCAGCGCCTTTATCTTTCATGCCTCACGCTGCGGATCGACGCTGATGGCGCAGATGCTGGCGGCATTGGAAGGCAACATCGTGCTCTCAGAGCCGCCCCCACTGGACAGCCTCCTGCGTGCCCACCGACTGGACTCACGGGTCGCCCCCCGGCAATCCGCCTGGCTCGCAGCGCTGCTATCGGCCTATGGGCAACGACGCAGTGGCAACGAACAACGACTGTTCATCAAGCTCGACGCCTGGAACGTGTTCGAGGCGCCGATGCTGCTGGCCTTGTACCCGGACGTGCCACGCCTGTTCCTGTATCGCGACCCGCTGGAGATCGTCGTTTCCCAGTTGCGCCAGCCGGGCATGCACCGAGTGCCAGGGCTGCTGGGTCCCTCCGCGCTGGATATCCCAGCAGAGCAAGCGTTGCGCCTGACACCAACCGAGTACACCAGCCGCATGGTCGGCACCATCCTCCGACAAGGACTGGTGCTCTGCCAAGAGCATGGCGCGGTGGCAGTGAACTACCAGGAGTTGCCAAGCATTTGCTGGGAACGGCTGGCGCCCATTTTGGGTGTGCGTGATGAAGACCTGTCGAGGCTGCGTGAAACAGCGAAGGCCGATGCCAAGCAACCCTCGCAGGCATTCAGCGCCGACACCCGAAGCAAACACGAAGCTGCAGGCAGCTCCCTGCGAGACACCACAGAAGCCTATGCGGGCGACACCTACAGGGCGCTGGAAAGCTGGCGCCAGACCAAGCGAGAAAAAGAAAGTTCCCGCAAAGCTCAAAAATGAGATTACCGTCCATCAGAACGGTAGCGATCGACTACAAATTTCGGCTAGGCTTCGACCTGATAGTCGCATAGTGGCACAACAATACGGCCCGCATCCGAAGCACGGAAGCACACCAGGAAGCCCCCAACGCCATGCGTTTCACCGAGTTGCGTTTTCGTCCCGTCGAGAAGGCCGACCTGAGCTTCCTGCGTGGCTTATATACGAGTACCCGCACCCGGGAAATGGCCCGGACTGGCTGGCCCCAGCCCGCAATAGATACCTTCCTCGACCAGCAGTTCGATGCCCAGCACCGCCACTATCAGGAGCACTATCAAGGGGCTGATTTTTCTGTCGTGCTCAGTGGCGAGCACCCTATCGGACGCTTGTATGTCCTGCGTGGCGCCAGCACCTACAACCTGATGGACCTGTCGCTATTGCCAGCCTGGCGCTGCCTGGGCATAGGCAGGCATCTGCTGTCACTGCTTACAGAAGAAGCCGACACCGCCGGCAAGTCCATTCGCCTGTACGTCGAGCCGGACAACCCGGCTCGCCGTCTTTACGAGCGCTTCGACTTCGTCATCACCCGCCAGGATCCGGTCTACCTGGAGATGCACCGCCTCGCAACCCGGAGGCTGAGCGCATGAACGACATCCCGAGCCAGGAAGACCTGCAGAAGGGTCTGGGCCACGTATGGCGCCTCAGCTGGGAAGGCCATACCGGCGTCGAGGTGGAACTGGTCGAGGTTAGTCCAGGCAAGGCCATGAACCCGCGCTACCAGTGTTACGACGCGATATTCCGGCAGCCTCCAGGCATCGATCTGCCGCAATACAGCTACACCTTGCACAGCCCGACGGCATCGTCATGGTGGGTCATGCTCACCCCGATCGGCCCGGACGACGACGGAACGCGACTGCTGCAGGCCGTGTTCCACGTTCGAAAACCGGAAAACCACTAGCACACCCCTATACAGCCAACTTGCCGGCAATGCCGGCGCCCAGACAGCAGGGAGCAACAACATGGAACCGTTCCTCGGCGAAATCAAAATGGTCGGCTTCAACTTCGCGCCACGAGGTTATGCGATGTGCCAGGGCCAGCTGCTATCCATCGCGCAGAACAACGCACTTTTCGCGTTGCTCGGCACAATGTATGGCGGCAATGGCCAGACGACCTTCGGCCTGCCGGACTATCGTAGCCGTAGCCCGGTAGGCATGGGGCAAGGGCCTGGATTGAGCCTTATCAATCAGGGCGAATTGGCGGGCACCGAGAGTGTCACGCTGACTACGGCACAACTGCCCCCACATGCGCCAAGCGCCACCGCCAGCGTCGCCATTCCCGCTGTAACGGCCAGCAACAACGTAGCCGCTGCGCCGGCCAACAATACACACCTCGGGCCAATCACCGCAGGCGGTCGCGCCGGCACCCTGTACAGCACCGACGCCGCTGACACCACGCTTGCTCCGTTCAACGCGACCGTTACCGTATCGCCTATAGGCGGCGGGCTTCCCGTAAACCTCCGCAGTCCCTTCCTCGGTACCAATTTCGTCATCGCCACAGAAGGGGTTTTCCCGTCTCGCAACTGACCCGTTGCCATCGGCCCTGCTCACGCGGGGCCTTTTTCGCACGACCACGGCGGTACAACAGGAGCATCGTATGAAAACCCCACACTCTATTGGCAACACCGATGCCGCTGTCCGCCCTCGCATGCCTTTGATGCGCGCCCTTGAACCACGCATGTTATTCGACGGCGCGGTCGCTGCCACCGTTGCCGATTCAGCTCAGCCCATCGACGCCCAGCCTGACGACGCTCATGCCGGCGAAGATACCTTGGCCGCCACGCCACAAGGCGTTACCGGGCAACGCCACGAAGTGGTCTTCATCGACAGCAACGTACGGGATTACCAACAGCTTCTGGCCGGCATGCCATCCGGCACCGAGGTGGTGATACTCGACGCCCGGCAGGACGGTTTACAGCAGATGGCCGATTACCTGGAGGGGCGCACGGGCATCGAAGCCATTCACATCCTGAGCCATGGTGACACCGGAAAAATTCAGTTGGGCAACCAGTGGCTCGATGTACAACAGTTGCAGGCCCGCTCCGGTTTGCTGGCAGCCATTGGCGAAACCCTGAGCGAAGACGGCGACATCCTGCTCTATGGCTGCAACGTTGGCGCCGATACCGTAGGCGTCGACTTCATAAGCTCGCTGGCCGCGGCAACCGATGCCGATGTCGCCGCATCTACCGATGCAACCGGTGCTGCCGACAGGAATGGCAATTGGGTTCTGGAAACGCAAACCGGAGAAATCGAATCAAGCGTTCTGGAGCTCGAAGCGTGGGATGGCGTTTTAACCGCATTCTCTGAAAACTTTAGTTCGAACCCCATTGGTGGCGGCCCTGTTACTAGCTTCGAGAAAACCATTGGCGGCACTTCGTTCACATTTACCTTCACGGGCGATGGCGACGGTGGTGACATGACGTATGACCCCGCCAACGGAGAGGGCGGGAGCGCATCCATTGGTCTATGGGGCATTCCTGGAGGAGGTACGGAACGCTTCACCATCACCCGAACCGACGGAGGTCAATTTACTTTTGGCAGTATTTTTATCAACAATGCTCTTGGCGGCGCGGAGGCCACGGTCGCCGCATACAACGGCGCGACTCTGGTCGGAGTTCAGTCTATAGGCCACACGTCCGGCACACTGAACTTCTCAAACATCGGTATTACCGAGGTCAGGATCACAAGCACTGATCTTAATTTGAATCTGGACAATTTTGTTGGCGACACCAATCCTCCCAGCATCGCTCCAAGCCTAGCGGCCACCGGCACCAACCCTACCTTCATCGAAAACGGTAGTCCTGTCGATCTGTTCAGCGGCGTAACGGCTGCAACCAATGACACCGGTCAGAGCTTCACAGGCGCCACCTTCACCGTCACCAATGTCAGCAATGGTGCCTCGGAGATTCTGAGCATTGATGGCACGAGCATTGGCCTCACCAACGGTAACAGCGGCTCACTGGCGAACGGTGGCAACTACAGCGTCACTGTCGTATCTGGTACCGCTACGGTCACGCTCAGCGGCATGAGTCGTAGCAATGCCCAGATGGGCACCCTTATCGACAACATCACCTACAGCAACAGCAGTGACAATCCCGGCAGCAACAGCCGCGTCGTCACCATCGCCTCAATTACTGACAGCGGCAGTAACAACAACACCCTAACCCCCAATATCGCCTCCACCGTATCGGTAACTCCGGTCAACGACGCTCCGACCCTTACCGCCACTGGCAACAATCCCACCTACACTGAAAATGGCAGTGCGGTCGATCTGTTCAATGGTGTCAGCGTTAACACCATCGAAACCGGCCAGACCATCACCGGCATGACCCTGACCGTCACCAACCTGGCTGATGGCAGCAACGAAATCTTGCGCATCGACGGCACCGACATCGCCTTGCTCAACGGCGGCAACGGCACGACGGCAGGCAATGGCATCAGCTACTCGATCAATCTCAGCGGCGGTACGGCGACCATTACCCTGAGCAGTGCTGCTGGCCTCAGCGCGGCGGCAACGCAAACCGTGGTCGATGGCATGAGCTACCGCAACAGCAGCGACGCCCCGAGCACCGCAACGCGTGTCATCACCCTCACCAGCATCACCGACAGCGGCGGCACGGCCAACGGTGGCGTCGACACGACTGCAACCTCGATCGCTACTTGGGTATCCGTGGTTGCCGTCAACGATGCGCCAATTGTGACCTCCAGCGGTGGCGCCAGCACATTCACCGAGGGCGGTGGCGGCGCGGTGATCGACTCCGGGCTCACCCTGAGCGACCCGGACAACTCCACACTGCCGAGTGCCACAGTTTCCATCAGCGGTAACTTCCAGCCTGGCGCCGACCTGCTGATCTTCATCAACGATGGCAGCACCATGGGCAACGTCACCGCCAGTTACGACGCCGGCACCGGCGTGCTGACGATGACCTCGGCAGGCGCCACCGCTACCCTGGCCCAGTGGCAGGCAGCCTTGCGCTCTGTGACCTTCAGCAACAGCAGCGACGCGCCCAGCACGGCCAGTCGCACGGTCAGCTTCGTCGTCAACGATGGCCAGGACAACAGCACGACCGCTACCAAGATCGTCAGCGTAACGGCTGTCAATGACGCCCCGCAGATTTCGGCACCCGTGACCATTGGCGTCACCGAGGACGTACCCAGCACCATCACCGGGATCAGCTTCAGTGATGTCGACGCAGGCAGTGCCAACGTCACTGCCACCTTTTTGATCAGCTCCGGCACGCTGTCAGCGACCAGCGGCGGCAGCGTCACTGTTGGCGGTACTGCCTCGGCGCTGACCCTGACCGGCAGCATCGCCAACATCAACAGCTTTATCGCCGGCAGCAATCTCCGCTTCACCACCGCAGCCAATGCCACCGCCAATGTGACCCTGACGGTGAACATCAACGACGGCGGCAATACCGGCACTGGCGGTGCGCAAAGCGCCAGCGAAACCATTACGCTGCAGGTCACGGCTGTCAACGATGCGCCGATCATCAGCGCCCCAGGGTCCATCGCTATTACCGAAGATGTTCCCGGGGCATTGACCGGTATCTCGTTCAGCGATGTCGATGCTGGCAGCGGCAACGTGACGGTGACCTTCTCGGTACCCAGCGGCATGCTCAGTGCCACCAGCGGCAGCGGGGTCACCATTGGCGGTACGTCCCGCGCGCTGACCCTGACCGGCAGCCTGGCCGACATCAACACCTTCATCGCAGCATCCGGCGTCAGGTTCACCACCGACGCTAACGCTACAGCCAACGTCACCCTCGGCATCATGATCGAGGATGGCGGCAACACCGGTAGCGGTGGCGCGCAGACCGATAGCACCAGCGTGACGCTCGTGGTCACCGCCGTGAACGACGCTCCGGTCAACTCGCTACCCACGACACAGAGCGTCGATCAGGATGGAGTCCTGGTATTCAGCAGCGCCAACGGCAACCTGATCAGCATCAGTGATGTGGATGCAGGCTCCAATCATGTGCAGGTAACGCTAACGGCGACCAATGGCCTGCTGACGCTCGGCAGTACTGCCGGGCTCAGCTTCTCGGTGGGCTCAGGTAACGGCGACGGAACCATGACTTTCACCGGCAGCATCGCCGATATCAACAGCGCCTTGAACGGCATGGTGTTCTCCCCCACCAGCGGCTACAACGGCCCAGCCAGCTTGCAAATCCATACCAACGACCAAGGCAACAGCGGCAGTGGTGGCGCGCAGACCGATACCGACATACTCGCTATCAACGTCAACAGCCTCAGCCCGCGTATAACCGAGGTCAGTAGTTCCACGGCAAATGGCACTTACAAGATCGGAGATACCATTACCATCACGACAACCTTCGACCAGGTGGTGACGGTCGATACCGGTGGCGGTATTCCCACATTGCTGCTGGAGACAGGGCTGACTGATCGTATTGCCACCTACGTATCCGGCTCTGGCAGCAATACCCTGACCTTCAGCTATACGGTGCGGGCCGGTGACGTCAGTGCCGACCTGGATTACCAATCGACAGCCGCGCTGAGCCTCAATGGCTCAAGCATCCGCGGCCTCACGGCCAACGATGCCGTGCTAACCCTGCCGAGCCTGGGCGCTGCCGGCTCGCTAGGCGCCAACAAAGCGCTGGTTGTGGATGGCATACGACCGGCAGCCACCAGCATCACCCTGAGCGACACGGCTCTGCGCATCGGCGAGACCGCCACCGTCACCATCACCTTCGCAGAGAGAGTGGTTGGGCTGGATACGGCAGACTTCACGGTCGCTGGCGGCACGCTCACAGGCCTGAGCAGTGCCGACGGCGGTCTCACCTGGACCGCCACCTTTACTCCGGATAGCAACCTCTCCGACACCACCAACGTCATCACCCTGGACAACACCGGCGTCATGGATCTGGCGGGTAACATCGGCAGTGGCACCACCGACTCGGTCAACTACGCCATTGATACCCAGCGCCCGACAGCCAGCATCGTGGTCACCGATACCGCGCTCAGGGCTGGGCAGAGCACCACCGTCACCATCACCTTCAGCGAAGCGGTAGTAGGGCTGACCATGGCGGACTTCAGCGTGGCCAACGGCACCCTGAGCAACCTGAGCACCTCGGACAACATTACCTGGACGGCAGCCCTGACGCCGAGCTCCAACGTCACAGACACCACCAACCTGGTCACCCTGGACAACACCGGCGTGCAGGACACGGCCGGCAACGCTGGCGTCGGCACCACCGATTCCAACAACTACGCCATCGACACCCAGCGCCCAACGGCCGGCATCGTGATCACCGATACCGCCCTAAAGGCTGGGCAGAGCACCACGGTCACCATCACTTTCAGCGAGGCCGTGACCGGGCTGACCACGGCGGACTTCAGCGTGGCCAATGGCACGCTCGGCAACCTCAGCAGCAGTGACGGCGGCATCACCTGGACAGCGACCCTGACGCCTGACGCCGACGTCACCGATGCTACCAACCTGATCACTTTGAATAACACCGGTTACACCGATGCCGCCGGCAACACCGGCACCGGTACCACCGACTCCAACAACTACGCCATCGACAGCAAGGCACCGGCTATCACCTCTGTCGGCGTGCCGGCCAACGGCACCTACGTGGCGGGTGACGCCCTCGACTTCACGGTGAACTTCGACGAAGCCGTAACCGTTGATACCGCTGGCGGCACACCGCGCCTGGCGATCACCCTGGATACCGGCGGCACCGTCTACGCCAACTACCTGAGTGGCTCGGGCAGCACCGCGCTGGTGTTCCGCCTGACCATCGCCAATGGCCAGCAGGACAGCAACGGCATTGCCATCGGCACCAACCTCCAGAGCAACGGCGCGACCCTGCGCGATGCCGCCGGTAACGACACAGCGACGACTCTCAACAACGTCGGCGCCACCAGCGCCGTGCTGGTTGATGCCGCCCCACCACAGGTGACAGGCATCGCCCTCGAGGACACATCGCCCACCACCAATACCACCCTCGGCTTCACCGTTACCTTCAGCGAAGACGTCAACGGCGTCGATCTGAGCGACTTCGCTCTGGCCACCACGGGCAGTGCCAGCGGTACCCTGCTCTCGCTGGTACAGATCGATGCACGTACCTATCGAATCACCGTCGGCAGCGTGACCGGCCAGGGTACGCTTGGCCTGTCGCTCACGGCCGCTGGTAGCGGCATCGTTGATGGCGTCGGTAACACCTTGCAGAGCAACTTCTCCAGCGCCGGTTACACGCTGGGCGGGCTCAATACCGGCGATCCGGAGTTCCGCACCAATCCGACGCCCAACGTCCCCACTACACCGACCGCACCGCCTCAACCCAATGTGCCCGGCGCGCCACCCTCCAGCACCACCTCGCCACTGTTGCCGCCGCCATTGTTCGAGCAACCGACTCTCGGTAGCGGCGTACCCACGGTGGGCAACATCTTCATCAACAACGGTGCGTTGGCGCCCAGCTTCATCGCCCAGGTCTTTGCCAGCAGCGACAGCGGTGCCGGCAATGGCAGCGGCATTGGCTTCCTCGGCTTTGGTGGCGGAGACGGCGGCGTGTTCGGCACCAGCAGTTTCTCAAGCATGTTCAGCAAGGACGTACCACTCGAGTCGGGTGATATCCAGTTGCGCTGGGGAAGCTCGAGCGGCAATGGCGTGGGCGGAGGAGAGATTCTCGGAGCACCAACGCTGGGCCAGCAATTGCAAGAGATAGGTGAAAGCGAGCAGCGCCAGATCAGAGATTTGGCTTGGGCATTGGGACAGATTTCCTTGCAGGCGCCAAACGCGTAATCGACTACACACAAGAATAGAACGAGTGCCGTACCAGGGGGCGGCCCAAGGATGAGCAGAGCAGCGAAGTTTTTCAGCATCAGCTTGTTGGCGCTGGCGGTTACCGGCTGTGCCGTGACCAGCCAACCCATCGACCGCAGCGTCAGCGAGCAACGTGCGCAGCAGGATCTGGCAATCATGTTCAAGGATCAGGAGCCACTCAGCGGCCCGCTGACCTTGCACGAGGCCATGGCCCGCGCGGTTAAGTACAACCTCGAGGCCCGCCTGAAGGTCATGGAAGAAGCCATGGCCCAGCGTCAGGTCGACCTGGCCACCTTCGACATGCTGCCGCGCATGGCGTTGTCGGCCGGTTATGCCGGACGCAGCAATATCAGTGCTTCGAGCAGCGAGAGCATCCGTACTGGCACCCAGTCGCTGGAACCGTCGACCTCACAGGATCGCGACCGTGGCGTCGCCGACCTCACCATGGTGTGGAACGTACTGGACTTCGGTGTCAGCTACGTCAGCGCCAAGCAGCAGGGTGACCAGCGCCTGATCGTGCAGGAGCGACGCCGCAAGGTCGTCCACACCATCATTCAGGACGTGCGCTCGGCCTACTGGCGTGCCGTGGCCGCTGATCGCCTGCTGACCCAGATCGACAGCCTCATGACCCGGGTCGGCCAGGCCCGAGAAAACAGCCAGCGCCTCAGCGAACAACGCATCGGCGATCCTGTCCAGGCGCTGGGCTACCAGCGCGCTCTGATCGAAGCCACCCGCCAGCTCGAAGAGCAGCGTCGCGCCCTGTCGCTGGCCAAGACCGAGCTGGCTACCCTGATCAACCTGCCGCTGGGCACTCAGGTCGAACTGGCGCCCGAGGACGGTTATCAGGTACCGGAGCTGAAGGTTGAACTCGGCACGCTGGAACAGGAAGCCCTGGCCAGCCGCCCGGAGCTGCGCGAGCAGGACTACCAAGCGCGCATCAGTGCAGCCGAAACCCGCAAGGCCATGCTTCGCCTGCTGCCAGGTCTGGAATTTTCTGCCGGTGGCCACTACGACAGCAACTCGTTCCTGGTGAACCAGAGCTGGGCAGACTACGGCGTGAAGGTGACCTGGAACCTGTTCAACGTGCTCTCGGCCCCCGCTGCCATCGATGTCGCCAAGGCCGGCCAGGAGGTTGCCGATGCGCGGCGCCAGGCCATGTCCATGGCTGTCCTGGCCCAGCTGCACGTGGCAAACGCCAACTTCCGCGAAGCGCAGCGCCAGTTCCAAACCAGCCAGCAGCTGGCCGGCCTGGATGGGCAGATCGTCGAGCAGTTGCGCAATCGCTACCAGGCACAGGGCATCGGCGAGCTGGAACTGATTCAGGGCGAGCTAAACACGCTACAAGCGGATCTGCGTCGTGATCTGGCCTACGCCGAGCTGCGCAACAGCTATGGCCAGTTGTTCGCCAGCGTCGGCCTCGACCCACTGCCGGAGAGCATCGCCTCCGACAGTGTCGCGGACATCGCAACCGCCCTCGCCAACCGCGAGGCGCAGTGGCAGGCAGGCCAGCTATAGGCTGATCAGCACTCGCCATCGAGACTGGCGATCCAACGGTCGATCAGTTCCAGCCCTTCGCGGTGGGAGATGGAGCGTCCCAGCTCGGGCATCATGATGCTGGGGTCGGTGCTGTGCAGGCGGAAGCTCAGCACCGACTTCTCCGGCGCGCCGGGGTGGATATCCACCAGGCGGTCACCGGAGCCCTTGCCAGCTGCCACCGGTTGTTTGCATAGCCCGTAGGCGATGCCGAGCGGCGTGGCCGGATCGAGATAGAGACCGGATGTGCGCCCTGGCCCTGCTGGGTTATGGCAGTGCGAGCAGTTGGCATCCAGGTAGCTGCGCGCCAAGGCCTGTAGACCTTCTCCCGGAAGCGGCTCGCCCCAACGCGCATTGCGTGGCAGATCATTCGCCTCAGTCGGGACGTCCCGCAGAAAACCGACTGCCTGCCAGCGCCGCAACTGATTGGCAGTGCCATCGGCATAGGCGAATTCCTTGTTCAAATGCCTCACCTTTGGCCCCAGCGGCTGTACGCCCTTGCCGGCCTGCTCTTCATGACACCCCGCGCACTGATTGGCGTCAGGCACCTGATAGTCCACCGCCAGCACCTCGCCGCGCTCAGCGTGCAGCTCGAGGTCGAAGCTCGCGCCAGCCCAGTCCAGCGTCGCCTCGCGCTGCTCGGCATCCCAGACGTAGGGCAAGGCGACCCAGCCCTGCTCCTGACGCAGCAGGATACGCGTCTCGATCAGCCTCACCCGTTCAAGCTCTACCACTTCGGCGTCGCGCTGCTCGCTACGCAGCAGGCGTCCATGAAGGTCGCGCGGGTAGTAGAACGTCTTGCTCAGTACCGTGCCCACCGGGTAATCGAAACGCGCCTCGCCGTACTTCGCGCTGCTGCCTTGCGGCATCCAGATGGTACGGAGCTTGTGCGCGTAGTCGGTGAACAGCGGCGTATTGAGGTCATAGGGCAACACGCCGTCGACTGGCTGCAGTTGGCCGTCACGCTGTTGCAGCACGCCCCAGCCACTGAGCGTTTCCGGATAGTTCTCGCCACTGGGCAGATAAAGAGGCGCACGCGGCTGCTGCTCGCAGCCTGCAAGCAGCACGACAGTGAGCACTAACCAAGCGTTTTTCATGCGCCCTCGCCTGCCTCGGCCAGTGCGGCGCGCAGCTCGACAGAAGGCAGGCGCGGCAGCGCGCAGCGATGCGGCTCTATATCGGTGCTGATGTTCTTATAGCCGCCCGGCCCATCGACATTGACGATGCCGGCGTCACCATTATCGACACAGATGGCCAGCTCGGGCGGCAGCTTACCGTCCACCAGCTTGTCAGGATTGACGTAGCCGTCCCAGAGAATGTCCGGCAGACGACCGTTGAGGCCGAACTGGGTCAGCTTAAGCGCCTTGAGCTCCAGGTTGTCAGGGCTGTCGCCCGCCGGGCCGAAGCGGTTGCCATGGATATGGATGGCTTCCGGATAGGGATCGAAATCCTCAGTGGTGGAGAGATCGGTGTAGCCGGTGCTGAAGTAACTGCTGACGATGACATTGGCCGTACGATGGTCGCCGATATCGTTGTCGAAGATTTCCACCTTGTCATTGGAGTTGACCAGCACGCCGGAGCCCGCCGGCACGCTGGCTACCGGCGTACCCTTGTGGCCGAAGTTCTTGTGGTTGTTGCCCTCGACCCTGTTGCGATAGACCCGTGTGGTGTGGCCCGGTTGCGGCAGGTTGGGCATGTTGAATACCAGGATGCCGCCGGTATTGCCGGTGGCGACATTGTCGTAGACGTCGGCACCGATGGTGTTCTCGATCTCGATGCCGGCGACGTTGCGCTCGGCGCGGCTGTTGCGCACCACCACGTTGCGCGACTGGCCGACGTAGATGCCGGCGTCCGACGCCCCGATGGCCACCACGCCGTCGATCAGCACGTTCTCGGTCTGCACCGGGTAGATACCGTAGGCTCCGTTCTCGGTCGCCGGCCCGTTGGTCCACTCGGTGCGCACGCGGCGGATGATGATGTTCTCGCCGCCTACGACCTTGAGCGCATCGCCCTTGGTGTCCTCCAGCGCCAGGTCCTCGATGGTGAAGTCGGATGCATTCACCAGCAGCCCTTCGGCGCCAGACTTCTGCCCCTTGAAATTGAGGATGGTCTTATCCATCCCGGCGCCCCTGAGGGTCACCCCGCTGACCTTGAGACTGAGACTGCGGTCTAGCTGCCAGGTCCCGGCGGGAATCTCGATGACCTCCCCGGGCCTGGCCTTGATCAGCTGGGTCTGCAGCTGTTTCTGAAAGTCGAGGTTGGCGACGGGCGGCGCTTCGGAATCCCCGCACGCGGTCAGCAGCAGGTGCAGTGCAAGCAAAGAGAGGACGGCGGTGCGCATGGCAGGCTCCAGTATTCTTGTTTAATTGGCACCTTAGTACCAATTAAGACAAAAACCAAGAGCTGCCCGAATTGATCGCCAGGCAAGAAAACGCCAGCACGTGGCTGGCGTTCTTATTCAGCGCGGCGCGACCGGCCTGGGCTTCTTCTTCCCGCCGCCCGATTTGCCACCCTTCTTCTGCTCTTGCAGCTTGGCGAAGGCCGCCGCCTTGGCCTGCTCGCGCTTGTCCCAGGGCTTGGCGCCATCGCTGGCGCGTGGTGGCAGGCCGTTGTGCTGGGTCAGCACCTTGCCCACCTTCTTGCTGCCGGCCGGTGTCGAGTTCTTGCGTCGGGCGCTCTGGTACTCGTCGGTCTGCGGCTGGTAGGTGGGGATCAGGTGATGCTTGCCGTTGCCAATCAGGTCGGCACGGCCCATGCGCTCCAGCGCTTCACGCAACATCGGCCAGCCCTTGGGATCGTGATAACGCAGAAAAGCCTTGTGCAGGCGACGCTGCTGCTCGCTCTTGACGATCTCCACGCCATCGCTCTTGTAAGTGACCTTGCGCAGCGGGTTCTTGCCCGAGTGATACATGGCCGTGGCGGTGGCCATCGGCGAGGGGTAGAACGCCTGCACCTGGTCGGCGCGGAAACCGTTGCGCTTGAGCCACAGGGCGAGGTTCATCATGTCCTCGTCGGTGGTGCCCGGATGCGCGGCGATGAAGTACGGGATCAGGTACTGCTCCTTGCCCGCCTCCTTCGAGAACTTCTCGAACATCTGCTTGAAGCGGTCGTAGCTGCCGATGCCCGGTTTCATCATCTTGTCCAGCGGGCCGCGTTCGGTGTGCTCCGGAGCGATCTTGAGATAACCGCCAACGTGGTGGGTGACCAGTTCCTTGACGTACTCCGGCGACTCCACCGCCAGGTCATAGCGCAGGCCCGAAGCGATCAGGATCTTCTTCACGCCCGGCAGCGCACGTGCCTTGCGGTACAGCTCGATCAGAGAAGAGTGGTCGGTGTTGAGGTTCTCGCAGATACCGGGGAACACGCACGACGGCTTGCGGCAGTGCTTCTCGATTTCCGGGTCCTTGCAGGCGATGCGGTACATGTTGGCGGTCGGCCCGCCGAGGTCGGAGACCACGCCGGTGAAGCCCGGCACCTTGTCGCGCATTTCCTCGATCTCGCGGATGATCGACTCGTGCGAGCGGTTCTGGATGATGCGGCCCTCGTGCTCGGTGATCGAGCAGAAGGTGCAGCCGCCGAAGCAGCCGCGCATGATGTTCACCGAGAAACGGATCATCTCGTAGGCTGGAATCTTTTCCTTGCCATAAGCCGGGTGCGGCACGCGCGCGTAGGGCATGCCGAACACGTAATCCATTTCCTCGGTGGTCATGGGGATGGGTGGCGGGTTGAACCACACGTCCACCTCGCCATGCTTCTGCACCAGCGCGCGGGCGTTGCCCGGGTTGGTTTCCAAGTGCAGCACGCGGTTGGCGTGGGCGTAAAGTACCGGGTCGTTGCGCACCTTTTCGAACGACGGCAGGCGAATCACCGTCTTGTCTCGGGTCATGCGCGGACTTTCGAGAATCTGCACCACCTTGGCTTCGTTGGGATCTTCGACAGGCCCCTTGGCCTGCTCGATGGCGCAGGCTTCCATGTCCTGGGTGTTGACGTAAGGGTTGATGATCTTGTCGACGCGGCCGGGGCGGTCGATACGGGTCGAGTCGACCTCGAACCAGCCTTCGGGGGTGTCGCGGCGAATGAACGCGGTGCCGCGCACATCGGTGATGGCTTCGACCTTCTCGCCTCGCGACAGACGCTGGGCGATCTCCACAACGGCGCGCTCGGCATTGCCGTAGAGCAGGATGTCAGCGGTGGCGTCCATCAGGATCGAGCGGCGCACCTTGTCCTGCCAGTAGTCGTAGTGGGCGATACGGCGCAGGGATGCCTCGATGCCGCCGAGGATAACCGGCACGTGGGTATAGGCCTCCTTGCAGCGCTGGCTGTAGACCAGGCTGGCGCGATCCGGGCGCTTGCCGGCCAGACCGCCGGGCGTGTAGGCGTCGTCGGAGCGAATCTTCTTGTCCGCAGTGTAGCGGTTGATCATCGAGTCCATGTTGCCGGCCGCCACGCCGAAGAACAGGTTCGGCTCGCCGAGCTTCATGAAGTCGTCTTTGCTGCGCCAGTCCGGCTGGGCAATGATGCCGACCCGGAAGCCCTGGGCCTCGAGCAGGCGACCGATGATGGCCATGCCAAACGAAGGATGATCGACGTAGGCATCACCGGTGACGATGATGATGTCGCAGCTGTCCCAGCCGAGCTGATCCATCTCTTCCCGGCTCATCGGCAGGAAGGGCGCAGGCCCGAAACACTCGGCCCAGTACTTGGGATAGTCGAACAGCGGCTTGGCGGCTTGCATATTTTTTGATCAATGGGCTATCACGAGGGGCGCGGATAATAGCACAAATTTTGACCAAACCAGACTACTGCGCTGGGTTTAATGCCGTCAGCGCCCTCGCCATCGAACGCCCAGGCGCGTGGGTCAGCAGGCTTTCTCCCGCACCCCACTCAAACATCACGGGCCTGAAGCGCAAAAAATCAGGATTTTTCAGAGATAGCCATACGCCATCTTTGATTTCGTCCGATAACCATCCTGTGCATATACTCAAGCTACTCGGCCAGCCGATTCCAGGACACCTATGCTGCAGCGTTTCGCCTTCCTGCTCGTTCTTCTGCTCGGCCTGTCGACCACGGGCCTGGCTGTGGCATCCGTGGTGCTTATCGACGGTAGCAGCGGCATGCAGCTCAATGCTCATATCGAGCTGCTGGAGGATGCTGACGGCACCCTGACCATCGACGATCTGGCGTCTCCTGAGCAGCAGTCTCGGTTCCAGGCTGCCAATGGCCGCGCCAGCGTCGGCCAGAGCCTGAACCCGTGGTGGATCAAACTCACCCTGCAGCGCGATGTGCGGGCTCCAACTCGCTGGGTACTGGAAGTCGGCTCGGTGACCCAGCTCGACCTGCAGCTCTACCAGGCCGATGGCCAGGGCGGCTGGCAATTGCGCCAGTCCGGCGAACGCGTGCCTTTCCGCGAGAGTCGCGACCACCCGTACCGGCGCATGGTGTTCGACCTGCCCCCGCTGGGTGAACAGCCAACAACCTTCTACCTGCGCGCCTTCGACCCGGCCGGCAACTCGTTCCCGCTGCGCATCTGGCAGCTCGAAGACCTCACGCAACTGGCAGCGCGCGAAAACCTGGGCCTCGGCGCCATCTATGGGGTGGTTTTCGCGTTGCTGCTGTACAACCTGTTCATTCTCATCTCGCTGCGTGACCACGCTTACTTCTGGTACGTACTGACCACCGCCTTCGCCCTGCTCTTCATCATCAGCATGACCGGCCATGGAGCCCAGTACCTGTGGCCCAATAGCGCGGTTCCGCCCTGGCTCGATCGCATTACTCTGCCGTCGCTGTGGGGCCTGTTCGCCTGCCGCTTCACCCAGACCCTGCTGCAGACCAGGCTGTATGTGCGCTGGGCGCATCATCTGCTGAGCATGGCCTGCGTCATCTACATCGTGGCCATCGCGCTCAACCTGCTTGGCCATCGCTACCTGGCAGCCTGGGCCATCGCCCTGCTATCGCTGACCAGCATCCCTGCCGCCCTGGGTAGCGCCCTGGTTCGCTGGCGCCAGGGTTTCTTCCCCGCGCAGCTGTATCTCTATGGCTATGGTCTGGTGCTCGGCGGCGTGGGCATCCTGCTGCTGCGCACAACCGGCGTGCTGCAACCGGCAGACTGGAATGCGTACGTATTCCCGCTGGCAGTGGCCGCAGAATCGATTCTGTTTTCCTTCGCCCTGGCTTATCGCATCCAGATACTCAAGCAGGAACGCGCTGAGGCCCTGCAACAGGCCGATCGCGAGAAGACCGCGCGCCTGGCCCAGCTGCAGGCCAACGCCGATGAACTGCAGATTGCGGTGACCACGCGCACCGCCGAGCTGGCCGCGACCAACGAACAACTGCGCGAACGCGAGCGCGAACTGCAGCATGCCGCCTTCCACGACCCGCTGACCGAGCTGCCCAACCGACGCTACCTGGTGGAGCGCTGCGAATCGGCCCTCGGCCATGCCGAGCGGCACAAGGAAAGCGTGGCACTGCTGCTGGTCGACCTGGATCACTTCAAGCCGATCAACGATCGCTTCGGCCACGCGGCCGGTGACCTGATGCTGCAGGTGATCGCCAAACGCCTGCGCGATCACGTTCGAGTAGGCGATGCGGTCGCCCGGCTGGGCGGTGACGAATTCGCCGTCCTGATCTGCGGCAGCGATGCCGAAAGCCAGGCCCGGGAAATCGCCGAACGCCTGCTGGCGGAGTTGTCCGAGCCGGTGCACTACGGCGCCGAGCGCCTGCGCGTGACCATCAGCATCGGCGTGGCGCTTTATCCACGCCATGCGAAGACCTTCACCGGGCTTTACAAGATCGCCGACCAGTCGCTTTATCGCGTCAAGGAACTGGGGCGCTCAGGGGCGCGCGTGCACGGCGATGATGGGGAGCTGAGCGAACAGGCCTGCCTGCAGCTGGACATCCTCAAAGTACCCAGCGGCCTGGCCTAGCCGATATAGCGACGCGGCACCCGCGCGGTGACTTTGCTCAGCAGCTCATAGCCGATGGTGCCACACGCTGCTGCCACTTCATCCAGCGGCAGATTGGCGCCCCAAAGCTCCACCGGCGAATCGACATCAGCCGCGGGCAGGTCGGTGATGTCCACAGCCAGCATGTCCATCGACACCCGGCCCGCCAGGGTCGCGCGCTGCCCATCGACCAGCACCGGTGTGCCGCTCGGCGCATGCCGCGGATAACCATCGGCATAACCGCAACTGACCGTGGCGATACGCGACGGCCGTTCGGCAACCCAGGACGCGCCATAACCGACACTTTCACCGACTGCCACTTCACGCACGGCGATGACCCGAGCGGCGAGGGTCATCGCCGGTTTCAGCCCAAGCTCACGCGCGCTCAGCTCGGCGAACGGGGTCGCGCCGTAGAGCATGATGCCGGGGCGCAGCCAGTCCATGTGCGCGGCGGGAATGGTCAACACCGCCGCTGAGTTGGCCAGCGAACGATGATTGAAATCCAGATCCAGCAACTCGAGAAAACGTTCTACCTGCAGCTCGGTGAGCGGATGCCCACGCTCGTCGGCACAGGCGAAATGACTGAGCAGGTTAAGCTCGGCGACCTGCCCGGCATCTTCAAGCCGCGCATGCCATTGGCGCAGGCTGGTAGAGTCAAAGCCAAGGCGATGCATGCCGGAATCCAGCTTGAGCCAGACGTTGAGTGGCCGCACCAGCTCACTGGCGAGCAGCGCCTCGGCCTGCGCCGCGCTCTGCACCACCAGATCCAGCCCCAGCTGTGCAGCGATGGGGTACTCGCTGGCGTCGAAACAGCCCTCGAGCAGCAGGATACGTGCCTCGCCATGCATGGCGCGTACTTCTGCCGCCTCCTCCAGGCAGGCCACGGCGTAGCCGTCAGCAATATCGTGAAGCGCCGTTACCACCTCACGCACGCCGTGCCCGTAGGCATTGGCCTTGACTACCGCAAAGGCCTGACGCCCGGGCGCGCAGCGCTTGGCGACCGCATAGTTATCGGCAATAGCAGAGAGGTCGACGATGGCGGCAAGCGGGCGCATGAGGAAAGCCTGAAAAAAAACGGGTGCCCATCTTAACCGCTGGGCACCCGTTTTCATTGAGCGAAATCAGCTACAGGCTACAGGCTACAGGCTACAGGCTACAGGCTACAGGCTACAGGCTACAGGCTACAGGCTACAGAGCATGCGAAACGGCACAGTTCCCGAGTCAAGCGCTTTTGGGCTTTCAGCCTGCGGCCTGCAGCTTGGGGCCTGTAGCCGCTGTTATTCGTCCTCGAACTGATAACTGCCCGGCGCCAGGTTCTCGAAGCGAGAATACTTGCCGAGGAAGGCCAGGCGCGCAGTGCCGAGCGGACCGTTACGCTGCTTGCCGATGATGATCTCGGCCACGCCCTTGTACTCGGTTTCCGGGTGGTACACCTCGTCACGGTAGACGAACAGAATGATATCGGCGTCCTGCTCGATCGCCCCGGACTCACGCAAGTCGGAGTTGATCGGGCGCTTGTTGGGCCGCTGTTCCAGACCACGGTTGAGCTGTGACAGGGCGATCACCGGGCAATTGAACTCCTTGGCCAGCCCCTTGAGCGAGCGCGAAATTTCCGAGATCTCGTTGACCCGACTGTCGCCACTGGAGCCTGGAATCTGCATCAGCTGCAGGTAGTCGACCATGATCAGGCCAATCTCGCCGTGCTCACGCGCCAGGCGCCGCGTGCGCGCACGCATCTCGCTGGGAGAAATGCCCGCCGTATCGTCGATGAACAGCTTGCGATCGTTGAGCAGATTGACCGCGCTGGTCAGACGCGGCCAATCGTCATCGTCGAGCTTACCGGAACGCACCTTGGTCTGGTCGATGCGCCCCAGCGAGGCGAGCATACGGATGACGATGGATTCCGAGGGCATTTCCAGCGAATAGACGAGAATCGCCTTGTCGCTGCGCATCAGAGCGTTCTCCACCAGGTTCATGGCGAAGGTGGTCTTACCCATCGACGGACGACCGGCGACGATGATCATGTCGGCCGGCTGCAGGCCGCTGGTCAGGTTGTCCAGGTCATCGAAACCGGTCGACAGGCCGGTGATCGCCTCGCCCAGATTGAACAACGTATCGATACGGTCGATGGCCTTGACCAGAATGTCGTTGATGCCAACCGGGCCGCCGGTCTTGGGTCGGTCTTCAGCAATCTGGAAAATCAGCCGCTCAGCCTCGTCGAGAATCTCCTCGCCGGTACGGCCTTCCGGCGCATAGGCGCTGTCGGCGATCTCGTTGCTGATACTGATCAGTTTGCGCAGGGTGGCGCGCTCACGAATGATCTGCGCGTAAGCCTTGATGTTGGCAACCGACGGCGTGTTCTTGGCCAGCTCGGCGAGATAAGCCAGGCCTCCGACCTGCGACAGCTGTCCTTCCTTGTCCAGCTGTTCGGACAGGGTGACCACGTCGAAAGGCTCGTTACGCTCGGCCAGCTTGAAGATCGCACGGAAGATCAGACGGTGGTCGTGGCGGTAGAAATCGGTATCGGAAACACCGTCGAGCACGCGCTCCCAGGCATTGTTGTCGAGCATCAAACCGCCCAGTACCGCCTGCTCCGCCTCGATGGAGTGCGGAGGCACTTTCAGGGCAGCAGTCTGCAGGTCGTATTGCTCGGGAATGCTGATGTCGTTCATAGGCTCGAGAGGAAAATGCTGCGATAGAAAAACAAAGGGCACGGATCGCCGAAGCGATGCCGTGCCCGATTGTCAGCAGACCTGCACCTGAGCGCAAGCCCGCCTGGCGGCTGCCAGCTAGAGTCTGTTCATGATCCCGCGAGCTAGAGCCCTGCAAGGCGAACGCTGGTGAGCAAGCGCAGTTTACGAGTGGTAAATGAGCATTGCGAACCAGCTTTCAACGCAGCAGGGCCGACGCGCAGCAGATCATGGGCGGGCTCTTAGGCGGCGACCACAATTACCTTAACGGTGGCTTCGACGTCGGTGTGCAGGTGCACAGCTACGTCGTATTCGCCGACCTGACGGATGGTACCGTTGGGCAGGCGAACTTCGGCCTTGGCCACTTCAACGCCGGAGGCGGTCAGGGCGTCAGCGATGTCGTGAGTACCGATCGAACCGAACAGCTTGCCTTCATCGCCAGCGGTGGCGGTGATGGTGACTTCCAGCTCAGCCAGTTGAGCAGCGCGAGCTTCAGCGGAAGCTTTCTTCTCGGCAGCCAGTTTTTCCAGCTCGGCGCGGCGGGCTTCGAACGCAGCTACGTTCTCAGCGGTAGCAGCGGTGGCCTTGCCTTGCGGCAGCAGGAAGTTACGGCCGTAACCGGCTTTAACATTCACTTTGTCGCCCAGGTTGCCCAGGTTGGCGATTTTTTCCAGCAGGATGACTTCCATTTGGGTCTTACCTCTTAACTTTTAACCTTCACCGTCCGCGGACCCACTCTTGCGAGCGAGGCGACCGCGAAAATCAAACAGACTGTCGACCATGGCCAGGACCACCAATAGCGGATAGATCAGCTGCATGAACAGCAGGAGCGTGATGTACATGCCTACCAGCCAGAAGCGAGCGAGCCCCCCTTTTTCTACCAGGCCGTGCACCAGGGCGATCCCGGCGAACAGCAGCGGCACACTGCACAGCGGCGTAAGCATGGCCAACTGCGGTCCCAGATTGGGGCCTAGCATCATGCCCACCAGCAGCAACAGCGCCTGCGGCAGCGGCAGTCTCAGCGCGCGAAACTCGCGACCGAAACCGCCAGGGTTGTACAACACGGCCTGCCAGTAACGCCCAAGAATCAGGCTCAGCAAGCTCAGGATCTGCAGCAAGGCTGCCAGCAATCCGGTCAGCACTGGTGCGATCAGCGCTTCGAGACGCTCGCGTTCACTCACCGACAATTGCTGGTGAGCCCCATCGAACATGGTCGGCAAAAGCTTCTGCAGCTCGCCGGCCATGGCCTCGATGGGTTCGCGGAACACCGCCCCGAGGACCAACCCGTACACCAGGCCCAGCGCCACACTGCACAGCAGTATGCGGTTCCAGGTCCAACTGGCGCGCAACAACAACGCCAGGCTCAGCGCACCGACCAGCACCAGCAAGGTGCGCGGTTCGCCGAAATACCACCAGGCTATCGCCGGCAGCATGGCCCAGGCCAGGATGCCCATGGCATCACTGGCTCCGCGCCGCAACAGCACCAGGCTGCCAGCGGCTGCACTCAACCAGAACAACAGCGGCATCGCTGCCGATCCCACCACCACGAGGGTGGCCTGCATACGGCCGCGCATGATGTATTCAGCCAGGGCGCGCATGCGATCTATTCCTTAACGCTTGTCGACTATCCGATCTCAGCGGCCGTGGCTGTCGGTGTAGGGCAGCAGGGCCAGGAAGCGGGCGCGCTTGATAGCGGTGGCCAGCTGACGCTGATAACGAGCCTTGGTACCGGTGATACGGCTAGGAACGATCTTGCCGGTTTCCGAGATATAGGCTTTCAGGGTGTTGAGATCTTTGAAATCGATCTCTTTCACGTCTTCAGCGGTGAAGCGGCAGAATTTACGACGACGGAAGAAACGTGCCATGTGATTGGCTCCTCAATAGATCCGTGGATTACTCGTCAGCGTTGTCGCTGTCGTTGTTGTCGCTGTCATCGCTGTCGTTGGACTCGGCGTTTTCAGGACGTTCACGACGCTCGCGGCGCTCACTGCGGTTTTCTTCGGCCTTCAGCATCTCGGACTGGCCAGTGACGGCCTCGTCGCGACGGATGACCAGGTTACGGATCACGGCGTCGTTGTAGCGGAAGTTGTCTTCCAGCTCGGCCAGGGCCTTGCCGGTGCACTCTACGTTGAGCATCACGTAGTGGGCTTTGTGGACGTTGTTGATGGCGTAAGCCAGCTGACGACGGCCCCAGTCTTCCAGGCGGTGAATCTTGCCACCGTCTTCTTCGATCAGCTTGGTGTAACGCTCGACCATGCCGCCGACTTGCTCGCTCTGGTCCGGGTGAACCAGAAAGATGATTTCGTAATGACGCATAAATGCTCCTTACGGGTTGTAGCCTGCCAACTAAAGTGGTCAGGCAAGGAGTGGGTTTTTCTCGTGATGAGCTTGCCGGGCGGTAGGCGCAAAAAGGCCTGCCGTCACGGCAAGGGGCGCCATTCTAGAGAAGCCCCCTGCCGCACGCAAGGCGAATTGGCGATTATTTGAGCAATCAGCCCTTGGCCTGACGCTGGCGTACCGCCTCGAACAGGCAGACGCCGGTGGCGACCGAAACGTTGAGACTGCTGACGCTGCCGCCCATGGGCAGCTTGACCAGGTAATCGCAGTGCTCGCGGGTCAGGCGGCGCATGCCCTTGCCCTCGGCGCCCATGACCAGCACCGTCGGGCCGGTCATGTCGAGCTGGTACAGCTCCTGCTCCACCTCACCGGCGGTGCCGACCACCCACAGGCCCTTCTTCTGCAGTTTTTCCAGAGTACGTGACAGGTTGGTCACGGCGACCAGCGGGATGACCTCAGCCGCGCCGCAGGCCACCTTGCGCACGGTGGCGTTGAGGGTGGCGGATTTGTCCTTGGGCACGATCACCGCCAGCGCCCCCGCGGCATCGGCGGTGCGCAGGCAGGCGCCGAGGTTGTGCGGATCGGTCACGCCGTCCAGCACCAGCAGCAGGGGCACGCCCTCGCTGCGTTCGAGCAGCTCGTCGAGCATGTTCTCGCCCCAGACCTGGCTCGGGCTGACCTCGGCGACCACGCCCTGGTGCACGCCCTCGGCCCATTCGTCCAGCTCCTGACGCTCCTTGTGCCCGACCGGCACGCGGTGCTGCGCCGCCAGTTCCAGCATCGGCTGGATGCGCGGCGCCTGGCGGCTCTCGGCCAGCCATAGCTGCTTGACCCGCTTGGGATGATGGCGCAGCAGCGCCTCCACGGCATGCACGCCGTAGACCTTTTCCAACTGACTCATCGTTTCGCCTTACGCTTACTCGGCTTGCTACCGCTTGTCTCGTCCTTGGCCTTCGGCGCCGGTGCGCCCTTGCGATGGCCGGAGGTCTTCTTCGCCGGCGCTTTGCCACCGCTCTTCTTGGCGCTATCGAGCAGGGCCTTCTTCACCTCGCGGCTTTTCTGCACGTCGGTATTGCCCATGCCCCGCGACTTGCCAGCACGACGCGCATCATCGTCCTTGCCGGTCTTGCCCTGGCTCAGTTCGAAGTCGATCTTGCGCTCGTCCAGGTCGACGCGCATCACCTTGACCTCGACGCTGTCGCCAAGGCGGAAGCTGCGACCACTGCGCTCGCCGGACAGGCGGTGGTGAACCGGGTCGAAGTGGTAGTAGTCGGCCGGCAGCGCGGTGACGTGCACCAGGCCTTCGACGTAGATATCGCGCAGCTCGACAAAGATACCGAAACCGGTCACCGCGGTGATCACGCCGGCGAAGGTCTCGCCGACGCGATCCTGCATGAATTCGCACTTGAGCCAGTTGACCACGTCACGGGTCGCCTCGTCGGCGCGGCGCTCGGTCATCGAGCACTGCTCGCCGAGCTTTTCCAGGGTCGCCTCATCGTACGGATAGATGCGCGCCTTGGGCATGGTCGCTGCACCGGCACGCTCCACGTGTTTGGTTTCGCGCTTGGAGCGGATCACGCTGCGAATGGCGCGGTGCACCAGCAGATCGGGGTAGCGACGAATCGGCGAGGTGAAGTGGGTATAGGCCTCGTAATTGAGGCCGAAGTGCCCTTCGTTCTGCGCGCTGTATACCGCCTGGCTCAGCGAGCGAAGCATCACGGTCTGGATCAGGTGGTAGTCCGGGCGCTCGCGGATGCTCTCCAGCAGACGCTGATAGTCCTTGGGCGAGGGGCCGTCCTTGGACTTGCCACGCTGCAGCGACAGCCCCAGCTCACCGAGGAAGGCCTTGAGCTTTTCCAGGCGCTCGAGCGGCGGCCCGTCGTGCACGCGGTACAGCGACGGGATCTCGTGATCCTGCATGAAGCGCGCAGTGGCGACGTTGGCGGCCAGCATGCACTCCTCGATCAGCTTGTGCGCATCGTTGCGCTGGGTCGGGCGGATCTCGTCGATCTTGCGATCGGTGCCGAAGATGATTCGCGTCTCCTGCGTCTCGAAGTCGATGGCGCCGCGCTCGTGACGCGCCGCGACCAGCACCTGGTACAGCGCATAGAGCTGGCTGAGGTGCGGCAGGACTTCCTTGTACTCGCTGCGCAGGGACTTGCCCTCGCTGCTCTTGGGATCTTCCAGCATCAGGCTGACCTTGTTGTAGGTCAGACGCGCGTGGGAGTGGATCACCGCCTCGTAGAACTTGTAGTCGACCATCTGGCCGCTCTTGGACATGGTCATTTCGCAGACCATGGCCAGCCGATCGACATGCGGGTTGAGCGAGCACAGGCCGTTGGACAGCTCCTCCGGCAGCATCGGCACGACGCGCTCGGGGAAGTACACCGAGTTGCCACGCTCGACCGCCTCGGCGTCCAGCGCCGAACCGACCTTGACATAGTGCGACACGTCGGCGATAGCCACGTAGAGTTTCCAGCCACCGGAGAACAGCTTCCAGCGGCTGCTGTTCTTCTCGCAGTACACGGCGTCGTCGAAGTCGCGCGCATCCTCGCCGTCGATGGTGACGAAAGGCAGATGGCGCAGGTCGATGCGCTTCTCCTTATCCTTCTCCTCCACCTCGGGCTTGAGCTTGCGCGCTTCCTTGATCACGCCTTCGGGCCAGACATGCGGGATGTCGTAACTGCGCAGCGCCACGTCGATCTCCATGCCCGGCGCCATGTAGTTGCCGATCACCTCGACGATGTCGCCCTGCGGCTGGAAGCGCTGGGTCGGCCAGTGGGTGATCTTGATCTCGACGAACTGGCCGACTCGCGCACCGGCGGTGCGACCTGGGGTGACCAGCACTTCCTGCTGGATCTTGGGGTTGTCGGCGACGACGAAGCCGATGCCGTTCTCTTCGTAATAACGGCCGACGATGCTCTCATGAGCGCGTTCGATCACCTCGACGATGCCGCCTTCACGGCGACCGCGCCGGTCGAAACCCGCCACTCGCACCAACGCGCGATCACGATCGAACACCAGGCGCATCTGCGCCGGACTAAGGAACAGATCGTCGCTGCCGTCGTCCGGCACGAGGAAGCCGAAGCCATCGCGGTGACCACTGATGCGGCCGCAGATCAGATCGAGCTTGTCCACCGGCGCGTAGGTGCCGCGGCGGGTATAGATCAGTTGGCCATCGCGCTCCATGGCGCGCAGACGGCGGCGCAGCGCCTCGAGCTGGTCTTCGGTGTCGAGTCCGAATTCTTCGACCAGCTGCTCGCGGCTGGCGGGCGAACCCCGTTCGGCCAGGTGGGCCAGAATCAGTTCGCGGCTAGGGATGGGGTTGTCGTATTTTTCCGCCTCGCGGGCGGCCTCGGGATCGAGGGATTGCCAATCGGCCATGTAGGAAGGATTACCTATGCTTATGTATAGAGGTGTATGCCATCTGCCTATTGAAGCGCGAAAACGTCATTCGCGGCAGCTTTTCCGGCGACAATAATTTTTTTGGGGTCAGGGGTTTACAAGGTAAATGCCCGCCCGTATAGTTCGCGCCCACAGCGTCGAGCAGACGTTGTAACACGAAGCCGATGATGATTCATCGTTTTCAGTGCCCAGGTGGCGGAATTGGTAGACGCGCTGGTTTCAGGTATCAGTGGTGGCAACACCGTGGAAGTTCGAGTCTTCTCCTGGGCACCAAATTTCGTGAAGTGGCTTGATAACCCACTTTGCAAATAACGGATGCAACGCTCCGTGTCGGTAACGACGAACATTGCTGCAGTGCCCAGGTGGCGGAATTGGTAGACGCGCTGGTTTCAGGTATCAGTGGTGGCAACACCGTGGAAGTTCGAGTCTTCTCCTGGGCACCAAATTTCAAAAAACCGAGTCAGATGACTCGGTTTTTTATTGCCTGAAAAAAGAGGCTACAGGCTACAGGCTACAGGCTACAGGCTACAGGCTACAGGCTACAGGCTACAGGCTACAGGCTACAGGCTACAGGCTACAGGCTGTCAGCGTGTTGGTGGGCCGGCCCCCTAGCAAGCTTTCCGCTCTTGCCTGCAGCCTGAAGCCCTCTCAGACCCTGAACTGCCCCAGACTGGCCTTCAGCTGCGCCGCCAGTTCATCCAGCGCCCGCGCATTGCCGGCAATCGCCGCCACGGCCTCGGCTGCATGCTGCGCCTCGGCGTGAATGATCTCCACACGCCCGCGCACCGCTCCAGCACCCTCGGCCTGATGGGCTGCGGCCTGAGTCGCCGCATTGATGGCGCCATGCACCTCATCCACTGACTGCTGCACCGACTGCTGCAGGCGCGCACTGTCACGCAGAACCTGCAGACCCTCGCTTCCTTGCGCTCCAGCCTGAGCAATTGCCGCCACAGCCTCCTGCGCGCCACGCTGCAGGGCAGCGATATGGGTCTGGATATCGCCAGTGGACTGCTGCGTCTTGCTTGCCAACGCCCGCACCTCGTCGGCCACCACGGCGAAGCCGCGCCCGCTCTCGCCAGCGCGCGCCGCCTCGATGGCGGCATTGAGCGCCAGCAGGTTGGTCTGCTCGGCAATGGACTGGATCACCGTCAGCACCACCTCGATCTGCTCACTCTGCTTGGCCAACCGCTCGATCACCGCCGAACCGTCCGCGACACGCGCGACCAGCCCCTCGATGAGCGCGGACAGGCGCTGCGCGATAGCGGCATTCTCGTGCGCCGCCTGACGAATGGTATCGACGCGCTGCAGCGCGTCCTGCATGGACTGGCTTTCCGCCTGCGCCTCGTCAGCCATCTGCTCCAGCGCCTGCAGGCTTCCAGCCACCTCGTCGCGCTGACGTCCGGCCGCCGCTTCGGCCGCCACCCCGCGCTGAGTCAGGCTGCGGATCTGCTCACCGGTACGCAGCGCCACTTCGCCCGACTCGCGCACGATGGGTTGCAGCTTGGCGATGAAGCGGTTGACTGCATCGGCCATCTCGCCCACTTCATCCTGACTGTCGATACTCACGCGCCGCGTCAGATCCCCCTCGCCGGCCGCCAGATCATTGAGCGCCGCGCTGAGCAGACGCACCCGGCTCAATACCCGCCAGCCCAGCACCAGTGCCACCACCAGCATCGCCAGAGCACCGACCAGCAGCAGCCCAAGAGCAATGTTCCAGCGCAGCGAGTCTGCCGCCGCGCGCACCGACTCGCCGCCGTTGCGCGCCATCTCCTGGGTATAGCGCTCGGCCGATTGCAAACGCGCGCGCAACGCGGCGGTCGCCTCCTCGGAAGCACCCGCCAGGCTGCTGTCGACCAACTCGCCGGCGCCGTTGACCAACGCCGCGAAACGCCCGTCCAGGGCAGCGACCTCGCGCTCGACGACATCCAGCGAAAGCCCCATCTGCACCTTGCCGATCGGCGCGCCCATCGGGCTGATTTCTGCCTCAACCACATACACACGCGGGTCACGGGAAGCGGCATCCACCAGCTTGTCCAGCGGCGAATCGCCCTGCCCCGCCGCCACCAGGTCGCGCACCTGTGCGTTGCTGCGATTGAAATTGCGCGTCAGCCGCTTGCCTTCGGCGTCATAGATGATGGCGAACAGCACCGCCGGATCCTGCTGGGCAATGCGCGTCAGCGCGGTGAGCGCCGGGATGTCCAGATCCCAGATGGACTTGGGCGCTACACCGGCGAGCAGTTGTGCCAGGGCCTGGCCGGACTGCTTGAGATTGCCCTCCAGCACCACGCGCAGCTGCGCCTGCTCATCCTTCAGTTGGCCGGAAAGGCCTTCACCCAGGCGCGTACGCGTACTGCTCGCGAGCGCCGCAAGCCCCTGGCTCATCTCGCGCTCGGCCATGCCCAACTCTTCGCCCAGGCGGCGACTTTCACCGCCCAGGCGCTGAGCCAGGTCCTCGACCATGCCATCGACCGATGCACGCATCAGCCACACCGCCAGCCCCACCTGCACCAACATGGCCAGGCCAAGCGCGACGAACACCGGGCGCAGCAGGCGGCTGCGCAACATGGAAACGATGGCAAACACTGGGGACACTCCTCAACGACCGTAACAGCTATAACGGCGACTTCCGGGATTTATTGAGTGCAAGCAAGGCGCATGCCCAAGCTCGAACCAAAACAGCGATCAACCAACGAACGATCCGGCATTATGGCTGCAATTGCAGCCAATAGCGCCTGGCGTGAGCAAGAAAGCCAAGCCACAAAAAAGCCGCCCGAAGGCGGCTCATCTGCGGCTCGAGAGCATCTCGATCAGGCAAACGGATGACGCAGCACGATGGTCTCGTTGCGGTCCGGGCCGGTGGAGATGATGTCGATCGGCGCACCGACCAGCTCTTCCACGCGCTTGATGTAGGCGCGAGCGGCGGCTGGCAGATCTTCCAGGGTCTTGGCACCCAGGGTGGATTCGCTCCAGCCCGGCATCTCCTCGTAAACCGGCTGCAGGCCGATGTAACTGTCGGCATCGGTCGGCGCATCGACCAGTACCTGGCCGTTGGCGTCCTTGTAACCGGTGCAGATGCGAATGGTTTCCAGGCCGTCGAGCACGTCCAGCTTGGTCAGGCACAGGCCGGAGATGCTGTTGATCTCGATGGCGCGACGCAGGATCACGGCATCGAACCAGCCGCAACGACGGGCACGACCGGTGGTGGCACCGAACTCGTGACCACGCTTGGCCAGGAAGGCACCGACATCATCGAACAGCTCGGTCGGGAACGGGCCGGAACCGACGCGAGTGGTGTAGGCCTTGGTGATGCCGAGGATGTAGTCCAGATACAGCGGACCGAAGCCGGAGCCGGTGGCAATGCCGCCAGCGGTGGTGTTGGAGCTGGTGACGTAGGGGTAGGTACCGTGGTCGATGTCCAGCAGCGAACCTTGGGCGCCTTCGAACATGATGTCCTTGCCCGCCTTGCGCAGGTCGTGCAGTACGGCAGTGACGTCAGCCATCATCGGCTTGAGCAGCTCGGCGTACTCCATGCACTCGTCCAGAGTCTTCTGGAAGTCGATGGCCGGCTCTTTATAGAAGTTGACCAGCTGGAAGTTGTGGTAATCCAGCAGCTCACCCAGCTTGGCGGCGAAACGCTCGCGGTGGAACAGGTCACCGACGCGCAGGCCGCGACGCGCGACCTTGTCTTCGTAGGCCGGGCCGATACCACGACCGGTGGTTCCGATCTTGGCGTCGCCACGGGCCTTCTCGCGCGCCTGGTCCAGCGCCACGTGGTAGGACAGGATCAGCGGGCAGGCCGGGCTGATGCGCAGGCGCTCGCGCACCGGCACACCCTTCTCTTCCAGCTTGGTGATTTCGCGCATCAGGGCATCGGGCGCGACGACCACGCCGTTGCCGATCAGGCAGTCGACGCCTTCACGCAGGATGCCGGACGGAATCAGGTGCAGGACGGTTTTTTCACCGTCGATCACCAGAGTATGGCCGGCGTTGTGGCCACCCTGATAACGCACGACTGCAGCGGCCTGCTCGGTGAGCAGGTCGACGATCTTGCCCTTGCCCTCATCACCCCACTGGGTGCCCAGGACGACGACATTCTTACCCATGATACTTGTCCTCTTCGCGCAAGCTTGGATGCCGGCCGCGGGCCGGCGAAAGTGAATTCAGGGCGCCAGGGGCGCCACCTGCCAACGTCCATCGCGCAGCGTCAGCAGGCGGTCACAGCCTGCTTCGCGCGCATCCGCCTCGCTCTGCCCGGGCAGCGCCTGCACCACGCGCTCACCCTCACCACGCAGACGACGAACGGCCTGCCACAGATAGAGGTCATGATTATCCGGCGCCCAAACGCCGCTGACGGACTCATCCAGACGCATATCCCCCAGGGTCACCAGGGTCTTCAGGTCAGTGGAGAAGCCGGTCGCCGGACGAGCCCGACCGAACACCGCGCCGGTATCGTCGTAACGGCCGCCCTGAGCGATGGCACCGCCTTCGCCCGGCACGAACGCCGCGAACACCACGCCGGTGTGATAGTTGTAGCCGCGCAGCTCGCCCAGGTCGAAATACAGCGGCAACTCGGGATAACGCAGCTCCAGCGCATCGGCGATGGCCACCAGCTCATCGAGCGCAGCATGCACCGCATCCGGCGCCTCGACCAAGGCCGCCTGGGCCAGGTCCAGCACTTCACGCCCGCCGCACAGCTCGGCCAGCGAACGCAGCATGTTGCCCAGACCTGCCGGCAAGGCCGCGGTCAGGGTCTCGATTTCGTCCATGGCCTTGCGCTGCAGCGCATCGAAAAGCTGCTGCTCGGCCTCGCCGGACAGCCCGGCGGCACGCGCCAGGCCGCGATAGATACCGACGTGACCGAGATCCATGTGCACATCCGGCACCGCAGCGAGTTCGAGGGTCTCGACCAGCAGGCTGATCACCTCGATATCGCTGGCCGGGCTGGCATCACCATAGAGTTCGGCGCCCAGCTGGATGGGGCTGCGCGAGGTGGTCAGCGCGCGCGGCTGAGCGTGCAGCACGCTGCCGGCGTAGCACAGACGGCTCGGACCTTCACGGCGCAGGGTATGGGCATCGATACGCGCCACCTGCGGGGTGATGTCGGCACGAAAGCCCATCTGCCGACCAGACAGCGGATCGGTGACCTTGAAGGTGCGCAGGTCGAGATCCTGGCCGGCGCCAGTCAACAGGGATTCCAGGTACTCGATATGCGGGGTGACGACGAATTCGTACCCCCAACGCTGGAACAGATCCAGCACCTGGCGGCGTGCCGCCTCGATGCGCGCCGCTTCCGGCGGCAGTACTTCTTCGATGCCATCTGGCAGCAGCCAGCGGTCTACCGTTGCCATTTCGCCATTCCCCTCTCGATCCGGGCGGCACAAGCCTTCAGTGAAGCAGATATAGAAGAGCAGTCCCCAGCAGCATGCTGGCCAGCCCCATAAGACGCAGTCGACGGTCGGGCAGACGCGCAGCCTGCAATACCGCCCCGCGCCAATGGCGCGGATAGAGGAAGGGCAGGATGCCTTCCAGCACCAATACCAGACACAATGCGATGCCGAGTTCCTGCCACATGATTCCCACAGACGCAAAAAAGCCGGGATTTTCCCGGCTGCCGCATCATACCACGTTTTCCCCTGAGGTCACCCTGGCGACGCATCGCGCCGCCAGGGTTGCCGATCAAGGCTTGGCTTTTTCCAGGTAGCGGAAGAAATCGCTACTCGGGTCCAGCACCAGCACATCGCGCTTGTCAGCGAAGCTTTCACGATACGCCTGCAGGCTGCGGTAGAAGGAGTAGAACTCCTGATCCTGACCGTAGGCACGGGCGTAGATGGCGGCCGCCTGGGCGTCACCGTCACCGCGCAGCTCTTCCGCTTCACGGTAGGCTTCGGCCAGCAGCACACGGCGCTGACGGTCGGCATCGGCGCGAATACCCTCGGCCAGCTCCCGACCCTTGGCGCGGTGCTCACGGGCCTCACGCTCACGCTCGGTGCTCATCCGCTCGAACACGCTGCGATTCACTTCACGCGGCAGGTCGATAGCCTTGACCCGCACATCGACCACTTCGATGCCCAGCTCACGCTCGGCAGCGCGATTGAGCGTCGCGGTCACGTCGGCCATCAGCGCATCACGCTCACCGGATACGGATTCATGCAGGGTGCGCTTACCGAACTGGTCACGCAGCGACGCCTCCAGACGACGCGCCAGACGCTCGTCGGCAACCTGCTTCATGCCGGAGGTAGCCTGATAGAAACGCTCGGCATCCTTCACCCGCCATTTGGCGTAGGCGTCGACCATCAGCGCCTTCTTCTCCAGGGTCAGGAAGCGCGAGGAGGTCGAATCCAGGGTCAGCAGGCGACCATCGAAGATGCGCACCTGGTTGACGTAGGGAATCTTCACATGCAGGCCGGGCTGCACATCAGGCTCAACCACTCGCCCGAACTGCAACAGCACCGCACGCTCGGTTTGCGCCACGATATAGAAGCTATTCCATGCCACCAGGGCCAGAACCACGGCCACGATCAGGCCGATCAGGGACTTGTTGCTCATCAACGGCCCTCCCGGGTACGCAGGTTACGCTGCGACAGATCGCTGCTCAGCGGCACGGCCGGATCACGCGTCGTCGAATTGCTGCTATTGGCCGAACTGGAGGAAGAGGAACCACCACGGCTGTCGATCATCTTGTCCAGCGGCAGATAGAGCAGGTTGTTCTGCCCCTTGTCGCCAGTGACCAGAACCTTGCTGGTGTTGCTCATCAGCTCTTGCATGGTGTCCAGATACAGACGCTCACGAGTGACTTCCGGCGCCTTGCGATACTCGGCTACCAGCTTGGTGAAGCGGTCGGCCTCACCCTGGGCACGGGCGATGACTTCGTCACGATAACCGTTGGCCTCTTCCAGCAGACGCTGGGCCTGACCACGGGCCTCCGGAATCACGCCGTTGGCGTAAGACTCGGCCTGGTTCTTCTCGCGCTGCTCGTCTTCACGGGCACGGATCACGTCATCGAAGGCTTCCTGAACTTCACGCGGCGCCGCAGCGCTCTGGATGTTCACCTGAGTGATGGTGATACCGGTGCGGTAGTTGTCGAGGAAACGCTGCAGACGCTCACGCACTTCGCTGGCCATCAGCTCACGACCTTCGGTCAGCACCTGATCCATCTCGGTGGAGCCCACGACATGGCGCACGGCACTGTCGGTGGCGTGCTGCAGGCTGACTTCCGGCTGGTCGACGTTGAGCACGAAGTCCTGCAGATTGCTCACGCGGTACTGCACGGTCAACGGCACTTCGATGATGTTCTCGTCTTCGGTCAGCATGGCGCCCTGCTTGCTGTAGGCGCGCTCACGGGTGACGTTTTCCTGGAACTTGCGATCGATCGGCGGGAAGTAGATGTTCAGACCCGGCCCGACGGTCTCGTGGTATTTACCGAAGCGCAGCACCACGGCCTGCTCCTGTTCATCGACCACGTAGATCGCGCTGTAGAGCCAGATCACCGCCAGCAGGCCGAGGCCTACGAACAGCAGACCGAAGCCACCGCCGCCACCGCTGCGCCCGGAATCGTCGTCACCACGTTTCTTGCCGCCTCCGAAAAGCCCGTTCAGGCTTTCTTGCAACTTGCGGAACGCTTCGTCGAGATCCGGCGGGCCCTGCCGGCCACCGCCTTTGCGGCCGCCCCAAGGGTCTTGATTGTTCGAGTTGCCACCCGGCTCATTCCAAGCCATAGCGTTCTCCGTACTGATAAAGCGAAGGCGCGCCCGCGGCGCGCCGGCCAATGCTACCCAAAGCCCCAGGGTGACGGCAAAGCCGCCACTGCAGGCTTTATTGCAAAGTATGTTGCTCGATGAAAGCTTGAGGCTCCAAACCCTCTCGACTCACCAGGCGATTGAGCTCGACTCTTGGCAAACGCACCGACAGCAAACTGTGCCCCTGCTCGTCATGCTCTTCGCTCTGCACTGCCCCCAAGGCGAAAAACTGCGCGCGCAGCCTGCCCAGTCGTTGCGGCAACTGCAGCGTGGCGACGAACAAGTCCTCGCCCAACAGCTCTGCCACTGCCTGCCGCAACAGCTCCAGACCACGCCCCTCGCGCGCCGACAACCAGACACGAACCGGTTTGCCATCACCATCGCGCTGGATCTGCGGCTCGACACCATCCAACAAATCCAGCTTGTTGTATACCTCGAGCATCGGCAACTCGTTCGCGCCGATCTCCTTGAGCACTTCCTGAACCTGCTCGATCTGCGCCATGCGCTCGGGTTCATGGGCATCGATCACGTGCAGCAGCAAGTCGGAGTTGCTCGACTCTTCCAGCGTAGCGCGGAAGGCCTCGACCAGCTTGTGCGGCAAGTGGCGAATGAACCCCACGGTATCGGCCAGAACGATCGGACCGAGGTCGTCGAGTTCGAGGCGACGCAAGGTCGGGTCGAGCGTGGCGAACAGCTGATCGGCCGCGTAAACCTCGGAGGTGGTCAGGGCATTGAACAGGGTGGACTTGCCGGCGTTGGTGTAGCCCACCAGGGACACCGACGGAATGTCCGCACGCTTGCGCCCGCGACGCGCCTGCTCACGCTGGCTGCGCACCTTCTCCAGCTTCTGCTTGATCTGTCGGATACGCACGCGCAACAGACGGCGGTCGGTTTCCAGCTGGGTTTCACCCGGCCCGCGCAGGCCGATACCGCCCTTCTGCCGCTCGAGGTGGGTCCAGCCTCGCACCAGACGCGTACTCATGTGATCGAGCTGAGCCAGCTCGACCTGAAGCTTGCCTTCATGGGTACGCGCGCGCTGGGCGAAGATATCGAGAATCAGCCCGGTGCGATCGAGCACGCGGCACTCGAAGGCGCGCTCGAGGTTTCGCTCCTGGCTGGGTGTCAGGGTGTGATTGAAGATAACCAGATCGGCCTCGACGGCCTTGACCTGATCGCGCAACTCCTCGACCTTGCCGCTGCCGATCAGAAACTTGGCAGTCAGGCGGCTGCTGGGCACGCTAAAGAAAGCGGCCATGTCGGCACCCGCCGACATGGCCAGTTCCTGGAACTCCTGGGGATCTTCGCTCGCCTCGGAGTCTTGGCCTTCCAGATGAACCAGGATGGCCCGCTCACCGCCCTCATGACGCTCGAAGAACAATGAAACCCCCTATCAGGCGTTACCCGGCTCGCTATCGCCCTGCTCGGAGTCGCCAGCGCTCGGCAGGCGCACCGGACGGCTGGGTACGACGGTGGAAATGGCGTGTTTGTAGACCATCTGGCTGACAGTGTTCTTCAGCAGGATGACGAACTGGTCGAAGGATTCGATCTGGCCCTGCAGTTTGATGCCGTTGACCAGATAGATGGAAACAGGGACGCGTTCCTTACGCAGGGTATTCAGGTAAGGGTCTTGTAGCGAATGCCCTTTTGACATGTGCCGCACTCCTTTCGAGGATCAATTTTCAATAATTTTAGTAAGTAAACAATGGCTTCAGACCGCCCCACCCCAAGGATAGACGGCCAGCGGCAAGGTCTCATTTCAATATGGAGACGCTTTCCAGGTATTTCAAGACGCGAGACAGATTGTCGCAGGCCAGACTATCCAGCCAGTGTAAACCGTCCCAGCCACGTAGCCAGGTAAATTGCCGCTTGGCCAACTGCCGAGTAGCGACGATGCCACGCTCGACCATCTCGTCTCGCGACAGCTCGCCTTCGAGGTATTCCCAGACCTGGCGATAACCTACCGCTCGTATAGACGGCAATCCCGCGTGCAAGTCACTTCGGCAACGCAGGGCTTCGACCTCTTCCACGAACCCCTGTTCCAGCATCGCCCGAAATCGTTGAGCGATGCGGTCATGCAAAACCTGACGCTGCGCTGGCGCGATAGCAAGCTGAGCGACAGTATAGGGTAATTGCCCACTGCCTGATGTGCCCGCCTCGGGATTTCCTGCAGCCTGGCGCCGCCGATGCTCGGTCATGCTCAGGCCACTCACGCGATAGACCTCCAGCGCCCGGGTCAGACGCTGCGGGTCGTTGGGATGAATGCGCGCTGCGGACTCCGGATCGACCGCTGCCAGTTCGCGGTGCAGCACCTCCCAACCTTCGGCCAGCGCGCGCGCCTCCAGTTCGGCGCGTATCGCAGGATCGGCGCTGGGCATATCGGCCAACCCTTCCAGCAGCGCCTTGTAATAGAGCATGGTGCCGCCCACCAGCAGCGGAATACGGCCACGTGCCGCGCTCTCGGCCATGGCCGCCAGCGCATCGGCGCGAAACTCCGCCGCCGAATAGCTCTCGGCCGGGTCACGGATGTCGATCAGGGCGTGGGGAAACTCATCGAGAATGGCCCGCCCGGGCTTGGCCGTGCCGATATCCATGCCGCGATAGATCAACGCCGAATCCACGCTGATCAGGTCGCACGGCAGCAGGCGCGCCAGCTCCAGGGCCAGATCGGTCTTGCCGGCGGCGGTCGGGCCCATCAGGAAGATTGCAGGAGGAAGCGAAGACATCGATATGGCTCGAACACGGAAACGGGGAGCCCCAGCCTCGGGGCCTCACTCAATTACTGGCCGCGCATGAACAGCTTGTCGAGCTGATCCATGCTCAGTTGCGTCCAGGTGGGCCGACCATGGTTGCACTGACCGCTGCGTTCGGTCTGCTCCATGTCACGCAGCAGGCCGTTCATCTCGGGAATGGTCAGACGCCGGTTGGCGCGCACTGCACCGTGACAGGCCATGGTCGCCAGCAGCTCGTTGAGGTGCGCCTGGATGCGATCACTGGTGCCGTACTCGAGCAGATCGGCCAGCACGTCGCGCACCAGCTGGGTGGCTTCGGCCTGTTTCAGCAAAGCCGGAATCTGACGGATTGCCACGGTTTCCTCGCCCAGGCGCTGCAACTCGAAGCCCAGGCGCTGAAACCATTCGCCATGTTCCTCGGCGCAATCCGCCTCGCGCTGGCTCAGAGCGATGGACTCCGGCACCAGCAATGGCTGACCGCGCAGCCCCTCGCTGGCCATGGCCTGTTTGAGACGCTCATAGGTGATGCGCTCATGGGCCGCGTGCATGTCCACCACCACCATACCCTGAGCGTTCTCTGCGAGGATGTAGACCCCCTTGAGCTGCGCCACGGCGTAACCAAGCGGAGGAATGTCGCCCTGCTCCTGCGGCAGGGGTTGAATCTGAGCAGTCGGCAGCGGCGAGAAATACTCGCGATATGCGGCCTTCGCTTCGGCGGCCGGCACGCCGGGATTGCTGACCGGCTGCTGATAGCCAGCCCCGGCACCACGCCAGGCTGGCTGCGGGTTGGCCACGGGGGGTTCGAGCACGCTGGCGGCCAGGCCCATTTCCGCCTGCGGGCCGAACTCGCCGGCGGCCAGGCCCGTCGGGCGGATCACGGGCGAAACGGAAGCCGGCGCGGCGACCTGATCTTCCGGGCGCACATCAGCAAGCGCTCGATGCAGCGTGCCGTAGAGGAAGTCATGGACCATGCGCCCGTCACGGAAGCGGACTTCGTGCTTGGTCGGATGGACATTGACGTCCACCGTTGCCGGATCGATCTCCAGAAACAGCACGAAGGTCGGATGGCGACCATTGAACAGCACGTCGCGATAGGCCTGACGCACCGCGTGGGCGACCAGCTTGTCGCGCACCATGCGGCCGTTGACATAGAAGTACTGCAGGTCTGCCTGACTGCGCGAGAAGGTAGGCAAGCCGACCCAGCCCCACAACCGCAGGCCGCCGCGCTCGATCTCGATCGGCAGCGCCTGCTCCAGAAACGCCGGGCCGCAAACCGAGGCGACGCGGCGTGCGCGACTGATGTCGTCACCCGCCTCGTGCAGGCTGAGCACAGTCTTGCCGTTGTGACGCAAGTGGAAGCCGACATCGAAACGCGCCAGCGCCAGGCGCTTGATCACCTCCTGCAGGTGATCGAACTCGGTTTTCTCGGCCCGCAGAAACTTGCGCCGCGCCGGAGTATTGAAAAACAGGTCACGCACTTCCACCGAGGTGCCCACCGGATGCGCGGCAGGTTGCACGCGCGGCTCCATGTCCCGCCCTTCGGTTTCCACCTGCCAGGCCTGGTCGGCATCGGCCGTGCGTGAGGTGAGCGTCAGGCGCGATACCGAGCTGATCGACGCCAGCGCCTCGCCACGAAAGCCCATGCTGAGCACGGCTTCCAGATCTTCCAGTTCACGAATCTTGCTGGTGGCATGACGCGCCAGAGCCAGCGGCAGGTCATCGGCGGCAATGCCACCGCCATCATCACGCACCTTGAGAAGTTTGATGCCGCCCTGCTCGACTTCGACATCGATGCGCCGGGCACCGGAGTCCAGGCTGTTTTCCAGCAGCTCCTTGGCTACCGAAGCCGGGCGCTCGACCACCTCGCCCGCAGCGATCTGGTTGGCCAGGCGCGGGCTGAGCAAATGAATACGGGACATGACACTCACTACTGGGCAGCCAGGGACGTGGCGGGTATCTGCAATGTCTGGCCGACCTTGATCACATCGCCATTGAGCTTGTTGGCACTGCGCAAGGCGGCCAGGCTGATCTGATAGCGCTGCGCGATCAGCGCCAGGCTTTCGCCACGGGCAACCATGTGTTCACGCGGGCCGGCGGCGATCTTGCCTTCGTCACGCAGCCAGGCGACGTAGGTGCCAGGCGGCGGGTTTTCGTGGAAGAACTGCTTGACCCCCGAAGTGATCGAGCGCGCCAGCGCCTGCTGATGGCTGGCTGTGTGCAGCTTCTTCGCTTCGTTGGGATTGGAGATGAAGCCGGTTTCCACCAGGATCGACGGGATATCCGGAGACTTGAGCACCATAAATCCCGCCTGCTCAACGCGGCGCTTGTGCAGCGGGGTGATGCTGCCCATATTCGACAGCACCTTCTGTCCCACGTTGAGACTGGAGGACAGCGAGGCGGTCATCGACAGGTCCAGCAACACGCCGGCGAGCATCTTGTCCTTGTCGTCGAGGCTGACGTTGCCGGCACCACCAATCAGGTCCGACTGGTTCTCGGCATCGGCCAACCAGCGGGCGGTCTCGGAAGTCGCACCGCGTTCGGACAAGGCATAGACCGAAGCGCCGAACGCAGAAGAGCGCGGTGCAGCGTCGGCATGAATGGACACGAACAGATCGGCGCCCTTCTTGCGCGCGATCTCGGTCCGCTTGCGCAACGGAATGAAGTAATCGCCGGTACGCACCAGCTCGCCACGAAAGCCTTTCTCGGCGTTGATCTGCCGCTGCAGTTCCTTGGCGATGGCCAGGGTCACGTGTTTTTCGTATTGCCCCTTGACCGGCGAAAGCGCCCCCGGATCCTCACCACCATGACCGGCATCGATGGCCACGACGATGTCACGCTTGTCATTGGGCACGGGCGTCAGCTTGGGCGGAGCCTGGGTTGGCGTGACCGGGACGGGCGGCGCGCTGGCGGCAACGCTCGGCGCCTGGGTGGCAGGCGGCGCACTGCCCTGATCGAACAGATCGACCACCAGACGATGGCCATACTGCTGGTTCGGCGCCAGGGTGAAGCTCTTCGGCGAAACCGGTGCCGACAGATCGATGACCACGCGCAGCTCTTCTGCGCTGCGCTGCGCCGAGCGCACGCCGGTAATCGGCGTATTGGCGAGTGAAAGCTGATCGAGACTGGTGGCCAGTTTGGCCCCCGTGACGTCGATGACGATGCGATCAGGTGCAGCCAGGGTGAACACACTGTGCTGCACCGGGCCGGACAGGTCGAAGACCAGGCGGGTATTATCCGGGGCACGCCACAGGCGCACGCTGCGCACATCGGAAGCGGCCAGCGCCTCGGCAGCCAGGGCCGCCAACAATACCCCCACAGCGGTAACCAGCGCGCCTATGCGCATAACCAACCCCATCACGTCTTATTCATTGCTTGCCGCTCAGAGCCTTGCACCAGGCCTCCCCTCGAGCCCCATGCCCCTGCAGCAACAGCGAGCGGCCGCTCGCTTGGGGGGTAATGGTAATGTCAAGGTCGGGCTTTGGCAAAATGCCTGCGCCGCGCTGCGGCCATTCGATCAGGCACAGAGCGTTCCCCTCGAAGTAGTCGCGGATGCCGAGAAACTCCAGCTCCTCCGGGTCGACCAGGCGGTAGAGGTCAAAATGGAAGGCGCGTACCGCGCCTATTTCATAGGGTTCGACCAGAGTAAAGGTCGGACTCTTGACCGCCCCGGCATGGCCCAGGCCGCGCAGAATGCCGCGTGACAGGGTGGTTTTGCCGGCGCCAAGATCGCCGCGCAGATAGATGGTGCCCAGACCGCCACTGACCTCGGCGATTGATGCACCCAATGTCAGCATCGCAGCTTCGTCGGCTGCTTCGAGCTTCACTTCACACACGGACACAACTCCTCCAGTAACTGACGAATGGTACCGGGCAGATCACCGGCAGCCAGTCCGCGCCCCTGCGCGGCCAGCACCTCACCGGCCCGCGCATGCAGCCAGACCGCCAGGCAGGCGGCATCATAAGCGGTCATGCCCTGCGCCAGCAGCGCACCGATCAATCCAGCCAGAACATCACCCAAACCCGCTCCGGCCATTGCCGGGTGGCCGCGATTGCACAACGCCAGGCGTCCGTCCGGCGCAGCGATCAGACTGCCAGCGCCCTTGAGCACGACCACCAGACCAAAACGCTGCGCCAGAGCCCGCGCCGCCGCGGGCCGGTCCGCCTGCAGCGCCGCCGTATCGATACCCAGCAAGCGCGCCGCTTCGCCGGGATGCGGCGTCAACACACCCTGGCGTGGCGCTGCGACCTGACCGGCAGCAAGGAGATTCAGCGCGTCGGCATCCCACACCTGCGGCTGCCCGATGCCCGACACGCCAGACAGCAGGCTGCGCCCCCAGGCGGCCTGGCCCAGCCCCGGCCCCACCACGCAAACATCGGCACGCTCGACCAGCGCCAGCAACTGATTGGCCGAAGCCACAGCCGCGCACATGATTTCCGGGCGCCGCACCAGCGCGGCCGCCACGTGCTCGGCACGTGTCGCCACTGATACCAGGCCGGCACCGGCACGCAGGGCGCTGTCGGCGCTGAGCAAGGCGGCGCCGCCCATGCCCAGATCGCCGCCGATTACCAACAGGTGGCCGAACTGCCCCTTGTGCGCCACTGGCGAGCGCACGGCCAGACGCGGCAGATTGGCGGGATCGAGCCGTTGCGCGACACAGGGAGCCGCTGCCAGCAGCTGCGCATCGCCCTGCAGGTCATCGAACTGCAGCTCGCCGCATAACTCTGGGCCCAGGCCCGTGAAAAGACCCAGCTTGAGTGCGATGAAGGTCACGGTCAGATCAGCCTGCACCGCGGCGCCGAGACGCGCGCCATTATCGGCATGCAAACCGGAGGGTACATCCACAGCCAGCACCGGCAGACCGCTCTGGTTGAGCATGCGAATCGCCTGCGCATAAGGCTCGCGCACCGCACCGGTGAGGCCCGTGCCGAGCAATGCATCGACCACGACGCCGGCCATCGGCGCGCATTCGCTCCAGGGCAGAATGTTCACGCCTATCGCCCTGGCCTCGGCGCAGGCCAGAGCGGCATCGCCAACCAACGCAGCGGGATCGCCAACGGCCAGCACGCGTACACGCCAGCCGGCACGCTGTGCCAGGGCAGCGACCAGATAGCCGTCACCGGCATTATTGCCGCGCCCGGCCAGAACGGTGATTTCGCCCGCCTCCGGCCAGCGACGACGCAAGGCACGCCAAACGGCATGGGCGGCACGCTGCATCAGCTCGAAACCCGGCGTGCCGGCGGCGATCAGTTGCGCGTCGAGTGCGCGCACCTGCTCGGCGCTATGCAGACTCAGAGGCAAAGGGACGGAAAGTGAATGCATGGCTCGCTCGCGACGGATGTCTGGCAGAATTATACCCACCTCCATTGCCCGCGCCCGCCCCATGTCCAACCAAACCCTCGATCTCGATGCCCTGGCCCTGTCCATCAAGGACTGGGGGCGCGAGCTGGGTTTCCAGCAGGTCGGCATCACCGATGTCGAACTGGGCGAGCACGAGGCGCATCTCAAGCGCTGGCTCGCAGCGGGCTATCAGGGCGAAATGGACTACATGGCCGCTCACGGCGACAAGCGCTCGCGTCCGCAGGAGCTGGTACCCGGCACGCTGCGTGTGGTGTCGCTGCGCATGGACTATCTGCCTGGCGATACGCAGATGGCCCAACGCCTGAGCGAGCCGGAACAGGCCTATGTGTCGCGCTACGCGCTGGGCCGCGATTACCACAAGCTGATCCGCAAACGCCTGCAACAACTGGCCGAGCGCATCCAGCAGCAGATCGGCCCGTTCGGCTACCGCGCCTTCGTCGACAGCGCGCCGGTGCTGGAAAAGGCCATCGCCGAAAAGGCCGGGCTGGGTTGGATCGGCAAGAACACCCTGGTACTCAATCGCAAGGCCGGCAGCTATTTCTTTCTCGGCGAGCTGTTCGTCGACTTGCCGCTGCCGGTCGATGCGCCGCATGGCAGCGAACACTGTGGGCGCTGCAGCGCCTGCATGGACATCTGCCCCACCGCCGCTTTCGCCGGCCCTTACGAGCTGGATGCGCGGCGCTGCATCTCCTACCTGACCATCGAACTGAAGGGCTCGATCCCGGTGGAACTGCGCGCGCCTATCGGCAACCGGGTTTTCGGCTGCGACGACTGCCAGATCGTCTGCCCCTGGAATCGCTTCGCCCGCCCCACCGAGCAGGGCGACTTCCAGCCACGCCACGGCCTGGACAACAGTGCCCTGGCCGAATTGTTCATGTGGACGGAAGAAGAGTTTCTCAGTCGCACCGAGGGCTCGCCGCTACGCCGCGCCGGCTACGAGCGCTGGCTGCGCAATCTGGCAGTCGGCCTGGGCAATGCGCCCTCGACCATTCCGGTGCTGCAGGCTCTGCAGGCGCGCCGCGAACACCCATCAATGCTGGTGCGCGAGCATGTGGCGTGGGCTCTGGAGCGACACGGCGCTCTGTAGCCCGGATTGCATCCGGGCTACGACACGCTCGATGCGCCGAAGCGGCTCACTTACACCTTGAGGAAATGCTCGCGGTAGTGGCGCAGCTCGGCGATGGACTCGCGGATGTCGTCCAGCGCCTGGTGCGTGGCGGTTTTCTGGAAGCTGTCCTTGACCTCCGGCGCCCACATGCCGGCGAGGATCTTCAGCGTCGAGACGTCCAGGTAGCGGTAGTGGAAGTAGGCTTCCAGCGCCGGCATGTACTTGTAAAGAAAGCGCCGATCCTGACCGATGCTGTTGCCGCAGATCGGCGACTTGCCCTTCGGTACCCACTGTTCGAGAAAGGCGATGGTCTGCGCCTCGGCTGCCGCCGTGTCGATCTGGCTCTCGCGCACGCGCTGGGTCAGGCCGCTCTGGCCATGGGTGCGGGTATTCCACTCATCCATGCCGGCCAGGGCCTCGTCGCTCTGGTGAATGGCGATCACCGGACCTTCCGCGAGCACGTTCAGCTCGCTGTCGGTGACGATGGTGGCCATCTCGATGATCACGTCGCGTTCCGGCTCCAGGCCGGTCATTTCCAGATCGATCCAGATCAGGTTGTTGGGGTTTTGCATGCTCAGGACTCCTTGGCTCAGGCGCCAATTCTAGCGGATAACCGCGCCCTTCATCTGCCAGAGAAACAGCGAGGTTTGCCGCCCTTCGTTGATCTCGAACAGCCGATCAGCCGGCACGCCGGGAATCTCGAAGGTGTTGCTGATCAGCCAGCTGCCGGCGCGCATCTCGGCTTGCGCCTTGGACCAGAGCCGCGGCATCGGCACCGGCGAGAGAAAGCAGTAGACGACGTCAAACTCACTCAACTCGGCGCGCCACAGACTGCGATAGCGGATACTGCAGTTCTCCTGAAACAGGCAACGCAGCCAGGCAAGCACGAAAAGCAGCGGCGCTGTTTCGACACCAACGAACTGCCCGCGCGGAAACTGCCGGGCCAACTGCAGCAGCGTCCCTGCCGTACCACAACCCAGATCGACGAAACGCAGCGTCGGCTCCCGCTCGCTCAGGCACTGCTGCAGGCGTTGCTGCGCCTTGCGCCCACTCAGGTACAGCGGCACCTGTTCGCGCAGGCTGTTCCAGTTGACCAGCAATAGCAGCACGAAGCCCAACAGGAACAGCCAGGCCGGCAAATCGGCGCGCTGCGCCAGCAACAGCGCGGGCAGAAACGCCAGATTGATCCACAGCCACCAGCGCGACAGCCCCAGACGCCAGCCTATGGCAGCGGCCAGCACTCCCTGCAGCAGGGCGACGGAAAACAGCGACATGCGCCAGGGCAACAACGCCAGCAGATAAACCAGCACCACCACCAGCGCCACCGCCAGCCCCTGCGCCAGGAGCGCGCGCAGCACAGGCAGCCGCAGCACCGTTCTTTCACCGCCTGTCGTCATTGACGTCCCCCGCTTCCGGCAGCCGAATGACCGCCCCGCGCTCATGCTAAACTCGCCGCGATCAACACTCCACCACCCCCGGATGCTTCATGGCCAAACGCCAACTCAACCGCCGCCAGAGCTGGCGCATCGAAAAGATTCAGGGCGAACGTGCCGCCCGCGCCGCCAAGCGCGAATCGCGAGCCGTGGAAGCACTGGAAGGCGGCGATCTGGGCCTGGAGCAGACCGGTCTGGTGATCGCACACTTTGGCGTACAGGTGGAAATCGAGGGGTTGCAGGGCGAGCTGGCCGGCCAGGTGTTTCGCTGTCACCTACGCGCCAACCTGCCGGCCCTGGTGACCGGCGACCAGGTGGTCTGGCGCCCCGGCAATCAGGGTGACGGCGTGATCGTCGCGCAGTTGCCGAGAAACAGCGAACTGTGCCGCCCGGACATGCGCGGTCAGCTCAAACCGGTGGCGGCCAACGTCGACCAGATCGTCATCGTCTTCGCCCCCCTGCCCGAACCGCACGCCAACCTGATCGACCGCTATCTGGTGGCAGCGGAGCATGCCGGCATTCGCCCGCTGCTGTTGCTGAACAAGGCCGACCTGATCGACGACCAGAACCAGGTGGCATTGGACGCCCTGCTCAAGGTCTATCGTCAGCTGGAATATCCGCTTCTGGAAGTCTCGGCCCATCACGGCGACGGCATGGAGCAGTTGAAGAAGCGCCTGGACGGTCATGTCAGCGTATTCGTCGGCCAGTCCGGAGTGGGCAAGTCATCCCTGGTCAACAGCCTGCTGCCCGGCGTCGACACCCGCGTCGGTGCGCTGTCGGAGCTGACCGGCAAGGGCACGCATACCACCACCACAGCGCGGCTGTTTCACTTTCCCGGTGGCGGCCAGTTGATCGACTCCCCAGGCATTCGCGAGTTCGGCCTCGGTCATGTCAGCCGTGACGATGTGGAGGCTGGCTTCATCGAGTTCCACGACCTGCTCGGCCGCTGCCGTTTCCGCGACTGCAAGCACGACCGCGAGCCGGGCTGCGCGTTGCTGCAGGCCCTGGAAGACGGTCGCGTACAGCCACAGCGAATGGCCAGCTACCGACACATCCTCGCCAGCCTGCCGCAGGACGACTACTGATTGTTCAGTTGATCGAGCGGGCTATTGCCACTTTCGAAGATATTCAGGCGTTCACGCAGCTGATCGGCCGGCAACGCCTCGGCAGGCGCCCCTGACGGGGCAGCCGCAGGAGCCTGCCCCTGCGCGGCCGGCTCCACGCCCGCGCCCTGCTCACCCTCGATCGCACGCTGCGCCTTCTTGGTCAGCACGACGATATCGATGCGCCGATTGACCGGATTGAACGGGTCCTCTCGATCGAACAACGCAGAAGACGCGTAACCGACCACCCGCGCCACCTGCTCGTCCGGATACCCGCCGGCCACCAGCGCCCTCCTTGCCGCGTTGGCGCGATTGGATGACAACTCCCAGTTGCCGAAATCGCCGCGCCCGGCGAAAGGCTTGGCATCGGTATGGCCGCTGACGCTGATCTTGTTCGGCACCGCGCGAATGGTGTCGGCCATCGCCAGCAGGATGTCCTCGAAGTAGGGCTGCAGGTTGGCACTGCCGAGGGCGAACATCGGCCGGTTTTCGGCATCCATGATCTGGATGCGCAGACCATCCTGGGTGATCTCGAACAGAATCTGATCCTTGAAGCGCTGCAGCTCGGGATTTTCCTCGACCTTGTTCTGCAGTTCCTGCAACAGCAGCTCCAGGCGCTCCTGCTCCATCTTCTCGGCCAGGGTTTCGATCTGATCGGTGCTGACGCCCGTCTCGTCCGGCTGGCTCTCCGGCGTTTCGGATATATCCGGGTTGAGCGTGCGCTCGGGCGCCGGCGTCGGCGTGCCACCCAGATCGATAGCATAGGGACTGGCGCTTTCGGTGAAGCCGATGGGGTCCTGGAAATAACCGGAGATGGCCTTCTTCTGCTCTGGCGTGGCCGATGTCATCAGCCACATCACCAGAAAGAAAGCCATCATCGCGGTAGCGAAGTCGGCGAAGGCGATCTTCCAGGCACCGCCATGGTGCCCGCCCGCGACCTTCTTGACTCGCTTGACGATGATGGGTTGGTTGTTTTCCATGACTTAGCTGCCGCGCATGGCCTGTTCGAGCTCGCTGAAGCTCGGACGATGCGCCGGATACAGCACCTTGCGCCCGAACTCTACAGCCAGGGTCGGCGGCATGCCCGAGGCGGAAGCGACCAGGGTCGCCTTGATCGCTTCGTAGAGGTTCAGCTCTTCCTTGGCGTCGTGCTCCAGGGCATTGGAAAGCGGGCCGAAGAATCCGTACGACGCGAGAATGCCGAGGAAGGTACCGACCAGCGCGGTCCCTACCTTCTCACCGATCTGGGCATTGTCCGCCTCGGCCAGAATCGACATGGTGATCACGATACCCAACACCGCCGCAACGATACCCATGGCCGGCATGCCATCGGCGACCTTGGCGACAGCGTGCGCCGGGTGTTCAACTTCTTCCTTGAGGCTGGTCAGCTCCATGTCGAACAGGCCTTCGAGTTCGTGCGGAGCCATGTTGCCGGAGGACATGATGCGCAGGTAATCGCAGATGAAGGCGGTCATGCGCGCGTCCTTCAGTACCGCCGGGTACTTGCTGAAGATCGGGCTGGCATTGGGGTCCTCGACGTCCGCCTCGATGGCCATCATGCCCTCGCGGCGACTCTTGTTGAGGATCTCGTACAGGAGCTTGAGCACTTCCAGGTAGTACGTGTGGGTGAAGCGGCTGCCGAACATACTCAGCGACTTCTTGAACACGGTCATGAACATGCTGCCCGGGTTGGCCTGGAGGAATGCCCCCAACGCCGCACCGCCGATAATCAGAACCTCGAAGGGGTGAACCAATGCCATGAACTTGCCGCCCGAGAGTATGAACCCACCGAGCACGCAGCCGAAAACAACAATGATGCCTATGATTCTTACCATGAAATAAACGCTTACAGAGCCAAGAGGATGGGCTATTAAAAACTGCCCTTCTAATTATCGGAACTTATACGCCAGACTATAGCCAGTTATGGTCAAAAGCCAGTTCGACTCGAGCCAATATGTCGACGCCAAAGTCCCCGCCACGCACACTGGACGCCTGGGTACAGCACCTGGGCAAGTTGCCGCTGCCAATCGAGCAGCAGCAGCACGCGCGCATACGTCGCATCCTCGCTGACAGCCGCCGCACCTGGCGTGAAATCGCCGAGGCGATCGAGTCGAGCCCGTCCTTCGCCCTGCAGGTACTGCGCGAAGCCAACCAGTCCAGCAACAGCCTCAGCGATCCGGCTGAAAGCGTCGAAACCGCACTTTCACGCCTGGGCCTGAGCCGCTGCGAAGCCCTGCTCAGCCAGGCACCTGCATTGCCCGAGCACGAAATCCCTCAGGCGTTTCGCCAGATCCTGCTGATCAGCCTGCACGCCAGTCAGCAGGCCCGCGGCCTGTTCGGCGCCCGCCTGGCGCGCCTGTGGAATGAGCTGCATGGCTGCAGCCTGCTGTTTCTCGCGCCGATCTGGCCGTTGCTGTGCGCCCATCCACAACTGCTGGAAGCCTGGGAACAACGCGTGCTGCTCAAGGGCGAACGGCCGGCGGCGGTGGAAAAGGACCTGCTGGGGGTCAGCCTGATTCAACTGTGCCTCAGGCTGGCCGAACGCTGGCGCCTGCCGGAATGGATCGTCCGTGGTTATCGCCTGCTGGAGCGTGACCGCCGGCAGTTGGTCAAGGCGCTGCACATTGCCCGCGACAACAAACATCCGCTGCATCAACAACAGATGCTCGACGAAGACACGCCCCTGCGTCACTGGCTCACCCAGCCAAGCAACTGCGTGCTGCTGGCCAACGGCCTGGCGGTATCGGCCCACCACGCCTGGGACACGCCACACAGCCTGCGCTGGCAGCGTCTAACCGGGCTGTATCTGCAGATTCCCTTGGGCGAGCTGCAGCAGGAGGTGCACCAGCACGCTGTCAGCAGCGCCCGCCTGATTGACGACGCAGCGCTCTGGCATCCCGCCCAGGCCTTGATCTGGCCATGGGACGCCCATCGCCTGAAACCTGCCGTCAGCGCCCCGCCACCGCCAAAACGTGACGACCTCGCGCTCTGGCGTCAGCATTGCGCGCGCCTGCTGGCCGAACCCAGCAGCTTCACCAACGTCCCGCAACTGACCGCGTGCGCTCGCGATGCACTGCAAGCCTGTGGCCTCAAGCGCGTCCTGCTGATGCTCGCCGACCGCCAGCACACCCGCCTGCAGACCCAGCAACAGGCCGGCCTTGATGCCGGCGCGGCGAACCTCAGCCTCGACCCGGCGCAGAGCCAGGTGTTGAAACGCCTGCTCGCCGAGCCAGGCCAGCTGCGTATCACGCCGAGTAACATGGCGCAGTTTTCTGCCCTGCTGCCGGGCAACCTCAAGGCCCTGTTCCCCAGCGAGCACCTGCTACTGCGCTCTGTGGCCAACAGTGGCCGAGTGGTGATGCTGGTTGTAGCCGATCAAGGCGGCCAACCACTGAATGACGTCAGCCTGCAGGCCTTCGCCAAGACCGCCCAGTGCATCGAGCGCGCGCTGAGCAGCTTTTCCAGACGCGGGCGCTGAACAGTTCCGTTTCCGCTACAATCGACCTCTTTTCACACGAGGAGGCCGCGATGTCCGCCTTCGACAATCTGCCGCTGGTGATCGAGCCGGCCGAGCTGGCCGGGCGCCTGGACGCAGCCGACCTGATCCTGCTCGACCTGAGCAGCGCAGCGCGCTACACCGCAGGCCACATACCCGGCGCGCGCTGGGTGGATGCCAAGCGCACGCAACTGGGGCAACCTCCGGCCCCCGGCCTGCTGCCCGAGCGAGCGCAGCTCGAAGCCCTGTTCGCCGATATCGGCCACCATCCGCACGCCACCTACGTGGTCTACGACGATGAGGGCGGTCCCTGGGCGGGCCGTTTCATCTGGCTGCTCGACGTGATAGGCCACCAGCGCTACCACTTCCTCAATGGCGGCCTGCACGCCTGGATCGCTGACGGACTGGCACTGAGCCAGGACGTACCCGCAGTGGCCCGCAGCGCAGTGTCGCTGAACCTGAGCGACGCCCCCACCGCTACCCGCGACTACCTGCAATCGCGCCTGGGTGCTGACGATCTGGCCATCTGGGACGTACGCGGCGCCGACGAATTCCGTGGTGAGAAGCTGAGTTCGGCGCGCGGCGGGCATATCCCCGGCGCCACCCATTTCGAATGGACCTCGGGCATGGACCCGCAACGCGGCATGCGCATCCGCACGGATATCGCCGAAGTTCTGCAAAACCTGGGCATCACACCGGACAAGGAAGTGATCACTCACTGCCAGACCCATCGCCGCTCCGGCTTCAGCTACGTGGTGGCCAAGGCGCTCGGTTATCCGCGCGTGAAAGCCTATGCCGGCTCCTGGTCGGAATGGGGCAACCTGCCCGATACGCCCATCGAACGCTGAGCCCGCCGTCAAATGCACCCTGCGCGGTCAAGCAGCAGGCCAAGAACTCTCAAGGACATACGATGAAACAACGCCTCTTCATTCTCAGTCAGTACCTGCTGCCCCATCACCTGCTGTCGCGACTGATCGGTTGCGTCGCCGAATGCCGTATCGGCTGGCTGAAGAATCCGCTGATCTCCTGGTTCGCCAAGCAGTACCAGGTCAACATGGGCGAAGCGCAGAACGAAGACCTGCGCTCCTTCGAACACTTCAATGCCTTCTTCACCCGTGCGCTGAAAGCAGGTGCGCGGCCGCTGGACGAAACCCCGGGAGCCATTCTCAGCCCGGCCGATGGCGCGATCAGCCAGCTCGGCGCGATCGAGCACGGCCGCATCTTTCAGGCCAAGGGCCACAGCTTCAGCGCCGTCGAACTGCTCGGCGGTGATGCCGAGCGCGCAGCGCCCTTCATGGGCGGCCAGTTCGCCACCGTGTACCTCTCGCCGAAGGACTACCACCGCGTCCATATGCCGCTGGGCGGCACGCTGAAAGAGATGGTCTACGTGCCCGGCCGCCTGTTCTCGGTCAACCAGACCACGGCGGAAAACGTGCCGGAACTGTTCGCCCGCAACGAGCGCGTGGTCTGCCTGTTCGACACCGAGCGCGGGCCGATGGCCGTGGTGCTGGTGGGCGCGATGATCGTCGCCAGTATCGAGACGGTATGGGCCGGCCTGGTCACCCCGCCCAAGCACGAGCTCAAGAGCACCCGTTACGACGCACCAGCGCGCGGCCCGATCGAGCTGGCCAAGGGCGCGGAAATGGGCCGCTTCAAACTGGGCTCCACGGCAATCGTCCTGTTCGGCCCGAACCAGGTGCAATGGGCCGAAGAACTCTGCGCGGGCAGCGCCGTGCGCATGGGCCAGCTGCTGGGCAACGCTCGGGGCTAAGCCAGTGAGCACGGGAACCCGCGCCTCGACCATTCGGTCATACATTCGTACTCTGCCAGGCCGCCCCGTCCGAGCGGACAGGCTGCCAGCGCAGTCAGATGCTGCTAGAGTTCGAAAGATTATTACTAGAGCCGCTTGTCATCGTGTGGCCGGAGTATCCGAGTTCGATGGATAGACAGAGTACCCACCTACAGCTGTTACGCGTCCCCACACCGAGCAAGCAGAGCCTCAGCTTTTGCGACGGCAGCCCCCGTGATCTCAAACGCTGGATTGCGGGTCTGCCCAAGGCGAACATCGGCGAAACCGCGCGGCAGCTGTATCAGAGCCTGGTGGAACTCAACCAATTCCTCACCCCTTCGGAAAACCGCCTGCAACTGCTGGAGCTGCTACGTCCCGAAGTCAGCTTCGTCTGCCAGCACCTGGAACGTCACTTCCTCAACCAGGCCATCGTGCTCGACGAGCGTCCACGCAAGGTCGCCAACCTGTGCCAGGCGCTGCAGAACCACCTGGCGGTTGGTTACAAGCTGATCATTTCCCGTGTCATCGCACGCAGCGGCAAGGACCGCGACCAGCTCCTCGCCGTCGCCCTGCAGCGCGCCAGCCACAGCCTGTGCAGCCCGTTGATCCGCGCCAGCCAACTGTACTGCCCTGTGCCCGAAGGGCTATGGCTGGAACTGCACCAGCTTTACCAGATTGCCTGCGAGCAGCGCCTGCAGCGCCAGGTCATCCGTGACCCACTGGCTCGTCACACGCAGGGCCTGAGTACCGAGCAAACCTATATCACCGCACTGCTGTTGGGCTGCGCACGCACCAACCAGATGCGTCAGAACGGCATCGCACGTCTGGCCGAAGCGCTGGAGCCCTGGAGCGCACTGATCAAGCTTCAGGCCGGTGACGATGCCCACAGCCTGTTCGTGCTGGCCCCGCAGATCGACGGCCCGCCGCGTTACAAGTCGCTGTATCAGAGTAGCGAATTGCACAACCTGCTCGGTATCGACACTCAGCCGCTGGTCGATGCGATAAAGGAATACCTGGAGCTGCCCGACAGCGAGCGCAGCAAATCGCGCCTGCTGATTCCCGAAGGCATCAGCCTCGACCTGCTGCAGCACGTCGCCGCAGCCTGGGGTGACATCGCCGAGCGCACCTTCCAGCGCACACCTGGCCATGGCAACCTGACCCTGTGTATCGGCATGACCGCACTGCACTTCTTCCTCTCCGGTCGCCGCTCGTTCGGTGAAGTGCTCAAACGCCCTGTGGAAATCGGCGCAGCCGTGTTCAAGCCGGCCACCGGCGAGCCTGACGTCTGGTCGAACGCCTTCGACGCCCAGCGCAGCGCCGCTGACGAGATCCATTTCGAAGAAATTCAGTACACCAAGGTCAGCCCCGGCGAACAGGCGCCGCCTGAGAGCAATGGCGAGAATTACCCGACCTTTGCCCTGGCGATCGTCAATCACAGCCCCGGTGGTTATTGCCTGTCCTGGCCCAAGGACGTTCCCAGCCAATTGCAGGCCGGCGAGTTGCTCGGCGTGCAGGACAGCCCCAGCCAGGGCTGGAGCGTCGCCATCGTACGCTGGATTCGTCAGGTCCGCGGCGGCGGTACGCAGATGGGCATCGAGTTGATCGCACCGCATGCCCGCCCCTGTGGTCTGCAACTGCTGCGCAAGGGCGATCAGAACAGCCAGTTCCTACGCGCCTTGCTGCTGCCGGAAATCAGTGCCATCTCCCGGCCTGCCAGTCTGATCACGCCGCGCCTGCCGTTCCAGGAGGGCAGCAAGGTGCTGATCAACGACCACGGCGAAGAGCACCGCGCAGTGCTCACTCGCAAGCAGGTCAGCACCGGCAGCTTCAGCCAGTTCGAGTACCACCGCGTGGGTGTGGAAGAAGACGCGGCCGGGACACCGGTCACAGCCTCGAAAAGCCAGAAGCCTGCGGGGGAGGAAGATTTTGACTCGCTCTGGAAGTCGCTGTAGGCTCCGGCGAACTCACCATTTGTCGCCTTTTCGTGCCCGCTCGGCGCGGTAATGACCCCTCTATGGCAATCGAAAAAAAAACCATCCGCCTGCTGATTCTCGAAGACTCGCAGAACGAAGCAGAGCGTCTGGTCAGTCTGTTCCGCAACGCCGGGCACGCCACTCGCGTGCATCGCCTGACGTCCAGCGACGACCTGGCTGAAACCCTGCAACAGACTTGGGATCTGCTGATCTGCGCACCGAGCAGCGAGCATCTCGACCCCAGCGAGGCGATCACCGCGATCCGCCGCCAGGCCAAGGACATCCCCGTCATCCAGCTGGTCGAAGACAACGACTCCGAAATCATCACCGAAGCCCTGCTGTTCGGTGCTCAGGACGCCCTGCCGCAAGGCGAGGATGAGCGCCTGGTGCTGGTCGCCAAGCGCGAGCTGGCCAACCTCGAAGAACGTCGCGCCCGCCGCGCCGCCGAGGTGGCCCTGCGCGAGGCGGAGAAACGTTGCCAGCTGCTGCTGGAAAGCTCGGTGGACGCCATTACCTACGTCCACGATGGCATGCATATCTACGCCAACCGCGCCTACCTGGAGCTGTTCCGCTACGAAGACGGCGAAGAACTCGAAGGCATGCCCATGATCGACCTGATCGATTGTGCCGATCACGGGGCGTTCAAGGATTTCCTGAAAAACTACCAGAGCGCCGAAGGCCATGCCGAGCTCAATTGCCAGGGCGTACGTGCCGACGGCAGCAGCTTCGTCGCGCAGATGAGTTTCTCCCCCGCCACCTATGATGGGGAGCCGTGCATTCAGGTGGTGATCCGCGCAGAAACCTCCAACGCCGAGCTGGAAGAAAAATTACGCGAAATCAGCAGCCAGGACCTGGTCACCGGCCTGTTCAACCGCAACCATTTCCTCGAACTGATGGACAGCGCCGCCGAGCGCGCCGTCAGCACCGGCCAGCCCTCGACTCTGGCGTACATCCGCGTTGATCGCTACGCCAGCATGCAGGGCGAGATCGGCCTGGCTGGCATCGACCTGCTGCTGACCGACCTGGCTGGCCTGCTGCGTGCGCACTTCCCGGCGGAGACCGAGTTGGCCCGCTTCGGTGACGACGTGTTCGCCGCCCTGCTACCGGGCCAGACGCCCGAGCAGTGCCAGCCTAGCCTGGCCCTGCTGCTGAAGAAGGTCGAAGGTCACCTGTTCGATGTCAGCGGCCGCACCGCGCAGACCACCCTGTCGATCGGCGTGGCAGGCCTCAGCGAGAAGACCGCCAAGGCGCAGGAAGTCATCGACCGCGCGCACCGCTGCGCTGACGAACTCAGCGACGGCAACGCCATCAGGCTGTTCAACCCGGCCGACGAACTGGCCGCCGCCGCCAACCGCGGCAACCTGTTGGCAATGGTGCAGCAGGCGCTGGAGAACAACAGTTTCCGCCTGCTGTTCCAGCCGATCATCAGCCTGCGCGGTGATGCTCACGAGCACTATGAAGTGCTGCTGCGCCTGCTCAGCCCGCAGGGTGAAGAAGTGCCGCCTGCACAGTTCCTTGCCGCGGCCAAGGATGCCGGACTGGGCGAGAAGATCGACCGCTGGGTGATCCTCAACTCGATCAAGCTGTTGGCCGACCACCGCTCCAAGGGTCACAACACCCGCCTGTTCGTGCACCTGTCCAGCGCGAGCCTGCAGGATCAGACCTTGCTACCCTGGCTCAGCGTGGCGCTCAAGGCCGCCCGCCTGCCATCGGATTCCCTGGTATTCCAGTTCAGCGAGCCCGATGCCGTTACTTACCTGAAACAGGCCAAGGTGCTGACCCAGGGCCTGGCGGAACTGCATTGCAAGGTTGCCCTGAGCCAGTTTGGCTGCGCGCTGAACCCCTTCAACACGCTCAAGCACCTGCAGGTAGACTTCGTCAAAGTCGACGGCTCGTTCACCCAGGACCTGAGCAATGCCGACAATCAGGAAGCCCTGAAAACCCTGCTCAGCAGCCTGCATGCCCAGGCCAAGCTGACCATCGTGCCCTTCGTCGAAAGCGCCAGCGTGCTGGCCACGCTGTGGCAGGCCGGGGTCAACTTCATCCAGGGTTACTACCTGCAGGGCCCGAGCCAGTCGATGGACTACGACTTTTCGGCCGGCGACGAATAAGGTCGCAGCAACGAAAAAGCCGCCTGAACAGGCGGCTTTTTCATTTGCGAGAGGACGCGACGCTTACTCCTGTCCCTCGCGATCACGGAAGCCCAACAGATAAAGAATGCCGTCCAGCCCCAGGGTGGAGATCGCCTGCTTGGCCGATTGCTTGACCAGCGGCTTGGCACGGAACGCCACACCGAGGCCGGCCAGGCCAAGCATCGGCAGGTCATTGGCGCCATCGCCAACCGCGATGGTCTGCTCCAGCTGCAAGCCTTCCTTGTGCGCCAGTTCGCGCAGCAGATCGGCCTTGCGCTGCGCATCGACGATGGGCTCGACCGCCACTCCGGTGACCTTGCCGTTCTCGATCTGCAGTTCGTTGGCGAACACGTAGTCGATACCCAGCCTGGCCTGCAGCTGCCTGGCGAAATAGGTGAAGCCGCCTGAGAGAATCGCGGTCTTGTAACCCAGGCGCTTGAGTTCGGCGAACAGCACCTCGGCCCCCTCGGTCAGGCGCAGCGAGGCGCCTATCTCCTCGAGCACGTCCTCCGACAAACCCTGCAGCAGGCCCAGGCGTTCCTTGAAGCTGGCGCGAAAATCCAGCTCGCCGCGCATGGCCCGTTCGGTGATCTCGGCCACCTGTTCGCCCACGCCAGCGGCCTTGGCCAGTTCGTCGATCACTTCGGCCTCGATCAGCGTCGAGTCCATGTCGAATACCGCCAGGCGACGATTGCGTCGGAACACCGAGTCGCGCTGGAAGGCGATGTCGACGTTGAGCTCCTGCGCCACGCTGAGAAACTCGGCACGCAGCGCCACCGGATCGGCCGGTTCGCCACGCACGGAGAATTCGATGCAGCCCTTGCCTTGCTCGGCGGGCATGTCCAGCGGCATGCGCCCGGAAAGACGGTCGATATGATCGATATTCAGGCCGTACTTGGCGGTGATGGCGCTGACCCGCTGCAACTGTTCGGCACTGACCTTGCGCGTCAGCAGGGTGACGATATGGCGGGCCTTGCCCTGGCCGCTCACCCACTGGCGGTAGTCGTCTTCGGAAACAGGGGTGAAGCGCACCTGCTGATCCAGCTCGTAGGCGGTGAACAGCAGATCCTTGAGCACGGCCTGGGAGCGACCGTTGTCCGGAATCTCGATGAGGATGCCGAACGACAGGGTGTCGTGGATCACCGCCTGACCGATATCGAGGATGTTCACCCCGCCCTGAGCCAGCACGCCGGTGATGGCTGCGGTGAGTCCGGGGCGGTCTTCGCCGGTGATATTGATCAGGACGATTTCGCGCAAGACGCACCCTCCAAGGCAAACGATTGAGGCAGGCAGGCGACGATTTGGCCGCCGGCCGACGAAAAGGCGCACATTCTACCCAGTTTCCCTTCGATCCGGGCAGCCATGCGCTTTGCCCGCTCCAGACCGCTCGCTATACTGCGCGGCAACTTCAGTCGACAAGAGCCGTGCTCTGTGAACCGGCCCGCGCCCGTCAAACCCGACAATTTCTTCATCATGATCTTCCACGCGCTGCGTCAGCGGCGGGTGCCCCTGGTGCTGCGCATCGCCAGCCACAGCCTGTTGCTGGTGGCGTTGGCGATGGTCATCTACGCCTGGGTCATGGGTATGCAGTTCAAGCAGGCCATGCAGCAACAGGCCGATGCGCTGGGTCAGGCGCTGATCACCCAGACGGCGGCGTCGGCCACCGAACTGCTGGTGTCCAACGACATCCTCAGCCTCAACGTATTGCTCAGTAACCTGGCAAAGAACCCGCTGGTGGCCCATGCCGCCATCTACAGCGTGGACAGCCGCATCCTCGCCGAGGCGGGCCCACGCCCGACTCGCAGCGTGCTGGGCGAAACCGAAGGCCTGTACTCCACCTCCATCACCTTCCAGGAAGTGATGGCCGGGCAGCTGCGCATCAGTCTGGACATGAGTCAGTTCCAGCAGCCGATGACCATCAGCCTGCAGAGCATGGGCATTCTCAGCCTGATCCTGCTGGCCCTGACCCTGTCGCTGAGCATGCGCCTGGGCCGGCATATCTCCACGCCGTTGCTGCAGATGCGCCTGTGGCTGCGTGATCCGGATGATCCCGCACCCGGCGCGGGGCGCAACGACGAGATCGGCGACCTGGCGCGCCAGCTGCAGGCACGCCTGGTGCCGGAAAAGCCGGAACCCGAGCCGGAGCTGGATGACGAGCCGCTGCTCGATGAGGTTGACGACTATCTCACGGAAGAAGACGACGGTCGTTTCGACGAGGAGCCAGAACAGCCTCGCGCCGGACATACTTTCGATGAACTGGACAGCGACGACGAAGCGCTCAAGCCCTGGCCCGACTCGATAGAACCGGACGATCCCTTCGCCGATCTGCGCGACGAGCCCGAAGTTTCTGTGCCCGCTGCCCAGGTGCCAGGCCCGTCGCGGGCCAGCGCCGTACTGGCCATTCAGCTCGGCGCCCAGGAGCAACTGCGCCGCCTGCCGCGTACACGCCTGCTGGACCTGCTGGATCGTTACCGGGGCTGCCTGGAACAGGCCGCTGCGCTGTATCAGGGGCAACTGCATACCCTCAAGGACGGCAGCAGCCTGATGCTGTTCCACGAACGCGAGTGCGGCGAGGACTACCTGACCCACGCCATCTGCTGCGGCGAGCTGATGCGCGCGCTGGGCCATGCCCTACAGATCGAGGTCGCCGACAGCGGTATCACTCTGCAACTGCAGCTGGGTCTGACCCTGGGCAGCGATCTGGAGGACCTGGGCCAGGCCGAACTGCTGCTCAGCGACAGCGCCCTGGACGCGCTGGCCTTGTCGCAGCACAGCCGCAACCTGCTGCTGGTGGAACAGCGCGTCGCGCAGGATGCCCTGGCGCGTCAGCGCGCCCGCATCCGTCCGATCGCCAGCCCGGAAGGGGCCAGCTGCGTCGAGCGCCTGCTCGATCCTTATCCGGCACTGCTGGAGCGACAGCTGACGCGCATGCACGACAGCCGGGCGCACTGACGCCCGGCTTCATCCATTAGGCGCTGGCCATTGCGCGCCGCTGCGGCGTCTTCACACCATAACGCAGCAGCCAGTCTTTCCAGCGAACCCGCTCGTCACGCACCAGCCAGCCGTCCTGCTCGGCGAAGCTCTCCGATAGCCACACCCCGCGTGTGCTGGCGGCCTGCAGCTCACCCTTGCGCAAGGTGAACAAACCGCCACTGGGTACACCCCGGTGCAGCGCCAGCAGATAGATATCCGGCCGCCGACGCTCCAGACGCGCCACCAGGCGGCCATCCTCCAGGCACTCATCGACGTGGAACAGGCTCAGTTGACGGGCATCGCGCGGCAGCTCCAGGCTCAGGTCGTAGACCAGTTGCAGTGACGCGGTCGGCAGATGCACGTAGGCGCGCGGTCTTTCCAGCAGGGTCAGGTTGCCGCACTGCACCGGACGCGCGGCGCCGGACAGGGGACTGAGGCGAAAATGGCTGGCTTCGCGATAACGCAGCGTGCCCTGATAGGGCGTAGGCAGCCAGGTATCGGCGAAACGCCCGCTCAGCCAGCCATCGGCGCTTTCCAGCAGGCATTCCTCGGCTACTTCCTGAATGGCGGTCAGCAGCGGCAGATTGAGCTCATGCGCCGGCACGTAGCCGGAAATCAGCTTGAGCACGGTGTCGCCACGATCAGGGCGGCGCTGACGCACCAGCAACCAGTAGTCGCGCCCCTGCAGGCGCAGGGTCAGGCGCACCGAGACGCCAAGGTTGGCCAGCTCCACGGAAAAACGCGAGCTGTCCGCCACTTCGACCGGGCGGCGGCGTTCGAGCATCTGCTGGAAGTTCAGCGGCTGCCCCAGGCTCTGGTAGCTCAGCCCATCCGGGCTGGCTTCGACGAACAGCGGTAGGGTCTTGAAGTTACTCGGGTCCTTGCGGATCAGCGTACGCGCCATCTCGACTCCTTGTTCCGTCTAGGTGTGAGCCGGCTCGGCGGCCAGCGCTCACGCGAGGTCAGGTTGAAGCGAAAACCGCTCAAGGCTGCCCCAAGCCGGCCAACCAATACAACCCAAGGCTGTAAGAGGACGTGACCGAAACCTCAGCCAAGGCCTTGCAGCACGGAGGCCACGGTTGCCACATTGGCCGCCAGGTGCGCAGGCGTGATGGTGCCGACGATGGCGCTGCTGACGCCCGGATGGGCGAAGATCAGCTCGAAACTGGCGCGCACCGGGTCGACACCCTCGGCCAGGCAGGCGTGGCCGCTGGCCAGCGCCTTCTTGATCAGAATGCCTTTGGCGTGACTGGCAGCGTAGTCCAATACGGGTTTCTCGCCCTGCTCGCCGAGGTTATAGGTGACCATGGCGCAGTCGCCCTGCTCCAGCGCCAGCAACCCGCCCTCGACGGTCTTGCCGGAAATGCCGTAGGCGAGAATCTTGCCTTCGCGCTTGAGCTCGGCCAGCGTCTGGTAGACGCCGGTGTCTTGCAGCACGCGCAGGTCGTTGCCGTCGGAATGCACCAGCAGCAGGTCGATACGGTCAGTTTCCAGGCGCTTGAGGCTGCGCTCGACCGATAGACGGGTATGCGCCGGCGAGAAATCGAAATGCGACTGGCCCTGCTCGAACTCCTCGCCGGTCTTGCTGACGATGACCCACTCATCACGCTGGCCACGCAACAGCGGGCCGAGGCGCTGCTCGCTGATACCGTAGGCAGGCGCGGTATCGATCAGATTGATGCCCAACTCGCGCGCCTGATTCAGCAGGGCACGAGCCTGGGCGTCGTCGGGAATGGTGAAGCCGTTGGGATACTTCACACCTTGGTCGCGGCCGAGCTTGACCGTACCGAGGCCCAGCGGCGAAACCCGCAAACCGGTGGAACCCAGCGGGCGATGCAGATCGTGCAGCGTGGTCATGGCAGCAGCGCCTCCCAGACTGGCTGGCCCAGCGGTGGGCGTGGCAGTTCGGGCAGCGGTGCATGAGCCGCCGGCTGCACATGTTCACGCTGCAGCGTGGCCAGCACCCGATCGGCGAAGTCCGGCGCCAGCGCCAGCTTGGTTGGCCAACCCACCAGCAGGCGCTGCTGTTCTGCCAGAAAGGCGTTGTCCGGGCGCACCAGGCCCGACTGCGCGGGTTCGGCGCGATCCACGCGCAGTGTGGCCCAGCGCGTCTGGCTCTGGTCGACCCAGGGCAGCAACGCCGCCATCTCCTTCTGCGCCGCCTGAATCTGCGCCGCCTCGTCGCGGGCGACGCCATCGGCTTCGGCCAGATCGCCGCCCAGATACCAGACCCACTGGCCATCGGCGGCCGGATGGGTGGTAACGGTCACCCGCGGCTTGGGTCCGCCGCCGAGGCAGTGGGCGTACAGCGGTTTCAGCGTCGGCCCCTTGGCCAGCACCATATGCAAGGGACGCAACTGCTGCGCCGGCTGCTCGATACCCAACGCTGCGAGCAGCTCGGCGTTGCCGGCGCCGGCACTGAGCACTACGCGCTGTGCACGAATCTCGCGGCCGTCGACGATCAGCCCGCACAGTTCGCCATTGTCCTGCAGCGGCTCGATACGCTCGGCAGCCAGCAGTCCGCCGCCGGCCAGTTCGGCCAGGCGAGCGATCAGGCTCGGCACATCGAGCACCAGCTCGGCCAGACGATAGACCTTGCCCTTGAACTTCGGATGCTGCAGCGCCGGCGGCAACTGCTCGCCCTTGACCTGATCGACTCGGCCGCGCACCGCCTTGCTGGCGAAGAAACTGGTGAGGTTGCCGGCCAGAGTACCGGGCGACCAGAGGTAATGGGCATCGGAGAGAACACGCACGCCGGACAGATCCAGTTCGCCCGTACCGGCCAGCGCCTCGCGCCAGCGGCGCGGCATATCGGCGATGGCCTCGGAGGCGCCGGTCAGCGCGCCATGCAGGGCATACTTGGCACCGCCATGGATGATGCCCTGCGATTTCAGGCTCTGCCCGCCGCCCAGGCTGCCGCGCTCCACCAAAATGCTGGCAAAGCCCTGCTGACGCAGGCGGGCGTTGAGCCAGAGGCCGGCGATACCGCCACCAACGATCAGGACATCGGTGCTGAGAGACTGGGACATGAACGGGCCTCGGCGAAAAACAGGCGCGCAGTATAACGCGTCAGCCTCCTCGCCCGCGGCCATCAATGCCCGGTCGATTGCGAGAACAGCTGGATCACCACCACACCACTGACGATCAGCCCCATGCCCAGTACGGCCGGCAGGTCGAGCTTTTGCTGGTAGATGAACATGGCGGCGACGCTGACCAGCACGATGCCCAACCCGGCCCAGATCGCGTAGGCAACGCCCACCGGGATGGTGCGCACCACCAGCGTCAGCATCCAGAAGGCGATGCCGTAACCGCCCACCACCAGCAGCAGCGGCAAGGGCTTGCTGAAGCCGTCGATCGCCTTCATCGAGGTGGTGGCGATCACCTCGGCCGCGATGGCAATGGCGAGATAGAGGTATCCGGGCATGATGGCGACTCCTGAGAGATGCTCGCCATTCTAAGCTGCCGAATGATGGGATAAAGTCATTACCTATCTATTCTAGAGATAGGTCGCCATGAACTGGAATCTCGACCAGCTTCACCTGTTCGTTCGCACCGCCGAGAGCCGATCCTTCTCCGCTGCGGCGCGACAAACCGGGCGTGCGCAATCGGCCGTCAGCAACGCCATCGCCCTGCTCGAAAGCGATCTCGGCGTCACCCTGTTCGAACGCAGCAGCGGGCGCCAGCCGCAACTGACCGAAGCAGGAACGGCGCTGCTCGAGGAAGCGCGCAGCGTGTTACAGCAATGCCAGCGCCTCGATGGCCGTGCGCTGGGGCTGGCCCGCGGCGAGGAAGCAAGGCTGCGCCTGGCGCAGGACGAGGCCATGCCTTACCAGCCAGTACTGGCCAGCCTCGAGGCGCTCGCCGACGCCTTCCCCCTGCTGGAAGTGCAGCTTTCCAGCGGCGCACAGGGCGACGTGGCGCGTAAGCTGCTGCAGCGCCAGGCGGACCTGGGCCTGCTGTTTCACCACGAACAGATGCCGCGGGAGCTGGAGAGCCAGCGTCTGGGCACCATCGAGATGGTCACGGTATGCAGCCCGAACCATCCGCTGGCTGGACTCGCCAATATCGAACGTCGCCACCTGGCCGAACATCGCCAGTTGCTGATGACGCCGCAGGACAGCCACTACCCAGGCGGCGAGCAGATCAGCCCGCTGGTGTGGCGCGCCGACAGCTTCTACGTGATGGCCGAGCTGGTGATTCGCGGCGTTGGCTGGGCCTGGCTGCCGCGCCATGTGGCGCAATACCCGACCTACCAGGGCCACCTGCAGGAGCTACGTAGCGACTGGGCGCCGCTGCCGCTGGTGGTGGAACTGGTCACCCGCCGCGACGGCGCGCTCGGCCCCGCTGCCAGCTGGCTGGCCGACTGCCTGGCGCGCGAACTGTTGCGGCCGCAGGCATGACTGCCCTTCCAGCGCATCGCCGGCGACGCTAAGCTGCGCGCCCATGAACAGATTCCTCTACACCCTGCTGCTGCACCTGGCCCTGCCCTTGATCGCCCTGCGCCTGGCGCTGCGCGCACGCAAGGCGCCGGCCTACGCTCGGCGTATCAGCGAACGCTTCTCCCTCGGCCTGCCGGCAATGAAACCCGGCGGCATCTGGGTGCATGCGGTATCGGTGGGCGAAAGCATCGCCGCCGCGCCAATGATTCGCGCACTGCAGGCACGTTATCCCGAGCTGCCAGTCACCGTGACCTGCATGACGCCGACCGGCTCCGAGCGCATCCAGGCGCTGTTCGGCGACAGCGTGCAGCACTGCTACCTGCCCTACGACCTGCCGTGGGCCGCCGCACGCTTTCTCGACCGCGTACAACCACGTCTGGCGGTGGTGATGGAAACCGAGCTGTGGCCGAACCATATTCACCAGTGCGCCAAACGCGGTATCCCGGTGACCCTGGCCAATGCGCGCCTGTCCGAGCGTTCGGCACGTGGCTATGCACGCTTTGCCAAACTCACCGCGCCGATGCTCGCCGAACTGTCGCTGATCGCGGTGCAGACCGAGGCTGAGGCGCAGCGTTTCCTGACGTTGGGGGCACGGCCCGACTGCGTGGAAGTGACCGGTTCGATCAAGTTCGACCTGAAGATCGATGCCCAGCTGCCGCAACGGGCTGCCGAACTGCGTCGTCAGTGGCAGGCCGAACAGCGCCCGGTGTGGATCGCCGCCAGCACCCATGCGGGTGAAGACGAGATCATCCTCAGCGCTCATCGCCAGTTGCTGAAGACTCGTGACAACGCCCTGCTGATTCTGGTGCCGCGCCACCCCGAGCGTTTCCACGCGGTCCATGATCTATGCCTGAGCCAGGGGATGACGACTCGCCGTCGCTCCACCGGCGAAGCTGTCCAGCCTGGCGATCAGGTGCTGCTGGGCGACACCATGGGTGAATTGCTGTTTCTCTATGCACTGGCGGACATCGCCTTCGTCGGCGGCAGCCTGGTGGCCAACGGCGGCCACAACCTGCTGGAGCCGGCGGCCCTGGGCAAACCCGTGCTGAGCGGCCCGCATCTGTTCAACTTTCTGGAAATCGCTGCGCAGTTGCGTGAAGCCGGTGCCCTGAGCGAGGTGGAAAACGCCGAGCAACTGGCAGGCAGGGTCATCGCACTGCTGGGCGAGCCCGACGAGATGCAGCGTATGAGCCAGGCCGGCCTTGCCGTACTCAAGGCCAATCAAGGCGCGCTGGAGCGCCTGCTCAATCGATTGCACCGTCTTATGTAGCTCCAGCCCCACATATCGGCTCAGGCCAATGGTTAGCTTGCCCGCCCAATGCTTCGGCAGGGCGCGATCTCAGTAAGCGCTCCATAAACCCCATCTTTCTTTGATGGGGCTTGTGATTAGGCTCCACGGCAGCAGGGCTTCGTAATCCTCAACGCCGCTGGCGGTCGGCAGACGTTCGAGGATGTGGCGCAGCCAAGCGCAAGGCTCCTGGCCGTTTGCCTTAGGCGCTTTCAATCAGGCTGTAGATCTACGCGCTGGCCGTGGCCCCCCCCTTGGGCGTGTCGCTGAACAGCCAGTTCTTGCGGCCGCCACGAACGGCAGATGTCCACCTACGACGTAGCGCACCAGCCGGCTCCAGTTGCTGGCAAGGTAGTTCACTGCCTTGCCCAAGGCCGCCTGCCCGGCGTCCTGCGGCTGGGTCCTGTCCAGCCAGGCCTTGAGCTGCTCCAAGAGGGGCTGACTGCGTTGCTGGCGGGCGGCCAGGCGTTCGCTGTCGTCGGCCTCTTTCAGGTCGCGCTCGATGCCGTAGAGCTTGTTGATCAGGTTAGCGCCATGTCAGCGCGGCAGATCTCGCCCTTGGGTTGCACCTTTTGGGCTTTGACGAACTTGCGCCGCGCATGCGCCCAGCAGCCCAGGCGTTCGATGCCCTCTTGCACGGCCACGGCGTTGTAGCCAGCGTAGTCGTCGGTCATCAGGTAGCCGCGATAGCCGTCGAGCAGGCGCAACGGCACTTCCTGCGCGCGGCTGGTCGTGTAGTCGAAGAGGATCACCGGTTTATCCGGCGGTCCACCGCTTTGCACCCACCTCCAGGACTGCGCGGTGGGATCGCGTCGCGGTTCATGCAGCACCTGCAAGCGCATCTCGTCGCAGTGCAGCACCGGGTGCTCCAGCAGCTTGTCGCGCATCAGGTTGAGCAGCGGTTGCAGTTGCTCGTCGCACTGATCACCCAGCGCGCCAGGGTCTGCGTGGGATGTCGACGCCGTGGCGGCTGAGCATCTTCTCAAAGCGGTACAGCGGGAGGCCGTTGGCGTACCTGGTGGTCAGCAGCCCCGCCAGCACGCTGGGGCTGGCGAGGCTCTTCTCAACCAGTGCACGGGATTATCAGCCTCTCGTGAACTGCCACCGTCTAAGGCGGGGCGTAATGACACGCACTCCACGCCCAGCCAGCACCGGTCTCGCCGAGCGAAGACAAGCACCTTCTTGATTTGTGGCTCGACATGAACAACGACAGCCAGCCACGCATTATTAGAGCGGTGCGCACATGTCAACACCCTCGTAAAGCCAGCCGTCCCGCACCATCGGCTGAATCAAACTGGCATCGGTGACAAAACGATGATTAGAAGGCTTCCCCTTGGCAAAACCGTCGTTATAAAAGCGATGCACAGCGATGGTGCCGCCCGGACAGCGGCCATTAGCATCCGGCGGGGTGCTGAAAAAGTCATAACTCTCGAACTTCCAACTGGCAATATTTGCATCAAAAATACTGATCAGCTGATTGCAGCCCTGTTGATCCACCGTGTAGAAATGCGAGTTAGGTCCATAGATCGCATTAGTTGCTGGATCAACATTAGTGTTACCATAAAAGCGGCACGCAGCAACGCTGCCGCCCGCCTTAAAACTTTGCCCGGTACGCAGCCAGCGACCGACAGCACCACTATCGACAAAGGCCTGCTCAGCTGCATCTGCGGTAATGAAATAATGATTTAGGTCGGGATTATAGAACTCCACCACTGTACGTCCATCAGCTAAAGAAGTGCCACTTGGAGCAAGCCACTGCTTAATGCCGTTTTCATAGGCCGGTGCAAGCAGACTATATCGGTCATATCCAGTTGGATTATTGCATGCCGAGCTACCACCATATAGCTGAGCAATCAGCTTCCCATCACTGTATAAGCCAGAGCCGCTGCTCCCGCCCTCGGTCACACCAGCACTCCAAAGCACCTCAACAGCTGTTGCACGAGCCTGAGTGCTACGATAACAAAAACTATCGTCGCAGCTCAAATAATTCACCACTGCACCTTTGCTGATTTTTTGTAAGTCGCCGGACGGGTTATGCAGACCAATGATAGTCTGGCTAAAATTATAGAATCCGGGATTGGTACTCCAACCGGAGAATGCGACAGCCTCGGGAGCTAGGTCGTTAAGCCTAAAAAAAGACGTATCCTGAGCTTTATTAGTGTATAATAACTGCGCGCCACCGTACAGCATGCTGAACTCGCCATCAAGCTGTACTCCCTGGCAAGTTGCTGCACGATACAACCAATATGTAACCAAAGTCGAAGCGCTTATCTGACTGCTAATGCAGTGATTAGCACTAAGGAAATAAGGCGTGCGATCTTGACGAGTATTATTGAGCAAGGTGCCAGTACAAATATAAGCATCACCTTGGTCAATAAAGCTCATCTTCGCAACCGAACGACTCTGCGCATCAAGTAATGTATTATAAGTCGCATCGCACTGGTAATTTACATTACAAGTACCGGACTGCCCGATGCCTTTGACCAGATTTTTTTCAAGATCGCCAGCAGGATCAGCAAACAAATGCGAAAGAGTCGGAATGCTGACCTGAAGTTGATCGCGATTAGCGCTAGACGGCAGCTCAATTTCCAAGGTAATTTCATCGCCTGTAACAGGCGGCGACCAATAGGTTCGCGCCTGCTCACTATCATCACCAGCGGCCTGGTTTGCAGCTAGCACTTGCAAGACTTTGCTAGCGTGTATTTCCAGGACCTGATTATCCTGCTGGGAATAGAATCTTAGCACCGCTGAAGTCGGTAGATGAGTGACCAGCACCCCCATTCGCAGAGCCATAGCCTCAGGCGAGATAATACTGATCGCGGCGACCTGCCCTCCACGGGAAGTGACGCTCCATTTCAGGACCTCGTTTACGTGCTGCCACGACTGCAGCGCTGAAATCTTACGGCGCAAACCTACCTGAATGGGTGCACCACTAACTTGATCAGCGTGTCGGATATCGCTCCCGAGCTGACTCTTATGCAAGCTCAAGGGCTCAAGGCCTACGGAAAAAGCCGCCGGCCTGAGCGATAGGCTTTTGGGCTGAACAGGGGAAGCACTAGACCGCGACATACCTGCGGTATCTAGCGCAGTTAGACTGCTAGCATGGGCAACAGAGGCTAGCAGGAAGGAACAACCCAATAGCAGATGCGTCTTCATGGTTCCCAATCTAAAATGGCCCACTAGGTGGAGGGAGGCAGATCAAAGCGCGGAAGTTGAACATACTAACATGCGCACTAACAAACGGACGCTTTTGGAGTAAACGGGGCGCTTGCGGGTACTGATTGCAACGGCCCATTATCCTAACAAGGAAACTGCGTTTAGTTTTTGCAGCGCTCATTGAGGGCAGTCCCGCCCCTCTAGTTGCTCCGACGCAGGTATCGTGGCGCACACGAGTCATTGCTGCACTCGATCACCACGCCCCCGTCCCAAAACCGTCATTAAGATAAATCTGAAATAGCTTGTAAGCGTTAGCTGCGCAAGCATGTCAGCATCAGTCTTGGCAAGCAGTTTAGGTGTCGACATGTCAATACCACTGATTTGCGCAAGACCGGTGATACCAGGCCGAGCCTCAAACACGCGAAGAGCATGGCGCTCCTGTAGTAGGATATCTTGATTATACAGTCCAGGACGCGGGCCAACGAGGCTCATGTCACCTTTCAGCACATTCCATAACTGCGGTAACTCGTCGAGCTTTGTGCGACGCAGCACGCGCCCTAAGTAAGTAATACTAGCAGGTGAGGCCAAGTGGCTAGCCACCGATGTCGTACCTAAGCGCATCGTGCGAAACTTAACCAGAACAAAGGGCTCGCGATAGCGCCCAACACGCTGCTGAAAGAACAAGGGGGACCCCGTATCCAGAAGCCCTGCGCAAAAGATCAGAAGCAAGACAGGGCTTCCTAGCAGAAGGCCGATTGATGCGAGTAAGACGTCAAAGAAGCGGATCAATATAGCACAACCTCTTAATTAGCTTTTTCACAGGAAGACGGCAGCGCATTAGTCAAAAAGAACATGATCTCCATCTTCGTCACGCAGCAATGGCGCCACGTGCTGTCGGCGCCCCACCTCAGTGTAACCACGTCTTTTTTTTCAAATATCAGAAATCCTGATTGCTTTTTAGGCGCTCTTCGGCAGCTGAGGCCAGATCCGGCGGCAGGAAATCCTTGTCCGGGTTGTAGTCCGGCTTGAGGAAACTGCCCAGCGCTTCCAGGTCGGCCGGGCTGAGGGTGCCGGCGGCCTGCTTCAGGCGCAGGTTGTTGAGGATGTAGTCGTAGCGCGCATCGTTGTAGTTGCGCACGGCGCTGTACAGCTGACGCTGGGCATCGAGCACGTCGACGATGTTGCGAGTACCGACCTGATAGCCAATCTCGGTGGCTTCCAGGGCACTCTGGTTGGAAATGATCGACTGACGCCGCGCCTGCACGGTTTCCACATCGGTGTTCACCGCGCGGAACAGGTTGCGGGTGTTCTGCACCACCTGGCGACGCAGGCTTTCGCGCAGCTGCTCGGTCTGCCCGAGACGCTGGTAGGCCTCGCGCACCTGCGAGCTGGTCAGGCCGCCACTGTAGATCGGGATGTTCAGTTGCAGGCCGATGGAACGCTGCGAGACATCGCCACTGTAGCCTGGCGACAGCGGCGAACCGGAGTTGGTGAAGCCCAGGCTGTCGTTATCGCCCTTCTGGTAGCTGGCCACGGCGTCGAGGGTCGGCGCATGGCCGGCCTTGCGCTGACGCAAGCTCTCTTCGGCAGCCGTCACGGCATACAGGCTGGCCTGCAGGTTGAGATTCTGCGCAGCGGCGGTATCGACCCAGGACTTGGCATCGTTCGGCGTCGGCGCCAGCACCGGCAGGGTGTGGACGATGCCTTCGACCGCCACGTAATCGCGGTTGGTCAGGGTCACCAGGGCTTCGAAGGCGTCATCCACCGCACGCTCGGCGAGCAGGCGATTGGCCCGAGCGGTATCGAAACCGGCCTGCGCTTCGAGCACATCGGTCTTGTCGGAAAGGCCGACATCGAAACGCTCGTTGGCCTGGTCCAGCTGACGCTTGAAGGCCGCCTCTTCGGCCCTGGTGGACGCCAGGTTGTCCTGAGCACGCAACACGGCGAAGTAGGTTTCGGCACTCTGCAGAATCAGGTTCTGCTCGGTAGCCGACAGCTCCAGCGCAGCTTGCTCGCTGGTAGCCTCGGCCGCCTGCAGCTGAAACCAGCGGTCGGCGCGAAACAGCGGCTGGCTGAGGTTGGCCTGATAGACCAGGCCGCTGCGCGAGACAGTGGCACTGGGCGAATCGACTTCGGTGCGCGTATCGCCGTAGTTGGCGCCGGCAGACAAATTGGGCAGCAGGCCGGCACGGGCCTGCGGCACTACTTCGCGGCGAGCCTGATAATCGGCACGCGCGGCGGCGATGTCGGCATTGTTTCTTGCCGCCTCCTGATACACGGTAACCAGGTCGGTTTTGCTCGACAGCGGGGCCTCTTCGGCCTGAACCAGGCCCACCGAAGCGGCGGCCACGGCAATTGCCAGGGAAAGTCTGCGCAACATGATGGATGTCGATCCTTGAATAGGCGGTAATCGGCAAGGCTACGGGGCGCCACTGACGGGGGTCAAGCGCGCCGCAAGCGGCATAAGTCTAGCTGGCGGCAAGCTATGTTGCTCGTCTGCAACAATCGAGGCTCGACCGAAGCGGCAGTCGCTTTCCGACGCACGGGTCGACCTTTATTGACCGCCGGGTTGGTTTTCTCCCACCAGCTTGTTTAGACTGCCAGGGTTCTTGTCGGGGTGCCCCAAATGCGGGGCTGAGATTGGCAGCTGCCGGATCCCGTTGAACCTGATCAGGTTAAGGCCTGCGTAGGGAACAAGATGTCCTCGCCCGTATCCGGCGAGTCCTCTCGACACCGCCCATGGTGTATCTCGCGCCCTTCGTCCGCTCAGGTTCCAACTCCGACATCTATCCCGGAGAGAGCCTTGATGAGTGCACAACAACAAAAGAATCTGAGTGAGTCGGCAAAAGTCGACCAGCAGTCGGTGCAACCCTTCCCCCGTTCGCAGAAAGTCTACGTACAAGGCTCGCGCCCTGACATTCGCGTGCCGATGCGCGAGATCAGCCTGGACGTGACCCCCACCGACTTCGGCGGTGAGATCAACGCCCCGGTCACCGTCTACGACACCTCCGGCCCCTACACCGACCCGAACGTGACCATCGACGTGCGCAAGGGCCTGAGTGATGTGCGCAGCGCCTGGATCGAGGACCGCGGCGACACCGAGAAGCTGCCGGGCCTGTCCTCCGAGTTCGGCCAGCGCCGCCTGAATGACGCCGAGCTGTCGGCCATGCGCTTCGCCCACGTGCGCAACCCGCGCCGGGCCAAGGCCGGACACAACGTCAGCCAGATGCACTACGCCAAGAAAGGCATCATCACCCCGGAGATGGAGTTCGTCGCCATCCGCGAGAACATGAAGCTGGCCGAAGCCCGCGAAGCCGGCCTGCTCAATGAGCAGCATGCCGGGCATAGCTTCGGCGCCAGCATCCCGAAGGAAATCACCCCCGAGTTCGTGCGCTCCGAAGTCGCCCGCGGCCGCGCCATCATCCCCGCCAACATCAACCACGTGGAGCTGGAGCCGATGATCATCGGCCGCAACTTCCTGGTGAAGATCAACGGCAATATCGGCAACAGCGCCCTGGGCTCCTCCATCGAGGAAGAAGTGGCCAAGCTGACCTGGGGCATCCGCTGGGGTTCGGACACGGTGATGGACCTGTCCACCGGCAAGCACATCCATGAGACACGCGAGTGGATCATCCGCAACTCGCCCGTACCGATCGGCACCGTGCCGATCTACCAGGCACTGGAAAAGGTCGGCGGCATCGCCGAGGACCTGACCTGGGAGCTGTTCCGCGACACCCTGATCGAACAGGCCGAACAGGGCGTGGACTACTTCACCATCCACGCCGGCGTGCTGCTGCGCTACGTACCGCTGACCGCCAAGCGCGTCACCGGCATCGTCAGCCGCGGCGGCTCGATCATGGCCAAGTGGTGCCTGGCGCATCACAAGGAGAACTTCCTCTACACCCATTTCGAAGACATCTGCGAAATCATGAAGGCCTACGACGTGTCCTTCTCCCTGGGTGACGGCCTGCGCCCCGGCTCCATCGCCGATGCCAACGACGCCGCGCAGTTCGGTGAACTGGAGACCCTCGGCGAGCTGACCAAGATCGCCTGGAAACACGACGTGCAGTGCATGATCGAAGGCCCCGGCCACGTGCCCATGCAGCTGATCAAGGAGAACATGGACAAGCAGCTGGAATGCTGCGACGAGGCACCGTTCTACACCCTCGGCCCGCTGACCACCGATATCGCCCCCGGCTACGACCATATCACCAGCGGCATCGGCGCAGCGATGATCGGCTGGTTCGGCTGCGCCATGCTCTGCTACGTCACGCCGAAGGAGCACCTGGGCCTGCCGAACAAGGATGACGTGAAGACCGGCATCATCACCTACAAGATCGCCGCCCATGCCGCCGACCTCGCGAAAGGTCATCCGGGCGCGCAGATTCGCGACAACGCCCTCTCCAAGGCGCGCTTCGAATTCCGCTGGGAAGATCAGTTCAACCTGGGTCTGGACCCAGACACCGCGCGTGCCTTCCACGACGAAACCTTGCCCAAGGACTCGGCCAAGGTGGCGCACTTCTGCTCCATGTGCGGGCCGAAGTTCTGCTCGATGAAGATCACCCAGGAGGTGCGTGACTACGCCAAGGAAAACGGCTTGACCGACGAGCAGAAGGCCATCAAGGCAGGCTTCAGCGAACAGGCGGAGCGTTTCAAGGAAGAAGGTTCGGTGATTTACCGGCAGGTGTGAACGGCAAATCTTACCTGGATACCAAGCCATTCGAGAGCAGCATATCCGAGTCGGGTTAGAACTGCTCTGCCAGATGTGCCGAGCATTGAGTACTGAGCCGCCGCCAGGCGGCCTGTACGCAAACCTAGACAAGCTTTCGCAGCAAAAGAAGATTTTGTAGGCAGGCGGCAAAAAACCGAATCAAGCTCGATTTTTTCGTCGCGACGCAATAGAATTCGCGCCCCTACAGCCCATGTAGCTCAGCGGTAGAGCACTCCCTTGGTAAGGGAGAGGTCGGCGGTTCAAGTCCGCCCATGGGCTCCAGCCCCGTGGCGCAGGCGATGCACGCAGCAGAGCTGCGCGCTATCAGGCAGCCGGTTACAGCGACAAGCGCTTGAAAAACGCCTCGGGAATCGACTTTATGACCAGCATGATCAGCGCCCAAAACCCCGGCGTATAGATCACGTTGCGCTGTTTGTGCAAAGCCCGATCAATATCGGCGGCGACTTTGGCGGGGCTGGCCCATAGCGGGCCCTTGGGGAAACTAGCGGTCATCGGCGTGTCGACGAAACCAGGTTTGACCGTCAGCACCTGCACACCGCTCCTGGCCAGGCGATTGCGCAGCCCCTGGAGAAACACGCTAAGCCCCCCCTTGGCAGTGCCATACAGATAGTTGGACTGCCGCCCCCGGTCGCCAGCAACCGAGGAGATCACCGCGATCGCCCCCTGACGTTGCGCCTCGAAATGGTTGGCCAGCGACGTCAGCAGCGCCACGGTACTGAGCAGATTGACCTTAAGCCCTTCGATACTTTGTGAAACCGAACGCTCGCAGTCCTTCTGCTCGCAAAGGGTGCCATGGGCGATCAGCACACGATCCAGCACGCCCGCATCAGCAATGACATCCGCGATCAGCGCATCCATACCCTCGATGTCGCGGGCGTCGAAAGCTTTGCAGCTTACGCTGGCCGCCCCCCTGACCCGGAGATCCTGCGCAATGCTGTCGAGACGCTCCGTGTCACGGGCCAACAGGTAGAGCGCATGGCCCTGAGCAGCGAAACGCCGGCTGCAGGCGGTAGCGATTGCCGACGTTGCCCCAATTACCAAAATCTTCATTCAGTCAAGTCCAAGTCTGCGCGACTGCTTTGAGGAGAAGGTTCCCAAGGCGCCGTAACGCTCGCGAACCTGTTGAAAGTCCAGCCACTGCGGGTAGCTCTGCTTGAATACTCGCTCGCTCATGCGCGCATCCTTGGCCAGGTAATGGCGCCCGCCGTATTCGAGAACCATGGCGTCGAGTTCTGCAAGCAGCTTCAGCACCTGGTCCGACAACCTGAAGTCCAGTGCCAGCGAATAACCTTCGACAGGGAATGACAGCGGGCAGCCGTTGTGCGCACCCATGACCTTCAGCACCGCAAGAAAGGATCCCTGTCCCGACGCAGCGATGCGCTGCAGGATCGCCTGCATGCCAGCCAGCCCCGCCGCTTTCGGCAAGACGAATTGATACTGCACAAAACCGTTGCGTCCATACAGACGATTCCAGTTCTGCAGGTTATCCAGCGGATAAAAAAAGCTCCGACTGTCGACCAGGCGCATGCCCGGCCTGGCACGCCCGTAGTAGAGGGCATTGAACGCACGCACCGAAAGCGGATTCAACAACTGCGCAGGAGCATGGCACGGAATGCTCAGAATGCGCCGCGAAGGCAGATGCAGATTCCGATCAGCGGCATGCTCACCGAGCATGAGAACGGATCGCCCCAGGTCCTTTCCGCTGGCCAGGCAATCGATCCAGGCGACCGAATAGGTGGCCTGAGCGTGGACCTCGAAAAGCTGCAACGCCTCTGCGAGGTTGGCCGCCTTCAGGGTTCGCTGCTCGATCCAGGCACTCCGCACCGCACGCAAGGACAAGGTCGCATCGACTATCACGCCTGTCAGCCCCATGCCGCCGCAGGTCGCCTGAAACAACTCGACATACTCATGGCGCGAACAGTTGACCAGAGAGCCATCGGCAAGCAGCAGCCGCATGGACTCCACACAAGCACTGAAGCACCCATGCAGATGATGGTTCTTGCCATGCACGTCACTGGCTATCGCCCCTCCCACCGTCACCCGACTGGTTCCCGGCGTAACCGGCAGAAACCAACCACGCGGCAGGAAAACATCGATCAGTTCCTGCAGCGACACGCCTGCCTGGCAACGCAGCAACCCCGTTTCGTCATCGAAGTGCTGCAGAAGGTTCAGATTGCCGCTGCCGATGACATGCTCGCCAAGCGCACTATCGCCATAGCTGCGCCCCAGCCCGCGACAGGTGAAACGCTGTCCGCGGCCCATGAGCACACCGAGCTCGGACGTTGAGGAGGGCTCAACGAGCTCCCCCTGACAGCGAGGGAAATTGCCCCACCCCCTAAGTTCCATGGTTATCACTCAGCCTGAATACGAAGCGTCTATCGAGAATGAACTTGAGCCAGTAACCGGCTGCTAGTCCAATGACAGCACCTAGATAGCGCATCTCGCGGGTTGCGAACAGCGCATGGAAAAGCAGCTCGGTACCCCAGAACAACAGGGTGGTGAACCCTCCCATAGCCGCGTAAAGGAGAAACACTCTGCTATCATGCGCAAGATCTTTCGCCTGGAAGGCGAAGATGAAGCGCTTGTCCAGCGCGTACTTCAGCACCAGCCCCAGCAGCGTGCCTGCCAGAATGGACAGTGCAATAGCATGTGCCCCTTGATAGACACGCAAGAAAACGTCCTGAGTCGCAATATTGGCAAGCGTCGCCAACGCTGCCAGCAAGGCATAGATCAGTGCCAGTCTCATTCATACCAGCCAGAGAATTGGAAGCGGCATGCATCCTACCGCAACAGCGCATACATCACTACAACGGGGGAAGGCGCTGCTGACCCTGATACGCCCACGGCAATGGATCAAGAACAGCTTCGTGCTTGCGCCGCTGTTGTTCACCGGGCAGTTCATGTCGCTACCCGCCGTTACATCCGCCGTGATCGCAGCCTTGCTGTTCTGCCTGGCCTCTTCGGCGGTCTATATCGTCAACGACCTGCATGACATCGACAAGGATCGCCAGCACCCCGTCAAAGCCCATAAGCGTCCACTCGCCAATGGCACGCTGGAAAAGCGGCATGCCGTGGCCCTCCTGGCACTGCTCTACCTGCTGTTGGCTGGCGCCTGGTACCTGGGACAGCAGGCCGTGGTTGCTGTCGCCATCACCTACATGCTGCTCAACCTGGCCTATAGCTTCTGGCTGAAGCACCAACCCGTGATCGACATCTTCACCATTGCCATCGGTTTCGTCCTGCGGGTCTATGCCGGTGCGGCAGCACTCTCGGTGCCGCTGTCGTCATGGATGTTCGTCACCACGCTGTGCCTTGCGCTGTACCTCGCAGCGATCAAGCGCCGCCAGGAACTGGCCAGCAATGGAGATCGAAGCCGCAACGTACTCAGGTATTACAGCCCTGAGCTGATTGATCGATACGCGGAAATGTCGGCAACGGGCGCGGTGCTGTTCTACAGCCTGTTCGTGATGAACACCCACCCCAAGCTGGTGGTCACCATTCCACTCGTGCTCTACGGGATGTTCCGCTACTGGTTCATCGTCGCAAGGAACAACGCCGGCGAGTCGCCCACCGACGCCCTGCTCAGCGACTGGCAACTGCTCGCAACCGTCGCCCTGTGGGGTGCCGCTTCACTCTTCGTACTCTGGCCACAACCCTGATGCAGACCATCGACCTTTCCTACCTGATCACCCCCTTTCTGGCATGGTTGCTTGCAGGCTGCTGCAAGTTCGCAGTGAACTGCCTGCGCGAGCGGCGCTTGGCGCTGGACCTGATCGGCTACGGCGGCATGCCCAGCAACCACAGCGCGATCGTCAGCAGCATGGTCGTGCTCATCGCCCTGAAGGAAGGCCTGGACAGCCCAGCTCTGGGCGTCGCCACGACCTTGGCATTCATCGTCATGCTTGATGCCACCAGCCTGCGTCGCCATGTCGGTCGGCATGCCCAAACCATCAATCTGCTCGCAGCGGGAAAGCAGGTGCGACTGCGTGAGCGTATGGGCCATTCGCCCCTGGAGGTCGCCGCCGGCGTGCTAACGGGCGGACTCACAGCCTGGCTGATCAGCCTCTGACATTACTCAGGGGCCTGCCGAGCCTCCTTGAACGCAACACAGCATCGCACACACAGCACACGAAAGACGTGACCGCCACTGGCAAGGGAAAAAGGGATGTCCTGCTGCGGGAATGATGCAAAGCGCCGAAAAAAAGGGCGGCCATTTCCGCATCAGAAAGGCCGACCCAAGCACGTCATTAAAGCAGGTCGTCCTTAACCACTCACGGTTCGACAGCCACCTGATACAAAGTTCATCCCGCCCCCTGACCATTCGTCGGTGTCGCACGGCAGCCGGTGGCGGATGGCAGCTAGCCCATTACCGGGTAAAACAGCTAACATATGGCGCGCTTTCCCACCCGCTCCGGTCGACGACCCACTGCACAAGGAACGGATGTGTCGATTTTCTATATTGTTGCCACGCTGTTGTGCGTATTTGGTATCGCGGCCGGACAGATCCTGTTCAAACAAGCTGCCCTCAACATTCAGGACGCCACTGCCTGGCAGTCCTGGCTGTTCAACGGCGCGCTCATCGCCGCTCTGGCGTTGTACGGCTTCACCACGCTGTTCTGGATATGGATTCTGCGCCACGTTCCATTGCATCTGGCGTATCCATTCATGGGCCTGGCTTTCATAATTGTCCCGCTTCTGGAGCATCTGGTATTCGGCTCCACCTTGCAACTGCGCACGTTCATCGGAGGCGGACTCATTCTTATCGGCGTCATGATTGCCGCCTCCGCCTGACAAGGAACGGTTCGCTTGAAAATCGCAGTAGTCATTCCCTGCTATAAAGTACGCAACCATGTGCTCCAGGTGCTCGAAGCAGTCCCCGAGGTCGTGAAACGAGTGTATGCGGTCGACGACTGCTGCCCTGATCGTAGCGGCGACTTTATCGAGGCCAACTGCCGAGATGCGCGTGTACGGGTGCTTCGTAACCCCGTAAACCTTGGGGTCGGCGGGGCGGTCATCACTGGCTACCGTGCAGCCATCAAAGACGGCATGGACATCGTTATAAAAGTTGATGGCGATGGCCAAATGGACCCGCGCCTTGTCCCCTACTTCGCACGCCCAATCATTCAAGGGCGAGCCGACTACACCAAAGGCAATCGTTTCTACCGCCATGAGTCCTTGCGGGACATGCCAAAGGTACGACTGATTGGCAACGCAATGCTGTCGTTCCTGACCAAGCTGAGCTGTGGTTACTGGAACCTGATGGACCCGACCAACGGTTATACCGCCATTCACACCCAGGTACTGCAAGAGCTACCGCTCGATAAGCTGGAGACGCGTTACTTTTTCGAAACGGACATGCTGTTCCGTCTCAACACTGTCCGCGCAGTAGTGCGGGACATTCCTATGGACGCCGTATACGCAGACGAAGTCTCAGGGCTCAACGTACGCAAGGTCCTGCCAGAGTTCGCCCGCAAGCATCTTTCGCGACTTGGGCGACGCTATGTTTACAACTACTGGCTGCGCGACTTCAATATCGGCTCACTCTATAGCCTGATGGGGAGTTTACTCATTGCGAGTGGCAGCCTGTTTGGTCTTGCCCACTGGCTCAGCAGCATCATCCAACAGACACCGGCAACCAGCGGCACCGTCATGCTGGCCAGCCTGCCTATTCTCGTCGGCACACAACTGCTGATTGCCTTCCTGCATAACGACATCAGCAGCACGCCGCAGGAGCCGCTGCACCTGCAGCTAACCCCTCACCCGACAAGACCATGAAGCCTACTGAACAACCCTTTGAGGCCCTACGCGGGCGGACGGTATTCTGGTGCCTGGGCTTGCTCCTCCCATTGCTCGTACAGCAGTGGTTGTACCGGAGCACACCGCTGGTTCAGATTATCAACTTCGACACCCAGTACACCTACCTGCCGATGGCCCGGCGCTTCCTGGAGGATGCAGGAGCGCTATTCGCCGATCCGTGGCATCTAATCGTCGCTCCCGGTTCCTTCATCTACATGGCACTGCTGGGAGCTGACAACGCAACGGTGGTGCAGGCCAACCTGCTGGCTAGCGGCCTGATTTTACTCCTGACGTTCGACACCCTGCGACGCATCGGCGGCCGCCCTGCTGCTGCCGCGGCCAGCTGGCTTATTGCGCTATCCCCCCTGATGCCAAAAATAGCCATAGCAGCACTGAGCGAACCCCCGCAATTACTGTGTCTGAGCATCTGGCTATGGGCCTGCGCGCTGATCTGTGAGTCGCCGACAAGACGCTGGCCTGTGATACTCGGCGGCATCGCATTGCTCCTCTCGATTCTGGTCAGAGCTACCTATGTCTATTGGATCATCGCCGCCTGCGGTGCATGCGTACTACTGATATGGCGAGGCGCCCCCACTGTAAGAATGATCGCAGTGCGTCTGTTGCTGCTACACCTGATTGCCGGTGCAGGCACCGCCGCCTATATCAACTACAACAGAGCAACGTTCGACCTGCCCATGGTGGCCACTGGTAGCGGCGCGGCACTTTACTTTGGCATCAACCCCGCAGTGGCGGGTTACGAGCCTCCGTTTTTTGGGCTTCTGCATGACCATTTCCAAGCACTGGACGGAATTGGTACACATCTATCCATTGAGGGCGATAGGCGACTTAGCCAAATGGCCAAGGCCGAACTGCTGGACATGCCGCCCGCGGTTCTGGGCAGCATACTGCTGCAAAAAGCTGGCGCCACCCTCTTCTTCAGCCAGGCAGAGCTGAGCCGCCAGGTATTCAATGACCGGGCATGGCATGTGTTGCTACTGGCACTGGCTGCATTCGCCATCTGGCGTCACCGGCGCCAGCCCTACCTGTGGATGCTGGGTTGCATTCTGGCTTACCAAGTAGCGATCATGAGCCTCGTCATGCACAACCAGCGCTACGCTATCGGTGCGATCGAGTTACCCTTGACGCTCGTTGCCGCTCTCGGCGTAGCAGCCATCGCACAGGCGAGCGCGCCCTTGCGCACGAGTGCGGCCGCCGCCGCCCTGATTTTGTGCGGTATTGCCGGTGGCTACTTGCACCAACGCTACAGCCACCCACTAATGCCAGATCTAAGCCATGTGCAGAATGAGGTAATCGCCCGCGCCAAACCAGCTGAACTACTCACTCAAGGTTTCGATGGCGACCCCTTCTCAGCGCAGGGTGCACGAGTCAACGCCCCCAACGCCATGATTACCTGGCAACCGATCACATACCTGAGGCTGGGAGGGCAGCCAGTGATCCAGTTTAATGCGCAAGCGTTCTCCAGCCGTTGCGAGCGTGTGCAGCTCAACTATCAACGACCAGATGGCGCACTCAGAAGCACACGCATGTTTCTCAATCACATGCAGCCTCCGCAGATTATCAGCCTGGGCTCTCTTAAACTCGACGGGCTCGATCCGCAGGGAGGCGCACTGAGCATTCAACTTGACTGCCCTGCTGGCACCCATATTCAACTGAGCGATCTGCAGCTGCGCACTGTTACCCGCGGCATCCACTACCGTAAGGTAATAGAGCGACAACAGTGATACGCAGGCAGCAGCATGATCAGGTTCTGCGAACCAACCCGCATCGCAGAGTTACCCAAAGATGGCCACATGTAGCCAAAACGGAATCATGTAGCTATCCTTTTGTGGCAGGGCAATAAAAAGGGCCGCTTCAGGATGAAGACAGGCTGACGCCCAAGCACGTCACTAAGCTGTGATATAAAGACCGGGGTGCCTACAAGGCATAACCCCTGGTGCGAAGGTTCCACCCTGAGCACCAATGGGCCAGCGGGCGCAAGCCCCGCTGGCCTTGTCATATCGTCCTCACCTGCCAATCCCGTCAGTCATCACCCTCTACGGTGCGCTGCGCAGCGGCATTAACTTGCAGCCTGCCCACAGCGCCCAAGGCCATGATGCCAGCATGAACGCCAGGCCTACGCCGAAAGCCACAGCGTGCTTGGCCAACTCGATGTAGCCATCACCGAATACCGAAGAGAACAGCGCATAGAGCGTCGTCAGGGCTCCAAGCACCTGCATCCCCATACAACCACGCTGAATGACCGACAGCGCCGCCATCTGACGTGATTGCAGTACCAGCACCAGCGTGGACAGCAGCGCCGACAATGCGAGGAGCGCGAGCACCAGCTGATAGCCAGCCTGCGGCAGCAGCGACAGCAGCCAGGTGAACGACAACGGCTTCGCCACGGCAAGTTTCCCTGCGCTTTCGGCCTCGCTGGACGGCGGCACCATCCCCAGATAATCGGGATAGAAAGGGCGCACCCGCAGCACGGCTTGATACAAAGGCTGCAGCAAGGTACTCGGCTGACTCAAAAACAGAGCGGGCAAGCGAGCACGACCAGCCTGTACCACTTGCGGACAGGGCCGGGAGCCCTCCTGGCTGTACCAGGTGCTACCGATGGCCGGAAGACAGCTTTCGGGCAAACCGAGCGTTTCGAGTGCGGCGATGGGGTCACGAGCCGCAGGCAGCACCGCACCAAAATACGTATTGGTCTTATTGGCCTCGTCTATCCCGCTCATCATCGTTAATGAGGCGGGGTTGAGCCATGAGAAGCCCACCGCACAAACCACCGCGCACAGGCCCAACGCAGTCGTCATAGCAAGCGCACGCCAACGCAACCAGCAGAGCCCAGACAACACTGCGGCCAACAGCACAGCCAACGGTGCGTACTGCTGCTTGCTCAGCCCGAGCCACAGTAATGCAAACAGCAATAAACCAAACAGGCCCATGCCCGGGCGTTCATGGCCCGCCAACAAGCACGCACCGGCTCCCAGCACCCAGAAGCTGGCCATCAGCACCGAAAACTCCAGATACAGAGTATTGGCGTAAGACAAATACGCCCAGTTGCTGAACAACAACGCGAACACCACAGCCAAAACCAGCCGCATCGCGTCCGCACGCCACAGCAGCACACCCGTTCCAACGGCCAACAGCATGACTTTACCTAGGCCTACGTCGACCATACTTAGCAACTGACCGGGCGAATGCCCCCATGTGGCGAACCAGGCGAAGAGGTTGTCACTCGAACGCATGCAGGCTGCAGGCCGCAGATCACCATCGTAAAGCAGCATGGTCGCCGGAAACTGATGGTTGCCCGCGGTCTTGTCCACGCCTTCGATGAACTGCCAAAGCCCCAGACATGCCGACTGCCGGGTGAAATCATAATTGTTGGCATAGCCGACAAAAGGCGGGGCGAACACGAACCAAAGCATGTAAGCCAGCACTGAGAGAAACAGCAGCCAGGCCAGACCATCCAGCCAGCCATCTGGCTTGAGCCGACTCATTGCTCCGGCTCAGCAAAGGTCGACACCCAGGCCCATACGTGCCAGGCTTCGGGCTGCCGCTGCAAGGCCTGCTGCAGGTGAGCGGCCAGCCGCTGCGCCAGCGCCAAGGCATCCAGCCCGCTCAAAGGCCCCTCCATATGCAAATGACGATGCCCATTAAGCGGGTCGACCACAATGGAATAAACCAGCACCGCCACTTCATCCTGCGCTGCCATGCGGATCGCTCCGGCAGGCATGCGCGCTGCCCGCCCCAACAACTGCACAGGCAGCCATGACTGCCCAGGCTGCAACGGCGCATCAGGCATGACCATCACCGGGCGCCCCTCACCCAACAGGCGTTGACGCATGCGCGCCACGCTACCGCCCACGGCGATGGTCGGCGCGCCGCATAAGCGTCCTACCTGCGCGATGCGCCGACGCCCCATCCACCCCGCAAGCTTCTCACCCAAGGGGGCCACCTGCGGCGGTGGGGCGTGCAACCAAGCCACCGGGTAGCCAGCGGCACGCAACCAGCGCAGCGCCCAGAATCCCTGCCCGTAATGAAAGGTCACCAGCATAGGAGCGGCCCCCTCACCCGGTGCCGGTAAGGCGTCGCCGCTCACGTGCAAGTATCGGCGCATCCAGCCGTCACCGTACTTGCACGTCAGAAAGTAGTCAGCAACATCCACCAGCCGGTGCAGCGCCTGCAGCCGCACCGCATGTGCCCGTTCAGCCCCCAGCCAACACGCCATTTGCCGGGCACCGCGTTGCGCGACATCGCCCTGAAACACAGCGAACCGCGTCATCCAGCGCAAGCCGCGAAACGCCAACGGCCAGGGCAACAGCAAGGTCAGTGCGGCCACGCAAAACAGCTCCAAGGCCACCGTCAACTCGCGCACCAGCGCCTTGAATATGCGGTACAAATCACTCTCTCCGGGATTTACCTTCATTGCACACGCCACAAGACCACCGGCGTTTTCAATGCACAGGCAACCCTGTTAATGTTGCCAGCCGTATACCTGCCGCCGATCGTCATGCTTCATCTCCCCGCTATAGCGCTGCTGACGCTGCTGATCACCACGCCACTGCAAGCCGCAAACTTCTATAAATTCGTAGACGATAACGGCGTCGTCACTTATGGCAATCGCCCACCCGCCGAGACAACGAACAAGCGCAGCCACGCACCGCCGGCCGACGTAAAACCGCGCGCCAATCAACGCCACAGCGACAACCACAAGGATGCCAACCGCCGCCTGCAGGCACTGCTGCAGCAGGACATCCTGCGCCATGTGCTGGAGAATGCGGATACCTCCCTGCGCGCCAGTCCGGCAGGCGGGCAAGGATATCGTTATGCGCTACCCTGGAAAAGCGGCAGATTCCCGGTCACCCAGGGTGCCGAGGGTGGTTTCAGCCACAACACACCACAAAGTCGTTACGCCCTGGACATCGCCATGCCGGTGGGCACGCCCTTGTATGCGGCGCGGGGGGGTACAGTGACGAGGGCACTCAATATCGGCAACGGGGCCAATGGCAGCTACCTGCGCATCGCCCATGGAGATGGCAGCTCCAGCGCCTACCTGCACCTGCAGGAGGGCTCCATCGTGGTGCAGGCGGGACAGCGGCTGAAGCAGGGTGATTACCTAGGCAGATCCGGCAACACCGGTCGCAGCACCGGACCGCACCTGCATTTCGTGGTACAGGTGCGCAGCGAAACAGGCTACCGCTCGATTCCCTTTGTCTTCAACGAACCGCTGGCAACGCTGCCCAATTTCGCCGACATGCAACCCTGAGACGCCGGAAAGACCGGCGCCCAGGGCATCCTGGCGCTACTTGGCCTGAGCCTGCTGCTGGAAAGCCTTCAGTGCCTCATCGTCGATTTTCACATCGTAGCCACGCACACGGTTGAGCTCCTCCTCAATGTAGGTCTTGCTCAGCTCCGTGCCAATTTGCTCTTCGATCTGCGCCTGAACTTCCTCGAACGGCTTCTGCCGGCCTGGCTTGCGATCATTGAGACGGATGACGTGATAACCGAACTGGCTCTTCACCGGCTCGCTCAGGTCACCCTTGTTCTTCAGCGCAAAGGCGGCATCGGCAAACGGCTTGACCATGCGATCCGCCTGGAAAAAGCCCAGATCGCCCTTGTTGCTCTTGGCCGAGGGGTCATCGGAGTACTCTTCAGCCAGCTTGTCGAAGGCCTCGCCCTTCTTGGCCTTGGCCAACACTTCCTGGGCACGCGCAAGCGCCGCCTTCTCATCACGTTCATCGTTGATGGCAATCAGTACATGACTGGCATCCACCTCGGCCGGCACGGCGAAACTCGCCTTCTTGTCGATGTAGCGCTCCTTGGCCAGCTTGGCCAGGTCAGGATTGCGCTTGCGGGCTAGTTCAGCCAGGTAGAAGCGCGCCAGCATTTCACTACGCTGACGGTTCAACTGCTTGACGAACATGGGGTCGCGATCAACGCCGGCCTCAGTGGCTTCCACATCCAGTTGGCGTAACACGTAGTACTCGGCCAGAGTCCTGCGTAGACGGGTCTCATCCTGCAGAATCTCGGCCCGTGCATCTGCCGGAACGGCAACCTCGAAGAAATCGGCAAACTCCTGCTGGGTGATCTTCAGCTCACCACGCTCGACCAGCACCTCACTACCGGCGGCCGAGGCCGTAATGGACACTACGCCCACAACAGTGGCCAGCGCCAAGGCCAGCGCGTTTTTCGACATCGACATCTAACACCATCCTCAAGGATTGAAAAAAGCGGCGCTCATGATAAGAGCGCCGACCTGCGGTAACAAGCGCCACACCGGCCGCCTGCCAGGATTGGCGGCTCTGACCGCCAGATGGGCGAAAAGTTCAATCGGCAAGCGCAGCCGGCAACGGTGTCAGCCGCAGCTGCCAGTCGCTCGCCCAGTCGCGACAACCACCGGGGCAGTAGAGATTGATCGCCACCACGCGGTTACGCGCGAAGAACGTGGGTTCCCCCCTTAGCAGGCGGGCGAAATCATCGGTATCGTTGACCAAGGGTGACAGCGGTATGGGCTCGACGGCCATGCCGGGTACGAATCGATAGTCTAGGTGACGTCCATCGGCCAGCTCCACACCCAGACGCAACGGCTGAGCCTTGTACAGCAAACCCCAGACCTGACCACGCAGGCTCTTGCGCACCACTACACTGGCTTGCCAGCCCGCTGCACCTTCCGGCACCAGCAGGGCCTGACCGAGATGAGCGGGCAGGCGCAGTGTCGGCTCAAGCGGCGCAGACGCCTGCACCGCCGGCCGTCGCTGCAGGTACAAGTAGCCATTGCCGGCCTGCTGACGCAGCCGGTAATGCTGTGCCAGGGTCGCCCAACTGGCCCCATCCTCGAGCGCCGGCAGGCGCCCGTCGATGGGCTCGATCCGTAGCAGCAGGTGCTCCGGCACATCGGCACTGCGCAGGAATTCACGATTACGCGCCGCCAACCAGGGCGTGTAGGCGGTATAGCTCTGGAACACCGGCCGTGGCTGCCAGCGATTGCGCGACGCCAGCAACTCGGCCTGGTTAGCCGAATAGATATCCACCCCACCGGTCAGCGACGGCAAGTCGTAGCGCTGCTGCAACGCCTCCAACGCGGCCCAGAACCGCTGATCCAGGCGCTCAGGGTGCCAGATACGCGACCACAGCGCCTGCACCTTGCCTTCATAGAAGCCCGCGGCACGAGCAAAAAGCGGCGGCCGATCAGCATAGGGGTACATGACATCCAACTGCTGCCACGCCAGCAGCGACGCAAGCAGGGCCACGCCGGCGCTCAGGCGTCGCGTCGCCACACCCAGCAGCAGGCAGGCCAGCAGCAGCAGGCAATCGCTGGCGATCACCGCATGCATGTCGTGGCGCACGAACCCGGCCTTGAAGGCCACGAAAAGCAGGGCCAGCAAGTTCAGCACCCACGGCCAGCGACCGCTGTTCGACCAGGGCTGAAACGCCACGGCCAGGGCGACGATTGCAGCCATAGCCAGCCACAACAGCACCTGCCACTGCGGGCCGTCGCTGCTCATGGCGTCCGCGAAACCGCTGATCAGCGGCAACTGACCGCGCCAGTATGCGCCGAGCGCATCGAGCGGTTGCCCGGCCAGCAGCCACAAGACCGGAACGGCCAATACGACGCTGCCGACGAAGCCCAGTGCGCGCCGCCCATCACCACGGCGAAGCAGCACAATGGCAGCGGTGATCAGCGCCAGCAACACCAGCGGCAGCAGAGAGCCCTTGGTCAATAGCAGCAGGCCCAGGGGCGCGCCGAGCAGGATACTGCCATGGCGCCCGCGCAATACGGCGAGCAGCGCCAGCAGTGGGTAGCAGAGCAACAAGGCATCACGAGAAGTGAACAAGCTAGCCAGCAGCAGTGTTGCCAGCACGGCGGCTACGGGTGCAGGGCGCAGTTGCCAGCATATGGCGGCATAGCCGACAGCGAGCAGGCTGCCCGCAGCAAGCATCAGATCATCGGTCCCCGGATGGTAGAGAGCGGTGTACAACGGCGCATAGGGCCCCAGGGTAAAGATCACCTGACGGCCGAATACCAGGCCATCAGCCTGGGCCTGGGCCACGGCCAGAGCGAAGGAGGCGTCCAGCCCCCAGCCAGGCATCAGCGGCGCCAACGGCAGACAGAACAGAACCAGGGTAATGACCAACAAGGCGCGTGCGGCAGAGGCGATCATGGCGACTCCGGCAAAAAATAGGCAATAAAAAACGGGGCCCGAAGGCCCCGTTTCTTTCACTCACCCAACTATTAGTTAGACTTGTGGTTCCAAGCAGCGTTGTAGTTGGACAGTACGCCGCCCAGGTCGCCATTGGTGACCTTGATGGTAGCGAAGCCCAGCGCCGGCAGACCACGGAAGGTCTGAGCAGGCGCAGTGGCAGTCACAACGTTAGCAGCGTTGGTGTCCAGGCCGATGGTAGCCCAACCGGAGGTGTAACCAGTTTCCAGCGCCCAGTTGTAACGAGCGTAGCTGTCACCGGCAACCAGAACGTTGCTGTTGTTGAAGGTTACAACGTTGGCTTCGTAGCTCAGAGCGAAGCTGACGTTCGGGATGGTCGGACGCGGGGAGAAGCTGATGTCACGAACGACGGTGACTTCTTTCTCTTCGCGATCCAGGTAGCCCAGGGTAACCGGCACTTGCGAACGAGCATTGCCATCCACACCCTGCCACAGGCTGGCAGTCTGGAACGGGCTGACATTATCTTGAGCGGTAGCGCCGGTGTAGTCAGCTACGTTGGTGCCGTTTACGCCAGGAGCATTACCGTTCGGCACACCAGCAGTGGTGATCGGACGGGTGCCGTCGGCCTGGATCTGCGAATCCCAAACATAGTGGTGCTTGGTCGGGAAGGTAACGACCCAGTCGGTACCGCCACCAACAGCGTTCTCAACCGAGAACTCGTTGCTCAGGCTGGTACGCTGCAGGACAGCGCTGACCGCATCGATGGTTTTGCCGAAGGTGTAGTTGGTGCCACCGATGTTGGCGACCAGCGAACCACCCAGACCAGCAGCCGGAGCAGTCACAGCAGCGCCCGGAGTACGGTTGCCGTTCAGGTCAGGGAAGGAGTAGCCAGTGGCGTTGTGCAGGTTACCGATGGCGGCGCCGCCAGCAGTTTCAGCGTCAACCAGGGAGATGAAACCATCGATAGCGGTGGCGTCATAACCGATCTGCTGACCAGCGAAAACGTTGGTGATGGTACCTACGCCGTACAGGCCGCCCAGGCCGCCGTCGGTGGAGGCATTGATGGCAGCAACGTCTTTGAAGCCGTAGCTGAAATCGTTAGGAGCAACATCTTTCCACTGACCGGAAACGTACTCGGCAACGATAGCGCCACAGTTACCCGGAACGCCATTAACGTGCTTGATGGCGGTGCCAAAGGTGGCAGGCTGGCCGTTGACAGTGCCGCTGGTGGTGGCAACGGTCGGATCCAGAACACCCAGCTCGATGATTTCAGCGTAACCAACACGGGTACGCTTCAGATCTTGAGGACCGCCATCTTGGCCGCGCAGAGCAGTTTCAACTGCGCCACCGGTGTAGGCCAGGTTGGTGAAAGCCTGACCATCAGCCGGAATGGCCGGCACGGTGCAGGAAGTATCGCGAGTGATCAGCTTGGCGCCATCGTCGGTAGCAACAACAACACCGTTCCAAACGTCTTTCGGCGACAGGAACAGATGGAAGTCCAGTACGTCTTGAGAGTTCAGGGCTTCACGGAAGCGAACCTTGACAACCTTGTACTCGTTGGTGGTGTTGGTGACACTGATAGCAGTATCGTTGCCGTTTTCAACGGTGTACATCGGGTACAGGAGAACTTCACCCTGACCGTTGTGGTTCAGGCTGATAGCAGCGTTAGCGGATGCAGCAGCACCCACGGTAGCTGCCAGCGCAATGGCTTTAGCCAAAGTTTTCATGCAGAGATTCCTTTTCAGCTTTAATGGACGTGTTGTAACAGCTTTTTTTGCAGACACTGCTTACAAAGCGCAGTGGGATGCTACCCACGCATCATGCCCTTTGCAAGCCTGCACTGTGAATAAAAGCGGTTTTTTTTGAGCTTGGCGGGAAAATTGCGGGGGAGCATCGCGGCCCTCTGAAATTGGGCCCTGCAAACCAAAGCGGGTGACTGGCGCAGATAAAATCAGGGCCCGCCCGCCGGGCAGTGAACTGCCGTTTGGGAAGGCCCCGACCCAACACGTTACATCAAGCTGGGCTGCTGCAAGTGCGCTTTAGCTTCATCAGTATAGGGAAAGCCCCCTACAGAATACAACCGCTATTGCACTTTGCACGGAACTAATTAGCCATTAGCCAAGCAAGCCCTGACACCCGCCGCAACGGGCGCCGTCAAGGTATTGGCGCGCTGGAAAACAGGCGCTTGGCCTGCCGCAACAGGTTGTACGGCAGCCACCTCAGCATCGCCCCCACCAGCGGCCGCCGATACAACGCCAGCACCAGGCGCAGCGCGCTCTGGCGCCAACAAGGCGCCACAAGCGAGACAGCGGCAGGGCTCCCCCAGGCGTGCACGGGGGGTAGCGACGGTAAAACCCCAAGCGCCTGAGGGGCCAGATATTCAGCCCAATAAAAGGGCACTGGCGACGCTTGCGCCCAATTTTCAGGCACGGACACCACCTGCAAACGCTCGCGCACCTCGAGCAACCGCTGCAACCAGGCCTCGGCGTCGCTACCCGGCGCCTGCAGCCAGCTCAACGGACGCCCGCGCAAGCGCTCGGCAAAGGCGCCCAGGTCGCAGGCCAACACCGGCACCCCGGCCTCCAGGGCCGCACTCAGGGTATAGCTCCAGGTTTCCGGCCAGCGCACCGGGAACCATAAGAGGTGGGGCTGGTGCGCAGCCAGTAGCGCAGGTAACTCGGCATCGATATAACGCCCCAGCTCGGTAACAGCGCGCCCCGGCGCAACATGAGCGCTGCCGAGCAACAGAAACTCCAACGGCGCCCCGCGCCGACGGGCCAGGGCGGCCACCTGACGTAGCTCCTCAAGGCCCTTTTCACGCCCTAGCGCGCCGAGACACATGACCCGCAGCGGACCGCTCAGCGGCGGCACATGCGGGGCGGGATAAGCACCGATACGCTCGCGATCCGGGTGCGGCCGCACTTGCAGCTCGAGCTCGGGCAACTGCTCAGCGAGGCGCAGGCGCATATCTTCACTGGGCACGATGCAACGGCGCGCAGCACTGGCCAACTGGCGCAAGCTGAGCGCCAGGAGCGGGTTCGCCAGCTCGTGCACCACGCCAGGAGCGGGCGCACGGTAGTGACCGCGCCGATCGGTAAGGGTCGGGCTGCCGCCGATGATGGTGTAATCATGCAGCGTCAGATCCAACGGTGCCTCCAGGGCGAGCAACCAAGGCCAGAAATCAGCACAATAGCCAGCGACATGCTGCACGTGCACCTGAGCCAGCCCAACGCCGCGAAGCAGGCCAGCGAGCTGCTCAGCTTGTTGCGGCCAGGCGAAACACAGACTTTCGCCCTCGAAACTCAGCCGTACGCTTTGCCCCCCAGGCTGCGGCCGTAAAACCAAGCTCCATGCGCGCCCGGCCACGCAGTCAAGCAACTCGCGAACGTAGCGCTCGACACCGCCTCCCATCGCATGGGTCACCTGGAGCATCACCGGTAACGGCGAATCGCGTAGCGCCTGGAGGGCCAGTGCAAATCGTTGCACGGCGGCCTGACGCTGCTGCCCCTCCCCCCAACGGCCAAACGCAACAGCTGCAGGAATCAGCAGGTGCGCCATGCCTTGGTGGGTCAGCTCCGCCAGGGCATCGTCAAGCGAAGCTGTAGCGAGATCCAACCGTGCGACAGCTGCAGCTGAAAGCAGCAAGCAGTCGAGGTCCACAGAACCCAGCGACAGCGGGGCCTCATCGAACTGCGCAGCTGCCTGCTGCAGCAGCGTATGAGGCAGCGCCACCAGCCCCCCCAAGGATGCCAGCGGCGTGACACTGGCAACGGTCTCATCGACAAAACCAGACAACAGGCGAAACAGGGAAGCCTCATCCAGATAGAGGTCATGACGACGAAGAAACAATGCCCGCCCAGCATCACGCGCGGAACTGACGGCTTGGCGCCAATCTAAATCGGCGCCGCCATGCAGCCAGAGAAGGGGCTCGCCATCAACAACAGCAGAACGATGCTCCGCCGCCAACGCGTTCACGCAGCACCACCGACCAGGCGACGGCCGAACTGGCGCAGCACCAGCAGGGTGAAATGCAGCCAGACCCCCATCGCGACAGGAACGGTCAAAACGGCAGCAGCTAAACCACGGTTGAACTTACGGAAGTAACGCAGCATGCCCTTGTGCTTGTGCCACTCGACAAACAAGGGGGTAGCCCGACTGCAAGCACCCTGGTGATGAATACCACGAGCCGCAGGATCAAACAGAACCTGCCAGCCCGCGCGATGAAAACGCATGCACCAGTCCAAATCCTCGCAATGGAGGAAGTAGCCCTCGTCCCAGGCCCCAACCTCGCGCAACGCAGCGCCGCGAACCAGCATGCAGGCGCCGGAAACCGCATCCACCGGTTCGACAGCGGCAGGCAGCGGCTGTGTATGCATCTCAATCGGGGCCGCCAATTGCGGCCAGCGCCGGCTTAGCACTTCAAGGCCGAACAGGCGGACGAACGCCCCGCCGACACTGGGAAAGCGCCGACGGCAGCCGCGCTGCTCACTGCCATCAGGATTTAGCAGAAGGGCACCGACCATTGCGCTACGAGGGTTTTGCTCCAGGCTGGCATACAGGCTGGCCACCGCACCAGGTTGCAGGCGGCAGTCGGGGTTTAGAAAGAGGAAATTGTCATAACGGGCTGCCGCGATACCATGGTTGCACGCAGCGGCGAAGCCGAGATTGCTCCCGCTGAGCAGTACCTTTACAGCGGGCTCATTGGCAGCCCACACCCATAACTGCTCGACGCTGCCATCTTGCGAGCCGTTATCAACCACGACTACCTCTGCCACTTGGGGCAACACGGCAGCGATGCAGTCAACAAGCAGCGGGCCTGCATTGTAGTTGACTATGATCACCGATACCGCAGGACGGCTGGTTGATTGCAGCATTACGAGAAACTCCCTGAGGGGCCCTTAAAAAGCGGTGAATAGTAAACCAGTATGCACATTGGCGCAGCTTGGACAGATTGCATGGCATTGCAGCACTGTTCACCTCGGCTGGAGTGCTCCTGCGTTTGAAGTCTCGCCACGCTACAATGACGTTTTCTTTGTCTACCGAACTATGACCGACACCGCAGCTCTTTTACTCACTGGCGCCACGTCTCAGTTGGGCGATTTCCTATTGCCAGCACTCCAGGACAGATCACAGACGCTCATAGCGTGCAGCCGCGCGCCTCGCCCCAGCGGTAATGACACAGGCCAATGGCTGCTGGGTGATTTGACTAACCTGCTAGTCCCAGAAGGCACACGTACATTGGTGCATCTGGCTCCGATCTGGCTGCTGCCACCACTTCTGCAACGCAACGACTGTCGAGGCTTGCGGGTATTGGCCATCAGCTCCTGTAGCCTGCATGCCAAGATTGATTCGCCATCTACTGCAGAGCGAGCATTGGCTTTACGCTTCAGCGAAGCAGAAGCGGCGTTATGGTCGCTGGCACAGCAGAACGGACATAGACTGACATTGCTGCGCCCAACCATGCTTTATGGGGCAGGCAGGGATGGCACCGTGGCGCCCATGCAGCGCTGGATAAAACGCTGGCGCGTGCTTCCGTTTCCCGTCCTGGACTACGGCCTGCGCCAGCCGGTACACGTGGAGGATGTGGCAGGCGCCGTGCTGGCCTGCCTGGATAATCCCGCGACTGTCGGTAAAGCTTATGATCTGGGCGGCGGCGAACGCCTGATGCTCGATGCTTTGGCGCAGCGACTATTCAGCGATAATGACTTGCGACCAAGGCTGCTGCCCGTGCCACGCCAAGCCGTAGCCCTGGCAATCAGTCTATTGCGACGCTGGCGCGGTGCGCAATGGGATAGTGCATTGCTGCAGCGGGCGCTACGCGATCAGGTGGCAGACAACAGCGCGGCAATAGCCGACTTCGGCTATGCGCCGCGCCCTTTCGACGGGCGCTTCCCGCCTGCTTTGCGGGCGCCGCGCTGAGGAGCTCGTCAGTTCTGACGCAGGAACCACCATTGGCCTTCGGTGCGGATCCAGCGCTCCTGCGTGGCGCGCTCGATGACCATGGGCTTGCTACCAATGGAGGAAACGTATTTGTAACGTACGTCCACCATCACCGTGCAAGCGTCCTGCTCGCAACTGGCGGATTTGACGCTAGCCGAGACGTAACGCGAAATACCTGCGGCGTAGTCGGCGCGGAACCGCGCCTGGCTATGGGTCTCGCGGTAGCCGGGCGTGGAAAAGGCGTAGGCTTTTTCGATGTTACCAGCCATCAGCTGATCAAGGCGCTCCTGGGAGCGAGCCTCGACCTGCTCGCTGTCCGTCTTGGCCGGCAGCAGGCTGCAGGCACTCAGACTCAGAACCAGGGTAGCGAGCGCAGCGTTTTGCAGAGCAGTCACGGGAATTACCTCTTGATACGGTTATTGACTGAGTTCCTCACGGAAGGATTCGGTGATACCGCGCATCTTGTCGCGGAAGGCCTCACCGATGCGATCGAAATCACGATAGCGATTGACCGCCTTGGGACTGATGGTCACCAGCAGTTCGGTACGCGCACCCGCATCGGTCTTGTAGCCGAACAGCGGACCGATGAGCGGTAGCGTATGCAGGTAGGGGATGCCGGCATCACCGGTTCGGGTGCTGTCCTGGATCAGACCGCCGAGAATGATGGTGTCACCACTCTGGATGGCCACGGAGCTCTCGATGGCTCGCTTGAGAAAGGTCGACTGGCCAGTGACCGCATCTCTCTCTTGGCCGACGTCGGTGACCTCCTGCTGGATGTCCATGACCACCAGCCCCCCCGCATTGACCCGCGGGCGCACGGTGAGCTGGACCCCGGTGTCCTTGAGCGTGAAGTTCTGCGTCGTGGTTGGCGTACCGCTGGTGGGGAATGAGGTGGTGCCGGTGGAAATCGGCTGCTGGGTACCGACCTGAATGGTCGCCTCGCGATTGTCCAACACCAGCACCGACGGCGAGGACAGCGACTTGACGCTGGATTTGCTGGACAGCAGGTTGATCACGGAGCGCCAGTCGTTACCGGTGAATACGTAGGAGAAGCCGGTGCCGATACGGCCCAGCTCGTTGGTCAGCGACAGTTGCCCACCGCCGACAGTACCATCGCCGCCCGTCTGGGTATTGAAGAACCACTCGACGCCGTACCTCAGATCATCGCTGAGGGTAACCTCCCAGATGGAGACCTCCACCAGCACCTGTGCCGGGGTCTTGTCGAGCTTGGTCAAGGCCGAGCGCATGGCTCGCCACTCCTTGGCGTCCGCCATGATCAGCAGGCTATTGGTGCTTTCGTCGGCAACGATACGACTGCCGCTCTCGGTGACCATGCCGGTGACGCCAGCAGCCCCCGAACGTCGCGACGAGCCCCCCGACGAGCTGCTACTCCCCAACGAACTGCCGCCCAGCGAGCTTGTGCTATTGCTGGAGGTGCTAGTGCTACTGCCGAGGCTGCTGCCAATCTCGCTCTGTCCGAGCCCCGGCGCGGTGGTGCCACTGGTCTGACTGGTGCCGGTACCGCCATTGGCGCTGGCACCGAAAAGCTGACCGAGCAGACTGGCCAGGGTGGCCGCTTCGCCGTTCTGTACGCTGTAAACATAAATCTGCGAGCCGGGGACGCTGTCGTCGATACCGACCTGGTCAAATCGCTTGATCCAGTCACCGATGGTGGCGAGCTGCTCGGCCTGCGGCGCGATGACCATGACACTGCGAATCTCCGGCATGGCCAGCAGCTTCACCGAGCCGCTCATCCCTTCCAACTCAGGATTGGCAAGCATGGCGTTGAAGCGCTCGACGACCAGCTCAGGGTCGAGATTGAGCATCTCGTAAACTCCGAAGGACATCCCCTTGAGGACGTCGACATCGAACATCTGCAGGGTGCGCAGGGCATTGCTCATCTGCGGCCCGGACGCCGCGAGCATAAGGATGTTGCGACTACTGTCGACCCTGAGGATGCCGTCCTTGAGCCCCAGAGGCTCGAGAATCTTCACCGCCTCGGCAGCTGACAGGTACTTCAGCGGGATGATCTGGACACCATAACCACGCTGCACTCCGCCGCTGCGCGGGGTCACTGCGACATCCTTGCGCAGCTGCGCTGCCGGGCCGACACGATAGATGCCGTTACTGCCCTTCAGCATGGCGATACCCTGGGCGTCCAGCAGCGACTCGAGCATATCGAGCAGCGCGCTTTCAGGCACCGGCGTAGCGGAAACCAGGGTGATATTACCGCCCACATCACCTTCCAGCGAATAAGGCACCTTTAGCATGTCACCAAGAATAGCGGCCAGCACATCCGCCAACGGGGCGTTTTCAAAATTGACGTTGACGGTATTCTCCCCGGCCCGGGTCTCCCCTTGCGGCAGAGACGTCACGAACCTGCCACTACCCTTTTGCTCCAGCAGGGTACGACCGCTCTTGCGGACCTCATCCGTGACAGCCTCGTCACTCGGCGCGATCACTTCCTGGCCTGTGCGCATCAGTTGCACAGGCTGTTCCGGCGCCACCGTTACCGGGTCACTGGCGCATCCCGACAGAAACATCGCCGCACAAAGCAGGCTGAGGGGAAAACGCAAATGGTGGCGCATGGCCTGAGAGGCAATGTTCATCGGATTCTGCTCATGTTAAAGCGCATGGATTGCGACTCGTGGGAATTCTGAATTAACAAGACGTTCATGGTTTCTGCATGGGCTCGAGGCGGATCGACGAGTTACGCGGACTGAGCACCTGCAGTTCCACGCTGCGCCCATTGGCACTGAGGCTGACGCTCTGCAGCGCGATATCCTCTACGCGCCAGCCACTGACACTCCCCCCCCGACGCACTCGCTCGACCTTCTGCCCGTCATGAACCAGGGCCGTGGGCACGTCACCGTTGACGATGATCCCGAGCACACGCAGACCATCAATAGTGGCAAGCGCAGTACCGCTCGATTCCTCTTCCAGGACCAATGGGCGCCGCCCCTCCCAGAACAACGGACGCTCCAGCAGGACCTGAACGTCTGCATCGGACACCCGTTCCTGCAGCAACACTCTGGGAATACGGTAGTCCGGGGTCGAGGCAATACGCGGCGGCTCGACGCTGACACCAGACCAGGCAATGAAGATCAGCAACAACAGCATGGCCAGCACGGCGCAGAGCACTGCGGTGAAGTGGCGCAGAAGGAAACTCACAGCTCGGCCTCCGAAGATCCGGGTGTGGGCTCGGGCAGGTAGGAGACCACCGACATTGATACCTGCAGAATCTGAGGCGCCGGGCCCCGAGCAACACTGCGCGGCACTGCGGCGACCATGCGCAGACTCTCAATGGCCAGCATCGGCCGCGCGGCCTCGAGACGGCGCACAACCTGCTGGATCTCGTCCAGACCGGCGGCGAACTGTGCTTGCACACCGACCACGAGGACACCATCTCGCGGCGGCAGGCTAAGCGGTGCGATGGAGCGGATGGAGGCGTTGGAAGCACCGAGTGCGTCCGACACGCTGCGCTGAATGGAAAGCGACACGGCCTGGGCATCCTGCCCGCTGGGGAACAACCACAGGCCCAGGTTGTTGGCTTGGTATTCCTGGTTGGCTGCCTCTAACTGCGCGCGTGACGCCTCGACGCTTTGCAATTGCTGCAGAGTGCGACCATCGCGCAGCAACTCGAAGCGATACCGCTCGTGGCGCTCAGCTAGCGCGCCAGCATACAACCCAAGCAAAAGGATCAGCAGCACGACTAGCAAACCCCAGCTGACCAGCGCATGATGACGGTTGAGCAACGGACTCATGGCTGCGCTCCCTGTTCGGGCACCAGCAGGCTGGCGGTGATGGTGAACTGGTCCAGACCGGTCTGCATGTTGCGATTGACCGGGGCGGAAAACTTTGCGGCGTCGAACATTGGCGAATCGTTGATTGCCTGAATCAATTCGACTGCCCGCGGCCCGATACCGTTGACTGTGATACGGTCGCGCTGAATGTCGAGCACTGACAGGTAGTAGTCGTCTGGCAGCAGGCGGGTCATTTCCGCGAGCACCTGCACGGCGGATGGAACCTCGCCACGACGCGCCTCCATTTCACCCAGACCATCGAGGCTGTGCTGCAGTGCTTCACGAGCGACCAGCAGGCTCTGGACCTGCGGACGAAGCGCAGCAATCTGTTGCTTGCGCTCGATGACCAAACCGCGCTCACGCAACACCGGGGCACTCATGGCCGCCAGCAATGCCAGGGCGATGGCCATCAGCAACCAGCTGTTGCCATTGAGGCGCTGCCACCAGCGACTGGCGACACGCGCCTGGCCAAACAGGTTGACCTGCGCCACCCCTTCGACCTCCAGGCGCGAGACGGTGAGGCCGGTCAGGGTCTGAATCTGCCCGACCACGGGATCGACCTGATCACGCGGCACAGCCAGAAGCTCGACTTCGACCTGGTCGTCCACCGGGCCGATGATGCGGGCATCATAGTAGAGTTTCTCCACCGCGAAGGGGGTAAGCCGGCCGACCTGGTAGCCGAGCACTTCGCGCAGGTTGTCGACCGCCTCCACTGGCAAGCTGATGCGTTTGCGCAACACACGCGCAGCCGGCCACTGCACCACCAGCTGCAGCAACTCCCGACGCACGCCGGTAAGCAGCGCCGCCTGCAGATCTACGTCGTGCCCCTGCACACCCTGAGCATCAACTATGACCCGGGCGACCTCCTGCTCCGAACGCCCCTGCACCTGGCGAAAGCTCAGCACGCCGACATCCGGCAGGGGCACCACGTGCAAGGTGGGCGAAGGCTTGAGCAGGCGCGCCAGGATGATGCCGGCAGGCCCTGCAGTCAGCCCGCGGCGCCACCAGCGAAACAGCTGATTGAGATCGACTCCGAAGAGGCGCAGGTCACCGACGTCAAGCTTCATGCAGGTCAATCCAGATAAAAAGCGGGATTATACTCATTGCGCCGGACGATCTGATAGTCGGCATCCCCTCCTCCAAAAACGATCGTGACTTCAACCTTCCGCACATCCCTGCCTTCACCCACTTCGACCTGCAGACGAAACACACGCCCGCCGGGGCTTACCAGCACGCCGGGAGGAACACCAAGCGCATCGCCCCCCCCCTCACGAATAGCGTCATACAGACGCCTATCGCCAGCAAGCAGCAGAAGCCCGAGGCGCTGAGGGGCCAAGGGCAGGAATACGCCTGACTGATCGGTATCCACGGTTACCAGGGGCGACAGGCGCTCCACAAGCGCCCTATCGAAACCTGGCAACTGCAAAAGTTCCCCCACAGAACGCAGTTTTTCCACCTGCTGGCCGCCCTGCTTCGGCAGGCGACGCGCCATCAGACTACTCACCGCCAGGGCGACATCGGCCTGCGGCCCGGCCAGCGCCGCAATGACCGGTTCCAGCAGCTCGGGTGGCGCACCCGTCAGACTCAGATACGCCTCTTCAGGCAACAGGCGGAAACGTACCCGCTCATCATCGAGCGGCAACACCAGCACCTGCCCTGCAAGCGAGCCCCAGGTGTCGCCACCCAGTCGCTGCATCCCGGCAAGGTAGGCCAAAGCCGCGTCAGCAGCGGCGCGCGCGCGCACACGTTGAGATACCTCGGCAGCGAGCTGACTGTCCACCCGGACGGAGGTACTGAACGCAGCCAACAGCAGCATCAGCAACGCCAGCACCCAGAGCACAATGATCAGCACGACGCCGCGCTGCGCACCTGTCGCGCTCATCGTACGAACCTCAGGGTTGGTGGCTGCTCGTTACTGACCTGCACGACCTCGAAGACCAGCAGAGGCCAGACACCGTCGTCGCCGCTCAGCTGCATGGACACGAGCTGCGGCGGCAGCTCGCCCTGATACTGATCGACCCAGGCACTCCCTCCTTCCTGCTCGACGAAGTAGGCAAAACGCATCTGCACCTTGTGACTGAGCTGGCTGAAGCTAGCCGATTGCAGCAAGTCATCCGCTACCTGATCGGCAACATAGGGCGCGAAACGCGCCCAGACTCCCCCGCGCCCCTGCCAGTTGCTCACCCACTCGAAGATATAGGGCACGCTGCCAGAAGACATCGAGAGGGGGGCCACGTAACGCAAATGATCGGGCGCACCGAAGAACAGCGCTGACGCCTGCCCAGCGTCATCGGCAGCCAGACGCGCCGGGTACAGTTGCCCCAGGTGGCGATAGAGCATCGCACTCAGCTGACGCGAGTCCTCGACTCGGGCGCTGTGCTGCTCAGCAAGCTGCCAACTGCGCACGCCGGCACGAAAGCCGCCGAACAGCACGACCATCAACAGGCCAAGCAGCACCAGCACGACAAGTACTTCCAGAAGGGTAAAACCGCGACTGCGCCTCACCTTTGCACCTCATCGATGCGGCCAAGACGCAACGTCACCAGATCATATCGAGCGGTGCGGCCGCGACCGTCATCCCACAGCACGCGCGTACTGACACGATAGAGCACGCGCTCACGCTCCTGCAGCTGTCCGGCCAATTCCCAGCGTAATGGCTCGATACCCACCTGCCAGCTGTAGCCGGATGCGTCGCGGCCTTCATGGTAACCTGCCTGCAACGGCACGGAGTGCCCCACTTCGGCCAGCCGCGACTGAGCAACCAGCGCAGCCTGACTGATCCGGTCGGTGCGCGACAGCCCGCGCAGACCACCGGCGAACGCAGAGAGAATGACACTGAGCAGCAATGCCGCGATGACGAAACCGACCAGGACCTCGAGAATGGTGAACCCACGCTGCTTCAACGGGCCGACTCCTCGTGCAGCGAGACCTTGCCACTAAGCCAGTCGACGTCGATGCGCAGCCCGCCGGCAGCCCCGGCCAGCCGTACATGCCCCCCGGTCGAGGAGCCATCGGGAAAGAAGCGAATGGCCGCCAGTCCATCATGCAGCTCAGTGCTGGCGACCCTGGCGCGCACCACGATGTCCCGGCCGATGTCGCGTTTGTCGTCGCCAGCAGTGTCCTGCCAGTAACTGCGCCCCTGGACGTCGAGCACTAGACTACGGCTCTGCTGCTGCAGCACCGCCGCCGAGCGGGTACGTCGCAACTCCACCTGCAGGTCACGTGCCACATCGCTGAGCGAACCGCCACGTGTCTTGCTGATCGCTGGAACGACAACGACCATGACCAGCGCCATGATCCCCAACACCACCAGTACTTCGATCAGCGTGAAGCCGCGCAGGGACGTGCTACTCCCAGCTGACGATATCGGCATCCTCGCCCTCTCCACCAACCTGGCCGTCGGCACCATAGGAGTAGAGGTCGAACGCGCCATGCTGGCCAGGGAACCGGTAGATGTAGTCGTTGCCCCAGGGATCCTTGGGGACACTGGACTTGCGCAGATAAGGGCCATTCCAGCGTGCAACACCGGCCGGTCGCGTGACCAGAGCGTCCAGCCCCACGTCATTGGCCGGGTAACGCCCCACCTCGAGATGGTACATGTCCAGCGCGGCGGCCAGTTCCTGGATCTGCATCCGCGCGGTATCGCTCTTGGCACCACCGACGTATTTCATGACCCGAGGGCCGACCACCGACATCAGCAGGCCGAGAATGACCAGTACGACCAGCAACTCGATCAGGGTGAAGCCGCGCTGGCGGCCGGTGCGATTCTTTTTCACTGTGCAGACAACCTTTAGGATTCTGAATTGCAAGCGCACGCCCGGAAAGAAGGGCTGATCGCGCGTTATGGGGAAGGCCCGGGGCACGCCGACGCAACGCGTTGGCACGCCATTCAACCAACCAGATCATTGACGCCCAGTATACCGAGCAGGATGGAAATGATGATACCCGCGATCATGACCCCAAGGCTAAGAATCAGGACCGGCTCGAGCAGCGCCAGCAGCCGCTTGATCACGGTCCCTACCTCATCCTCATAGATATCGGCAACCTTGAGCAGCATTTCTTCCAAACGACCGGTCTCCTCACCCACCTGGATCATGTGCATGGCGAGCATGGGGAAGCGCCCGCTGTCGAGCAACGCACCACTGAGCGAGCGACCTTCGCGTAACACCACGGTCGCCTCATCAAGATCATCCCGCAGCATGCGATTGCCGATTACCTCGCGCCCGATGGCCAGGGCGTTGACCAGCGAAACGCCGCCCTGCAGGAGGACGCCGAGGGTACGCGCGAAGCGACTGGTGTCGACATTGCGGACAAGCTCGCCAATGATGGGCCAGCCCAGGCTGCGCGCATCGAGACGCCGGCGTACCGCCTCGTCACGCCAGAGCCGTCCGGCCAGCCAGTACAGGGCGCCGAACAGCAGCAACACCAGCCACCACCAGTGCGCCATGAAGTCGCCCAGGCTCATCACGAAGCGGGTAGGCGCCGGAAGCTGCCCCCCCATGTCGGAAAACAGGTCGGAAAAACTCGGCACGACATAAGCGAGCAGAAATACCAAAGAGAGCACGGCCACGCCAAACAGGATCGCCGGATAGGTCAGCGCCGACATGACCAGCTGACGCATCGCCTTGGCACGCTCCAGATACTCTGCCATGCGCCGCAGCGAGACCTCGAGCGAGCCGCTGGCCTCTCCGGCCTTGATCATGCTGATGTAGAACGGCGAGAACTCGCGGCGCTCGGCGAACGCGTCCGCCAGGGTACTGCCCTTGCGCACAGCGGCTCGGATGTCGCCGACCAGCGCCTTGCCAGCATCATCGGCCAGCTCTTCGAGAATGGCCAGGCTACGATCCAGCGGCAGGCCGGAGCCGAGCATCACCGACAGCTCGCGGGTGAAATGCAGCACCCGATCACGCTCATTCATGCGCCGGCGCCGGCGCGGCGTGCGAGACGCGCCCGGGCGCCCCCGCGAGCGCCCGGCCGCAGGCTGTATGCTCAGCGGAACCCAGCCCTCGCGCCCGAGCCAGTCAGCCACCTCAGCCACGGTTTTCTTATCAATGACGCCTTCCTGGCTCTTGCCGGAGCGATCAAGCGCCTTGTATTTGAACTCTGCCATAGTGCCTTCTGGTCAGCGGCCAGGCTGCGCAACGCGCAGGACTTCCTGCACGCTGGTCAGCCCTTGCAGGGCCTTCATGAAACCATCTTCGAACATGGTGCGCATCCCCTGCTCACGCGCCAGCCGATAGATTGCCTCGCTGCTGGCATGCTGGATCACCAGGCTGCGCAACTCGTCGCTCATCATAAGCAGCTCGTGTATGCCCATGCGCCCCCGGTAGCCGGTATGCGCACAGGCGTCACAGCCATGCGCGTCCCACACCTGCACCGCTTCGCTCTGACCATGGGTCAGCAGGTGGCCGGAGCCCATCTGCTCAACTTCCTGCCACGCCATTTCATGAGGCCGCTTGCAGTGGCTACACAGCACCCGCACCAGACGCTGCGCCATGATGGCGTTGATGGTGGATGTAAGCAGGTAGTCCTCCATTCCCATGTCGAGCAGACGCGTGATGGCGCTGGGCGCGTCATTGGTGTGCAGGGTACTGAGCACGATGTGACCGGTCAGGGCGGCTTGAATGGCGATACTCGCGGTTTCCCGGTCACGCATCTCACCGATCATCACCACGTCGGGGTCTTGCCGGAGGATCGAGCGCAGGGCCCCGGCGAAATCCAGGCCCAGCTTGCTGGCCGTCTGGATCTGGTTCACGCCCTGAATCTGATATTCGACCGGGTCTTCAACGGTCAGGATCTTGCGATCAACGGTGTTCAAGCGGGCCAGCGCCGCATAGAGGGTAGTGGTCTTGCCGCTACCGGTGGGCCCAGTCACCAGGAAAATACCATTGGGACGTTCGAGCACGGCCTTGAAATCGTTCAGGATCGGTGCGGAGAGACCAATGTTATCCAGATCGATGGTCATACTCTGCTTGTCGAGAATCCGCATGACCACGCTTTCACCATGCATGGTCGGCACAGTGGATACGCGCAGGTCGATGGCGCGCCCCTGCAAGCGCAACTGAATACGGCCATCCTGTGGCAAGCGTCGCTCGGCGATATTGAGTTTGGCGAGGATCTTCAAGCGGGAAATGACGGCCGGTGCCAAGTTCGAGGGCGCGGCATCGATTTCCTGCAGCACGCCGTCAATGCGCAGGCGCACGATCAGGCTTTGCTCGAAGGGCTCGATGTGGATATCCGACGCTCGACTGTCCAGCGCCTTGGAAAACACGCCATTGACCAGCCGGATGACCGGAGCCTCGCTGGCCATATCGCGCAGACGCTCGACATCATCGGTATGCGCTGCAAGGTCGACCTCGGCAACATCGACATCGTCGGACGCCACCGCCGCAGCACCAGCACCATAGAGGCGCTCGTATGCGCTTTCCAGTTCGGACGACAGGCCCAGCATCGCCTCGACCTGACGCCCCGTGGCCATCTGCAGCGATTGCAGGACATATTCGTCCGAAGGGTCCAGCATGGCCACGCGCAGTGTGACGCCATCATCCGCCAGCGGCAAAACATGCTGCTCACGCATGAACAGCGGCGATACCAGATCGGCATCCATCACCGGCAGAGACGGATAGTCCTCGGCGGCCACCAGGCGGCAGCCGCTGCGCTCGACCTGCACCTGAGCCAGGTCACGCTCCGAAACCATGCCCAGGCGCACCAGAATATTGCCGAGCTGTCCACCGGAAACCTTTTGCACTTGCAAGGCGCGCTGCAGGTCTTGCTCGGAAAGCTTACCCGCCTCCACCAACCACTGGCCCAACTGATGTTTCACTGGGAACCTCCCCACTACCGCGACGTGCGCATACCGCTCTACGTGAAGCCACCTTCACGCGTGCCATAATACTTGCTTGATTCGCTGCTTCCACGCCGGCGAGACGACCCGCACGAGCCGCCCCATGCCGGGCAGGCCAAGCACTCTCCGCAGCAGGCCAACAGCAAGCGGGAAACGAGGGGCAGCGCCTCGCCGAGCCATGCTCCCCAACTGTGCCCAGCCTTCGTGCAGTTGCCGCCAGTCCGGCTCGCCCGGCGCCAACGAACCGATCATTTCCACCGCGAGATAGTCGCCCTCATAGGTAAATGCCTGCCCATAATCGCCGTCGAACACGCTGACCTGAGGCGCCACGCCGGATTGCAATTGGTTGCCTATCTCCATCAGCCTGGCCAGAACTTGCGGCGCCTCGATCTTGATCGGCAGCAGCCAGCTCCAGGGGCGGCCAGCGAGACGCTCCGGATAGGCGCCGACCTGCGGTGCTACCACAGGCAACCCCAGCTTCAGGCATGTCGAGAGGGTGTAGCTGTAGGTTTCGGGGCAGGTGCCAGGAAACCATACCAGGTCCGGAGCCAGGCCACGTATCAACGTCTCAACCTCTGCATCGTCGTAAGCGCCGTGGACATGCAGGTTGCTGAACGGGTAGGCCGCCAGCTCGCGATAGGCGTACCCCAGCAGGTGAAATTCCAGCGGTGCTCGCTGACGTCTCGCCAGCAGGGCACAGGCCTCGAGCAAATCAGCCCCCTTAAACACGCTCAGCGCACCAAGTACGAGAACCTTCTGAGGCCGTGTCATGTCGCCACTCGTCACCTTGAGCGGCTCCGTGACCGCAGGCTCGTGCGGTACCGCGACGAAGTGAGCATCCGGGAAGTAGCGCTGCATTCGCATACGCGTATCCACGCTGGGGGTGAACACTCGCTCGGCGCCGCACAGCAGCTTTTCGCCGAATGCCCGCCATTGCTGGATATCGACACCACCCGGCGCCGGGCGCTGTTTCAGACAATCGTTGCAGCCCGACTCATCGGGGGCGCCACAGTACCGTCCACGCTCATCCGTCAAGGTGATCTGCGGGCAGGCCAGGTAGTAATCATGCACAGTAACGTCATAGGGCACGCCAAGCTGCTGGGGCAGCAGCAGGAACTGCAGGTGCACACCGATAGTGTGATGAAAATGGATGCGGACCACGCCAAGGGCCTGCAGGGTCTCGAGCAGCAACGACGCATCATGCAGCGGGTCGAAACAGAGGCGGGCACTCTGATCACCCTCGACAGGCCCCAGAGAAACCACCCCACCCTCGTCGACCGGCTGCAGCAGGTAAAATTCGGCCGATTGCGCCAGACGCCGGGCCAGATCGTGCAGGTGGCGCTGCGTACCGCCACCACGACTGTGGTTGATCAACAGAACGACCGGTCGCTGAGAGCGCCTCGCACGCAGCAGATCGACAGCGAAACGCATGCGACGAGCCGGGTCCGCCATGATGTGCTCACGCACCACCAGATCATAACGAGGGTAGACCATGGTCAGCGCGCGATGACCAGCCTTCTGATGCTCGCTCTGGGTTTCGGCGAAACTGACGCCCCCCTTGTGATAGACGAAGGTGTCACCAGCGAACAGGTGCTGCCAACCTCGCTCAGCGGAGCGCATGCAGAACTCGTTCTCCTCACCGTAGCCACGACCAAACAGCACAGCATCGAACAAGCCACAGTCATCCAGGCAATCACGCCGGATGTACATGCAGAAACCGATTGCGGTCGGGATAGCCACACACTGGCCTGGATTGGCCTGACGAAACAGCTCATCCATCTCCGCGACGACCAACCCGGTGGGCAGTTCGTTATCCTGGCAAAAACGCGGATAACTGCAGATGGTGGCGCTGTTGGAAAACGGCGTCACCGAACCTACGCGAGGGCGCCCGTAAGCAACCTGCTGCAACCGGGCCAGCCAGTCACCGGCGACTTCGGTATCACTGTTGAGCAGCAGGACGTCCCGCTCGGGATGCAGCGCCATGCCGCGATTCACTGTTTTGACGAACCCGAGGTTCTGCTCGTTATGCAAGAGCGTGACGCGCTCATCGAGGGTGCGCAGCCAGGCAACCAGTTGCGGGTCCGGGCTACCGTCTTCGATGACGATGATCTGCGCCGGCACACTGAAGCCTGCAGTCAGCACACTCTCGATACAGGCCTTGGTTTCTTCGAGGCCTCGGTACACAGGAATGATCACATCGACCAGAGGACGGGGGCCGGGCGCCTGCCAAGATGAAGGCGCCACCGACGGCTCAAGCGTGCCCAGCACTCTGTGCGGCTTGCCCAGCAGCCGTAGCATGCGATTACGCGCCCGCCAAAGGCGACTCGAGGCTATCTCGCCCAGGCGTGCCTGCAACCGGCGACCATGGGCGGTGCTCTGCATGTATGACTCGGTGAGCTCAGCGATACGCCCCCCGCTCGCTTCTGCAACCTGCTGCTGCTGCGCCAGGGTGCGCAACAACTCATCACGCTGCTGATTATATTGCTCGAGTAGGGCATCACGTTGCGCCACTACATCGCGAGCATGCTGCAGGTCGGCACCCAAACCCTCAAGCTGCGCCTGACGCTGAGACAAGGCACGTTCGCTCTTGAACAGCTCTATGCCGTCGCCCAAGGCATGGAACAGCTGGATGACCCGGCGTGGCTCGCTACGTGCCAACTGCAGGAAATCGAGCATGGGCGCCGGGACCTGAGCACCCACGGCCAGCACGCCCAGACCGAACCCATAGGGAAACTCGAAGCCGGGATAGCGCTGGACAAGCTCGGCCCATAGCTGCCAAACGGCAAAATCCCCGTAGTGGACATTAGTGTCGTGAAAGATCACCACCCCACGCTCGCTCATCTTCGGCAACCAGGTCTCGAAGTCGTGCTTGACCGCGTCATAGGTGTGCAATCCATCGATATGCAGCAGGTCGACGCTACCATCGGAAAAATGCGCCAGGGCCTCATCGAACGTCATGCGCAGCAGCGTGGAAAAATCGCCGTAACGAGGATCGTGGAACCCTGACAGTTCGCTGTAGATATCATCCCCATACTGGCCGGCCTGACTGTCACCCTGCCACGTGTCCACGGCGTAGCAGCGAGTGGCGAGCCCCTGATGGACGACACCCTGGCAAAAAGCACTGTAAGAGTCGCCCTTGTGCGTGCCCAGCTCCACGAACACCCTTGGTTCGAGCATATCCAGCAAGGTGAAAGCGAATGGCATGTGGCGATGCCAGGAGCCAATGTCGGTGAGCCGCTCGGGCATTTCAGCCTTGGCGGCAAGAGACAGCAGATCAAGTGACGGCATGGTATTTTGGTTCATTCGTGAATGGCGGTTATGTTCGGCCGGCACCAGTAGGCATCCTGCCAGGTCGAGATCAGCAGCATTAGTGTTCTGCGGTCCGCGCTGGTTCAGCAGTCCGGCATGCAACGAGCGAACAGCGTGGAAGATCGAGCTCGAATAGCCCGGTAAGACTCGGGTCAGCCTGACAACGGAAAGCCAGCGCATCGTGGATCCAGTGATGCTGCACATGCTGCTGCTGAGTGCCGGCGCCCAAGGCGACACTGATGGTGTAGTCGCCAGTAGCCAGCAGCGGGAGATCGAACTCGAAGGCAATGCAACAGCCCTGACCTGCACCCAGATGCTGCCAGGTCGGCAGCAGGCGAATGCTGTTCTCGCCACACAGCGCCTGACTCAATCGGTCCTTGATGAAAAAACCGAGAATCGGTGACTCGATGTCCTGCAGCGCCCGGCAGTCCACCTCCAGGCGTACACGCTGGGCCGCGCTGATGACATTCAGGACCTGCCCGGCCGAATCGAGCAGACGACACCCTTCGATACGACCACCACCCAGGCCAAACTCGCGCCCTGAGGCGACGGCGTCGCCCGCCTCGCTGACGCCGTGCTCATTCAGCTTGTTTTCATAGAAAGAGCCCAGGTACTGGTCACTGACGCTCTTCGCATCGCCAAAGCACTTCACCCTGCCGTTTTCCAGCCACAACGCGCGCCCGCAGAGGCTGACGACCGAATGGGTGTCGTGACTAACAAAAAGCAGCGTTCCCCTTTCCGCGAAGGCACGCAGGAAACGCAAGCACTTCTGGGTAAAGTAGACATCGCCAACCGCAAGAGCTTCATCGATCACCAAGATGTCCGCATCCAGATGCGCTATCACGGCGAACGCCAACCGGACGAACATACCACTAGAGTATGTCTTGACCGGCTGATCGATGAAGTCGCCGATCTCGGCGAAAGCCAGAATGTCATCCATGCGCGCCTCGATAGCGGAACGATCGAGACCATGGATGGCGGCGCTAAGGTAAACATTCTCGCGACCACTGAACTCAGGACTGAACCCCGCCCCCAGCTCGAGCAGCGCAGCAACCTTACCATTGATCCTGACGCTGCCCGCGCTTGGCGTCAGCGTCCCGCAGATAATCTGCAGCAAAGTGGATTTGCCAGCACCATTACGACCGATGATGCCAAGCGTTTCGCCCTTTCGAACCTCGAAATTGATGCCCTGCAAGGCATCGAAGGCACGCCCCCCCGAGCGGGGACCGCCGAAAAGCAGGTGCAGAAGGCGCTGCCCCGGAGAATCGAACAGCTGGTAGGACTTGCCGATGTCACGGACCGATATGACGACATCAGAGGACATCGGCAAATCCCCGCCGCGTGCGCCGGAAGAAGAGTCCGCCCAGAGCGGCACAAAGCACGGCAAGAGCAAGATAGGCCAGATAGGCTGCGGGCTGCGGCAAGAGTCCGCCGAGCAACAGATTGCGCATCATTTCGATCGAAGGTGTCAGCGGATTGAGATAAAGCCAGCCCTGATAGGCCTCAGGCAAGGCCGAAACGGGATAAAACACCGGCGCCATGAACATCATCACGGTCATCAGCACTGGCACTATCTGGCCGATGTCCCTCAGGAAGACACCCAGAGCCGCCATGAACCAGGCGACTCCAAGTGTTACCAGGATCAAGGGGAGCATGACAATCGGCAACATAATGAGCTGCCAGTGGATATGCCCGTATATGCAGATGTAAGCCGCCAGAAGTACAAGCAGACTGATGAGTGCATGAAACAGCGCAGAAGCAAGCACGACCGGAGGCAGTATCCACAGAGGAAACACGACGCGCTTGACGTAACTAGTGTACTGCAACATCAGTCCTGGCGCACGATTGACACACTCGGCAAAAAAGCCGTGCACGATGATACCCGCAAAAACGTTGAGCGCGAACGCCAGCTTGTCATCGCCGCCAATGCCCCAGCGAGCCTTGAACACTACACTGAATACAAAGGTGTATACAGTCAGCATGACCACCGGGGACACCAGCGACCATAGCACCCCCATGACCGACCCGCGGTATCGTGCCGCGACGTCTCGCCTGCTCAGCTGGTACAGCAGGTAAAGGTAGTACTTCATGCAGGGTCATAACCTTGGCGGAAAATCGGCCATTATCGTGATCCCCAGTTTCTTTGCAATGACTAGCAGATGAGCGCCTCCAGCTAGCAAAGTGCTATCCTTCGGCACATCCGACCGGCGCATCCGAAGGGTAGCCGCCCTCACGGCGAGTGGATTGTGCATGTTATGCCGCCGGAAGCGTTCAAAATCGTGACGCCTATATTACAAAGCCTCAAGCCTCCTCGACGCTATGCTGGCGGCGCAGCCGGCTTGCAGAAAAAGCGATTGCAACGCGCTTGCATCTCACCACCCTGCCCTGTCAGGGTGTCGTATCGCTCACAGGCAATAACGAACATGACCAAAGACGACATCGAAATCCTCGCTCGCGAGAGCTGCTTCCGCGGCTTCTATCGCCTCGACCGGATCAAGCTGCGCCATCGCCAGTTCGCCGGCAACATGGGGCCGCAACTGACCCGCGAGCTGTTCGTGCGTCACGATGCCGTCTGCGTGCTGCCGTACGATCCGCAGCGCGACGAGGTGGTGCTGATCGAGCAGTTCCGCGTCGGCGCCATGGACAAGACGGCCAACCCCTGGCTGCTGGAGCTGGTCGCCGGGCTGATCGACAAGGACGAGGAGCCCGAGGAGGTCGCGCGTCGCGAAGCGGTCGAAGAAGCCGATCTGGTTCTCGGCCCGCTGTGGCCCATCACCCAGTATTTCCCGTCCCCTGGCGGCTCCGACGAATTCGTCCACCTGTTCCTCGGTCGCTGCGACAGCGCCGGTGCCGGCGGCGTGCATGGCCTGCCCGAGGAGGGCGAGGACATTCGCGTGCACGTGATGCCATTGGCCGATGCCCTGGCTGCCGTGCGCGACGGGCGCATCAACAACGCGGCCAGCATCATCGCCCTGCAATGGCTGGCGCTGAACCGCGACGAAGTGCGGGGGATGTGGTCGTGAATCTCTTGCGCGAGCGCTATCGGGTCGACCTGGTCGAGCTGCAGGCGGCTTGCGAGGCCAACTATGCGCGCCTGATGCGCCTGCTGCCGCACATGCGCGAGCATCGCGAAAGTCGCCGTGTCGCCATCAGCCAGGGCGAACATCTGCTCGGCGTGCTGGCCCTGGAAGTGCTGGAAAGCTGCCCCTACACCACCACCCTGTGCGTGCGCCAGGAACACAGCCTGCCCTGGCTGCCGGTGCCGCAGCTGGAGGTGCGGGTCTATCACGACGCGCGTATGGCAGAGGTGGTCGGTGCCGAGAATGCTCGCCGCCTGCACATTCGCTACCCTTATCCGAACGCAGCCATGCATCAGCCGGATGAAAAGAGCCAGCTGAATCTGTTCCTCGGCGAGTGGCTGAGCCACTGCCTGGCCTGTGGGCACGAGCCGCAGCCGGTGATGTAACACGTCGTCGACTTAAAGCTTTCCTTCGCCTGGCCGATAGCGCGCCGTCACATGCTCATGTGGTTTACCGTCGAGGGCGGCCGCCCGAGGTCACTGCAAGGAATGACAAAAGCGCTTTCGGCGTTTTTCTGTGATCTGCGTCCGCTTCCCGCGTTTTCCCTTTATTGCGGCAACCACCATAATTCACTCGATAGAGCCCAAGGAGACGGTCTTGCCGAGCCTGCCCACCCCACCCTCCGATTCATCGGTTCTGCTGGTGCAGTTGTCCGACAGCCATCTGTTCGCCGAAGCGGACGGCAAACTGCTGGGCATGGACACCTGTGACAGCCTGCAACGGGTGATCCAGCAGGTGCAGGAGCAGCAGCCGCAGATCGACCTGATCCTGGCAACGGGCGATCTTTCCCAGGACGGCAGCGAGGCGTCCTATCAGCGTTTTCGCCAACTCACCGCGGCCATCGGTGCACCGAGCCGCTGGCTGGCCGGCAACCACGACGAAACGCCCCCCATGCAGTCCGCGTGCAAAGGGAGTGAGCTGCTGGAGCCGGTGATCGACCTCGGTGCCTGGCGCATCATCATGCTCGACTCCTCGATCCCCGGCGCGGTGCCGGGTTTTCTCGCCGAGAACCAACTCGAGCTGCTCGAGCGCGCTCTCAGCGAAGCGCCGCAACGCCATCACCTGATCTGCCTGCACCACCACCCGGTGCCGATCGGCTGCAAATGGATGGACCCCATCGGCCTGCGCAACGCCGATGCCCTGTTCACCATCCTCGACCGCCACCCGCAGGCCCGTGCCGTGCTCTGGGGGCATGTGCATCAGGAGTTCGACCAGATGCGCGGCAATCTGCGCCTGCTCGCCTCTCCCTCGACCTGCGTGCAGTTCGCGCCGGGCAGCGAAGACTTCCAGGTCGGCAGCGAGGCCCCGGGTTATCGCTGGTTGCGCCTGCATGACGACGGCAAGCTGGAGACCAGCGTCTCGCGCGTCACCGGCATCCATTTCGAAGTGGATTACAGCGTCAAGGGCTATTGAGGCCATAAGCTGCAGGTCGCAGGCTGCAGGAAAACCGCTTTGCTCTTGCCTGTAGCCTGCCGCCTGAAGCCTACCGCCGTTTTTTGTAGTAGCCTCCCGCACCATGACCGCATCCATCCTCTATATACACGGCCTGAACAGCTCGCCCGCCTCGCACAAAGCCAGCCAGCTGAGCCGCGCCATGGCACATCTCGGCCTGGAAAAGCAGTTGCGCGTGCCCGCACTGCATCACCACCCACGCCAGGCCATCGCTCAGTTGCAGGCATTGGTCGCCGAGCTTGGCGCGCCGGTGCTGGTGGGCAGCTCGCTGGGCGGCTATTACGCCACCTACCTGGCCGAGCAGCACGGACTCAAGGCCCTTCTAATCAACCCTGCCGTACAGCCGCACCTGCGTTTCGACGGCTACCTGGGCCCGCAGAAGAACTACTACAGCGACGAGACCTGGGACCTGACCGAGGATCACGTTCAGGCTCTGGCCGAACTCGAAGTCCCGCCACCGAGCGATCCCGCGCGATATCAGGTGTGGCTGCAAACCGGCGACGAAACCCTCGACTACCGTGACGCCGAGCGCTACTACCGCGGCTGCGCCCTGCGCATCCAGGCCGGTGGCGACCATGGCTTCCAGGGGTTCGCCGAGCGCCTGCCGATACTCTTCGCTTTTGCCGGTATTAACGCCACACTCTGGCGCGATATCGACTTTTCCGTATTCAATTGATGAACAAGAGACCCTATGGCCCAGCAGAACGCCTATAACGCAGACGCCATCGAAGTCCTTTCCGGCCTCGACCCGGTGCGCAAGCGCCCGGGCATGTACACCGACACCACGCGCCCCAACCACCTGGCTCAGGAAGTCATCGACAACAGCGTCGACGAAGCGCTGGCCGGGCATGCCAAGTCGATTCAGGTAATCCTCCACGAGGACAACTCGCTGGAGGTGCTCGACGACGGCCGCGGCATGCCGGTGGACATCCACCCGGAAGAAGGTGTGCCGGGTGTCGAGCTGATCCTCACCAAGCTGCATGCCGGCGGCAAGTTCAGCAACAAGAACTACCAGTTCTCCGGCGGTCTGCACGGCGTCGGCATCAGCGTGGTCAATGCCCTGTCGACCCGCGTGGTGGTGACCGTCAAGCGTGACGGCAACGAGTACCAGATGAGCTTCGCCGATGGCTTCAAGGCCAGCGAGCTGGAGGTCATCGGCACGGTCGGCAAACGCAATACCGGCACCAGCGTGCACTTCTGGCCGGACGCCAAGTATTTCGACTCCTTCAAGTTCTCGGTCAGCCGCCTCAAGCATGTGCTCAAGGCCAAGGCCGTGCTGTGCCCGGGCCTCTCGGTCACCTTCGAGGACAAGGCCGCTGGCGAGAAGGTCGAATGGCATTTCGAGGACGGCCTGCGCTCCTACCTGGTCGATGCCGTCAGCGAGTTCGAGCGCCTGCCAGCCGAGCCGTTCTGCGGCACCCTGGCCGGCAACAAGGAGGCGGTCGACTGGGCCCTGCTGTGGCTGCCTGACGGCGGCGATGCGGTGCAGGAAAGCTACGTCAACCTGATCCCCACCGCCCAGGGCGGCACCCACGTCAACGGCCTGCGCCAGGGCCTGCTCGATGCCATGCGCGAGTTCTGCGAGTTCCGCAACCTGCTGCCGCGCGGCGTCAAGCTGGCTCCGGAAGACGTCTGGGAACGCATCGCCTTCGTCCTCTCGATGAAGATGCAGGACGCGCAGTTCTCCGGCCAGACCAAGGAGCGCCTGTCCTCGCGTGAGGCCGCGGCCTTCGTCTCCGGCGTGGTCAAGGATGCCTTCAGCCTGTGGCTCAACGCCAACCCGGAAACCGGCCTGCAACTGGCCGAGCTGGCCATCAGCAACGCCGGCCGCCGCCTCAAGGCGGGCAAGAAGGTCGAGCGCAAGAAGATCACCCAGGGCCCGGCGCTGCCCGGCAAGCTGGCCGATTGCGCGGGGCAGAACCCGCTGCGCTGTGAGCTGTTCCTGGTCGAGGGCGACTCGGCCGGCGGCAGCGCCAAGCAGGCGCGCGACAAGGAATTCCAGGCCATCATGCCGCTGCGCGGCAAGATCCTGAACACCTGGGAAGTGGACGGCAGCGAAGTGCTGGCCAGCCAGGAAGTGCACGACATCGCCGTGGCCATCGGTATCGACCCGGGCTCGAGCGATCTCTCCGGGCTGCGCTACGGCAAGATCTGCATCCTCGCCGACGCCGACTCCGACGGCCTGCACATCGCCACCCTGCTCTGCGCGCTGTTCGTCCGTCACTTCCGCACGCTGGTGGATGCCGGCCACGTCTACGTGGCCATGCCGCCGCTGTACCGCATCGACCTGGGCAAGGAAATTTTCTACGCCCTGGACGACGCCGAGCGTGATGGCATCCTCGACCGCCTGGTGGCCGAGAAGCGCCGCGGCAAGCCGCAGGTCACCCGCTTCAAGGGCCTCGGCGAGATGAACCCGCCGCAGCTGCGCGAAACCACCATGGACCCGAACACGCGGCGCCTGGTGCAGCTGACCCTGGACGATTTCGAGGGCACCCGCGAAGTGATGGACATGCTGCTGGCGAAAAAACGCGCCAGTGACCGCAAGAACTGGCTGGAAACCAAGGGCAACCTGGCCGAGGTACTGGCCTGATGCGTAATCATCTCCTTGCACTCGGTCTGTTGGCCGGCGTCGCGAATGCCGAGCCAGTGGTGCTGGAAGAACTGCAATTACAGGCCGAATATCCGGTGACGGACATGCCCAGCGGCAACCTGTCCGGCCTGGCGCTGTGCGGCGAGACGCTGTGGGCGGTATCCGACCGCGATGACGACCGTGTCTATCAGTTGCACCGCGAAGACAACCTGCTGCGCGCCGAAGCGGAAACCTTCGTCGCCCCGGAACCGCCCGACAGCGCCCTGCCCTGGGGCCTGCGCATGCGCAACTGGGCGGCCGGCCTGGTAAGGGGCGGCAAACTGGATTTCGAAGGCCTGTCCTGCGATGCCCAGGGCAACCGTTATTTGGTCAGCGAGACACGTGCCGCCGTTTTGCAGGTGAGCAGCAACGGCAACGCCCAGTGGCTCAACCTGCCCAGCGGCCTGGTTCGCCAGGCCCGCGCCAGCGGCATGCTGCTGCACTTCAATCAGGGGTTCGAGGGCATTGCCATCGATCCGGCCGGCGAACGCCTGTGGCTGGCCGCCGAACAGCGCCGCCGTGGCCTCACCGTGCTGCATCGCCGTGGTAGCAGTTGGCGCTGCACCGGTGGCTGCGTGCTGACCAGCGAAAGCGGCGAGGAACCCTCGCCGGAGGCGCTCGGCGGTCATCCGGCCCCTCGCGACTTCTCCGGCCTGGCCTATTTCGGCGAGAAGCTCTTCACCCTGGAGCGCCAGGCTCATCGCATCTGCCGCCGCACCCTGAGCGACGGTGTCGCGGAGATCTGCTGGTCGTTCGCCAACGAGGCCCTGAGCGAGCCGCGCCGCTATACGCCGGGCTACGGCATGGCCGAAGCGCTGTGGATCGACAAGGACGGCGCCTGGATCGGCGTCGACAATGGCAGCCAGGCCCGTGCCGATGGCGAAGAGCGCCCCATCGTCTGGCGCTTCAAGGCGCCCAAGGGCGGCTGGAGCCGACGCCCGTGAGTGAACAGACGCCGGGCCAACGTGCCGGACGCGTGATGTGGGTGCTCGCCTGGGGCGCCGGCCTGCTGCTGGCCACGCATTTCTTCGGTGGCTGGGAGGACCGCCAGCGCAATCCGAACCAGATGCCGCAGTCGGTGCATGGTGACGGTTTCGTCGAAGTGAGCCTGGCCAGCAGCCGCCAGGGGCATTACGTGGTCAATGGGCAGATCGATGGGCATGACGTGACCTTCCTGCTCGATACCGGCGCCACCCAGGTGGCGATCCCCAGCGCGGTGGCCGAGCGTCTTGGCCTGCAACGCGGCGCGCCAATCATCATCAGCACCGCCAACGGCCGTGCCACGGGACACCGCACCCGCCTGGACAGCCTGCGCCTGGGCGATATCGAACTGCGTGACGTCGCGGCACTGATCGCCCCGGGCATGGACGGCGACGACGTGCTGCTGGGCATGAGCGCCCTGAAACAACTCGAATTCAGTCAGAAGGGCGGCACCCTGGTGCTGCGCCAATCAACCTTGCAATGAGGCCCGCATGAGCGAATCCCTCGATTTGAGCCTGGAAGGCGTTGAACGCCGGTCACTCGCCGATTTCACCGAGCAGGCTTATCTCAACTACTCCATGTACGTGATCATGGACCGCGCCCTGCCGCATATCGGCGACGGCCTGAAGCCCGTGCAACGCCGTATCGTCTACGCCATGAGCGAGTTGGGCCTGGATGCCGACTCCAAGCACAAGAAATCCGCGCGCACCGTCGGCGACGTGCTCGGCAAGTTCCACCCGCACGGCGACAGCGCCTGCTACGAAGCCATGGTGCTGATGGCGCAGCCGTTCTCCTATCGCTACACCCTGGTCGATGGCCAGGGCAACTGGGGTGCGCCGGACGATCCCAAGTCCTTCGCCGCCATGCGCTACACCGAGGCGCGTCTGTCGCGTTATTCCGAGGTGCTGCTGAGCGAACTCGGCCAGGGTACCGTCGACTGGGTACCGAACTTCGACGGCACCCTGAACGAGCCGGCGACGCTGCCGGCGCGCCTGCCCAACCTGCTGCTTAACGGCACGACGGGTATTGCGGTCGGCATGGCTACCGACGTACCGCCGCACAATCTGCGTGAAGTCGCTGCCGCCTGCGTGCGCCTGCTGGACGAGCCCGGTGCCACGGTCGAGCAGCTATGCGAACACATCCAGGGCCCGGACTTCCCCACCGAAGCCGAGGTCATCACGCCCAAGGCCGACCTGCTGAAGATCTACGAGAGCGGCCGCGGCTCGGTGCGCATGCGCGCCGTCTATCGCGTCGAGGACGGCGACATCGTCGTCACCGCCCTGCCGCACCAGGTCTCCGGGGCCAAGGTGCTGGAGCAGATCGCCGCACAGATGCAGGCCAAGAAGCTGCCGATGGTCGCCGACCTGCGCGACGAGTCGGACCACGAGAACCCGACCCGCATCGTCATCATCCCGCGCTCCAACCGGGTCGATGCCGACGAGCTCATGACCCACCTGTTCGCCACCACCGATCTGGAGTCCAGCTACCGGGTCAACACCAACGTCATCGGCCTCGACGGCAAGCCACAGGTCAAGGACCTGCGCACCCTGCTCAGCGAGTGGCTGGTGTACCGCGTCGGCACCGTGCGCCGTCGCCTGCAGTTCCGCCTGGACAAGGTGGAAAAGCGCCTGCACCTGCTGGAAGGCTTGCTGATCGCCTTCCTCAACCTGGATGAAGTGATCCGCATCATCCGCACCGAGGATTCGCCCAAGCCAGTGCTAATGGAGACCTTCGGCCTCACCGACGTGCAGGCCGACTACATCCTCGACACCCGCCTGCGTCAGCTGGCGCGCCTGGAGGAGATGAAGATCCGCGGCGAGCAGGACGAGCTGGCCAAGGAACGCGAAAAGCTGCTGGCCCTGCTCGGCAGCGAAGCCAAGCTGAAAAAGCTGGTGCGCAAGGAGATTCTCGAGGACGCGGAAAAATACGGCGACGACCGTCGCTCGCCGATCGTCGCCCGCGCCGAGGCCAAGGCGCTTTCGGAAACCGAGCTGATGCCGACCGAGCCGGTCACCGTGGTGCTTTCGGAAAAGGGCTGGGTGCGCTGCGCCAAGGGCCACGACATCGACGCCACGGGCCTGTCCTACAAGGCCGGCGACGGCTTCAAGGCCGCCGCGCCCGGACGCTCGAACCAGTACGCGGTGTTTATCGACTCCACCGGCCGCAGCTATTCGCTCACCGCCCACAGCCTGCCTTCGGCCCGTGGCCAGGGCGAGCCGCTCACCGGCCGCCTCACCCCGCCACCGGGCGCGACCTTCGAATGCGTGATGCTGCCGGAAGACAGCGCACTGTACGTGATCGCCTCCGACGCCGGTTACGGCTTCGTGGTCAAGGGCGAGGACCTGCAGGCCAAGAACAAGGCCGGCAAGGCGCTGCTCAGCTTGCCCAACGGCGCCAGGGTGGTTGCTCCCAAACCGGTCACCAACCTGGAAGACGACTGGCTGGCCGCGGTGACGACAGAAGGCCGCCTGCTGCTGTCCAAGGTCACCGATCTGCCGCAACTGGGCAAAGGCAAGGGCAACAAGATCATCGGCATCCCGGGCGATAGAGTGGCCTCGCGCGAGGAATATCTGACCGATCTGGCTGTGCTGCCCAGCGGCTCCAGTTTGGTTTTGCAGGCCGGGAAGCGTACCCTGACACTGAAAGCCGACGACCTCGAGCACTACAAGGGCGAGCGCGGCCGCCGTGGCAACAAGCTGCCGCGCGGCTTCCAGCGCGTCGACCAGCTTCTGGTGGAATAACGTCGGCGACACGCCCCGTTCATCCGGGATATTCGCGCTACCGGCAGGCAGCCAAGGCTGGAGTCGCGGCGCGGTTTGACGGATGATACGCGCCCCGGGTCATCCATGACCCCCGCATGATATGGGATCGATGTGCAGCTGCCCCAGAAGCGGCTGCCTGGAATTGATGATGACTGTAGTACGCCCTATGGTCCTGCTTCTGACCGCGCTGCTGATGCTGAGCGGTTGCAGCCTGCTGCAGCAGAAGCCGGTACCCCTTTACCAACTCGACAGCGGCGACGCGGTAACGCCGACCAGGGACAACGGTGTGACCGTGCTGGTCGGCCCGATCAGCGTGGCCGATTATCTGCGCCAACAGCACCTGTTGCAGCGCCAGGCCGATGGCAGCCTGGTTGCCGCGCAGGATGCCCGCTGGGCCAGCGGCCTGGCCAACGATATCGACCAGCAGATGTTGCGCCAGCTGGCCTGGCGCCTGGATAGCCAGCGCCTGGTTCTGGCGCCGGCTGCCCCCGGCTTCAGCGCCGATGCGCAGGTCATGCTGACCATTACCCGCCTGGACTCCGGCCCGACCCAGCCTGCCGTGCTCGAAGCGCAATGGCGTCTGCTGGACCGTCGCGGACAGTTGCGCGACAGCCGCCTGATCCGTCTGGAACAGCCGCACGGGGGGCCCCTGGCCGAGCAGGTCAAGGCGCAGAGCGCCCTGCTGCAGCGCCTGGCCGCAGAGATGGCAGTGGCCATTCAACCGGTTGCAGCCGCTGACCCTGCGCCTGAGCCGACGCGCAAAAAGCCTCCGGTAGCCAAAGCCAAACCGCAGGAGCCTGCTACCGCCGGGCCGAAGATTCCGGTTGCAGAACCGATCAAGATCGACACGGAAGTCTTCCGTTTCTAAACAAAAGCCCGCAGATGCGGGCTTTTTTTTCAGGTCGCGGTGTAGGCTCTACTTGAGTTCGCTGGAACTCTTGCCCAGCAGGCGCCGGGCGACGATCAGCAGCTGGATCTGCTGGGTACCTTCGAAGATGTCGAGAATCTTCGAATCACGCGCCCACTTCTCTAGCAGTTCGTCTTCGCCGTAACCCAAAACGCCAGCCAGCTCCACGCACTTGAGCGTCACTTCGCTGGCCACACGCCCGGCCTTGGCCTTGGCGATGGAGGCCTCCTTGGAATTGGGCAGCTTGTTGTCAGCCATCCACGCCGCCTTCAGCGTCAGCAGACGCGCGGCCTCCCATTCCGCCTCCAGGCGATACAAGGTGGCCTCGGCGTGGCTGACGCTGAGCAGCGGCTTGGCGTAGTCGAAGCGACAACCGGCCTTGCTCAGCAGCGCACGGGTACGTTCCAGCGCTGCGCGCGCCACACCGACCGCCATGCCGGCGACCAGCGGCCGGGTGTTGTCGAAGGTCTCCATGACCCCGGCAAAGCCCTTCTGCACGTCGATTTCGGCGTTGCCCAGGAGGTTGGCCGCCGGTACCCGGCAGTCGCTGAAGCTGATCGACGCCGTGTCCGACGCCTTGATGCCCAGCTTCTTCTCCAGGCGGGTGACCGTCATGCCCGGCGTGCCCTTTTCCACCACAAAGGACTTGATCGCCGAGCGCCCAAGGCTGCGGTCGAGGCTGGCCCAGACCACCACGGCATCGGCGCGCTCACCCGAGGTGACGTAGATCTTCTCGCCGTTGATTACGTAGTGATCGCCATCCTTCACCGCCGTGGTGCGGATCGCCGCCGAATCCGAGCCGCAGCCAGGCTCGGTAATGGCCATGGCCGCCCAGGTCTTGCCAAAGCGCGCCAGTTGCTCGTCATTGGCTACCGCCGCGATGGCCGCATTGCCCAGCCCCTGCCGCGGCATGGCCAGCAGCAGGCCGACATCGCCCCAGCACAACTCCATCACCCCGAGCAGTGCAGCCATGTTGCCGCCGTTCTTGATGCCCTCCTGTTGCTCACGAGCGGCGCCGCGCTTGCTCGCCGAACCGGCACCGACGGCATCGGGCGAGCCTTCGTTCATGCCATCGAGCAGTGCGGCGAGCAAGTCCAGCTCCTTCGGGTAGGCGTGCTCGGCCTTGTCGTACTTGCGCGAAATCGGCCGAAAGTAGTGCTTGGCCACTTGCCCGGCCTGGTGCTGCAGGCCGCGGAATTTTTTCGGAGTTTCCAGATTCATGATTACCCGCCTGTTCAGAGATGAAGGCCGCCAGCCAGTACGGCAACGCTGCGCAGATCGCGATACCAGCGCTCGACCGGATGCTCCTGGGTAAAACCATGACCACCGAGCAGTTGTACCGCGTCGGAGCCGATCTTCATCGCCTTCTCGGCGCAGAGCAGGCGCGCCAGATAGGCCTCGCGGCGAAATGGCAGGCCCGCCTCGGCGCGAGCGCAGGCGCGCCAGGTCAGCAGGCGCATGGCGTCGAGCTCGATGGCGATGTCGGCCACCATGAAGGCCACGCCCTGGCGATGGCTGATGGGCTCACCGAAAGCCTGGCGCTCGTTGCAGTAGGTCGTCACATAATCCAATGCAGCCTGCGCCGTGCCCACGGCAAGGGCGCAGAACGCCAATGCCGAGTAATCGAGAAAAGCCGGGAAGTCGAACCCCTCGCCGGCAAGTCGGCAATCGCTCGGCACCTTGACGCCTTTAAGCTGAATACGTGCCAGGCCGCACGCCTTGAGCCCCATGCCTGGTTCGGCGCGACGACTGACCCCCTTGCTCGCCGCATCGACGACGAACAATGCCGGGCCATCACTGGCCTGGGCGCTGACGATCAGGCGACTGGCATCCAGACCGGCGATCACCAGCGCCTTTTCGCCATCGAGCAGGTAGCGTTTGCCGCGCTTGCGCGCCCGCGTGGCGGGCCGAGCCGGATCATTCAGCACACCAGGCTCGCTAACCGCCAGCGCGAAGGGTGGCGCCCCGTCTTCGCTGACGAATGCCGGCAACCAGGCGGCCTGCTGCGCCGAACTGCCCCAGCGACGAAGGCAATTGGCGGCAGACAGCGGCACCAGCAAGGCTGCGGCCAGGGAAAAGTCGCCTTGCGCCAGACTCTCGGCGATCAGCGCATTGCTCAACACCGTGCGCTCACCGGCAAGCCCACCGTGGGCCTCACTGACGCCGTAGTGCGCCAGGCCCAGCTCACGCGCCTGATCGATCAGCGCAGCCGGCACGCTCGCCTGGGCATCGGCCTCGTGCGCAGCAGGGCGCAGTACCTCCAGCGCGAAGCCCTGGAGCATGTCCACCAGCATCTGCTGTTCGTCGGATAGCGACAGATCGAACAGATCGTCAGGCGCAGACCGAGCATCTCGCGGCTTGCCGGCCGCGCGGCCGGCGGCGAAGCGGAAGCTGGCACGGCTGCCGCTGTAGACGAGTTTCTCGAAGGATTTGCGCACCTTGAGCCGATCCGGCCAGTCGGCCTGGGCCAGCTTGCTCAGCACGCTCAGGGCCTGGCCCTGTACATCGACGGTCATGGCATCTCACTCCACCTGAGGGATGCCATTGATGATGAGCTCAGGGCTGGCGAGTGCCTATGACCAGTCAGCCAGGTACAGTTGGCAGACCGGTCAAGCGCCTGGGTACGGCGGGGCCGCGGGTGGGGCGCTGGCCCCGCGCCTATTCGCGGCTAAAGCCGCTCCTACCCTGGATCTTCTCGACGATGGCGGTGGTGGAGCTGTTCTCCACCAGACCGAGCACGCGCACTTCGCCGCCATAGGCCTGAACGATATCGGCGCCGACCACTTGGTCGATACCATAGTCGCCGCCCTTGACCAGCACATCCGGCTGCACCTGCTTGAGCAGGCGCTCAGGGGTGTCCTCGCCGAAGCTCACCACCCAGTCCACCGCACCGAGGCCGGCGAGCACCGCCATGCGACGATCGACGGCATTGATCGGCCGGCCCGGCCCCTTCAGGCGGCTGACCGAGGCGTCATCGTTGATCGCCACGATCAGACGGTCGCCCTGGGCACGCGCCTGTTCCAGATAGGTCACGTGACCGGCGTGGAGGATGTCGAAGCAGCCGTTGGTGAAGACGATCTTCTCGCCATGGGCGCGGGCATCCTCGATGGCGATCAGCAGTTGGTCGAGGCTCAGCACGCCGCGCTCGGAGCCTTCCTCGCGCTGCACCGCGCGGCGCAACTCCGGTGCACTGATGGCAGCCGTGCCCAGCTTGCCGACGACGATGCCGGCAGCCAGGTTGGCCAATGCCACGGCATTTGGCAGCTCTTCGCCGGCTGCGATGGAAGCGGCCAGGGTGGAGATCACCGTATCACCGGCGCCGGTCACGTCGAACACCTCGCGGGCCCGGGCCGGCAGGTGCAGCGGCGCATGTTCGGGACGCAGCAGGGTCATGCCGTGCTCGCCACGGGTGACCAGCAGCGCACCCAGCTCCAGTTCACGCATCAGCCTGGCGCCCTTGCTGACCAGCTCCGCCTCATCGGCACAGCCACCGACGATGGTTTCGAACTCGTGCAGATTCGGCGTGATCAGGCTGGCGCCACGGTAGATGGAGAAGTCCTTGCCCTTGGGGTCGGCCAGCACCGGGATGCCCTTCTTGCGCGCGGCCTGGATCAGCGCCTGATGATTCTGCAGCGCGCCCTTGCCGTAGTCCGAGAGCACCAGCACCTTGACCCCGGCGAGCAGCCCCTCGACCTCGCGCGCCATGGCCGCAGCATCGGTATTGAAGGGTTCCTCGAAATCCATGCGCAGCAATTGCTGGTGCCGGCTCATGACGCGCAGCTTGACGATGGTCGGCTGATCCTCGATGCGCTGGAAATGCGCCTGCACCCCGGCGCCACGCAGGCTATCGGTGAGACTGTCGGCGGCCTCGTCCTCGCCTGTAACCCCGACCAACAGCGCCGGCGCACCGAGCGCGGCGATGTTCAGCGCCACGTTGGCAGCCCCGCCGGGGCGATCCTCGATCTGGTCGACACGCACCACGGGCACCGGGGCTTCCGGGGAAATCCGCGAGGTGCCGCCATGCCAGTAGCGGTCAAGCATGACGTCGCCCACCACGAGGACGGGGGCTTGGTCGTAACGGGGCATGGATAATTTCATGCGGAAACTCCGGGATTGCAAAATCGCCGCGGAGAATAACACATCGGCCATCGTGCACCGCCGCGAGCTGTTCAGCATGCGTCAGTGGTCGAAGGGGCGAACCCAGAACAGCTCGTGCCGACGTACAGCCTTGCGGAAGAACTCGTCTTCACCTGCCTGTGGCCAGCGGCGTGCAGCCAGACACCACTGAATGAAACGACGCAGACGCTTCTTGAAGGCCAGCGGGGTTTGCAGGTCATGCTGCATTGCCAGTGCCTGGCTCTTGTCGACCAGCACATGATCCTCTAGCAGCAGGCACCAGAGCTTGTCGGCCGGCAAAGGCTCGATGCACGGCGGTAGAGCGATACCGTTGCCCGCGGGCCCCATAGGCCAACGATCGTTGTCAGCCAGGTGGTTGGCATAGAGCAACTGCACATCCGGCTGCCAGCCACTTTGCTCGATAGCCTGGCGCAACGCACGCCCTGCCTGGATGTGGTCGGGATGAGGGTCGAGCTCAGGATGCGGGAGTACCACGACTTCGGGTTTGAAATGTTCCAGCAAAGCGGCAAGATCGGCCGTGAGGTTATGCCAGGTGGGAGCGCCATCCACATCGCCGGGCAACTTCATCGCATTGAAGCGGCGCACGCTTCGGATATCGGAATCGCCGGATTCACGTGAGGCGAAGGGCATCGACGGCTCAGCCTCCATATGCCTCAGCTGCATGCAGTAGTAGCCCAGCTGGACGCAACGACTGGGCTCGACACCGCCCCACAGCGGCACCGTCTGGCTGCTCCAACTACGCAGCCGTCCCTTGAGACGGGCCGCAGCAGCATCGCTGAGACCGAGGCGACGGTAGAAGTCGGCCTCAATCTCCCCCTGGGTCAAGGTGACGATGGACACCTCGCTGGTGCGGCTGTAAAGACCAAATGCCGCGAGTTCGGCATCATCGGCATGAGGCGCGAGCACCATCACCCGCCGCCGCGAATAATCGGGATTGTTGAAGCAATACAGGGTCGCCTCACGACCCAACCGACAGAAACGCCCACGCAGCCGCAACTGCCCGCTGCGCAGCGACGACAGGCAGCCTGACAGATTGAGAAAGCGCACACCATTGACGCCCCGCTCGAAATCCTGTCGATCCTGCGCTTCGCCCTCGCCGATGAGCACATGAGGATCGAGGTAGCGGCCAAGCCAATCGCTGCGAACGTGCACCGCCAGCACCAAGGTGTCGGCATCGTCGGGCAATACAGCACCATTCGGGGATACTTGCCCCTTGCGGTCGAGCAGAACCGTCAAGCTCAGGGTTTCTGACGGAAAGGCATGGCGATAGTCATCGCGGGGGGAGTAGAAAAGATGATCGGAAAACCAGGCCTCGTGGGCGATCCAGGCTAACAGCAGTACCACCGGGGCGGTGCCCCATGACCCGAACCAGTCCAGGGCTACCAGAATCGGCAACGCCACGACCATAAGGATGCGCTTGTTACGCCGATGCCGACGTACCAATTGCTGCTTGCGTGCTTCCATTCATTTACACCTGAAAAACGGGATGGCGATTACACCAACGATCCTTGTATTCCACATCGGCCCGGCCGAATGAGTAGCGCAGCGGTTTTCCTCTCGCGTGTGCGTCCTCCCATGCGTTCTGCGTATTGATGAAGCTGAGCACGCTGCCGGGACTGAAATCACGGGAGGCTGGATCGACGCCGCCGTTGATGTATTCGATGCTGATCCAGTCTGGCGATTCGACCCTGTACAGTACCTGAACGGCTATGGGCTTTCCGTCCAGTTGCAGATAACTGCCCCAGAGAAAGTCCTTCAGCGCCTCGAACACTTCGCCCAGGTGCTGCTTGCCAGGGACATCGAAGCCCCACCTTTTTTCGAACAGTTCCGTGTAGATGGCGGCCAGGGCATCGGGGGACAGGCCTGAAACCGGCAGGATTTCACCACCCGCCTCTTCCAGCATTCGCAACTCGCGCCGCTGGTTGTAGCGGAACTTCTTGCCGTATTCCTCTGGCTGGCGCGCCAGGGCCAACTCTTCCCGCTGTTTGCGCAGTGTCGATATCCCACCTTCATGGAGGGCGGCCACATAACGCATGCGTTGCCGAACCGGAGCCATCGCACCTGCCTTGATCGGCAATATAACCTCGGCATTGCCCAGATCGAACAGATCCCGTCGGCCCTGACGCTTGAGCACATCGCGTGACAACGCCAGGTGGCTGCCCCATACCGGAACCGCGGCCTGCAACTCTTCCTGCAGCGGCCAGCCCAGATAACGCACAGGGATACCCGCCAGCGCTGAAAGCCGCGATACCACCTCCGGATGAGTCATCACACTGCCACCCAAACGTGCCCAAGTCTGTGCATAAAGGTCAGCGCTGATTGGGCGCCAGCCACGCTCGCGCCAGCGTTGTAAGGGGTTGAACATCAAGCATTCGGCTCAAACGAAAAGGTCGCACAGCTTAACACGTGGTCGCTGCCTCCCACCCCAACGATGCTTTAACATAGGCGCTTTCCATCAATGCTTAGGATTTCGGGTGCACCTTCATTCCCAGCCTCGCGCCATTCGCCTGCGAGTTCACGATTTCATTACCAGCCGCTGGCTTGTGGGGGGATATCTGGTTTTGCTGACAGGCCTGTTCTGGGTACCCGACGGCAGTCTGTACACGAAACTCTATTACGCGCTCAGCGCGGCCCCCGCCCTGTTGGCAATCCTGCTTGCACCCGCTCAGATGAAGGCCATCCTGCGCGATCCGGTGATCCTCGGCTTTCTGGCGTTTAGCGCGTGGCTGCTGATCAGCATGAGCTGGAGCCGCACTGATGATGGAATAGGCAGCCTAGCCAAGCGCCCCCTCTATGTGTTGATGCTGTTCATAGGCTGTGCACTAATCGCTCTTAAAAGCGAGGACCTGCTGCTGAAAACGCTGCGCCTCAGCGCTGCAATCGGTGCACTGGCCGCCCTAATCAATGTCGCCTGGTTCCTGCACAGCGCAACGCCGAGTGCGCGGTTGATCGGAACCGGCGCCCTGCGCAACCCCTTGCTAACCTCTCACGTTCTCGGCTTCCTGTGCACCTATTGGATCGCGGTGTGGCTGTCGCGCAACGAGCGTCACGACTGGCTGCCGCTAGCAATGGCGATGCCTCTGCTGGCTGCACTGCTCGCCACGGGCTCACGCACGCCGCTGATGGGGTTGATACTGACCAGTATCTGGATGTTGTTTATGAGCGGCAAACGGGCCGTGTATCTGGTTGCGGCACTGCCGCTCGGTGTAGGCGCAGCCTATCTGGTCGCGCCAGAAATTGTTCTGCAGCGCGGCATGTCATTCCGCCCTGAATTGTGGAGTGACGCCTGGCACCAGGCTGGTCAACATTTTTGGCTAGGCGCCGGTTATGAAAGCAAGTTCGAGTTCGATATCCGCGGCGTCGGACACCTTCTTCACGATCCTCATAACGTCGAGCTTGCAGTTCTTCTCGAACTGGGCATGATCGGGCTTGGTGTATGGACGGTCATGTACGGATTCGCACTGGTGCGCTGCCTGCAGCTGCGCGCGCTGCCACAATTCCAGATCGCTTCGGCACTACTGGTCTATGGCTTATGCGCTGGCCTGACCGAAGGCGGCAATTATCTGTCACGCCCCAATGAAAGCTGGTTTCTGATCTGGATTCCATTGGCATTGTTGGGCGCCCTTTCCATCCGACACCGACAGACCCAGGCATGAGACGAATCAACGCGGCGCAGTTGAGCGCACTGCTGGAGGGCGCCAAAACCATCGAAGAGGACGGCCTGGGCGTCAAGGTAGCGCGCCTGCAGGGCGGCGACTTCCTGAAGCTCTATCGGCGCAAGAGGCTACTGTCTTCGGACCTCTGGAACTTGCCGGCACAGCGCTTTGCGGACAATGCGCAAGGTCTGCTACGCCTCGGCATCACCGCACCGAACGTTCTTGATGTTCTGATGATCAGCCAATGCCGCTTGAGCGCTGTGCGTTACCAGCCCGTGCCAGGTGACACCTTGCGTGACCAGCTACGCCAGCAGGATGCTGCAGCGCGCACAGAGCTGGTGGCGAAATTCGGCACCTTTCTAGGTGAACTGCACCAGCAGGGCGTCTACTTTCGCTCCCTACATCTGGGCAACGTGCTGATCCTGCCGGACGGCACCTTCGGCCTGATCGACCTCTCGGACATGAAGCTGGAGGGAGGCCCGCTCGCATCATGGAAACGGCGCCGCAACCTGCAGCATATCCTGCGCTACGCGGAAGATATTGACTGGTTGACGCAACAACACCTTGATAGCTGGCTAGCTGGCTACGCGTGCAGTACCGGAAAGCGCGAGGCCGAACGCTTCGCCCGCGATCTCAAAAAATGGCTCAAGAACAGATGACCCTGCCATAACTGCATAATGATGTCGCGGCAGCGGTGCCGCTCTCATCTGGGGGCCACCCGCTCAGCGCTTGAGCCAGTAGCGCCAGAGCCCCTTGAGTGTCTTCAGATTGCGCGAGCGCCAGGGAATCTGCGCCAGCAACTCGCCAGCCAGCACGTGATCCTCATTGGCCACCTTGGTGAACATGGCATTGAGATAACGCAGGCGCGTTGCTTCGTAGCCTGGGTGGTCACTGAAGCGCTGATAGATCGCCAGCTCGGTCTCGATCATCAGACGTCGGTTCTTGTAAGTGTTGCTTCCGTGCACGCGATACAGGGCAAGCGGCTCCTCGAGTATGTCGATGAAATAGCCGGCCCGTGCGATACGCAGCTCCACGAAATAGTCCTCGATGCGGATGCTAGGATCGAAGCCGCCCACCTCCTCCAGCGCCTCGCGGCGAAACAGCAAGGTCGGTGCCGGCGGTCCCGGCTTGCGGTCCATGAACAAGTCATCGAAATCGAGCCGCCGAGCCGGGCGATGGCGCTGTTTCTTGTCGGGCAATGGCTTGCCATCCCCGTCGATAAGCACGATGCCGCCCGCACAGATGCCCGTTTCTGGATGCTGTTCCATGAACGGGACCTGCAGTGAAAATCGCTCGGGCAACATCACGTCATCGGAGCCCAATGGTGCGATGTAACGGCCCTTGCTTCGGCCGATCATCTCGTTGAGCGTTGTGCACAATCCTTTATTCGCCTGCGCCACGAAATCGAAGCCGAGCTCCGCCTGCAGTTGCCGGATCACTTCGACGCTGCCGTCGCGCGAGCCATCATCGACTACCAGCAGCTCGATGTTGGGGTAGCTCTGCGCATAGACGCTGCGAATGCTGGCCTCGATGAAGTCTGCATGGTTGTAGGAGGAGATAAGTACCGACACCAAGGGAGGTAGGTTGTCACTTTCGGTCATCAAGACGATCCTTTCAGCAGCTGATCGCCTTCGAGCAGCTCACGGTATTTACGACGGAAATCCTCGATGTCGTGTTCGCGCCTGAGGTATCGGTAGGCTCGCTCCCCCTGCTCGATCCGCGCGGATTCGCTATCGGCCAGACTGGCACGCAGCTGCTCGGTCAGCGAGGCGACATCGCCTGGGGTGAACAGCCGTCCGCCAGCCCCCTGTAACAACGGCCGCATCGCAGGAATATCCGAGCCCATCACCGGCAAGCGACCGCACATACCCTCCAGCAGCGCGAGCCCAAGCCCTTCCTGCAGCGAAGGCATAGCGAAGATATCAAAAGCCCTTACATAGCGCATGGCGTCGGGCTGTGTACCGCATAGATACACACGCCCCTGCAGACCGGACTCGGCGACCAGCGCCTCAAGATTACCCTGCTCGCGCCCACCGCCGATGATGGCCAGCTGTGCGCAGGGGAACTCCTGGCTGAGGGCCGCGAACGCGCGAATCAGATGAGTGTGCCCCTTGATCGGTACCAGGCGCCCAATGGCACCTACGATCACCGGTTCCAGCGGCAAACCCAGTGCCTGACGCGCCTCGTCTCGCGACAGCTGCAGTGACTCGGCAAGATCGATGTCCAGCGCGTTGGTGATCGCCACCGTATTCGCTTTCGTGAAGCCACAGCGCAGCGACACCAAATAATCGACCACCGCCGGTGACACGCCGACAAAGCGCCAGCACTCATCGATCAGGCGCCTGGCCTGCCAGCGCCGATAGAACCGGTCGTATTCGCCAAAACCGTGGGACACGCCGATGCAACGGGCGATACGCAGCTTTTTGTTAAGGTGCATGAACAGGTTGACGGCCTTGAAGCGGTGCAGTAATACCACATCGAAACCTTCCTCCCGACAGAATGCCAGCAGGCGCGCTCGTACCTTGCGGCGCAAACCGCTCATGTCCTTCTCGCTGAACTCGAAAAAAACTTGCCGGCGACCAGCTGGGCTAACCGCACTGTCAGCAGGCCGGCCTTCAAGGTATGCATTGACCACCTGGAAGCGTTCCGCAGGCAGCCCCTGCAAAATCTGTTCGCCCAGATCGGAGTTGGTGTCCGCAGCGTTGTAACGAGTCTGCAACTGCAGGACCTTCAGCATCCTAGCCATCCAGACGGCCCATCCACAGACGAATCGCCTTGCGGAGATAGGAAAGCTTGAGCAGCACTCGCCAGTCGCTCGCCACCGCCTGGCGATAGAATCGCTTGGCGGCTACCGGATCCCCCGCCAGACAGGCACTACGGAATAGCGACAGACAACGCTGCTGATAAAAGGCTGCACGCAGCGGCTGCAACTCTTCAGGCAACCTCCTGAATACCTCGTCGACCAGCTCGACGCCGCCGGCCAGGCTGGAACTGAAATCATGACGCAGGCTATCGCTGTGCTTGTGAATCAATGCCAAGGGCTCTGGCAGCAGCGTAACCGGAAAGGCCGCAAGCGTTTGTGCAAATACCGGAATGTCCTCAGCGTTGCGAAAGCGCTCTGGATAGTTGCCGGCCCGAAAAATAGAACGATGCATCACACAAGCGCCGTTGGAGATGCTCAAGGTTTTGTCGAGCAGGTAGCTTTTGACCCGCTGGATAGGCGTCTGCGGCAGCTTTTCAGGCGAATGCTGGCGACGACGCCCGCTCTGATCGACCGACCAATGCCCACCGATGACCATGCGCGTCTGACCGTTGGAAGCAAGATGTGCGCGAATCAGGGCCAGGCTGTCTGGCGCCATTTCGTCATCCGCATCAAGAAAGATCAGCCAGTCATGGCGAGCCCTCTCGATACCCAGATTACGCACCGAGGCCAATCCGCCATTGTCCTTGCGCAACGCAATGAATCTCGCGGGGAACTCGGCTTTCAATGCTTCGATGACTTGCGGCGTGTGATCCCTGGAGCCGTCATCGATGATCAGCAACTCATCGTCATTACTCAGCTGCGGCACTACCGAGCGAACGGTGCGTCCCAGGGTCTTGGCATAATTGTAGGCCGGAATGACGATCGTGATCGCGGTAGAGCCACTCATTATTGGTCCCCTCCGACCCTTCGACTCAACATGTGGAACCCCCTGGCCACCCGATTGACACTCATGAACATCGCCCATCGATCACGCATGAAGCTCAGCGAGAAGATTGGGCGCACGACCTGACCAATCCCCCAACCCGGGCGCCAGCAAAACCCATCACGTCGCTTGCGGTAAAGAGTCAGAACCGGCACCCCTAGCGCCGAGGCAAGATGGCCGACCCCCGAATCGTTGCCGATCACATAACCGGACTCGTACAGGTAGGCGGCCAGAGCTTTCGCATCTGGAAATTCGGGAACCTCGAACTCGGCTGCAAACACGTCGAGGTGATCGCAGCGCTCCTTGGGAGACAGCACGAACTGAGGCTGGTAACCCGCCGAACGCAAGCGCCTGGCCAAAGCGAGGTATTTATGTGCGGGCCAGTTTTTCTTCACGTTGTATGAAAGCGGGTGCAACATCACACGCCGTGCATGGCGGCGATACTGGAGCGTGGGGGGCATCTGCAGGCCGATATCGCTATTGGCATCATTCAGCCCCAGGCGTATGCGACAGAAGGCGACAGCCTGCTCGACCATGCTGACGCTATCGTCCGGCAGGCAACGCAGCGGCCCGGCGGCTGCAGCCAGAGGGGTGAGAAGGCGCGCTTTTTCCGTCGGCAGTCGCCCCAGGGTATCGACCGCCGGATCCTGCACGAATCGTGAGTCGACTTTCAGCGTGCCGACGAAGACATAACGTCTGGCCAGCTCATCGGCCGCCTCACCGTAGCGGGTCAGCATGCTGCCCATATCGGAAATCACCAGATCGAAATCATCAAGCACCGAGAACGTGTCCGCAGGCAACGGCAGCGGCTGGGTCTCAAACAACGGCAGCCAGTCGTTGAGCGCGCCGAAGTGATTGCTCAGCACCGTCACCCGGTAGCCAGCGCGCGCCAGATTGGCGGCCAGCACCAGATAGATGCATCCGTCCCCCAGGCCCATGGAAGGCACCAATGCGATACGACAATCGGCCGACACCACCGATAGATGGGTATCAGCGTGCGTTAAAACCTCGGCCATCAAAACTCCCGCATAATCCAATATCGTCCGTGATCAAGTGCTGCAAACCTTTACTGGACACATCCGCCCATTCGGAGCGCCATGTCGATGTCGCTTCGACGCTTCTTCCTATCAGGATTCGGGCTGCTCTTGCGACTCGTCCTTTTCCTCTAGGCCCATGGCATGAAGTCGGGCGTAGTAACCGTTCTGCGCGAGCAGCGACTCGTGGGTGCCGCGCTCGACGATGCGCCCCTGATCCATGACCAGGATCAGATCGGCCTTTTCGATGGTCGACAACCGATGCGCGATGACCAGTGTGGTACGACCTTCCATGACCTTGTCCAGCGCGGCCTGAATATAACGCTCGGACTCCGTGTCCAGCGCCGAGGTCGCCTCATCGAGAATCAGCACGGGCGCGCTCTTGAGCAAGGCCCGGGCGATCGCCAGACGCTGACGCTGCCCGCCCGACAGCATGACGCCATCCTCCCCCACCTTGGTGTCGAAACCCTGCGGAAGCAGATCGATGAATTCGCGGGCATAGGCAGCCTCGGCGGCCTGCTCCACCGCCTCGCGCGGCAAATTGCGCAGATCACCATAGGCGATATTGTTGACGACGGTGTCGTTGAACAGGGAAACCTGTTGCGTGACCAAAGCGATGTGCTTTCTCAGGTTCTCGATGCGGTAGTCTTCTATAGGCGTGCCATCGAGCAGAATTTGCCCTTGATCATGCTGATAGAAGCGCGGAATCAGATTGGCCAGCGTAGACTTGCCGCTACCTGAGCGACCGACCAGCGCCACCATCTGCCCCGGCTCGACGCTAAAGCTGATGTCTTGCAGGACGGTTTTCTCAGTGTCCGGGTAGACGAAGCTCAGATGTTTGACTTCGAGAGCTCCGCTGACCCGTTCTTTCTCGACTGTACCCCGATCCGGTTCGGGCGCCTCGTCCAATTGCTCAAAGATACTTTCGGCGCCGGCAAGCCCTTTCTGAATGGTCGAGCTGACCTCCGAGAGCTGGCGAATCGGCTTGGGCAGAAGTCCCGCAGCAGTAATGTAGGCAACCAGATCACCCACACTGGCATCGCCGCGCAGGAACAGCACCAGGAACATCAGAAATGCCATGGCGGCGTAGTTCACCAGTTGCAGGCTAGGCGTGTAGATCGCACTGGTACGCGTCATACGCAGTTGCTTGCGCGTACTGTCCTCGCTCGCGTCATAAAAGCGCTCACGTTCGTAGCGCTCGCCACCGAAACTGCGCACCACACGGTAATTCTGGATGGTTTCGGAGGAGACATGGGTCAACTCGCCCATCGCGCTCTGGATCTTGCGGCTCTGGCTGCGGAATTTCTTGCTCGCACTCTTAACCATCAGTGCAATGAGTGGCAGGATCGCCACCATCACCATGGTCAGCTTCCAGTTCATCCACAGCAGGTAGCCGAACAGGAAAACCACTGTCAGGCCTTCGCGCACCATGACCTTCAGGGCGTCCGTCGCCGCGCCGGTAACTGAACCGACGTTGTAAGTGATGCGCGAAATCAAGTAGCCGGTGGAGTGATTGTCAAAGTAACGGTTGGGCAGCGTCAGCAGGTTGTTGAACAGCGCGATGCGCAGATCCTGCACCAAGCCCAGCGACACCCGGGCAAGGTAATAACCACCGAGAAAGGAGCCGATACCCTGCCAGAATGTGATCAGCAACAATGCCAGCGGCACACCATAGAGCAATTGCATACTGCCGAGCAGCGGCAGCTCGACCATGCCGGCCTCGGGGCTGGCGAGCCCGTCGACGAAGTACTTGAGTAGCCCGGCGAGCATCGGCTGAGTCGAGGCGAAGATGATGTAACCGATCATGCTGACGCCGAACATCACCCAGTAGCGCCTCATGTAGCTCAACAGCCGCATGTACAACTTGAAGCTGGAGATCGGGGAGGCTTTGGTGCTTGAATCAGGCATGAGATGCTGGCTCTGGGGTGAAGCCGGCGATTGTACCACCAGGGAACACGCAACCAAATGCGCCTGAAAGCCGGTGTATTGCGACCGGCTCCCTGCGCTCAGAGCAAGCCTTGCAACTCTTGGGGTGGCCGCCAGCGCGTAGGCTTGCGAACCACACTTACCCCTTGTAGCCCAGCCAATACCGCCTGCGCATCGAATACCGGCGAATCGGTCGCTGAGCAATAGCTTGCGGCAAGCGTTTCGAGCATCTCGTCACTCAACCCCAGGTCACGCAGGCGCAACATGATTTTCTTGAAGTCATCCACGGCAGCTTCCTGACTGAAACCAGCCGCACGCTCGAAATCCAGCAGATAAGCCTGATCGGCCACGAGAAAGTTGTAAGGATTACAGTCGCCGTGGACGACCCCATGACCGTGCAGTTGGCCGAGCAAGCTGAGCGCCTGCTGAGCACCTCGCTGCAACGCCTCCCCCGCCAGAGTGGCCAGCGGCACCCCCGGCAGGAAACGGGTGAACAGCAGGCTTTCGTGAAAACCCGGGTGACGCGACTCTGTGTACAGCAAAGGCTCAGGCGCCGCGAAACCGAGCGTTCTCAGCTTGGCGAGCACCATCGCCTCGGTTCTCAGCGGAGAGTGATAGGGGCGGCGCAAAATCCGCTTCCACCAAGGTTTCATGGATCGTCTATAGCGCTTGACGAACAAGGACTCATTTCCCAGGCCAATCCTGGCGACCGCCCGTCCAGGTGCGAAGTCGACCAGATCGACGAGAGGTGCCATTAGCCTCTTGATCTGTTTGCGCCCCATATGCTCATTTTGGAAGACTAGGGTTTTTCCCACCTCAAGCCTCCAAGTGAGTATCAGGTGCTTGCGGTGCAGCCTGCCGCTGCCCGATGGACCCATTCATGTATAGCCTCTACGCCCAAACGAAAGAAAAGCTCAGGTTCGCCACCTATCGGGGCTACGACCTCTGCAACCCAACGGCAGCAGTGCTGGCGCACTTGCTGTTTGACAAGCGCTCACCCCGCAAAAAGATCCGTAGCGCGATCAAGCTGATACGCCTGACCCCGCGCTACAGCCAACATGAGCAGTTAAAAGGTGACGCGTACATCTGGCATTGTGATCGCGACGACCAGACCAAACTCGCCCTGAACATCGGCAAACGACTCAGCGAACAGCGCCGCCGGACCATCAGCTACATGCCCGCCATCAAGGAAGACAGCGTCAAGGCACTGGACTGGCGCGCCATGTACGCAGCCTGGAGGATAACACGGCGCTGTTCACTGCCTCTGCGGCTGAGGCTCTACGTATTCAGCGCACTGTGCCACACCATCAAGCACTTCAGAGCCATCGACAGACTGCAGATTACCCAGCAGCTAACCTCACTGGTCAGCTACAACAGCGCCAATATTCCCGAATGTTTTCTGGTTGCCGCCTGCCGGCAAAAGGGCCTGCCGACCTATTCGCTGCAACACGGCCTGTATCATCGTTACCGTGGCGAGCAGCCAATCGACATCATCAACTACGAAAACGTCACTGCCGGCACCTTGCTGGTCTGGAGCGAGTTCAGTCGCGCCGAGATTGTAGCGTTTCACCGCGATATCGGTCGCATGCCCGACTATCATATTCAGGTGGCAGGCTATATCGCACCGCCGGAGTCTCACCGCACTCCCCTTCCATCGGCACAGAGAGGAAAGCACATTCTCTGCGTGCTACCGGGCAAGCGTTATGTAGCTGACAGCATCGAATTGCTTGAGCTGTTGATGAAGCTGGCCTCTCAGTGTCGACTGACGGTGCGCCTGCATCCATTACTCGCTGATGACGCAGCATTGATGGCTGCGCTTCCATCGAACGCCTCCCTTGATGACAGCCCGACCCTAGCGCAAGCGCTGGCTAAAGAGCGCTACGACCTGGCCATCGGCTTCAACACCACGAGCCTGTTCGAAGCGATGCTGTTCGACGTGCCTTGCGCGCTGTACCGAGCGAACAGCCTGAACTTGATAGCCGACGGCGTGCCCGTTTTTTCAAATGCCGAGGAACTGGCGCAGCTCGCCGACGCCCCTATCGACACGCGCCAGCTTGCCGACTACCTGCTGGGCGCATCCTTCTTTCGCTACGCCGACATCATCAACGCAGCAGAAACCTGAGGGCCACGCGCCACTGGGCGGGGTAACGCAGTATCGCCACAGCCTGGAGCCAGCGAATGCGTAAGGGCAGCGGCAGATGCGCTCTTCTCAGTAGACGCAGCCAATAGCGCACCGCCAGTTCCTCCTTACGGCGTGTCCGGGCTGCAGTGGCAGGCGTGGAGCAAGAGAACGGCAGCGACACCGGTGCCGAACCGGCATAAGCGAGCGCCTGCCTGGCCCAGTCCTCCCGAAAGCTGCCCATTGAGAAGTGCAGAAGCTCAATGTCGAAAACCACGGCAACCTTGCGCTTCTGAGCGACGCGCAAGCTGAAGTCGACATCATAAAAATGAAAGCCCGTCAGCCGCTCATCGAAGCGCGTTTCAGCCCATACCGAACGGCGCACAAACAGCCACACCCCATCCAGCGCAACAACAGGCACGCATGGACTCGTGCCGCTGTCGCCGGGCCTGGCGAAAGCAGCGTCGCTGCACTCTCTTGACGGCCCGTGCCAAACATTGATGCACAGATCGTCCTCATCACCGCTGTGCCAGCCAGACGGCGTAGCCGCCTTGTAGCGGCTTCCCGCCAAACCGATAAGGGCAAGCTCTGCATCGCCTGAGAAATGAGCGAGCGCACGCGCCCCCCAATTCGGGCTCAGGAACTCGACATCCTCATGCACGAAACACACGAACGGGTGGCTCGCCCTGGACGCGCCCTCGTTGTAAACCGCGCAGATACCTCGTCCCTCGATGCTGTTGTCTATGGCAATCAGCTCGTGTTCGACTCCGATCGTGGCCTCGATATTGCGAGCCACTGCCTGCAACCGTGCGGGTTGAGCGCTGCAGATCACAACGGAAATCACGCGACACGTCCCGAAAAGCCACTGTTCATTTAACTTTCTTTAGTCCCAGATAATAGAGCGGAAACTTGAGGTACAGCTTGAGCTTCTTGCGCAACAGGTAGCCTCGACTGCGGCCGAGCCACTTTTCCTCGAAGACGTACTTGGCTCGCTTGGTCATCAACCACTGGCGAGCGGAGGTATGAGTGCTCAGGGTGCGGCTATCGAGATGATCGACCACCGAAGAGGTGACCAGCACATGCCGCAATCCGTTTGCCTGTAGCGTCAAGGCATAGTCGTTGTCGGCGTACCAGAAGAAAAACCGCTCATCCAGAGCGCCGATAACATCCAGAATCGAGCGACGAAATACCAGGCACCACCCGGAAATTTCCCGCAGCACGCCGTAACCCGGATAGACGCCGCTGTCCAGAGGAAATCCCTTGGCTGGATGATGCAGCGAACAAGCCGGGCTGGCACTGCTGACACTCGGGTCCTGTTCGAACACGCTGAGCAGCTCAGAAGCCCAGCCAGCATGGAAAGACAGATCGTTGTTGCAAATGGCCACGAAAGGCGCCTGCCCTTCGCGAATGCCGATGTTCATATAGGCATGGTAATTGAACGCGCCCTTGGGATAGAGCGTTTCCACTCCCGGCTGCGTATAGACAGGCGCTTGTGCATTCGACTCGAGCACCCAGATACGGAAGCGAATCTGCTCAGGATCTTCGGAGGCGACCAGAGAGTCCAGGCAATGCTCGGTAACCTGGCGCAGGGCGTCATCCCTGGCAAAGCTGAGTATCACCACATCAAACCACACGGGCGACGATGAGGAAAAATCGTTCATGCGATATCTCATCACCGCCATCAGGAGCAGGCCAGAATGCGCGCCACACGATGCGCCCAGGTGTGCTCCGCAAGGAAGCGCTCCCGTCCCTTACGAGCGATACGCTCACGCTCTTCAGGGTTGGCCAGATAATGACGCACCTTGTTTCTCAGTTCGGTTCCTGAGCGAAAGACCTCGATTTCCTCGCCTGGCGCGAACAGCTCAGCGATTTCCTCACAGTAATCGGTCAACAGGAAACAGCCTGCCGATAGCGCTTCGAAAATCCTTAGATTGACGCCTGTTTCGGCGCCATAAAAATCCGAGCGGGTGATGTTGAGCAGGACACGGGAGCTCTGCAGCAACCGCTGCAACTCCTCGCCCCATACCGTTCTGTCGTCAACGCGCTGCTGCAGGCCCGAAGACATCAGGGCCCGGTTACGACGCCAGCGATTACCGCGCACTGAGACGTGCTCACGGATATTTTCCAGTAGGAACACCCTGCGCAGATCGGCGCTGCCGACGAACAGCACATCATGCTCCGGCTGAACCTGCTGTTGCGGCAGGACCACGGCACCGAATGGCAAGTGCAGAGCCTCCAGCCCCAAGGTTTCCCGAAAGAAACGTGTCGTGACCGCAGAGAAGGAGAACAGCTGGTCGTAACGTGGCAGCTCCTGCCCGATGAAGTAGAGAAATTCCCGACGCTTGGAATACAGGTTGCAGCTATCGGTATCGTAGAGCATGAAGCGTGCACCGGCGCCACGCACCATACTCGCCACCTGATCAACATCGTAGTGCTTGTACAGGAAGCCGATCACCAAAACATGTGTCGGCTCCTCCTCCTCCAGCAGCTTGCGCAGCGGTTGCAGCGACAACCGCGGCAAATGGGTGAAGCCGTCGCGCTCACGGACTTTGTTTCTCGCCTTGTACAGCGCCGAGGCCACGCCATACCAGCGACGTGGCTTCTGCTGCAACGCATCCCAATGGACCGCTGACACGCCAGCAGCGAGAAAGGCATCGTACAATTCGCGCCCTAGCGGCACACCACTTATGCCATCCAGAATCAAATACTTGCGTTTGCCAACAGGCGTCATGTCGCTATCGAGCATTTGCTCCATCAGTCATCCCTAGGCTCCGAGTACTGCTTTGCAACACCAGGCCGGTAGCTCGAATTAATAATCGCTTGATTGCCAGGAGCCCGCGCTGCCGCACACTGCGGGCAGCTCAGCACGCTTGCCTGGCTCGCGGTTTGAACAAAAGGTGTCGAAAGCGCTTGAACAGCTGGCGATCCCATTGTCGCAGGGGAATCTGCGCAAAAAGGCTCCATGCGAACCGCTTGTCCTGCGTGACAGCAGGGCCAAGTATCTTGGTTAGCAGCCGCGCTTTTCCAGACTCGTAAGCCGGATGGTCGCGAAAAAGATCTAATAACTGCATCCCGTAACGATACTCGGCAAGATAGTTACGCGACAAACCTCCGTCGTGCTTGCGATAAAGGGTCACGGGGTCGGGTATGACATCGATACGGTAACCGGCTCGGGCGATTTTCAGGGTCATCTGAAAGTCCTGTACACGCAATGAAGGGTCATACATGCCGGCCGCAAGCATGGCATCGCGCCGATACATCACCAGATTCCCTCCTACCACCAAGGCCTGAGCAAGCGCTTGGGCGAAGTCATAGCTGCGAATCTCACGGGCCTTGTTTTTTTTCGGCAGTACCGCGCCATGCTGATCGATACGCAGCGCCCGCCCGCCAAGGCATCCGACTTCCGGGTGCATCATCAGGTAATGGGCCTGCAACGCGATGCGGCCGGGCACCATGACATCATCCGCATCGAACGTGGCCACGAATTCGCCATGCGCCAGTTCCAGCCCTTTGTTCAGCGCTGCGCTAACCCCTTGGTTAGGCTGACGGATGAACTCCACATGGCGCACGACCGGATAACTGCGCCAGTCGCGCAGCGCATCCTCGATACAGCGCGCGCTGTCATCGGTCGAGCCATCATCAATCACGATCAGCTCGATGGACGGGTAGTCCTGCTCAAGAATGCTGCGCAGTGCATCACCCACATATGACGCATAGTTGTAGCAAGGCACAATAACGCTGACCAAAGGCGCACTGATGCGCTCACTCGCACTCACAGGCGAAATGCCGGCCAGCGAGACAGCGTATCGAAGAACCGCGGAGCGACCGCAGAGTCGACGAAGCGGCTTTCCAGCCGGCCGCGCATGTCTTCGCGAAGCCGCTCCAGCTCTGCCTGCTGAACAGATGCGACGTTTCGCAGACTGGCAGACAGGGCATGCCAATCACCGAAGGTAAATAGCTCCCCGCTCTCGCCAACCACCTCACGCCCGCCACCACAATCGCTGCAGACCACGGGCAAACCAGCCGCCATGGCCTCGAGCAACACCATACCGAATGGCTCGTGGTCAGAGCTGAGGGCAAACATGTCAAAAGCGCGGAAGTAGCGCCGGGCCTGCGGCACCTGCCCGAGGAAGCGAACCTGCGCGGTGATACCCAACTCGGCTACCAAGGCCTTGAGCTTCGCCTCAAGCCGCCCCTCTCCCGCTATGACCAGCAGGCTGTTGTCCGGCAAGGTAGGAAGTGCATCGGCAAAGGCGCGGATAAGCGTTTCCTGATCCTTGTCGGGATGCAACCGTCCAACGTTACCGACCACCCAAGCCTGACTCGGCAAGCCAAGCGCCTGGCGAGCGGCCGTACGTGACAGCTGCTCGGACTGTACGGCTTGCAGATCAATCCGGTTGTACAGCGTCTGAATGCGCTGCTGCGGCCACCTCGGCAAGCAAGCGCGTAAATCATCACGGACGGCGTCGGATACCCCGAACAGATAGAGCCGCTTGCGAAACAGGTTGGCAAACAGCTGCCGCGACTTGCGCCGGTAATCACCAAGCGCGTGATGAATGCCGATCACCGGCAGTCTCGTACCCAGCATTGCTACATAGGCAGGCTTGGAGCGGTGCGCGATGCAGAGGGCGAAGTTACGTTGCGACGCGATGCGACGAATCGCCTGTATCGCGCCGAGCTTCAGGCCCCTCAACTGCTTACTACTGTACTCGAGAAAGACCACCTCATCAGAGGCAGATCCCGTCGCCACCTCTGGGTCGTACTTGCCGCTCAGATACACGGTCATGACCTTGTAGGGCGTATCGGCAAAAAGCACGGCATATTGCCGGGCACAATCGAGGAATGGCCCATCGTAGCCATGGCAGATCTGCAAGACCCATGCCTGGCTCTTATTTTTATTGGTCTTCATTGATCCCAACTCTGTTCACGCCGACAATTCAAATGCGAGGACGCACTTAGGAAAGTCGCGACGACTACCGCTGGAAAAGCGCCTTATCGCTGTAATCCAGGCGATTGAAAGCCTCGACTCGATTAGTCGGAGGTAAACATCTTCAGGTTGGTTCAGTCTTTTAGATGAGCGGTAGCAAAGAAACCTTGACTGATGAGTCATCCTCATCAACATGCATGATCATCACATGCAGAGGGTCTCTCGGCGACGTCTGGCTAGCGCCGCCATAGTTGCAAACATTTCCTGCGCTTGAATGCGCGCGTCTTGCAGAAAATGCTCGACGTCCCCTAGCTCCTTCTCAGTGAAAGCGATGGTACGAGCATCGACCACGGCATCTTCGTAGGACGAGCGGAGACGACCACTTAATCCGACTTGCGCCAGCAGCGCTTCGATCTTGTGGGTGTTGGACGGGATTGCGTAGAACGGAGTGCCGGTGACCAGACACAGGGTGACAAGGTGAAAACGGCCCGTGATTAAACCTTCTGAGCGCAGCAGCAGCTTCAGGAAGCGCGCGGGAGAAAGCACGGCGTAACGCCAGCGCAACTTGTCGATCCGCGAATTTGGCAAATCGGCGGGGTAATGGTGAAGGTAACTGGCAACAATACGGCGGTAGGCTTTGAACCGCTTGCGCAAGTTCTTGCGCAGGTACATATCGAAGCCTTTACCCAGCTGTAGCGGAGCGACCGTTCGAATGCTGACATAACGCAGCTGGGGATTGGCACAGCTGATGCGCCAGGCTTCACGCAAGCGCTCCGTGATAACGCTTCCATTGATCACCAGGCCACGGCGAGCAGGTGCACCGGCCTTGCATTCATAGGAGAGGGTCAGGTCTGGAACCACCTCGGCCGACACGCCAATCTCGTTCAGCGCAGCCTGACTCAGAACATCACGAACGAAAATGCGGGTAAAACAAGAGGCATCAGCGTTGAGCTTAACGTTGTTCTGCCAAACCGAATTGATCAGAAAACAGGGAACGCCGTGTTCCTGGCAATACCGCGCCAGCGCACCATAACGCAGAGCCAGCGGCGCATCATCGTGCATGGTGCCCTCGCCGTTGACCAAGCAGATATCCGCAGCACGGATGTCCTCTTGTAGCTGCTCGTCAGTCTGCCAGTCATGGTGCATCGGGCAGGCGCGCAGAATCTCCATGCCAGCCTGCTCAGCCAGCATGTAGACCTGCTGCATCACCAAATGGCAGCCGTGGTGCCCCTCCGAAGAGGTATCGTTGAAAAGCAGCGCTTTCAGCCTCGCCTGGCTGTCAGCCAACGCTATTGCTCCACACCGCTGTTTGCAGCGATAGCCGAAACAGCAGCATCTTCCTTGACCACCAGAATGTCTTCCATGATCAGGTACTGCAGATCCGAGCCGTAGAACATGTTCAGCGCGTCGGTGGGTGAACAGATCATTGGTTCGCCACGGCGATTCAACGACGTATTCAGGGACACGCCATTGCCGGTGAGTTTTTCCAACTCCAGCATCAGGTCATACCAGCGCGGATTGTATTCGCGCTTGAGCACTTGGGCGCGGGAAGTACCGTCTTCGTGAACGACTTCGCTGACGCGCTCCTTCCACTCGTCGTTGACTTCGAAGGTGAATGTCATGAAAGGGCTCGGATGGTCGACCTTGAGCATCTGCGGCGCCACGGTGTCGAGCATCGACGGGCAGAAGGGCCTCCAGCGCTCGCGAAACTTGATTTGCTCGTTGATACGGTCGGCCACACCAGGAATGCTCGGGCAACCGATGATCGAACGACCGCCCAGGGCGCGCGGGCCAAACTCCATACGTCCCTGGAACCAGGCCACTGGGTTGCCGTCTACCATGATCCTGGCGATGCGTTGCGGCATGTCATCGATCTTCTGCCACTTCGGCGCGTTCGGATGGCGGGCGCAGGCGGCAATGACGTCCTCATTGGAGTAAGCCGGGCCGAGGTAGACGTGTTCCATTTTTTCCACCGGCACGCCACGTTTGTGAGACACGTATGCAGCGGCGCCGACCGAGGTACCGGCGTCTCCAGAAGCCGGTTGCACGAACAGCTCCTTGACCTCCGGACGGGCAATGATCTTCTGATTGAGCTTGACGTTCAGCGCACAGCCGCCGGCGAAGGCGATCTTGCCGGTTTCGCGAATGATGTCGCCCAGATAGTAATCCATCATCTCCAGCGCCAGCTTCTCGAACAACGCCTGCATGCTGGCAGCGTAATGGATGTACGGATCGTCGGCGATGTCGCCTTCACGCTTGGGGCCGAGCCACTCGATTAGCTTGGGAGAGAAGTAATAGCCCTTGCCGTTTTCCTTGTAGCGACGGAAACCAATGACGTTGGCGTAATCAGTGTTGATGACCAGTTCGCCGCTCTCGAACTTGGCCAGACGCGAGAAATCGTACTTGGCGGCGTCACCATAAGGCGCCATGCCCATGACCTTGAATTCACCGTCGAGCATCTCGAAGCCCAGGTACTCGGTGATCGCACCATACAGGCCACCGAGCGAGTCCGGGTCGTAGAACTCCTTGATCTTGTGAATCTTGCCGTTCTCGCCGTAGCCGAAGAAGGTAGTGGCGTACTCGCCCTTGCCGTCGATACCGAGGATCGCGGTCTTTTCCTGGAAGCCCGAGCAGTGGTAGGCGCTCGAGGCGTGGGCCAGGTGGTGCTCGACCGGCTCGATCTTGATTTTCTTGGCGTCGAAACCCAGTTGCTCCAGGCACCAGACGATCTTCTTGCGATAACGCTTGTAGCGGCGATTGCCCATGAGGATGGCGTCGAGGGCACGATCCGGTGCGTACCAGTAACGCTTGGCGTAGTGCCAGCGCGCCTTGCCGAACAGGCTGATGGGCGCGAAGGGAATTGCCACTACATCGACATCCGACGGCTTGATACCGGCCTGCTCCAGGCAGAACTTGGCCGACTCGTAGGGCATCCGATTCTTCGCGTGCTTGTCTCGCACGAAACGCTCTTCTTCAGCCGCTGCAATCAACTTCCCGTCGATGTACAACGCAGCGGAAGGGTCATGACTAAGGGCGCCGGACAGGCCAAGAATCGTCAATGCCACGGATAAAGCCTCTTAACGCGGCTGCCTGACTCGACAACCGATACTGTTTGATTTCGATGAGCCTTCGCGTGAAAGGCTCAGGTGATAGTAGGCAAACGCCGGTCCAGCTCACGGTACAGGGCGCTGTCCGCCGGCCAGTTGCGCAGCAGCCGCGCCCGATCACGCGCATAGGCCGCCTTGAAGCTGCTGGCTTGGCCATGGTACTGCATGGCATCAAGATCGATCAGCGCCCAGCGACCGTCTTGCCAAAGGATATTGTTGCCCTTGCAGTCGCCATGACTGATGCGCTCACGCAAAAGGGCTGCGAACAGAGCCTCCAGCGCCAGCAGGTCCGCCTCAGGAGGCAGTTCGTCTGCTCCGCAGGGGGCGAAACGAGCAATTATATCCATACCGGGCGTATGTTCGGTAATCAGATAAGCCTGGCGGCGTAGCCAAAACGTGCGCCGTTCCAGCACGGCCAGAGGCTTGGGCGTCGCGATGCCGAGAAAATCCAGACGATTGCCTTCGCACCAGCTGTGCCAGGCACGGCTTGGACGCCAGAAGCGCCGCAACCAATGCCCGAAGCCTTTGATGTTGTAGCGCTTGATGACCAGATGCCGACCGCCCTGCCGGATACGCGCCACCGTGGAAGAACCGCCCAGCTTGAGCGGTTCACCGGTAGCAATCGCAGCATCGGGGTCGGCCAGGACAGGCGCCAGCGCCGCGTCCTCGTCACGCCTCACTACCTGCAGGCGCGACGGCCCGCGCCAGACGCGGAAGGCCGTGCACTCGCGGCGAATCTTGGCCATGAACGAATGCATGCGCAGTCCTCGCGCCTTGGCCACCGCCCTGAGCAACGCCTCCAACGGCAGCGCATGCTCGCCATTTGCCAGCAGATAATGCACCAGAAGCTCTTCGATGAAGTGATCGATAGCACGGGGAAACAGCGCGAAGAATAACCCTAGGTTCTCCAGCACCCGATCACGGGAAAGCGGCTGTCCGGGCGTCTCGGAACGTATGCCACCACCATCGATAAGGTATAGGCGGCCCTCATGGCGTAGCAGGTTGTCCAGGTGCAGGTCCTCCTGCCAAAGCCCGCGACGATGTAGTTGGCCGATGACACCAAGAGCCTCGCCAAGTACCGGCTGCTGCGCATCGCTCAACCAGGCCCCGTCGGCGACCCTCTGCCATTCATCCGCCAGGCTGCTGGCGACATCCAGGAACTCGAACAGCAGCCAGCCACCCTCGCCAGCAACAACGCCATGATCGAGCAGCAACGGCGTGCATAACCCCTGCTCAGCCAGCAAATGCGCGCCCTGCAACTCCCGCTCGAAATGCCGTTCAGCCTTGCTGCCAACCAGTATCTTGGCGAGCACACTGCGCCCTTGCCACTGTGCACGGCCCACGTAGCGCTGCCCGGGCAACACGCGCAGCAGACTGCACAGCTCGAGCGCGGTACCGCCTGGCAGGTCGATCAGCAAAGGCAGTGCGGGACTTCGTCCCGCCTCGTTCAGGAGGGCCAGCTTCATGGGCGTTGAGCCTTGTCTTTCAAGCGCGCCGTGAGACGCTGCAACCAGTGATCCACGTCCTTTCCACTGCCCAGATAGGCCGTCAGGAAGCCTACGTGGTCCGCCTCATTCCAGGAATTGGTGCGACGCAGCAGCGGCTCTAGATCCTTGACCCTGTCTCGCTCGCCAAGAACCAGCGGCCGGGTCTTCTCCAGATCGATCAGTTGAGCCGCGAAGCCGTCTTCCCGCGGCTGCAGAAAGATGTGCTTGGGATAGAAACAGCCATGCAGCTGCCCCTTTTCGTGTACTCGCCGGGCCAGGGCGCCGCAGGCGCTGACGATCGCTTGCCGCTGCTCGTCCGCGAGCTGACGCCAACCTGGCAGCCAGCTGTCGAGATCCTGCCAGCCCTCCAATGCATGGGTCAGCAGCACAGCCCTGCGCTCGCCAGCGATATGCCGCTCGGCATAAAACGCGGCGCTCATGGCTGGAATACCCAACCGCTGGTAACGGCGAATGTTACGAAACTCTCGCGCCAGCGTTGGCTCGCCCAGTGGTCGCGCCAAGCTTCGCGTAAGATAATTGCTCTGGCGCTTGAGGTAGTAAACCCGGCCGTCCAGATCGAGCCGATAAACACTGCTCCAGCCGCCCCGCGGCGCCTTGTTGGGCTCATCGACCGCATGCAGTTCCAGCGACCAGAGCGCCTCGAAACTGGCCAGGCCATGACGTTCGAGCAGCGCCTGATCATCGGCGCCGATAAAGTCCTTCATTCCCTTCCCTCGAAATACCGCACGATCTGGCTGATACGTTGTTTGTCGCTGTCATTGAGGCGATCACGACCTCGATATTGCAGGTAGAAGCGCAGACGCTGAGTGCGGGACAGGTGATATTTGGCCACCTTGTCGAGGCAGGCAAGGTCCTTGACGATGCGGCGGCGCAAAAACGGCCCCCACCAAAACGCCCCAGTCGGGCAGTCGATGAAATACAGGCGCCGATGCTCGTCGATCAGCAAGTTGCGCCATTTCAGGTCGTTATGGGCGAAATGATGATCATGCAGGATGCGCGTGGAGCGAGCCAGCTGACAGCTGACATCTTCAACCCAGGCCCGATCACGCAACCGCGCATCTTTCGTGGAAGCGAGCCGCCACATGTCGGTCGTACCGACCAGTTCCTGAGTAATCAGCGCGCCACGATGAAAAGCCGTACCCTTGCGTTCCAGGCCATAAGCGGCAATGGGCGCAGTGGGAATACCCCAGGCGGCGAAGTGCTTGAGGTTCTGCCATTCGGCTTTGACCCTTGGTCGGCCGAGGAAGCGTCTAATCCCCTTGCCGGCACCATGGTAGCGCTTGACGTAATAGCGCAACCCACCGAACTCGACGCGGATGACGTCCGATAGCGGGTCGTGGGTGATGGCCTCGCCTTGCAACGCGAAAACCGCATCCAGCGAAGCGAACGCCCTGGCCGCCTCGGGCGTGGTCAAGGCGGTGACACGCCACTGACTCATGCGGCGCCCTCCTTTTCGTACTTGCGCACATATCGCGAACGCAGCCGGTCGGCCTTGCGCTGCAACCAGCGCAACAACGCGGCCTCGTCCTGCAGTATCTGGCGCAACGGGCGCTTGTCGATAGTGCAGAAATATGTCTTGAGAAAACGCAGCAAATCACGCTGGGTCAAACCGATACCCAACGCCGAGAAATACAACCCGGCCAGGTCCTTGTTGCGCCAACGTCGCGGCACCGAATCACGCACTTGAGCCCGATGCAGATCGATCACCGACAGTCGGAAAGCATCGGCGTTGAAGGGTTTGTCGGTGTGCAACAGAAAATGACAGATGTAACAGTCCCGGTGGTTAACACCGGCAGCATGCATGCGTCCGGTCATCTGCGCGACGCGCCGGATAAGTGCCCATTTCAATACGGGTGCCGGCGGCTGATCGTGCCAGTTCAGCGTCAGCTGCTCCAGATCGACAGTAGGCGCCAGCTCCTCGGTAATGATGAAGGAATGCTGCTGTGCCGGATTGCTGCCATGCTCGCCGTAGGCGACTGCAGTCATGGTCGACACGCCGGCGTCGTTCAGACGCTGGATGGCCTTCCATTCCTGACCGGCGCCCAGTACCGGCAGGCGGACTGTAACGAGATTCTTGAGAATTTCTCCCCAGCCAATCCCGCGATGAATCTTGACGAAGTAGCCTTTGCCGTCCACCTCGGTACGCAGCGTTCGGCGCGCCTCGAGCTCACGGTAGACCTGCCCCTGCAGGCTCTCGACTTCTTCAAAGGCATCCTTGCCGGCCCATAAGGACTTGAATGGTTCAGCAAGAATCAACTGCATAAGCCTCCTTGTGGGAGCTGCGCCCTCGGGGTGGATACGGCGGACGAAGCAAATCGGTCGCAACGACCAAAATCGCCCCATAGCGAGGAAAGCGCGCCCGATTGGTCGATACCTCCAGCCGCCGGCATGCTCACGGATGCGCCGCCAGAATCACATCGGCAGCCTTCTTCGGCATCGAATACAGGTCGGCGCTGTCGGCGTAGGCCAGGCCGTTGCGCCCCCAGAAGCCACGGCGCTCGGGATCGGCGAGCATATCGGCCAGGGTGCGGTTGAGCTGCTCCTGCTCGAACGGGCTGGGCAAAACGCGGCCGCAATCGGCATCGGCGATGTAGTGGGCGTAGCCGCAGACATCGGTGACCAGCACCGGCAGGCCGGACACCAGCGCTTCCAGCAGCACGGTGCCGGTATTCTCGTTGTAGGCCGGATGGATCAGCAGATCGGCGCCGAGCAGAAAGCGCGGAATGTCGCTGCGCCCCTTAAGGATTTGCACCTGATCGGACAGCCCCAGCGCCTTGACCTGCAACAGGAAGGGTTTGGGATCGTCCTGACCGATGGCGATCAGCCGAGTACGCTTGCGCAGCTCGCGCGGCAAGGACGCCAGCGCCTTGAGGCTGCGATCCAGGCCCTTGGTCTTGAAGCCGGAACCGATCTGCACCAGCAGCAGGTCATCATCACTCAGCTTGAACTCGCGGCGAAATTCGGCGCGAATCTCGGCTGCATTGGCCGGCGCGCGGCGGTCCTGAGCGATGCCCGGCGGGAGCAGGTGGAAACGCTGCAGCGGCGTCTTGTAGTGTTTGATGAACAGCGGCTGCTGCACCTCGGAGATCATCAGGATCTCGGTTTTAGATTCGGGCGCGAACACCGCACGCTCGTAATCGGCGAAATGCTTGTAGCGGCCCCAGCGGCGATAGATCGGGTTGCGCAGGGTCTGCGCCTTGTTCTCGAAACAGCCGTCGGCGGCGTAGTACACGTCAAGGCCCGGCATCTTGTTGAAGCCGATCACCCGGTCGACCGGATCGCGTTTCAGGTCAGCTTGCAGCCAGGCCGTGAACTTCTCGTTGCGGCGATGATTGAACAGTGCCCGCACCGGCGCCACGCGCACGTCGAAGCCGCCAGGGTTTTCCCCTTCCCAGATCGGCGTGTAGACGCGAATGGCATGACCGCGCGCCTGGCATTCCAGGGCGATACGCATGAAATCGCGCTGCAGCCCGCCGAACGGGAAGTACTTGTAGAGAACGAAGGCCAGTTGCATAGCCGCTCCTTAAAGGGTGCCGGGAGGCGCCAGCAGCAGCGCCTCCAGTTCCAGGCCGACACGTTCGGCGCCGAGGCCATCGAAGCAGGGCTTGTCACGGTCACCGCTGCCGGCGCCCGGGCCGCTGGCACACAGGTGAATCTGGCTACGACCGTAGGCGCCCACCTTGCCGGGCAGGGTCGGGCCGTAGAGGGAAATGTTCGGTACATCCAGCGCCGCGGCCAAGTGGCCGAGCCCGGTGTCGACCGAGACGCAGGCGCTGGCGCCGGCGATCACCTTGGCTACGCCGGCCAGGTTCAGCTTCGGCAGCACCGCGGCGTGCGTCAGGCCGGCAGCGATGCGCTCGGCACGCGCCTTCTCGTGCTCGTTGCCCCAGGGCAGGCGTACGGCCCAGCCCAGTTCGTCCATACGCTCGGCCAGCGCACGCCAGTCGGCTTCCGGCCAGTGCTTGCTGGCCCAGGTGGTGCCATGCAGGAACACCAAGTAAGGCTGCGCGGTAGCGTCCATCATCGCCGCACGGTTAAGGCCGTAGTCACCGCTACCGGACGGCAGCGAATAACCCAAAGCCTTGGCAAACAACTGGCGCACGCGCTCCAGCGCGTGCTGATCCTTGGGTACCGCATAGCGGCGATCATAGAAGCGACTGGCCAGCGGCTCACGCGCCGAATCGCGATCCAGACCGGCCACCGGCGCCGACACGTAACGCGCCAGCCAGGCGCTCTTGAGCAGGCCCTGGGCGTCGATAACCAGGTCGTAGCGGGTTTCGCGCAGACGCTGCTTGAAACGCACCCATTCGCCACTGCGCCAGGTGCGCAGCGGGTGCTTGCGCCAGCGGCGGATGGCCACCGGAATCACCTGGGACACCGCCGGATGCCAGGCGGGAATCTCGGCGAAGCCTTCTTCCACCACCCAGTCGAAGCGGATGCCGGGAATGGCACGCGCAGCATCAGTCAGTGCCGGCAGGGTATGCACCACGTCGCCCAGCGACGAGGTCTTGATGATCAGCACCCGCAAATCAGTCGCCCTCGACCAGGGTCAGGGGCTCACCGACCAGCCGATCCAGCGCCTCGATCACCGGCCGTGGCTTGAGTTCGCGCAGGCAGTTGTAGTGACCAAAGCGGCAGGTACGCTCGAAACAGGGGCTGCACTCCAGGCCCAGGCGAACGATCTCGACCTGATCGGCCAACGGCGGGGTAAAACCCGGCGAAGTGGAGCCATAAACTGCTACCAGCGGACGATTCAGTGCCGCCGCCACGTGCATCAGCCCCGAGTCATTGGACACCACGGCAGTGGCCGCCGACATCAGATCGATGGCCTCGGCCAGACTGGTCTGTCCGGACAGGTTGCTGACCTCCTCGCGCAGGCCCGGAATCAGGCGCAAGCGGATGTCCTCACCACCGGCATGGTCGTTCTTCGAGCCGAATAGCCAGACCTGCCAGCCCTCACGGATCTTCACTTCGGCGACCTTGGCGTAGTGCTCGGCAGGCCAGCGCTTGGCCTCGCCGAACTCGGCGCCGGGGCATAGCGCCAGCACCGGACGGTCCAGCTGCAGGCCAAATTTGCTCAGAGCGGCGTCACGGCTCGATTCATCGATCTGCAAACGCGGCTGCGGATAGGGCTGCGGCAACAGAGCACCGGGCTCATAGGCCAGCGCCATGAAACGCTCGATCATCAGCGGGTAGCGTTCTTTGTCCAGCGTGCGGATATCGTTGAGCAGGCCATAGCGCATCTCGCCCTTCCAGCCGGTGCGCTTGGGAATGCCGGCAAACCAGGGCACCAGGGCGGATTTGAGCGAGTTGGGCAGCAGGATGGCCTGATCGTACTGACCGGCCAGCGACTTGCCGATACGCCGGCGCGTGGCCAGATCGAGGACGCCATGGCCGAGCGGCAGACTGAGCGCGGCGCGCACTTCGGGCATGCGCTCGAGGATCGGCCGGCTCCAGTCCGGCGCCAGCACGTCGATCTCGCACGCAGGGTGGCGCTGTTTCAGGCACTGGAACAGCGTCTGCGCCATTACCATGTCGCCCACCCAGCTTGGCCCAACGATAAGTATCTTCATAGTCTTTCCAGAAACGACCGGGGAGGCTTTCGCCTCCCCGTCGAGCCTTCGAGCAAGCGCTTATTTAACCAGCGTACGCCATTCGGCGTGGCCGCTGGTCTTGCCGGTGACCAGGTCGAAGTAGGCCTTCTGCAGCTTCTCGGTCACCGGGCCACGGCGACCGGCGCCGATCTTGCGGCCATCGACTTCGCGGATCGGCGTGACTTCAGCGGCGGTGCCGGTGAAGAAGGCCTCGTCGGCGATATACACCTCGTCACGGGTGATGCGCTTCTCGACCACCTTGATGCCGTGCTCTTCGGCCAGGGTCAGCACGGTGCTGCGGGTGATGCCGTTGAGGCAGGAGGTCACTTCCGGGGTGTACACCACGCCATCCTTGACCAGGAAGATGTTCTCGCCCGAGCCCTCGGCCACGTAGCCTTCCGGGTCCAGCAGCATGGCCTCGTCGGCGCCGCCGGAGATGGCTTCCTGCAGGGCCAGCATCGAGTTGATGTAGTTGCCGTTGGCCTTGGCGCGGGTCATGGCGATGTTGACGTGGTGGCGGGTGTAGGAACTGGTGCGCACCTTGATGCCGGCCTCCAGTGCCTCTTCGCCCATGTAGGCGCCCCAGTGCCAGGCGGCGACGATCACGTGCACCTTCAGGCCGGCGGCGCGCAGGCCCATGCCTTCGCTACCGAAGAACACCATCGGGCGCAGGTAGGCGCTTTCCAGGCCGTTCTCGCGCACAGCAGCGCGCTGCGCTTCGTTGATCTCTTCCTTGGAGAAAGGAATCTGCATGTTGAAGATGTGCGCGGAGTCGAACAGGCGATCGGTGTGCGCCTGCAGGCGGAAGATCGCGGTGCCGTCCGGAGTGTTGTAGGCACGCACACCTTCGAACACGCCCATGCCGTAGTGCAGGGTGTGGGTCAGCACATGGGTGTTGGCTTCGCGCCACGGCACCAGTTTGCCGTCGTACCAGATCACGCCATCACGGTCGGACATCGACATCTTGCCTGCTCCTCAAATTCGCTTCACGGTTCGAACAATAAGATGGGGCCGCAGCCCCGTCATTCAACTCAGCCCCAGTTCGCGCCACAGGCGCATCACAGCGCGTCGCTCATCCTGGAACTGATCCCCCGGCACCACCCCGGGCTGCTTCTGCAGCGCCTGGCGATGGGCGGCCGAGCGGTAATTCTTGTAGACCTCACGCAGCAAAGCGGCATCCTCGGCGCCCATCAGACCGACCCGCTCCAGACCTTCCAGAATGCGGATGTTATCGGTGAACTCGAGTAGCTGCGGGTGCTGCCACGACCAGGCCAGAGCCGCGTATTGCACCATAAATTCGATATCGACGATACCACCGGCGTCCTGCTTCAGATCGAAGGAGGACGTGGCCTCGAAGGCGTTCGGCGCCGTTCCGGCCGCGGTGTTTTTGTTGCCCAGGTTGTCGCGCATCTTCGCCCGCATCTCGCTGACCTCGACGCGCAGCGCCTCGATATCGCGCTGGCGCCCCAGCACCTCGGCGCGCACGCGGGCGAAGTCGCCGGCCAGCCGTGAACAGCCCACCAGCACCCGCGCGCGCACCAGCGCCTGATGCTCCCAGGTCCAGGCCTCGTTTTCCTGATAGCGCTGGAAGGCGCCGAGCGAACTGACCAGGAGCCCGGCAGCGCCCGATGGGCGCAGACGCATATCCACCTCGTACAGCGCGCCGGAAGTAGTCTGAGTGGTCAGCAAATGGATGATGCGCTGCCCCAGGCGGGTGAAGAACTGCGCGCCGTCGATGGGCTTGGCGCCATCGGTCTCGGCCTGCGGGTCGCCGCCATGGATGAACACCAGATCGAGATCGGAGCCATGACCGAACTCCAGGCCGCCGACCTTGCCGTAACCGACGATGATGAAATCCGGGTCGCACGGCGTGCCATCGGCACGCAGCGGCCGACCATGGCGCTGCACCGTGTGCTGCCAGGCCAGCGCCAGGACCTGATCGAGTATCGCCTCGGCCAGCCAGGTCAGGTAGTCCGAGACTTTCATCAAGGGCAGCGTGCCGGCGATCTCCGAGGCGGCCACGCGCAGACTGTGGGCCAGCTTGAAATGACGCAGCGCCTCCATCTGCTGCTCCAGGTCCTCTTCGGGAATACGGATCAGCCGTTCGCGCAGCTCGGCTGCCAATTCCGGCGCCAGTGGCGGCGAATAGAGGCGCCCCTCGTTGAGCAGCTCATCGAGCAACAGCGGGTAGCGGGCGATCTGCTCGGCGATCCAGGGGCTGGCGGCGCAGAGCGTGATCAGTCGCTCCAGCGCCCCCGGGTTTTCGCTCAAAAGCACCAGATAGGCCGAACGTCGCGCGACCTTTTCCACCAGCGGCAGCACCCGCTCGAGCACCAGGTCCGGCGCCGCGTGCTCTACCGTCTGCGCCAGCAGACGCGGAATGAAGGCGTCCAGTCGCTCGCGCCCCAGGCGCTGCATGGCGCGCACCTGCGGCCCATTGCGCAGGTCGGCGAGACGCCGACTGGCCGTGACGGCCTCGGCAAAACCGGCCTCCTGCAGCTGCTGCTGGGCCGCCTCGTCATCCAGCGCGCCCTGCCATAACGCCAGCCATTCGGCGCCGACTATCGCCTCGCCGGCCTGCGACTCATCCTCGTCGGGGTCGGCGATTACCTGCTGAAAATGCCATTCGATGCGGCCACGCCAATGCATCAGGCGCTCGTGAAAGCTCGCCCAGTCGGCAAAGCCCATGATCGCTGCCACGCGCGCCTGATCCTGTGGATCGGCCGGCAGCATTTGCGTCTGCCGGTCACCGATGCCCTGCAGGGCATGCTCGGCATAACGCAGAAACTCGTAACCTTCCCTCATCTCCGCAACCACCGCCGGCGGCAGATAGTCCTGCCCCTCCAGAGTCGCCAACACCTTGAGCAGCGGCCGCTGCTGCAGACTGAGGTCGCGCCCACCGTGAATCAGCTGGAACGCCTGGGCGATGAACTCGATCTCGCGGATACCACCCGCGCCAAGCTTGATGTTCTCGCTCATACCCTTGCGCCGCACTTCCTGCTGGATCAGCAGCTTCATCGCGCGCAGCGCCTCGATGGCCGAGAAGTCCAGATACCGGCGATAGACGAAGGGCCGCAGCATCTCCAGCAGCTCGGCGCCCGCCCTCTGGTCGCCACCGACCACGCGCGCCTTGATCATCGCGTAGCGCTCCCAGTCGCGCCCCTGGTCCTGGTAGTACTGCTCCAGCGCATTGAAGCTGAACACCAGCGCACCGCTGGAACCATAGGGGCGCAGACGCATGTCGGTGCGGAACACGAACCCGTCGACGGTGATCGCATCCAGCGCCTTGATCAGCTTCTGCCCCAGACGAATGAAGAACTCTTGATTGTCCAGCGGGCGCTTGACGCCCTCGGTCTCGCCACCCTCGGGATAGCCGAAGATCAGGTCGATATCCGAAGACAGATTGAGCTCATGCGCGCCGAGCTTGCCCATGCCGAGAATGACCATATGCTGCGGCTGGCCAGTGCGGCGCCCGATCGGCGTACCGAACTGCATACAGTGGCGCGGGTACAACCAGTGATAGGCCAGATCGATGCAGGCGTCAGCCAGATCGGAAAGATCGCGGCAGGTCTCGGCCAGCGCCGCCTGGCGGCTGAAGTCGCGCCAGATGATGCGCAACTGCTGCCGGTTGCGGAAACGCCGCAGACAACGACCCAGCGCCTCTTCGTCGGCACACTCGGCCAACTGCGCCTCCAACTGCTGACGCAGTTCACCTGGCGCCAGGCTGCGCTCCAGCTCACCTGATTCGGCCAGCGCGACGAACATCTGCGGATCACGCCGAGCCTGCTCGGCTACGAAGTCGCTCAGCGCCGACACCTGTCGCCAGGTCGTGAGCCGCGCCTGCGGCCAGACGGCAACGCTTTCGGCCAGGCCTTCATGCTCGACCAGCGCTGCTTGTAGTGATTGTTCGGCTCGCTCGGCGAGTGAGATCAGGGAGGGTGGCAAATCGACCAGCAACGGCAGGCTCATGGTCTATCCTTTTCGCGGACTGCCGGACGCACCGTGCAGGCACCCGGAACCCCGCTGGCTCAAGGCACACGCGGCCGGCGGCGCCGCGGATTGTAGTTTTACTACGAAAGAATTGTATCCAGAGGGCTGAATCCGGCGTCGAAATGTAGTAAAACTACATGCAGCCGGCCCTACCCCCGGTAAATCCAAGAATTTCAACTCGCCCGCTCAAAAAGCCGGCGAGACCCAACTGGCCTCCGATTCTGGAAGCCTTTCCGCCCTGGAGCAAGCCATGCAAGACCTCGATCCGATCGAAACCCAGGAATGGCTGGACGCCCTTGAATCCGTCCTCGACCGTGAGGGTGAAGACCGAGCCCATTACCTGATGACCCGTCTGGGCGAGCTGGCCACCCGTAGCGGTGCGCAACTGCCCTACGCCATCACCACGCCGTACCGCAACACCATCCCGGTTACCCACGAAGCGCGCATGCCCGGCGACCTGTTCATGGAACGCCGCATCCGCTCGCTGGTGCGCTGGAACGCGCTGGCCATGGTGATGCGCACCAACCTGGACGACCCGGATCTGGGCGGCCACATCTCCAGCTTCGCTTCCTCCGCGACGCTGTATGACATCGGCTTCAACTACTTCTTCCAGGCCCCGACCGAAGAACACGGCGGCGACCTGGTGTTCTATCAGGGCCATGCGAGCCCTGGCGTCTACGCCCGCGCCTTCATGGAAGGCCGCATCAGCGAAGACCAGATGAAGAACTTCCGCCGCGAAGTCGACGGCAAGGGTCTGTCGTCCTACCCGCACCCCTGGCTGATGCCGGACTTCTGGCAGTTCCCCACCGTATCCATGGGTCTCGGCCCGATCCAGGCCATCTACCAGGCCCGCTTCATGAAGTACCTGGAAGCGCGCGGCTTCATCCCGGCCGGCAAGCAGAAGGTCTGGTGCTTCATGGGCGACGGCGAGTGCGACGAGCCGGAATCCCTCGGCGCCATCTCCCTGGCCGGCCGCGAGAAGCTGGACAACCTGATCTTCGTCATCAACTGCAACCTGCAGCGCCTCGACGGCCCGGTACGCGGCAACGGCAAGATCATCCAGGAACTCGAAGGCGTGTTCCGCGGTGCCCAGTGGAACGTCAACAAGGTGGTCTGGGGTCGCTTCTGGGACCCGCTGTTCGCCAAGGACAAGGACGGCGCCCTGCAGCGCCGCATGGACGAAGTGGTCGACGGTGAATACCAGAACTACAAGGCCAAAGACGGCGCCTACGTTCGCGAAAACTTCTTCAACAGCCCGGAACTCAAGGAGATGGTCAAGGACCTCTCCGACGACGAGATCTGGAAGCTCAACCGTGGCGGCCACGACCCGTACAAAGTCTACGCGGCCTACCACCAGGCCGTGAACCACAGCGGCCAGCCGACCGTGATCCTGGCCAAGACCATCAAGGGCTACGGTACCGGCGCCGGTGAAGCGAAGAACACCGCGCACAACACCAAGAAGGTCGATGTCGACAGCCTGCGTCAGTTCCGCGACCGCTTCGACATTCCGGTCAAGGACGAGGACCTGGAAAACCTGCCGTTCGTGCGCCCGGAGCCGGGCAGCCCCGAGTACAAGTACCTGCACGAGCGCCGCAACGCGCTGGGCGGCTTCGTCCCGCAGCGTCGGCAGAAGAGCTTCAGCATCCCCACCCCGCCGCTGGATACCCTCAAGGCCATCCTCGACGGCTCGGGCGACCGCGAAATCTCCACCACCATGGCCTTCGTGCGTATCCTCGCGCAGCTGGTCAAGGACAAGGAACTCGGCCAGCGTATCGTCCCGATCATCCCGGACGAAGCCCGTACCTTCGGTATGGAAGGCATGTTCCGTCAGCTCGGCATCTACTCCTCGGTCGGCCAGCTGTACGAGCCGGTCGATAAAGACCAGGTGATGTTCTACAAAGAGGACAAGAAAGGTCAGATCCTCGAGGAAGGCATCAACGAAGCCGGCGCCATGAGCTCCTTCATCGCCGCGGGTACTTCGTACTCCTGCCACAACCAGCCGATGCTGCCGTTCTACATCTTCTACTCGATGTTCGGCTTCCAGCGCATCGGCGACCTGGCCTGGGCCGCTGGCGACAGCCGCACCCGTGGCTTCCTGGTAGGCGGTACCGCCGGCCGTACCACCCTCAACGGTGAAGGCCTGCAGCACGAAGACGGCCACAGCCACATGCTGGCAGCGACCATCCCCAACTGCCGCACCTACGACCCGACCTATGGCTACGAGCTCGCCGTGATCATCCGCGAAGGCATTCGCCAGATGGCCGAAGAGCAGCAGGACATCTTCTACTACATCACCGTGATGAACGAGTCGTACCAGCAGCCGGCCATGCCGGAAGGCGTGGAAGACGGCATCATCAAGGGCATGTACCTGCTCGAGGAAGACAAGAAGGAAGCCGCGCACCACGTGCAGCTGCTGGGTTCCGGCACCATCCTGCGCGAAGTTCGTGAAGCGGCGAAGATCCTGCGCGACGACTACAACATCGCTGCCGATGTCTGGAGCGTCACCAGCTTCAACGAATTGCGTCGCGACGGCCTGGCCGTGGAGCGCCGCAACCGCCTGCACCCGGGCCAGAAGCCGCAGCAGACCTACATCGAGCAGTGCCTGGGCGGTCGCAAGGGCCCGGTCATCGCTTCCACCGACTACATGAAGCTGTTCGCCGAACAGGTTCGTCAGTGGGTACCGAGCAAGGAATACAAGGTGCTGGGCACCGACGGCTTCGGCCGCAGCGACAGCCGCAAGCAGCTGCGTCACTTCTTCGAAGTGGATCGCAACTGGGTCGTGCTGGCCGCGCTGGAAGCCCTGGTAGACCGTGGCGAGATCGAAGCCAAGGTGCTGGCTGATGCCATCACCAAGTTCGGCATCGACGCCGACAAAGCCAACCCCCTGGACTGCTAAGGAGCGTAGCGATGAGTGAGTTGATTCGCGTACCCGACCTCGGCGGTGAAGGCGAGGTCATTGAACTGCTGGTCAAGGTCGGCGACCGCATCGAGGCCGACCAGAGCGTACTGACTCTGGAGTCCGACAAGGCCTCCATGGAAGTACCCTCGCCCAAGGCCGGCGTGGTCAAGGAACTGAAGGTCAAGATCGGCGACCGCCTTAAGGAAGGCGACGAGCTGCTGGTGCTGGAAGTCGAAGGTGCCGCTGAAGCGGCGCCCGCACCAAAAGCCGAGGCTGCGCCTGCCGAAGCCCCTAAAGCGGCCGCTCCGGCAGCCGCGCCCGCCGCCGCAGCGAGCGGCAGCAGCGTGCAGGACGTGCACGTGCCGGACATCGGCTCCAGCGCCAAGGGCAAGGTCATCGAGATCATGGTCAAGGTCGGCGACCGCATCGAAGCCGACCAGAGCCTGCTGACCCTGGAATCCGACAAGGCCTCCATGGAAATCCCCGCGCCGGCTGCCGGCGTGGTGGAAGAAGTGCTGGTCAAGCTGGATGACGAAATCGGCACCGGCGACCTGATCCTCAAGCTGAAAGTCGAAGGTGCCGCGCCGGCAGCCCCTGCGCAGGCTCCGGCTGCCGCACCTGCACAAGCTGCCGCACCCGCCGCAGCCCTTGCACCGGCCGCCGCAGCGAGCGGCAGCAGCGTGCAGGACGTGCACGTGCCGGACATCGGCTCCAGTGCCAAGGGCAAGGTCATCGAGATCATGGTCAAGGCCGGCGACAGCATCGAAGCCGACCAGAGCCTGCTGACCCTGGAATCCGACAAGGCCTCCATGGAGATCCCCTCGCCGGCTGCCGGCGTGGTGGAAGAAGTGCTGGTCAAACTGGATGACGAAATCGGCACCGGCGACCTGATCCTCAAGCTCAAGGTAGCCGGCGCAGCGCCTGCTGCCGCTCCGGCAGCGGCCAGCCAGGAAGTGCACCGCGTACCGGAAGGTGCAGCGCCGGAAGTGGCCGCCGAAGTGCGCGCCATCGCCTCGCTGTCGGCTGCCGCCGCCGAAGTGGCCAACGCGCCCAAGCGCGATGGCGCCAAGGTGCATGCCGGCCCGGCCGTGCGCCAGCTGGCCCGCGACTTCGGCGTGGAGCTGGCGGATATCGCCGGCACCGGCCCGAAAGGCCGCATCCTCAAGGAAGACGTGCAGGCTTACGTCAAGGCGATGATGCAAAAGGCCAAGGCCGCACCGCAGGCGACTGCTGCAGCCGCTACCGGCGGCGCCGGCATTCCGCCGATCCCGGCCGTGGACTTCAGCAAGTTCGGTGAAATCGAAGAAGTGGCGATGACCCGCCTGATGCAGGTCGGCGCCGCCAACCTGCACCGCAGCTGGCTCAACGTACCGCACGTGACCCAGTTCGACTCGGCCGACATCACCGACCTGGAAGCCTTCCGCGTCGCGCAGAAGGCCGTGGCGGAAAAGGCCGGCGTCAAGCTGACCGTGCTGCCGCTGCTGCTCAAGGCCTGTGCCCACCTGCTCAAGGAGCTGCCGGACTTCAACAGTTCGCTGGCCCCGAGCGGCAAGGCGATCATCCGCAAGAAGTACGTGCACATCGGCTTCGCCGTCGATACGCCGGACGGCCTGCTGGTGCCGGTGATCAAGAACGTCGATCAGAAGAGCCTGCTGCAACTGGCGGGCGAAGCGGCCGAGCTGGCCGACAAGGCGCGCAAGAAGAAGCTCTCGGCTGATGACATGCAGGGCGCCTGCTTCACCATCTCCAGCCTCGGCCACATTGGCGGTACCGGCTTCACGCCGATCGTCAACGCGCCGGAAGTGGCGATCCTCGGTGTGAGCAAGGCCACCATGCAGCCGGTGTGGGACGGCAAGGCCTTCCAGCCCAAGCTGATGCTGCCGCTGTCGCTATCCTACGATCACCGCGTGATCAATGGCGCAGCCGCTGCCCGCTTCACTCAGCGCCTGTCGCAGCTGTTGGCGGACATTCGCACCATCCTGCTGTAAATCCTTTCGAGCACGCCACGCTCGCATCCTCAACCCCGCCCAATCTGGGTGGGGTTTTTTTTCGCCCCGACCAAGCCACGGCTGACTTGATCCCGGTCATGGCATTTACCGCTGCAGCCGCCATGATCGAGCCATCGATATCGATCCGGCGCATTCCCCATGCTCTATCTGTTTCTGAAGTTCGCCCACCTGGCTGCCGCCACCTTCTTCATCGGCAGCGTATTCTTCGAAGTGATGATCCTCAGCCGCGCCACACGGGCGCTTCCGAACGAGGCCAAGGCGGGCTTCTCGCGCGCACTTGGACAGCGGGCGCGGCAGGTCATGCATTGGGTGGTACTGGTGCTCTACGGTGCCGGCCTGGGCCTGGCCTGGCACTACCGAGCGGCGCTGCATGCACCCTTGGCCAGCAGCTTCGGCATCCTGCTCAGCCTGAAGATAACCCTGGCCTTGAGCATCCTCGGGCATTTTTTGCTGGTGGTTTTTCTGATGCGCAGCGGCCGTATGACACCAACATACTCGCGACGCATTCACCTGAGCGTATTGCTGCAGATGCTGACGATCCTGTTCCTGGCCAAGGCCATGTTCCTGCTGCCGCTGTGATGACGGCAGGCAAGGTCAGCCCTTTTGCACGTTGCGAATCAGAAAGCTCAACGCCCTGGCCAGTTCAGCCGCGCCCTGGTGGTCACGCACGATACTCAGCAATTCGCTGCCATCGACCGGATTGAGTAGCACGCAGCGGATACCGCCGGTCGGACATTCGTAGCGGATGAACGGATCGATGCCGAACACCGGAACACGCTGATTGCGCACGGAGATGGCGATGCCCTGCGTGCCGCGACTCTCCTCACGCAGGATCAGTTCGCCGGCGTCGTTGACAGCGAAGCGGTACAGCAGGTCCTGCCGCTGCGCCTGGCCAACCTGGTAGGCGGCCCGCAGGGCGTAGGTTTCGAGCAGGGCGTTGTTGTGTGTCAGCAGCGCCTGGCGTTCGTTGTCCGTCAGATAGAGGCGTTTGAGTTGGTTCAGAAAAGCTGCCTGTTCAGCGCCCTGCAGTGCGCCCTCGTCATCGGCCCCGGCCAGCATGGGCACACCAGCGGAAAGCGCTGTTGCCAACAGCATGGCCATCAGTTTCCTTGTCAGTCTTGCTTGCATGATGCACCCTTGCCGAACGCTATAGTGAAGTAGGCCTGAGCCCTAGCCTCCGTCCGCGCCGCTGTGCCTTGGCAGCAGCGGCTCTGTGCAGAGAACGGAAGCCTCGCCTGGTCAGCATACTGGAAGCCCAACGCCCAATGAAAAGCCATCCCGATGCCGGCACCCGTCCGGCAGCCGAGGTTGTGACGCAGTTGCCAGTGCCCTCGCGGCTCGGCATGTTGCGTTTCGAGCGCTTGAACGAGCCAAGCTGGGCGCTGCTATTTCTCGATCCGGCCTGTGAGCGCAAACTCGGCATCAGTGCCGCCGATCTTTGCGCACTGGTGGATGCGCCCTACGCCAGCCTGATGGAGCCGGAAGCGCGCTATCGGCTGCACGACGCCATTCAGCAGCAGCTGGTCCAGGGCGCGCATTATCTGGTGCGCTATACCCTGCATACGCCACAAGGGGCGCTGAACCTGCTGGAGATCGGCGAACCCTTCAAACAGCGCAATCGCCAGCTGTTACGTGGCTATCTGCTGATCGCCAATGACAGCCTCGATGCCTTTCCCCCTGGCGAGCTGGAACTGCACACGCAGAATCAGCACCTGCGTAACTCGCTGCAACAGTACCAGCGCACCCAGGACAATCACCTGCAACACCTGGCCCGCTCGCATACCCAACAGCAGTTGATCGTGCGCCTGGCGCGCCAACGCTATGGCTCCAGCGATCCGCAGCAGGAGGCGGCCGAACTCATCACGCAGGCGGCCTGCGAGGTGTATGGTGTAGCCCGTGCAGGAATCTGGCGCCTGGGCAACCAGAGCCTCGACTCCGTGTCGCTGTACCGCCGCGATCTGGACCGCCACGAGCAGTTACCCTCGATCGATGCGCTCAACTTTCCGCACTACCTCGAAGCCCTGCACAGCGGCCGTGCGATTGACGCTCACGACGCGCAACACGATCTGCGCACCCGCGAGCTGGCTCCCGGCTACCTGGAGCCGCTGGGCATCACCTCGATGCTCGACGCCAGCATTCGTATCGAAGGCGAAGTGGTGGGCATTCTCTGCCTTGAACACATCGGCCCCAAGCGTATCTGGCAGGCCGACGAGATCGCCTTCGCCGGTGAGCTGGCCGATCAGTTCGCTCAGGTGCTGATCAATCAGGAGAAGCGCTCGGTTACCCATGCGCTGTACCTGTTCCAGCGCGCCGTCGAGCAGAGCGCCAGCGCCTTCCTGCTGGTCGACCGCGACGGCCGGGTGGAGTACGTCAACCCCAGCTTCACCGCCATCACCCTGTACAGCAGCGACGAGGTCTGCGGCCACCGCCTGTCGGAACTGCCGGCCCTGGCCAACCTCAGCGATCTGCTGTTCGATACCGACTCGAGCCTGGCCGAGCACAGCAGCTGGCAGGGCGAGTTTCGCAGCCGCCGCAAGAATCAGGAGCCCTACTGGGGCCACCTGTCAATCTCCAAGGTGTACGGCGACGATGGTGAGCTGACTCACTACATCGGCATCTACGAAGACATCACCGAGGCCAAGCTGGCGCAGCAACGCATCGAGCGCCTGGCCTATACCGACAATCTGACCAACCTGGGTAACCGCCCTTCCTTCATCCGCAGCCTGGAAGAGCGTTTTGCGCGCAATACCCAGAAATCGCTGGGGCTGCTGCTGGTGGACATCGACAACTTCAAACGCATCAACGACAGTCTTGGCCACCAGACCGGTGACAAGCTGCTCTCGGCGCTGGCCCGGCGCTTGCGCAACAGCCTCGGCGCCAAGGGCACACTGGCGCGCTTCGCCAGTAACGAATTCGCCATCCTGCTCGATGGCTGCGATCAGGACAGCGGCCTGCGCGTCGCCCATCAGGTGCTGCAGACCCTGGACAAACCGCTGTTCGTCGACAACCAGCTGATCAGCATCACTGGCTCGGTGGGCCTGGCCGTCGCCCCGGAACACGGCGACGACCCGCAGACCCTGATGAAGCACGCCGGCCTCGCCCTGCACAAGGCCAAGGCCAACGGCAAGCATCAGGTGCAACTGTTCACCGAAGCGCTCAACGCCGAAGCCAACTACAAGCTGTTCGTCGAGAACAACCTGCGCCGCGCCCTGACCCAGAACGAGCTGGAAGTCTTCTATCAGCCCAAGCTGTGCCTCAAGAGCGGTCAACTGCTGGGCATGGAAGCCCTGCTGCGCTGGCAGCATCCGGAGAAGGGCATGATCCGCCCTGACCAGTTCATCGGCGTGGCCGAGGAAACCGGCCTGATCATCCCCATTGGCAAGTGGGTGGTTCGCCAGGCCTGCCGCATGATCAAGCAGATCGCCGCCATCGGCCTGGGTGAGCTGCAGGTGGCGATCAACCTGTCGCCCAAGCAGTTCTCCGACCCGGACCTGGTCGGCTCCATCGCCGCCATCCTGCACGAAGAGCAGCTCGACCCGCGCCTGCTGGAGCTGGAGCTGACCGAGAGCCTGCTGCTGGAGGCCACCGATGACACCCGCCACCAGCTTGGTCGCCTCAAGAGCCTGGGCCTGACCCTGGCCATGGACGACTTCGGCACCGGTTATTCCTCGCTCAGCTATCTGAAGAAATTCCCCATCGACGTGATCAAGATCGATCGCAGCTTCATCAAGGACATCCCTGACAATCAGGACGATATGGAGATCACCTCAGCGGTGATTGCCATGGCGCACAACCTCAAGCTCAAGGTGGTCGCCGAAGGCATCGAAACCGGCGCACAACTCGCCTTCCTGCGTCGCCAGCGCTGCGACGTCGGCCAGGGCTACCTGTTCGACAAACCGATTTCCGGCCGCGAGCTGATCGACAGCCTGCGCCGCTATCCCTGCAGGCCCCAGGCCGACCAGCGGACGTAATACGCGGCACCGCGCGTAGTCCAAACCCCAATGACTTTTCAGGAGACCGCCATGGTTCTGCGCTCCCAGATTCTCGTCAACAAAAACGCCCTTCCGACTGCCGAGCAGGCTCTGCCCGGGCGTGCCGAGCCGCTGCCGGTGGCTGACACCCACTATGTCAACGGTAACCCGATCAAACCGCCCTTCCCCGCCGGCCTGCAGCAGGCGGTGTTCGGCCTGGGCTGCTTCTGGGGTGCCGAGCGGCGCTTCTGGCAGCAGCCGGGCGTGTTCAGCACGGCGGTCGGCTACGCCGGCGGCTTTACCCCCAACCCCACCTACGAGGAGGTCTGCTCCGGCCTGACCGGGCATACCGAGGTGGTGCTGGTGCTGTTCGATCCCAAGCAGACCAGCTTCGAGGCGTTGCTCAAGGTATTCTGGGAGGCACACAACCCGACTCAGGGCATGCGTCAGGGCAATGACCAGGGCACCCAGTACCGCTCGGCGATCTACTGCCAGGACGAGGCTCAACTGAGCGCAGCCAAAGCCAGTCAGGCACGCTTCCAGGCCGAGCTGGACAAGGCCGGCCTGGGCAGCATCACCACCGAAATTCTCGAGGCGCCGACCTTTTACTATGCCGAGACCTATCACCAGCAATACCTGGCGAAGAACCCCAATGGCTATTGCGGCCTGGGCGGAACAGGCGTATGTCTACCCCCAGAGTCTTGAATAAGGGTTAAGGGTCGTGGAGCTGAGCAGCATTTCCAGCCAGGTATCGAGTCAGGCATCGGCGCAAATTTCCGCTCAGATGTCGCTTCTGCTGCTGCGCAAGACGCTGGAACTGCAGGCTGCCAATATCACCGGACTGGTGCAGGCCGCTGCGCCGGTCAGCGCCCCCAGCAATCCGCCTCACCTGGGCAACAGCATCGATGTGATGGCCTGAGCGGAAGAACTGCTGCCATCACGCACTCGGCCGGACTAGAATTCGGGGCAATCAGCCATCATTGGACGAGCCCGGCATGTCTGCCACTGCGCCCTACATCACGCCTGATCAGCTATGCGTCGGCCTCTACGTCCAACTCGACCTGAGCTGGTGGGAGCACGATTTCGCCTTCAGCAACTTCAAGATCAAGGATGAGGCGCAGATTCGCGCCCTGCGCGCCCTGAACCTCAAGCAGCTGCGTTATGACCCGGCGCGTAGCGATTGCCCGCCTCTGGCGCTCGCCGAAGACGCACCGGCGCCCGCCCTCACCGAACTGCCCTTCGATCCGCAAGCACAGGAGCGTCAGGCGCGCGCGCAGAAACTGCGCCAGCTGCGCAGCCGCCTGGCCGATGTAGACCGCCGCTTCCTCGAAGCCAGCCAGCGCATCAAGGCTCTTAACCAGACCCTGCGCAGCCGCCCGGAAGACGCGATGCGCCAGGCCGGCGCCATTGTCGGCGAGATGGTCGAGACGCTGCTCGGCGCCCCGGGTGTGGTGCTGCACAGCATTACCGGCAAGGCCGCCGAGGACAGCTACTTTCACGCACTCAACGTCACCGTGCTGTCCCTGCTGCTCGGGCGCCAGCTCGGGCTCGACAGTGAGGCCTGTCATAGCCTCGGCCTCGGCGCGCTGCTGCACGATATCGGCAAGCTGGAAGTGCCAAGCAGGGTGCTGCTCAAGCCCGAGCCCCTGACGCGCCCGGAGCAGCAACTGCTGCAGATGCACACCGAGTTCGGCGTGCGCATGGGGCAGAAGCTGATGCTCGATGACGAGGTGCTGCGCATCATCCATGAGCACCACGAACACTGTGACGGCAGCGGCTACCCGCGTGGCCTGCGCGAAGCCGCTATCGGCCGCCTGAGCCGCCTTGTGGCAATCACCAACCACTTCGACGGCCTGTGCAACCCGCTCGACCCGCGCCAGGCGCTGAGCCCGCACGAGGCCCTGGCGCTGATGTTCAAGCAGCAGCGCGAGCACTTCGACGAGGTGGCATTGAAGGCCTTCATCCGGGTCATGGGCATCTACCCGCCGGGCAGCCTGGTGCAGCTGGAGGACGAGCGCTATGCGCTGGTGCTGGGCATGAACCCGAGTCAGGCGCTCAAGCCCACGCTGATTGTCTACGACGCCGAGGTCGCCAAGGAGGAAGCCCTGATCCTCGACCTCGTGCAGGAGCCGAAACTGGCTATCGCCCGCAGCCTGCGTCCTTCGCAGCTACCGCTGGAGGTGCTGGAATACCTCAGCCCGAGGCGCAACCTGAGCTATCACATCGAGCCCAATCACAAGCCTGCTTGACCCCCTTGTAGCCCGGATGCAATCCGGGGATCGGGGGCCACGGCTCCCGGATTGCATCCGGGCTACGCGCTGCAGGCAAGAGCAGTGTGCGGCTCGCTTGCAGCTTATGGCTTGCCGCTTGCGGCTTCTTCTATCAGCCAATCCAAACGCCAGCCACCCTGGCTCTGCCCGAGCGCGTCGGCCAGCCAGGGCAGCAGTTGCTTGAGCTCGTCTTCCAACCCCCAAGGTGGGTTGCTGATCACCAGGCCGGAACCGCTCAGGCGCGTGGCGTCGTCCGGGGCATGCACATAAAGTTCGGCCCGCAGCAGCTTCGGTGCGGCACTTTTTTGCAAATCGCGGTAGAAGCGCGCCAGCTGGCGCTCGTCCTTGATCGGATACCAGATCGCCACGATGGCCTGACGCATGCGCCCATGTGCCTCATTCAGCGCTTCGACGCAGCGCTGCAGCTCGTCGGTCTTTTCGAAAGGCGGGTCGATCAGCAGCAGCACGCGCTTCTCGCGGGTCGGCATCAGCGCCCGCGGCACCAGCCAGCCCTCGCCCAGGTGCACGGCAACGCGACGGTCGCCGCGCATGTTGTCCTTGAGCAGGCGGCCGTCCTCGGGGTGTTTCTCGTTGAGCTGCAGACGATCCTGCTCACGGCTGAGCAGGCGCGCCAGCTCCGGCGAACCGGGGTAGTAACGCAGCTCGCCATCCGGGTTCATCGCCCGCACCACCTCCAGATAGGCTTCCACCGCATCCGGCAGCTGCGTGGCCTGCCAGAGGCGGCCGATGCCTTCCAGGTACTCGCCGGTGCGGCTGGCCGCATCGCCCTGCAGATCGTAGAGGCCGAGGCCGGCGTGGCTGTCCAGATAGGCGAACGGCGCCTCTTTTTTCGACAGCAGGGCGAGCAGGCGGGTCAGTACCAGATGCTTGAGCACGTCGGCGTGATTGCCGGCATGGAAGGCGTGGCGGTAGTTCATGTGCGAGTCCTCGAATCAGGCGCGCAGTTTAACAGGCCGGCGCCTGGCATTGCGGCTTGCCCCTTCGCACCTTTACGGCCTAGGCTGCGCATCTCCCTGGATAGCGAGAACCCGCCATGTCTCTGCAACTGCTCGGTAGCGAACTGCCCCTGATCCAGGCGCCGATGGCCGGCTCGCAGGATCACCGTCTGGCTGCTGCCGTATGCGAAGCTGGCGGCCTTGGCTCGATTCCCTGCGCCATGCTCACACCCGCCGCCCTGCGCCAGGCGCTGCAGGCGATGCGCGAGCTCACCGATCGGCCGTTCAACCTCAACTTCTTCAGCCACGTACCGCCGCAACCGGATGCAGAGCGCGAGGCAGGATGGCGCGAAGCACTGGCGCCCTACTATGCCGAGCTGAGTGTGGACCCGGAGAGCATTGCCGGCGGGCCCGGGCGCCTGCCGTTCAACGACGAGGCCGCCGCACTGGTAGAAGAATTTCGCCCGGCGGTGGTCAGCTTCCATTTCGGCCTGCCGCAGCCGGACCTGCTGGAGCGAGTCCGGCGCAGCGGCGCGAAGATTCTCTCCAGCGCCACCACGCTGGACGAGGCGCTCTGGCTGCAGGAACGCGGCGTCGATGCGGTGATCGCTCAGGGGCTGGAAGCCGGCGGCCATCGCGGACATTTTCTCGATCACGACCTGAGCCGCCAGCTCGGCACCTTCGCCCTGCTGCCGCAGCTGGTCGATGCACTGTCGGTGCCGGTGATCGCCGCCGGCGGCATCGGCGATGCCCGCGGGGTGGCCGCCGCCATGGCCCTCGGCGCTGCCGGGGTGCAGGTCGGCAGCGCCTACCTGCTGTGCCCCGAGGCCGCTACCGGCGCCATTCACCGCGCTGCCCTGCAGAGCCCGGCGGCACACCATACGGCGCTGACCAACCTGTTCAGCGGCCGCCCCGCGCGCGGCATCGTCAACCGTCTGATGCGTGAGCTGGGGCCGATCAGCGCGCATGCGCCAGAGTTCCCCCTGGCCACCGCGGCCATCGCGCCGCTGCGCGCGGCGGCCGAGGCCCAGGGCAGCGGCGACTTCTCGCCGCTGTGGGCCGGGCAGAACGTCGCCAACTGCCGGCAAATGCCGGCGGCCGAGCTGACCCGCGAGCTGGCGCGGGGTTTCGAAGCACATCGCGGCTGAAGCCGCTCCTGCGGTCCAGGGCTGACAGGTGGTGTGGTGATTTATCACCATGACTGATGATGCTGGGCAGCCGGGCGACCGCCTGCCTAGACTCGGTCGATCATCTGGAGGCCCGTTCCATGTCCGAGACCCTGCTCAGCTCCCGCAACCTGGCGTTCGAACTCTATGAAGTACTCGACGCCGAAGCCCTGACCCAGCGCCTACGCTTCGCCGACCACAACCGCGAAACCTTCGACGCGGCGATCGGCACCGCACGCGGCATCGCCGAGGAACTGTTCGCCCCGCACAACCGCAAGAACGACGAACACGAACCGCAGTACGTCGACGGCGGCGCGGTGCTGATCCCCGAGGTCGAGCCGGCGCTGCGCGCCTTCCACGAGGCGGGCTTCCTCAACGCCACCCGCGATTTCGAGCACGGCGGCATGCAGTTGCCCAACCTGCTGTCGCAGGCCTGCTTCGCCCATTTCCAGTCGGCCAATATCGCCACCAGCTCCTACTCGATGCTGACCATGGGCGTGGCCAATCTGATCGAGGCCTTCGGCAGCGAGGAGCAGAAGGCCCGCTACCTGCAGCCGATCATCGATGGCCGTTTCTTCGGCACCATGGCGCTGACCGAGCCGCATGCCGGCTCCTCGCTGTCGGACATCAGAACCCGCGCCGAGCCGCATGCCGACGGCAGCTACCGCATCAAGGGCAACAAGATCTTCATCTCCGGCGGCGACCAGCCGATTTCCGAGAACATTGTGCACATGGTCCTGGCCAAGCTGCCGGACGCACCGCCCGGGGTAAAGGGCATCAGCCTGTTCCTGGTGCCCAAGTTCCACGTCAATGAAGATGGCAGCCTGGGCGCACGCAACGACGTGACCCTGGCCGGCCTGTTTCACAAGATGGGCTGGCGCGGCACCACCTCCACGGCGCTGAATTTCGGCGACAACGGCGAGTGCGTCGGCTATCTGGTGGGCAAGCCGCACGCCGGCCTTTCCTACATGTTCCAGATGATGAACGAGGCGCGCATCGGCGTCGGCATGGGCGCGATCATGCTCGGCTATGCCGGCTATCTGTACTCGCTGGACTACGCGCGCAATCGCCCACAAGGGCGCCAGCCGGACGGCAAGGACCCGACCAGCCCGCAGATTTCCATCGTCGAGCACGCCGACGTGCGGCGCATGCTGCTGACGCAGAAGGCCTATGTCGAAGGCGCCTTCGACCTCGGCCTGTATGCTGCCCGGCTGTTCGACGACACCCAGACCCTGGAAACCGCCGAAGATCGCACCCGCGCGCTGGAGCTGCTCGATCTGCTCACGCCCATCGTCAAGTCCTGGCCCTCGGAGTTCTGCCTCAAGGCCAACGAGCTGGCCATCCAGATTCTCGGCGGCCACGGCTATACCCGCGAATACCCGGTGGAACAGTACTACCGCGACAACCGCCTCAACCCGATCCACGAGGGTACTCACGGCATCCAGTCGCTCGACCTGCTCGGGCGCAAGGTGTCGATGAACGGCGGCGCCGCGCTCAAGCAGCTGCTCAAGCTGATCAACGACTGCTGCCAGCGCGCCAGCGAGTACGAATCGCTCACTGCCCTGCGTCAGCCGCTCGAACAATTGCTGGCGCGCCTGCAGGCTGTAACCCTGGCCCTGCTCGGCGACCTGATGAGCGGCAAGGTCAACCAGGGCCTGGCCAACTCGGCGCTGTACCTGAAAGTGTTCGGCCACACCGTGATCGGCTGGCGCTGGCTGGAACAGGCCATTCGCGCCGAGCAGGGCCTGGCCCGCACGGACAATGCCGAAGAACAGGCCTTCTACCGCGGCAAGCTGCAGGCCGCGCGTTACTTCCTGATCTGGGAAGTGCCGGGCTGCCACCACGACCTGGCCATCCTCGAAGCGCGCGACGATACCTGCCTGGGCATGCAGGACACCTGGTTCTGAGGAGCGGCCTCAGGCTGCAAGCTGCAAGCTGCAAGCCTGAGGCCTGAAGCCTGAAGCCTGAAGCCTGAAGCCTGAAGCCTGAAGCCTGAAGCCTGCAAAATGTAATAACCTTTTTGACAGCGGTACGAAGGCTACGGTTAGAATCCCTGGCACGCGCCATGCATAGGCGCCCCATGTTTGTCAGCCAGGAGTACACGCAGTTGGATGCCAGCGCCATCAACAATCTGTTCTTGATCGGCGCCTTTCTGGTAGCGGCCAGCATTCTGGTCAGCGCGTTCGGCACGCGTTTCGGCATCCCCATCCTGGTGATCTTCCTTGCGGTCGGCATGCTGGCCGGTACCGACGGCCCCGGCGGTATCGTCTTCAACAACTATCCCCTGGCCTACCTGGTCGGCAACCTGGCGTTGGCGGTGATCCTGCTCGACGGTGGCATGCGCACACGGGTTTCCAGCTTCCGTGTGGCCCTGTGGCCATCCTTGTCATTGGCGACGGTCGGGGTGGTGATAACGGCGGGTTTGACCGGCCTTGCCGCTGCCTGGCTATTCAACCTGACGCTGCTCGAGGGCTTGCTGATCGGCGCCATCGTCGGTTCCACCGATGCTGCGGCGGTATTCTCCCTGCTGGGCGGACGCGGCCTCAACGAGCGGGTCAGCTCCACGCTGGAAATCGAGTCCGGTAGCAACGACCCGATGGCGGTGTTCCTCACCGTGACCCTGATCGCCATGCTCGCCAGCGGCCAGACCGGTTTCAGCTGGGACCTGCCGATCCAGCTGGTGCAGCAGTTTGGCCTCGGCGCTCTGCTCGGCCTGGGGGGCGGCTGGCTGCTGCTGAAACTGATCAATCGCATGGAGCTGGCTACCGGTCTGTATCCGCTACTGGTGGTCAGCGGCGGCCTGATCATCTTCGCCATCACCACCGCCGTGGGCGGCAGTGGCATCCTCGCCATCTACCTGTGCGGCCTGCTGCTGGGTAACCGGCCGATCCGTTCGCGTCACGGCATTCTGCACATGCTCGACGGGCTCACCTGGCTGGCGCAGATCGGCATGTTCCTGGTTCTCGGTCTGCTGGTCACGCCGCACGAGCTGCTGCCCATCGCCCTGCCGGCGCTGGCCCTGGCGCTGTGGATGATTCTCTTCGCGCGGCCATTGTCGATCGCTCTTGGTCTGCTGCCGTTTCGTGCCTTCCACGACCGCGAGCGGATCTTCATCGCCTGGGTCGGCCTGCGTGGCGCGGTGCCGATCATTCTCGCAGTATTCCCGCTGATGGCCGGCCTGCCCAATGCGCAGCTGTTCTTCAACGTCGCCTTCTTCATCGTGATCATCTCCCTGCTGCTGCAGGGCACCAGCCTGCCGCTGGCGGCCAAGCTGATGCGCGTCACCGTACCGCCGGAGCCGGCACCCGTGTCACGCGCCGGCCTGGAGGTGCACCCGACCAGCCAGTGGGAACTGTTCGTCTACCGCCTGGGCGCAGAAAAATGGTGCATTGGCGCCGCGCTACGCGAGCTGAACATGCCGGATGGCACCCGTATTGCCGCACTCTTCCGTGGCCGAGAACTGCTTCACCCTTCGGGCAGCACGCGCCTGCAAGCCGGTGACCTGCTCTGCGTGATCGGTCACGAACATGACCTGTCGGCACTCGGCAAGCTGTTCAGCCAGGCGCCCACCCGAGGCCAGGACCTGCGCTTCTTCGGTGATTTCGTGCTGGAAGGCGACGCCGAGCTGAGCGCCGTTGCTGCGCTCTACGGCCTGAAGCTCGACGAAACGGAAGGCAATCAACCGCTGGGCCGTTTCATCGCCCACGAAATCGGTGGCGAGCCGGTGGTCGGCGACCAGGTGGAGTGGCAGGGTCTGACCTGGACGGTCGCGGCCATGGAAGGGAACAAGGTGCGCAAAGTCGGCGTCAGATTCCCCGAGGGCACACGTCCGGGCCCAGGGCTGCACTTTTAGCAGACGAGCGAAACACCCCGCTGGGACTCTGCTAGCATCAGCATCGCGCGGGCCAACAGGCCCGCGCCTTCGTTGTATCGCGGGTAATGTCAATCGCAACCGTCCACTCAGTAGATCAATCGACCATGCATCTGTCGCGCCTTTCCCTAGCAGCCGTTCTGTTCGCCTTGTGTCTCGGCATCCCGCAGGTGTTCGCCCAGGAGCCACCGACCAGCGAAAGCGTGCAGCAGAGCCTGGACGGCCTGGCCGACCGCAAGCTGCCGGAGGCCGAACAACTGGCGCTCAAGCAGACGCTCGAGCAGACCCTGCGCATGCTGCAGGACCGTCAGAACGCCGAGCAGCGCCTCAACGATCTGCGCAAACAGCTGGACAATGCCCCGCGCCTGATCAGCGAGGCCCAGCGCGAGCTGGACCGACTCAAATCCAGCCCCGAACCCCAGACGTCCACGCGCCATGCACGCACCCCGCTCGCCCAGCTCGAGCAGTTGCTCAACGAACGCTCCAGTCAGATCAGCGAATGGAACAAGGCGATCATCGAGGCCAACAGCCTGGTGATCACCGCACAGACCCGCCCGGAACGTGCCCAGGCAGAGATCAGCCAGAATCAGGCGCGCAGCCAACTGATCAACGACGCACTCAAGAGTGGCCGCTTCGAAGGCAAGGCGCTGACCCAGGAGCGCCGCAATCAGCTCAATGCGGAGCTGTCGCTACTCGCCGCGCAAACCCAGCTGCGCCGCCAGGAGTTGTCCGGCAACAGCCTGCTGCAGGACCTCGGCAGCGCTCAGCGCGCCCTGCTCGAAGAACGCATCAATCGCGCCGAGCAGGAGCGCCAGGCCCTGCAAGGCCTGATCAACGAACGACGCCGCGCCGAATCCGAGCAAACCGTCGCCGAGCAGTCACGCGAGGCCGAGCGCGCCAGCTCCGACCGTCTGCTGGCCAGGGAGAGCTCGCTCAATCTTAAGCTTTCCGACTATCTGCTGCGTGCCACGGAGCGCCTGAATGCCCTGACCGAGCAGAACCTGCAGACCCGCCAGCAACTGGACAACCTCAACCAGGCCAACCAGGCGCTGGACGAGCAGATCCGCGTGCTGCAGGGCAGCCTCCTGCTGTCGAGAATTCTCTACCAACAGAAGCAGGCGTTGCCCAAGCTGAAGCTCGATGACGGCTCGCTGGCCAATGAGATCGCCGACATTCGCCTCTATCAGTTCGAGCTGAACAAGCAGCGCGAAGAGATCAGTGATCCCGCCCGCTATGTGGAAAACCTGCTGAGCGGCCAACCCAGCGAGGAAGTCACCCCGGAACTGCGCAACGCGCTACGCGAGCAGCTCACCACCCGACGCGAACTGCACGATCGCCTGAACCGCTCGTTGAATGCACTGCTCAACGAGTCGATCACCCTCCAGCTCAACCAGAAGGAACTGGAAAGCACGGCCAGCAGCCTGCGCGCCACCATCGACGAGCAGATGTTCTGGATTCCCAGCAACAAGCCGCTGGATCTCGACTGGCTGAAGTCGGCGCCACGTCACTTCCAGCAGCAACTGGCCGACATGCCATGGGGCATGGCCATCAGCGAACTGGGCGCGGGCCTGATCGAACGTCCGCTGGTATTCCTGCCGCTGATCCTGCTCTGCGCGCTGATCCTATGGCGCCGCCAGTACCTGTTCGACAAGCTCAGTGCACTGCATGGCGATATCGGCCATTACAAGCATGACAGCCAGCTGCACACGCCAATGGCACTGGGTCTCAACGTCATACTGGCGTTGCCGGTCACGCTGTTCCTGGCGCTGTGCGGTTATGCCCTGCTGCACGACGCGCGCGGGCAGAACCTCTATCTGGGCGCTGCGCTCTACGAGATGGCGGAAGCCTGGCTGGTGTTCTACACCCTGCACCGCATTCTTTCGCCGGATGGCGTGGCCATCCTGCATTTTCATTGGCCGCCGGCCAACGTCACCTTCTTCCGCCAGCATTTGCGTCGTCTGGGGCTGGTGGTGATGGCCCTGGTGGCCGTGGTGAGCATCGCCGAGCACCAGCCGGCGAGCCTTGCAGGCGACGTGATCGGCATCGCCGTGGTGATTACCTGCTACGCCCTGATGGCCTGGCTGCTGTTCCACCTGCTGTTCAACGCGCCATTGCGCGAGAACGCTTCGGGACTGCGCACCGCCCTCGGCGTGCTGTTCAACCTGCTGCCACTGGCGCTGATCGGCGCGGTCGCCTTCGGCTACTACTACACCGCGCTCAAGCTCACCGACCGACTGATCGATACCCTGTATCTGCTGATCATCCTGCTGATCGTCGAGGCCACTCTGGTGCGCGGTCTGAGCGTTGCGGCACGGCGCCTGGCATACCAGCGCGCCCTGGCCAAACGCCAGGCACAGAGCAAGGAAAGCCTGGACGGCGAAGCACCGGTGGAAGAGCCGACCCTGGATATCGAGCAGGTCAACCAGCAGTCTCTGCGCCTGATCCGCCTAGCCCTGCTCGGCGGTTTCCTGGTCTGCCTGTACGCGGTCTGGGCCGATCTGATCGGCGTGTTCACCTACCTCGATACCATCAACCTCTACGAATACAGCAGTGGCACCGGGGACAACGCGGCCCTGGTCCCCATCAGCCTGATGGACGTGATCGGCGCGCTGATCATCGTCGCCATCACGGTGGCGCTGGCGCGCAACCTGCCGGGCCTGCTCGAAGTGCTGGTGCTGTCGCGCATGCGCCTGGCACAGGGCAGCGCCTACGCCACCACGACCCTGCTGTCCTATGCATTGGTCGCTATCGGCATCGTCAGCACGCTGTCCACCCTTGGCGTAAGCTGGGACAAATTGCAGTGGCTGGTGGCGGCGCTGTCGGTCGGCCTGGGTTTCGGCCTGCAGGAGATCTTCGCCAACTTCATTTCCGGCCTGATCATCCTGTTCGAGCGCCCGGTGCGCATCGGTGACGTGGTCACTATCGGAAATTTGTCCGGCACGGTGAGCAAGATCCGTATCCGCGCCACCACCATCACCGATTTCGACCACAAGGAAATCATCGTTCCGAACAAGACCTTCATCACCGGTCAGTTGATCAACTGGTCGCTGACCGACACGGTCACCCGCGTCACCCTCAAGGTGGGTGTCGGTTATGGTTCGGATCTGGACCTGGTGCGCAAGCTGCTGCTGCAGGCCGCGCAGGAAAACCCGCGGGTGCTCAAGGAGCCGGCGCCCATCGTCTACTTCCTCAACTTCGGCGAGAGCACGCTCGACCACGAACTGCGCATCCACGTGCGCGACCTCGGCGACCGCAACCCAGCGACCGACGAGATCAACCGTTTCATCGACCGTGAGTTCCCGAAAAACGGCATCAACATCGCCTTCCGCCAGGTCGAGGTGTACGTGAAAAATCTGGAGCATGGTGAAAAGAAACTCGACCAGAAAGACCTGGCGAAAATCGCAGCGGCAGGTGCCGCTGGCGTGCAAGGTACGCCACCGCCGCCCATCGCGCCCTGACCTGCAGAGGAGCCACAGGTGAAAAGCCTCGACCAGCTGACCTTCGACAACCGCTTCGCCCGCCTCGGCGACGCCTTCTCCACCGAGATTTTGCCTGAGCCCATCGAGCAGCCGCGTCTGGTGGTGGTCAGCGAGTCGGCCATGGCCCTGCTCGATCTGCAGCCTGCCGAAGCACAACGCAGCGAGTTCGCCGAGCTGTTCGCCGGACACAAGCTGTGGGAACAGGCAGAGCCGCGCGCGATGGTCTACTCCGGGCACCAGTTCGGTGGCTACACGCCGCGCCTGGGCGACGGTCGCGGCCTGCTGCTGGGCGAAGTGCTCAACGAGACTGGCGAGCACTGGGACCTGCACCTCAAAGGCGCCGGCATGACGCCCTACTCGCGCATGGGCGATGGCCGTGCGGTGCTACGTAGTTCGATCCGCGAGTTCCTCGCCAGCGAACACCTGCATGCCCTCGGCATACCCAGTTCACGCGCACTGTGCGTCACCGGCTCGGACACCCCGGTTTGGCGCGAGAAGAAGGAAAGCGCGGCGATGGTGCTGCGCCTGGCGCAGAGCCACGTGCGCTTCGGCCACTTCGAATACTTCTACTACACCCGCCAGCACGAGCAGCTGAAAACCCTCGGCGAACACGTCATGGCCTGCCATTTCCCGGCCTGCCTGGAGCAGGACGAGCCTTGGCTGGCGCTGCTGCGCGAGGTGATCGAGCGCACCGCCGCGATGATCGCCTACTGGCAGGCCTACGGCTTCTGTCATGGGGTGATGAACACCGACAACATGTCGATCCTTGGTATCACCTTCGACTACGGCCCCTACGCCTTCCTCGACGACTTCGACGCCAATCACATCTGCAATCACTCCGACGACACTGGCCGCTACAGCTTCAGCAACCAGGTGCCCATCGCCCACTGGAACCTGGCCGCCCTGGCTCAGGCCATGACCCCATTCGCGTCCGTGGAGAAACTGCGCGAGGCGCTGGATCTGTTCCTGCCGCTGTACCAGGCGCACTACCTCGATCTGATGCGCAAACGCCTGGGTTTCACCAGTGCCCAGGACGACGACGAAGCGCTGATCCAGCGCCTGCTGCAACTGATGCAGCAGGGCAAGGCTACCGACTACACGCTGTTCTTCCGCCACCTTGGCCAGCAGGCGCCTGCCGAAGCGCTGAAAGTCGTGCGTGACGACTTCGTGGATCTGGCCGGCTTCGATGCCTGGGGCAAGGACTACCTGGCGCGCTGCCAGTTGGAAGGCGGGGAACAAAATGAACGCCAGGCGCGCATGGACGCGGTCAACCCCAGGTACATCCTGCGCAACTACCTGGCGCAGCAGGCCATCGAAGCGGCCGAGTCCGGTGACTATGGCCCGGTGCGCGAACTGCACGCGGTATTGTCCCGCCCATTCGATGAGCAGCCGGGCAAGGAGCGCTACGCCGAGCGCCCACCGGAGTGGGGCAAGCATCTGGAGATCAGTTGTTCGTCCTGAGGTGCTGCTCGGTGGCACTACTTATCTGTTAAACCGAAAAGGCATATCAATCTACCCAAACATTCTTAGACTATCTAAGAGAACCCCTCTATCTTGGCGCCCAGCCAGGCCGCCCAGTGCGTGCCCGATACCTCACACGAGATTCGACGCAAAAGAACCTGCCTGCCGCCCCGCCAGCTGAGAGCTACTGCCCAACAGTCAGGCGTCTTGCGGGTCAGAGGCCGGTTCTAAGGATTTTCATGTTCTGGGATTCCCTGCCCCTCTTTTTCGTCGGCGCCCTGCTGATCTGGGTGCTCTATGCCTTCGTCCGCGAGAAATGGAGCCCGGATATCGTCGCGGCCATCGCCGTGGCGGCCCTGCTGGTCAGCCAGTTACTGACGCCGGGCGAAGTGCTCAGCGTGCTGTCGAACTCGGCGCCTGTGACCATCGCCTGCATGTTCGTGCTCTCTGCGGCGCTGGAACGCACCGGCTGTATCGACGCCCTCGGCAACTGGCTGGGCGATCTGGTCGGCACCAGCCCAATCCGCGTCCTTACCGGCCTTACCGTCACCGCGCTGGTGGTGTCCGCCTGCCTGAACAATACCCCCGTCGTCGCCATCCTCACCCCGGTGGCCATCGCCCTGGCGCGCCGTGCCGGCACCCTGCCGTCCAAACTGCTGATTCCGCTGTCCTATGCCACCATTCTCGGCGGCACCCTGACCATGATCGGCACCTCGACCAACATTCTGGTCGATGGCGTGGCACGCAAGGCCGGCATGACACCCTTTGGCATCTTCGAGATCACCGGCGTCGGCCTGGTCATGGCTGCCTTCGGTATGCTCTATCTGCTGACCATCGGCCGTCACCTGCTGCCCGAACGCGAGACTCTGTCACGCCAACTGCGCCCGGACCTGTCGCGTACCTTCATGACCGAACTGCTGGTGCCGCACGACTCGCCGATGATCGGCAAGACCCTGCACGAGGCCAACCTCAACGGGGGTAGCGGCCTGCAGGTGCTCAAACTGTTCCGTGACGAGCAGGAACTGACCGAACCCGGCGCCGACACCCTGCTGGCCAGCGGCGACCGGCTGGTGCTGCACGGCCAGGTCAAGGATGTGGTGGAACTGCGCGAAAGCGGCCATCTGAGCTTCAACCGTGGCGACGCCTTCGAAACCATCAGCAGCCATGACGTGATCCTCGCCGAGGCCATCGTCGGACGTAACTCGCGCTACAGCCACCGCCCCATGCGCGACCTCGACCTTACCGCGCGCTATGGCATCGCCGTGCTCGCCGTGCACCGCCAGGACGAGAACGTGCAAGGCAACCTCGACGAGTTCGAGCTGCAGTTCGGTGACGTGATGCTGGTCGAAGGTACACCGGCGCAAATCAAGCGTTTCGCCGATAACGGCGAGCTGATCAGCCTAAACGCTGTGCAGGAGCGCGCCTTCCGCCGCGACAAGGCGCCGATCGCGATCAGCGCCACGCTGGCAGTGATGCTGCTGGCGGCTTTCGGCGTGATGCCAATCGAAGGCCTGGCGATCATCGGCGCGGTGACGGTGCTGGCGACCCGCTGCCTGGACGTGGAAGATGCCTACAAGGCGGTGGACTGGAAGATCCTCAGCCTGATCTTCGGCATGCTGGCCATCAGCATCGCCATGGACAAGGTCGGCCTGGTCAAACTGCTGGTGGAGAACGTCATGGGCTGGCTGCCCTGGGCCGGGCCGCTGCTGATGCTGAGCTTCATCTACCTGTTCACCTCGATCCTCACCGAGATGCTGTCGAACAACGCGGTGGCGGTGCTGGTGACGCCTATCGCCATCGGTATGGCTCAGCATCTGGGCGTCGATCCGCGCGCCTTCGTGGTCGCGGTGATGTTCGCTGCCAGCGCCAGCTTTGCCACCCCCATCGGCTACCAGACCAACACCTTCGTCTATAACGCCGGTGGCTATCGCTTCACCGACTTCATGAAGGTCGGCATTCCGCTGAACCTGCTGCTGTGGGGCGTGGCAACGCTGGTCATTCCCTGGTTCTTCCCGCTGACGCCGGTGTGACTTGATATGAGGCGGCGGCGACTCCATCTGTGGAGCTTGTCCCACGGAGTTTCGCCGTCATGTCCGATACCCTCCTGATCCCCTGCCCGCACTGCAACGGGCTCAACCGCATTCCTGCCGAGCGCCTGCGCGATGCTCCACGCTGCGGTCGCTGCAAGGCCGAGGTGCTGCCTGCGGCCCCCATCACCCTCACGCAAGGCAACTTCGCCAGCCAGCTCAAGGGCGATCTGCCGCTGCTGGTGGACGTCTGGGCCAGCTGGTGTGGTCCTTGCCAAGCCTTCGCACCGACCTTCCAGCAGGCCGCCGCACAGCTGCAAGGCCGCTGCCGCCTGGGTAAGCTGGACAGCGAAGGCAACCCCAGCCTGGCCGGGCAACTAGGCATTCGCTCCATCCCCAGCCTGATCCTGTTCAAGGGCGGCGTCGAAGTGGCGCGCCAGAGCGGCGCCATGCCACTGCCGCAACTTCAGGCCTGGCTGCGCCAGCAGGGTATCTAGCGCGCAGTAGCCCGGACGCAACCCGGGGTGGCCGACATGCAATTTCCCGGATTGCATCCGGGCTACGCCTGAGCGCTTCGGTCAGTTACCACGGGCGCTGCGGTCAATTGCAGCGCACGGAGCAAGCCTTAGTCTGGCGGGACGCCGCACAAGGAGCTACGTCATGCCGCTGCCCACGGAAATTGCCCGCCAACTTACCGAAGAACAGATCGCCTTCGTCAAACGCAGCGGCCTCAAGGCCGAGGTGCTGGAGCCCGGTTTCGTACGCCTGCGCATGCCCCTGCAAGGCAACCAGAACCATATCGGCAGCATGTATGCAGGCGCGCTCTTCACCCTCGCGGAAATTCCGGGCGGCGCGCTGTTTCTGACCAGCTTCGACGCCCGTCGCTTCTACCCCGTCGTCAAGGAAATGAACTTGCGCTTTCGTCGTCCGGCCATGGGCGACATCCTGGTGGAGGCGCGCCTGTCGGCAGAGCAGATCGCTCAGCTCGAAGAGCAGGCGAGCCGAGAGGGCAAGGCCGACTATCTGCTGGAGTTACAACTGACCGACGGCAACGGCGAAGTGGTCGCGGAAAGTCGCGGCCTTTACCAATTGCGTTTACGCTGAACGGCGTCGCTAGCGGATTCGCAATCAGTAACAGTCCCCGACCTTGCCACAGGTCAAAAGAGCGGCTATCTGAACAGGCACAATAAAATTGCCGACGGGCATCGGCAGGAGAGAGCCGCCACCATGTTCAATCACATCCTCATCGCTCATGACCTGCGCGACACCGCCGACATGGCGCTATGCCGCGCCACTCAACTGGCCCAGCAGCACAACGCCCGCCTGACCATCCTGCATGTTCTGGATCCGAGCCAGAGCAGCGACCAACACGAAAAGGCGCGCCAGGCGCTGGATCGCAGCCTGACCCAATACGCGCCGCCCGGCACCGAACTACGCATGCTCAGCGGCAAGCCTTCGGAGGTGGTACTGCAACAGGTGCAGGACAGTGGCTGCGACCTGCTGGTGGTCGGTGGGCATCAGAAACGCCACGACTTCTTTTCCGGCACCAGCCTCGACCGCATCGCCCGTCGCTGCACCGTGCCACTGCTGCTGGTGGCGCGTAACGACTTCCAGCCTTACAAGCGCGCGCTGGCTGCAATCGACTTTTCCCTGTGTGCCTGCAGCGCCCTGGGGCAGGCCTATCTCCTGCTGCCAGAAGATGCCGAGCTTCATGCCTTGCACGTGTTCGAACCGGACAAGGGCACACCGCAGCAGGTGGAACAACAGCTGCAGACCCAGCAGGGCCTGATCGATCAGTTATTGCATGACGAGGCGCAAAAGCTTCCGGCTGGCGGCCCCAAGCTGAGCCATGAAGTACTGCAGGGCGGCATCCTGCGCAGCCTGCAAGAGCAAATCAAGACGCGCCGTGGCGAACTGCTGGTGTTGGGCAGCCATGGCCGCAGCGCGTTCTCTCAGGCGCTGCTGGGCAGTCTCGCGCAGCATTTCCTGCACAAGGCGCCCTGCGACGTGTTCGTGGTGCGCTAGAAGCAGCGGTTTACGAAAAAGGCGCCTCCAGGCGCCTTCTTCATTCTCAACTGGCGTTGAGCAGATCGTGCAGTTCGACAAACTGCTGCGTCAGCTTGTGTCGCGTATCCAGATAGATCAACGGTGTGCAGACCTGGTGCGACTCACGCATCTTCACCGAACTCATGAGGTTTACAGGCAACACCGGCAGCCCCTCGGCGATCAGCTCATCCAGCAGCTGCTGTGGCAACGCCGCTCGCGGCTGGAACTGATTGACCACGATGCCCTCCACCTCCAGCGCGTCGTTGTGATCGTCCTTGAGCTCTTCGATCTCGGCCAACAGCCCGTATAGCGCATTGCGCGAAAAGCTGTCGCAGTCGAAGGGAATCAGCACACGGTCCGCCGCGATCAACGCGGATACCGTATAGAAATTCAGTGCTGGCGGTGTATCCAGGTAGATGTGGTCGTAATCCTCGGCCAGCTCGTCGAGCAATTTCCGCAGTTTGTTGATCTTGTGCTTCTGCTCAAGCTTGGGTTGCAGCTCGGCCAGCTCGGCCGTTGCGGTGACCACATGCAGATTGTCGAAGGGCGTCTCATAGATATCGACCTTGCCTTTTTTGGAAAATGGCCCGGACGAGAGCGTCTGCTTGAAGAAGTCGGCGATGCCCATCGGGATTTCCTCGCCGGTCAGCCCCGTGAGGTAATGGGTCGAGTTGGCCTGAGCGTCGAGGTCGATCAACAACGTGCGATAACCCTGCGCCGCACTCACCGCCGCGAGATTGCAGGCGATACTGGACTTGCCTACGCCGCCCTTCTGGTTGAACACCACACGTCGCATCGCTGCTCTCCCTGTTCTGGAATGTTCCGAATTCTATGCAAAGCCCATGACAGACACGAGAAGCAGACCACATTGCCATCATCCGCCTATCAGAAGAAGCTGCACAACATTTGCACAGTTCTGTGCGCATCTAGATAATGCCCGACCGAACAGATACCGGCACTATGCCATGGACGCGGACTGAGCTCTTTTCGTTCAGGCGTATCTTCGTGCCGAACAGAAGTATGCCCGGAGTGGCGAAAGCCTCGTGCTATGAATTTCCAGATCGAAGGACTGCGCGCCTGGGCCCCCGGCCTGGAGTCAGAGGATGACTGGCGTGCCTGGTGCAGCGCCCCTGTGGTCGTGCCCGACGACCAGCAGCAGCCGGACGTCAGTTTTCTACCCGCCATGCAACGTCGCCGCCTCAGCCGGTTGGCACGAATGCTTTTCCATGTCGCCTGGCCTCTCGCTGAAGGACGAGGCCCGCTCCCTCTAGTGTTCGCATCGCGTCACGGCGAAACCCCCCGCACGCTTGCCATTCTTAACGAACTGGCGAAAGGTGAACCACTGTCGCCCACCCAGTTCAGTTTATCCGTGCACAACGCGATCATTGGCCTGTGGTCGATCCTGCGCGAGGACAGCAGCGAAATGACCGCCATGGCAGCGACAGGAGACGGTCTGGAGCATGCCATGGTCGAGGCTGGCGGGCTACTCGCCGAGGGTGTCCCCGGCGTCTTGTTGGTCGTCGCAGAAGAATCGCCGCCCAGCCTCTATCGACCCTATATAGATGACGTACCTTTTTCCTACGCGGTGGCTCTGCTGCTGAAACCCGGCAAAACCTGGACCTTGAGCCTCGCGCCCGCCGAATCCGGCTTATCCGCCGCATGGCCACATCCCTTGAACCTGTTGCGCGCCTACCATGGCGGGCAGCGAACGCTGATTCACTACTGGAAAGACCGTCAATGGACCTGGTCACGCAACGAGGACTGAGTACCTACAGCCCGCCGTATGCCTGGAGGCTCATTGCGACGGCACTGAGTTTCGCCCTGTTCGGCATAGGCGGCGTACTGCTGCGCGTGTTGGTTTTTCCGGTACTCGGCCTGCTCCCTGGCGACCTGCTGCAGCGCCGCACTCGCGCGCGCGCAGTGGTCAGCTGGACCTTCCGTGTGTTCGTGCAGTTCATGTTCCGCACGGGTGTACTCACGTATGAGGTGGAGGGTGCAGAGCGCCTGGGGCGTCCTGGGCAGATGGTGATCGCCAATCACCCCTCGCTGATCGACGTGGTCGTGCTGATCGCCTTCATCCGCGACGCCAACTGCGTGGTCAAGCAGAGCCTGTGGGAAAACCCCTGCATGCGTGGGCCGATTCGCGCCGCTCAGTACATCAGCAACAGCGGCAGCATGGACATGCTCGACGAGGCAGCAGGCGCCCTGCAAAGCGGCGAAACCCTGATCATCTTCCCCGAGGGCACCCGCACGGTGCCCGGCACCAACCCGGAGTTTCACCGCGGCGCCGCAGCGATTGCGGTGCGCGGCGCCAAGGTGGTCACCCCCGTTGTCATCAGCGTGACGCCCACGACCCTGACCAAGGCCGAGCCCTGGTACAGCATCCCGTCGCGTCGTTTTCATTTTCGCTTGCGGGTCGGGGAGGATATCGACCCGCGGCAATTCACCGAGCAGGCCCCATTGCCGATTGCCTCGCGCAAGCTCAACGACCATCTGCATCAACACTTTATGAAGGAGCTCGCCTTAGATGAGCGATCTGCAACGTGAAATCAAGAACCTGATCATCGATGCCCTTGGCCTCGAGGACATGAGCGCCGACGATATCGGCACTGAACAGACTCTTTTTGGCGAAGGCCTGGGCCTGGACTCGGTAGACGCTCTGGAGCTGGGGCTGGCGATCCAGAAACGCTTCGGCATCAAGATCGACGCCGAAGCCAAGGATACTCGCAAGCACTTCGCCAATGTCGCGAGCCTGGCTGCGTTCGTTTCCGCCCAAACCGCTTGAGGATTACTCCAGATGCAAAGCCGCGAAGAAATCTTCGTCACCCTGCGCAGCGCCCTGGTAGAGCTGTTCGAGCTGGATGAAGAGCGTGTGACCCTGGAAGCCAGCCTGTATGAAGATCTGGAGATCGACAGCATCGATGCAGTCGACCTGATTGACCACATCAAACGACAAACAGGCCGCAAGCTCGCCGCCGAAGAATTCAAGAGCGTACGTAGCGTGGGCGACGTGGTCGAGGCCGTGTACCGCCTGATCAACGAAGCGCCTCAGGCGCAAGCCTGACCCCATGGCTCGCCTGTTTGGCCTGCTGCTGCTGATAGCCGGCGTACTCTATCCCTTCGCCGTCTACTACGGCATGGAGCACTGGTCACCCCGCCTGTTCGCTGCCCTGCTGGGCGGACTATGGCTCGCCCGTGCGCTAACGGCGCGCCGTCGCCCAGGCGGCCTGTGGCTGGCCGCGGCTGCCCTGGTGTTCTGCCTGGTACTCGGCATGGCGGACGAACCGGCGCTGTTGCGCTGGTATCCGGTACTGCTCAACGTCATGCTGCTGGCACTGTTCGGTCTCAGCCTGAAGTTCGGCCCGCCGCTGGTCGAGCGCATGGCGCGCCTGCGCGAGCCCGAATTGCCGGAAATCGCGGTGCGCTATACCCGCAAGGTCACTCAGGTCTGGGCACTGTTCTTTCTCGGCAACACCTTCCTGTTGATGGCTCTCGCGGCCTGGGCTCCGCTCTCCTGGTGGACGCTTTACACCGGATTGATCTCTTACGGCCTGATTGGCCTGATGTTCGCTGGCGAATGGCTGATCCGTCAGCAAGTAAGGAAACACGAATGACCTGGCTGCCCCTCACCGACCTGCTGCTGGAGGCTCACCCGGAGCGCCTGGTCGCCCTGGAACCGAACCTTCACCAGCCTGAGCTGCGCCACCGCGCCTTGTCTCTGGCGGCGGCCCTGCAGGCGCGCGGAGCTCAGCGCGTAGCGCTGTATCTGGAAGATGCCGGTGAACTGGCCGTCGCGCTGCTCGGTGCCTGGCGCGCCGGTGTGCAGGTACTGCTGCCGGCCGATGCCCAGGCGCAAACGCGACAGCGTCTGGCCACGCAGGTCGACCTGTGGCTGGACAGCCTTGACCAATTCGAGGCCGCCACCGCGCTGCCTGGCGCTCGCCTGCAGCTCGACGCCTGCCGCCTGACCCTGTGTACCTCAGGCTCCAGCGGCGAACCCAAGCTGATCGACAAGAGCCTGACGCAGCTGGCCAATGAGGTCGAGGCTCTGGAACAACTCTGGGGCGCCAATCTGGGTGCGGCGACCATACTCGGCAGCGTGGCCTGCCAACATATCTACGGCCTGCTGTTCCGCCTGCTCTGGCCCTTGTGTGCCGGTCGCCCTCTGTATCGTAGAGCCCTGCCTTTTCCCGAAGACCTGCAACAGGCGAGCCTGGCTATCGCCAGGGGCAGTGCATGCGTAGCGAGCGAAGAGGATGCAAGGCGAGAAGAGGCGAGGCCGTGGAGTTTACAGGCGGTAAATGAGCAGGCCGAGCCGCTTCTCAACGCGGCAGCATCGAGCGCAGTAGCTTGCGCCGCCCCTGGCTTCGCCTGGGTCGCCAGCCCGGCCCTGCTCAAGCGCATGGGCGACAACCTCGACTGGCCAGCGCTGAGCCGGGTCAAACAGGTCTTTTCCTCCGGCGGTGCCCTGCCGGCAGAAGCAGCTCAGGCCCTGCACGAACGCCTGGGTCAGTGGCCAACGGAAATCTACGGCAGCTCGGAAACCGGCGGTATCGGCTGGCGCCAGGGCGACACGGCCTGGCAGCCATTCCGCGGGGTCGAATTGAGCCTCGATGAAACCGGCGCCCTGCGCATCGTCTCGCCATACCTGCCGGCAGGGCATATCGAACAGAGCGCGGATGCCGCCGAGATCAGCGCTGACGGCCGTTTCGTCCTGCGTGGGCGCCTCGACCGCATCGTCAAGCTGGAAGAAAAACGCATTTCCCTGCCCATGCTCGAACAAGCGCTGATCAGCCATGACTGGGTCGCCGACGCCCGTCTCGGTGTCGTTCAGGAAGGCCGCGCCTTCCTCGGCGCCGTGCTGGCTCTCAGCCCGAGCGGCGTATACGCACTGCGCAACCAGGGCCGCCGCACCCTGACCGAGACCCTGCGCCGGCACCTGGCCGATCATTGCGAGGCCATTGCCCTGCCGCGTCGCTGGCGCCTGTTGCTGGAACTGCCCTACAGCAGCCAGGGCAAACTGCCGCAAAGCCAGATCGACAGTCTACTGACTGCCCCGCGGCCGACGCGGGTAGAGCCCGTGAGCGCTGAAGAGCGCGACGGCGAATGGCACCTGCAGCTGCAGGTACCGCTGGACCTTGCCCATTTCACCGGCCACTTCCCGCAAACCCCGGTGCTGCCTGGCGTGGTGCAGGTGGACTGGGCCCAGCAGCTGGCCCGTGACCTGATCGCCCAGCTGCCACCTCGCTTCGCCGGCATGGAAGTGCTCAAGTTCCAGCAACTGGTACGCCCCGGCGACACCCTGCAGCTGACCCTGCGTTTCGATGCCGAACGCGGCAAGCTCTACTTCGCTTACCACAATGGCGATGTGCCCTGCTCCTCCGGTCGAATTCTGCTGGAGCCGTCCCATGGCTGAGTCAGGCTTCAAGCCCTGCGCGGTGATCCCGGTTTACAACCACGAGCGGCCATTGCCCGGCGTGGTCAGCGAACTGCAGCGTGCCGGGCTGCCCTGCGTGCTGGTAGACGACGGCTCCAGCGCCTCCTGCGCGGCAGTCATGGACCAACTGGCGCAACAGGCGGACGTTCATCTACTGCGCCTGCCTAGCAACCTGGGCAAGGGCGGGGCGGTGATGGCCGGCCTGCGCGAAGCGGCGCGCCTCGGTTACAGCCATGCCCTGCAGGTCGATGCCGACGGCCAGCACGACCTGAGCAGGATCGACGATTTCCTCGACACCGCTCGAACGCATCCGGAAGCGATGGTATGCGGTTACCCGCAATACGATACGAGCGTGCCCAGATCGCGCCTTTATGCCCGCTACCTGACCCATGTATGGGTGTGGATCAACTGCCTGTCGCTGCAGGTACGCGACTCGATGTGCGGCTTTCGCGTCTATCCGCTGCCCGCCACCCTGGCGCTGCTCGACCGCGTGAAACTCGGTCGGCGCATGGATTTCGATACCGAGATCCTAGTGCGCATGGCCTGGCGCGAACAGCCGATGCACTGGTTGCCGACTCGCGTACATTACCCGGCCGATGGCCTCTCGCACTTTCGCCTGTGGCACGACAATCTGCTGATTTCAGCCATGCATGCCCGCCTCTTCTTCGGCATGCTGCTGCGCGCGCCACGCATTCTCTGGCGCAGGCTGGTCGCATGAGCACTGCCGAGCATAACGATCACTGGGCGCGGCAGAAGGAGCGCGGCAGTTTTCTGCTGATGCGTTTCACCGTCGCGGCCGCGCGCCTGCTTGGCCGCCGCCCACTGGTGCCGCTGCTGTATCTGATCGTCCTGTATTTCTACACCTTCGGCCGCAGCGCACGCACCAGCATCCATGAGTATCAACACAACCTGGCAGCCTGGAGCGCACGTCCCGACTTGCGCCCCAGCCGGAGATCGGTGCTGCGTCAGTTCTTCGCCTTCGCCGACAGCCTGCTGGACAAGGTCGATGTGTGGAATGGCCGCCTGGCGCTGCAGGAACTGCAGCTGGTCGACCCCGACAACCTTCGTGAACGACTGCACGGCGACAGCCGTGGCCGACTTCTGGTAGGCGCGCACCTGGGCAATCTGGAAGTGTGCCGGGCCTTGGCCGAGCTGGGCGAAAAGGTGCGCATGAACGTGCTGGTGCACACCAAGCATGCCGAGCGCTTCAACCGGCTGCTGGGCGAGTCCGGCGCCAGCCACCTGCGCCTGATCCAGGTCAGCGAACTGGACCCGGCGATCATGCTGCAACTCGCCGAACGCCTGGAACGCGGTGAATGGCTGGCCATCGCCGGTGATCGCGTGCCCCTGCACGGCGGGCGCCGCGTGGTGGTCGACTTCCTCGGTTTGCCGGCCGCTTTCCCCCAGGGCCCCTGGTTGCTGGCCGGCCTGCTGCAGTGCCAGGTCGACCTGATTCACTGCCTGAAGATCGACGGCCGCTACCAGGTGCGCCTGGAGCACTTCGCCGACGCGGTGACCTGGAAGCGCAGCGAGCGCGATCAGGTGATCCGCGACTGGACACAACGCTATGCGCAACGCCTGGGCGAACACTGCCTGGACGCCCCACAACAATGGTTCAACTTCTACCCATTCTGGAAGCGAGATGACGACATACCAGCCTGAGCCGGTGATCTTCGGCGAGCGCGCCCTGACCATCGAGAACATCGTAGCCCTGTCGCAGCGCCAGGCTCGCGCCCAGTTGCAGGACGATGCGGCCTACCGGGAAAAGATCGCCAAGGGCGCACGCTTTCTCGACACCCTGCTGGACAAGGAAGGCGTGATCTACGGCGTCACCACCGGCTATGGCGACTCCTGCGTGGTGGCGGTGCCGCTGCACCAGGTCGAGGCCCTGCCCCAGCACTTGTTCACCTTCCATGGTTGCGGTCTGGGCAAGCTGCTAGACGCACCCAGCACTCGTGCCGTGCTCGCCGCCCGCTTGCAGTCGCTGTGCCACGGTGTGTCCGGGGTAAGGGTGGAGCTGCTGGAGCGTATCCAGGCGTTCATCGATCACGACGTGCTGCCACTGATCCCGGAAGAAGGGTCGGTCGGTGCCAGCGGCGATCTCACCCCGCTGTCCTACGTCGCCGCCACCCTCAGCGGTGAGCGCGAGGTGCTGTACAAGGGCGAACGACGCAGTGCGGCGGATGTGCATCGCGAACAGGGCTGGACGCCGCTGACCCTGCGTCCGAAGGAGGCCCTGGCGCTGATGAACGGCACCGCGGTGATGACCGCCCTGGCCTGCCTGGCCTACGCCCGCGCCGATTACCTGCTGAAGCTGGCCACGCGCATCACCGCGCTCAACGTGTTCGCCCTGGAAGGCAACCCAGAGCATTTCGACGAGCGCCTGTTCGCCGCCAAGCCTCATCCTGGCCAGACTCAGGTCGCCGCCTGGATTCGCCAGGACTTGGCCGTCGAGGCGCCGCTGCCGCCGCTGCACCGCCTGCAGGACCGCTACTCGATCCGTTGCGCGCCGCACGTGCTCGGGGTGCTGGCCGACAGCCTGGGCCTGCTGCGTCAGTTCATCGAGACCGAACTCAACAGCGCCAACGACAACCCGTTGTTCGACGCCGAGACCGAACGCACCCTGCACGGCGGACATTTCTATGGCGGGCATATCGCCTTCGCCATGGACAGCCTGAAGAATCTGGTGGGCAACGTCGCCGACCTGCTCGACCGCCAGCTCGCCCTGCTGGTCGACACCCGTTACAACCATGGCCTGCCGAGCAATCTGTCCGGCGCACCAGCGGAAACGGCGATGATCAACCATGGCTTCAAGGCCGTGCAGATCGGCGCCAGCGCCTGGACCGCCGAAGCGCTGAAGAACACCATGCCGGCCAGCGTGTTCTCGCGCTCCACCGAATGCCACAACCAGGACAAGGTGAGCATGGGCACCATCGCCGCACGCGATGCGCTGCGCAGCCTGGAGCTGACCGAGCAGGTGGCCGCCGCCACCTTGCTGGCCGCCAACCAGGGCGTCTGGCTGCGCGAGCGCGCCGGCAAGCGCGACATCCCGGCGCCGCTGGCGGCGATGCGCGAGCAACTGGCCAGCGACTTCCCGCCGGTGATCGAAGACCGCGCCCTGGAAGGCGAGCTGCGCCTGTGCCTGGAACGTATCCGTGCCCAGCACTGGAGGCTGTATGCGTAGCAAGGGCGTACTGCAGACGGAAATCGAGCTGCAGGTGCAGTTCTATGACGTCGACATGATGGAGATCGTCTGGCATGGCCACTACGTCAAATACTTCGAGCAGGCGCGCTGTGCGTTGCTCGACAAGCTCGACCACAACTACCGGCAGATGCGCGACTCCGGCTACGCCTGGCCGGTGATCGACCTGCAGGTTCGCTACGTGCGCGGCGCGCAGTTCGGTCAGCGCATCATCGTGCGCGCCGACCTGGTCGAATGGGAGAGCCGCCTGAAGATCAACTACCTGATCAGCGACGCCGAGACGGGCGAGCGCATGACTCGCGGCAGCACCGTGCAAGTGGCCGTGGAAATCGCCACGCGGGAAATGCAGTTCGCCTCGCCACAGGTCTTCATCGATGCCGTGCAGAGGGCCATCGCGTGAAACGCCTGCTCAGCGCCGCGCTGGCTGGCATCGGCTGCGTAGCCCGGATGCAATCCGGGAAGCCCCTCATCGCCCGCTACATCTCCCGGATTGCATCCGGGCTACTGCTGGCTGGCTTTGCCCAGTTGGCGCTGGCCTTCGACCTCGACCAGCTCAGTGAGCAGCTCGGCAAACCCGAGGTGGTGCGCGGCAGTTTCGTTCAGGAAAAGCACCTGCGTGCCCTGCCGCAACCGCTGACCAGCCGCGGCACCTTCGTCCTGGCCAGGGACCACGGCCTGCTCTGGCTACTCGAACGCCCGCTGCAACAGGACTACCGCATCGACGACAAAGGCATCGCCCGGCGCACCGAGCAAGGCTGGCAGTTCGTCGCCCAGCAAAGCGTCACTGCCCAGCAGAACCGCCTGTTTCTCGCCGTGCTCAAGGGTGACAGCAGCGGCCTGCGCCAGGACTTCGAACTCAGCCTGAGCGGCACCGCCGACGCCTGGCAGCTCGATCTGAAACCGCGCAGCGTGCTGCTCAAACAGGTATTCAACGCCATCGTGATCCGCGGTGGTGAGCTGGTGCAACGCATCGAATTACAGGAAACCCAGGGCGACAGCACCGTGCTGCGTCTCGAGGACAATCAGGCCGACCAGTCCCTGAGCGACGCGGAGCAACATGACTTCCAGAGTTGAATACTGGGGCTCACGACTGTTCCCGCTTGCCCTGCTGCTGCTCATTGTCGTTGCCGCCTGGCAGTGGCGCGGCGGTGCACCGATCTCGGCCAACCTGCTGGAGCTGGTGCCCAGCGGCAAGCCTGAAGCCCTCGAAGAGCAGGCCGTGCAGCGCATGCAGGAGCCGCTCAACCGCGAACTGCTGGTACTGATCAGCCACCCGGAGCGCCAACAGGCCCTGGCGCTCGCAGCGCAGCTGGGCGCCCGCTGGCAACAGCAGACGCTGTTCGAGAAGGTGCAGTGGGACCCGCAAGCCGACCTCAACGCCATCCGCCAGCAATTGCAGGAGCAACGCCTGGCGCTGCTGCCGCCAGCCGACCGCCAGTTGCTGATCGACGATCCTGCGGCGTTCGTGGCCAGGCGCACCCAGGACCTGTTCGACCCCTTTCGCAGCCAGGGTGTCGTCGCCACCAATGACGATCTGCTCGGCCTGAGTACGCTGGCCGAGAAGAATCTCCCGCATCATCACAATATTCAGGTCGATCTCAGCGGTGCGCTGATCGCCGAAAGCGAGGGAACCACCTGGGCCCTGCTGCGCGCCCGGACCAATGCCGACGCCTTCGACGGCAACCTGGCTCTGGCAGTGGACGGTCTGGTCGCCCAGGCCCGCGAGGAAATCGAGGCGCGCGGCGGCCAGATGCTCGCCAGCAGCGGCCTGCTCTATTCCGCCCATGGCCAGCGCCAGGCCACCCGCGAGATCAGTCTGATGGGCGGGCTGGCCAGTGCTGGCGCCCTGCTGATGCTGCTGCTGGTGTTCCGACGCGTGCGCGTGCTGCTGGCGTTCGTACCGGCCGCCATCGGCGTGCTGGCCGGACTTACGGCCTGCGTCGCGGTATTCGGCCATGTCCACGTGATGACCCTGGTGCTGGGCGCCAGCCTGATCGGCGTGGCCATCGATTATCCGCTGCACCTGCTGTCGAAAAGCTGGACGCTGCAACCCTGGGACAGCTGGCATGCCCTGCGTGCCACGCTGCTCGGCCTGACCCTCGGTCTGCTGACCAATGTCATCGGTTATCTGGCCTTGGCCTTCACGCCCTTCCCGGCGCTCAAGCAGGTGGCGATCTTTTCTGCTGCCGGTCTGCTCGGTGCCTATCTGAGCACCCTGTTTCTGCTGCCGACATTGCTGGGCAAGGCCGCGATCCGTCCGTGGCAGCCGCCCCACACCCTGGCGCAGCACCTGCTCGCCTGGCGCGAAGCCTTGCTGCGTCGCCTGTCGACACCCTGGCTGCTGTTGATCTTCGCCCTGTTCTGCGCGGGCGGCCTGCTGCAACTCTCGCACAAGGACGATCTGCGCCAGTGGGCCAGCGTGCCGCCGCAATTGCTGGAGCAATCGAAAGCCATCAGCCAGATCGTCGGGGCGCAGCCTACCAGCCAGTTCTTTCTGGTGCGCGGCGACGACGAAGAGCAACTGCTGCAACGCCAGCTGCAGTTGAGCCAGCGCCTGGACAAGCTGGTGGAGCAAGGCCAGCTGAAGAGCTACCTGGCTTTGAGTCAACTGGTAGCGCCCGTCTCCCAGCAGGCAGAACTGCGCCAGGCACTGGCGCAGCTGCCGCAACACAGCGCCGCGCTCACCGAGCTGGGCATTCCCCTCGCCGCCATCGAGCAAGAGGCGCGGCAGCTGCAAGCGCTGCCGCTGCTGAATATCCAGCAGGTGCTCGCCGCACCGCTCGGTGAACCCTGGCGACCGCTCTGGCTGGGCAATGAAGCCAACGGTCAGGTCGCCGGATTGATCAGCCTGCAGGGGCTGAGCGACAGCGACCTGCTCGTGGCGCAGGCCGAAGGGCTGGAAGGCGTAAAGCTGGTCGACCGCCTCGGCGAACTCAATCGCCTGTTCGCCGCTACTCAGGTCAGCGCCGCCGAGCTGAAACTGGCCTCCTGCCTGCTGATCTTCGTCGTGCTGTGTTTCTCGTTCGGCGCGCGCGGCGCAGCTCGCGTGCTGGCGGTATCGCTGCTGGCAGCGTTGGCCAGCCTGGCGGGCCTCGGCTGGCTAGGCCAGCCGCTGACGCTATTCAGCCTGTTCGGCCTCCTGCTGGTCACCGCCATCGGCGTCGACTACGCCATTCTGATCCGTGAACAGGTCGGCGGCGCCGCCACCAGCCTGCTCGGCACTCTGCTGTCGGCACTGACCACCTGGCTATCGTTCGGCCTGCTGGCAGTGTCCAGCACACCGGCGGTGAGCAACTTCGGCCTGACCATCAGCATCGGCCTGGCCTTCAGTTTTCTTCTCGCCCCCTGGGCAGCTGATGCACATAAACGGGAACAGCATCCGTGAGCGTCGCTCTGTTCTGGCTATTGGCCCTGGTGCTCTACGCGATGGTCAGCGTAATCGGCGGACGACGCCTGATTCCTATCGTCGGCCAACTGCTGGTGGCCGCATTGGCCATCCCGGCGCTGCTGTTACTCTGGGCCGAGCCGCACCTGCACCTGAGCGCCGCCGAGCTGCTCGCACCCGGCTGGCTGGACCTGGCCTATGGACTGTGCTTCGCGCTGCTGCTGGGCTACATCCTCAGCGATGTGATCGATCTGGACCTCAGCCCGGCGTGCGTGAAGATCGCCCTGCCCAGCTTTCTCGTGCCGATGCTCGCCGGCCTGGCCTATTCGCTCTGGCTGCTGCCCGGCGAGCGCGGCTGGCTGAGTGCGATCGGGATCGGCCTGCTGTTCTCCATCACCGCCATTCCCGTGCTCTTCCTGTTTCTGCAGAGCATCGGTTACCCGGCGGCCGACAGCAAACGCCTGCTGCATGCGGCGATCCTGATGGATTTCATGTGCTGGAGCCTGTTCGGTCTCGCTCATGGCAGCAGCCAGCCCACGACACTGCTGTGGCCCCTGCTGGCGGCGCTGCTGCCTCTGCTGCTGCGCTCACTCAGGCTGAACCACCCCGCGTTCTACAGCCTGCCATTCTTCGCCCTGATGCTGGCGTTCGAACAGCTTGAACTGAATGCGCTGGTGTTCGGCATCGGCTACATGCTGTGCCTGGGCTACCTGCGCCAGCCCTTCGTCCTGCCGCTGGCGGAGCGCCACTGGAAGCTGGCGATGAATGGCCTCGCGGTTCCGCTGATACTCACCTATGGCGTGCTGCGCGTCGATTTCCATGGCCTGGATCAACACCTGTCCTGGCTGGTGATAGGTACCCTGCTGGCGCTGCCGGTCATCAGCAAGGTGCTTGGTAGCTGGCTGGGCCTGCATTGGGCAGACCCGGCTGCGGCGGCCCGGATCAAATGGCTTGAAAGCCTGCTGCTGAATATCCGTGGCCTGACCGAAATCGTGTTCCTCAACCTGCTCCTGCAGCTCCAGCTGATTGATTCAACGGTGTACTTCGGCCTGCTGCTGATGAGTCTGTTCTCTACTCTGCTACCTGCCCTGCTGGGTCGGCACGTGGCCAATCATGAAGCGAAAGCCCGCTATGAAATCTCCTGAACTCGAACAACGCCAGATCGTCGTCATCGGTGCCGGTCCGTCCGGCGCCATCGCCGCCGCCATTCTCAAACGCCAGGGCCATGACGTGCTGGTGCTTGAGCGCCAGCGTTTCCCACGCTTTTCCATCGGCGAAAGTCTGCTGTCGCACTGCCTGGACTTCGTCGAGGAAGCCGGCATGCTCGAAGCCGTGCAGGCAGCCGGTTTCCAGACCAAGCACGGCGCCGCGTTCGCCTGGGGCGATCGTTACACCAGCTTCGACTTCCGCGACAAGTTCACCGAGGGCAAGGGCTCGACCTATCAGGTGATTCGCGCCGACTTCGACAAGCTGCTGGCCGACGAGGCCGAGCGTCAGGGCGTGGAGATCCGCTACGAGGAGGAAATCTTCGCCGCGGATTTCTCCGGCGACTGCCCGCGCCTGTCGGTACGCCGCCTGGCCGACGGCTTCGAGTACCAGATCGAGTGCGCCTTCGTCCTCGACGGCAGCGGTTATGGCCGTGTACTGCCGCGCTTGCTCGACCTCGACACACCGTCGGCCTTCCCGGTCCGTCGCGCCGTGTTCACCCATATCGAGGACCGTATCGACCCGGCCTCGGGTTTCAACCGCGAGATGATCCTCATAACCACTCACCCGACCCTGCGTGACGTGTGGTTCTGGACCATTCCATTCAGCAACGGCCGCTGCTCGCTGGGTGTGGTCGCTGCGGCCGAGCACTATGAGAACTACGCGAAGGATCTCGATGCCTGCCTCAAGCAGTTCGTCGCCGAAACCCCATCGCTGAGCAAGGTGCTGGGCAATGCGGTGTGGGATACCCCGGCGCGCGAGATCAACGGTTACTCGGCCAACGTCAAGAGCTTGCACGGGCCAGGCTTTGCCCTGCTGGGCAACGCCGCCGAGTTTCTCGACCCGGTATTCAGCTCGGGGGTGACCATCGCCATGCGCTCGGCGAGCATGGCCGCCGGGCTGCTGCATCGTCAGCTGGGTGGCGAAACGGTGGACTGGGAAAACGAGTTCGCCATCCCGCTCAAACGCGGCGTGGATACCTTCCGCGTCTACGTCGAAGGCTGGTACGAGGGTTCGTTCCAGGACGTGATCTACTACGAAAAAGCCTCCCCGGAGATCCGCCGCATGATCAGCTCGATCCTTGCCGGCTACGCCTGGGACGGTAAGAATCCCTATGTTTCCGAACCTCGTCGGCGCCTGCGGGTGCTGGCCGAGCTTTGCTCCTCGAACTGACAAGGACCGTCGATGAACGCCCTGCGCCCCGTCTCGCCCACCTACGTCGAAGAAACCCGCTTTGGCTTCTGGTTCCTGCAGAGCCATGTGTGGCAACACCACGTATTGCGGGTCGCGATCAACGATCTGGTACGCCTGATAGGCGAACCACTGCCGCACGCGCCCGTCCTGCTGGACGCGGGTTGCGGCCAAGGGCGCTCCTTCGGCCTGCTCGACGCCGTCTTCGCACCGGCGCGGATGATCGGTCTCGACGCCGACCCACACAGCCTCGAGTGCTCGCGCCGAGAGGCCGAGCGCCTCGGCCTGGAGGTTGAGCTGGTCGCCAGCGACTGCGCGGCAATCGACCTGCCCGACGCCAGCGTCGACCTGCTGTTCTGCCATCAGACGCTGCATCACCTGGTGGAACAGGAGAAAGCCCTCGCCGAGTTCTGGCGCGTGCTCAAGCCGGGCGGGCGACTGCTGCTGGCCGAGTCGACCAAGTTCTACATCGACACCTGGGTGATCCGCTGGCTGTTCCGTCACCCGATGCACGTACAACGCAGCGCCGAACAATACCTGGACATGCTGCGTGAGCAGGGTTTCCAGTTCGACGACGCCAGCACCTCCTATCCCTACCTGTGGTGGAGCCGGGCCAAGGACTTCGGCCTGCTGGAGCGCTGGGGGCTGATGCGTCCCAAGCCCGTCGGCCAGCGCGACGAAACGCTGCTCAACGTAGTGGCGCGCAAGCCGTGATGCCACGCATACTCCTGTTCGTCGTCAGCCTGCTGCTGAGCGCCTGCGCCGCCCATACCCCCGTGCCGCAGACGCCACCAGCACTGGTCGCCCCTTTGCCGCTCAGCCTGCAGATCCAGCGTGAGCAGGCGCAGGTGCGACAGGACTGGCTGCTGGTGATCCAAGGCGAGGGCTCGGCCCTGCGCTGGTCACTGATGGATCCACTCGGCATCCCACAGGCACGCCAGCTGCTGGATGCCGGACAATGGCGCAACGACGGCTTGCTGCCCCCACATGCCGAGGCGCGTGAGCTGTTCGCCGCGCTGTTGTTCGCTCTGACCCGAGACGATGCGCTGCAGGCCTACCCGAGCAGCAGTTGGCAACAAGCAGGCGATGACCGGCGCCGACTCGCGCCGGACTGGATCATCGATTACCACGGCCCGCTGGATTTCACCCTGGGCAAGACCGGCCTGAACTACCGGATACGTGCACTGAACCTGGAAGAAAACGATTGATATCCCGCGCCCCCATCCCTGGCTACCTCAATGCACTCGGCCTACTCTGTGCCCTCGGTGAAGGCAAGCAGGCCGTCGCCGATGCGCTGTTCGCCGGCGACGCCTCGGGCATGCGTGCCGAAGAGGACTGGGTCAGCGAGCGCAGCCTGACGGTCGGCGCCGTGCATGCCGAGCTGCCGGCCATGCCGCCCGGCTTCGAGCGTTCGCACAGCCGCAACAACCAGCTGCTGCTGGCTGCGGCGCTGCAGATCGAACCCGAGCTGCGGGCAGCCATCGCCCGCCATGGCGCTCATCGCGTCGGCTTGGTGCTGGGCACCAGCACCTCGGGCATTCGCGAAGCGGGCGACCACATCGGACGCCATCTCAGCGAAGGCGAGCTGCCTGCCGACTACCATTACGCTCAGCAGGAGATGGCCGCGCCAGCGAATTTCCTGGCGGACTGGCTGAAGCTTGGCGGGCCGGTGTACTGCCAGTCCACGGCCTGCACCTCCAGCGCCCGCGCCCTGCTCAGCGCCCATCGCCTGCTGCGCATGGGGCTGTGCGACGCGGTGATCTGCGGCGGTGTGGACAGTCTGTGCCGCCTGACGCTCAATGGTTTCTCATCGCTGGAGGCGGTATCCGCCGAGCCCTGCAATCCGTTCTCGGTGAACCGCAACGGCATCAATATCGGCGAAGCCGCGGTCCTCTTCCTGATGACGCGTGAGCCCGCGCCCATCGCCTTTCTCGGTGGCGGCGCCAGCTCCGACGCCCACCATATCTCCGCCCCGCACCCGGACGGTCTCGGCGCACGCAGCGCGATGGAAAAGGCCCTGGCCAATGCTGGCCTGACGCCGGATCGGATCGACTACCTCAACCTGCATGGCACCGCCACCCGGCATAACGACTCGATGGAGAGCAAGGCCGTGCATGGCCTGTTCCCCAGCGGCCTGCCCTGCTCATCGAGCAAGCCCATGACCGGCCATACCCTGGGCGCAGCAGGTGCGCTGGAGGCGGCCTTCTGCTGGCTGACCCTGAGCGACTACAACCGTGACGGCCTGCTGCCGCCGCACCTCTGGGACGGGCAGTGCGATCCCGAACTGGCCCCGATCGAACTCGTCCAGGCCGGCGCCCGGCTGCCTCGTAGCCAGGGCCTCCACCTGATGAGCAACTCCTTCGCCTTTGGCGGCAACAATGTCGCCCTGATTCTGGGGGATGCGCCATGAAGCTGTGGCCCGTAGCCGAACTGGTGCCTCATGCCGGCAACATGGTGCTGCTCGACGAAGTCCTGAGCTGCGACACGGAAGCGATCGAGGTGCGCCTCGTAGTACGCCCGCACGGCCTGCTCAGCGACGCCGACGGCCACCTGCCGGCCTGGACCGGCATCGAGCTGATGGCGCAGGCCATCGCCGCCTTCGCCGGCGTCCAAGCCAAGCGTGCCGGCCTGCCGGTGGAGCTGGGCTTTCTGCTCGGCACACGCAAGTACAACAGCAACGTCGAGCACTTCCCGGCCGGCAGCGAACTGCACATCCGCGCTCAGTGCTCGCTGCAGGACGACAACGGTATGGGCGTGTTCGAATGCCACCTCACAGGCCCCGGCATCCAGGCCGAAGCCCGCCTCAATGTATTCCGCCCGCCGCAACCGGCGGTCTATCTTCAAGAATCGCAAGAACAATCCCATGACTGAAAATACTTCTGCCGCCACCGTTCTGGTCACCGGCTCCAGCCGTGGTATCGGCCGCGCCATCGCCTTGCGCCTGGCGCGCTCAGGCCATGACATCGTCCTGCACTGCCGTTCGCGCCGCGATGAGGCCGAAGCCGTGCAGGCGCAGATCGCCGAGCTGGGGCGCCAGGCGCGCATCCTGCAATTCGATGTGTCCGATCGCGCCGCCTGCCGCGAGGCGCTGGAGGCCGATGTCGAACAGCACGGCGCCTACTACGGCGTGGTGTGCAACGCCGGCCTGACGCGCGATGGTGCCTTCCCGGCCCTCTCCGAAGACGACTGGGACCAGGTGCTGCGCACCAACCTGGACGGTTTCTACAATGTGCTGCACCCGCTGACCATGCCGATGATTCGCCGTCGTGCGCCTGGGCGCATCGTCTGCATCACCTCGGTGTCGGGGCTGGTCGGCAACCGTGGTCAGGTCAACTACAGTGCCTCCAAGGCCGGCGTGATCGGCGCCGCCAAGGCCCTGGCGATCGAGCTGGCCAAACGCAAGATCACGGTGAACTGCGTGGCACCCGGCCTGATCGATACCGAGATTCTCGACGAACTGGTACCGGTCGAAGAGATCCTCAAGATGATTCCGGCGGCGCGTATGGGCACACCGGAGGAAGTCGCTGGTGCGGTGAACTTCCTGATGTCCAGCGAAGCGGCGTACATTACCCGTCAGGTTCTCGCAGTGAATGGCGGTCTGTGCTGATGAAGCGTGTAGTCGTCACCGGTATGGCCGGTATCACCTCCCTGGGTAGCGACTGGCCAACCATCTCGGCCGCGTTCAAGGCCGGCAAGAGTGGTATCCGGCGCATGGACGAATGGGATCGCTTCACCGAGCTGAACACCCGCCTGGGTGGCCCAGTGGACGATTTCGTCCAGCCCAAGCACTGGAACCGCAAGCAGACCCGCAGCATGGGCCGGGTGTCCAAGCTGGCGGTGTTCGCCGCCGAACGTGCCCTGGAGCACGCCGGCCTGCTCGGCGACCCGTGCATCGCCGACGGCCGCATGGGTGTGGCCTGCGGCTCGTCCACCGGCAGCACCGAGGAGGTCAAGGCCTTCGGCAACATGCTGCTGAACTCGGTGGCCGACGGTCTCAACGCCAACTCCTATATCCGCATGATGCCGCACACCACGGCGGCCAATATCAGCATCTTCTTCGGCCTCAAGGGCCGCCTGATCCCTACCTCCAGCGCCTGCACCAGCGGCAGCCAGGGCATCGGCTACGCCTACGAGGCGATCAAGTTCGGCCGTCTGAAGATGATGCTCGCCGGTGGCGCCGAGGAACTCTGCCCGACAGAGGCCATGGTGTTCGATGCGCTCTACGCCACCAGCCTGAAGAACGACGCCCCGCACACCAGCCCGCGCCCTTACGACAGCGGCCGTGACGGCCTGGTAATCGGCGAGGGCGCCGGCATCCTGGTGCTCGAGGAACTGGAGCACGCCCTCGCCCGCGGCGCCACCATCCATGCCGAGATCGTCGGTTTCGGCTGCAACTCCGACGGCCAGCACGCTACCAAGCCGGTGCAGGAAACCATGCGCGGCGCAATGCAGCTGGCACTCGATGACGCCGGCCTGGAGCCCTCGGCAATCGGTTACGTCAACGGCCATGGCACCGCTACCGAACAGGGCGACGTCGCCGAGACCCTGGCCACCAGCAGCCTGTTCGGCCCGCGCATGCCGATCAGCTCGCAGAAGAGCTATTTCGGCCACACCCTGGGTGCCTGCGGCGCACTGGAGTCCTGGTTCAGTATCGAGATGATGAACTCCGACAGCTATGCGCACACGCTCAACCTCGATCACATCGACCCGGCTTGCGGCGAGCTGGACTATCTGTGCGGCGAGTTCCGCAACATGAGCCACGAGTACGTGATGAACAACAACTTCGCCTTCGGCGGCGTTAACACTTCCCTGATTTTCAAACGCTGGCGCCAATCATGAAACTGATGACTACGCGAACCCTTCCCCGTTTTCTGTTCGTCCTGATACTGGCGGGGCTCGCGGCCTGCAGCCGCGTGCAACCGATCATGACCGTTCATCAGCAGCTGCCCGCCACGACCACCCTGAGCGACGAGCAGCTGCGTGAACCGCTGATCCGCGCCCTGACACGGGCCAAATGGACCCTGGAAGAAGAAGAGGCCAATCGCATCCTGGCGCGTATCGACTTCCGCCAGCACAGCGCCTCCATTACCATCGACTACGCTGGCGGACGCTATGACATCCGCTATCGTGACAGCCACGATCTGGACTACGCGGATGGCAAGATTCACAAGCGTTACAACGCGCTGGTGAAGAAGCTCAATCGGGTGATCCTGCAGGAAGTCCGCATCGCACAAAACCTTACCGGTTCGTTGCAATAAGAGGATGTCTGCAAAGCAGCATGGCCGAGCGCAGCAATTTGCAGGCACCCACATCACCAAGGAGAGAGCTTGATGAAACACAAGTACTGGATCGCCACCGCCTTCTGCGCCAGCCTTCTGCCCGGCCTCAGCCAGGCCCGTGATACCGCGCATTTTCTCGACTTCCAGTCTGTGGTGAACGAAGCCACCCAGGCTGGCCGTCTCGATGGTTCGGTGAAGTTCTACCTGAACAAGATTCCGGCTGGCGCTCAGATTATCAATGCCAACGTCACCACTAGCCAGAAGACCAATGCCTTCAACAAGAGCGATGAGGAAGCCTGCAGCTGGGTGCTGCAATCGGCCCTGATCAAGCTGCAGAACGCCGCCAAGGCTGCCGGTGCCAACGCCGTGGTCGACCTGGCGAGCAACTACAAGAACAAGGAATACCGCGACGACAGCAAATACGAATGCCACGCTGGCGCCATCATGGCCGGCGTTGCATTGAAGGCCAAATACGCCAACGTGAAGTAATCACCGCCCCCTCAGTCAAGGCCACCGCAACGGTGGCCTTGGTTTATCCAAGGAAGACCATTGACCATGCCGCCTGTCCGCTCCTGTCTGCCCTTACTCGCCGCCACCGTGCTGGTCGGCTGCACCGCCACGCAAGTCACCCCCCTGCAAAGCGCAGCGGATCAGATGTGCATCGAGGAGAACCCAAAGGTGCAGGTCAGTGATTTCGTACCCGTGCTGCAGCAGGGCTTCGCCCGTCATGGCATCGAGACGCAGCTGTACGCGAAGATCCCCCGCGAGCAGTGCCCTTATGTGGTGACCTACACAGCCCGCCGCTCATGGGACATGGCGCCGTACCTGTCTACTGCCGAAATAGTCATTCTCGGCCCACGTCGTCAAACCCTGGCCAAGGCCAATTACCACCTGCGCGGCAAAGGCGGTTTATCGCTGATGAAGTGGCAGGGAACCAAGAGCAAGATCGATCCGGTCATCGACGAGTTGCTGGCAAACGTGCAGCTGACTGCCACCGTCGCCACAGAGGCGCAACGCGAAAGCGCTTCACCGCGACGCAAGAGCCTGGATGAGCAGATACGCGAGCTGCAACAGCAGCATCTCGGTTACGAGGACTATCAACGCGCCTACCGAAAACTTCTGCTGGAAAATCAGGCGTCAGACTGATCCCGCTCAGAACACATACGGCACGAACATACGTGTACGTGCCATGTAGTCGCGATAGGCCTCGCCGAAATAGGCCAGGCACTCGCGCTCCTCGCAACGCGCCGAACACCACAGCAGCACGCTGGAGAGCAGCGCCAGCGAGAGAATCAGCGCGTCCATGCGCTTGAAGGCGATGCCCCACGCCAGCAACAGCAGTGAGCAATACATGGGATGCCGGATGTAGTGAAAGATGCCGCCCGTCACCAGTTGAGAGGTTCGCTCGAAGGCGAACAGCTCTTCATCCTGGCGTTGCGCTCCAGCCTTGCCGAAACGCCGCATCTGGTAGATCCCCGCGAACAGCACCAACAGCGAAAGACTGAGCAGAACCCAGGCTATGCGCTGGTTCAGCTCAGCCCGATCTCCAAACCAGGATGAGGCGTTGAGCACCAGCATCACCGCCATCGCCTCCCATGCCAGGAAACGGTAAAACCCGTGGCTACGCGGATTGCCCAGCGTACGCCAGGAAATTCCCACCAGCGCTGCGCTGATCGTCACAAAAGCCACCGACTGCCAGATCGTCACCCCATCCTCCCTCTATCCCTGCCTCTGTTACACTGCGTCGCCCACACGCACCGACCGCTTGCCATGGATCGCACCCAACTGCACACACTGCTGCCGCACCAGGGCGATGCGCTCTGGCTGGATGCATTGGTCGATCACGATGCCCAGAGCATCCGCGGTCTCAGCGCCTGGCATCATCTCCACAAGCTCGGCGAAGATGCCTCTCCTTGCCTGCTGTTCGAAGCGGCAGCCCAACTTTGCGCGGCACATGGTGCCCTATACGGCGAAGCGGATGCCATCGAAATGGCCCTGGTCGGCAAACTTTCCCAGCTCAATCTGCACCCGGTCACAGCGCGCGAAGAGCCGCTTTTGATCAGCGCCCGGCAGGAAGCCTTGAGCCCTGCCGGGGCGCTCTACGCCTTCGCCATCCAGGCCGGCAGCCAACCGCTGCTGGACGGCAAACTGCTGCTGGTGCTCGTTCGTGCTTGAACTACGCGACGTCAGTTTCCGCTATCCGGGGGCAGATAGTCTTGCCCTGCAAAATATCGACCTGCAATTGCAGGAGGGTCAGTGCCTGGGCCTGCTTGGCAGCAACGGCGCCGGCAAGACCACTCTGCTCGCGCTGCTCAGCGAGACCCTGGCAGTGCAGCAAGGTGAGATCAACTGGCACGGTCCGCGCAGCCTCGGACTGGTGCCGCAACAGCTGGCGTTCTATGCCGAGCTGACGGTAGCCGAAAATCTCGCGCTGTTCGCCGACCTCTACCGCCTGCAGGGCGCGCAGCGCCGCCAGCGCCTGGAGCTGTGCATCGCCAGCACTGCTCTGGCAGACAAACTCTCACGTCGCGCTGCGCGCCTTTCAGGCGGCGAGCAAAGGCGACTGAATTTCGCCATCGGCCTGCTCCAGCCCGCGCGCCTGTATCTGTTCGATGAAGCCACCGTCGGTGTCGATGCGAGCAGCCGGCAGCTGTTGCTCGATGCCGTCGAGCGCCTGACCGGCGAAGGCCATGGCGTGATCTACACGAGCCACTATCTGGACGAGGTAGAGCGGGTCGCCGGACGCATCCTGCTGCTGCACGAAGGCCGGGTGCGCCTCGATGTGGACAAACAGCAACTGCTCGAAGGTGGCCACGGCCTGCTGCTGGAGTGGCCAGAGCAGGTTCCCGAAGCTTTTCAGACGCTGCTCGGCCAGCTGAATCTGGAGGCGGAGGCGCTGCCCACCGGCATGCGTATCGGCAACCTGGACGCTCAGCAGTTGCTGGCGATCACCCGGTTCATCGCCGCGCAGCCGGTGCCTCCGAGCCTGCTGCGTTTCGGCCGCCCATCACTGGAGCAGCTCTACCTGAGCCTCAACGGAGGCCGCCTGTGAGCCCGATGCTGGCGCTGATCCGCAAGGAATGCCTGCTGCTGCTGCGCGATCCGCATGCGCTGGCCGTGCTGTTCATCATGCCGATCCTGTTTCTCGTGCTGATGGCGGCAGCCTTGTCCAATTACCTGCGCGACGAGCCACCGCCCCTGAGCCTGGTGCTGGAGGTCGCGCAAGCCAGCGAAGCCAGCGTGTTCTTCCTGCATGCGCTGCAGGAACAACTGCCGGGCAGTCACCTGCTCGCCAGCAGCGAGGAGCCCTTGCCCCGAATCAGCCTGGCCGAGAATTTTTCCGAGACCTTGCTGGAAACACCTCACATAGGCCCCAGGTTGAGCTTCCCACCGCGCACCGATGGCCAGACCCGCCAGCGTCTGCGCGCAGCGCTGAACATCGCCCTGGCGCAGACCCGCCTGCTGGCCTACCTGGAGGACAGCGACGCGCTGGACGACGGTATGAGTACCGAGCAACGCTGGCAGTTGATTCGCCAGCGCACCCAGAGCGAGATCAGCGAACGGCAGATGCTGGCCAGCGGCGAGCTAAGTGGCAGAGCCAACGCCAGTCAGCTGAGCGTGCCGGCCTGGCTGATCTTCGGCATGTTCTTCGTCGCCCTGCCAATGGCCGGTGGCTTCCAGCGGGAACAGCAAAGCGGCGCCCTGCTGCGTTTCCGCGCGCTGGGGCTCAGTCCCACAACCTTGGTAATGAGCAAGTTGCTGCCCTACGTGGCCATCAACCTGGTGCAGTTCGCCCTGCTGCTGGCGATCGGAGTGCATGTGCTGCCCCTGATCGGTCTCAGTGGTCTGACCCTGCCGGGCGCCCCGCTGGCCTACCTGCTGCTCGCACTGAGCCTGAGCCTGGCGGCCTGCAGCCTCGGCCTGTTCCTGGCTTCACTGGCGCGCAGTGGCGAGCAGGCGTTGCTGCTGGGCGGCGGCATCAATATCATCCTCGCCGCAATCGGCGGCATCATGGTGCCCAAGAGCGTGATGCCCGAGGCCATGAGTCAATTGGCGGAAGTCTCCCCCATGAGCTGGGCGCTGGACGCCTTTCTGACCCTGCTAGTCGGCCAGGGAAGCCTCGCCGACATCACCCCTGATTGCGCCCGCCTTCTGCTGTTCGCCCTGTTGCTGGGCGGCGGCGGGCTTCTCCTGTTCCGCAAACGAGTGCAGCAAACGCAATGGACGACACATTACTAGAACAAGAACTCAAGCAATTGCTGATCCGTGAGTGCGACAAGGAAGACGACATCGACTGGCAAAGCATCGCCAACGACGAGCCGCTGTTCGGTCAGCAGAGCCGGATCGCCATGGACAGCCTCGACGCCCTGCAGGTCTCGCTGGCCCTTCAGCAGCGCTACGGTGTGCGCATCGAAGGCGCCAAGGACGGCAGGCGCATTCTCAACAGCATCGCCAGCATTGCGGCCTTTATCAGGCAGAAATCGTGACCCCCGTCTATTTGCAGCGAGGCGCCCTGCTCAGTGCGCTCGGTGCCGACCTGCACGCAGCCGGCATGGCCCTGCGCCAGGGCGCCTTGCCGGCTCCCAGCCCATTCCTGCTGCATGAATTGCAGCAGCCGCGCCCCTATCTGTACGCCAGCAGCAATGGGGAAAGCCGCGACGAGCATTGTGACCGACTGATCGGCGAAGTCCTCGACAATACCTCCGGCAAACTGGATGACTGTTTGTTGATCGTCGCCAGCACCAGTCTGGACATCGACGACCTTGAACAGCGTGCCGCTGCGGCAGGTGGCTTCCGCCTGGAGCACTCGACATCGCTCGACCTGCTGGCCGAGCGCTCTCGCCAACGCTGGGGCTTCGCTGACGCCTTCACCCTCAACACCGCATGCACCAGCGCAGCCAACGCTCTGCTCTATGGTGCACGAATGCTGGCGGCCGGCCTGTACGAGCGCGTACTGGTACTGGCCTTCGAGACGCCCAGTGCCGTCGCCAGGCAGGGCTTCGGTGCGCTCGACCTGACCAGCCCGAGCGGCGCCTACCGTCCCTTCCACCCCGAACGCGACGGCCTGATTCTCGGTGAGGCCTATGCCGTCACGCTGCTGGCGCGGGAGCCTGGTGACGCCCCACTGGCGAAGCTGCTCGGCGGCTTCAGTGCCTGCGACACCAGCAACCTGACCACCACTCGCGAAGATGGCAGCCATATCGACTGGGTGATGCGCGAAGCACTGCGCAGCGCTGGCGCCAGTATCGAGCAGATCGGTCTGGTGAAGCTGCACGGCACCGCCACCGCTGCCAATGACCGCGCCGAGAGTAACGGCGTGCGCCGACTATTCGGTGACTATCTGCCGCCCCTGTGTGTGCTCAAACCCTGGCTGGGCCATACGCTGGGCGCCTGCGGCCTCAGTGAAACCCTGCTGATGATGGAAAGCTGCGACCACCTGCCTGGCCTAGACTACGCCGACCAGGCCTTGCTGCCGCTGCACGCCAGCCCCATAGCCGTCGCCGGGGACCGCCTGTTGCTGGCCAACTTCTTCGGGTTCGGCGGCAACAATGCCAGCCTCGTATTGCAAAGCTGCCAGGGGAGCGATTGATGAAACAGGTAATCGCTGCATGTAGCGTGAGCGGCTCCGCGGGCTGTTCCGACAAGGACCTGAAGGCCGCCCTGAGCCAGTGGCTGGCAGCTCCGCCACGGCGCATCGACCGGCTTATCCTGCAGGCCCTGCTCTGTACCACGCCGATGAAAGATAGCGTCCAGAGTCGCTGCGGCCTGTACCTTGCTTCCCATCACCCAGCACGCGCCACCATGGGCGCCCTGCTCGACGCGGTGTGCGTTCACCAGCTCCAGCCCAAGCCCTTCGAGTTCGTCAATAGCGTGAGCAACGCCGCCGGCTTCCATGTTGCCGCGCAGCTGGGGCTGGAAGGCCCCAACCTGTTTATCGGTGCAGGGCCGAACGTCTGGAAACAGCTCCAGGCGCTGGCCTTGCTGGACCTCGGCGATGGCCTGGTCGATCAGGCGCTGCTGGTGGTGATCGACGAGAATGACGGCTTTCAGGCGCAGGCGGTGCTGATCGAAGCGCCAACCGAAGCACAGGACTTCGCCGAGCTGACGGCCGGCATCGATGTACTGCAGTTGCAGCTCTAATCTGCTTTGTTGACTGCGTTGGTGGGCTGAAGCCCACCCTACGGGGCGGCAGATGCAATTCGGTGACTGCAGGGTGAGCCTCAGCCCACCGCGATCAGCCTCAACCCTTGCGCTTGGCCCAGGCGCCCAATTCCCTCATCAGGCCCTGCTCCTGATCGGCAATAGCCCGCAAGCTGTCGGCGATCGGCCTGAAATCCGGCGCCTCGCCCTTGCTGCGGCTGGCACGCACGCAGGCCGAGGCGAACTGGCGCCACTCGTCGCCCACCGCCGTGAGCCGCACCGAAGCCTCCTGCAGGCTGGCATCGCCGATCTTCTCGCCGGCCTCCTGCAGGAAGCTGGCGTACATGAAGCGAAAACCCGCACCGCCGGTGCCGATCTCCTCCTGCATACGCACGATATGGGTCAGATACAGGCGGTTGTACTTGGCCTGCGCAGGGTCGAGCGCCTCGACGCATTTGGCCAGGTGTCGGATGCCGCGAATGCCGATCCACGGCAGCGGCATGCCGTCGAGGATGCGTGAGGTGGACAGCACGCTCTGGCGAATCAGCCGCTCCCAGTCCTGCTCCGGCGACACATCGTCGAGGTAGTACATCAACCCCTTGGCAGCCAGCGCGCCCTTGGCGAAGCGCGCTTTCTGCAGATCTGCGCTGGCACAGCGCACCGGCTCCTCGAACACCGGATCGCTGAGCAGGTACTCGTCGCCCTCGCGCCCATAGGCCAGCAGGTTGTGAGCGTTGAAGTGAAAGCGCATCTCCGCCGGGAAGTACGGCAACCAGAACACCGAGCTCTGCAGACCAGCCAGGCGCCCGCTATCAAGCGCCGCATCCAAGGCCGCGCGGCCCTGCTCGGGGTTGGCGAAGGTGCGGCTGGTCAGGCGCACGCCGAGGCGCTTGCTCAGGGTCTTGATCAGGTGCCGTGGCGGCATGCGATAGGCGATCAGCGGCATGCCGCCGATCTTGACGACTGGCAGGTAGGCGAAGGCCAGGCCGGATGCCAGGCCGAAGGCCATTGGCTCGCTCATCGGCAAACCGGCATGGGTGAGCAGGCTGGCCATGACGCCACTTTCGCAGTGGGCGCTCTGGCGGTGCTGGAACGCAGTCATGGCAACTCTCTCTGGTAACGACGCAACTCGTCGACGGTCAGGCCGAAGGCCTCGGCGTAGCGTGCCAGCACCGAGGTGCTCAGGCGGCGGTAGATTTGCGGGCGAAAGTGGCGACGCACGCGCCACTGCCACAGACCGGTGATCTGCGCCAGCGCCGGTTCGTCCATGCGATAGCGATACATCAGACATTTCAGCGGCGACAGCTCGCCACGCTGCCAAAGCGCCAAAGCCTCGGCTTCCTGGGCCTGCAACTCGGCGACGGCCAGTTGCGTGGCGTAGGACTCGGGATCCCAGCCTACGCTCTGCGCGCCCTGGTAATGACCGCTTTCATCGACCGCATAGAGCAGCTTGCTATGCCCGCCATAGGCAGAGCCGGGATCCTGCGGAACCTCGTCAACTTTCATCGCCAACCACCGTCAGGTGCATGAATGCACTGGAGAAACGCCCGCTTTCAGGCACGTAACAGAGCAACCGCTGGCCGCTGCGCAAACGACCTCCGTTGAACAGTTCTTCGAGGATGATGAAGATCGAGGCCGCGCCGGTATTGCCCTTGCTGGTCAGGTTGGTGAACCAGCGCTCCATCGGGATCGGCAGCTCGACCTTGGCCAGGCCCGCACCCAGCGGCTCGCGGAAGAACTCCGAGGAGTAGTGCGGCAGGAACCAGTCGATGTCCGCCACACGCAGCTCGCGCCGCGCCATGATCCGGCGCAGCGCCTCTTCCACGGTGTACTTGACGATGTTCTCGTTGAGCAGCTTGACGTTCTGCTTGATCGCCATCACCGACTGCTTCGCGCGCTCGTCGGCATCGTAGTGGCTCCAGCCACGCAGTGTGCCGTCCTGCATGTCGGCGCCGGCGTACATGCAGGGCGGCATCTGGTCGGCGAAGGAAAGGATATCCAGCCAGTCGATACGCAGACTCAGCCCGCTTTCGTTGGGGCGATCCTGCAGCAGCATGGCACCTGCGCCATCGGAAAGCATCCAGCGCAGAAAGTCCTTCTCGAAGGCGATCTCCGGGTGCTTTTCCAGCTCATCGATACGGCTTTCGTATTCGGCGTTGAAGTTGCGCGCCTGCATCAGCGTCGAGGCGACCTCAGAACCGCAGGCCACGGCATTGCGGCTCTCGCCACTGGCCACACTCATCCAGGCATATTTCAGCGCCGTCATCCCGCACAGGCAGATACCGGCCGTGGTCGCCACCTCGCAGGACGGATTGCCCAGCTCGCCATGCACCATTACCGCGTGCCCCGGCATCACCTGATCCGGCGACGAGGTGCTGGCCACCAGGCAGTCGAGCTGGTTCAGTTCAAAACCTCCGCCCTGCAAACCACGTATCGCTTCGGCACTGAGCTGCGCATTGCTCATGCTCGGCTCGCCAGTCGCGGGGTCGATCACGTAGTGACGCTGCCGGATCCCATTGCGGCGCAGCACCAGTTTGCGCGCACGCGACGGCTTGCCACCGACCATGCCCAGGCGCGCTTCCATCTGCTCGTTGTCCACGGGCTCGTGCGGCAGGCAGGCGCTGATGCGGTTGATGAATACAGGGGTTACCACGGTCTTACCTCGGGTCACTTCACTCGCCGGATGGGCCGGCAAAGTAGGCCTTCTCTCGCTGGATACGCGCCTTGAACAGCTGCGCCAGCATTTTTTTCAAAACAGCCGTGATGGGTACCACGGTCAGGATCAGGCAAATCAGGAATACGATGTACAGCATCAGTCCGGCGCCACGGCGCCGACTCTGCTGCGGGCCGAGCGCCGAGAGCAGACGACTCCACAGGGTAAAGCTGCGATTGCCGACCTTTTCGCTGGCGATCAGTTTTTCATCTACCTTGACTGCGCCCAAGCCAGTGAGCATCGGAGCCTCGATCGGTAGGTCGTCAGCCAGCAGCCGCCGCGCCATAGCGTCGCCGAAGCGGCTGGCCGCCGCCAATTCCCGTTCGTCGATACCGGCGCGCGGCACCCAGCTGTAGGGCTTCTGCCGGCCGGTGAACATCCACAGCGGCGTGGCCAGGAAACTGGCGGCCGTGCCGCAGGCATCGGTCAACACGATGTTGTCCACCAGGCGCGCGCCCAGCGCGTTCAGGCGCGCCTTAACCTTCTCCTGCGCCATCAGCCACATATTGCGGCAACCGATCAGCGTGACCACCGAGGTGCCTTTCAACAGGCGAGCCGCCTCGGGCGAAGCGAGAAAGCTGGTGCACGGCAGCGACGGCGAGAGAAACCAGACCTGGTAGGCCAGGATCACCAAGTCATAGCGTTTGTCGGCATCCACGGCCAGCGGCAGCAACGGCTGCGGCTTCATCAGCACGGTTTCCGGGAAGATGCGAAAAAACCCGAGAAATGGCCAGGGAAAGGGGAAAGGTTCAGCCGGCTGCAGCGCCAGGAAATCCGCCTGGATGTCGTCACACTCGCGCAGTGGCCCACAGACCGATCGCACCAGGCGGTCTAATTGGCCAGTCTGAGAAAAGTGGACGACTAAAACATGACGCATTCGCGGCGCATTCCCTGCAAAATGGCCGGATTATGCCACAGAGCCTTCTTCAAACCGTAACCTGCATACGCCAACTTTGCCTATTGGTTCCGCTCCTCGTTTGCCAGACGATCCAGGCAGGCGACCTGCTGGTCGAAGTAGAAGGCAGGCAGGATCAGGCAAACCTGTATCTGGCCCTGGTGCCAGCCGACCAGCCAGAGTGGCAGCCCAGCCTGCGCGAACTACATGGAGCGGAAACGCCGCTGCTTATTACCAACCTGTCACCCGGTCGCTACGCCGTGCAGGTGTTCCAGGACAGCAACGGCAATGGCCAACTGGATCTCAGCCCCCGCGGCATCCCGCTGGAGCCGGTAGGTTTCTCCGGCAACCCATCACTCTTCGGCGGCAAACCCACACCCCAGGACAGCCTGTTCGAGCATGGCGCGGCAGACAGCGTGATCAGCGTGCGCCTGATTTCGCCGCGCAAGAAAAAGGAACGCGTGGCGCCGTTAGCACCACGCAACGGCAGCCGCTAGCGGCCAGGCAAACAGGTTCGGCTGCCTGGCCCCACTTACTGGTGATATTGCGCGGACAACTCGTGCACAGCCTCGAAGAAAGCGCCAGCGTGAGCCGGGTCGACCTCCGGGGTGATGCCATGGCCGAGGTTGAACACATGGCCGCTGCCGGCGCCGTAGGCCGCCAGGATACGCGCCACTTCGGCGCGGATCGCTGCCGGCTTGGCGTAGAGCACTGCCGGGTCCATGTTGCCCTGCAGAGCGACCTTGGCACCGACTCGGGCACGGGCGCTGCCGATATCGCAGGTCCAGTCCAGACCCAGCGCCTCGGCGCCACTATCGGCCATGGACTCCAGCCACAGGCCACCGCCCTTGGTGAACAGGATCACCGGCACGCGGCGCCCGTCGTGCTCGCGGATCAGGCCGTCGACGATTTTCTTCATGTAAGCCAGGGAGAACTCCTGATAGGCCGCCGCCGACAGCGCGCCGCCCCAGGAATCGAAGATCTGCACAGCCTGTGCCCCGGCCAGGATCTGCCCGTTGAGATACGCCGTGACCGACTGCGCCAGCTTGTCGAGCAGTGCATGCAGGGCCTGTGGCTTGTCGTAGAGCATGGCCTTGGTCTTGCGGAAATCCTTCGACGAGCCGCCTTCGACCATGTACGTGGCCAGCGTCCAGGGGCTGCCGGAGAAACCAATCAGCGGCACACGACCGTTCAGCTCGCGGCGAATGGTGCGCACGGCATCCATCACGTAGCCCAGATCCTTCTCGGCATCCGTCACCGGCAACGCCTCGATGTCGGCCAGGCTACTGACCACCTTCTTGAAACGCGGGCCTTCGCCGGTCTCGAAGTACAGGCCCTGGCCCATCGCATCAGGGATGGTGAGGATGTCGGAGAACAGAATCGCCGCATCCAGCTGCGGGTAACGATCCAGCGGCTGGATGGTGACTTCGCAAGCCAACTCCGGATTCTTCATCAGGCTCACGAAGTCGCCGGCCTTGGCCCGGGTCGCGCGGTACTCCGGCAGATAGCGACCGGCCTGGCGCATCATCCAGATCGGCGTGACATCCACGGGTTGCTTGAGCAGGGCACGAAGGAAACGGTCGTTCTTCAGGGCGGTCATGGCGGCATCCGGCGAAAAAAGTGCGGGCATTTTCGCAGACCCCAAAACAAAAGGCACGGCGGGTGCCGTGCCTTTTGTCCATCGCGACGATTTGTCTCGCCTTTACTTGCCCTGCGTCATCAGACGCCGAGATAGTCGAGGATGCCTTCGGCGGCGTTGCGGCCTTCGAAGATCGCCGTCACCACCAGGTCGGAACCACGCACCATGTCGCCACCGGCGAAGATCTTCGGGTTGCTGGTCTGGTGCTTGAACTGCGACTGCTCGGGCGCCACGACGCGGCCCTGGCTGTCGGTCTGGATCTCGAACTGCTCGAACCAGGGCGCCGGGCTCGGGCGGAAGCCGAAGGCGATCAGCACGGCTTCGGCCGGGATGATCTCCTCGGAGCCCGGGATCGGCTCGGGGCTGCGACGGCCGCGGGCGTCAGGCTCACCGAGACGGGTCTCGACCACCTTGATGCCTTCCACCTTGTCTTCGCCGACAATGGCGATGGGCTGGCGGTTGAAGAGGAACTTCACGCCCTCTTCCTTGGCGTTCTTCACTTCCTTGCGCGAGCCCGGCATGTTCTCTTCGTCACGGCGGTAGGCGCAGGTCACGGCCTTGGCGCCCTGACGGATCGAGGTGCGGTTGCAGTCCATCGCGGTGTCGCCACCGCCCAGTACCACGACACGCTTGCCCTTCATGTCGATGAAGTCTTCCGGCGACTTCTCGAAACCCAGGTTGCGGTTGACGTTGGCGATGAGGAAGTCCAGCGCGTCGTAGACGCCCGGCAGGTCCTCGCCCGGGAAGCCGCCCTTCATGTAGGTGTAGGTGCCCATGCCCATGAACACGGCATCGTACTCATCCAGCAGTTGCTGCATGGTCACGTCCTTGCCGATCTCGGTGTTCAGGCGGAACTCGATGCCCATGCCGGTGAAGACTTCACGGCGGCGGCTGAGCACGGTCTTTTCCAGCTTGAACTCTGGGATGCCGAAGGTCAGCAGACCGCCGATTTCCGGGTTCTTGTCGAACACCACCGGGGTCACGCCGTTGCGCACCAGCACGTCGGCGCAGCCCAGGCCCGCCGGGCCGGCACCGATCACCGCGACACGCTTGCCGGTCGGCTTGACCTTGGACATGTCCGGACGCCAGCCCATGGCGAAGGCGGTGTCGGTGATGTACTTCTCCACCGAACCGATGGTCACCGCGCCGAAGCCGTCATTGAGGGTGCAGGCACCCTCGCAGAGGCGATCCTGCGGGCACACGCGGCCGCAAACTTCCGGCAGGGTATTGGTCTGGTGCGAGAGTTCGGCGGCGGCCAGGATGTTGCCTTCCGACACCAGCTTGAGCCAGTTCGGAATGAAGTTGTGCACCGGGCACTTCCACTCGCAATACGGGTTGCCGCAGCCCAGGCAGCGATGTGCCTGGTCAGCGGCCTGCGCCGGCTTGAAGTTGTCGTAGATCTCGACGAATTCCTTCTTGCGCTGACGCAGCAGTTTCTTCTTCGGGTCTTTGCGCCCGACTTCGATGAACTGGAAGTCGTTATTCAGACGTTCAGTCATTGCATTACCTCATCAAACCACTTCAGGCGCATTCTTATTGCGGGTTGGCACGGGTGCTGGACAACAGCGACTTCAGGCTCGCCGCTTTCGGTTTCACCAGCCAGAACTTGCGCAGGTAATCGTCCAGGTTCTCCAGCAGGTTCTGACCCCACTCGCTGCCGGTCTCTTCGACGTACTCGGCCAGTACGCTTTCCAGGTGGCTGCGGTAGGCCTCCATCGCTTCGTTGTTGATGCGCTGGATTTCCACCAGTTCGTGGTTGACGCGGTCGTAGAAGCCGTTGTCCATGTCGAGCACATAGGCGAAGCCGCCGGTCATGCCCGAGCCGAAGTTGTAGCCGGTCTTGCCCAGTACACAGACGAAACCGCCGGTCATGTACTCGCAGCAGTGGTCGCCCGTGCCTTCCACCACGGCGTGGGCGCCAGAGTTGCGCACGGCGAAACGCTCACCCGCGGTACCGGTGGCGAACAGCTTGCCGCCGGTGGCGCCGTACAGGCAGGTGTTGCCGATGATGGCGCTGTCCTCGGTGGCGAACGGGCTGCCGGCAGGCGGGGTGATGACGATCTTGCCGCCGGTCATGCCCTTGCCCACGTAGTCGTTGGCATCACCTTCCAGGCGCAGGTTCAGACCACCGGCGTTCCATACGCCGAAGCTCTGACCGGCAGTGCCCTTGAAGCGGAAGGTGATCGGCGCATCAACCATGCCCTGGTTGCCATGCACGCGGGCGATCTCGCCGGAAATGCGCGCGCCGATGGAGCGGTCGCAGTTGCCGATGTTCAGCTCGTACTCACCACCGGTCTTGCCGGCGATGGCGTCCTTGGCCATGTCCACCATCTTCTCGGCCAGCAGGCCTTCGTCGAACGGCGGGTTCTTCGGCACCTGGCAGAATTGCGGCTTGTCGGCCGGGATGTGCGCGCTGGCCAGCAGTGGCGACAGATCCAGATTGCCCTGCTTGGCAGTTTCGCCCGGCAGCACTTCGAGCAGATCGGTGCGGCCGATCAGCTCTTCCAGGCTACGCACGCCCAGCTTGGCCAGCCACTCGCGGGTTTCCTCGGCGACGTAGGTGAAGAAGTTCATCACCATCTCGACCGTGCCGATGAAGTGATCCTTGCGCAGCTTGTCGTTCTGCGTGGCCACGCCGGTAGCGCAGTTGTTCAGGTGGCAGATGCGCAGGTACTTGCAGCCCAGAGCCACCATCGGCGCGGTACCAAAGCCGAAGCTCTCGGCGCCGAGGATGGCCGCCTTGATCACATCCAGGCCGGTCTTCAGACCACCGTCGGTCTGCACCCGCACCTTGCCGCGCAGGTCGTTGCCGCGCAGGGTCTGGTGGGTTTCGGCCAGGCCCAGCTCCCAAGGCGCACCGGCATAGCGGATGGAGGTCAGCGGTGATGCGCCGGTGCCGCCGTCGTAGCCGGAAATGGTGATCAGGTCGGCATAGGCCTTGGCCACACCGGCAGCGATGGTGCCGACACCGGCTTCCGCCACCAGCTTGACCGACACCAGCGCTTTCGGGTTGACCTGCTTGAGGTCATAGATCAGCTGCGCCAGGTCTTCGATGGAATAGATGTCGTGGTGCGGCGGCGGCGAGATCAGGGTCACGCCTGGCACGGCATAGCGCAGCTTGGCGATCAGACCGTTGACCTTGCCGCCCGGCAGTTGGCCGCCCTCACCGGGCTTGGCGCCCTGGGCCACCTTGATCTGCAACACCTCGGCGTTGACCAGGTATTCCGGAGTCACGCCAAAGCGGCCGGTGGCTACCTGCTTGATCTTCGAGCTTTTGATGGTGCCGTAGCGCGCCGGGTCTTCGCCGCCCTCACCGGAGTTGGAGCGACCACCCAGACGGTTCATCGCCTCGGCCAGTGCCTCGTGCGCCTCCGGCGACAGCGCGCCGAGGGAGATGCCGGCGGCATCGAAACGCTTGAAGATCGACTGCAGCGGCTCGACTTCGTCCAGGGAAATCGGCGTGGTGGATTCCTTGACCTTGAGCAGGTCGCGGATCATCGACACCGGACGGGTGTCGACCAGCGTCGAGTATTCCTTGTACTTCTCGTAGTTGCCCTGCTGCACGGCTTCCTGCAGCGTGCGCACCACGTCCGGGTTATAGGCGTGGTATTCGCCGCCGTAGACGAACTTGAGCAGGCCGCCCTGCTGGATCGGCTTGCGATTATTCCAGGCCTCGAAGGACAGCAGCTTCTGCTCGCTTTCGATATCGACGAAACGCGCGCCCTGGATGCGACTGGCCACGCCACGGAAGCACAACTCGGTGACTTCGTCGGCCAGGCCGACGGCTTCGAACAGTTGCGCGCCGCGGTAGGACGCGACCGTGGAGATACCCATCTTCGACAGGATCTTCAGCAGGCCCTTGGAAATGCCCTTGCGGTAGTACTTGAACACTTCGTACAGGTCGCCCAGCACTTCGCCGGTGCGGATCAGATCGCCCAGCACTTCGTAGGCCAGGAACGGGTACACCGCCGAGGCGCCGAAGCCCAGCAGCACGGCGTAGTGGTGCGGGTCACGCGCGGTGGCGGTTTCCACCAGGATGTTGCAGTCGCAGCGCAGACCTTTCTCGGTCAGGCGGTGATGCACGGCGCCGGTGACCAGCGCGGCATGCGCCGGCAGCTTGCCCGGGGCGATGTGACGGTCTGTCAGCACCAGCAGCACCTTGCCGGCACGCACGGCTTCCTCTGCCTGGTCGGCCATGTTGCGCACGGCCGCTTCCAGACCCAGCGACTCGTCGTAGTTCATGTCGATGACATGACGGTCGAAGCCCGGACGATCCAGGTTCATCAGTGCGCGCCACTTGGCCGGCGAGATCACCGGGCTGCTGAGGATCACGCGGGTGGCGTGCTCAGGCGACTCGCTGAAGATGTTGCGCTCGGCGCCCAGGCAGATTTCCAGGGACATGACGATCGCTTCACGCAGCGGGTCGATCGGCGGGTTGGTGACCTGCGCGAACTGCTGGCGGAAGTAGTCGTAGGGCGAACGCACACGCTGGCTGAGCACCGCCATCGGCGTGTCGTCGCCCATGGAGCCGACCGCTTCCTGGCCCTGCTCACCGAGCGGACGCAGGACCTGATCGCGCTCCTCGAAGGTGACCTGGAACATCTTCATGTACTGCTTGAGCTGGTCCGGGTCGTAGAAGGCCGAACCGTGGTCGCGGTCTTCCAGCGTCGCCTTGATGCGCTGAGCATGCTTGCGCAGCCACAGTTTGTAGGGATGGCGCGATTTCAGGCGGCTGTCGATGGACTCGGTGTCGAGCACCTGGCCGGTCTCGGTGTCGACGGCGAGGATCTGCCCCGGGCCGACACGGCCCTTGGCGATGACGTCCTCGGGCTGGTAGTCCCACACGCCGATTTCCGAGGCCAGGGTGATGTAGCCATTCTTCGTGGTGACCCAGCGCGCCGGGCGCAGGCCGTTACGGTCGAGCAGGCACACGGCGTGACGACCATCGGTGAGCACCACGCCGGCCGGACCATCCCAGGGCTCCATGTGCATGGAGTTGTATTCGTAGAACGCACGCAGATCGGCGTCCATGGTCTCGACGTTCTGCCAGGCCGGCGGAATGATCATGCGCAGGCCGCGGAACAGGTCGATGCCGCCGGTGACCATCAGCTCGAGCATGTTGTCCATGCTCGAGGAGTCGGAACCGACGCGGTTGACCAGCGGGCCCAGCTCATCGAGATCGGGGATCAGCTCGTTGGCGAACTTGGTGCGACGGGCCTGCGCCCAGTTGCGGTTGCCGGTGATGGTGTTGATCTCGCCGTTGTGCGCGAGGAAGCGGAAGGGCTGCGCCAGCGGCCACTTCGGCAGGGTGTTGGTGGAGAAGCGCTGGTGGAAGACCGCGATGGAGGTCTGCAGGCGCTCGTCACCCAGATCCGGGTAAAACTGCTGCAGGTCCGCCGGCATCATCAGGCCTTTGTAGATGATGGTCTTGTGCGAGAAGCTGCAGATGTAATGATCGCTGTCGTCGGCATTGGCCACCGACGAACGACGACGGGCGCTGAACAGCTTGATGGCGAATTCCTGGTCGGACAGGCCATCACCACCGATGAACACCTGCTCGATCTGCGGCAGGCGCTCCAGCGCCAGCTGGCCGAGCACGCTGGTATCGATCGGCACCTTGCGCCAGCCCACCAGTTGCAGGCCGGCCGCCAGGATTTCGCGGTTCATGTTCTCGCGCGCGGCTTCGGCCTTGGCCGAATCCTGATTGAAGAACACCATGCCCACGGCATATTGCCCAGGCAGTTCGACGCCGAATTGCTCCTGGGCGATGGCGCGCAGGAATTGATCGGGCTTCTGGATCAGCAGGCCGCAGCCATCACCGGTCTTGCCGTCGGCGTTGATACCGCCGCGGTGGGTCATGCAGGTGAGGGCCTCAATAGCGGTCTTGAGCAGGTGATGGCTAGCCTCACCTTGCATGTGGGCGATCAAGCCGAAGCCGCAGTTATCCTTGAACTCATCAGGACGGTACAAACCTGCTTTCATAGGGGAAACTCTCACCAGGCTGCCTAGACCTCAGGCAAATTACTTTCTAATTCAATTACTTAAACCCGAATAGCAGGCACGGGCGTGCTTTGCATGGGCAAAAGGGAGGTCATTGTACATATCCACCCATGGCGTCACAAATGTTCGTGACGAAGGGGTGAAAATTTATGTCGCAAAACCGAAGGATAAGACCGCAAGGTCGTGCTAACGACCAGGCGGTCATCTTGGGACAGAGCGCCTAGCGGCTCATTTCCTGCTGAATGCTACCCAGCGTACGGGGCCAGGGCTTACCGGCCTGCAACTTGGCAGGAAGGGTCTTCACAGCCGCCTGCGCGGCGTCACGACTGGAGAAGCTACCATAGGTCAGCACGTACAGCGGCTGGCCCTGATGGATTTTCTTGAAGTAGCGATACTCGCTGCCGCCCTCACGCACCAGCGCCTGGATGTTGGCCTCTGAACGAGACCCAACCACCTGCAGGGCATATCGTGACGCCGGCTGCTGCGCATACCAGCTACCCGAGGCCGCAGCCGGCGCCGCTGTCGGAGCTGGCGCGGGCTTGGGCGTAGGCACCGAGGCAGGAGCTGCGGGCTTCGGCGCAGCCGGCTCAGGCTGCTTTGCAGGTGCAGGTGCAGGTGCAGGTGCAGGTGCAGGTGCAGGTGCAGCAGCGATTGGAGCCGATGGCAGCGTCACTGTCGAGGGCTCAGGCGAAGCCGGCGGTTCGAAATTATCCAGCTCCTCACCTGCCGCTTCGGCCAAAGGCTGGCGAATCACGGTCTGTGATTCGCCCACCAGCGGTAAAGGCAGCGGCTGGCTGGCACCCGCGAACTCGATGGCGGGCGCGCGGCTCTCTGTCACAGGCGCCTGCGCGGGCTCTTCAGACTCAACGGCCGGAGCGGAGGACTGCAAGGGCAGCGACGTATCGCTGGCTACCGGCGCAGATGAGGACGACTCGCGCCCCTGCATGAACCAGGCGGCAGCGACACCCAGCAGGACCACCGCAAGCGCCAGAAGATGCTTCTTCGGCAATGCGAAGCCTCCACCCGCAGCGCTACGCCCAGCTGCGCGCTGTGCAAGCATTTGTTCGACCAGCAATTCACGCGCCTCGTGATTGATCGCGCCCGGCCAACCTTGAGAACGCGCATGAATGTCCTCGATCTGCTCATCGGTCAGCAGCGCGATGTCCTGCCCTGCACCCTCCAGACGTAGCGCAAGATACTCGCGCGTTTCCTCCTCGGCATAGGGCTGAAGCTCGATCGCGTGATAGCACTCTTCGCCGCCCACCAGCGCCTCAAGTCGAGCCAGCAATTCATGCTCGGCAAACAGGAAGACATGCGGACGCCCTTCATCGCCGCCCGCTGCGAGCACCAGCAGATTCTTCAGCGCGACATCATCCAACTGATCAGCATCATCGATCAGCAGGTAAACTTCCTGACCTGTCAGCGCCAGCTGTCCGACCTGCGCCAGAATCGAGCGAACATCCGCCTGGGCAATGGACAAGCCCTGCGCTATTTGACGCAACAACGCCTCGCTACCCGTCACGCCCTGAGCAATCACGATGCTTTGCACCGCCTGCTTGTTGGTACTGGCAACCAAGGCCTGACGCAGCAGCGTCTTGCCGCTACCCTCAGGCCCGACTACCGCCAGCAGCAGCTGACTGTAGCGCGCAAGGTGATGCAACTGCCCCAGCACAGGCTTACGTTGAGCCGGGAAGAACTTGAAGCCAGGCACTCGCGGGGCAAAGGGGTCGTGACTGAACTGGTAATGGGCCAGGAAAGCTTCGTCAGCATGCAAACTGGTCATGAATCGCTCTTCAAGAGTTGGACGACTGAGCCAGTGCTGCGTAGTCGCTGCGCAGCGTGGCGTCGAGAATTTCACGCGGGTAATCCGCAGTCACTACCGCCTCACCCAGGCGCTTGAGCAAGACAAGGCGCAGTTGGCCGTCGAGAACCTTCTTGTCCACCGCCATATGCTCCAGGAACTGTTCCGGCGTCATATCTCGCGGCGGCACCACTGGCAGTCCGGCAGCCTGCAACAGGCGCACGCCACGGTCCCGATCCGCCGCCGACAGCCAGCCGAGTCGATGAGACATTTCCAGCGCCATAACCGTTCCGGCGGCAACGGCTTCACCGTGCAGCCACACCCCATAACCCTGCTCGGTCTCAATGGCATGACCGAAGGTGTGCCCCAGATTCAGGGTGGCGCGTACTCCAGACTCACGCTCGTCGGCGCCCACCACTCGTGCCTTGGCCGCACAGGAACGCTCGATGGCATAGGTCAGTGCAGCGCCATCCAGCGCGCGCAGAGCATCCATGTTGCTCTCGAGCCAAGCCAGGAAAGGCTCGTCACAGATCAGACCGTACTTGATGACCTCGGCCAAACCGGCGGACAACTCGCGCTCCGGCAACGTATGCAGGCTGGCGGTATCGATCAGCACCGCCTGGGGCTGATAGAAGGCACCAATCATGTTTTTGCCCAGCGGGTGATTGATACCCGTCTTGCCACCTACCGAGGAATCCACCTGCGACAACAGAGTCGTCGGTACCTGAATGAAATCCACACCCCGCTGATAACAGGCAGCTGCGAAGCCCGCCATATCACCAATCACACCACCACCAAGAGCGATAACGGTCGTACGCCGATCATGTCGGGCCTTCAGCAGACCATCGAAAATCAGTTGCAGAGTTTCCCAGTTCTTGAACGCCTCACCATCAGGCAACACCACCGAAGCGACCTTGAAGCCATCCAGGGAGCGCATCAGCGTTTCAAGATACAGAGGCGCAACGGTTTCATTGGTGACCACTGCCACCTGCCGCCCGGCGATATGACGAGTGAGCAACTCGGGGCGTGCCAGCAGGCCATCCCCGATATAAATGGGATAGCTGCGCTCGCCGAGATCAACGTGAAGAGTCTGCATGAGGCCCCCAGAATAAAAAGGCCACTAGGATAGCGCAGTTCGCCCCACGCTTTAACGGGGCGACAAAGCTTCCAGACGCGAGAGAATTTCCTGAACCACCATACGCGGCGGACGCTCGTCGGTCTCGATGATGATATCGGCAACCTCCCGGTAGAGAGGGTCGCGCATAGCCATCAGATCCCTGAGTACCTGGGCCGGATTAGCCGTGCGCAACAAAGGACGATTACGATCACGCGACGTACGATCGATCTGCTGCTCCACGGACGTATGCAGGTAGACGACTCGTCCACCTGCATGCAGCGCCTGGCGATTCTCCGGACGCATGACCGCCCCCCCACCAGTGGCCAGCACAAGGCCGTCTTGCTGCGACAGCTCGGCGATCACCGCCTGCTCTCGCTCACGAAAACCCTGCTCCCCCTCAACATCGAAGATCCAGGGAATATCGGCACCGGTACGCTGCTCAATCTCCTTGTCGGAGTCCTTGAAAGGCAAACGCAGCTCTTTGGCAAGCAAACGCCCGATGGTGCTCTTTCCAGCTCCCATCGGGCCTACGAGGATTACATTGCGCACTTAGTTCATCGATTCACGGCAATGGCTTGGTTGTTCATGATGCGCGGAGTGAGGAATACAAGCAATTCCGCCTTTCTGTCCTGAACCAGATCACGCTTGAACACCCGACCGATAAAGGGGAGGTCACCCAAGAACGGCACCTTGTCCACCGACTTGGACTGGGTATTGGAATACACACCACCGATCACGATCGTCTCGCCATCAGCCACCAAAACCTTGGCATTGACTTCGTTCTTGCTAATCGCGGGAATACCACCGGTAGATGCAGCAACCGAAAAGTCAGGCGCATCCTTGGTGACCTTGACCTCCATGAGAACTCGATTATCTGGAGTAATCTGCGGCGTCACCTCAAGTGACAGAGCAGCCTCTTTAAAAGAGGTACTAGTCGCCCCACTAGAACTCGCCTCCTGATAGGGCACTTCGGTACCTTTCAGGATCTTTGCGGTTTCCTTATCAGAGGTCACAACCTTGGGCTGGGAAACAACCTCACCAGAGCCGGATTTTTCCATAGCACTAAGCTGCATATCAAGAATAGTATTATTCGTTACAAACCCAATACCAATGCCCGAAGTACTTCCAGCAACGCCCAAATCCACAAAAGGAGTATTGAGTGGCGTCTCACGTATACCCGGATAGCGCCCGACCTGCCCCCCCTCATCATTTTCCTCTACTCCAAGATTGCCGTTCTTACCCCAAGCATTCCACTTATCGCCATACCATAAGTTGCCACCCCAACGAACCCCCAAAGCTTTGTCATAATCAACGCTAGCCTCAACAATTCGAGCCTCAATCATCACCTGACGAACTGGAATATCTAACTGGGTGACAATACGTCGCAGCTCGTCTATACGCTCTTGGGTCAAAGTCACTATCAGGCTGTTGGTACGATCATCGAATATTACTGAACCACGCATATCATCCTTAAGCGTCCCCGATGCCCCCTCCTCATAGAGCTTAGCGATGTCGGATGCTTTCGCGTAGTTCAGCTGAATAATATCCTTACGCAGCGGCGCAAGCTCGGCCACCTGTTTCTGCACGGCCAATTCCTGCTGCTCGCGAGCTGCAATTTCATCTGCCGGAGCGACCATCAGCACATTGCCGACCTTACGCTGATCGAGCCCTTTGGTCTTGAGCACCAGATCCAGCGCCTGATCCCAAGGGACATTTTGAAGGCGTAAGGTAATATTGCCTCGGACGGTATCGCTGGCGACCAGATTCAAGTCTGTGAAGTCAGCAATTAGCTGGAGTACTGAACGGACATCGATGTCTTGGAAATTCAAAGAAAGCTTTTCACCTGTATAGGTGAAGCGGTCCGCTTTGCGGCGCAAGGCATCTTCCTCGGTAAGCGGCTTAACACTAACCGTCAGCTTGTTGTCCGCCTGAAACACCAGATAGTCATAGAGACCGGTTGGCTCTACGACGATACTCGCGCGCCCCTCAGAAATACTGGCATTAACGAACTGAACCGGCGTAGCAAAATCCTTTACGTCCAGCCGCACACGCAGCGACTCCGGCAATTGAGTTTTGGGAAAGTCAATACGAATTCTCCCCCCATGCTCCTGAACATCTGGACTAATCTTGGGATCGGACAGAGAAATTACGACATTCCCCTCGCCCTGCTCGCCGCGCTGAAAATCGATGTCATTAACCGAACGGACACCCGCAGCCGCACGAACAGTAGGCGAAGACGCAAAGGACGCCGGACTTGCGACCCCAGAAGCACTGAAATCCGAAGCAGAGGACGCAGGTCCACCACCAACGACGACGAACAGGTTATTACCATCGACGCGAGTGGCGTAAGGCGCCAGATTGGTCAGATTGACAATAAGCCGGGTACGGTCCTTGGCTTCGACGATGGTCACACTGCGCGCATTTCCGACGCCCAGCTCTCTGTTCTTGGAGCCCAGTTTGTTCGACACACCGGGAAGATCCAGAGCGATGCGAGCTGGCTGCTCGATCGTATAGCCTCGGGGAGCATTCACCGGCTCATCGAAGGACAGTTTCAACTCAACCCTATCACCGGGCAAACTGGCAACATCCAGACCCTGTAAGTTAGCCGCCAATACTGCGGGCGACAGCAGCACCGCCATCAGGGCGACACTAAGACGCGAAAGAGAGCCATTCATTTTCGTATCCCGTTTGGCAGACAAATTATTTGTATTCATTTTTCACACCGCTCCGTCAGGAGCGCTCCTTCAAGGAAAGGCTGCGTGGTCGCTCAAGCCAGCCACCTTCGCCATCCGGCACGATCTCCATCACGTCGATCTTGGATTCATCGATCGCCAATATCTTGCCGTGATTACGCCCCAGGTAATCGCCCACTTTGACACGGTGTACACCGCCAGCCCCATTGACCAAAGCAAAGAGCTCACGATCATTCCTGAGCGTGCCCACCATCTCAAAGGTTTCGATATTGAATCCCTCGAGAAACTGCTTGACCCGGGACTCGTCAGGCTTGATTTCCTGAGAGCCTTTTTGCCTGGCAACTACGTCAATTTTTACCGGCGGCTGGAAAGGGCTGCGCAACGATGCGGCACGATAGGTAAAGCTTTCATAAGGCTGGAATGTTGGCAGAGGTTCGATAGCGCCTTTCGGCTTGGCACGGACCTCGTCCATATAACTGCGCAGATCAGCAAAATCGCCACTGGAGCCACAGCCGGCAAGAGTCAATACACCGACCACCAAAAACAAGCGAGAGAAACCCATTATTGAGCCCCCTTATCATTGTAACGGTAGGTCTTCGCCATAATCTGCATACTCAGGCGACTGGCACTATCAGCGCTCGCCGGCGCCAGCTGAAAATCATGCAAAGTTACGATACGAGGCAGGCTAGCCACGCCACTGACAAATGTTGCGAGGTCGTGATAACCGCCACTGACTTTTATCTGAATGGGCAGTTCGATATAAAACTGCTGAGCGACCTCCGGCAGCAATTTGATTTCTTCGAACTCCAAACCGCTGCCCAACCCTGTGCGGGTAATGTCCTCCAACAGCCCTGGAACCTCGGTATCGCTAGGCAATTGCCGCAAAAGCGCACCGAAGGATACTTCCATCTCCTGCATTTGCTCTTTGTACGCTTCCAGATTGGCAGCCTGAAAGGCTTTGGTGGAGAACTGCTGTTTTAGCGTCGCCTCCTCGCTCTGGCGTTGCTCCAGCATGCTCTGCAGGTCTTTCAAATGAAAGTTGTAGCCCAAACCAAGCACAATAATGAGCAGCAAAACGCCAGCTATAAACTTAACAGCGGCCGGCCAAGACCCAACATTATTCATGTCGAGATCATTTAAATCGACGCTCCGCAGGCCCTCCAGAGAACTTTTAATGCTCATTGCGCAGCCTCCGCTTGTTCCTGACTAGGCTGTGTCTGCTGGACCGTTAGCTGGAAAACGTTCGCCTGATCCAAAGCACCCGCCGTCACGGCCTTGACCTCAGTTAGATTAGGCGACGCTAACCACTCAGAACCGTCTAAATTACGCATCAGATTGGAAACTCGATTGTTAGATTCGGCAGCACCGACAATCGCAATATTCTTGTCTGTCATCTTGACACTGGTGAAGTAAACCCCATCCGGCAACGTCCTGACCAACTGATCGAAGACGCGACCAATGATCGGGCGATTACCCTGAAGATCCTGAATAATCTTCATGCGCTCCAGCAGCTGCTGCCGACGGGTTTTCAGCTCACTGATTTCTTTGATACGCGCATCCAGAACAGCAATTTCTTTCTTGATGAATTCATTGCGGGCGTTCTGGTTGCTAATCGCCGCGTTAAGCAATTGGTCACCCAGAAAAACCAAGCCAGCTGCGACGATGAAAACCCCAGCAAGGCTTACCAGAAACCGCTGCTTGCGCTCTTCGCGCAGCTGCTCGCGCCAGGGAAGTAGGTTAATCCGCGCCATCAGTCGAAACTCCTCATCGCCAGACCACAGGCAATCATCAATGCCGGCGCATCGCTGGCCAGCGCTCCGGCATTGACCTTGCTGCTCAGCGCCATGTCGGCAAAGGGATTGGCCACTAGCGTCTGCGTACCGATCTTCTGCTGAATCAGCCGATCGAGATCAGGAATGGACGCGGTACCACCCGCCAGGAGGATATAATCAACGTCATTGAACTGGCCGGCCGCGAAAAAGAACTGCAGCGAGCGCGAGACCTGCTGAACGACTGCCTCTTTGAACGGTTGCAATACTTCATTGTCGTAGTCGTCTGGGAGACCACCTTGCTTCTTGGCCAAACCAGCTTCCTCGACCGAAAGGCCGTAACGGCGCTGAATTTCCTCGGTCAGTTGCTTGCCGCCAAAAAGCTGTTCGCGTGTATAGATGGTGCGACCGTTATGCAGAACGCTGAGCGTGGTCATGGTCGCACCGATATCGACCACCGCCACCGTCAGATCGTCATGATCACCGCCCAGCTGAGCCTCCAGCAGACCATAGGCTCGCTCAAGCGCATAGGCCTCGACATCGACCACCTTCGCGGTAAGCCCGGCGAGCGCCAAGGCAGCCTCGCGCACCTCGACGTTCTCCTTTCTGCATGCTGCCAGCAGCACCTCCACCCGTTCTGGATTGCGTGGCGCAGGGCCTTGCACCTCGAAATCGATGGCGACCTCTTCCAGCGGATAGGGGATGTACTGATCGGCCTCGATCTTCAGCTGGTTTTCCAGATCATCCTCGGAAAGCCCAGCTTCCATTTCGATGGTCTTGGTGATGACAGCCGACCCGGCAACGGCAACGGCTGCCGTCTTGACGCCACTCTTGGCCTTGGCCAACACGCGAGAGAGCGCCTGACCGACCCCCTCCAGCTCGGCGATGTTCTTCTCGACCACTGCATTTGGCGGAAGCGGCTCGACTGCGTATGCCTCTACCTTGTAGCGGCTTCCCGAGCGACTCAGTTCGAGGAGCTTGACCGAAGTCGAGCTGATATCGATCCCCAGCAGCGTATTCGCTTTCTTAGTGAAGAGCCCTAGCACGACCGTTTTCCTATTGGCATCCGCGACTTACGGACTATTTATGTTTTTCCACATTAAATATCAGTCTTGACAGAAGCGCAAATGGCTCCCCGGGAAAAAAAACGCTTATAATGTGATCAGCTTTTCCCTTTGAGCCATGGCTCCTGCTTAACTCATTCTTTTACTTGGAATTCCGAACATTTTGATACGCCTGCTGAAGTTCATCTGGTGGTCTTGCGTTGCCGTTTTTTGTGGGCTGTTGCTCAGTTTCAGCGGTGCGTTTCTTTATCTTAGCCCGACCCTTCCGTCCGTCGAGTCGCTGCGCCAGGTCCAGCTGCAGATTCCCCTGCGCGTCTACAGCAGCGATGCCAAGCTGATCGCCGAGTTCGGCGAGATGCGCCGCTCGCCTATTCGCTTCGACGAAATTCCCAAGGAATTCATCAGCGCCCTGCTGGCAGCAGAAGACGATAATTTCGCCAATCATTATGGCGTCGATGTGACCAGCCTGATGCGCGCTGCCACGCAATTATTGAAAAGCGGTCAGATTCAAAGCGGTGGCAGCACCATTACCATGCAGGTGGCGAAGAACTTCTTCCTCACCAGCGAGCGCAGCTTCTCGCGCAAGGCCACCGAAATCCTCCTGGCCCTGCAGATCGAGCGCGAGCTGAGTAAGGACGAAATCCTCGAACTGTACGTCAACAAGATCTATCTCGGTCATCGCGCCTATGGCATCGAGGCCGCAGCCCAGGTCTACTACGGCAAGTCGATCCGTGACCTGAACCTGGCACAGATGGCGATGATTGCCGGCTTGCCGAAAGCTCCCTCGCGCTACAACCCACTGGTCAACCCGACTCGCGCCAAGGAGCGCCGCGACTGGATTCTGGGCCGCCTGTATCGCCTTGGCCGCATCGACCAAGCCAGTTACGAGCAAGCGCTGGCCGAAGAAGTCGATGCACGCTACCACGTGCCCGCCCCCGAACTGAGCGCGCCTTATATAGCGGAGATGGCACGTGCGGAAATGGTCGGTCGCTATGGCAGCGAGGCCTATACAGAAGGCTTCAACGTCACCACCACCGTCCCCAGCCACCTGCAGGAAGTGGCCAACACTGCGCTGCGTGACGGACTGATCGCCTACGATCAGCGCCATGGCTACCGCGGCCCCGAGAGCCGCCTGCCAGGCATGACACGTGACACCTGGCTCACCGAACTGGGCAAGTTCCGCAGCATCGGCGGCCTGGAGCCTGCCGTGGTGACCCAGGTCGAGAAGAGCGGCATCCTGGTGCTGACCCGCAATGGCGAAGAACAGGCTGTGGCCTGGGACAGCATGAAGTGGGCGCGCCCCTTCCTTAATACCAACAGCCTTGGCCCACGCCCGCAGCAACCCGGCGATGTCGCCCAGGTCGGCGATATCGTCCGTGTGCAGCGCCAGGAAGATGGCAGCCTGCGCTTTACGCAGGTACCGGCGGCGCAAAGTGCGCTGGTTTCCCTCGATCCCTACAGCGGCGCCATTCAGGCACTGGTCGGCGGTTTCTCTTTCGACCAGAGCAACTACAACCGTGCCGTACAGGCCAAGCGCCAGCCGGGCTCCAGCTTCAAACCTTTCATCTACAGCGCGGCACTGGATAGCGGCTATACCGCGGCAACGCTGGTCAACGATGCGCCGATCATCCTCTCCGACGACTACCTGTCGCAGAAGTGGCGACCGAAGAACGACAACAACACCTTCCTCGGCCCGATCCGCATGCGCGAGGCGCTGTACAAGTCGCGCAACCTGGTCTCGATCCGCCTGCTGCAGGATATGGGCATCGACCGCAGCCTGCGCTACATCGAACGCTTCGGTTTCGCCCCACAGGACCTGCCACGCAACCTGTCACTGGCCCTCGGTACCGCCAGCCTCACGCCAATGGAAATTGCCGAAGGCTGGGCGACCTTCGCCAACGGCGGCTACAAGATCGAGCCTTACCTGATCGAACGCATCGATGATCGCAACGGCAAGCCGTTGTTCCGCGCCAACCCGGCGCGCGTCCCAGGCAGCCAGCCGACCGAGGAGAATGCCAACCTGACGGTTAACGCCGCCGACGATCTGCCCCTGGAGGAACCCAAGGTGGCCGAGCAGATCATCGACGAGCGCACGGCCTACATCATGACCAGCATGCTGCAGGACGTGATCAAGCGCGGAACTGGTCGCCGCGCCCTGGCACTGGGCCGTAACGACCTGGCGGGCAAGACCGGCACCACCAACGAGTCCAAGGACAGCTGGTTCTCCGGCTACAACGCCGACTACGTCACCACTGTCTGGGCCGGCTTCGACCAGCCGGAAAGCTTGGGCCGACATGAGTACGGCGGCACTGTGGCGCTGCCTATCTGGATGAACTACATGGGCCCCATCCTCAAGGATCGCCCGAGCCATCTACCCAAGGAACCCAAGGGCCTGCTGACCCTGCGCGTTGACCCGTTGAGCGGACGCGCCGCCGCACCCGGCACGCCAGACGCGTACTTCGAGCTATTCAAGAGCGAGGACTCACCGCCGCCGATGAGCGAGTTCGAACCCGGTATGGGTGTTCCTGGCAGCCCGCTGCCGGCTGATGAGATGGCGCCGATCGATCTGTTCTAGGGGCGGCGGTAAGCCTCAGGCTACAAGCCGCAGGCAAGAGCCTGTAGCCTGTAGCCTGTAGCCTGTAGCCTGTAGCCTGTAGCCTGTAGCCTGTAGCCTGTAGCCTGTAGCCTGTAGCCTGTAGCCAAGATGAAAATAAAAAACCCGCCGAAGCGGGTTTTTTATTGCTCGACGGCTTAGCCGTTGAACACATCATCCACAGAAGTCAGCGGATAGTGCTTCGGATAAGGCAGGGTCGCTACGCCGGACTCGATGGCAGCCTTGGCCACGGCGTCGCAAACCACGGTGATCAGACGCTGATCCATCGGCTTAGGAATGATGTACTCACGACCGAACGACAGCTCGATACCACCATAGGCGTCGCAGACTTCCTTCGGCACCGGTAACTTCGCCAGGTCGCGCAGCGCCAGGGCGGCGGCGATCTTCATTTCTTCGTTGATGCGAGTGGCGCGAACGTCCAGAGCACCGCGGAAGATGAAGGGGAAGCCCAGCACGTTGTTGACCTGGTTCGGGTAGTCGGAACGACCGGTCGCCATGATCACGTCGTTGCGGGTCTCGTGCGCCAGCTCCGGCTTGATTTCCGGGTCCGGGTTGGAGCAGGCGAAGACGATCGGGTTGGCCGCCATACGACTGAGATCTTCAGGGCTCAGCAGGTTGGCACCGGACAGGCCGACGAACACGTCAGCACCGTCGAGAGCGTCGGACAGCGTGCGCTTGTCGGTCTCGGTGGCGAACACGGCCTTGTACTGGTTCAGGTCATCGCGACCGGCATGGATCACGCCCTTGCGATCGATCATGAAGATATTTTCGACCTTGGCACCCATGCTCACCAGCAGCTTCATGCAGGAGATGGCGGCTGCACCGGCGCCCAGGCAGACGATCTTCGCCTCTTCCAGGGTCTTGCCGGCGATTTCCAGGGCATTGAGCATGCCGGCAGCAGTCACGATGGCGGTGCCGTGCTGGTCATCGTGGAAGACCGGGATGTCGCACTGTTCGATCAGTGCGCGCTCAATCTCGAAACACTCGGGGGCCTTGATATCTTCCAAGTTGATGCCGCCGAAGGTGATGGAGATGCGCTTTACGGTGTCGATGAAGGCCTGCGGGCTCTCGGAATCGACTTCGATATCGAATACGTCGATACCGGCGAAACGCTTGAACAGCACGCCTTTACCTTCCATCACCGGCTTGGAAGCCAGCGGGCCGAGGTTACCCAGGCCGAGGATGGCAGTACCGTCGGAAATCACGGCGACCAGGTTGCCTTTACCGGTGTAACGGTAGGCCAGCTCGGCATCACGCGCGATTTCGCGCACCGGCTCGGCGACACCCGGGCTGTAGGCCAGCGACAGGTCGCGGGCGGTAGCAGTGGCTTTGGTCAACTCGACACTCAGCTTACCGGGACGGGGCTGGGCGTGATATTCGAGAGCGGCAGTTTTTAGATCTGACATAGTGGCATTTCCGCTTTTGTTGGCTGTTGAACGGGCAGGCGGCCGAGGATACGCAAGTTGTATACACCTGCACAAGACCGTTCGGTCGCGATTGAAGCACCGTACTAGCGCAGCGTTTTCAGCCACTCGCCAGGGCGCGGCTCACCGCTTGGGTAGAGCCCGTTGAGCAGCCGAAGCTGCGCCTCGCCATCAGTCGTCAGTGGTAAATCCTTGGCCAGAACCGACAGGCTTTGCCCCGCCTTGGCCTTCACCAGATGCAGGCGCACCGGCTCGGCCAGCTTGCGTTCGGCGGGCTTCAGGGGCCGGTAGCTGCGGATCACTTCGAGGAAACGTTGGTCCTCGGTTTCCAGCGAAGCGCGCCCCTTCACCGCTGCCACGAACAGGTACGCATTGTCGCCGCGGTAGATCACCGCAACACGCCGCGCCGACTGCCCCTGCAACACTGCGGTGTAGCCCTGCAGCGTCCCCAGGCGCAGGTCCTCGCCGGCGACCAGCCGCTGATTGCCGACGCGCCTGCGCAGGAATTCGGCGGGCGAAAGCTGCTTGTCCGCCGCTTCCAGCGTCATGGCGATGAAGGCTTGCTCATCCGGGGTATGGCCGATCAGCACATCCGGGCGATTGACCAGTTGCCAGCCCTGCGGATAGCTCAGAGTGAAATCCAGCTCGCCATGGTAGAAGTTGCGCCCGCGGCGAATCCCGCTGGCGGCCGAATCGCCGAACACCAGGCCGTCGAGCATCTGCAGGAAATTGTCGCGACCCACTTCCTGGTTGCCACCGGCCAGCGCACGCGCAGGACCGATCACCTCCTGCAGGCGTCTATCGTTGTCCGGGTGAGTGTCGAACAAGCCGTGATAGCCGCCCGCTGTCGGAGCTTCGCCACGCCTGGCGGCCTGTTCGCGGGCGAAGTCCTCCTGGCTCTTGAGCACCTTGACCACCTCGATCATCGCCTGCGGGTCGTAGCCGCTGCGCGCCAGGTACTGCGCGCCCAGGCCATCGGCCTCCAGTTCCATGTCACGCCCGTAGCCGCGCACGAAGGCATTGCCCATCACATTGGTCAGATCACCCACCGCACCGACACCGGTACCGATGGCCGCAGCCTGGCCGAGCAGCCCCCAGGCCGTGGACTGGCTCTGTTGGCGCACGCTGTGGCGGGCCGTCACGTGCCCCACCTCATGGCCCAGCACGGCAGCCAGCTCCGCCTCGGAGTTGAGGTAGGCGAGCAGGCCACGGTGAATATAGATGTAGCCACCCGGCAGCGCGAAGGCATTGACGTCCGGGCTGTCCACCAGAGTGAAGACATAGTTCAGCTGATTGCGGTGGCTGCTGCGCGCCACCCGCTCACCAACGCGCTGGATGTAGGCCTGCAGCCTGGCATCCTCGTAGCGCGGGTATTGCTTGAGGATTTCCTGGTTGTAGCGCGCGCCGAGATCCAGCTCCTGGCGCTCGCTCATCATCACGAAATCGGTACGACCGGTCGCGGGATTGACCGCACAACCGGCCAACCAGCTGCAGCACAGACACAGCATCAATGCACGAATCATGGCAACACCTCCAGCATCGCCGAATGGGTAAGCGGCAGCATCCAGCGCGCCTGCCCGGATTTCAAGCCGCCGCGGCTCTGGCGGTCGATGACCCAGCCACGCGCCTCCACCCGCCGCCCCTTGAGTTTTTGCAAAGCGGGCAGATCTAACTCGCCGAGCAGTTCAGGCGCGGCGCGCAGCACCCGACCGCCATCGAGATCGATCCACAGGCCGCCGCGATTGCGCTGCACGCTGGTGACTCGCCCACCGAGCAAGGCGAAGCCGCCACTGCGTAGCTGGCCAGCCGTCTTCACCTGCTCGTCACGCCACACGCCAAGCCGCTTGCTGCGAGCCAGACGCTCGGCCTGCGCCTGACAGGTCACCAGCGCACTGTTGGGCGCCACCGCCACCATGAAGCCAAGGCCTTCGCCCAACAGTTGCGCCTCGAGATTACGCCCCTGGCGGTCATAGAGATGGCCCAAGGTACGGCCGTAACGATCCTTGCGCTGCGCGCCGTAGAGCAGACCGACACGTCCGTCGCTGGAATCGACCAGCGCCTGCAGACGACGCTTGGCCTGCACTGCGTAGGGCTCATCGCTGCGGCCCTTTCGCCCCAGTTCGGGCGTGTTGATGCCGATCAGGCGAATGCTGCGCCCATCGACCAGGCGCACCGTATCGCCATCGACCACCTGGCGCACGACGACCTGAGCAAGATCGGCACGCTGCGGACAGAAGGCCTGGGCCAGGCCGGCACAAAGCAGAGAAACGAAAAAGGCGCCCACCAGGGACGCCTTTTTCAGTATCACGGAGTGGCGCATGCCAGATTCCGTTTTCGTTCGGTCGCTTACTTGGCGCCGAATACGCCGAAGCGCTGCTTGAAGCGATCGATACGGCCGCCGGTGTCCAGCACTTTCTGCTTACCGGTGTAGAACGGGTGGCACTCGGAGCAAACGTCCAGGCTCAGGTTCTTGCCCAGGGTGGAGCGAGTCTTGATCACGTTACCGCAGGAGCAGGTAGCGTCGATTTCGACGTAGTTCGGATGGATATCGGCTTTCATCGTGCTTTCCTCAGGGTAGTCGTGCCGCCACCCGACCAATGTCAGGCACCGCACAGAAATAGGCCGCGCATCTTACCAGACGCATGAGTCGATGCAAGCTGCGCAAGGCGCCGGTCGTCGCGTGCTAAGATCGCCGGCCTGTCAAAGGAGCTTCTGGCTTGCCCAACCTGATCCTGCGCCTTGCCCTGCCCTCGCCGCTGCGCCGTCTGTTCGACTACCTCGCCCCCGCTGGCGTATCGCGCAGCGCCTTGCAGCCAGGCGTGCGCTTGCGCGTGCCCTTCGGCCGGCGCGAGATGATCGGCGTGCTGGTTGAAGTCGACAGCCAGAGTGAGGTGCCACTCGACAAGCTCAAGCCCGCCCTGGAATTGCTCGATGCTCGCCCACCGCTGCCGGGGCCGCTATTCAAACTGTGCCTGTGGACAGCGCAGTACTACCAGCACAGCCTCGGCGACACCCTGAGCTGGGCCTTGCCGGTACTGCTGCGTCAGGGCGAGCCAGCCGAAACCCGCCAGGAACGCTATTGGCTGGCCAGCAAAGGCGCCAGTGTCGACGACCCACGCCTGGCCCGCGCCCCGCGCCAGCGCGACGCACTCAAGGCACTGGCGCAACATCCGCATGGCGTGGCCCACAGCCTGCTCAGCCAGCTGCAACTCAACCGCGACAGCCTGCAACTGCTGCATGAGAAGGGGCTGGTGCGGGTCGAGGTGCGCCGCACCCAGCCGCATGCCAAGCCTGCGCACTGGCTGGCACAACCGGAACTGCCGCTGAACGCCGAGCAGCGCGCGGCCGTCAACGCCGTGGCGTCAGGTTGGGACCAGTTCAATGCCTTTCTGCTCGCAGGCGTCACCGGTAGCGGCAAGACCGAGGTGTACCTGCAGCTTATCCACCAATGCCTGGAGGCCGGCAAGCAGGCCCTGGTGCTGATCCCCGAGATCAACCTCGGCCCGCAGACCTTCGACCGCTTCGCCCGACGTTTCAACGCCCGCATCGCCATGCTGCATTCGGCGGTGAACGATCGAGATCGCCTTGACGCCTGGTTGGCGGCGCGCGATGGCGAGGCCGACATCATCATCGGCACCCGCTCGGCACTGTTCACGCCGATGAAGAACCCTGGGCTGATCATCGTCGATGAAGAACACGACGCTTCCTATAAACAGCAGGAAGGTCTGCGCTACCACGCGCGTGACCTGGCGCTGGTTCGCGCACGCCAGGAAGAGGTACCGATCGTCCTCGGCTCGGCCACACCTTCGCTGGAAAGCCTGCACAACGCCTACACCGGTCGCTACGCCCTGCTCAAGCTGACCCAGCGCGCCGGCGGCGCCAGCCAACCGCGCTTCCTGCGCCTGGACGTGAAGAGCAGGCCACTGGACTCGGGCATCTCCGGGCCGATGCAGCAGGCCATCGCCCAGACCCTGGCGGCCGGCCAGCAGGTACTGGTGTTTCTCAACCGCCGCGGCTTCGCCCCAACGCTGCTCTGCCACGACTGCGGCTGGCTGTCCGAATGCCCACGTTGTGATGCACGCATGACCGTGCACCAGCGTTATCAGGAACTGCGCTGCCATCACTGCGGCCATGTCGAGAAGCAGCCGAGCAATTGCCCGAAATGCCAGCACGTCGACCTGCGTCCGGTCGGCGCTGGCACCGAGCGCGCCGAAGAGCGTCTGGCGGTGCTGTTCCCCGACTACCCGGTGCTGCGCATCGACCGCGACAGCACCTCGCGCAAGGGCGCGATGGATCGCCTGTTCGCCACCATTAACAAGGGCGAGCCGTGCATCCTGGTCGGCACGCAGATGCTCGCCAAGGGGCACCACTTCCCGCGGGTGACGCTGGTGTCTATCCTCGATGCCGACGGTGGCCTGTTCTCCGCTGACTTTCGCGCCAGCGAACGCATGGCGCAGTTGATCGTACAGGTCGCCGGGCGTGCTGGACGTGCCGAGGAACCAGGCAAGGTGATCATCCAGAGCCACCTGGCCGACCATCCGCTGCTGGTGCAACTGACCGAGCAGGGCTACTTCGCCTTCGCCGAACAGGCGCTGAGCGAACGCCGCAGTGCCGGCCTGCCGCCGTTCTGCCATCTGGCTCTGCTGCGCGCCGAAGCGCACAAGCCTGGCCAGGCAGAAAGCTTCCTCGATGAAGCCTGCAGCGAGGCCGAGCATCTGCTGGGGGAGTTGGGCTCGTCCGGCATCGAACTGTTAGGCCCGGTACCGGCGCCCATGGAACGTCGCGCCGGCCGCTTCCGCGCGCAACTGCTGGTGCAGGGCAACGCTCGTGCACCGCTGCACCGCTTGCTCAACCACTGGCTGCATGCGCTGGAACAAATGCCTAGCGGTCGTGCAGTGCGCTGGTCGCTGGATGTCGACCCGATCGACCTATTCTGAGCGGTACGCTGCAAGCCTCTAGTCAGCAAGGTGGGCTTCAGCCCACCAACAGCGGCCTGTCTTGGTGGGCTGAAGCCCACCCTACCCACTAAACGCGGCACGCTTTTCCTTGCCGCTTGTGGCTTGCCGCTTGCTGCTGCTCTTATAATGCGCAGTTTTCGACCAAAGCCCCAAGGCAACCCGAGCCGAACATGAAAGACAGCATTCGCCACCTGATCCAGCAAGCCCTCGACCGCCTGACCGCCGAAGGCGTGCTGCCTGCAGGCCTGACGCCGGTCATCCAGGTGGAGAACACCAAGGACAAGAGTCACGGCGACTTCGCCAGCAACATCGCCATGATGCTGGCCAAACCGGCCGGCATGAAGCCGCGCGACCTGGCCGAAAAGCTGATCGCAGCATTGCCGGCCGACGAGCAGATCACCAAGGTGGAAATCGCCGGCCCCGGCTTCCTCAACTTCTTCCAGAACAGTGATGCCCTGGCACAGCGTCTGGAAGCGGCACTGGCCGATGCCAAACTTGGCGTGCGCAAGAACGGCCCGGCGCAGCGCGTGGTGGTCGACCTGTCCGCGCCCAACCTGGCCAAGGAAATGCACGTCGGCCACCTGCGCTCGACCATCATCGGCGACGGCGTGGCGCGGGTGCTGGAGTTTCTCGGTGACACGGTGATTCGCCAGAACCATGTCGGCGACTGGGGCACCCAGTTCGGCATGCTGCTGGCCTACATGCAGGAAAACCCGGCGGCCGCCGAGAGCGAGCTGGCCGACCTGGAAGGCTTCTACCGCGCAGCGAAGAAACGCTTCGACGAGTCGCCCGAGTTCGCCGACCGCGCCCGCGAACTGGTGGTCCAGCTGCAGGCCGGCGACGCCGAGTGCCTGCGCCTGTGGCATCGCTTCAACGACATTTCCCTGTCGCACTGCCAGGCACTGTACGACCGCCTCGACGTCAAGCTCTCCATGGCCGATGTCAAGGGCGAGAGCGCCTATAACGACGACCTGCCACAGGTGGTCGCCGACCTCGCCGCCAAGGGCCTGCTGACCGAGGACAATGGCGCCAAGTGCGTGTTCATGGACGAGTTCAAGAACGCCGAAGGCAACCCGCTGCCGCTGATCGTGCAGAAGGCTGGCGGCGGCTACCTGTACGCCACTACCGACCTGGCTGCCACCCGCTACCGCGCAGGCGTGCTCAAGGCCGACCGAGTGCTGTACTTCGTCGACCAGCGCCAGGCCCTGCACTTCCAGATGGTCTTCGCCTGCGCACGTCTGGCCGGCTTCGTCCCGTCCAGCATGGAAATGGAACACATGGGCTTCGGCACCATGAATGGCCCGGACGGCCGCCCATTCAAGACCCGCGACGGCGGCACCGTGAAACTGGTGCAACTGCTCGATGAAGCCGAACAGCGCGCCTACAGCCTGGTCAAGGACAAGAACCCGGAACTGGACGAGGACGAGCTGCGCCAGATCGCCCGCGTGGTCGGCATCGCCTCGGTTAAATACGCCGACCTGTCCAAGCACCGCACCAGCGACTACAGCTTCAACTTCGACCTGATGCTGAGCTTCGAAGGCAATACAGCACCGTACCTGCTGTATGCCTACACCCGTGTCGCCAGCATCTTCCGCAAGCTGGGCAAAGGCGTGGATGAAATCGGCGGGCAGATCACCCTGATCGCCGATCAGGAACAGGCCCTGGCAGCCAAACTGGCGCAGTTTGGCGAGCTGCTCGGCAATGTCGCCGAGAAAGGCACGCCGCATATGCTGTGCGCTTACCTGTATGACATCGCCGGCCTGTTCTCCAGCTTCTACGAGAACTGCCCGATCCTCAGCGCCGAGAGCGAGGCCACACGCGACAGCCGTCTGCGCCTGGCTGCCCTGACCGGCCGCACCCTCAAGCAGGGTCTGGAGCTGCTCGGCCTGGAAACTCTGGAGCGGATGTAAATGGCAGCGCGCAAGAAGCCAGCGCCGAAACGCGGCGCCAGTCGCTATCAGGCCCCGGCGAAGAAACCCGTACCGGGCTGGATCTGGCTGGCCTGCGGCCTGGTGGTCGGTGGTTTCTTCATGTTCCTGTTCAGCCTCGAACCGGGCCGCGACGAGATCAAGCGCGACAAGGGCGAGCAGGTGCGCAGCACCAAGCCCGAACCGAAGCCGACGCAGCCCGAGCCGGCCAGGCCCAAATACGACTTCTACACCCTGCTGCCGGAGTCGGAAGTGATCCTGCCGCAAGCACTGGAGGAAACGCCGCCACCGGCACCTGAGCAGAAGCCGGTCACCCCGGAAGAAGCCGCGAAAATCGACACCGCGCGCGCCGAAGCCGCGCTCAAAGGCGAAGTGCCGCCGCCTCCACCACCGGTGCTGGCCAGCGCACCGGTGACCACGCAGTTCTTCCTCCAGGCCGGCTCGTTCCGCAAACGCGACGATGCCGATGCCGTGCGCGCGCAGATCATTCTGCTCGGGCAGAACGTGCGCGTGGAAACCGGCAAGGTACGCGACGAGACCTGGCACCGCGTACTGGTCGGCCCCTTCGCCAGTCGCGAGCAACTGGCTACGGCGCAGAAGACCCTGGCCGGCAACGGCTACAGCAACCTGCTGTTGCAACAACGCCAGGTCCGCTGATCACCGTTTGATCCGCCGCTGGTTGAAAAGCCGCGGCGGGCACCCCATCTGAGTTTCCATCCGGGCAAGTTCGCCCCGCAGCGTGGAGATTCACCCTTGACCACCATCGTTTCAGTGCGCCGCCACGGCAAGGTCGTGATGGCAGGCGACGGCCAGGTATCCCTCGGCAACACCGTCATGAAGGGCAACGCCAAGAAGGTGCGCCGCCTCTACCACGGCCAGGTGCTGGCCGGCTTCGCCGGCGCTACCGCCGACGCCTTCACCTTGTTCGAGCGCTTCGAAGGGCAGCTTGAGAAACATCAGGGCCATCTGGTCCGCGCCGCCGTCGAGCTGGCCAAGGACTGGCGTACCGACCGCAGCCTGAGCCGCCTGGAAGCCATGCTGGCGGTGGCCAACAAGGACGCATCCTTGATCATCACGGGCAACGGCGACGTCGTCGAGCCCGAAGAAGGCCTGATCGCCATGGGCTCCGGCGGCAACTTCGCCCAGGCGGCCGCACGCGCACTGCTGATGAAGACCGACCTGTCCGCCCGTGAAGTGGCCGAGACCGCGCTCGGTATTGCCGGCGATATCTGCGTCTTCACCAATCATCACCAGACCATCGAGGAACTGGACGCCCCCGAGTGACGTCCGTTCTGCATACCGATTCGATAGCGAGCCAGATTCCATGTCCATGACGCCCCGCGAGATCGTCCACGAACTCAACCGCCACATCATCGGCCAGGACGACGCCAAGCGCGCCGTCGCCATCGCCCTGCGCAACCGCTGGCGGCGCATGCAGCTGCCGGCCGAGCTGCGCCAGGAAGTGACGCCGAAGAACATCCTGATGATCGGCCCGACCGGCGTCGGCAAGACCGAGATCGCTCGCCGCCTGGCCAAGCTGGCCAATGCGCCGTTCCTGAAAGTCGAAGCCACCAAGTTCACCGAAGTCGGCTACGTTGGCCGTGACGTCGAGTCGATCATCCGTGACCTGGCCGATGCCGCGGTGAAGATGCTGCGCGAACAGGAGATCACCAAGGTCCGTCACCGCGCCGAGGACGCCGCCGAGGAGCGCATCCTCGACGCCCTGCTGCCGCCCGCGCGCCAGGGCTTCGGCGACGAGCCGGCGCGCAGCGAGGATTCCAATACCCGTCAGCTGTTCCGCAAGCGCCTGCGCGAAGGTCAGTTGAACGACAAGGAAATCGACATCGAAGTGGCCGACGCTCCCATGGGTGTGGAGATCATGACCCCGCCGGGCATGGAGGAGATGACCAACCAGCTGCAGAACCTGTTCTCCAGCATGGGCAAGGGCAAGAAGAAGAGCCGCAAGCTCAAGGTCGCCGATGCCATGAAACTGGTACGCGACGAGGAGGCTGCGCGCCTGGTCAACGAGGAAGAACTCAAGGCCCGCGCGCTGGAGGCTGTCGAGCAGCACGGCATCGTCTTCATCGACGAGATCGACAAGGTGGCCAAACGCGCCAACGCCGGCGGTGCCGACGTCTCGCGTGAAGGCGTACAGCGCGACCTGCTGCCGCTGATCGAGGGCTGCACGGTCAACACCAAGCTGGGCATGGTCAAGACCGACCATATCCTGTTCATCGCCTCGGGCGCCTTCCACCTGAGCAAACCGAGCGACCTGGTGCCCGAGCTGCAGGGCCGCCTGCCGATCCGCGTCGAGCTCAAGGCCCTGAGCCCGCAGGATTTCGAACGCATCCTCAGCGAGCCGCACGCTTCGCTCACCGAGCAGTACAGCGCACTGCTGAAGACCGAAGGGCTGAATATCGAATTTGCCGAAGATGGCATCAAGCGCCTGGCGGAGATCGCCTGGCAGGTCAACGAGAAGACCGAGAACATCGGTGCCCGTCGCCTGCACACCCTGCTCGAACGTCTGCTGGAAGAAGTCTCCTTCACAGCCTCCGATCTGGCTGGCCAGCAGCACGGCGAAGCGATTCGCATCGACGCGGCCTACGTCAACGGCCATCTCGGCGAACTGGCGCAGGACGAAGACCTGTCGCGGTATATTCTTTAAAAGCGGCTGCAGGCTTCAGGCGGCAGGCTGCAAGCCCAAAGCAAAGCCTGTAGCCTGTAGCCTGTAGCCTGTAGCCTGTAGCCTGTAGCCTGTAGCCTGTAGCCTGTAGCCTGTAGCCTGTAGCCTGTAGCCTGTAGCCTGTAGCCTGTAGCCTGTAGCCTGTAGCCTGTAGCCTGTAGCCTGTAGCCTGTAGCCTGTAGCCTGTAGCCTGTAGCCTGTAGCCTGTAGCCTGTAGCCTGTAGCCTGTAGCCTGTAGCCTGTAGCCTGTAGCCTGTAGCCTGTAGCCTGTAGCCTGTAGCCTGTAGCCTGTAGCCTGTAGCCTGTAGCCTGTAGCCTGTAGCCTGTAGCCTGTAGCCTGTAGCCTGTAGCCTGTAGCCTGTAGCCTGTAGCCTGTAGCCTGTAGCCTGTAGCCTGTAGCCTGTAGCCTGTAGCCTGTAGCCTGTAGCCTGTAGCCTGTAGCCTGTAGCCTGTAGCCTGTAGCCTGTAGCCTGTAGCCTGTAGCCTGTAGCCTGTAGCCTGTAGCCTGTAGCCTGTAGCCGGAAATTCTCCTATGCCCATCCCCAGCGCGATCAAACTGCACAAGGCCTCGAAGACTCTGGAGCTGCGCTACGGCGAGCAGAGTTACTCGCTCAGCGCCGAGTTCCTGCGCGTGCACTCTCCCTCGGCGGAAGTGCAGGGGCATGGCCAACCGATTCTGCAGACTGGCAAACTCAATGTCGGCCTCGAACGCATCGAACCTGCCGGCAACTATGCCCTGAAACTGTGCTTCGATGACGGCCATGACAGCGGCCTGTTCACCTGGGAATACCTGCACGAACTGGCCACCCGGCAAGACCAGCTCTGGGCCGACTACCTGGCGCAGCTCAGCGCCGCCGGCAAATCCCGCGACCCCAACGAGTCCGTCGTACGCCTGATGCTCTGAGTCCGGGCGCAGGCCTCGCCGCAGAGCGTCCGCACTTATCCCCGCTGCTCTTTACCCGGTAGTTAGAACGATTTTTCTAAACTATCGCGGCATACTCGTGCCCCATCGATCAGCTTGCCTAACGGCAAAAACTCGGGTAACCAAGGAACTGGCAGGTTCCCTGCATTTGGCCCAACCAGATGCAATGCATGACGCGGACTCGATCCGCCCCCGGCAACCCGAGCAGTACCTGGCCCTTGTTTCGCCGCGAGCACGGCCGGTGCGCGACTCAGGACATTGGAGCGTCGTAGATGAGTGACAAGAATAACGAAGACCTGAAACGCCAGGCCTCGGAAAACACCCTGGGACTCAACCCGGTGATCGGTATCCGCGGCAAGGATCTTTTGACCTCTGCCCGCATGGTGCTCGCTCAGGCGCTCAAACAACCCTTCCACAGCGCCAAGCACGTCGCCCACTTCGGCCTTGAATTGAAGAACGTCGTGCTCGGCCAGTCCGCGCTCAAACCCGAGGACGGCGACCGCCGCTTCGCCGACCCAGCCTGGAGCCAGAACCCGCTATATCGCCGCTACCTGCAGACCTACCTGGCCTGGCGCAAGGAACTGCACGACTGGATCGAGCACAGCTCGCTGTCCGAGCAGGACGCCAGTCGCGGCCATTTCGTGATCAACCTGATGACCGAAGCCATGGCGCCTTCCAACAGCATGGCCAATCCGGCGGCGGTCAAGCGCTTCTTCGAAACCGGCGGCAAGAGCCTGCTCGATGGTCTCTCCCACCTGGCCAAGGACATGGTGCACAACGGCGGAATGCCGAGTCAGGTGAACATGGAGGCCTTCGAGGTCGGCAAGAACCTGGCCACCACCGAGGGCGCCGTGGTGTTTCGCAACGACGTGCTGGAGCTGATCCAGTACAAGCCGGTCACCGAGAGCGTGCACGAGCGCCCACTGCTGGTGGTGCCGCCGCAGATCAACAAGTTCTACGTCTTCGACCTGTCGCCGGACAAGAGCCTGGCGCGCTTCCTCCTGCGCAGCCAGGTGCAGACCTTCGTGGTCAGCTGGCGCAACCCGACCAAGGCGCAGCGCGAGTGGGGCCTGTCCACCTACATCGAGGCGCTCAAGGAAGCCATCGACGTCATCTGCGCCATCACCGGCAGCAAGGACATCAACATGCTCGGCGCCTGCTCCGGCGGCCTGACCACCGCATCGCTGCTCGGCCACTACGCCGCGCTCGGCCAGCCGAAGGTCAATGCCCTGACCCTGCTGGTCAGCGTGCTCGACACCCAGCTCGACACTCAGGTGGCGCTATTCGCCGACGAGAAGACTCTGGAAGCCGCGAAGCGCCGCTCCTACCAGGCCGGCGTGCTGGAAGGCAGCGACATGGCCAAGGTGTTCGCCTGGATGCGCCCCAACGATCTGATCTGGAACTACTGGGTCAACAACTACCTGCTGGGCAACGAGCCGCCGGTGTTCGACATCCTCTACTGGAACAACGACACCACACGTCTGCCCGCCGCACTGCACGGCGAGTTCATCGAAATGTTCCAGACCAACCCGCTGACCCGCCCGGGCGCGCTGGAGGTGTGCGGCACACCGATCGACCTCAAGCAGGTGACCTGCGATTTCTTCGTCGTCGCCGGCACCACCGACCACATCACGCCCTGGGATTCCTGCTACAAGTCGGCTCATCTGTTCGGCGGCAAGTGCGAATTCGTACTGTCTAACAGCGGCCATATCCAGAGCATTCTCAACCCGCCAGGCAACCCCAAGGCACGCTATATGACCAATAGCGAGATGCCGCTGGACCCGAAGGCCTGGCAGGAAAGCTCGACCAAGCATGCCGACTCCTGGTGGCTGCATTGGCAAAGCTGGCTGGCCGAGCGCTCGGGCGAAACCAAGAATGCTCCACGTGCCCTGGGCAACAAGAAATTCCCGGCCGGCGAAGCCGCCCCGGGTACCTATGTACACGAACGCTGATAGTCGGCTTCAACCGCAGCGGCACCGGGAAGTGCCGCACGCCACGACGGTCTGACCGGCGTGCAACCAGGTAATCCCTGGTAACCCTGGGGGCGGCCCGGACGGCCGTCGCCAGCGCTCAACTCCACAGGGGCTGCGCCCATGCCGCAACCATTCGTATTCCGCACCATCGATCTCGATGGGCAGACCATCCGCACCGCGGTGCGGCCGGGCAACAGCCAACTGGTGCCGCTGCTGATCTTCAACGGCATCGGTGCCAACCTGGAACTGGTGATGCCCTTCGTCGCCGCCCTGGATCCGGAGCTGGAGATCATCGCCTTCGACGTCCCCGGCGTCGGTGGCTCATCGACCCCGGCCACGCCCTACCGCTTCCCGGGTCTGGCCAAGCTGGCGGCGCGCATGCTCGATTACCTCGACTACGGTCAGGTCAACGCCATCGGCGTGTCCTGGGGCGGCGCCCTGGCGCAGCAATTCGCCCATGACTACCCCGAGCGCTGCAAGAAGCTGATCCTTGCCGCCACCTCGGCCGGTGCGGTGATGGTACCGGGCAAGCCCAAGGTGCTCTGGCGCATGGCCAGTCCGCGGCGCTACGTGCAACCCTCCTATGGCGTGCGCATCGCCCCGGACATCTACGGCGGCGCCTTCCGTCGCGACCCGAAACTGGCCATGGCGCATGCCAGCAAGGTGCGCTCGGGCGGCAAGATGGGCTACTACTGGCAACTGTTCGCCGGCCTCGGCTGGACCAGCATCCACTGGCTGCACAAGATTCGCCAACCCACGCTGATCATGGCCGGCGACGACGACCCGCTGATTCCGTTGATCAACATGCGCCTGCTGGCCTGGCGCATTCCCAACTCGGAGCTGCACATCATCGACGACGGTCACCTGTTTCTGGTGACCCGCGCCGAAGCGGTGGCGCCGATCATCATGAAGTTCCTCGAGGAAGAGCGGCACCGTGCGGTGATGCACCCGCAGCCCACCCCCGTGCGCCAGCATTGACGGCACCATCTTGGTGCGCAATGTTCTGCATGCTCGACGAAGGGGCCGATCATGGCCCCTTCGATTATTCACAGGCGCTCTGCAATGCACTTCCCGTGCGCCTGGTACAGGGCTTGCTGCACAGCCGGCACAAGCACAAGGCGCGCATCTGGCAGTCCGCGCCATGAATGTCTCTAGGTTTGACGACGGAGTGTTGCCCCATGCGAGACAAGTCGAACCCGGCCTCACTGCCGGCACCTGCCACCTTCATGAATGCCCAAAGCGCAGTAGTGGGCGTACGCGGGCGCGATCTGTTATCCACCATGCGCCTGCTGGCCGCCCAGAGCCTGAAGAATCCAGTCCGCAGCGGCCGGCATCTGCTGGCCTTCGGCGGCCAGCTGGGCCGCGTGCTGCTCGGCGACACGCTGCACAAGGTCAACCCGCAGGATACGCGTTTCGCCGATCCGACCTGGCACCTCAACCCCTTCTATCGACGCAGCCTGCAGGCCTACCTGGCCTGGCAGAAACAGCTGGCGGCGTGGATCGATGACAGCGACCTGTCGGCCGATGATCGCGCCCGCGCACGCTTTCTCGCCTCGCTGATGAGCGACGCCCTGTCGCCGTCCAACAGCCCGCTCAATCCGCAGGCGGTAAAGGAGCTGTTCAACACCGGCGGCAGCAGTGCCTTCAAGGGTTTGCGCCACCTGCTCGACGACCTGCTGCATAACGACGGCCTGCCCAGCCAGGTCAGCAAGCACGCCTTCGAGATCGGCCGTAACCTGGCTTGTACGCCCGGCGCCGTGGTATTTCGCAACGAGCTGCTGGAGCTGATCCAGTACAAGCCGATGAGCGAAAAGCAGTACCTGCGGCCGCTGCTGATCGTGCCGCCGCAGATCAACAAGTACTACATATTCGATCTGTCCAACGACAAGAGCTTCGTCCAGTACGCACTGAAGAACGGCTTGCAGACCTTCATGATCAGCTGGCGCAACCCGGATCCGCGCCACCGCGAATGGGGCCTGTCGAGCTATGTGCAGGCCGTCGAGGACGCCGTCGACGCCTGCCGCGCCATCAGCGGCAGCAAGAACGTCAACCTGCTCGGCGCCTGCGCCGGCGGCCTCACCATCGCCGCCCTGCAAGGCCATCTGCAGGCACGTCGGCAGTTGCGTAAAGTCTCCAGCGCCACCTACATGGTCAGCCTGCTCGACAGCCAGATCGACAGCCCGGCCATGCTCTTCGCCGATGAGCAAACCCTGGAAGCGGCCAAGCGCCGCTCCTACCAGCAGGGCGTGCTCGATGGCCGCGACATGGCCCGCGTGTTCGCCTGGATGCGCCCCAACGACCTGATCTGGAACTACTGGATCAACAACTACCTGCTCGGCAAGCAGCCACCGGCGTTCGACATCCTCTACTGGAACAACGACAACACCCGCCTGCCCGCGGCCCTGCATGGCGACCTGATCGACTTCTTCAAGCACAACCCGCTGCGCCGTGCCGGTGGGCTGGAGGTGTGCGGTACGCCGGTCGACCTGGCCAAGGTCAACGTCGACAGCTTCAGCGTGGCCGGCATCAACGATCACATCACGCCCTGGGATGCGGTCTATCGTTCGACCCTGCTGCTCGGCGGCAACCGCCGTTTCATCCTCTCCAACAGCGGCCATATCCAGAGCATTCTCAACCCGCCGGGCAACCCCAAGGCCAACTACCATGAGAACGCCAAGCTCACCTCCGACCCGCGCGCCTGGTACCACGACGCCCGGCATCGACAGGGCAGTTGGTGGCCTCAGTGGCTGGAGTGGATTCAGGCGCGTTCCGGCGAGCAGCGGGAAACCCTGATGGCGCTGGGCAACCAGAGCCATCCGGCCATGGAGGCGGCACCGGGCACCTACGTGCATATCCGTTGAAAGCAATGGCCGGCAGCGTAGCGGCCGGTTATCGTCAGCCCATCGCGCCCAGCCGAACAAGAAGCCAAGGATGAAAACCCGCGAACGCATTCTGCAAGCCGCCCTGCAGCTGTTCAATGAGCAGGGCGAGCCCAACGTTTCCACCCTGGAGATCGCCAACGAACTGGACATCAGCCCGGGTAATCTCTACTACCACTTCCACGGCAAGGAGCCGCTGGTGCTGGAGCTGTTCGAACGTTTCCAGGCCGAGATGGCGCCGCTGCTCGATCCACCAGCCGAGGCCGAACTGGATGTCGAGGACTACTGGCTGTTCCTGCATCTGATCGTCGAACGCCTGTCGCAGTACCGCTTTCTCTTCCAGGACATGTCCAACCTGGCCGGACGGCTGCCAAAACTGGCGCGCGGCATTCGCCACTGGCTGAACGCGCTGAAACGCACCCTGGCCGCCCTGCTCGCCCGCCTGATGGCCGACGGTCAACTGAACAGCGACACCCAGGCGCTCGGCCAACTGGTCGAGCAGATCACCCTGACTCTGCTGTTTTCCCTCGATTACCAGCGCATCCTCGATCAGGAAGGAGAAGTGCGCCTGGTGGTGTACCAGATCATGATGCTGGTCGCGCCGCACCTGAACCAGCCATCACGCAGCACGGTCGAGCATCTGGCACAGCGTTATCTGGAAGCCTGACGCACATCCGCAGTTGCAGCGCCACTCCACGACCTGAAATGAAAACGCCCGGCACCAGGCCGGGCGTTTTGATCCCGAGAAACTCAGGACGAGGTGGCGGGAGTCGCCGGAGTAGCTGCCGGAGCCGGTGCAGCTGCCGGAGTCGCAGCAGCCGTCGGGGCCGGAGCCGGTGCTGCCGGCTTCGCTGCAGCCGCCTTGGGCGCGGCTGGCTTTTTCGCGGCCGGTTTTTTCGCTGCAGCCGGTTTCGCGGCCGGTTTGGCCGCCGGCTTGGCGGCCGTCGCTGGCTTGGCTGCAGCAGCCGGCTTGGCAGCGGGTTTCGCTGCGGCCTTGGCTGCCGGCTTGGCCGCAGCTTTAGCGGCCGGTTTTGCAGCGGCCGGTTTCGCGGTAGCTTTGGCAGCGGCTGGCTTGGCTGCAGCTTTGGCGGCCGGCTTCGCTGCAGGTTTGGCAGCGGCCTTGGCAGCAGGCTTGGGCGCCGCTTTGGCAGCAGGTTTGGCGACAGACTTGGCCGACACGCCAGCGATCTTTTCCAGTTGCTTGGTCAGGCTGTCGACCTTGTCGTTCAGCGCCTTGACTTCGTTACGGCTGGGCACGCCCAGACGCGAGATGGCGTTATTCAGACGCTTGTCGAACGCCTCTTCCAGCTCGCTCCACTTGCCGAACGCCTTGCCCTTGACCTCGTCGACCTTGGAGCGGGCCGAGCCGACACCGGCTTTGACCGCGCCGACCTGCTTGTCGACTTCGGTCTTGGCCTGTTTCTCGGCCTTCTCGCCATCCTTGACCAGCGAGTCGAACAGCTTGGTGCCGTCCTTGCTGACCTTGGAGTAAGCGCCCAAGCCTGCCAACCAGATCTGGCGCGAGTATTTCTCGACCTCGCCGATCCAGGAGCTGGTCTGTTTCTCGGTTTTCTTCTTAACAGCCATCCTGATCTCCTTATTTGGTACGCGCGACGTGCTCGAGCAACGCGCTCAGCTCATCCAGCTTAGCAGAGAGTGCTTCTACATCCTGCTTGGACGGAATACCGATGCGGTTCAGAGCGGAAGCCACACGAGTATCGAAAGCCTTCTCGATCTTGTCGAGTTGAACTTCGACCTTGCCTTTAACGCTGGTGACATTGGAATTGACCGACTGCTTGACCGATTCGATCTGGCTGTTGGCGGCCTCGACCTGTTCGTCGACCAGCTTCTTGCCTTTGTTCTCGACGCCTTCACCGGCCTTGACCAGTTCCTTGAAGTATTCGGCCCCCTCGGCACCCGCCTTGGCATAAGCGCCCAGGCCGGCGAGGTAGATCTTGCGGGCATAGCCCTTCACGTCGTCGAACAGACCGGCCTTGTCTTCGACCACGGCTTCGGTTTTTTTCTTCACGGCAACTTTCGACATGGTGCACCTCACGCGCTTTGACAGTTAGCGGAAACGCCCACGGAATGCAGGCTTGGGTACACCCTAGGGAGAAAAATTAGAAATCACATACTAAGAGCGGCTTCAGGCTTCAGGCTTCAGGCTTCAGGCTTCAGGCTTCAGGCTTCAGGCTTCAGGCTTCAGGCTTCAGGCTTCAGGCCAAGCAGCGTAGCGAATTGCTTTTGCTCTTACCTGCCGCCTGTAGCCTGCGGCCTGCAGCCCCTTCACACCAACGACTTATCCAAGACCTGCTCGATCTCGCGCTGGATCATGCCGCCCATGGGCGACAGCAGCAGGCCGAGCTTGAGCTCGACACGTACGGTGTCTTCACCCACTGCAATGCTGCCATCGGCACCACTGCGCTTGAACTCCAGGACGTCGCCATTCCAGCGATAACGTACGTCGTACTCGCTGGCCAGGCGTTCGGCCAGGCGCTCGGCCTTTTCGCGGGCGCCCTCGCGACCGAGGGTATGGGATCGTTCGACACGAATGCGGGACATGGCAACTCCTTGAACTGGCAGCGCGCCGCACGGCTGCGGCATGAAGTCACATCACTCTACCAGCCCATTGGGCGAGCGGGCACCCAGGCAAGACAAAGGCGCCAGGCGCCTTTAGAATGGGGCGGTTTTCTATCCGGTGAGAGCGACATGAGCGATCCACGCAAGGCCCAGGAACAGGAACCCACCACTCACTTCGGTTTCCAGGACGTGCCGGAAAGCCAGAAGGCAGAGAAGGTAGCCGAAGTCTTTCACTCGGTGGCGGCCAAGTACGACCTGATGAACGACGTGCTGTCCGGCGGTCTGCACCGCCTGTGGAAGCGCTTCACCATCGAGCTGTCAGGCGTACGCCCGGGCAATCGCGTGCTGGATATCGCCGGCGGTACCGGTGACCTGACCCGCAAATTCTCAAGCCTGGTCGGTCCGACCGGCGAAGTGGTGCTGGCCGACATCAACGACTCCATGCTCAAGGTCGGTCGCGACCGCCTGCTGGACAAGGGCGTGGCCGGCAATGTGCAGTTCGTCCAGGCCGATGCCGAGAAGCTGCCCTTCCCGGACAACCACTTCGACGTGGTCACCATCGCCTTCGGCCTGCGCAACGTAACGCACAAGGAAGACGCCCTGCGCTCCATGCTGCGCGTGCTCAAGCCGGGCGGGCGGCTGCTGGTGCTGGAGTTCTCCAAGCCCGGCAACCCATTACTGGCCAAGGCTTACGACACCTACTCGTTCAGCTTCATGCCGCTGGCCGGCAAGCTGATCACCAATGACTCGGACAGCTACCGCTACCTCGCCGAGTCGATCCGCATGCACCCGGATCAGGAAACCCTCAAGGCGATGATGGTCGACGCCGGCTTCGAGCGCGTCACTTACCACAACATGACCGGCGGCATCGTCGCCCTGCACAGAGGCATCAAGCCTTAATGCTCATCACGGGTTTGCTGGCAGGCGTCGAGACGGGCCTCAACCGCGTCCTGCGCCTCGATGGTACGGCCTTGCCGCGTCTGCAGGCACTCAGCGGCAAGGTTATCGCCGTGCAGTGCCAGAGCCCGGCACTTGAGCTGTATATCCTGCCCAGCGGCGATGGTCTGCAGCTGGCTGCGCAATGGCATGCGCCCGCCGACTGTACGCTGACAGCACCGGCTGCCAGCCTGGCGCGTCTGGCCCTGAGCCGCGAGAAGACCGCCGTGCTGCATCGTCCCGAAGTATCGCTCGATGGCGACAGCGCCGTGCTGCTGCAACTGGCCGGCGTCCTGCAGGATCTGGAGCTGGACTGGGAATACGAAGTCTCGCGCTGGCTCGGCCCGGTGGCCACCACCCTGCTCGCCGGCCATCTGCGCAGCCGGGTGAACCTGGCCAGCAACGGCGCCGCCAGCCTCAGGCAGGATCTGGCCGACTACCTGGCCGAAGAATCACGAACCCTGGTGGGCCAGCGCGAAGCCGATGTGCGCTTCGCCGAGCTGGACCAACTGAAACTCGCCCTCGACCGCCTGGAAGCACGCATCGAGCGCCTCACTTCTGCCCATAAGCCCGACGCATGAAGCTGCTTGCCGTTCGCCGTCTGCTGCGCATCCAGCGCGTAGTGATCCGCTATCAACTGGACGAAATGCTCTTCGAGCTGCCGCTGCCGTTCTGGCTGCGCACCCTATCCTGCCTGCTGCCCTGGCGCTGGCTGCCACGCAAGCCGCTGGCGCTGTCGCGCGGCGCGCGCCTGCGCCTGGCTCTGGAGGACCTGGGGCCGATCTTCATCAAGTTCGGCCAGTTGCTGTCCACCCGTCGCGACCTGCTGCCGCCGGACATCGCCGACGAGCTGGCCCACCTGCAGGACCGCGTGCCACCGTTCCCCGAGGATCAGGCCATCGCCCTGATCGAGCGCCAGCTCGGCGCCCCGGTCAGCGAGCTGTTCGCCCGCTTCGACAGCCAGCCGCTGGCCTCGGCCTCGGTGGCCCAGGTCCACGCCGCGCAGTTGAAGAGCGGCGAGGAAGTGGTGGTCAAGGTGGTGCGTCCCGGCCTCAAGCCGGTTATCCGCCAGGACCTGGCCTGGCTGTTTCTGATCGCCCGCATCGCCGAAAGGGCCTCTGCCGATGCCCGCCGCCTGCATCCGGTGGAGGTGGTCAGCGACTACGAGAAGACCATCTACGACGAGCTCGACCTGCTACGCGAGGCGGCCAACGCCAGCCAGCTGCGGCGCAACTTCGAAGGCTCGCCACTGCTCTACGTGCCGCAGGTTTACTGGGACCTGTGCCGCCACCAGGTGCTGGTCATGGAGCGCATCTACGGCATCCCGGTGACCGACCTGGCCACCCTGGCCGACCAGCGCACCGACATGAAGCTGCTGGCCGAGCGCGGCGTGGAAATCTTCTTCACCCAGGTGTTCCGCGACAGCTTCTTCCACGCCGACATGCATCCCGGCAACATCTTCGTCAGCACCCGCACGCCCTGGAGCCCGCAGTACATCGCCATCGACTGCGGCATCGTCGGCAGCCTCACCGACGAGGACCAGGACTACCTGGCGCGCAACCTGCTGGCCTTCTTCAAGCGTGACTACCGCAAGGTGGCGCAGCTGCACATCGACTCGGGCTGGGTACCGGCAGAAACCAAGGTCAACGAGTTCGAAGCCGCCATCCGCACCGTGTGCGAGCCGATCTTCGAGAAACCGCTGAAGGACATATCCTTCGGCCAGTTGCTGCTGCGCCTGTTCCAGACCGCACGTCGCTTCAATATGGAGGTGCAGCCGCAGCTGGTACTGCTGCAGAAGACCCTGCTCAATATCGAAGGCCTGGGCCGCCAGCTGTATCCGGATCTGGACCTGTGGAGCACTGCCCAGCCCTACCTTGAGCGCTGGATGCGCGAGCGCATCAGCCCGCTGCACCTGCTGCGCAACCTGCAGCAGCAGGCCGAGCAGGTGCCGCACCTGTCGCAGATCGCCCGCGACACCCTGGAACGCCTGCAGCGCTCGCAGCAGCGCGAAGAGCAGCGCCCCAACCGCGACCAGTGGCCATTACGCCTGCTCGGCGCCGCACTGATCGGCGCAGGCACCGTTCAAGGCCTGGCGCCGCTGCTGGTTGCCTGGCCAGCCTGGCTGATGGTCGGTGGCGGTCTCTATCTGGTGCTGCGCCGATAGCCAGCCAGCCACAGCACTGGCACACTTGGCGAACTGACAGTCCGGCAGCGCCGGCAGACTTGGAACACCGATGAACGATTGGCTCGACGAAATCCACTGGAACGAAGACGGCCTGGTGCCGGCCATCGCCCAGGACCACCAGACCGGCCGCATCCTGATGATGGCCTGGATGAACCGCGAATCTCTCGCCCTTACCGTCAGCGAGCAGCGCGCCATCTACTGGTCACGCTCGCGTGGCAAGCTGTGGCGCAAGGGCGAGGAGTCCGGCCATGTGCAGAAGCTGCATGAACTGCGCCTGGACTGCGACGCAGACGTCATCGTGCTGATGGTCGAACAACTGGGCGGCATCGCCTGCCACACCGGGCGCGAGAGCTGCTTCTATCGCGTGTACGAGAATGGCGGCTGGAAGACCGTCGACGCCGTGCTGAAAGATCCGCACGCCATCTATGCAGGACACAGCCATGAGTGACACCCTGAGCCGCCTGGCCGAAGTACTGGAAGCGCGCAAGGGTGCAGCGCCGGACAGTTCGTATGTCGCCAGCCTGTATCACAAGGGCCTGAACAAGATTCTGGAAAAGGTCGGCGAGGAATCGGTGGAAACCATTCTCGCCGCCAAGGACGCCGCCGCCAGCGGTGACTGCAAGGACCTGATCTACGAAACCGCCGATCTGTGGTTCCACAGTCTGGTCATGCTCGCCGCCCTCGGCCAGCATCCGCAGGCCGTGCTGGATGAACTGGATCGCCGTTTCGGCCTCTCCGGCCACGCGGAAAAAGCCGCGCGACCGCAATCCGAATAACTTTCACAACGGAGAACGCATCATGGGTTTCGGCGGTATCAGCATCTGGCAACTCCTGATCATCCTGCTCATCGTGGTCATGCTGTTCGGCACCAAGCGCCTGAAGAATCTGGGCTCGGACCTGGGCGACGCGATCAAGGGCTTCCGCAAGTCGATGGACAACGGCGAAGCCGACAAGCCGGCAGTCGAAGAGCCCAAGGGGCAGACCATCGACGCCCAGGCACGCAAGGTCGAAGAGCCGGCGAAGAAAGACTAAGCCATGTTCGACATCGGTTTTACCGAACTGCTGCTGGTCGGCCTGGTGGCTCTGGTAGTGCTCGGCCCTGAGCGTCTGCCGGGCGCGGTACGCACGGCCGGCCTGTGGATCGGCCGGATCAAGCGCAGCTTCAACTCGATCAAGGCCGAAGTGGAGCGCGAGATCGGCGCCGACGAGATCCGCCGCCAACTGCACAACGAGCGGATTCTCGAGCTGGAGCGGGAAATGAAGGCGATGAAGCAGGACATCCTCGACACCACCAGCCTCAAGCCGGTCAACGAGACCGGCAAGCCCGCCGAAACGCCCCAGCCCGCCGCCCAGGACAAGAATCCCCAGCCATGAGCAAACTGCCGGACGCCGACCAGGAAATGCCCCTGGTCTCGCACCTGACCGAGCTGCGCACGCGCCTGCTGCGTTGCGTGGTGATTATCTTTGTGATCTTCGCCGGCCTGTTCTATTTCGCCCAGGACATCTACGCCCTGGTGGCGGCGCCGCTGCGCGCCTACCTGCCGGAAGGCGCGACGATGATCGCCACCGGCGTCGCCTCGCCCTTCCTCACGCCGTTCAAGCTGACGCTGATGTGCGCGCTGTTTCTCGGCATGCCGGTGATCCTGCACCAGGCCTGGGGCTTCATCGCGCCGGGGCTTTACACCCATGAACGGCGCATCGCCGTACCGCTGCTGATCTCCAGCATCTTCCTGTTCTATGCGGGCATGGCCTTCGCCTATTTCGTAGTGTTCCCGATTATGTTCGGCTTCTTCGCCAGCGTGACCCCGCAGGGCGTGGCGATGATGACCGACATCGGCCAGTACCTGGACTTCGTCCTGACCCTGTTCTTCGCCTTCGGCGTGGCCTTCGAGATTCCCATCGCCACCTTTCTGGTGATCTGGGTCGGCCTGGTCGACGTCGCCACCCTGCGCAAGAGCCGTCCCTACGTGATCGTCGGCTGTTTCGTGGTGGGCATGGTGCTGACGCCGCCGGACGTGTTCTCGCAAACCCTGCTGGCCCTACCCATGTGGCTGCTGTTCGAAAGCGGCCTGCTGGCCGGTGCGCTGGTCAAGCGCAAGCGTGACGAGGAGCAGCCCGAGGAAGAAGCCAAGCCCGAAGACCAGCCGCCCGCGCCCCTGTCGTGAATCTGCTGCTGCTGGAAGACGCCGATTTCATTGGCGTCGATCGGGTACGCCTCACCGGCCGACGTCTGAAGCATCTGCATGAGGTGCATCGCGCCGAGGCCGGCGACCGCCTGCGCGTCGGCCGCCTTGGCGGGCTGATGGGCGAGGGGCAACTGCTCTCGCTGGACGCCGAACATGCAGAGCTGCAGGTCAGCCTCGACCAGCCGCCACCGGCCAAGCTGCCCCTGACTCTGATCCTCGCCCTGCCCCGCCCGAAGATGCTCAAACGTGTGCTGCAAACCGTCAGCGCGATGGGCGTACCGCGTCTGGTGCTGGTCAACAGCTACCGGGTGGAGAAGAGCTTCTGGCAGACACCCTTTCTCGCCCCCGAAGCGCTTCGTGAACAGCTGATTCTCGGCCTGGAGCAGGCGCGCGACACCGTCTTGCCCGAGGTGAGCATCGAGAAACGCTTCAAGCCCTTCGTCGAGGATCGCCTGCCGGCATTGGCAGCCGGCACGCTGGGCCTGGCCGGCCACCCGGGCGACTACCCGGCCTGCCCACGCGCCGTGCAGGAGCCGGTGACCCTGGCCATCGGCCCGGAAGGTGGCTGGATTCCCTACGAAGTCGATCTGCTGCGCCAAGCCGCAGGCCTGCAGCCGGTGCAGTTGGGCGAGCGCATCCTGCGCGTGGAAACGGCGGTGCCGGCGTTGCTGGCCCGGTTGTTCTGATCGCGTTCTTTGAACCGCTGGAGCGCGCGACGCACCCTGCGGGCGGTGGGCAAGCTTCGCGTTGTCCACCCGATGCACAGCGCTGATTGTAGTCGCGGCTGAAGCCCCTCCCACGGGGACGTGGCATGCCTGCTTTTGCCAGCGCATCCACACTCTTGTGGGAGGGGCTTTAGCCGCGAAAGCTGTGCAGGTCCCTCAACTCCAGGCTCACACCTCGAGCAGGAAGGTCACCGGCCCATCGTTGACCAGGTGCACCTGCATATCAGCGCCGAAGCGTCCGGTGCCGACCTGAGGGTGCTGGGCCTTGGCCATCTCGACCAAGGCATCGAACAGTGCAGCGCCCTGCGCAGGCGGCGCTGCGCTGGAAAAGCTGGGGCGCATGCCGCTCTTGGTATCGGCGGCCAGGGTGAATTGCGAGACCAGCAGCAGACCTCCCTGCACGTCCGTCAGCGAGCGGTTCATCTTGCCCGCCTCGTCGCTGAATACGCGGTAGTTCAGCAGCTTGTGCAGGGCGCGGGCGAGGCTGGCCTGATCATCCTGCGGCTCGATGCCGACCAGCGCCAGCAGGCCCTGATCGATGCTCCCTACCACTTCACCTTCGACCTCTACCCGCGCGCCAGTGACGCGCTGGATCAGCAGCTTCATGCATCCTCCGGCGGCAGGTCGAGCAGACGGCGGGCCATCTGTTCAGTGGCGCGGATCAGCGCATCGGTGATACCAGGTTCCGCCGCCGAGTGGCCAGCGTCGCGGATGATCTGCAACTCACTGTTGGGCCAGGCCTGGTGCAGCGCCCAGGCGTTATCCAGCGGGCAGATGGCGTCGTAGCGACCATGCACGATGATGCCCGGCAAATGGGCGATTTTCGGCATGTCGCGCAGCAGCTGGTTCGGCTCGAGAAAGGCGTTGTTGACGAAGTAGTGGCATTCGATACGGGCGATGGACAACGCCCGGTGCGCCTCGCTGAAGCGCTCGACCACCTGGGTATTGGGACGCAGGGTGGCGGTACGCCCTTCCCAGGTCGACCAGGCCTTGGCCGCGTGCATCTGGGCGATCTGGTCGGCGCCGGTCAGGCGTTTGTAAAAGGCCTGCATCAGGTCGCCGCGCTCTTCAGGCGGAATCGGTGCGACGTAGTCTTCCCAGTAATCGGGGAACAGGCGGCTGGCGCCCTCCTGGTAGAACCAACTGAACTCCTGCGGCCGGCACAGGAAGATGCCGCGCAGAATCAGCCCGTGCACACGCTGTGGATGCGTTTGCGCATAGGCCAGCGCCAGGGTGGAACCCCAGGAGCCGCCGAACAGCACGAACTTGTCTATCCCCAAGTGCTCGCGAATACGCTCGATATCGCCGATCAGCGCCTGGGTGGTGTTGTTCTCCAAACTCGCGTGGGGCGTGGAACGGCCACAGCCGCGCTGGTCGAAGGTAACGATGCGATACAGTGCAGGATCGAAATAACGGCGGCTGGCAGAATCACAGCCTGCCCCTGGGCCACCATGAATGAACAATACCGGCAACCCATCCGCCGAGCCGCTCTCGTCGACGTACAGTACGTGCGGCGCCTCGACCGCCAGCTCATGGCGTGCGTAGGGTTTGATCTCCGGATACAAAGTCTGCATGGTTGGCTCCTGTTGGCTGGGCTACAACTGCCGTGTCCGCTCTGCCTGGCATCATAACCATGAAAAGGAAGTTCAGCATGTCGATGCGTCATCTGTTCTGGTCGCTGTTCATGACCCTCACCCTCCTGCTCGCAGGCTGCGGCGGTCGTGACGACCCGCAGGCTGCACTGGAAGCGGCCGTGCAGCAATTGCAGGACAATATCGAGGCCAAGAGCACCGGCGCGGTGATGGACCAGTTGCATGGCGATTTCCTGGCCCGCCAGGAGCTTGACCGCGAATGGGCCAAGGGCACCATGACCCTGCTGTTTCTGCGCCACAAGAACGTCAAGGTGCTCGCCCTGGGCAAGAAAAGCTGGATCGACTCGGCAATCAGCAGCAAGGGCTACACCGAGGCGCAGGTTGGCCTGAGCGGGGCCGAAGGATTGATCCCCGACAGTGCGCGGCACTATTCGGTGAAACTGGAGTGGTGGCTAGACGGCGGCGAATGGAAGCTCGTGCGCCTGGATTGGGAGTGATCCGTAGCCCGGATGCAACCCGGGAAATACCCTGTAGGCATCCCCGGATTACATCCGGGCTACAGGCTAGTCGGCCTGGCGCCAGATCAGGTCCGAGGTCACGTAACCCTGCTCGCGCGCGATGCTCAGCAGCTTGTCGCGGGTTTGCTGATCCACCTCAGGGGTGCGCGACAGCAGCCACAGGTATTTGTGCTCAGGATGGCCAACCAGCGCCACTCGGTAATCCTCGTCGTGGTAGATCACCCAGTAGTCACCCTTGATCGGCAGCAGTTTGCTGGCCCAGTTGTCGAAGCGTACCCACAGCTTGTCGGTCTTCCCTTCGACCTGCGGTTCGGCGACGCCCTTGGCCTCGATCCACTCCCCGTCCTTGTCGCGGCAGCGGTTGGTCACGTCGATGCGGCCATCGTCACGCAAACCGTAATGCGCTTCGGACTGCACGCAGTTGCGCTGGAAGAACATCGGCAGGCGCGCCAATTCGTACCAGGTGCCCTGGTAGCGCTGCAGGTCGACCTGCATGGTCTGCGGTGGCGGCTTCTGAATGCTGCCGGTACCGGAGTTGGCACAGCCGGCGAGGGCGAGAACGGCGCTGGCGATTAGGATCGAACGCATGGAAGCTCCTGTTTACTTGAGTCCCTTGCCGGAGAACAGCATGACTTTGTCCCCGGCGTACTGGACACTGATATAGGCCTTGTCGTCACCCCAGGTGCAGCTGGTCATCCCCAGTGCGCCGGCACACTCGCCCGGCGCGCCGAGCAGGCTTTCCACTTCCTGCTTGCTCATGCCGGCTTTGAGCTTGGAGTAGTTTTCCTGATTGATCTTGCTGCAAGCGGCAAGCAGGCAGCAGGCGAGCAACGCGACGATACGCATCGACATGGATGAAGCTCCTGATGGGAAGATGCCAGCAAGCTTGGCATAGCCGGCGACGACTTGCCCGATTGGAGTTCAGAAACGCGAGCCGGGTTCCCGCAGGAAGGCTTGTTCTTCGTCGCTGCAGGCGCGTCCAAGAATCGCATTGCGATGGGGGAAGCGCCCGAAACGGGCGATAATCCGCTGGTGGCGCTCGGCAAAATCGAGGAAGTTGGCGAACAATGCCTGCTCGTCGGCAGCGGCTTGGTTCAGCAGGCTGGCAAACAGCTCGACGGCGCGGTTCTGCAAGGCCAGATCCTCGGCGTGCTCGAACACCAGATAGGCAAAGACCCGCTGGATGGGCGCCAGCCTGAGATCCCAGTTGCTATCCAGGCCATCCTGCAACAACGGCTGCGCCAACTTGTCACCGGCAAAGGCCCGCGGCGTATCGCGATAGATCATGCGCGGCAGCTGGTCGAGCAGAATCAGTTGCGCCAGCCAGCCCTGCGGAACGTCCGCCCAGCCTTGCAGCTCGCCAGCCAGTGCCTGCTCGACCAGTGCGCCGAAACGCGTCTCGGCCTCACGGTCCTGGCTGTCGCGCTTGCCGAACCACAACCTCTGGCGCGCCGCCGCCACCTCGGCGGCCGTGCCGTGATCGGCACCGAACCACCAGTCGAGCAGCGGCTGCCAGGCGGGCATCAGTTGCGGTGGTACGCGGTGATGCGCAGCACTTCTTCCTTGGAACCGAGAAACACCGGTACGCGCTGGTGCAGGGAAGTGGGCTGGATATCGAGAATACGCTGGTTACCGTCGGTGGCAGCACCGCCGGCCTGCTCGATGATCATCGACATCGGGTTGGCTTCGTACATCAGGCGCAGCTTGCCCGGCTTGTCCGGCTCGCGGGCATCGCGCGGGTACATGAACACACCGCCACGGGTGAGGATGCGATGCACGTCGGCCACCATCGAGGCGATCCAGCGCATGTTGTAGTTGCGTCCCAGCGGCCCGGTCTCGCCAGCCAGCAGCTCGGAGACGTAACGCTGTACCGGCGCCTCCCAATGGCGCTGGTTGGACATGTTGATGGCGAATTCCTTGGTCGACTCCGGCACCTTGATGTTGTCGTGAGTGAGCACGAAGCTGCCCAGTTCACGATCCAGAGTGAAGCCTTTGACGCCGTCACCAAGGGTCAGCATCAGCATGGTCTGCGGGCCGTAGATGGCGTAGCCGGCCGCAACCTGCTGGGTGCCCGGCTGGAGGAAGGCATCCTCGCCCAGGTCGCCGGTGTCACCGTTACGATCCGGGCAGCGCAACACCGAGAAGATAGTGCCGACCGAGACGTTGACGTCGATGTTGCTGGAGCCGTCCAGCGGGTCGAATACCAGCAGGTAGGCGCCTTTCGGATACTTGCCGGGGATCTGGTAGGCATTGTCCATTTCCTCGGAGGCCATGCCGGCCAGGTGGCCGCCCCATTCGTTGGCCTCAAGGAGGATCTCGTTGGAGATGACGTCGAGCTTCTTCTGCACTTCACCCTGCACGTTCTCGCTGTCCAGGCTGCCCAGTACGCCGCCGAGGGCGCCCTTGGAAACCTGGTGGCTGATCGCCTTACAGGCCCGCGCCACGACTTCGATAAGGAAACGCAGATCGGCCGGGGTGTTATGGCTGCGAGTCTGCTCGATCAGGTAGCGGCTCAGGGTGACGCGGGACATGGAGGACTCCGGAAAGAGAAAAATCGCACGCAGTTTAACCCGAGTCGCCGCGCAATGCTGCCTGCCGGGATGGATGGCTGGCATCGCCATCTGCCAGCAAGCCGCAGACGCGGTTACGACCGTCGCGTTTGGCCTGGTAGAGGGCGGCATCGGCGACCTGCAAAAGCTCGTCGAGCGCCTGCCCCTGCTCTGGCCAATAGGCCAGGCCGGCGGACAGGGTCACGCGTTGATCACCCCCACGGGTGGCGATATCGCGTGCCGCCAGTTGCGCACAGATACCCTGCAGACGTTCGACCGCCTCACGCGGATCGGCGCCCGGCAATATCAGCAAAAACTCTTCGCCACCGATACGGAACACGGCGTCGGTGCTGCGCAGGTTGTCCAAGAGGTGCTGAGCCACCGACTTGAGTACATCGTCGCCGACCAGGTGGCCGCACTCGTCGTTAAGTCGCTTGAAATGGTCGAGATCGATAAGCGCCAGTGCCAATGGCAGATTTTCGCGCTGCGCCCTTGCCAGTTCGCGGTCGAAGAACTCATCCAGATAGCGGCGGTTGTAGAGCCCGGTCAGCGGATCGCACAGCGCCTGCTCGCGCAGCTGCTCATGCAGAACCGAGATGGTGCGCAAACGCTCTTCACTGACCGCCAGGGCCTCGGCCAGCTTGAGCTCGGCAAGATGCCTCAGCGTGACGTCGCGCACATAGAGCATGCGCCCGAGCAAAACCGGGCCGTTGCGCGTGGTGCGCTCGATCCCGCGCACACGCACTTCGTAGTAGCGCGCGGCGCTGGTCAGGCTGAGCATCTGCTCGCTCGCCTCGCCTTGGTGCTGTTCGAGCAAGCGCTGCAGATCGGCACCGAATACCGGCCAGTCGGCCAGCGCCCGTCCCTGCCAGCCTTGCTGCAGGCCCGCCAGCCTGAGTGCTGCCGGGTTGGCCTCGATCACCCGCCCGCGCGGGTCGACCACCAGCACCGGGTCGATCAGGGCTTCGAGCAGCAGGTGACGCGCCACCGGCATCAGGTCGAACAGGCGCACCCCGAGAATCAGCCAGGCGAAGGCGACCAGGGTGAAAGCGAAGCAGAACGGCGTGGGATCGACGCCAAACACGGTCCAGCCAAACACAACGTAGGCGATGTTGGCCGTCCAGGGCGCTGCCGTGACCAGCGCGAAACCCAGATAGTGCCGCCGATGAAGCCCCTGGCTGAGTACCGCGGCACGCACCACCACGCCCATGCAGAACACCATCAGCAGGTAGACATAAGCTGCGGTAACGTAGAACAGCGGACCATGCCGATAACGCACCGGAGCCCCGGGGCTGTCGTCGATCGGACCGCTGCTGGCAAGGTAGAACAGCCCGTGCCAGGGGTTGCTCAGCGCAACGATCCAGACCAGCACAGGCATCAGACTCAGCGCCAGCAAGCCGGCGCGCGGCACAGGTGTGCGCACGCTGTTGACGTACTGCCAGAGAAACACCGCCCAGAAGGTGGGCGTGAACAGGATTCCGAGCCAGGCCAGGCCGGAGAGAAACATCTTGCACTCGGCCGACATCACGCTCAGCTCCAGCGAGGAGCAGGCCATCCACCAGAGGCTGGAAAGGTGCAGCAGAATGAAGCTGTCGCGTCCGGGGAAGTCGCCCTGGCGGGTCATCCAGTGCGCCAGCAGGATGACGCCGAAGCACACCAGCAGGGTGACGAGAACCGGGGGCGATGGTGACCAACCAGGCGCCATGCAGGCCTGTATCAACGGGGCCTCCGTTGGCAGACGCCCGTGACGGAGGAGGCGACGAAGCGAGTCGAGATACGCAAGCGGGCCTTCCTGACCAGAGTAGAGGGCGTTGATGCCCGAAGCTGCTCACGGCTCACAACGCGGTGACACTTCCCAACCGAAGCAACCGTGAACGCTGCCTAAGATACTGCAAAAGCATGGCTTGAACAGTAATGACATGCATTCCCGACCATGGCGCTCAGCCTTTGTCAGGACGCCGCAGCAGGCTCGCCGCCATCGCCGCCAACAATGCCACTCCGAGCAACAACACAGCCCAGAGTCCCCAACGCTTCCAATCCGTCGCCGCTGTCGCCGGTACATTCACTTCAGCCGACCGCACGGCAGCGACATCGACCTGTGCCGATGCCAGCGAGGTCAGACGCTCGGTCGAGTTACCGGGGATCAGGGTGCTGAGGGGAAGCGCGGCCGCTGTGGCATCGGCGCGTCCTACCGCGAGTCGGTAAGGCGGCTCGCCGCGCGCCAGGAAAACCAGCTGGGTGGCGCGCACGGCGAAGGCCGCGGTCGGTGCCTGCTGACCCAAGCCTCCGCCACGTGCGTCGATCTTCAGGCGCACCTGGCGCACCGGCAGGGCCGGCAGGACCAATTCATCCTGGCGCACCTCGCGACCCTCTTGCGGCAACCGATAGAGCACACCGCTGGCAAGCGCTCGCCAGGGGTCTTTCTCTGCCGCGCGCGCCGCGAATGAAACAGGCGCCAAGGTGTTGGGTTCGTCCAGATTGATGCGCACGCGTTCGATTGGCAGCGCTTGCGGCAATTGCCATTGGTAATGTCCATCGCTCGTGGCTTGCGCCTGCATCGGCTCGGACCAGACCAGCGGCGCCGGGCTGCTCGCCTGGCGGCGACTGCGCAACGTCACCGCGTCCAGCTCCGGAGCCTGCCGCGGGCTGCTCCAGAGCAGACGGATGTAGCGTGCCGCTCGCTCGGGCAGCTCCACCTGAGGCTGATCGATCCTGTCGCCTGCGAAGCTCAGGCGCGCCACCTGCCCCTCCCCCCAGCGGCTCCAATGCTGCAGGTCGTCGCTGGCCTCGATGGCGAAACGCTGGAAGCCCTCCTCACCGCCGCTCCAGTTGAGGTCGAGGCGCACCAGCGGCGCATCGATGGCGCTGGCATCGAGCAACCAACCGCGCAACTGGCGCTGCACGGGCGCCGGTTCGTCGCCAGTCAATTCGATCAGGGTGCCGTCGGTGCTGCGCTGCACCCGCAGGCGCGGCACATCGTTGTGCTGCGCATCGGCGTACAGCGGGAACCAGCGCACCCCGTGCTCCTGTTCCTCGTCGCGCGATTCGCTCTGGCCTGGCAACAGCGCGTAGGCCTGGACCTGACCGGCGCCGTTGAAGATACGCAGGTCACGCAGGTCGGCATGCCGAGCGGCGTAGTGCACGGCCATCGGCAACTCGACCCGATACCAGGGGCCTGTCCCATCCAGCGTCAGCGGCAGCAGTTGGCGATAGTCCTGCGGACGCTCCTCGGCCTGTGCCCATGCGATCAGCGACAGGCCAAGGGCCAGACAGGCAGCGATCATTCTCACGACAGCGACTCCTCGTTCACAGGGGCTTCATCGGTCTTGCGCGGCGGCAGCGGGGCAAAATAACCCACAACCAAAAGCAGCACGCCGACACCGATGAACGAAACGATACGCTCCAGCCCGCCACGATTGCCCAGCTCGATGAAGAACAGCTTGGCCACCACCAGAGCGATCAGTGCGGCGCCAACCAGCCACAGCTCGCGACGCGCGCGCAGGTGGCCGAAGAGCATCAGCGCCAGGGCGATCAGGGTCCAGACGATGGACAAACCAGCCTGCACCAGCATCGAATCGAACAGCGCCGGGCTGTCCCAGGCCACACCGCCCCAGTGATGAGCCGTCCGCATCACCATCACCGTCAGCAGGGCAAAGAGCGACAGTCCCGCCACACACTGAGTGATCTGTAGTGCGCGCGCAGGTTCCAGGGCGAAGCGTGGCAGGGCGAACCGCCCCCAGACCACCAACGCGCCCAGGCACAGCAGCAGACCGAGTTCCAACGGGTTGAGCAGCGGCAGGTAGGGCAGCGGGTCGCTGTCGCCGGCACTGTTGGCGTTAGCCAGCCAGAACCAGACGAGCATCAATGCCGCCAGGGGTGCAGCGGCCCAGAGACGGTATTCGCGCTCGAAAGTGGCCACCGGCCAGGGCAGGCGACGCGCCTGCGCCATGACCCAGAGATAGGCCGTCGGCAGCAGCGCCCAGCCCAGCCAGCGCCAGGCGTTGTAGTGATCGGCCAGGCTCAGCAGCAGGTAGCGCAGTTCCAAAGCCAGCACGCCGATCAGCAGCCAGCAGCCGAGCACATGGGCGACGCTGGCAGCGCGGCTCGGCAGCAGTTCAGCCAGACGCCGCAGTACCAGCAGATGCACCGCGATAATGGCAGTCCACCCCAGCCAGCCAAAGTTCGCGGCCGGATGGTAAAGCGGATGCCAGGCATGGATCAGCACCACCCCGGCCACCGGCGCCAGCAGGCTGCACAGCACCGCCAATTCACGCCAGCGGGTGCGCAGGGCCAGCAGCATCCAGATCAGCACCGACAACGCTGCCAGCACCAGCAACGCGCTGGCTTGCAGATCCGGCGCCACGAAGCGCAGCACTTCGCTGCTCACAGCCAGTGCCCACCAAGCCGCGCCCCAGGCCAATAACAGCTGGCCCAGGCGCTGCAGGCTGACGCCGTCGATGCCCGTGTCGCGAGCGCCATGCGCCAGGCGGTGCAGACGCCAGGCGCCGATCTGCGCGGCCAGGCCGAGCACAGCGGGCGTCCAGAAGCCGGTATGCGCCAGCGGCGACAGGCCCTCGCCGCTGATTCCTGCCAGCAGCAACGGTCCGGCCGCGAGGAAGGCCAGGCCGGCGAACAGCTGCAGCGCCAGGCTGAACAGGAAGGCGGCGCGTTGCTGCAGATACAGCGCCAGCCAGAGAATCAGCAGCCCCGTACCGCCCCATACCGCAGCGGCTGCGACCCAGGGTAGGACGAAGAGCACGGCCAGATTGATGAACACCAGGCCCACCAGCATGATCGCCGACAGTGCGCCGAGCAGCCGGCGGTTCTCGCGGATGTGCGGATCACGCGCCGCCAGCAGCATGCCGGCGATCAGGCCGAAACCGACCATCGACGCGGCCAGCAGGCCGAACCAGCCCGCCTTGAAGCTGTTACCGCCGAACAGCGAATCCAGCGCCATCTGCCCGAGGAACAGCAGCCCGCCGAGCAGCTGCACGGCAAAGGCGCTGTAGACGAAGCTCGGCGCCGCGATGCGCAGCCCGACCAACAGCGTCGCCAGCCCCGCCAGCGCCCAGGCGATGGCCGTGCCGGGGGCCTCGAACAGCAACGGTGCGATCAGATAGAGAAAACGCCAGACCGGCAATGCCGAGCCAGGGCAGCAGGCGCCTCTCCCAGGCGCTGCCCGCCTCAGGTTCGCGGCGCAGTTGCCAGTAGCTGAACAGCAACGCCACGCCGAGCATCAGTGCGCCCAGCGGCGAACCGTCGAGCAGACTGGCGTAGCCAAGATCCAGGCCACTGAGGAAGGCCAGCGCTGCGCCGACCTGTAACAACAGGGCGAAGGCGCGCGCCAGCGGCCGGCCCTGGCGTAGGCCGAGCCAGTAGATACCGGCGCCTTCCACCGCCCAGGCCGCCGCCGTCCAGCGCGCATCCAGACCCAGCGGGATGGCCAGGCTGGCGAATACCACACCAAGGGCCAGGCAGATTTCCACCAACAGCCGCGCCCGCTCGCCGGCGCGCGCCTTGAGTACCCGCGCCAGCAGCAGATAGAACAGCCCGAGGCCGAGGGCGCTGAACGCCGCAGCGAACTCGATATGGCGCACCAACGCCACCTGCAGGCCGAAGCCGACCAGCGGCGGGCCGAACAGGGTGGCGGCGTCGACATAGTCGCCACGGCGCAGCGACCAGCGCAGCAGCTCGTCCCGCGCCTCGGGCGCATCCGCTGCGTCACGCAGGGTGCGGCGGGCGAACAGCAGGCCGATGGCCACGTACATCACAAAGAACAGGATCAGGAACGGCTGGGTGCTGCCCAGCAGCTCCGGCGTGTAGGAGCGCAGGCCCCAGGCGAAGCCGATGCCGAAGGTGCCGACGAAGCCGATCAGGTTGAGCAGGCGCCAGGCCCTGAACCAGGCGATGGCGAAGATGCCGGCATTGAGCAGGGCGAAATAGGAGAACAGCGCGACATGGTTGCCGCTGCCGGTGGAAGTCAGGATAGGTGCGGCGAAACCGCCCAGCGCTGCCGCGGCGGCCAGGCCCAAGGCGTTCTGCTGCACGGCGAGAATCGCCGAGAACAGCGTCACCGCCACCAACAGCCCCAGCGCCATGCCGGGGTCGAGCAATGGATGCAGGCGCATGGCGGCGAACACCGTCAGGTACAGCACGGCGATGCCGGTGCCCTGCAGCACCAGGGCGTAACCGGGATTGCGCCGGCGTAGCCACCAGCCCAGGCCGAGCAAGGCCAGGGCACTGGCCGCCACGCCCATGTAGCGCAGCTCGACCGGCACCTCGACACCTTCGGTGGCGTAGCGCAGCAGGAAGGCCAGGCCGAGGAACAGCAGCACCACGCCGATCCGCAACACGGTGTTGCCACCAAACAACCAGGCCTTGGCGGCGGCGATGCCACGCTCGATCAGATTCGGTTCACGCGGTGCCTGTTCGCGCCAGGGACTTTGCTGGGGAACCGGTTGCGGTTCGGCAATGACCTGTGCGGCAAGCGGTGCAGGCTGTTCGGCAGGAGGGGCCTCCAGCTCCGGTAGCGTCCAGTCCAGCTCCGGCACGGATTCTTCGGCAATCGCCGGCTCGGGCTGCATCTCAGGTTCGGATTGGGCCAGGGGTTCAGCAGATGCTGCAGCCGGGGCAGACCCAGGCTCGCTGCGCTCGCCCTGCTCCACCTTGAGTAGGCGTTCGTGGATCGCGCGGGTTCCGCGGTCGAAGCGCTCGGCGAATTCCTTGAGCTGTGCGGTCAGTTGCGCGTTGCGCGTCTCCAGCCCTTGCAGACGCAGCGCCTGCCCCAGACTGAGGCCGAGCAGGCCGCCAAGAATGGCGCCCGTGACGGATTCGCTGACGCCCGCGCCGAGCACCAAACCGACCAGCATGAAGATCCATTGCATGCGTTATGTCCTACCGCTGTGTAAATGTCCTCGCGTCCCTGCCGGCAGCCCGAGGTGGCTGCCAGTATAGGAGCAGCGAGCGTCCAGCCACAGAGAGACGACTGCCACACAGGTCACAGGCACAACGCAAAGTAGCCAACTGCCAGCCGGTGCTTCACAAATGCCGCGCGCCCGCTATCATCGCCGCCCCGTGACAGCAGCGGCGCAGACCGCACGATAAAGCCATGATGAAGCCCCGCCTGATAGCCGCAGCCGAGATCGACCGCCTGGAAACCTGGGCCAAATACACGGCCGACATGTGCCACAGCTGCATCTCCAGCTGCTGCACCCTGCCGGTTGAAGTACGCCTGAACGATCTGATCCGCCTGGAGCTAGTGGACGAGTTCGAGCGCAGCGAGCCACCGAAGAACATCGCCAAGCGTCTGCAGAAGGATGGCGTGGTCGAACGCTTCAACCAGAAGTCGGGCATCTTCACCCTGACCCGCATGTCCAACAACGACTGCCTGTTCCTCGATCGCAAGACGCGCCTGTGCACCGTCTACGACAAGCGCCCGGATACCTGCCGTCATCACCCCAAGGTCGGCCCGCGACCGGGGTATTGCGCGTACAAGCCGAAGTAAGGGTTGCGACGCAGGTCTTTCCTAAGAGCCACGGCGCAGGCCAATGACCCGGCCAACGCAAGCCGGCTGTGGCAACCCCTGATGCTCGCTGGCCAGCTGCGCGACCCTGTCTGCCACCTGAGCGTCGAACGGCGCCGCGCGGCCGGCGGCGCTGTCGATGTTCATCAGCATCTGCTCGCTTTGGGCGAGGCTGACGGCCTCGCCTGGCCGGCACAGCGCGTGGTGGATATGCAGACGTTTGCCGTCATGCGCCAACAATTGCGTGCGCACTTCCACCGCTTCGCCCTCCTTCACCTCGGCCAGAAAGTTGAGGTGGCATTCCAGGGTGTACAGGGTGTGCCCGGTGCGGATACGACCGGTTTCGTCCAGGCCCAGCATATCCATCAGGGCATCGGTGGCGTAACTGAAGATCAGCAGATAGAAGGCATCGCGCAGGTGGCCGTTGTAGTCGACCCAGTCAGGGGAGACGGTGGTGCGGTGGGTGGTCCTTGGCTTGGCTAGCATGCATGCGCCTCCTGAAAAGCCCCTCTCCCCCGGCCCCCACTCTGTGCCCCTGCCCTTCACAGAGCTCAGGGCGCTACAGCGGGCGAAGCAGTGCTTCGCTTTTCCCGCCTACGCCCCGCAAGCGGGAGAGGGGAGCTAGACAGGCGCTGGCCGTAGGGTGCGCCGTGCGCACCGGAAATGACTCGATTACTCGGCAAACTCGAAGCCATGCCTGGCCTTGGTCTGACGGATCGCCTCCAGCACCGCCAGCAGGCAATCGTCACGGTAGCGTTCCAGGGCATCCAGGCTGCGTTCGCCCTGCTGCTCGGCAGTGCCCTCGACCACCGCGTCGATCAGCCCCTCGGTCAGCTCCGGCGCTTCAAGATAGGTCCAGGGCAGCTTCAGCGCCGGGCCGAACTGGGCCATGAAGTGACGCATGCCGGCCGGGCCACCGGCCAGGGTGTAGGTCAGGAAGCTGCCCATGAACGACCAGCGCAGGCCGGCGCCGAAGCGGATCGCATCGTCGATCTCGCCGGTGCTCGCCACGCCGTCGTTGACCAGGTGCAGCGCCTCGCGCCACAGCGCCTCGAGCAGGCGGTCGGCGATAAAGCCCGGCACCTCCTTGCGCACATGCAGCGGGCGCATGCCCAGCGACTGGTAAATCTCGATGGCGGCCTGCACCGCCTCCGGGGCGGTCTTCACACCGCCCACCACCTCCACCAGCGGCAGCAGATAGACAGGGTTGAACGGGTGGCCGACCACGCAGCGCTCGGGATGCCTGGCGTCTGCATAGAACTCACTGGGCAGCAGGCCCGAGGTACTGGAGCCGATCAACACATCCGGACGCGCGGCAGCGCTGATCTTCGCGTGCAGTTCGCACTTGAGTTCGAGGCGCTCGGGGGCGCTCTCCTGGATGAAGTCGGCATCGCGTACGCAGCCTTCGATAGTGTTCACAAAGCGCAGACGATCCAGCGAGGCGCCGGGGGCCAGGCCTTGCTGCTGCAGCGCCGGCCAGGCATTGGCCAGGCGCGTGCGCAGCGCAGCCTCGGCGCCGGGCGCAGGGTCCCAGGCAATCGCGTCGAGGCCGTGGGCCAGGGCGCGGGCGATCCAGCCGGCGCCGATCACCCCGGTGCCGAGAGCGGCGAAGGTCTTGATATCGGTAACGAAGGTCATGGTTGAACTCCGGTAGCCCGGATGCAATCCGGGGCATGGCAGGTGAAGTTTTCCCGGATTTCATCCGGGCTACGGGGAATGCACACAAGCCCCCCGGCCCCTCTCCCATAAATGGGAGAGGGGAGGAAGCAGCGTTAGCGTCTGGGTTTGAGCTTCATCTTCTCGCGCCCTTCAGCCGGGGTCAGGGCGCGGCCGCCGAGACGTTCGATGATCTCGATGGCACGCTCGACCAGCTGGCCGTTGCTGGCGTGCACGCCGCGATCCAGCCAGATGTTGTCCTCCAGGCCGACCCGCACGTTGCCACCGAGCAGCATGGCCTGGGCGACCATGGGCATCTGCATGCGGCCGATGCCGAAGCCGGCCCAGGTGACGCCGGGCGGCAGGTTGTCGGCCATGGCCTTCATGGTCGTGGTGTCGGCCGGCGCGCCCCAGGGGATGCCCAGGCACAGCTGGATCAGCGGGTCGTCCAGCAGGCCTTCGCTGATCATCTGTTTGGCGAACCACAGGTGACCGGTGTCGAAGATTTCCAGCTCGGCCTTCACGCCCAGCTCGGTGATGCGCTTGGCGCCGGCACGCAGTTGCGCCGGGGTGGAGACGTAGATGAAATCACCGTCGCCGAAATTCAGGGTGCCGCAGTCCAGGGTGCAGATTTCCGGCAACAGCTGCTCGACATGCGCCAGGCGCTCCAGCGGGCCGACCAGGTCGGTGCCGGCGCCGAACTCCAGTGGCTGCTCGCCACGTCCGATTTCCAGGTCGCCGCCCATGCCGGCGGTGAGGTTGATGATCACGTCGGTGTCGCTCTCGCGGATGCGCTCGACCACCTCGCGGTACAGCGCCACGTTGCGGCTCGGCTTGCCGGTTTGCGGGTCGCGCACATGGCAGTGGGCGACGGTGGCGCCGGCCTTGGCCGCCTCGATGGCCGCGGCGGCGATTTCCTTGGGCGTGACCGGGATCGCCGGGTGCTTGCCGACGGTGTCGCCAGCGCCGGTCACCGCGCAGGTGACGATAACCTCGTAGTTCATCTTCGACATTCCTTTCCGGGGGCGAACAGAAGCCGACGGCAGGGCCGCAGGCGTTGTGCAAAGAGGATCAGCGCCGGTCGAACCGGCGCCTAGGTATCAGTTGCCGGCGACCAGCGACGCGCTGGCGGGCTTGCCGTCCAGGGTGGTGACACCATCGAGCCAGGCCTCGACCACCTGCGGATTGGCTTTGATCCAGTCGCGCGCGACCTGCGCAGGCTGCTTGCGATCCATGATCGGCTGCATCAGCTCGGCTTCCTGCGCGCTGGTGAAACGCAGGCTGGTCAGCAGGCGGTTGGCGTTGGGGCAGCGCTCGGCGTAGTCCGGCGCGGTCACGGTGGAAACCGTCGCGGCACCGTCGTTGGGGCCGAACACGTCCTCGGTGCCGGTCAGATAGGTGATCTGCATCGACAGGTTCATCGGGTGCGGTTTCCAGCCAAAGAACACCACGGGTTTCTCATTGCGCACGGCACGGCCAACGGCGGCCAACATGCCGGCCTCGCTGGACTCCACCAGCTTGAAGCCGCCGAGGCCGAACTGGTTGGAATCAATCATCTTCTGAATCGCCGTATTGGCGCCGGAGCCGGCCTCGATGCCGTAGATCTTGCCGTCCAGCTCATCCTTGAACCTGGCGATGTCGGCCAGGGTTTTCAGGCCCTTGTCTGCGGTGTAGCTGGGCACGGCGAGCACGGCCACGGCATCATCCAGCGACGGCTCGGCCGCGACCTTGACCGCGTCAGCGTCGAGGAAGGGTTTGATGTTGTCGTCCATGATCGGCTTCCAGTAACCGAGGAAGGCATCGATCTGCCCCTTCTGGATACCGGCGAAGATGATCTGTTGCGAGGCCTGGGTCTGCTTGGTTTCGTAGCCGAGCCCGTGCAGCAGTTCGCTGGCTACGGCAGTGGTGGCGACCACGTCGGTCCAGCCGACGGCGCCAAGGCGAACGTTCTTGCAGCTGGCCTCATCGGCCAGCAGGGATGTACTGAACAGGCTCAGGGTGCAGCACGCGGCCAGTGCGGTAAGACCTTTCATCTGGGTGCTCCTCATCGTGTCACAGCGGTTCTATTTCGTTCTTCTAGAGGCCATGGCAGCCCCCACCGTGCTCGGGTTCTTGCTTCCCGATGAAAACACCTTACGCTCGATCACGACGCATAATTCGCACTTTAGCGACTGTTTCTTGACCTTAGCCGACTACTTGCGAGCACAATAACGATGACGGCGTCTTAATTTCCCGACTACATACCCCACACCGCCCAATGACCCGAATGCCCCAGACCTTCTGCTTCCTGCTGTTGCCCGGCTTTTCCATGATGGGTCTGATGTCGGCCATCGAGCCGCTGCGCGTGGCCAACCGTTTCCGCGGCGAGCTATACCGCTGGCGCCTGCTCAGCCAGGACGGCAATGCGGTGCTGGCGAGCAACGGCATGTCGCTGAACGTCGACGGTGCGCTGGAACTGCCGGACGCAACCCGGGCGCTATTCGTGGTGGCCGGTTTCGAGCCACTGGCTCACTACGACCATCACCTGGCGCACTGGCTGCAACGGCGCGAGCCCGAACTGGCGGTGCTCGGCGGCATCGATACCGGCAGCTTCGTACTGGCCGAGGCGGGGCTGTTCCAGCATCAGCGTCTGACGCTGCACTGGGAAGCCATCGATGCCTTTCGTGAACGCTACCCGACGCTACTGGTCACCCAGGAGCTGTTCGAGATCGACGGCAAGCGCATCACCAGCGCGGGCGGCACCAGCAGTCTGGATCTGATGCTGGGACTGATCGGCCAGGAATACGGCGAGGCGCTGGCAGTACAGGTGTCGGAACAGTTCGTGGTCAGCCGTATCCGCACACGCCTGGATCACCAGCGCATGCAGGTGGCCAGCCGCTACGACCTGCACAACAAGAAACTGGTGCGGGTGATCGGCGAAATGGAGCGCCAGTGCGAACAGCCGCTATCCAGTGAGACGCTGGCCGCTCAGGTGGGCATCAGCGTGCGCCAGCTGGAACGTCTGTTCCGCCATCATCTGGGCACCACGCCATCGGCCTTCTACCTCGACCTGCGCCTGGACAAGGCGCGCCAGCTACTGCGCCATAGCGACCTCAGCGTGCTGGAGGTGGGCCTGGCGTGTGGTTTCGACTCGGCCTCCTACTTCTCGCGCAGCTACCGCCGGCGTTTCGCCGCCAGCCCCAGCCAGGATCGTCACGAGCGACCGGCCTGAATGCAAAGCTGCCCGAAGGAGCGGCTTCAGCCGCGAAGCTTCCCGTCAACAATCGCGGCTAAAGCCGCTCTCCTACAGGTGACGAGGTGCGCAGGACGAACGTATCCGTCCGCGACCTCGGCTTGACGCTTTCGGCAAACCCCCAGTCGTTTTTGTACCGGGTCGGCCAGCCCCCCAGGGATAAGCTCTCTCCAAAGCGCCGACAGCCGTCTCGGCGCATCAGTATTAGGGGACAAGCCTGATGAGCCCAGCCGAATTGCACGCCGACAGCATCGTCATCGACGGTCTGATCATCGCCAAGTGGAACCGCGAACTGTTCGAAGACATGCGCAGAGGTGGCCTGACCGCGGCCAACTGCACCGTGTCCGTGTGGGAAGGTTTCCAGGCCACCGTCAACAGCATCGCCGCCAGCAGCAAGCTGATCCGCGAGAACAGCGACCTGGTGATGCCGGTACGCACCACCGCCGACATTCGCAAGGCCAAGGAGCTGGGCAAGACCGGCATCATCTATGGTTTTCAGAATGCCCACGCGTTCGAGGACCAGATCGGCTACGTCGAGGTGTTCAAGCAGCTCGGCGTGGGCATCGTGCAGATGTGCTACAACACTCAGAACCTGATCGGCACCGGCTGCTACGAGCGTGACGGCGGGCTGTCCGGCTTCGGCCGCGAGATCGTCGCCGAGATGAACCGCGTGGGCATCATGTGCGACCTGTCCCACGTCGGCAGCAAGACCTCCGAGGAAGTCATCCTCGAGTCGAAGAAGCCGGTGACCTATTCCCACTGCCTGCCTTCCGGCCTGAAAGAGCACCCGCGCAACAAGTCCGACGAGGAACTGAAGTTCATCGCCGACCACGGCGGTTTCGTCGGCGTGACCATGTTCGCGCCGTTCCTGGCCAAGGGCATCGACTCGACCATCGACGACTACGCCGAAGCCATCGAGTACGTGATGAACATCGTCGGTGAAGACGCCATCGGTATCGGTACCGACTTCACCCAGGGCCACGGCAAGGAATTCTTCGAATACCTGACCCACGACAAGGGCTACGCCCGTCGCCTGACCAACTTCGGCAAGATCATCAACCCACTGGGTATCCGTACCGTCGGCGAGTTCCCCAACCTCACCGAAACCCTGCTCAAACGCGGCCATTCCGAGCGCGTGGTGCGCAAGATCATGGGCGAGAACTGGGTACGCGTACTAGCCGACGTCTGGGGCGAGTAAGTCCTCTTCAATTCAATTCATGTAGGAGCGGCTTTAGCCGCGATCCGTCCCGCAGGACGGTGTGCCTTGAAGCTTCGCGGCTGAAGCCGCTCCTACCGATCAAACTCAGGAGTTATCCAAACATGGCCACCCACGCCCCCGAAATGCCCATCCTGGTTGACGACGAAACCGGCGTCTGGACCACCGACGCCCTGCCGATGCTCTACGTACCGCGGCATTTCTTCGTCAACAACCATATCGGCATCGAGGAAGTGCTCGGCGCCGAGAAGTACGCCGAGATTCTCTACAAGGCCGGCTACAAGTCCGCCTGGCACTGGTGCGAGAAGGAAGCCGAGTGCCATGGCCTGTCCGGTGTAGCGGTATTCGAGCATTACATGAAGCGCCTGTCGCAGCGCGGCTGGGGTCTGTTCAAGATCCAGTCGATCGACCTCGAAGCCGGCACCTGCGAAGTGCGCCTGGACCACTCGGCCTTCGTCTACGTCTACGGCAAATGCGGGCGCCCGGTCGACTACATGTTCACTGGCTGGTTCGCCGGCGCTATGGACCAGATTCTGCAGGCTCAGGGCAGCAGCATCCGCACCGTCGCCGAGCAGGTCTACGGCGCCTCGCAGGAAGGCCACGACCACGGCCTGTTCCGCGTCAAACCGCTCTAAACAATAAAGACAGGAGGGAGGGCTTCACGCACTGAAGCACCTCCCGACCAGAGACCCCAGGCCGCTTTTCCGTGAGGGTGCCGCAATGGCTTTTGAAGCAATGTTCCAGCCGATCCAGATCGGCAAACTGACCATCCGCAACCGTGTGCTTTCCACCGCGCACGCCGAGGTCTACGCCACCGACGGCGGCATGACGACCGAGCGCTACGTCAAATACTACGAAGAGAAAGCCAAGGGCGGCATCGGTCTGGCCATCTGCGGCGGCTCGTCCGTGGTTGCCATCGACAGCCCGCAGGAATGGTGGAGCTCGGTCAACCTGTCCACCGACCGTATCATTCCCCACTTCCAGAATCTTGCCGACGCCATGCACAAGCACGGCGCCAAGATCATGATCCAGATTACCCACATGGGTCGTCGCTCGCGCTGGGACGGTTTCAACTGGCCGACCCTGATGTCCCCGTCCGGCATCCGCGAACCCGTACACCGCGCCACTTGCAAGACCATCGAGGTCGAGGAAATCTGGCGCATCATTGGTAACTACGCCCAGGCCGCACGCCGGGCCAAGGAAGGCGGCCTGGACGGCGTCGAGCTGTCCGCCGTGCACCAGCACCTGATCGACCAGTTCTGGTCGCCGCGCGTGAACAAGCGTACCGACGAGTGGGGCGGCACCTTCGAAGGCCGGATGAAATTCGGTCTGGAAGTGCTCAAGGCCGTACGCGCCGAAGTCGGCGACGATTTCTGCGTCGGCATGCGCATCACCGGTGACGAATTCCACCCCGATGGTCTGTCGCATGAGGACATGAAGCAGATCGCGGCCTACTACGACGCCACCGGCATGCTCGACTTCATCGGCGTAGTGGGCTCGGGCTGTGACACTCACAACACCCTGGCCAATGTCATCCCGAACATGAGCTTTCCGCCGGAGCCTTTCCTGCACCTGGCGGCCGGCATCAAGGAAGTGGTCAAGGTGCCGGTGCTGCACGCGCAGAACATCAAGGACCCGAACCAGGCCACCCGTATCCTCGAGGGTGGTTACGTCGACATGGTCGGCATGACCCGCGCGCACATGGCTGACCCCCACCTGATCGCCAAGATCAAGATGGGCCAGGTCGACCAGATCAAGCAGTGCGTCGGTGCCAACTACTGCATCGATCGCCAGTATCAGGGCCTGGACGTGCTGTGCATCCAGAACGCAGCCACCAGCCGCGAATACATGGGCGTACCGCATATCATCGAGAAATCCACCGGGCCCAAGCGCAAGGTGGTGATCGTCGGTGGCGGCCCGGCCGGCATGGAGGCAGCCCGCGTGGCAGCCGAACGCGGCCATGACATCACCCTGTTCGAAAAGCAGGAACAACTGGGCGGCCAGATCACCCTGGCGGCCAAGGCGCCGCAACGCGACCAGATTGCCGGTATCACCCGCTGGTACCAGCTGGAGCTCGCTCGCCTGGGCGTCGATCTGCGTCTGGGCACTGCAGCCGATGAAGCCAGCATCCTCGATCTGCGTCCGGATATCGTGGTACTGGCCAACGGCGGCCACTCCTTCATCGAGCAGAACGAGCACTGGGGCGCTGCCGAGGGTCTGGTCGTCAGCAGCTGGGATGTACTGGCTGGCAAGGTCGAACCGGGCAAGAACGTGCTGGTGTACGACACCATCTGCGAATTCACCGGCATGTCCGTCGCCGACTTCCTCGCCGACAAGGGCTCGCAGGTGGAGATCGTCACCGACGACATCAAGCCGGGTGTGGCCATGGGCGGGACCACCTTCCCCACCTACTACCGCAGCCTGTATCCGAAAGAAGTCATCATGACCGGCGACCTGATGCTGGAGAAGGTCTACCGCGAGGGCGACAAGCTGGTTGCCGTACTCGAGAACGAGTACACCGGCGCCAAGGAAGAGCGCGTTGTCGACCAGGTGGTCGTGGAGAACGGCGTGCGTCCGGACGAAAGCCTGTACTACGCCCTCAAGGAAGGTTCGCGCAACAAGGGTCAGATCGACGTCGAAGCGCTGTTCGCGATCAAGCCTCAGCCTTGCCTGAGCGAGACCGGTGGCTACCTGCTGTTCCGCATCGGCGACTGCGTGGCCCAGCGCAATACCCACGCGGCGATCTACGACGCCTTGCGCCTGTGCAAGGACTTCTGATGCTGGTCTCCCCTCTCCCATGCTTCTTTTACGGAAAGCCGGGAGAGGGGTCGGGGGAGAGGGGCCGTCGGGCAGTGCCTTTCGGTCCCTGCTCCCCCTCTGCCTGACCCTCTCCCCGCAGGGGCGAGGGGACTGAACCGTGTTGTTTTCCGGTCCCGCGAAGGAGACCACAAGATGTTGAACACCATTCTCCCCATCCTGCTCTTCGCCGCCCTGGCCCTTGCGGTCATTGGCGCGGCCAAGCGCTTTTTCATGTGGCGTCGCGGCCGACCGTCGAAGGTCGACTGGATCGGCGGCCTGCTGAAGATGCCGCGCCGCTACCTGGTCGATCTGCACCATGTGGTCGAACGCGACAAGTACATGTCCAAGACCCACGTGGCCACTGCAGGTGGCTTCGTTCTCGCGGCGCTGCTGGCCATCGTCGTGCACGGTTTCGGCCTGCATAACCGTATCCTCGGCTTCGCCCTGCTGGCGGCCACGGTGCTAATGTTCGTCGGCGCCCTGTTCGTTGCCAAGCGTCGCCTGGATCCGCCGGCGCGCCTGTCGAAAGGCCCGTGGATGCGCCTGCCGAAAAGCCTGCTGATGTTCGCCGCCAGCTTCTTCATCGCCACACTGCCGGTAGCGGGCATCCTGCCCGAGAACTTCGGTGGCTGGGTGCTGGCCGTCATCCTCGCCGTTGGCGTGGCCTGGGGTGTGTCCGAGTTGTTCTTCGGCATGACCTGGGGCGGGCCGATGAAGCACGCCTTCGCCGGTGCCCTGCACCTGGCCTGGCACCGCCGCGCCGAGCGCTTCGGTGGCGGTCGTTCGACCGGCCTCAAAGCCCTCGATCTGGACAACCCGAAAGCCCCGCTGGGTGTTGAAAAGCCCACCGACTTCACCTGGAACCAGCTACTGGGCTTCGACGCCTGCGTGCAGTGCGGCAAGTGCGAGGCCATGTGCCCGGCCTTCGCCGCTGGCCAGCCGCTGAACCCGAAGAAGCTGATCCAGGATATGGTCATCGGCCTGGCCGGTGGCAATGACGCCAAGTTCGCCGGTTCGCCCTACCCCGGCAAGCCGCTGGGCGAACATAGCGGCGGCCCGCACCAGCCGATCGTGTCGCTGCAGGGCAAGGCGCTGGTGGATGCCGAGACCCTCTGGTCGTGCACCACTTGCCGCGCCTGCGTCGAGGAGTGCCCGATGATGATCGAGCACGTCGATGCCATCGTCGATATGCGCCGTCATCTCACCCTCGAGAAGGGCGCCACCCCGAACAAGGGTGCCGAGGTGCTGGACAACCTGATCGCCACCGACAACCCGGGCGGCTTCAATCCCGGCGGCCGCCTCAACTGGGCCGCCGACCTGAACCTGCCGCTGCTTGCCGACAAGCAAGAGACCGACGTGCTGTTCTGGGTCGGTGATGGCGCCTTCGACATGCGCAACCAGCGTACCCTGCGCGCCTTCGTCAAGATCCTCAAGGCTGCCGACGTCGACTTCGCCGTACTGGGCCTGGAAGAACGCGACAGCGGCGACGTGGCTCGCCGCCTGGGCGACGAAGCGACCTTCCAGCACCTGGCCAAGCGCAATATCGCCACCCTGGGCAAGTATCGCTTCAAGCGTATCGTCAGCTGCGACCCGCACAGCTTCCACGTGTTGAAGAACGAATACGGCGCACTCGGCGGCAACTACGAGGTACTGCACCACACCACCTATATCGAACAACTGGTCCGTGACGGCCTGCTGAACCTCGGTCAGAGCAAGGCTGGCAGCGTCACCTACCACGATCCATGCTACCTGGGCCGTTACAACGGCGAGTACGAAGCTCCGCGCTCAGTGCTCAAGGCCATCGGTATCGAAGTCAGGGAAATGGAACGTTCGGGCTTCCGCTCGCGCTGCTGCGGTGGCGGTGGCGGCGCGCCGATCACCGATATCCCCGGCAAGCAGCGGATCCCCGACATGCGCATGGTCGACATCAAGGAAACCGGCGCCGAACTGGTAGCCGTGGGTTGCCCGCAATGTACGGCGATGCTCGAAGGCGTGGTCGCACCGCGCCCGGAAATCAAGGACATCGCCGAACTGGTGGCCGAAGTGTTGATCGAGGCTACCGAGGTAGCGGCCAAGCGACCGAACGCCAAGCGCGAACTGGCGGAGGTGCAGTGATGAAACGACAACCCCAGCGCACTCAGGAGGCCCAGGCATGAGCGACATCATCCGCCGCGACCCTCGCGCCGAGTGGATCGCCCGTAACCGCCTGCATCCGCTCCATGCGGCCATGCAGAGCCAGAATCAGACCAGCTGGATGGGCCCCAACGGCATCATCCGCAAGAACCCGCACGCCATCGCCGCCGGTTTCATCGGCCCGGCGGGGCTCAAGCGTATCGATCGCAGCGGTGCTCAGCAGGGCACCGCCGGCAAACGCAGCAGTGCCAGCGTCGAGGTGCAGCTGCCGCTGCACGTCATCGAGCAACCGGCCTTCCACATCTGCGTGGTACCGGACATGGTCGGCGGCCGTCTGTCCAGCCATGACAAGGACCTGCTCGGCCTGGCCCGCAAGCTGGCTGGCGATAGCGGCGCTGTGGTTGCCGTGATATTCGGCGAGGACAAGGAAAGCGCCTTCGATACGGCCGGCGTCGACCGCCTGCTGCGCATCGCCGGTGACACCTTCGACGGCTACGCGCCGGAAGCCCGCGTACTGGCCCTGAGCGCTGTGGAGAGCCAACTGGCGCCGCGCCACTGGCTGCTGCCCGACAGCCGCACCGGCGGCGGTGAACTGGGCCGGCGCCTGGCCGCCAAGCTCGGCGAGCGTCCTGCCACCCGTGTTTGGCAGGTCGCAGGCGAGCAGGCCACCGGGCGGGCCGGCAGTGGTCAGCAGGACATCCAGCGCGCGCTGCCTCGACTGATCCTGGCTGCCGCCGAATGCGCCGAGCCGGTCAGCGAAACCCGCCATGAAGTCCGTCCGCTGGAGCTAGCCGAAAAGGTCGCCCACAGCCTGCCGCGTATCGAGGACCTCGGCCCGGTAGCCGTGGACCCGGCGCAGATCCCCATGGCCGAGGCCGAGTTCATTCTTTCCGGCGGCAACGGCGTGAAGGATTGGGAGCTGTTCCACCAGGCCGCCGTCGCCCTCGGTGCCACCGAAGGCGCCTCGCGCGTGGCGGTGGACGATGGCTTCATGCCGCGTGACCGTCAGGTCGGCGCCACAGGCACCTGGGTCACCGCCCGCGTCTACCTGGCGGTGGGTATTTCCGGCGCCATCCAGCACCTGCAAGGTATCGGCGCCTGCGACAAGGTCGTCGCGGTGAACATGGATCCTGGCTGCGACATGATCAAACGTGCCGATCTCTCGGTGATCGGCGACTCGGCGGCGATCCTTCGCGCGCTGATGGAGCGCGTCGCCGCCTGGCGCCAGGAGGGCAAGCGTGAAGCGGCCTGATCCTCACCAATACGCCCTCGTGGGAGGGGCTTCAGCCGCGACAGATCGCGCGTATGGCCATATCGCGGCTAAAGCCGCTCCCACGGTTCGAGGTTGCCCAAATGACTGATCTGAATATCGTCGCCCTGGTCTCGGTCGGCGCCCACCCGACCTCAGCCCGCGCCCGTCGCGCCGAGCAGGATGCCCGCGCGGTGGAACTCGGCCTGCGTCTGGCCGGACAGAACCTGCAATTGCTGCATGCCGGCGACCCACAGGCCGAAGCGCTGCGCGGCTACCTGGGCATGGGCCTGGAACAGCTCGACGTGCTTGAACAGCCGGAAGGCGCCGACGCCCTGCCGCTGCTGGTCGACTACCTGCAAGGCAGTCGCACGCAGCTGGTACTCACCGGCAGCCAGGCGGAAACCGGCGAAGGCTCCGGCATGTTGCCGTTCCTGCTGGCCGAGCGCCTGGGCTGGCCGATGGTGGTTGGCCTGGCCGAAGTGGAGAAGGTCGAGAACGGCGTGGCGCAGGTGCTGCAGGCACTGCCACGTGGCCAGCGTCGCCGTCTCAAGGTACGCCTGCCGTGCGTGGCCAGCGTCGACAATGCCGCCCCGGTCGCGCGCCAGAGTGCCTTCGGGCCGGCTCGCCGTGGCCAGATCGAAGCTCATGAAGTCACCGTGATAGACGACCCACTGCTGGCCGAAGCCAGCCTGCAGCCGGCCAAACCACGACCGAAACGCCTGAAGGTGATCAAGGCCAAGACCGGTGCAGAACGCATGAAGGCCGCGACGGCCAAAGCCAGTGGTGGTGGTGGCAAGATACTCAAGGATGTCTCGCCACAGGAGGGTGCGGAGGCTATCTTCAACCTGCTGGTCGAAGAAGGCGTTCTGCGCTAGCAGGCGGTTGAAATACTGCCTGCATCGCCCTTGCCGCTTCGTCTACGTTGTTAAACGCCTGCTTTGCCACAAGGAGTCACGACCATGATGCACGCCGACCTCATCGACCAGGAAGATTTCCGCGAACGCCTGGTTGCACTGGGCCTGAGTATTCCAGCAGGCGCCACGCCGGAGCAATCCTGCGAGCTGGCCGTCAGCGGCCTCAGTCCGGAGCGTGCCGCGGCCCTGCGCCGCCTGGTGGAAGAGCTGCTCGGCGGCAGCGCTACCCTGCTGCCGAATGTGCGCGAAGCCATCAGTCGTCATCTGCTGCCGGCGCTGGTTCCAAAGCCGGCCTGAGCGAACGGCGCGGTGCAGGCTGCGCCGCACGCACCAAAGCTCGAAAAAAAACGGGGCGCCAGTGGCGCCCCGTTTTTCATTGCAGCCCGACTCAGATCCGTACGCTGGCGAATGTCGACTCGCCCTGAGCACGACTCAGCGCCAGTACCGCACTGGAGTTGACCTGCTGATGTTCGGGAATCGGCAGTAGCGCCACCAGGTTGTGACCCTGCTGGCCAGCACGCTCGTCGCGCGGCGGAATGCCGAAATACTCGCGGTAGCACTTGGAGAAGTGCGGGGTGGAAACGAAGCCGCACACCGAAGCCACTTCGATGATCGACATGCTGGTCTGCTTCAGTAGCTGACGTGCACGGATCAGACGCAGCTTGAGGTAGTAGCGCGACGGCGAGCAGTGCAGGTACTTCTGGAACAAACGCTCGAGCTGACGACGGGAAATGTCGACGAAGCAGGCCAGCTCGTCGAGGTCGATCGGCTCCTCCAGGTTAGCCTCCATCAGCGCGACGATCTCCTGCAGCTTTGGCTGGTTGCTGCCGAGCATGTGCTTGAGCGGTACGCGCTGGTGATCCTGTTCGTTGCGGATGCGTTCGTAGATGAACATCTCGGAAATGCCGGCCGCCAGTTCACGCCCGTGCTGCTGACCGATCAGGTGCAGCATCATGTCCATCGGCGCGGTGCCGCCGGACGAGGTATTGCGATTGCGATCGATGGAGAACAGGCGGGTGGTGATGGCCGCACGCGGGAAGGCTTCCTGCATCGAGGCCAGACATTCCCAGTGCACGCTGCAATCGTAGCCATCGAGCAGTCCGGCCTTGGCCAGCGCCCAGCTGCCGGTGCATACCGCGCCAAGCTGGCGGCCCTGGCGTGCCTGCAGCTGCAACCAGCTGACATGCTCGCGCTTGACGCTGTGCTGGATGTCGACACCGCCACAGACGATTACCGCGTCCAGTGCCGGCGCATTCTGTATGGAGGTATCGGGGGTGATCTGCAGTCCATCGCTGGCGCTGACGGGCAGGCCGTCGAGCGTAAGCGTGTGCCAGCGATACAGTTCCTTGCCGGAGAGCTGGTTGGCCATGCGCAGGGGCTCCACCGCCGAGGCCAGGGAAATCAGTGTGAAATTATCCAGGAGCAGGAAGCCGATGGACTGGGGGGCACGGTTCTGGGATTGCGACCCTTGGCTGGACTGCGACATCGATGAAACCCTCACGCTAAGCACGGTGTCGGCCCGACGGTAGCGGACCGTAGTTTTGTTATGGTGCTGGTTCGAGACCAGCTGGTCATGTAAAACAGGCAAAGCCCATGCCGAAATTGATCAGGCCTTCAATAAAAAATCATGTCCACGCCACCCGGGCTTTCCAAGCCTCGGCACAGCACCCGCAAACGATCCAGAAAGCCCGATTTCAAGGGCTCTGTGCATTTCGGTAGCACTACTGAGGATACCCCCTACACAGACTTGTCGAGGCAGTAACGGATGGGCGGTAACAGGCTCTTCGAACAGCCGCTCGAGGCAGGCCCGGCACGCACCAAAAGCTGGCGAAAATCGCTTCGCTCGCCCCACCCCGGCTCATGATTCGGCTTTTCCAAAAAAAGGCGATTCGCCATCAGCCATTAGGCCACTCACAGCCGGAAACAGCGCCCTAAAGCGGTTCGATAATCAGCTCGCACCCGCTACGCCATTCACACCTTCCGCAGGCGGAAATAGGCAAGGCCAACGGAACGGCAAGCCTGGGTAAGTGGAGGTCGTTTTTCACGATGCAGACGGCCCGCCATTTGCTTTCTAGTCAGTAACTCAATTTCGTTGAACAGGCAGGTGTGATCCATGAAACGACTCGCTCACTGGCTACTCGCATTCGGCCTGCTTTATGGCTCCACCCTGCAGGCTGCCGAGGCAGAACGCTGTGAGTTGATCACCCTCGCCGATGTCGGCTGGACCGATATCACCATGACCACCGCCGTAGCCCGCCTGATACTGTCTGACCTGGGCTATCGCACTCAGGTGAAGCGGCTGTCGCTTCCGGAAACCTATCAGGCCCTCGCCGATGGCAACGTCGATGTCTTTCTCGGCAGCTGGATGCCGGCGCAGAGCCAATTGGTAGAGCCCCATCTGCAAAGCGGCCGCATCGAAAAACTGCAAACCAACCTGCCCACAGTGCGTTACACCCTCGCCGTGCTCGAGCCGGCGCACAAGGCGGGCCTGAAGGACTTCGCCGACATCCATCGTTTCAAGGATGAATTGCGAGGCCAGATTTTCGGCATCGAACCTGGCAACGAAGGCAACGAAATGGTCAAGACCATGATCCGCGAGAACGTCTTCGGTCTGCGTGATTTCACCTTGGTGGAAAGCAGTGAAAAGGGCATGCTCAACCATGTCGAACGCGCTCAGCAGATGGGCCGCTCCGCAGTGTTCCTAGGGTGGGAGCCGCACCCGATGAATGATCGGCTGCGCATGTTCTACCTTTCCGGCGGTGACCAGTATTTCGGCCCCAACTATGGCGCGGCACAGGTCAATACCGTCACGCGTGGCGGCCTTGCCAGCGAGTGCCCGAACGTGGCCCAGCTGTTTCGCAACATGGTCTTTACCATCGCAGCGGAGAACCAGCTGATGAGCGGCGTGCTCGAGGGCAATACCAACCGGCGGCGCGTGGCCAAACAGTGGATGGACAAGAATCCCGAACTGGTCAACGGCTGGCTGGCGGGCGTAAGCCGAAGACCCTAAAAACGGCGTTAAAATCGGCTAAAAACCATTTTCATGCCGATAAATAGCCGAATCACCGCTCACAAGATCCTTCTTTGAAGGCGGCCATTTCCCCGATTTCGCTGCTGCTGAGGTCGCGGCGAGCAGTCATGGGTCTGTAAAGGGCCTTGCGGGGCAAATTGATCTTTTTCTCCTCGCCGCTGTCAATTTTTTTCAACACATGCGCAGCCCCCGTGAAACGGTGCCTGAAGCCCTTTCGGCGCATGAAGAACCGCGCCACACGTGGCTTTGATGGTTGACCCGGGGGTAAAAAAGTCTGTTAAGGTTTTTAACGCGTGTGCCGCACCGCTCATTTGGAACCTAACCGGGGGGATTAAACAGTTTTGGACTCGCCCAACATCGACGGCTCGATAGCGGCGAAAAACGGTAAACACGCAGCGGACAGCGCCATGTCGTCGCGCAATATGTCAGAGTCGCAAACCGATAATTGCGCAGGCCGCAAGGCTATATCGTTGAGTCAGCCGATGACGTCGCTGCCGACTCCTTCAGAGGGGCGGCAGACCGGGGCCCCACAACCCCGGACCGAAGAACAGATAAGCGCTGGCCCACCACGGGCGCCAGCCCAACAAGAAATTTCGGATGTACGCATGTTCCAGGAAGGGACATGAACCCCCAACGGACTGGATTTCGAAACACTGCCAGAGGGTTTGGAAAGCGGTTTGCAGCACGGCAAGGCAGCAATCACTCATCTACACGATTTAACGGCGCGACGGGCCACAGCAACCGCCAGCGTGTCGCTTGAACGTGCCCGAGTGCCGGCACCCGGCAGCGCAGCGAAACGTTCGCCTACCTCGACTTTCAGAAAACACCCACAAATATCAGAGGTCTGTCACAGCCGTTCTACGCTTCGATGATGCGTGCCCAGCCGTGCCAGCGCCACCTGGATGCCGATTGAAGGGGAAACGTCCCATGCAGTCTGGAAAGATCGTGGTCGAACACCTGTACAAGGTTTTCGGCTCTAACCCACAAGAGGCTATTGGCCTGCTCAAGGAAGGCTGGAGCAAAGAGAAAATCCTCGCCGAGAAAGGCGCAGTAATCGGAGTCAGCGACGTGTCGTTCAGCGTCGAGGAAGGCGAGATCTTCGTCCTCATGGGCCTGTCCGGCTCCGGTAAATCCACCCTGATCCGTCTGATCAACCGCCTGGTCGAACCCAGCGCCGGCGATGTCTACATTGACGGCCAGAACGTGGCCAAGCTGCCGCAATCGCAGCTGATCGACCTGCGCCGCCGCGACATGAGCATGGTCTTCCAGTCCTTCGCCCTGATGCCTTCGCGCAGCGTGCTGGACAATGCCGCCTTCGGCCTGGAAGTGGCCGGTGTCGGACGCAAGGAGCGCGAGCAACGGGCAATGGAAGTGCTCAAGCAGGTGGGTCTCGACACCTTCGCCCACAAGTACCCGAACGAGCTCTCCGGCGGCATGCAGCAGCGCGTAGGCCTGGCCCGAGCCCTCGCGGTCAACCCGTCGATGATCATCATGGACGAGGCCTTCTCGGCCCTCGACCCGCTCAAGCGCCGCGAAATGCAGGACGTGCTGCTGGAGCTGCAGAAGACCCACCGCCGCACCATCATCTTCGTCTCCCACGACATCGAAGAAGCCATGCGCATCGGTACCCGTATCGGCATCATGGAAGGCGGCAAGCTGATTCAGGTCGGCACTCCGCAGGAGCTGATCGAGAAGCCGGCCAACGAATACGTACGCAACTTCTTCGATACGGTCGACACCAGCCGTTATCTCACCGCCGGCCAGCTCAAGGCCGACAGCGTGCCGACCTACGTGTACAACGGCAAGGCACCGGACGCGGCGAAGATCTGCAAGGAGCTGCAGGCGCTGGACAAGCACTACGCCTTCATCGTCGATGAGCAGAACAACTTCCAGGGTTCCATCAGCCTCGAGAAGATCGCCCTGATGGTCGATGGCGACGAGCCTCGGCCACTGGAGACCAATGCGCTCAAGCAGGTGGTACCTGTTCCCGAGGACATGCCACTGGAGGACGTTATCAGCCGCCTGGTGGACAACGAAGGGCCGATCCCGGTGGTGGATGCCGAAGGCCATTACTGTGGCGCCATCAGCAAGGGCCGTCTGCTGACCCGCCTGCAGGGGGAATCCCATGAGTGACAAGAAGCTCGACCTGGGCAGCTGGGTCAACGACGTCGTCCAGCACCTGCTGGACAACTACAGCGGTGTGTTCGACAGCATCGGTCAACTAGTCAGCGGTTTCTCCGAGGGCATCGAGAACCTGCTGATGCTGCCGCCGGCCTGGCTGCTCATTGCCATTTTCGTCGGCCTCGGTCTGTGGCGCATCGGCGTACGCTTCGCAATCTTCACTGCGGTGGCCTTCGTCCTCATCGTCATGACCGGCTTCTGGGAACAGACCGTGGTCACCCTCGGCCTGACCTTCTCCTCGACGCTGATCAGCCTGCTGCTGGGCATCCCGCTGGGGATCTGGGCGGCACGCAGCGAGCGCGTGGCGACCATCATCCGACCGATCCTCGACTTCATGCAGACCATGCCGGCGTTCGTTTACCTGATCCCGGCAGCCATGCTCTTCGGCCTGGGTCGCGTGCCCGGCATCATCGCCACGGTGATCTTCGCCATGCCGCCGGCGGTGCGCCTGACCAGCCTGGGCATTCGCCAGGTGAACAAGGAAATCGTCGAGGCCGGCCAGTCGTTCGGCTGCACCAGCCGCCAGTTGCTGTTCAAGGTCCAGCTGCCCAACGCCATGCCGTCGATCATGGCCGGGGTCAACCAGACCATCATGATGGCCCTGTCGATGGTGATCATCGCCTCGATGGTCGGTGCCGGCGGCCTGGGTAACGACGTGCTGGCGAGTATCCAGCGCCTGGATATCGGTCTAGGCTTCGAGAGCGGCATGGCCGTGGTGTTGCTGGCGATCATCCTCGACCGCATCACCGAAAGCTTCGGCACCAAACAGACCGCCAAGCGCGGCGTGTTCGCCTGGTTCAGCGGCAAACTGCAGCGCCAGTAAATACTTTTTCACTTCACAGGGAACCGCAGATGAAATTGTTCAAGACCACCGCCGCCATTGGCCTTTTGTCCTGCGCACTGATGCAGGGCGCCATGGCCGCGGAGCCGGCGAGCTGCAAGCAGGTACGTTTCGCCGAGATCGGCTGGGCCGACATTGCCGCCACCACCGGCGTGGCCATGACCCTGGTCGAAGGCCTGGGCTATCAGCCACGCAAGATCATGGCTTCGGTACCGATCGCCTTCACCGGTGTGAAAAGCGGCCAGGTCGACGTGTTCCTCGGCTACTGGGCGCCCTCGATGGACTCGGTGATCGAGCCCTTCCTCAAGGATGGCGGCGTCAAGGTGCTGGAGAAAGCCAACCTCGAAGGCGCCAAGTACACCCTGGCGGTACCGACCTATGCGGCCGAAGCCGGGCTGAAGAGCTTTCAGGACATCGCCAAGTTCAAGGACCAGCTGGGCGGCAAGATCTACGGCATCGAGCCGGGTAACGACGGCAACCTGCTGATCGACGGTATGATCAAGAACAACCAGTTCGACCTGGGCGACTTCCGCATGGTCGAGTCCAGCGAAGCCGGCATGCTGGTCCAGGTGTCGCGCGCCATCAAGAAGAAGGAGCCGGTAGTGTTCCTCGGCTGGGCGCCGCACCCGATGAACACCCAGCACGACATTACCTACCTGTCCGGTGGTGACGACGTGTTCGGCCCTGACTATGGCGCAGCCAAGGTCTACACCGTGGTACCGCCGGATTACGAAGCGCGCTGCGCCAACGTCGGCAAGCTGCTGAACAACCTGCAGTTCACCGTCGATATCGAAAGCCAGCTGATGGAAAAGGTCCTGGAGAAGGAAAACCCGCAGAACGTCGCCAAGGAGTGGATCAAGGCCAACCCGGCGATCCTCGACCAGTGGCTGAGCGGTGTGACCACCTTCGACGGTCAGGACGGTGTAGCCGCCGTGAAGAAACACGTCGGGCTGTAACAGGCCACGACCCGATTCGGGCTCGAACCTGGGAGTTCGAGCCTGGAAACCTCCTCGCTGAATACTAGCGGCCGATTTTGGCCGTGACGGCGAGACTTTGCCCGCGAACCGGCAATCTGCTGCGCAACACGGTTTCGCAAGGCCCGCAATGAGAACGAGCCAGTCAACGACTTTGCAACTGCCACTCAACTGACGGAGCAACACCACAATGCGCGTACTCAAACACCTCTGCCTCGGCGCTGCCGCCCTGGCCATCGGCATGGGCAGTGCCCTGGCCGCCGACAAACCCACCCTGAAGATCGGCTACGTCAACGGCTGGGACGACAGCGTTGCCGTTACCCACGTCGCCGGTGAAATCCTGCAAAGCCGCCTCGGCTACACGGTCGAGCTGAAGCCGGTCGAGCCGGCGATCATGTGGCAGGGCGTCGCCCGCGGCGACCTCGACGCCACGCTTTCCGCCTGGCTGCCAGCCACCCACGGCGAATACTACGAGAAGCTCAAGGACAAGGTTGAGGTGCTCGGCACCAACTACTCCGGTGCCAAGATCGGTCTGATCGTGCCGGACTACGTCGAGGCCAAGACCATCGAAGACCTGGAGAAATACGCCAAGGACTTCGACGGCAAGATCACCGGCATCGATGCTGGTGCCGGAGTGATGCGCCGTACCGAGGACGCCATCAAGGAATACAACCTGTCCAGCATCAAGCTGATGCCGAGCTCCGGCCCGGCCATGGCCACCGCCCTGACCCGTGCCGAGAAGGCGCAGAAGCCGATCGTGGTCACCGGCTGGATTCCGCACTGGATGTTCGCCAAGTGGAAACTGCGCTTCCTCGAAGATTCGAAGAAAGTCTTCGGCGACGACGAGCGCGTCGACACCGTGGCCAACCCGCAGCTCAAGGGCAAGGCTGCCGACGCTGCCGCCTTCCTCGGCAAGATTTCCTGGAGCGGCGAAGAAGTCGGTTCGGTGATGCTGGCCATTCGCGAAGGCGCCAAGCCGGATCAGGCCGCCAAGGACTGGATCGCCAAGAACCCGGATCGCGTCGACAGCTGGCTGAAATAAGCCACGCACCTGTAACACCACAAAGCGGGCTTCGGCCCGCTTTGTCGTTTCTGCCGAGTCCGAGTTCAAGTTTTCGGACATCGCCACTGGGACATGGACGGCATGCCCTCTAGACTCTCGCCCCCCGAAAACGAACAGACCGAGAACGCAATGAAAAGTACCGCCGTCGTCTTCGCCACTATTGGCTGTCTTACCCTGCTGACGTTCCTGTTCGTCTACACCAGCTCGATCAACATTTTCCTGATCTGGGACGCAAAGACCTACCGCTATCTGGCCATCTGCGCCGGGCTGATGATCGCAGCCATCTTCGGGGCGGCTCTGCTTGCGGTCGGCAAGACCGGTACCTCGGGCCCGGCTATCGCCGTCCTGCTGCTTACGGCACTGATCACCCAGCTCCTGTTCGGTTTCGATCTGTATACCGTCATGGCAGTCGGACTGCTGTATGCCGCCGCGCGGATCGAGTGCACCGCACTGAACTCGGATACCGTCGAAGAGTCGCAGCAGCAGTGACCGACGCCCCATGAGCACGCCTCGCCATCTCCCCAGGCGGCCGTCCCGCAATGGTCTGGAGAGCTGGATACAGACCATTGCCGCCCTTCCCGAGGGCCATAAGTTAATGCTTCTGCCCTACCTTCCTGCCTGGCTTGCGCCCGCTTCCTGGAGCCTGTGGGGGGCCGGCGCCGGCGCGTTCGGCATGTTCATTTGCCTGACGGTCGCCCTGTATTCCATTCGCTGCAACGAGCGCACGCTGACTGCTGTGCTGTACGTCGGGGACGCACGTAGCGTTACCTGGCTCTTCTTCAGCCACCTGTCGCAGGGCCTGGGACTGAGCATCGCCCTGTTTCTGCCACATCTTCTGCTTACAGGCCGCTGACTGCAGACACCGCAGCACGCATTGATTGATCGCTCAGTCAAAAACTGCCTAGACTTCGGCTCCCTGCCCCTCACGGAGAGCCCCATGCCCAAGGTCGGCATGCAGCCCATTCGCCGCTCGCAACTGATCGCCGCCACGCTGGAAGCCGTTGACCAGGTTGGCATGGCCGATGCCAGCATTGCCTATATCGCCCGCCTGGCGGGCGTTTCCAACGGCATCATCAGCCACTACTTCAAGGACAAGAACGGCCTGCTCGAAGCCACCATGCGCCACCTCATGCAGGCGTTGCGCGATGCCGTCGCCCAGAGGCGCCAGGCGTTGGACGACGACAGCCCGCGCGCGCACCTGAAGGCGATGATCGATGGCAACTTCGACGACAGCCAGGTCAGCGGCCCGGCGATGAAAACCTGGCTGGCGTTCTGGGCCAGCAGCATGCACCAGCCGGCCCTGCGGCGCCTGCAGCGGGTCAACGATCACCGCCTCTATTCCAACCTGTGCGGCCAGTTCCATCGCGCCCTGCCGCAGGATCAGGCGCGCCTCGCCGCCCGCGGTCTGGCCTCGCTGATCGATGGTCTGTGGTTGCGTGGCGCGCTGTCCGGTGAAGCCTTCGATACCGAGCAGGCGCGCCATATCGCCTACGACTACCTCGACCTGCAGCTGGCCAAGGCCCGTTAGGAGTTTCCAGCGGCGCCTTCCAAACTCTGGTGGGCCAAAGCCCACCCTAAGGCCGCGTAGAACCGAGAACCTGTACCCGTTGCTCACTTGATATGTCGCGTTTGGCTGCGCCCTGTCGCTTTTATTGATTGATCGTTCAATTTAAATAAAATAGGCTGTTCTCTAAGAACCTCTTCACGATCTCGCGAGCTAGGTCCATACAACACCGATGGCGGCCCCGCAAAAACAGGCGAGGACGCGGAAGTTACCGGCTGTAAATGAGCAGTACTCGCTTCGCTCGCCCCTCCGGGGCCGCACTAAAGTGCGTTAGCCGCAAGCGGCTTGCCGAGCCTGTTTTTAACGCAGTAGGGCCGACGCGCAGCAGGTCGTGAATAGGTTCTAAGCAGATTGACCGAACTCAGAGGACAGCCCATGCCCCGCTTCGCCGAACAGCAGCTCTACATCGGCGGCCAGTACGTCGCCGCCAGCAGTGGAGAAACCTTCGACAGCATCAACCCGGCTACCGGTGAGGTGTTGGCCAAGGTGCAGCGCGCCAGCCAGGCGGACGTCGATCGCGCCGTGGCCAGCGCCGCCGAAGGGCAGAAGCTATGGGCGGCGATGACTGCCATGCAGCGCTCGCGCATTCTGCGCAAGGCGGTGGATATCCTGCGCGCGCGCAACGATGAGCTGGCCGAGCTGGAAACCCTCGACACCGGCAAGCCATTGTCCGAAACCCGCTACGTCGACATCGTCACCGGCGCCGATGTGCTGGAGTACTACGCGGGCCTGATCCCGGCCATCGAAGGCGAGCAGATCCCGCTGCGCGAAACCTCTTTCGTCTACACCCGCCGCGAACCGCTGGGCGTGGTCGCCGGCATCGGCGCGTGGAACTACCCGATCCAGATCGCCCTGTGGAAGTCCGCCCCGGCCCTGGCTGCCGGCAACGCGATGATCTTCAAGCCCAGTGAAGTCACCTCGCTGACCGCGCTGAAGCTGGCCGAGATCTACACCGAGGCTGGTCTGCCCGCCGGCGTGTTCAACGTGCTCACCGGCAGCGGCCGCGAAGTCGGCCAGTGGCTGACCGAGCATCCGGGCATCGAGAAGGTGTCCTTCACCGGCGGTACCGTCACCGGCAAGAAGGTGATGGCCAGCGCCTCCAGCTCCAGCCTCAAGGAAGTGACCATGGAGCTGGGCGGCAAATCGCCCTTGATCGTGTTCGAAGACGCCGACCTCGACCGCGCCGCCGACATCGCGGTAATGGCCAACTTCTACAGCTCCGGCCAGGTGTGCACCAACGGCACCCGCGTGTTCGTGCCACGCATGTTGCAGGCGCGTTTCGAGGCCAAGGTGCTGGACCGGGTCAAGCGCATCCGCCTTGGCGATCCGCTGGATGACGCCACCAACTTCGGCCCGCTGGTCAGCTACGCGCACATGGAGAGCGTGCTCGGCTACATCGACAAGGGCCGCAGCGAAGGCGCGCGCCTGTTGATCGGTGGCGCGCGCGTCACCGACGGCGACTACGCCAAGGGCGCCTACGTGGCGCCGACCGTGTTCACCGATTGCCGGGACGACATGACCATCGTGCGCGAGGAAATCTTCGGCCCGGTGATGAGCATCCTCATCTACGACGACGAAGACGAAGTGATCCGCCGCGCCAACGACACCGATTACGGCCTGGCTGCCGGCGTGGTGACCCGCGACCTCAACCGTGCGCACCGGGTGATCCACAAGCTGGAAGCCGGTATCTGCTGGATCAACACCTGGGGCGAGTCGCCGGCCGAGATGCCGGTGGGCGGCTACAAGCAGTCCGGCGTCGGCCGCGAGAACGGCCTGGTCACCCTCGGCCACTACACCCGCATCAAGTCGGTGCAGCTGGAAATGGGCGATTACACCTCGGTGTTCTGAGCGCCAACGCCACGCCATGTAGGAGCGGCCGGGCGGCGCACCGTTTGATCCGCGAAAGCATCGCGGCTGAAGCCGCTCCTACAAGAAGATCGTCGCCCCGTAGCCCGGATGCAATCCGGGAACCGTCACCGCGTTTTCCCGGATCGCAACCGGGCAGCAGGAGGAGCCATGTCGCAAGAGTTCGATTACATCATCATCGGCGCCGGCTCGGCCGGTAACGTCCTGGCCACCCGCCTGACCGAAGATGCAGATGTCAGCGTACTGCTGCTCGAAGCCGGTGGCCCCGACTATCGCCTGGATTTTCGCACCCAGATGCCCGCCGCCCTGGCCTTCCCGCTGCAGGGCCGACGCTACAACTGGGCCTACGAGACCGACCCCGAGCCGCACATGAACAACCGCCGCATGGAATGCGGGCGCGGCAAGGGCCTGGGCGGCTCGTCGCTGATCAACGGCATGTGCTACATCCGCGGCAACGCGCTGGACTTCGACAACTGGGCCAAAGCCAAGGGCCTGGAAGACTGGACCTACCACGACTGCCTGCCCTACTTCCGCAAGGCGGAAACCCGTGACATCGGCCCCAACGACTACCACGGCGGCGACGGTCCGGTCAGCGTGACCACGCCCAAGGTCGGCAACAATCCGCTGTTCCACGCCATGGTCGAGGCCGGGGTGCAGGCCGGCTATCCGCGCACGGACGACCTCAACGGCTACCAGCAGGAAGGCTTCGGCCCGATGGATCGTACCGTGACCCCCGAAGGCCGCCGCGCCAGCACCGCCCGTGGTTACCTGGATCAGGCGCGGGGGCGGCCCAACCTGACCATCGTCACCCATGCCACCACCGACCGCATTCTGTTCGACGGCAAGCGCGCCAGCGGCGTCAGCTACCTGATCGGCAACGCCAACGAGCCCACCATTGCCCGTGCTCGCCGCGAAGTGCTGCTGTGCGCCGGCGCCATCGCCTCGCCGCAGATCCTGCAGCGCTCCGGGGTCGGCCCCGCCGCCCTGCTGCGCGAGCTGGACATCGCCCTGGTGCACGAGCTGCCCGGCGTCGGCCAGAACCTGCAGGATCACCTGGAGATGTACCTGCAGTACGCCTGCACCCAACCGGTGTCGCTGTACCCGGCGCTCAAGCTGCTCAACCAGCCTGGTATTGGCGCCCAGTGGCTGTTCACCGGCAACGGCATCGGCGCCAGCAACCAGTTCGAGGCCGGCGGCTTCATCCGCACCCGCTCCGAGTTCGCCTGGCCCAATATCCAGTTCCACTTCCTGCCGGTAGCAATCAACTACAACGGCAGCAACGCGGTGAACGAGCACGGCTTCCAGGCCCACGTCGGCTCCATGCGCTCGCCCAGCCGCGGGCGCATTCAGCTCAAGTCGAAAGATCCGCGCCAGCATCCGAGCATCCTGTTCAACTACATGAGTCATGAGCAGGACTGGCAGGAGTTTCGCGATGCCATCCGCATCACCCGCGAGATCATGGCGCAGCCTGCGCTCGACCCCTACCGCGGCCGCGAGATCAGCCCCGGCATCGACTGCCAGAGCGATGCCGAACTGGACGCCTTCATTCGCGAGCACGCGGAAACCGCCTTCCACCCGTCCTGCTCGTGCAAGATGGGCGAGGACGACATGGCGGTGGTCGACGGCCAGGGTCGCGTGCACGGCGTGCAGGGTCTGCGCGTGGTGGACGCCTCGATCATGCCGGAGATCATCACCGGCAACCTCAACGCCACCACCATCATGATGGCCGAGAAGATCGCCGACCGGATCCGCGGGCGTCAGCCGCTGCCACGCAGCACCGCGCCCTACTTCGTCGCTGGCGAGCGACCCGTGCGTGGTCAACCGCAGCGAGAAGTCTCGGCAGCCTGACATTGGCAGGGCCCGTGCCCCCTATCCGGGCCCTACAACCAAATCGCATCTCAATGCAGCGGTAACTCCAGACCATGCCAACCGAGGCTCTCCCCTGGAGCGAATTCATTCGCGCTCTTCGCTGCATCGGCGCCAAACCCTATCGCGGATAAATCCGCTCCTACCGAACGCAGGCGGTCCTGCGCAGTGCCAGCCGCCGCTCCCGCCTGTAGAAGCGAATTCATTCGCGATCCACCCTGCACCGTAGCCAAACCCTTTCGCGGATAAATCCGCTCCTGCCATTCGATGCCCGACCATATCGGACCCGGCCGTGCTGCCCTTGCATACCGGAGCGAATTTATTCGTGCCAGCGCCGTCGAACGGGAGCACTTCCCGCGATAATGGCGAAGCGGCCACCGCCGCCACTGACTGCCGGACGCCTCATGCAACCCACGCTCAGCCAACTCGACCCACGCACCGCCCGCCTTCTGCCCTGGATAGTGGCCATCGCCTTCTTCATGCAGACGTTGGACGGCACTATCCTCAATACTGCGCTACCGGCCATGGCCGGCGATCTCAACGAAGACCCGCTGCGCATGCAGTCGGTGGTGATCGCCTACATGCTCACCGTGGCGCTGCTGATTCCCGCGTCGGGCTGGATCGCCGACCGCTTCGGTACGCGGCGCATCTTCTTCGGCGCCATCGCCCTGTTCAGCCTCGGCTCGCTGCTCTGTGCACTGTCGGAATCGCTGAGCATGCTGATCGCTGCACGGGTCATCCAGGGACTCGGCGGTGCGCTGATGATGCCGGTCGGACGGCTGGTGGTGCTGCGCGCCTATCCGCGCTCGGAACTGGTGCGGATCATGAGCTTCATCACCCTGCCCGGCCTGCTCGGCCCGCTGATCGGCCCTACGCTTGGCGGCTGGCTGGTGGAGGTAGCCAGCTGGCACTGGATCTTCCTGATCAACCTGCCAGTGGGGCTGCTCGGCTGCTGGGCGGCGCTGCGGCATATGCCGGACTTGCGCGGGCCGGAACGCAGCCGCTTCGATACCGCCGGTTTTCTGCTGTTCGGCGCCGCCATGTTGCTGATCACCGTGGCTCTGGAAGGTCTCGGCGAACTGCACCTGCCAACCATGCGCGTGGTGCTGCTGTTGCTCGGCGGCATGGCCTGCCTGGCTGCCTACTGGCTGCGCGCCGGGCGCATCGAGCACCCCCTGTTCGCCCCCAGGCTGTTCCACACCCGTAGCTTCGCCGTGGGCATCATCGGCAACCTGTTCGCCCGCCTCGGCAGCGGCGCGCTGCCCTTTCTCACACCGCTGCTGCTGCAACTGGCGATGGGCTACTCACCCGCCCAGGCCGGCATGAGCCTGATCCCCCTGGCGCTGGCGGCCATGGCGGCCAAACCGCTGGCCAGGCCGCTGATCGAACGCCTCGGCTACCGCAACATCCTGACCAGCAACACGCTGCTGCTCGGTGCCCTGATCGCCAGCCTGGCGCTCGTCGACGGCGACACCTCGACGCTGCAGCTGATCATCCAGCTGAGCCTGATCGGTGCCTGCAACTCGCTGCAGTTCACTTCAATGAACACCGTGACCCTGATCGATCTGGACAACCGCGACGCCAGCAGCGGCAACAGCCTGCTGTCGGTGGTGGTGCAACTGGCGATGGGCCTTGGCGTAGCCTCGGCAGCGGCGCTGCTCAGTGGTTTCAGCCGTGAGCTAGGCGGCAGCGAGCACGTGCTGCCGGCCTTTCAGGCCACCTACCTGTGCGTGGGTTTGCTATCGATGCTGGCAGCGGCGATCTTCCTGCAACTGGATACCAAAGAGGGTCGAGGCGGGCGCACTATCGAGGTTTCAGCGGACGAATGAGCGGGCCTGCTACACTGCCGGCCTGTTTCTCCATGCCCGAGCCACCGCCGTGACCGCCAACGCCTTCGCCAGCCTGCCCCTTTCCGCCGCCATGCAGGCCAACCTCGCCGCCATCGGCTATGCCGAGATGACGCCGATCCAGGCCGCCAGCCTGCCGCTGATTCTCAAGGGCCGCGACCTGATCGCCCAGGCCAAGACCGGCAGCGGCAAGACCGCCGCCTTCGGCATCGGCCTGCTGCACCCGCTCAACCCGCGCTACTTCGGTTGCCAGGCGCTGGTGCTATGCCCGACACGCGAGCTGGCCGACCAGGTGGCCAAGGAGATCCGCAGGCTGGCCCGCGCTGCGGACAACATCAAGGTGCTCACCCTCTGCGGCGGCGTGCCCTTCGGCCCGCAGATCGGCTCGCTGGAGCATGGCGCCCACGTCATCGTCGGCACGCCGGGCCGGGTGCAGGAGCACCTGCGCAAGGGCACGCTGAAGGTCGACGGTTTGAGCACCCTGGTGCTCGACGAAGCCGACCGCATGCTCGACATGGGCTTCGTCGACAGCATCAGCGAGATCATCGAACAGACCCCGGCACGCCGGCAGACCCTGCTGTTCTCCGCCACCTATCCGGCCGGCATCGAGCAACTCGCCGCGCGCTTTCTGCGCACTCCCGAGCGGGTCGAGGTCGAGGCGCTGCACGACGATGATCAGATCGAGCAACGCTTCTACGAAATCGCCCCCGGCCAGCGCATGCAGGCGGTCAGCACCCTGCTACGGCATTTTCGCAAGCAGCCGGTGGTGGCCTTCTGCGCCACCCGCCAGCAGTGCGATGAGCTGGCGGCACAACTGGAGGCCGAGAAGATTTCCGCCGCAGCGCTGCACGGCGATCTGGAGCAACGCGAGCGCGACCAGATTCTCGCCCTGTTCGCCAACCGCAGCCTGAGCGTACTGGTGGCCACCGACGTCGCTGCCCGTGGCCTGGATATCGCCGGGCTGGAGATGGTGATCAACGTCGAGCTGTCGCGTGATGCCGAAGTGCATATTCACCGCATCGGCCGCAGCGGGCGCGCCGGTGACAAAGGCCTGGCACTGAGCCTGGTGGCGCCAGCCGAAGCCGGTCGCGCTCAGGCCATCGAAGCCCTGCAGGGCAAGGAGTTGGCCTGGTATCCGCTGCCTGCAGCCAAGGCGACCGGTGAGCCGCTGCTGCCACCGATGCACACCCTGTGCATCGGCGCCGGACGCAAGGAGAAACTGCGCCCCGGCGACATCCTCGGCGCCCTGACCGGCGATGCCGGCATTCCGGGCGACCAGGTCGGCAAGATCGCCCTGTTCGACTACCAGGCCCTGGTTGCCGTGCAGCGTGACGTGGCGCGCCAGGCTCTGAAACGCCTGAGCGAAGGCAAGATCAAGGGCAGAACGTTGCGCGTGCGCTTATTGTGAGGACGGCTCGTGACCGAGCGCACTGGCTCTGGCTCGCAAGATCGCGAACAGCCTCCTAGGCTGATATAAAGGATCAAACGACCTGGGCCGGAGTTACCCATGCGCAATATTCTGGTCATCGAAGACAGCCCCCTGGTCCTGAAGATCCTCGAGCATCTGTTCCGCCAGGAAACCGATCTGGAGCCGATCTTCTGCGCCTCGCTGGCCGAGGCCGAAGTCATGCTGGAGACATCCGCGTCGCTGTTCTTCGCCGCCATCGTCGACCTGCACCTACCGGACGCGCCGGACGGCGAAAGCGTCGATCTGGTCATGCGCTACCACCTGCCCTGCATCGTGCTCAGCGGCAGTTACAACGAGCAGCGGCGTGACGATCTGCTGATGAAAGGCGTGGTCGATTACGTGCTGAAGGAAAGCCAGCATTCCTACGAGTACGCCTTCCGCCTGCTGCACCGGCTCGATCACAACAGCCATATCAAGATTCTCGTCGCCGACGACTCGGCAGCGCAGCGCCATTACATTCGCCACATTCTCGAAGCCCACCATTACCAGATCATCGAAGCCAGCGACGGCAAGGAGACCCTGCGCCAGCTGAACGAGCACCCGGACCTCGACCTGCTGGTGCTCGACCATGCCATGCCCGGCGTCAGCGGCTTCGAACTGGTCAAGCTGCTGCGGCAGAAACTGCGCCTCAACGACCTGATCATCATTGGCGTTTCCGCCGACCCCAAAGGTTCGCTGAGCGCCCAGTTCATCAAGCATGGCGCCGACGATTTCCTGCGCAAGCCGTTCTGTCCGGAAGAGCTGAACTGCCGGGTGATGTCGACGCTGGAGCGTCGCGACCTGCTGCGTGCGCTGAAAAAAGCAGCTCAATTCGATGCCCTGACCGGCTTGAACAACCGCCGCGCCTTCTACGAACAGGGCCTGCAGATGCTGCAGCAGGCGCAACGGGAAGGCCGCGAAGTCAGCGTGGCGATGCTCGATCTCGACCATTTCAAGCAGATCAACGATGGTTTCGGCCATGCCAGCGGCGACAGCGCGCTGGTGGTGTTCGCCCGGGCCATGAGCAACGCCTTCCCCGACATGCTGCTCGGCCGCCTGGGCGGGGAGGAATTCGCTCTGCTCACCCTGTATGGCGCGCAGCACGTGGCCCAGGCGTTGGACAGGTTGCGCAGACAGTGCGCCGGGCTGCATTACGCCGTCGGCGCCCCAGCGCTGTCGTTCAGTGCAGGGCTCTACCAGGGCGAACCGGAAGATCTGGAAAGCCTGCTGCACGAAGCCGACATTCGCCTGTATCGGGCCAAGCAACAAGGCCGCGCGCGTACCGTCCTGGCCTGATCAGGGAGCATGCAGCTGCAGCGTCGCGGCATAGCTGCCGTCCTCGTTCATCGCATCGATAGCGGCATCGAAGCGCCTGGCGATCTCACGGTGATCAGGATGGCTGCGACGCACCAGTATGTGCAGGCCATTCTCGCTCAGCGGTAAGGGCAGAAATTCCAGCTCATCGCGAAGAGAGCTCAACTCTCGTGCGAGAACATGACGTGCCACCAGCTCGTCCTCCAGCGCAAGCTGCACCCGCCCGGCATGCAACATGCGCGCGGCAATCTCGAAGCTGCCGACGCCGACCTTGAGCAGACGCGGGTCGCTGTCGAACGCCCTGGAGTAGGCGTACCCCCGGATCACAGCGATGCTGTACGGGTAGAGATCGGCCAGCTTTTCGAAGCGGATCTCGCCACCCTTGCGCTGTATCAGGCGGATGCGGTTGACCAGATAAGGCTGGGAAAAATAGCCGTACTCGGCGCGTTCGTCGCTGTACCAGGCGTTGATCAGCACATCGTAATCACCGCGCCTGAGTCCCAGCACCGCACGCTCCCAGGGCACCTCCACATAGCTGGTGCTGTAACCGGCACGCTTGAGTGCCTGCTCCACCAGGTCGCTGGCCAGCCCCTTACCGGGAAGTTCCTGATCGTTGAAAGGCGGCCAGGGATTCGCCACCAGACGCAACCGCTCCGCCGAGGCCAGCGCTGGCGACAGCAAAAGGAGCAATAGCCAGACGCGTACTGCAGGCATGAGGTGGCGATCCATCCGAAATCCTGGTTGTAGTGATAGCAGGCGCAGCGCAACTCGTCACTGTCTCAAATCTGAAACAGCCATCTGAAGCATGCCGCAGGCGCCAGCCGCATGCCGGCAAAACCGGCGGTACAGAGCGGCTTCGGGTAGACTTCCCGGGTTTTAACGCAGCCTTTGTGCGGCAGCGATCCACCTGGGGACATCTCGTGTTGCAAACCGACGTACTGATCATCGGCGCAGGCGCCGCCGGCCTCATGTGTGCGGCCACGGCCGCCGCCCGTGGCCGCCGGGTGCTGGTGCTCGACCACGCCAACAAGGCCGGCAAGAAGATCCTCATGTCCGGTGGCGGCCGCTGCAACTTCACCAATCTGTACTGCGAGCCGGGCAATTTCCTGTCCGGCAACCCGCACTTCTGCAAGTCCGCCCTGGCGCGCTTCACCCAGTGGGATTTCATCGGCCTGGTGGCCAAGCATGGGGTGCCCTACCACGAGAAGAAACTCGGTCAGCTGTTCTGCGACAACAAGTCCAGCGACATCCTCGAGCTGCTGCTGGCCGAATGCGCCGAGGCCGGTGCGGAGATTCGCCTGAACACGGCGGTGCAACGCATCGAGAAGCGCGACGGCAGCTTCCTGGTGCACAGCGACCTCGGCGAGGTGGCTTGCCAGTCGCTGGTGATCGCCACCGGCGGGCTGTCGATCCCGACCCTCGGCGCCACCGGCTTCGGCTATCAGGTGGCCAGGCAGTTCGGCCACGAACTGCTGCCGACCCGCGCCGGCCTGGTGCCCTTCACCCTCACTGACCCGCAGCTCAAGGCTCTGTGCACCGAACTGTCCGGCACCTCGGTGGAGGACTGCCGGGTCAGCTGCAACGGTCAGAGCTTCGTCGAGAACATCCTGTTCACCCACCGCGGCCTGTCCGGCCCGGCGATCCTGCAGATTTCCTCCTACTGGCAACCGGGCGATACCCTGCATATCGACCTGCTGCCGCATATCGACCTGCCCGAGTGGCTGGCCACCCAACAGCGCGAACGCGGCAACAGCGAGTTGAAAACCCTGCTGGCCGAGCTGTTCACCAAGAAGATGGCGGCCCTGCTGGCGGACAGCTGGTTCACCAACAAACCGCTGAAGCAGTACACCCCGGGCGAGCTCAGGACGATTGCCGAGCGTCTGTCGGACTGGCAGCTGGTGCCGGCCGGCACCGAAGGCTATCGCACCGCCGAGGTGACCCTGGGTGGGGTGAGCACCGACGAGGTGTCGTCGAAAACCCTCGAATCGCTCAAGGTGCCGGGGCTGTACTTCATCGGTGAAGTACTGGACGTGACCGGCCACCTGGGCGGTTTCAATTTCCAGTGGGCCTGGGCCTCGGGGTACGCGGCCGCGCAATACGCCTGAGACCACGAATATTGCGCCCCACTCGATGGCGCAGCGGGAACTGCCGACGCGGCGCAGACTCTGCTATGAACCGCAGCAGTGAAGCTGCGTACAACAGGGACGGCACCGCCACATGACGCTCGAACAAGGCCAGATATTCGTCATTCTCATTGCCAGCATGGGCTTGTTCATCTGGGGTCGCTGGCGTCATGACGTGGTGGCGCTCGGCGCCCTGCTGGCCTGCGTCATCGCCGGCTTGGTACCCGAACGCGAAGCCTTCACCGGCTTCGGTCACCCTGCGGTGATCACCGTTGCCTGCGTGCTGGTGCTCAGTCACGGTCTGCAGCGCACCGGCGCGGTCAGTCGGCTGGCGCAGCGCCTGCTACCCAGCGGGGCCGGCGTGCTGCTCTCGATTGCGGCCCTGACCAGCCTTGGCGCCCTGCTCTCGGCATTCATGAACAACGTCGGCGCCCTCGCCCTGCTGATGCCCATCGCCCTGCAGATTGCCGCACGCCTGGAGTTGCCACCGGGGCGCGTACTGATGCCGCTGGCCTTCGGCACCATCCTCGGCGGCATGACCACCCTGATTGGTACACCGCCGAACCTGATCGTCTCCAGCTTCCGCGCGCAGCATGGCGGCGGTCCCTTCGCCATGTTCGACTTCAGCCCGGTCGGCGTCGCCGTGGCGCTGGCTGGCGTGCTGTTCATCACCCTGCTCGGCTGGCGCCTGGTACCCAGACGCGAAGTGGGTAACGCCGCCAGCTTCGATACCGGCCATTACCTCACCGAAGCGCGGGTCAAGGAAGGCGGCAAGGCACAGGGCAAGACCCTGCGCGAGATCGAGCAATTGCTCGACGAAGCCGACGCACAGGTAGTAGCCATGGTGCGCAACAAGTTGCGCCTGACTGCACCCAACCCACGGCGCGTACTGCAGGCCGATGATGTGCTGGTGATCGAGGCCGACCCGCAGGAGCTGGGCGAAGTGCTCGGCCAGCTGGATCTGCTGCTGGAAGCCGAACGCGAGGCCCAGGAAGCCGAACAGAAGGAGGACAAGGAAGGCGAAACGGAAAAGAAGGCCAGCAACAACGAAGATCGTGCACTGCAGGAGTTGCTGGTCAAGCCCGACTCGTCGCTGATCGGCCGCTCCGCCAGCAGCACGCGCTTGCGCAGCCGCTACTCGATCAATCTGCTGGCCATCTCCAGGCAGAGCCACCGCTCGATCAAGCGCCTGCGCTCGACCCTGATCCAGAGCGGCGACGTGCTGCTGATGCAGGGCAGCGCCGAGGATATCGGTGAGTTCGCCAGCGACTACGACTGCGTGCCGCTGGCCGCGCGCGCCATCAACATTCCCGATCCGCGCCAAGCCAACCTTGCCCTCGGCATCATGCTACTGGCCATCGCTGCTGCCGCTTTCGGCCTGCTCTCTGCCGCGATCGCCTTCGCCAGTGGCGTACTGGCCTACATGCTGCTGCGCCTGATACCGCTGCGTGCCGTTTACGAATCCATCGACTGGCCGGTGATCGTGCTGCTCGGCGCGCTGATCCCGGTGGCCGGGGCGATGTCGTCCACCGGCGCCGCCGACCTGCTCGCCCGCCTGCTGATGGAGAACCTGGCGCAGGGCAACGCCATCATCACCCTGACCCTGCTGCTGGTGGTGACCATGACGCTGTCGGATTTCATGAACAACGCCGCGACCGCGGCGGTGATGTGCCCTATCGCCCTGAGCGCCGCCAGCCAGCTTGGTGTCAGCCCGGACGCGCTGTTGATGGCAGTGGCCATCGGCGCCTCCTGTTCATTCTTGACGCCCATTGGCCACCAGAACAACACGCTGATTCTCAGCCCCGGCGGCTTCCGCTTTGGCGACTACTGGCGCCTCGGTCTGCCGCTGGAAATACTCGTGGTGCTGATCAGCGTGCCGCTGCTGCTTTGGGTTTGGCCGCTGTAGGTATCGAGCGCAACGGCCGAACCCCGTGCACCGCCTAGAGCTGCTCGAGCAGGCTGGCAGGTGGCTGGAAACGCAGCCCGTGGGCCTCGGCAACGCTGGCACAGGTGATGGCGCCGCGCGCGATGTTCAGACCGGCCAGCAGATGCGGATCCTCTTCCAGCGCTCGGCGCGTCCCCTTCTGCGCCAGCGCCACGACGAAGGGCAGGGTAGCGTTGTTCAGTGCCAGGGTCGAAGTACGGGCCACCGCGCCGGGCATGTTGGCGACGCAGTAATGCACCACATCGTCGACCACGTAAGTAGGTTCGGCATGGGTGGTGGCATGCGAGGTTTCGGCGCAGCCGCCCTGATCGATGGCCACGTCCACCAGCACCGCGCCGGCCTGCATCTGGCGCACCATGTCGGCAGTAATGAGCTTGGGCGCAGCCGCCCCGGGAATCAGCACGCCGCCGATGACCAGATCGGCTGCCAGCACCTGTTCCTGCACCGCAGCGCGTGTGGAATAGAGCGTGGTGATGCGGTTGCCGTACTGCGCGTCGAGCCGGCGCAGGGCATCGACACTCTTGTCCAGCACCGTGACATCGGCGCCGAGGCCGACGGCCATGGCCAGGGCATGGCTACCCACCACGCCGCCGCCGAGAATCACCACCTTGCCCGGCGCCACCCCGGGCACCCCGCCAAGCAGCACACCGCGACCGCCACGCGCCTTCTCCAGGCAGCCGGCACCGGCCTGGATCGACATGCGCCCGGCCACTTCCGACATCGGCGCGAGCAACGGCAGGCGGCCCTGCGCATCGGTCACCGTTTCGTAGGCGATACAGGTGGCGCCGCTGGCCATCAGCTCGTCGGTCTGCGGCCGGTCCGGTGCCAGGTGCAGGTAGGTGAACAGCGTGTGCTGCTCGCGCAATTTGGCCCGTTCCACCGCCAGCGGCTCCTTGACCTTGACGATCAACTGCGCCTGCTGGAACACCTCGCCGGCGCCTTGGGCGATCTGCGCCCCGGCCTGGCGGTAGTCTTCGTCGGCAAAACCGATGGCGGCTCCGGCCTGGGTCTCGATCCACACCTCGTGCCCCAGTGCGGTCAGTTCAGCCACGGACTGCGGTGTGAGGCCGACACGGTACTCGTGATTCTTGATTTCCTTGGGTACGCCGATTCGCATGGTTCTCTCCCAGCGTTCAGGATCAACATCCTGAAGTCTAGAAAAGCGTCACGCGCCCCACCGGGAAAAACGTCAGAAAAGCTGTCCGCCCGTCACTGCCCGAACAGCAGTCGCCGCGCTTCGGCAGTGAGCAGCGCCTGTGGATCGGCGTTCACCTGCTCCACCAGCGCGTAGGCACGCTGTACAGCCGGGCGGGCATCGATGCGTTCTAGCCAGGCGGCCATATTGGGCAAGTCCTCCAGCTTCTGCTGCTGCATTTGCCAGCCCCTGGCCCAGGGATAGATGGCCATGTCGGCGATGGAATAGTCGCCTGCGACGTACTCGCGCCCGGCCAGTTGGCGATCAAGCACACCGTAGAGGCGGGCGGTTTCCTTCACATAGCGATCGATGGCATAGGGGATGGGCTCCGGCGCGTAGCGCAGGAAATGATGGTTCTGCCCGGCCATCGGCCCGACGCCGCCCATCTGCCAGTACAGCCATTGCAGCACGCCGAAACGCGCGCGTGTCTCGCGCGGCAGGAATTGCCCGGTCTTGTCGGCGAGGTATTCGAGAATCGCCCCGGATTCGAACAGGGCGATGGGCTCGCCGCCATCGGCCGGCGCATGATCGACGATGGCGGGAATGCGGTTGTTCGGCGCGATCTTGAGAAACGCAGGGGAGAATTGCTCGCCCTTGCCGATATGCACCGGGACGATGCGGTACTCCAGCCCGGCCTCTTCGAGGAAGATGCTGATCTTGTGGCCGTTCGGCGTGGTCCAGTAGTACAGGTCGATCATTGGCTCTGCTCCATCTCGATCCTGGCCCGCTTGACCGGACCGTGGGTGGATTCGTAAGCCTGCAGGATGCGCGCGAACCAGGCGCCCAAGGTCGAATCGTCGGTCCAGGGCTGCGCCCCCAGGCACCAGGCCCAGAGCAGCATGCCGGCCAGCAGGTAGTCGCAGCCGCCAGGGGCCTGACCTTCGAGGAAGGGCTGATCACGCAGCCACATTTCCAGCGGCGCTACACCTTCACGAAACAGCCGCTCGCCGCCCTGCGGATCGGCGAAGTCCTCCAGGCTCATGCCCAGCGCCTGCTCGCGGCTGCTGCGGAAATACTCGCGGTCGGCCGGGTCGATCACCTGCCAGACGCGCGGGATCAGTATCTTCAACAGCGGCACGCGGACCATGTGAAAGCTCAGGCGCTCGACCAGACCGGCGCGCTCGGCCGCCAGGCCCTCGCCGAGCAGCGGGCGTTGTGGATAACGCTGATCCAGGTAGGTGAAGATCGCCAGGCTGTCGTGCACCGTTTCGCCGTCGTCGCTCAGCACCGGCACCAGCTTCTGCCCTGAGAAGGCGATCAGTTCCTTGTCGGTGAAACGTATCGGTCGGCTCTGCCAGTCCAGCCCCTTGTGCGCCAGGGCCAGGCGTACGCGCCAGCAGTAGGGCGAGAACAGCAGCTCGCGATCGGCGCCGCACAGTTCGAACAACTCCCGCATATCACCTCCTTTAAAGACCATTCGGTCCAGAATAAAGCGAAGAAAAACCAGCGTAGGATTGCTCACTGGCAGTCCAGGCTCGTCATCACCACGGCCACGGTGGCACGGATCGAGTCCGCCGGCACCGCGGATTTCACCTGCGTGCGCAGCCCGCTCATTACGCACTGCAAGTAGCCGGCCCGGGCCGCGAGGTCCTGATCGTTGCGCAGTTCCCCGCAGGCCACGGCGCGCGCCAGCGCCTCTTCGAACACCTGGCAGACACCCGCGGTGGCCTGCTGCAAAACCGGCACCAGCGCGGGCTCCGACAAGGAGAATTCATTGGCGACGTTGACCAGCATGCAGCCACGCGGCACGCCACCGGGACCATCGTCTTCGAGCACGCTGAGCAGGCGCTCGCGGATGAAGGCCAGCGGCGAGGCGCTGGCGTCAAGCTGCTCCAGCAACAAGGCTCGGCGCTGCGCTACGTATCGGCTGAACGCCGCGACGAACCAGGCCTGCTTGCTCGGGTAGGTCTGATACAGGCTGCTCTTGGACAGCCCGGTGGCCGCCTGCAGGTCCTGCAGCGATGCGGCCTCATAACCGCGCTGCCAGAACAGCTGCATGGCGTTTTCCAGGGCCCGGTCCGGGCAGAAGCTTTTGGGGCGTCCACGTGTCGTCATGGACGCAATTTAGAACCAGTCAGTTCCAAACTCAAGCCTTGGGCTCCTTGAGGTCGACGATGCCGCGCAGCAGTTCCACCGGCAGCGGGAAGACGATGGTCGAGTTCTTGTCGCTGGCGATATTGCTCAGCGTCTGCATGTAGCGCAGCTGCATGGCGCCGCTCTGCCGGCCGAGGATCTCGGCAGCCTGCATCAGCTTTTCCGAGGCCTGCAGCTCGCCTTCGGCGTGGATCACCTTGGCCCGCCGCTCGCGTTCGGCTTCGGCCTGGCGGGCGATGGCGCGCACCATCGACTCGTTGATGTCGACGTGCTTGATCTCGACGTTGGCCACCTTGATGCCCCAGGCGTCGGTCTGCGCGTCCAGCACCTGCTGGATGTCGGAGTTGAGCTGCTCACGCTCGGCGAGCATCTGGTCCAGGTCGTGCTTGCCGAGCACCGCGCGCAGCGTGGTCTGCGCCAGCTGGCTGGTGGCGACCATGTAATCCTCGACCTGGATGATCGCATTTTGCGGATCGAGCACGCGGAAGTAGATCACCGCGTTGACCTTGACCGAGACGTTGTCGCGGGAAATCACGTCCTGCGGCGGTACGTCGAGGACGATGGTGCGCAGGTCCACCCGCACCATCTGTTGCAGGCCGGGGATGATCAGGATCAGCCCCGGGCCCTTGACCCGCCAGAAGCGGCCGAGCTGGAACACCACGCCACGTTCGTATTCACGCAGGATGCGAAAGGATGAGACGAGCAGCGCGAGAACGATGATCGCCAGTGAAATGAAGCTCAATTCGAAACCCATCAGTGACCTCCTTGGGGCGGTGGTTCATCCACCGCGCTGACCTGCAGATGCACGCCGTCGCGCGCCGTGACTCGTACCCGCTGACCAAGCCGTAATGGCGCAGTACCCCGCACCTGCCAGCGCTCGCCCTGCAGGGCGACCCAACCGGCGCGCGGATCGTCGTCACGCACCGCAGCGACCGCCACCAGGCTGCCGACCAGACCGCTGGCACCGGCCACCTGCTGGCGCCGCCTGGCCCTGAGCGCCATGCCGACGATGGCCAGGACCAGCGCAGCGCTGATCAGCGCCAGGGTGACGATCAGCGCCAGCGGAATACCGAAACCCGGCACATCGGTATCGATGAGGATCAGCCCGCCGAACACGAACGCCACCACCCCGCCGATGCCGAGCACGCCGAAACTGGGCAGGAAGGCCTCGGCGGTGATGAAGGCGATGCCGAGCAGAATCAGCGCCACGCCGGCGTAGTTCACCGGCAGCAATTGCAGGGCGTAGAGCGCGAGCAGCAGGCTGATGCCACCGAGCACGCCGCCAACGCCACTGCCGGGGTTGGCGAATTCGAAGAACAGCCCGTAGATGCCGATCATCATCAGGATCAGCGCCACGCTGGGGTTGGTGATCACCGCCAGCAGGCGGGTGCGCCAGTCCGGTGCATGGCTGATCAGCGGCGCGCCAGCCGTAGCCAGGGTCTGCTCGACGCCTGCCGCCTGCAGGGTCTTGCCATCCAGCTGGCGCAACAAGTCGGTGGTATCAGCGGCCAGGTAGTCGATCACCTGGCGTTCCAGCGCCTCCTCGGCTGACAGACTGACGGCTTCGCGCACCGCCTGTTCGGCCCATTCGGCGTTGCGTCCGCGCATATTGGCCAGGCCGCGGATGTAGGCCGCGGCGTCGTTGACCTGCTTGGCGGTCATGGCGTCATCCGAGCCCTTTTCGCCTTGTGTCGCTTTGTTCGCCTCGCCCTTGCCCTCTCCCTCGGGCTTGCCTGGCGAGCCCGGCATGCCGATGGCCACTGGCGTGGCGGCGCCGAGATTGGTCCCCGGAGCCATCGCGGCCACATGACTGGCGTAGAGGATGTAGGTGCCGGCGCTGGCGGCCCGCGCACCTCCGGGTGCGACGTGCGTCGCGACCGGAACCGGGCTGGCGAGAATCGCCTTGATGATGACGCGCATGGCGCTGTCCAGGCCGCCGGGGGTGTCGATCTCGATCACCACCAGCTGGGCGCCTTCGTCCACCGCCCTGGCCAGGCCGCGCACCAGATAATCGGCACTGGCCGGGCCGATAACGCCATCCACCTGCAAGCGCACCACTGCGCCCGGCGCCGCACTCACCCCCACCGATCCGCAGAGGATCAGAGCGCACAGACACAGACGCAACCAGCCAGGTGACACGTTCGACTCCCAGGCCCGCGGTGGTACCGAAGATGTGGCAGCGGGACCTTACTGAGCATAGTCCAGGCCTTCTGCGACTCCCTCGACCGGGCAACCGGATGTGCTACAGGGCATGTACGAGCGGGTGAAGCGAGGCGCCAGGCATGGCTATTGGGTGCAGATGGATACCCAGCGGTCATTCAGTTCCGGTAGGCTGCTCATCTCTACTTCAACCAGGTCGTTTATGCCCCGTCCCCGCCTTCGCCAATCGTTGCGCCGTCTCTGGGCGCTGGACAAATTCAGCGCCAGCCTGCGGGTGCTCATCGCCCTGACCGGAGCCCTCGCGCTGTGTTGGTGGCAAGGTTGGATGCACGGACTGATCCCCCTGTTTCTCGGCATCATCGCCAGCGCCCTGACCGAGACCGATGACAGCTGGCAGGGCCGTCTCGGTGCGGTGCTGGTGACCCTGGCCTGCTTCAGCGCGGCGGCCTACGCGGTGGAGTTTCTGTTTCCCTACCCCTGGCTGTTCGTCATCGCCCTGGCGCTGTCGACCTTTTGCCTGACCCTGCTCGGCGCCCTGGGCGAGCGTTTCGCCACGCTCGGCTCCGGCACGCTGATCCTCGCCGTGTACAGCATGATCGGCGTCGAGCAGCGCGGCGGCGTCGCCGGCCTGTGGCTGGAGCCCCTCCTGCTGGTGGCCGGCGCCGCATGGTACGGCCTGCTGTCGGTGATCTGGCATGGCCTGTTCGCCCATCAGCCGGTGCAGCAAAGCCTGGCCCGGCTGTTTCGCGAGCTGGGCAAGTACCTCAAGCTCAAGGCGGCACTGTTCGAACCCGTGCGCCAGCTGGATGTCGAGCAGCGCCGCCTGGAGTTGGCGCAGCAGAACGGACGCGTGGTATCGGCGCTCAACGCGGCCAAGGAGATCATCCTGCACCGGGTCGGCAATGGCCGTCCCGGGCCCAAGGTCAATCGCTACCTGAAGCTGTACTTCCTCGCCCAGGACATTCACGAACGCGCCAGCTCCTCGCACTACCCCTACAACGAACTGGCCGAGGCCTTCTTCCACAGCGACGTACTGTTTCGCTGCCAGCGTTTGCTGCGCCTGCACGGCGAAGCCTGCGAACGCCTGGGCAGCGCCATCGAACTGCGCCAGCCCTTCGAATACCGCGAGCTGTGCAGCCAGGCGCTGGAAGATCTGCATGCCTCGCTGGACCATCTGCATCTGCAGAGCAACCCGGCTTGGCGCCGCCTGCTGCGCTCGCTCGGCGCACTGGCCGGCAACCTCGCCAGCCTCGACCTGCTGCTGGGCAATGCCAGCAACCCCGATGCCCTGGCCGACGAACAGGACAGCAGCCTGCTCGATCGCGAACCGCATTCACTGCGTGAAGTGGCCGAGCGCATCGGCCAGCAACTGACGCCCACCTCGCTGCTGTTTCGCCACGCTCTGCGCCTGTCCATCGCCCTGGCCGCCGGTTACGGCCTGCTACATCTGATTCACCCGACCCAGGGCTACTGGATTCTGCTGACCACCCTGTTCGTCTGCCAGCCGAACTACGGTGCCACGCGCCTGAAGCTGGTGCAGCGTATCGTCGGTACCCTGGTCGGTCTGGGGCTCGGCTGGGCGCTGTTCGATCTGTTCCCCGATCCGCGCGTCCAGGCGCTGTTCGCCGTGGTCGCCGGGGTCGCCTTCTTCGCCACGCGCAGCACGCGCTACACCCTGGCCACTGCGGCGATCACCCTGCTGGTGCTGTTCTGCTTCAACCAGGTCGGTGATGGCTACGGTCTGTTCCTGCCACGCCTGGTCGACACCCTGCTCGGCAGCCTGATCGCCGGGCTGGCGGTATTCCTGATCCTGCCGGACTGGCAGGGGCGGCGCCTGGGCCGCATGCTCGCCGGCACGCTGAGCTGCAACAGCGCCTACCTGCGGCAGATCATCGCCCAGTACGCCCGCGGCAAACGTGACGACCTCGGCTACCGTCTGGCCCGGCGCAACGCGCACAACGCCGACGCGGCCCTGTCCACCACCCTCGGCAACATGCTGATGGAGCCGGGCCACTTCCGTAAGGATGCCGACCTCGGCTTTCGCTTCCTGGTGCTGTCGCACACCCTGCTCAGCTACCTCTCTGCGCTCGGCGCGCACCGCGGGGAACAGTTACCGCAGGCGGTCCAGGCACAACTGCTGGCACAGGCCGAAGCGCTGGCGAGCAGTCTCGATGAAATCGCCACCGGCCTGCGTGGCGAGCAGCCGCTGGTGATTCACAGCGACGAGGAACAGGCCCTGGCGCAGAGCCTGGAGCAGATCGCCGATGACGTCGATGAACGGCAGCGCCTGGTGCAGACGCAGCTGGCGCTGATCTGCCGCCAGCTCGCACCGCTGCGCACCCTGGCGGCACACCTGCAGAAGGATCGCCACTAGCAGCTCAATGCGGCTTTCTGCCACTATTTAAGGACGCCTATTTCCCAGGCCTTGCCCATGCCAGCTAACCGACACGCCGCCCCTGCCTTTCCGGTCTCGTTGCCGGGTCTGCTGCTGGTGTGCTGTCTGCTTCTAACCAGCCAGCTCTCCTTCGCCGCCACGCGCCTGAACGAAGTCAGCGCGCCACAGGATCTCTACGGCCTGGTGGATTTTCTCGCCGACCCACAGGGCACGCTGAGCCTGGACGACGTGCGCGCCGCCGACGCGCCATTTGAGTCCTCACTGAAACGTCGCGATCTGAGCTTCGGCTACGTGCCGGGGGTGATCTGGTTGCGTCTGGAACTGCAATCGGACGCTCAGCAAACGCGCATCTGGCGCCTGGAACTGAACTACGCCTCACTGGATGAAGTACGCCTGTACGATATCGGCGCCGATGGCGTGCGCGAGTCACGCAGCGGCGATACTGTGCCCTACGCCGAGCGCGCCGTCGGCCATCGCTACCCGGTATTCGAGATCACCCTGCAACCTGGCGAGCAGCGCACGCTGTACCTGCGCGTCGACTCGCGCGGCAGCATGACCCTCAGCGGTGCGCTGATGTCTTCGCGCGATTTCGAGCAGCACAGTCAGAATGGCTATCTGGTGCACGCCATCTACTTCGGCGTGCTGATCGCGCTGGGCCTGTACAACCTGCTGCTGTTTCTCGCCCTGCGCGAACGGCCCTTCCTCAACTACGTGCTGTTCATGTTCGCCTTCGCCCTCAGCGTACTGTCGCTCAACGGCCTTGGCGCGCAGTACCTGTGGTCCGACGCCGCGCCCTGGAGCAATCGCATGTTGCCGGTCAGCCTGACCTCGGCGGCGCTGCTGTCGGTGATCTTCGCCCGCAGCTTCCTCGATACCCGCCAGTGGCTGCCGCGCTGGGACCGGGTCCTGCTGATGTTGTGCATGGCCATCGGCACCGCTGTATTGGCCACGCTGCTGCTACCGGTGCAGCGCGCCTTGCAGCTGATGTCGGTGACCGGCCTGATCGCCACCCTGACGCTGCTGGTCACCAGCTTCGTCTGCGTCGGTTACCGCGTGCCCGGTGCGCGCCTGTTCGCCCTGGCCTGGCTGATGTTGCTGACGGGTGCGGTGCTGCTGGCGCTGCGTAACTTCGCCCTGATTCCGTCGAACTTCATCACCCTGTACGCCATGCAGATCGGCTCGGGGCTCGAGATGATCCTGCTGTCCTTCGCCCTGGCCGCGCGCTTCAACGAACTCAAGCGCCAGCGCGAGGCGGCGCTGCAGCTCAACGAACAGGTCCTGGCCAAACGCGTCACCGAACGCACCCTGGCGCTGGAGCAGGCCAACCAGCGCCTCAGCGAACTGGCGTTGCAGGACCCGCTGACCGGCCTGGCCAACCGTACTGCCCTGCAGCAGCATCTGGATCAGGCGCTGGCGCGCAGCCTGCGTCGCAACGAACTGCTGGCGGTGATGCTGATCGACCTGGACGGGTTCAAACCGATCAACGACCAGCATGGCCACGGCTTTGGCGACCTGGTACTGGCCGAGATCGCCGAGCGTCTACGTCAGTACATCCGCGATGCCGACCTGCCGGCCCGCCTGGGCGGCGACGAGTTCGTGGTGGTCTGCGAGAATGTGCAATCGGCCGAAGACGCCCACGACCTGGCCAAGCGCCTGTTGGAAGGGCTGGACACACCGATGTATCTGGAAAATCGTGCCGTGCGCGTCGGCGCCAGCATCGGTATCGCCCTGAGTCGCGGCGGAGACGATGCCACCACGCTGATCCGCCTGGCCGACGCCGCGATGTACCAAGCCAAGGCCGCCGGGCGCAACCGCGTGCAACTGGCAACCGCGCATCCCTGAACAGGGGCCTGCCCCATCCCGTCACCGCCCAAATAGCGCACCATGGACAAAAATCTGCTGCTGTACGACGTGCTTACCCATCTGCAGGCCGACCTCGAGCAGGCCAGCCTCGCCGCCCTCACCGCTCACGAAGCGGCCACCCATGAGGAGAACGTCGCCGAAAACAAATACGACACCCTGGGCCTGGAGGCCGCTTATCTGGCCAGCGGCCAGGCACGCCGGGTCGAAGAACTGCGCCAGACCCTGATCACCTGGCGCCAGTTGCGCCCGCGACCATTCGACGAGGCGCAGGGCATCGAACTGGGTGCACTGATTCAGCTGGCTAGCGAAGACGGCCATGAGCAGTGGCTGTTTCTCGGCCCGCAGGGCGCCAGCATGAAGCTGCAGCAGGCCGGGCAGAGCGTTCAGGTACTGGGCAATGCCGCGCCGCTGGGCCGTCTGCTGCTCGGCAAACGTCCGGGTGACGAAATCACCCTGCCCATGGGCAATAGGCAGCAGGTATTCGAAGTGCTGGCAGCCGAATGAAGGGAACTATCCGAGCCTCGGTTGGGTAATTATCGATGAACCCTACGTTTGGAGAGCCCGCCATGGAAAACCCCGTCCACAGTCTGCCCGCCCTGTTCAAGCAGCTTGGCCTGCCCGACGATCCGGCCAGCATCAACGCCTTCATCAGCACCCATTCGCCTCTGCCGGACGCATGCAAGCTGTCCGAGGCCCCCTTCTGGACCCCGGCTCAGGCAGCGCTGCTGCGCGACGAGATTCTCGAAGACGCCGACTGGGCGCCGGTGGTCGACCAGCTAAACGTGCGCCTGCACGGCTAACAGGCTGTTGAAAAACTATCTGCGTTGCCACTGCCGCGTTAAAAACAGGCTCGTGCGCGAGTCCGATCAAAATGCTCATTTACAGCTCGTAAACTCCGCTTTTTCGCCTGTTTTTGCGGGGCCGCCATCGGTATTGCATTGGCTGCCTCGCCTACGTTTTTCAACGGTCTGCTAGCGGGCAGGCGCGCCTGCGCTTCAACCGCCCGCCGTCATCTCGCGCCAGGTCAGGTACATGCGCAGGTCGAACTCGATCTGCGCATAGCCCGGCAACATGTGATCGCAAAGCTTGTAGAAGGCCTTGTTGTGCTCGGCCTCCTTCAGGTGCGCCAGCTCGTGCACCACGATCATCTGCAGAAAGGCCGGCGCGGCGTCGCGAAACAGCGAGGCGACGCGAATCTCCTTCTTGGCCTTGAGCCTGCCGCCGTGCACTCGCGAGATAGCCGTATGCAGCCCCAGCGCCCTGTGGGTGAGATCAAGGCGGGCGTCATAGAGCACCTTGTCGATCGCCGGTGCGTTCTTCAGGTGCTCCTGCTTGAGGGCCATCACGTAGCCGTACAGTGCCTTGTCGCTCTGCACCTCGTGGCGGCCCGGATAGCGCTGGGCCAGGTAATCACCCAGCCGATCATCGGCAATCAACTGGCGCACCTGCTGCTGCACGGCCACCGGATAACCCTGTAGATACTTCACCGCTCAGGTCCCTTGTTCATCAGGACCGCCAGTGTAACGGATAGCGCCCTACTCGCTGGGCAGCACACGCAACAGGCGCCCCTGCGGGTTGTCGGTGAGCAGGTAGAGGGCGCCGTCCGGTCCGCTGCGCACGTCGCGAATGCGCTCGTCCAGCTCTTCGAACAGCACCTCCTCACCGGCCAGCATGCCGTCGCGCACACGGATACGGCGTACGCTGCGTTCGGCCAGGGTGGCGGCGAACAGGTCGCCCTGCCAGTCGGGGAACAGCTCGCCGCGATACAGCGTCAGGCTCGACGGCGCCACCGATGGCGTCCAGTGCAGCAGGGGGGCGGTCAGCCCCGGCAACTCGGTGTAGGGGCTGACCCGCGCACCGGTGTAATCGATACCGAAGGTCACCAGCGGCCAGCCGTAGTTGTTACCAGCCTCGATCAAGTTGAGTTCGTCGCCGCCACGCGGGCCGTGTTCATGGCTGTACAGGCGGCCACTCTCGGCATCGAAGACGATGCCTTGCACGTTGCGATGACCCAGGCTGTAGATCTCGGCGGCGGCGCCGGCCTGCCCCACCATCGGGTTGTCCGGCGGCACGCTGCCGTCGCGGTTCAGCCGCACGATCTTACCGAGATGATTGGCCGGATTCTGCGCCTCCTCGCGCCAGTCGAAGCCGTCGCCCAGCGTCAGCACCAGGGTCTTGTCGGCCAGGAAGGCGATACGCCCGCCGTAGTGCGAAGCACCCTCCTTGAGCGGCTGGGCGGTGAACAGGACCTCGAAGTCGTGCAGCTCGTCGTCCACCAGGCGGGCGCGGGCCAGACGCGTGTTGTTGGCCTCCTGCGTGCCGTGCGTGTAGGTCAGGTACAGCCAGCGGTTGTCGGCGTAATCCGGGTCCAGCGCCACTTCCATCAGCCCCGCCTGGGCAGCGCTAAAGGCTTCGGGTAAGCCGGCGACGGGTTCCGGGTCGACACTGCCATCGGCTTCGATGATGCGCAGGCGCCCGACGCGTTCGGTGACCAGCAGACGGCCATCCGGCAGGAAAGCCATCGCCCAGGGGTGCTCCAGACCTTCGCTGAAGGTTTCGATACGGTAATCCAGCGCCAGCGAAGGCGTACTGACCAACAGGGCGCCAAGCAATAGCGCGCGCTTACTTCTCAACATGGGCCACGCCTTGTCACAGGGAGTCGGAAGAGGTCGGGCGCGTCCGGTAGCGCACACGCCGGCCAAGCAGCCCGAACAGCAATGCGCCGACGCTGCCGCAGGCCATTAGCCCGAGCGTGCCGTAGGGGCTGCGATCAGCGGCGATCAGCGTCGGCATCGGGGCCACGACATTGGCCAGCGCCAGTGCCGACCAGATGGCCAGCGCGCCCGCCAGGACGAAGATCAGCCAGCGCAGCGTGGGTATACGCCGGGCGAACCAGGCGGCCATCGGCAGTGCGATAAGAAAGCCCAGCGCACTGAGCAGGATGAAGGTGGGAGCGAAGCCGAGCAGGTCGAGGCAAGTGGTGCCAACGCGTACATCCAGCGGCATCGGTGCGCCCAGCGCTTGCAGGGCGGCGAGGTTGGTCTGGGTCTGGAAGATCGAGGCAAGCAGCGAAGCCAGCAACACGGCGAGGACGAAAGCGAGCAACAGGCGCGGCTTGCTGGACATGGAGAACAGTTCCCGGAACGACAGTGCCCGGATTATGGCGCACCCTACCGGCCGTTATGTTCCGGGTGTTTTACAGGGTTTTACCTGTGCCGGACATCGCCTCTTTCCTCGCACTTTCGGGCTGCGCAGTGGATCGAAAGCGCCAATGATAATGACTTTAAATTGACGCCAATAAGCCGACAAACGGCTATCACGCTTTCGCCCCGATTGCCGTTATAAAGCGCGCCACGAGCGCACTCGCTGCTCGTGAAGGCAGCCCTGCCACCCTTCTAGCTCGCGCGTCACCGGCTGGAACGCCAAGTAAGCCGTTACTGACTCCTGGATGAGATGTGCCCCCGACTGAAGTTTCCTTTTTCAGGAGCTTTTGAACATGATCGAACTCGCCATGTGGAATCTCAGCGTTCCAGTCGGCGTCCCCGCGACCACCATCGAGACCCGCGTTCTGGCCGGTGGTTACCAGGATCACTATTTCCAGTCCAAGGAGGGCGCCATCTTCTTCTGGGCACCGGTCAATGGCACCACGACCGAGAGCGCGAAGTACCCCCGCACCGAACTGCGCGAAACCTACGCCGACGGTCGCCTGCGCAACTGGACCTATCCGGAGTCGGACAATTTCCTGCGTGCTTCACTGAGCGTCAGCCAGGTGCCGTCCACCGGCAAGATCGTCATCGGCCAGATTCATGCCTTCAAGAGTTCCGAGCCGCTGCTCAAGCTGGAGTACCAGTACAAGACCAAGACCGCCGACGGCAATATCGTCGCCAAGGTCCGTGTGACGCCAACCTCGGAGATCCAGGTGGTGAACATCGCCAGCGGCATCCGTCTGAACCAGCCGTTTCGCTACGTGATCAACCTGAAACCGGACGGCACCCTGGCCGTCAGCCTCAACAGCATCAACTGGAACACCCGAGTGGAGCCGACCTGGGCGGTCAAACCGCTGTACTTCAAGGCCGGGGTCTACACCCAGGACAACACCGGGTATGAAACCGAAGCCGGCGCCGCGCGCTTCGATCTGCTCAAGATCGAACACCGCTCGCTGGTTGGTGCAGCGAACTGACGCGACCTGAACGCACGCCATAAAAAAACGCCGCGACTCCGTGAGGAGCCGCGGCGTTTTCCGTGTAGCGCGCGGGCTTAGTTGACCTTGGCGTTCAGCTCGCCGCTGGCGTAGCGCTGGAACATGCCTTCCAGGGAGATCGGCTTGATCTTGGAGGCATTGCCAGCGGTGCCGAAGGCTTCGTAGCGGGCGATGCAGATGTCACGCATGGCGACGATGGTCTTGGCGAAGAACTTGCGCGGGTCGAACTCGCTCGGATGCTCGGCCATCATGCGACGGATGGCACCAGTGGAGGCCAGGCGCAGGTCGGTGTCGATGTTGACCTTGCGCACGCCGTGCTTGATGCCCTCGACGATTTCCTCGACCGGCACACCGTAGGTTTCCTTGATGTCGCCGCCGAACTCGTTGATCACCTTCAGCCACTCCTGAGGAACGGACGAAGACCCATGCATCACCAGGTGGGTGTTGGGGATGCGCTTGTGGATTTCCTTGATGCGCTCGATGGAGAGCACGTCGCCGGTTGGCGGCTTGGTGAACTTGTAGGCGCCGTGGCTGGTGCCGATGGCGATGGCCAGGGCATCGACCTGGGTCTTCTTGACGAAGTCCGCGGCTTCTTCCGGATCGGTCAGCAGTTGGCTGTGATCGAGCACGCCCTCGGCGCCGACGCCATCTTCTTCACCAGCCATGCCGGTTTCAAGGCTGCCCAGGCAACCCAGTTCACCTTCCACGGAAACGCCGCAGGCGTGAGCGAAGGCCACGGTCTGCTGGGTTACGCGGACGTTGTACTCGTAATCGGCCGGGGTCTTGCCGTCTTCCTTCAGCGAACCATCCATCATCACCGAGGAAAAGCCCAGCTGGATCGAGCGCTGGCACACGTCCGGGCTGGTGCCGTGGTCCTGGTGCATGCACACCGGAATGTGCGGGAATTCTTCGATGGCAGCCAGGATCAGGTGGCGCAGGAACGGCGCACCGGCGTACTTGCGGGCACCAGCGGAGGCCTGGACGATGACCGGCGAATCGGTCTTGTCGGCGGCTTCCATGATGGCGCGCATCTGCTCGAGGTTGTTGACGTTGAAGGCCGGCACGCCGTAGCCGAATTCGGCGGCGTGGTCGAGCATCTGGCGCATGCTGATAAGTGCCATGGTGTTTCTGTCTCCCGGTTTGGAGGTCGTTGATCGTGCAAGCCTGCCGCAGGGGCAGGCGTTGTTCAAGTTTCGTCGAGTCTGGGCTCAGCCCAGCTCTCGTCTCGGCAGAGCCGAGGGTATTACGGAGCCTTGCAACCGCGACCTATCAGGTCATCGGTAGCCGTCCAGTAGACCAGGCCTTCCTCCCCCTTGGTATGGAAGGACAGACGCCCGTCGCTGTAAAGCGCGCCGGAGGCGGCCGGCTCCTGAGTCAGGCGATAGACGATATCGTCCCCGCCCAAGCGCACGTCCACCTGATCGAAGCTGCCATTGGCGAAGCGCCACTGGACTTCGGCCTGGCTGTCGCATACCCAGCGATTCCACTGATCCGGCGCGGCCGGCTGGTTGCTGCAGGCTGCCAGCAGCAGGGCGATGGCAGCGAGCCCCGCCAGTTTGATCCCGCTCAATTACCTCTCCTCGTCAGCAACGCTGTTCCGGCGCCGGGCCAGTAGGCTGGCCGGTGCTTTCCTCGACACGCTGATCATCCTGAGTGGTCGGGGTTTCGATCTGCGCCGGGCTGAATACCTCGCAGGCCGCTTCCCGACCACCGCCGGCACAACCGGCCAGCAACATACCAATCACGCTCAATGCGGCTAACTTGTCCATGACACGACTCCTTGTACGATGATCCGGTTTTCTACAGACCACCCGTTCGCGTCAGGGTTTAATCAGCCGGGGCGCTGGGTGACACCCATCACCCTGGCTCGCCGTTATTGTGCGCGCTGCTCCAGCACTTCCACGGCCGGCAGTACCTTGCCCTCGACGAACTCAAGGAAAGCACCGCCACCGGTGGAAATATAGGAAATCTTCTCGGCCACGCCGTACTTGTCGATGGCCGCCAGGGTGTCGCCGCCGCCGGCGATGGAGAACGCCGGGCTCTCGGCGATGGCCTGGGCCAGGGCCTTGGTGCCGTTGCCGAACTGGTCGAACTCGAACACGCCGACCGGGCCGTTCCACAGGATGGTCTGCGAGGCCTTGAGCATCTCGGCGAACTGCTTGGCCGTCTGCGGGCCGATGTCGAGGATCATGTCGTCTTCAGCCACGTCCTTGACCGCCTTGACGGTGGCTTCGGCATCTTCGGCGAAGGCCTTGGCCACCACCACATCGACCGGCAGCGGTACGCTGACCTTGGCTGCGATGGCCTTGGCAGTCTCGACCAGGTCGGCTTCGTACAGCGACTTGCCCACCGGCAGGCCGGCAGCCGCGAGGAAGGTGTTGGCGATGCCGCCACCGACGATCAGCGAATCGCAGATGTCCGCCAGCGAGTTGAGCACGTCCAGCTTGGTCGACACCTTGGAGCCGGCGACGATGGCCAGCATCGGACGGGCCGGCTTGTCCAGCGCCTTGCCCAGTGCGTCCAGCTCGGCAGCCAGCAGCGGGCCGGCGCAGGCGACCTTGGCGAACTTGGCCACGCCATGGGTCGACCCCTGAGCGCGGTGGGCGGTGCCGAAAGCGTCCATCACGAAGACGTCGCACAGGGCAGCATACTGCTGGGCCAGCTCGTCGCTGTTCTTCTTCTCGCCCTTGTTGAAACGCACGTTCTCCAGCAGCACCAGCTCACCGGCCTTGACCTCGACACCGCCGAGGTAGTCCTTGACCAGCGGTACTTCGCGGCCAAGGGCCTTGCTCAGGTAGGCGGCGACCGGAGCCAGGCTGTCTTCCTCGCTGTAGACACCCTCTTCCGGGCGCCCCAGATGCGAGCAAACCAGCACGGCTGCGCCTTTTTCCAGCGCCAGCTTGATGGTCGGCAGCGAAGCGAGGATACGCGCGTCGCTCTTGACCACACCGTCCTTCACCGGGACGTTGAGGTCTTCGCGGATCAGCACGCGCTTACCATTGAGGTCAAGGTCGGTCATCTTCAGAACGGTCATAGGTCAGTCCTTCAAGGAGGCTGGTTGTACGGAGGAAGTGGATACAGCGAGAAAATGTTCGGCGACATCGAGCATGCGGTTGGCGAAGCCCCACTCGTTGTCGAACCAGGCCAGCAGGTTGACCAGGCGCGGGCCGGACACGCGGGTCTGGCTGCCGTCGACGATGGCCGAGTGCGGATCATGATTGAAGTCGCAGCTGGCATGCGGCAATTCGGTGTAGGCCAGCAGCCCCTTGAGCGGGCCGCTTTCCGCCGCCAGCCGCAGCACGCGGTTGATCTCTTCTGCCGAGGTGTCGCGTGCGGTCTGTAGCGTGATGTCCAGGCAGGAGACGTTGACCGTCGGTACGCGAATGGCCTTGGCCTGAATGCGCCCGGCCAGCTCCGGCAGCAGACGCTCGATACCACGGGCCAGTCCGGTAGAGACCGGAATCACGGACTGAAAAGCCGAGCGCGTGCGGCGCAGGTCTTCGTGGTGATAGGCATCGATCACGGGCTGGTCGTTCATCGCCGAGTGAATGGTGGTAATGGAGACGTATTCCAGACCCACCACCTCGTCGAGAAGTTTCAACAACGGCACGCCGCAGTTGGTGGTACAGGACGCGTTCGACACCAGGCGTTCGGCACCGCTCAGGCACTGCTGATTGACGCCGAAGACCACGGTGGCATCGATATCCGCCTCGCTCGCCATCGGCTGCGACAGCAGGACCCGCGGCGCACCGGCATCGAGGAAACGCTCGGCATCGGCACGCGTGGTGTACTGCCCGGAGCATTCGAGCAGCAGGTCGATATCCAGCGCCGCCCAATCGATGGCCTCCGGCTCGCTCTGACGCAACACCTTCACGCAGTCACCATTGATGTGCAGGCAGTCGCCATCGACCTTCACCTCACCGGGGAAGCGGCCGTGGGTGGAGTCGAAGCGGGTCAGGTATTCGACGCTGGCCTGGTCGGCCAGGTCGTTGAGCGCGACGATTTCCAGGCTCGATGAGTTGCCACGCTCGTGCAGCGCACGCAGCACACAACGGCCAATACGGCCATAGCCGTTGAGGGCGACGCGGTAAGGGCGATTGGACATGGGCGGTCTCGTATGAACCGTAGGGTGGATCGCGCTTCATCGATCCACCGGCGGTGTAACGGCGGGTGAAAAACGCGTCACCCGCCCTACGGCGTCGCTCTAGCTCAGGCGTCGAGCAGCTCTTCGGCAGTGCCGACGACGTTGTCGACGGTGAAACCGAAGTGTTCGAACAGCTGGCCGGCAGGGGCCGACTCACCATAGGTGTCCATGCCGATGATGCGACCTTCGAGGCCCACGTACTTGTACCAGAAGTCGGCATGGGCGGCTTCGATGGCGATACGCGCGGTGACCTGCAGCGGCAGCACGGACTGCTTGTAGGCGGCGTCCTGCTGGTCGAACACGTTGGTCGAAGGCATCGACACGACGCGCACCTTGCGGCCCCGCTCGCTCAGCTTGTCAGCGGCCTGGATGGCCAGGCCGACTTCCGAACCGGTGGCGATCAGAATCAGCTCCGGTTCGCCAGCGCAGTCCTTGAGGACATAACCACCACGACTGATGGCCGCTTCGGTTTCGTGATCGCGCAGGTTATGCGGCAGGTTCTGGCGGGAGAAGATCAGCGCGCTCGGGCCATCCTTGCGCTCGATCGCGCACTTCCAGGCCACCGCGGCTTCGACGGTATCCGCCGGGCGCCAGGTGTCCAGGTTCGGCGTGGTGCGCAGGCTGGTCAGCTGCTCCACCGGCTGGTGGGTCGGGCCGTCTTCACCGAGGCCGATGGAATCGTGGGTGAACACGTAGAGCACGCGCTGTTTCATCAGCGCCGACATGCGCACCGCGTTGCGCGCGTATTCCATGAACATCAGGAAGGTCGCGCCGTAGGGAATCAGGCCGCCGTGCAGGGCCACGCCGTTCATGATCGCGCTCATGCCGAATTCACGTACGCCGTAGTACATGTAGTTGCCCGAGGCATCCTCGGCGACCACCGGCTTGCAGCCCTTCCACAGGGTCAGGTTGGAACCGGCGAGGTCGGCCGAACCACCGAGCAGCTCCGGCAGCAGCGGACCGAAGGCGTTCAGGCAGTTCTGGCTGGCCTTGCGGCTGGCGATGGTTTCGCCCTTCTCGGCCACGGCACGAATGAACTCGCTGGCCTTGGCGGAGAAATCGGCCGGCAGCTCGCCCGCCATGCGGCGGATGAATTCGTTGGCCAGTTCAGGGTAGGCGGCAGAGTAGGCGGCGAAGCGCTGATCCCAGTCGGCTTCGGCAGCCAGGCCGGCTTCCTTGGCATCCCACTCGGCGTAGATGTCGGCAGGAATTTCGAACGGCGCATGATGCCAATTCAGAGCCGCGCGGGTCAGGGCGATTTCGTCATGGCCCAGGGCGGCGCCGTGGGACTCTTCCTTGCCCTGCTTGTTCGGCGAGCCGAAGCCGATGATGGTCTTGCAGCAGATCAGCGTCGGACGGTCGCCGGATTTGCGCGCGGTGTCGATAGCCATCTTGATTTCGTCGGCATCGTGGCCGTCGACGTTGCGGATCACCTGCCAGCCGTAGGCTTCGAAGCGTGCCGGGGTGTCATCGGTGAACCAGCCATGTACTTCACCGTCGATGGAGATGCCGTTGTCGTCATAGAAGGCGATCAGCTTGCCCAGGCCCAGGGTGCCGGCCAGCGAGCAGACTTCATGACTGATGCCTTCCATCATGCAGCCGTCGCCGAGGAACACATAGGTGTGGTGATCGACGATCTTGTGGCCGTCGCGGTTGAACTGCGCTGCCATGATCTTTTCCGCCAGGGCGAAGCCCACGGCGTTGGCGATGCCCTGGCCGAGCGGGCCAGTGGTGGTCTCGACGCCCGGCGCATAACCGAACTCCGGGTGCCCGGGGGTCTTGCTGTGCAGCTGGCGGAAGTTCTTCAGGTCGTCGATCGACAGGTCGTAGCCGGTCAGGTGCAGCAGCGAATAGATCAGCATCGAGCCGTGGCCGTTGGACAGCACGAAGCGGTCACGGTCGGCAAAATTCGGGTTGGCCGGGTTGTGCTTCAGGTAATCGCGCCACAGCACTTCGGCGATGTCCGCCATGCCCATGGGGGCACCGGGGTGGCCGCTGTTGGCTTTCTGCACAGCATCCATGCTGAGGGCACGAATGGCATTGGCTCGCTCACGACGGCTGGGCATCGCTGAATCTCCTACGGGGGCTGCTTCTGAATGAAGGGGGCGAAAAAGGCGCCCATTTTCGCCCAGCCGGCCCCCGCGGGGCAATGACAGATGGTCGTAGAGACCAAATCAACCCGCCTGTTCGCTCAGAACGCTCACTGCCGGACTGCCTGGCCCACCCAGGCAAGGTGCCTGAAACAGCTCGCCATGCCAGATACCGGCGAGGGTGCGACTGAACACCAGCGACCACACCGCCGCCAATTGCACCGCCAGCACCAGGCCGACGAAGGCGAAGAAGCTCAGCCCGGTCACCGCCTGCAACTCGAAGGTGGCCAGGGCAAACACCCCCAACGGAAAGGTGAAGCCCCACCAACCGAGGTTGAACGGCATGTTGTCGCGGATGTAATGGCGGGTGAACAGCGTGGCGATCACCAGCCACCACAAACCCGCGCCCCACAGCGCCAAACCGCCGATCAGGCCGAGATCCCGCGCCAACTCGGCGGCGCTGACCAGCGGCGTGCCGGCGAAGGCCGCGGGCGCGGCCTGGCCCATGCTGAGCAGCCCGAGGCAGCCGGTAGCCAGCGGCCCCAGCGGCAGCCAGCTGGTGGCAGCGAAATCGGTATCCGGCAGCTTGTGCAGCGCCAGGCGCAGCAGCACCAGAGTGATCAGCGAGAAGGCCAGCGACAGCGATAGCCCCCACAGCACGAAACCGGCCACCAGCAGTTGCTGCGCAGCCTCGGCAGCCAGGTGTGGCGCCAGCGTACCCGCCGCACTGGCAGACACCTCGGGTGCGACGATCGGTAGCAGCCAGACCGCGGTAAGTTTCTCCAGCGCGTGATGCTGTCGGGTGAACATCAAATAGGGCACCACCAGCGCCCCCAGCAGCGCCAATGCCGCATCCAGCCACCACAAAAGGTGGGCCAGCGCATAGACGCCCTTACCCCAGCGCGGCACGCCGAACAGCAGCAGGCCCTTGATCAGCACCGCCAAGCCCATGGGGATGGCCCCGAGAAACATCGACTGCACCGGATGCAGCAGCATCGGCCAGACGGTTTCGCGAAACAGCATCAGGCGCAGCACGAACAAGATGCTGAACAGGGCGAACAGCCCGGCAGCCACGAACCACAGCCCTTCGGCGAGCAGCATCAGCTCCGGCATGCGCCAGGGCAGGTGGGCGATTACCAACGCCAGCACGCCGGTACCCATGATCATGGCGAACCAGTGGGGAGTGAAGTGACGAAGGACAGCCTGAGGCTCGGGTAGACGAGTGAAAGGGCGCAGCATGAATCGGGTGGTCCCGTGACAAGTGACGGCGCAAGGTTAAGAACAGGCTTGCCATATTTAAAATACATGTTCAGCATCCTATACATACCTTTCATCTATGCCATAGCCATGAACCTGCACCACCTCAAGGTCTTTCTCGCGGTCGCCGAAGCCGGCAGCATCAGCGCCGGCGCCGAGCGCCTGCATATCAGCCAGCCTGCGGTGACGCGCGAGATTCGTGACCTGGAAGCGAGCCTCGACCTGCGCCTGTTCGACCGGCAGCCTCGCGGCGTGCAGCTGACCGAAGGCGGCCTGCGCCTGCTCGACTATGCCCAGCGCATCTTCAGTCTGGAGCGCGCGGCCGAACGCGACCTGCGCGATTTTGCCCAACTCGAGCAGGGCGAACTGCACCTGGGCGCCAGCGCCACGCTCGGCTCCTATCTGCTGCCACCCCTGCTCACCCGCTTTCGCGCCATGCATCCGCAGATATTCGTCAGCCTGGAAGTGAGCAACACCGATGTCGTGACCAGGCAACTGGACGAGGGCCGCATCAGCCTGGGCTTCGTCGAAGGGCCGTTCGCACGCGATGACTACGCGCACCGCCTGCTGGCACGTGACGCCCTGCTGCCAGTGGTATCGCCCCGTCATCCGCTGGCCGGCAGCAGCGAACTGAAAGCCGAAAGCCTCCAGGCCTATCCGCTGTACATGCGCGAGCCTGGCTCCGGCGCACGCGTCAGCATCGAGCAGGCCTACCTGGCACACGGCCTGGAGCCCCGTGCCGGCATGGCCATCGGCAGCACCGAGGCGCTCAAGCGCCTGCTGGCCGACCATCTGGGCATCGCCTGGTTGTCGCAACGCGTGGTAGAGCGCGAACTGGCCACCGGCGAATTACGCCATCTGCCAGTGCAGGACCTGCACATCGAGCGCGACCTGCATGTGTTGTGGCGCCTCGGCGCCAGCCTGAGCCCGGCGCCCGCTGCCTTCCTGGAACTGAGCCAGACGCCCGGGCAAGCCGAAGCCAATATCAAAACTTTTTGATATTGGTATTGCTGTATGAAAAATGACCGACTAGACTGCGCCACCATGACCCTGCGCGCACCCCAGCTGCAATTCGACCCCTGCGACGAGCTCGCCGCCCTGTGCAAGGCCGGTGGCGATGCGCTGCGCCTGAACGTGCTGCGTGCGCTGAGCAACGACTCGTTCGGTGTGCTGGAGCTGGCGCAGATCTTCGCCATTGGCCAGTCGGGCATGAGCCACCACCTCAAGGTGCTGGCCCAGGCCGGGCTGGTGGCGACGCGCCGCGAGGGCAATGCCATTTTCTACCGTCGTGCCCTGCCCAATGGCCGCCTGCATGCTGCCCTGCTGGACGACATCGACGAACTGCCGCTGCCCGGCGACGTGCAGGCGCGCATCGCCACCGTGCATCAGCAGCGCGCCACCGTCAGCCGCGACTTCTTCGCACGCATGGCCACCAGTTTCCAGGCCCAGCAGGACCTGATCGCCGGCCTGCCGCAGTACCGCGACAGCCTGCTGGCCCTGCTCGATGCGCTGCATTTCGCGCCAGGCGCCACGGCGCTGGAAATCGGCCCGGGCGACGGCGCCTTCCTGCCCGAACTGGCGCGGCGTTTCGCCCAGGTCACGGCACTGGACAACAGCCCGGCTATGCTCGAACTGGCCAGCCAGCGTTGCGCTGCCGAGGGCCTGCATAACGTCGAGCTGAAGCTGGCCGATGCCCTGCAGGACGAACAGCAGCCCGCAGACTGCGTGGTGCTGAACATGGTGCTGCACCACTTCGCCACGCCGGCCGAGGCCTTTCGCAAGCTGGCCGGGCTGGTCGCCCCTGGCGGCAGTCTGTTGCTCAGCGAATTGTGCAGCCATGACCAGAGCTGGGCGCGCGAAGCCTGCGGCGACCTGTGGCTGGGCTTCGAACAGGAAGACCTGGCACGCTGGGCGACGGCCGCTGGCCTGACGCCCGGCGAAAGCCTGTACATAGGCCTGAAAAACGGCTTTCAGATTCAATTACGGCACTTTGCCAAACCCGATGCGCACAGCGCCTTCAGCCTCCGGCAAGAAAGGAACCGATAGATGAGCGAATATTCCCTGTTTACTTCCGAGTCCGTGTCCGAGGGGCATCCGGACAAGATCGCCGACCAGATCTCCGATGCGGTGCTCGACGCCATCATCGCCCAGGACAAGCACGCCCGCGTGGCCGTGGAAACCCTGGTCAAGACCGGCGTGGCCATCGTTGCCGGCGAGGTGACCACCAGCGCCTGGGTCGACCTGGAGCAGATCGTCCGCGACGTGATCTGCGATATCGGCTACACCAGCAGCGACGTCGGCTTCGACGGCGCCACCTGCGGCGTGCTCAACATCATTGGCAAGCAGTCCCCGGACATCAACCAAGGCGTCGACCGCGCCAAGCCGGAAGACCAGGGCGCTGGCGACCAGGGCCTGATGTTCGGTTACGCCAGCAACGAAACCGACGTACTGATGCCGGCGCCGATCTGCTTCTCGCACCGCCTGGTCGAGCGTCAGGCCGAGGCGCGCAAGTCCGGCCTGCTGCCGTGGCTGCGCCCGGATGCCAAGAGCCAGGTCACCTGCCGCTACGAGAATGGCAAGGTAGCGGCCATCGACGCGGTCGTGCTGTCCACCCAGCACAACCCCGAAGTGAAATACGACGACCTGCGCGACGGCGTGATGGAGCTGATCGTCAAGCACGTGCTGCCGGCCGAGCTGCTGCACAAGGACACCCAGTTCCACATCAACCCGACCGGCCAGTTCATCATCGGCGGCCCGGTGGGCGACTGCGGCCTGACCGGGCGCAAGATCATCGTCGACAGCTACGGCGGCATGGCCCGTCACGGCGGCGGCGCCTTCTCCGGCAAGGACCCGTCCAAGGTCGACCGCAGCGCCGCCTACGCCGGCCGCTACGTGGCCAAGAACATCGTCGCTGCCGGCCTGGCCGAACGCTGCGAGATCCAGGTGTCCTACGCCATCGGCGTGGCCCAGCCGACCTCCATCTCGATCAACACCTTCGGCACCCACAAGATCGCCGAAGACAAGATCATTCAGCTGGTGCGTGAAGTGTTCGACCTGCGCCCCTACGCCATCACCAAGATGCTCGACCTGCTGCACCCGATGTATCAGGACACCGCTGCCTACGGCCACTTCGGCCGTACGCCCCAGTCCAAGACCGTCGGCAACGACAGCTTCAGCACCTTCACCTGGGAGCGCACCGACAAGGCTGCCGACCTGCGCGCCGCTGCCGGCCTGTAAGTCCCTGAAAACGAAAAAGCCCCGCCAGAGCGATCTGGCGGGGCTTTTGTCTGCCTGGAAGGCTTATTTGCCGAACATCGAACTCAGGCCCTTGAGCGTCTCCTTGGTAGCACTGAGCTGGTCGGGGGTAGCAGCCTGACTGGAGGCATCGGCCTCGGCGGCCAGGCGCTCGCAACCGCCATCGAGCGCTGCCAGGTTTTCAGTGGCCTTGTCGTTGCCAGCCAGCGCTGCCAACTGCTTGAGCTGAGCCAGACCGTCCTGATTGGCAGCCATCTGCTCCTGGCATTTGGCCTGGAGCGAGGCGACCTCGGTAGCGTGGGAAGACAGGCAAGCGAAGGCCAGAGCGGCGAAACAGGCAACGGAAGCAATACGCATTAGTGAAGACCTCTCAGGGTTGAGGCCCGGCTGTCCATGCGCCCCCGCCGGGCAAATCCATTTGTTTGGGGGTTGGAAAAGGCGCGGCAATCTATCACCCGCCCCAGACAGCCACAAGCGAAACCGAGTCGCCGCGTGAAGCCGTTCATGCGACGGTTCGAACACTCGATGCAGGCCTGCTAGGCTGAGCGGGTACTCTGGGCAAGGAAGCTCCGCAATGAAACTCGCTCCGATCCTGCTCCTCCTGCTCCCGCTGACCGCGCTGGCCGAGCCCTGCCCTGACTGGGCCGATACGCGCGCGGCGATGGAACTGGGCGCACTCTCCCGGCAAGTCGCGCAATGGGACGACGCCTACCACAACCAGGGCCGTTCACTGGTCGCCGACGAAATCTACGATCAGGCTCGCGAGCGTCTGCAGTCGTGGCATCGGTGCTTTCCAAACGCCCTGAACAACCTGCCTGACCCGCTGACTGGCAGTACCAGCAAGCTCGCTCATCCGGTGGCTCAAACCGGCCTGCGCAAACTGCACGGGGCCGCAGTGAACGAATGGATCGCCAGCCGCGACGACCTGTGGATTCAGCCCAAGGTCGACGGCGTCGCAGTCACGCTGGTCTACCGCAACGGCCTGCTGCAGCAGGCCATCAGCCGCGGTGACGGGCGCCTCGGGCAGGATTGGACGGCCCGCGCCAGACAGCTGCCAGGCGTACCGACGCAACTGCCCGAGCCGCTCGACGCCGTGCTGCAGGGCGAGCTTTACTGGCGCCTGAATGACCATGTCCAAAGCCGCGATGGCAGCCAGGGGGCTCGCGGCAAGGTGGCCGGACTGATGGCACGACAGTCGCTTGACGAACAGCAGAGCAGGGCCATCGGCCTGTTCGTCTGGGACTGGCCGGACGGGCCGGCGAGCATGGACGAACGCCTGAGCAGGTTGCAGGCTCTGGGCTTCGGCGACAGCCGGCACTACAGCAAGCCGATACGCAGCGCCGAGCAAGCCAGGCAGTGGCGCCAGCACTGGTTCGATCAGCCGCAGCCGTTCGCCAGCGATGGGGTAGTGCTGCGCCAGGGCGCACGCCCGTCCGGCGAGCGCTGGCAGGCCGAAGCGCCACATTGGGCGATCGCCTGGAAATACCCGGCCAGCCAGGCGCTGGCAGTGGTACAGACGGTGGATTTCAGCATTGGCCGCACCGGGCGCATCACGCCGATCCTGCGCCTGCAGCCGGTCGATCTCGACGAACGCCGTATCAGCCGCGTATCCCTCGGCTCGCTGCAAGCCTGGGAAAAACTGGATATACGCCCGGGCGATCAGGTGTCGATACGTCTGGCCGGCCTGACCATCCCGCGTCTCGATCAGGTGATCTGGCGCAGCCCGGAGCGTGCAGCGGTGCGCGCGCCCGACCCCGATCAATACCACGCCTTGAGCTGCTGGCGACCGAGTGTCGAATGCCGGCAGCAGTTTCTGGCACGTCTTACCTGGCTCGCCGGCAAGCAGGGCCTGAATCTGCCCGGCATCGGAGCAGGCACCTGGAATACGCTGCTGGCCCGCGAGCAACTGGATGGCCTGCTCGATTGGCTGGAGTTCGACAGCGCACGTCTGCAGCAACTGCCCGGCATCGGTCCAGGACGCGCCGCACAGCTGCAGCAGGCTTTCGACCAGGCCCGGCAACGGCCACTGCAACAATGGTTGCAGGCACTCGGAGCACCACCTGGCCTGCAGCTGCGCGACGCAGATGACTGGCCCGCCCTGCTATCTCGCAGCCACACGGAGTGGCTGCAGCAACCTGGGCTGGGCCCCAAAAGCGCCGAGCGGCTGCAGGCTTTTTTCGCTCACCCGGAAGTCCAGCGCCTGGGCGAGCGGCTGCAGCGGGCCGGTGTTGCCGGCTTCGAAACAGCGCGACAGGCACCGCGCGGTTGATCCAGATCAGCCAATGACGCAATCCGGTCGAACCTCGCGCAACCGCCAGGGTCACTTCGAAAGAGACCTAAAGAGGACAGACCATGATTCGCCAAACCGCTTTGTTCGGCCTGCTGCTGGCCGCCAACCTGAATGTCACCCCCCTGCTGGCCGCCGACGGTGAAGACGGCTGCGCCGTCAAACGTCAGGTGCTTCAGGAGAAGATCGAAGCCGCGCAGCAGAGCGGCAACAGCAGGGAACTGGATGGGCTCCGGCGCGCACTGGGTAACGTCGACGCCCATTGCGACGACGCTTCGCTGCATGAGGAGCGCCTGGCCAGCGTCAAGGAAGCGCGCGAGGAAGTGCAGGAGCGCGAAAAGGATCTGCGCGAAGCCATGGGCACCGGCGACCAGGAAAAGATCGCCAAGCGTCAGGCCAAGCTGGCCGAAGCGCGCGCCGAACTGCAGCAGGCCGAAGCCGAAGCAAGCGTCGATCAGTAAGCGCGGAACGCCTTGTGGCAGGCTTCGCAGCTATCCTCCACAGCCTGCACCGCAGGCTCCAGCTCGGAGCGGCGTAGCGGCGGCGTGGTCGTCGCCTGCACCAGTGCAGCGGTGGCCTGCTCCAGATCGCGCGCCATTTTCTGAAACTGCTCCTGGCGCTGCCAGACTTCCGGGCTGGCCTTGCTGCGCTCGTCGTCGGCCACCGAGGGGAAATGCTGCCAGGGCTCGCGCGACAGTCTATCGAGCTCGGCGGCGCCACTGATGAAGGCGGCCTCGTCGTAGGGAATGCGATTGCGCAGCATGCCGCCCAGATCCTCGCTGACCTTGAGCATCTCCTTGAACAAGGCCTGACGCTTGCCCAACGGCGAGTTGGGGTCGACCCCGCCGCAGGCGGCCAGGCTCAGGCAGAGACAGGTGAGCAGGAGGATTTTCTTGGGGGCCATCGACACGAGTTCCGGGGTACAAGGGGCCGCCAGTATCGCGGCTCGCACCGGTCGGGCCAAGCGACCGCTTGTCACAACAGCGGCTTCGCCTGCATAGCTGTCAGCTGGCGTTCAGCTAGCGGATACCACGAACAGCCCCACGATCAGCCCCATACCTACGAACCAGACCAGTGAGCGTGCCGGCCCCCAGTCGGCCAGGTAGCAGACGAAGTACAGCAGGCGGCTGCCGAGGAACGCCACGGCCAACTGGTCGAGCAGGGCCTGCTCGGCGCCACCGGCCTGGTGAGCGATGATCACTGCGGCGGCGAACGCAGGCGTCACTTCGAAGCCGTTGAGCTGGGCGTTATTGGCCCGTTTGCGCCAACCCTCAAGGGTACTCAGGAATGCGCGCGGATCCTGATTGGCGCGCGGCCCGTAGCCGGGGCCGAGAAATTTGGCAGTCGCCGTACTCAGGTACGGCAGAAGGATGGCGATCAGTACGCACCAGTAGGCAAGGGTCATGAAGGCTCCGCAATGTATTTTGGAAAGTGCGCAGCTTGTGCGCTCGGCAGCGCAAGGTCCATGACCCGCACGAGGATAAGGAACGGCGATCCGGCCAATGCTCCGGGCGCAGCTGCCAACCCCGCCACATGCAGGCGACGGAAAACCTTGGGCACAGCCGCCCGGCTCGCTATAATCAGCCAGTTTCATGCGACCGGCACCGCTCCGGCCGCTCCCGCCACCCGGTCGAGGGGCGCTGCAGCAGCCTGAAAGATCTGTTTCGAATCCCCAAGCCCGCATTCCAGCAATGCTTCGCGGCAGATTCGAATCAGCCTTCCAGGCTGTCAGGCTCGCCCGGGGCGTTAACCAAACGCATCAACGGCGCCCATTCGCAGACAACGAATGGAGAACTCATCTATGAGCGCTGTAATGACGCCTGCCGGTTTCACCGACTACAAGGTAGCCGACATTTCCCTGGCCGAGTGGGGCCGCAAGGAACTGACCATCGCCGAGTCCGAGATGCCGGCGCTGATGGGCCTGCGCCGCAAGTACGCCGCCAGCCAGCCGCTGAAAGGCGCGAAGATTCTCGGCTGCATCCACATGACCATCCAGACCGGCGTACTGATCGAGACGCTGACCGCCCTGGGCGCCGAAGTGCGCTGGTCGAGCTGTAACATCTTCTCCACTCAGGATCAGGCCGCTGCCGCCATCGCTGCCGCCGGCATCCCGGTATTTGCCTGGAAGGGCGAGACCGAAGAAGAGTACGAGTGGTGCATCGAGCAGACCATCCTCAAGGACGGCAAGCCGTGGGACGCCAACATGGTGCTGGACGATGGCGGCGACCTGACCGAGATCCTGCACAAGAAATACCCGCAGATGCTCGAGCGCATCCACGGCATCACCGAAGAAACCACCACCGGTGTGCACCGCCTGCTCGACATGCTCAAGGCCGGCACCCTGAAAGTCCCGGCGATCAACGTCAACGACGCGGTCACCAAGAGCAAGAACGACAACAAGTACGGCTGCCGTCACAGCCTCAACGACGCCATCAAGCGCGGCACCGACCACCTGCTGTCGGGCAAGCAGGCGCTGGTCATCGGCTACGGTGACGTGGGCAAGGGCTCGGCCGCTTCGCTGCGCCAGGAAGGCATGATCGTCAAGGTTTCCGAGATCGACCCGATCTGCGCCATGCAGGCCTGCATGGACGGCTACGAGCTGGTGTCGCCGTACATCGACGGTCGCAATGACGGCACCGACGCCTGCATCGACAAGGCGCTGCTGGGCAAGATCGACCTGATCGTCACCACCACCGGCAACGCCAACGTCTGTGATGCCGGCATGCTCAAGGCCCTGAAGAAGCGCGCCGTGGTCTGCAACATCGGTCACTTCGACAACGAGATCGACACCGCCTTCATGCGCAAGAACTGGGCATGGGAAGAGGTCAAGCCGCAGGTGCACAAGATCCACCGCACCGGGGCCGGCAGCTTCGATCCGGCCAACGACGACTACCTGATCCTGCTCGCCGAAGGCCGCCTGGTGAACCTGGGTAACGCCACCGGCCACCCGAGCCGCATCATGGACGGTTCCTTCGCCAACCAGGTGCTGGCGCAGATCTTCCTGTTCGAGCAGAAGTTCGCCGACATGCTGCCCGAGCACAAGGCCCAGCGCCTGACCGTGGAAGTGCTGCCGAAGAAGCTCGACGAGGAAGTCGCACTGGAAATGGTCAAGGGCTTCGGCGGGGTCGTCACCCAGCTGACCCAGCAGCAGGCCGACTATATCGGCGTGACCGTCGACGGCCCGTTCAAGCCGGACACCTACCGCTACTAATGCGTAGGGTGGATAAGCCTCGGGCTTATCCACCGCCGACTTCCCGCAAGGTGGATGGAAAAACGCCATCCACCCTACGTCTCCAAGGCTAGAAACCTATGAGCCAAGAACAACGCTACAGCTTCGAGTTCTTCCCCACCAAGACCGAAGCCGGGCATGAAAAACTGATGGACGTGGCGCGCCAACTGGCGGCCTACAAGCCCGATTTCTTCTCTTGCACCTATGGCGCCGGTGGCTCCACCCGCGACCGCACGCTCAACACCGTGCTGCAACTCGATGGCGAGGTGAAGGTGCCGACCGCGCCGCACCTGTCCTGCGTCGGCGACAGCAAGGCCGAGCTGCTCGAACTGCTCAACCTGTACAAGAATGCCAGCATCAAGCGCATCGTTGCCTTGCGCGGCGACCTGCCGTCGGGCATGGGCATGGCCAGCGGTGAGCTGCGCTACGCCAACGAGCTGGTCGAGTTCATTCGCACCGAAACCGGTGATCACTTCCATATCGAAGTGGCCGCCTACCCGGAGATGCATCCGCAGGCGCGCAACTTCGAGAGCGACATCGCCAACTTCGTACGCAAGGCCAAGGCCGGAGCCGACAGCGCCATCACCCAGTACTTCTTCAACGCCGACAGCTACTTCTACTTCGTCGAGCGCGTGCGCAAGCTGGGCGTGGACATCCCGGTGGTGCCGGGCATCATGCCGATCACCAACTACAGCAAGCTGGCACGTTTCTCCGATGCCTGTGGTGCCGAGATTCCGCGCTGGGTGCGCAAGCAGCTGGAAGCCTATGGCGACGACAGCGACAGCATTCGCGCCTTCGGTGAGCAGGTGATCACCGAAATGTGCGAACGCCTGCTGCAAGGTGGCGCGCCAGGCCTACACTTCTACAGCATGAACCTGGCTGGTCCCAGCCTGGCCATCTGGAACAACCTCGACCTCAAACGCTGACGGGCAGGGAGCCGCGCAGCGGCTCCCTCGCTCAAGGATGAGCCAATGACACTCAAGCGCCTCCTTCCCCTCGCCCTGCTCGCCGGGCTGCACGCTGCCACTGCCCTGGCCAGCTCCGACATGACCTGCACACCAAGCTGGAAGCTGATCTCGGACCAGCTCTCGGGGTGCAACAACCTGGCCTTTCTCAGCCCCGGCAACGACAGCCGGGTCAACCTGCAGCTGTTGCTCGACGATGCCGGTCACCTGAAGCTGACGCGCCAACCGCTGGCACTCGACGGTTACGAATACGGCTACGGCCTGGTGCCCTTCAGCCTCGGCATGCTCGACCCGAGCCGCGCCCGTAGCGAGGTGGACGAGGCAGACGAGCAAAACGTCGACCCGAACGTGGCGTACCTGGCCCAGGCCCTGCAGCGCCTGGGCATCGACAGCGAAGCGGATGCCTTCGCCATACACCGCTTCGCCGAAGGCGAAGGCAATCGCTGCCGCAGCAACGACCTGCAGGCCATGCACGGCTTCGTCGATGCCCTCAGCGCCACGCCGGATCTGGCCGCGAGCGAAGCGCAGGCGCTGGCTCGTTCGCGGCGCAGCCTGCTGAGCCTGTGCGGCGAGGGCGATCCGCAAGCGCAGGACATCCTGCCGCCGCCGACGCAACTGCAATCCCCCGCTGCCCAGGCCTTCGGCAATTACCTGCGTGGCGCCGACGCCTTCTATCGCGGCGATTTCAAGCAGGCCCGCGAGCGTTTCGCCGAGCTCACGGGCAGTGACCAGCCCTGGCTGCGCGAAACCGCTCAGTACCTGCTCGGTCGCGTCGCCCTGAACCAGGCGCAACTGAACGCCTTCGACGAGTACGGGTTCTTCAGCCCGGAGCAGGTGGATAAAACCAGCCTCGAGGCCAGCGCGAAGGCCTTCGAGCAGTATCTGACGCACTATCCGCAGGGCCTCTACAGCGACTCGGCGCGCGGCCTGCAACGCCGCGTGTACTGGCTCGCCGGCGACACCCGGCGTTTTGCCGAGGCCTTTGCCCGGCAATTCGAGCGAGGCGCGCAGCAGGTCGACATGCCCGCACTGATCGAGGAGCTGGACGGCAAGCTGCTGCCCAGCCTCGCCCCGGATGCCATCGAAGACCCGCTGCTGCTGGCCATGGTCGACCTGATCCAGCTGCGCGATCCAGGCAGCAACCGCGAACCGCGCCTCAGCCTCGAACAACTGCAGGCGCAGCAACCGCGCTTCGCCAGCCAGCCCGGCCTGCATGCCTACCTGGTCGCTGCCTGGCATTTCTACCGCGACGGCGATGCCGGGCAGACTCTCGCTGCTCTGCCGGATGCCGGTTCCGGGCCGATGAACGCCCTCGCCTTCAGCCAGGAAACCCTGCGCGGCCTGGCGCTGGAAGCCAAGGGTGAGCAGACCGCGGCGCTGCAGCACTGGCAGGCGCTGCTGGCACGCAGCCAAGACCCGCTGCAGCGCGCCCAGCTGGAACTCGCCCTGGCCTTGAACCATGAGCGCAGTGGCCAGCTGGAAAAGGTGTTCGCCGCCGACTCGCCGATCACCACCGCGCCGATCCGCGAGCGCCTGCTGACCTATGGCGCCGGCCCCGAACTGCTGCGCCGGCAGGCCGGCAACGAGCAGGCTCAGGCAGGCGAGCGCGCAACCGCGCTGTACACCCTGCTCTATCGCGATCTGGATTACGGTCGCTACGCCGATTTTCTCAGCGATTTCGCGCAGTTCCCGTACAAGCCGACACAGCCAGCGCAGCGCCTCGATCCAGGCCTGTTCGCCTGGACCGGCGGCAGCGATGCCGGCTATGCCTGCCCGAGCCTGGTCAGGATCGCCGAACGCCTCGCTGCCAATGCCGAGGACGCCCAGGGCATGCTGTGCCTGGGCGACTTCATCCGCGTCCACGGCCTCGACGATCACTGGCTGAACCGCCCGCCGGCCGCTGGCGAACTGGGCAGCGCACCGAGCCAGTTCCAGGGCGCGTCCTTTTCCCGCCTGGCCGCCTACCAGATGCTGCTGGCTGCCCCCCAGGTCAGCCGCGAGGACAAGGCCTATGCCCTGTTCCGCGCGATCAACTGCTATGCGCCCAGCGGCTACAACAGCTGCGACGGTCAGGACATCAGCAAGGACCAACGCAGGCAGTGGTTCCAGACCCTCAAGCGCAGCTACGCGGACACCCCGTGGGCACAGCGACTCAAGTACTACTGGTAGGCCTGCTTCTGCTGGCAGCGGGCCTGCCGGCACAGGCCGCGCGCGTCGATGCCGCCGAGCACAACGCGTTCTGGCTGTGGGCGGGCGTGACGCCACAGCCGGTGCTGGCCCGAGCCCGTACCCTGTACGTGCTGCAGGGGCAGATCGACGGCCCGCGCCGCGCCGGCGATCCAGCGGCACGCATGCAGGCACAGAACCCCGCCACGCCCAGGCTGTCGAAAGACGTCGAGCTGTGGGTGGTGTATCGCGCGCATACCCTGGACTGGAACGACGAGGTATTCGCCCTGCTGCTGAGCCAATTGCAGCGCTGGCAGCGTTCCGGCAACCGGGTCAGCGGGGTGCAGATCGACTTCGATGCGCAAACGCTGCGCCTGGATCGTTACGCCGCCTTCCTCGAAGAGCTGCGCCAGCGCCTGCCGCGGCAGTATCGCCTGAGCATCACCGGCCTGCTGGACTGGGCCGGCAATGCCGACCCGGCGGCGCTGAACCGCCTCGCCGGGGTGGTCGATGAAGTGGTGATGCAGACCTACCAGGGCCGCCACAGCATCGCCGGTTATCAGCGCTACCTGCCGAGCATCGCGCGCCTGCAGTTGCCGTTTCGCATCGGCCTGATACAAAACGGCGAATGGCAGGCGCCGGATTACCTGCAAAGCAGTCCCTGGTTCCGCGGCTATGTGGTATTTCTGCTGAACCCGAGCGAACCCGCAACCGACACACCGGCGGCCAGACGCTGACCTTCATCAACCGAACACCGCAAAACCCGCTGCGACAACGATTTCGAATTCCCTCCGCGCCGGCTTTCGGCGCGAGCTTGCCACCAGGAACACACTTCATGCTCAAACGCTCCACGATAAACGCTTCCGTCAGCCCCAAGGGCAGCCTGGAAACCCTCTCCCAGCGCGAAGTGCAGCAATTGCGCGAAACCGGCTCGGGCAGCGTCTACCGCCTGTTCCGCCAGTGCGCCCTGGCGATCCTCAACACCGGCTCGCACAGCGACAACGCCAAGACCATCCTCGAGGCCTACCCGGACTTCGAAGTGAAGATTCACCAGCAGGATCGCGGCATCCGCCTGGAACTGATCAACGCACCGGCCGATGCCTTCGTCGACGGCGAGATGATCGCGAGCACCCGCGAGATGCTGTTCAGCGCCCTGCGCGACATCGTCTACACGCAGAGCGAGCTGGAGAACAAACGCATCGATCTGGACAGCTCCGAAGGCATCACCGATTACGTCTTCCACCTGCTGCGCAACGCCCACACCCTGCGCAGCGGCGTCGAGCCGAGGATGGTGGTGTGCTGGGGCGGCCACTCGATCAGCACCGAGGAATACAAGTACACCAAGAAGGTCGGCCACGAGCTGGGCCTGCGCGGCCTGGACATCTGCACCGGCTGCGGCCCGGGCGTGATGAAGGGGCCGATGAAGGGCGCCACCATCAGCCACGCCAAGCAACGCAACCTCACCGGCCGCTACCTGGGTCTGACCGAGCCGGGCATCATCGCCGCCGAAGCGCCGAACCCGATCGTCAACGAACTGGTGATCCTGCCGGACATCGAGAAGCGCCTGGAGGCCTTCGTTCGTGTCGGCCACGGCATCATCATCTTCCCGGGCGGCGCCGGCACGGCCGAAGAATTCCTCTACCTGCTGGGCATCCTCACCCACCCGGACAACCAGGATCTGCCCTTCCCGGTCATCCTCACCGGGCCGAAGAGCGCCGGCCCTTACCTGCAGCAGTTGCATGACTTCATCGGCGCTACCCTGGGCGAGGCGGCGCAGCAGCGCTACCGCATGATCGTCAACGACCCGGCCGAAGTGGCCCGCGAAATGGCGGTCGGCATCAAGGCCGTGCGCCAGTTCCGTCGCGAGCGCAACGACGCCTTCCACTTCAACTGGCTGCTGAAGATCGACGAGAGCTTCCAGCACCCGTTCGAACCGACCCATGAAGCCATGGCCAGCCTCAACCTGACCCGCGAGCAGCCGCTGCACCACCTGGCTGCCAACCTGCGCCGCGCCTTCTCCGGCATCGTCGCCGGCAACGTCAAGGAGAACGGCATCCGCCTGATCGAGGAACATGGCCCGTACGAGATCCGTGGCGAAACCACCATCATGCGTCCGCTGGATCGCCTGCTGCAGGCGTTCGTCGAGCAGCATCGCATGAAGCTGCCAGGCGGCAGCGCCTACGAGCCTTGCTACCGGGTAGTGGACTGAGCAATAAGCAGGCTTCCGGGGCGCGGGCAAAATCGCTAATCTGGCGCAATGCCATCTATCCAGCGCCAGCTCGTCGCCATTTTGCTGATAGGCTCCATCGCGTTCTCCGCGCGCGGAGAAACGTTGCGCCTGGTTACGGAAGCCTGGGCGCCGTATGTCTATGAAGAAAATGGCCAGGCGGCCGGCCTCGACTATGAGATCACCCGCGAGGTCCTGCGCCGCCTGGGTATCGAGTTCGACCTGCAGTTCCTGCCCTGGAAGCGCTGCCTGCTGGCACTGGAGCAGGGGCTAGCCGACGGCATTCTGGACATTTTTCATCTGCCAGAACGTGAAGCGAGCATGCGCTTCGTCGAAGAGCCACTGAGCGACGTCGAATTCGTGCTGTTTCACGCGCGCAATCGCCCCTATCCCTATGAACGCCTGGAAGACCTGCGCGATCTGGTGGTCGGCATCTCGCCCGGGTATTGGTACGCCAATGAAAGCTTCCGTACCTCGACCCTGTTCAGCCGCGAGGAGGCGCCGACCCATGAAGCCAACCTGGGCAAACTGATTCGTCACCGGGTCGACCTGGTGGTCAGCGATCGTCGCGCCGGGCTCTACCTGGGCGCACAACTGGGCCTGCTCGAACAAATCGACTACAACCGCAAGGCCATCGGCCATGACCGCCTGTATCTGGCATTGCGCAAGGACCCGGCGTTCGCGAGTCTGGCCGCCGACTTCGCCCGCGAGTTGCGACGCTTCAAGCGTGAACCGGCCTACGCCGAACTGCAGCGACGCTACACCATCCCCGAGAACCTCAGACCGTGAACCAACCGACGGGCTGGTAGCTGCGCATGCCATAAGCTCTGTTATACTCGGGGCTTCCCGCCAGGCTTGCGCCCGGATGCTAGCTCCCAGAAGCCAGCAGTACCGGACGGGATCACGCGCCCCACGCATGATTCAAGCCAGGCAATATCACCCCATAGGGCCACGCCCTCACTACGTACAGGATTGCCCATGTCCTTTGCTTCCCTCGGTCTCTCCGAGGCTCTAGTCCGTGCGATCGAATCCGCCGGCTACACCCAGCCCACTCCGGTGCAACAGCGGGCCATTCCCGCCGTGTTGCAAGGTCGCGATCTCATGGTGGCGGCCCAGACGGGCACGGGCAAGACCGCAGGCTTCGCCCTGCCGATTCTCGAGCGTCTGTTCCCAGCCGGCCACCCGGACCGCGAACAGCGCCACGGCCCGAAACAACCGCGCGTGTTGGTGCTGACCCCCACCCGCGAGCTGGCCGCCCAGGTCCACGACAGCTTCAAGATCTATGCGCGTGACCTGAAATTCGTCAGCGCCTGCATCTTCGGCGGTGTCGGCATGAACCCACAGGTCCAGGCACTGGCCAAGGGTGTCGACGTGCTCGTCGCCTGCCCGGGCCGTCTGCTCGACCTGGCCGGCCAGGGCAGCGTCGATCTGTCCCACGTGGAAATCCTGGTACTGGACGAAGCCGACCGCATGCTCGACATGGGTTTCATCCATGACGTGAAGAAGGTGCTGGCACGCCTGCCGGCGCAGCGCCAGAACCTGCTGTTCTCGGCGACCTTCTCCAAGGACATCACCGATCTGGCCGGCAAGCTGCTGCACAACCCCGAGCGCATCGAGGTCACCCCGCCGAACACCACGGTCGAGCGTATCGAACAGCGTATATTCCGCCTGGCCGCCAGCCACAAGCGCGCCCTGCTCGCCCACCTGATCACCCAGGGGGCCTGGGAGCAGGTGCTGGTATTCACCCGCACCAAGCATGGCGCCAACCGCCTCGCCGAGTATCTCGAAAAGCATGGCCTGCCGGCTGCCGCGATCCACGGCAACAAGAGCCAGAACGCACGCACCAAGGCCCTGGCCGACTTCAAGGCGAACAAGGTGCGCATCCTCGTCGCCACCGATATCGCTGCTCGCGGTCTGGACATCGATCAACTGCCGCATGTGGTCAACTTCGAACTGCCCAATGTCGAGGAGGACTACGTCCACCGCATCGGCCGTACCGGTCGCGCCGGGCGTAGCGGTGAGGCGATCTCGCTGGTCGCCCCGGATGAAGAGAAGCTGCTGAAAAGCATCGAGCGCATGACCAAGCAGAAGATCCCCGATGGCGATCTGATGGGCTTCGATGCCAGCTCCGTGGAAGCGGAGCGCCCGGAAGTGCGCGAGCCACGCCAACCGCGCAACGCCGGGCAGAAGAAACAGAAAGCCGAAGGTGGCGAAAAGCCCAAGGGCGAGCGCCACGCCAGCGGTCGCAAGGACAAGGGCAAGGACAGCGGCAAGGAACAGAAGGCCAAGCCGCAAGGCCAGAAGCGCCGCGGTCAGAAACCGCGCAACGAAAGCCAGCCCCAGGCCGCCGCAGCGATCCCGCCGCTGCCACCGGATCGCGACCCGGAAGAGTTTCTCGACGATGAAATCGACAACTTCGGTAACCGTGTCGACTACGTCAGCCCCAACCAGAACAAGCAGCAGGGTCGTGGCCGCCGCTCCGGTGGCGCGCCAGCCAACGCTGCGGCCCAGGGTCAGCCTCGGCAGAACGGCAAAGGGCCGCGCAACAACAACGGCGGCGGCAATGGCGCGGGCAAGAGCCGTCGTCAGGGCGGAGGCCAGGCCGGCCAAGGCGGTCAGGGCCGTAACGGTGGCAACCGTGGCCGCGCTCGTCCTGCCCATGATGGTCGCATCACCTCGCTCGACCGTGACGAGCTGCCACGCTCCGATGCGGCCGTACGCAACCCGCGCGAGAAGCAGCCGATCATCATGCACAAGGGCTCGCGCCTGGATCGCTTCCCCACCGCCGAGCAACTCGACGAGCTGAGCAACAGCACCCGTCCGCGTGGCGAGAAGCCGGCACTGCTCACGCGCAACCGCGACGAGTAAGCTGACGCGCAAACGAAAACGCCGCCCGATGGGCGGCGTTTTTGTTTAGGGGGAGAGACCAGTGGAGAACCAGCCCTCTCCCGCCGTTCGGGCACCCCGCTCCGCGCCCCTGCCTGATCGCCAGCGATCAGGCGCTCATCGGCGTAGGAGGCGGTGCCTCCAAAAGCACGCCTCTTCGCCCCATAAATGGGAGAGGGTCATCAGATGGCCGCTAGCGGCCGTTTTCTTTACTGACGAATACCTTCGATCGAGATGATCAGCTCGACGGTTTCCGAAGCCGGGCCGAGGTCCATGGCGATGTCGAAATCCTTCAGTTTCAGGGTAGTGGTGCCTTCGAAGCCGGCGCGGTAGCCGCCCCACGGGTCCTTGCCTTCACCGATGAACTTGGCGGCGATGACGACCGGCTTGGTCACGCCATTCAGGGTCAGGTTACCGGTAACGTCGGCAGTGCCTTCACCGGTGGACTTGACCGAAGTGGACTCGAAGGTCGCAGTGTCGTGCTTACTGGCGTTGAGGAAATCGGCGCTGCGGATGTGCTTGTCACGCTCGGCGTGGTTGGTGTCGACGCTGGCGGTCTTCAGGGTCACGCTGACCTTGCTCGCCTCGGGCTTGTCGGCGTCGAAGCTGAACTTGCCGTCGAAGTCCTTGAAGGTGCCGTACAGCCAGCTGTAGCCCAGATGGCTGATCTTGAAGTTGACGAAAGCGTGCTGGCCTTGCTTGTCGATAACGTAGTCGGCTGCCATGGCCTGACCGCCGATCAGAGCGGAGCCCAGAACCAGTGCAGCGAGGGCGTTCTTCAACATGGGGTGTTCTCCTTGCGAGGTTGTCGATCTAGTCGGGCCTTGGCCCGGGTTATGAAATGCGTCAGCGCCCGAACATCCGCAGCAGAGTGCTGTCGCGGTCGATGAAATGATGTTTGAGTGCGGCCAGGCCATGCACAACGGCGAAGATCACCAGGCCCCAGGCCAGGTACTCATGGACGGCACCCGCGATATCTTCCTGCTGCGCAATACCCGTCAGGGTTGCCGGCACGCTGAACAGCCCGAATACCTCAATGCCACGGCCATCGGCGGTGGAGATCAGATAACCGGAGATCATCACGCCGAACAGCCCGAGGTAGAGCGCGCCATGCCCGAGCTTGGAGGCCAGGCGAGTAAGCGGGCCATGGCTGCTCAGGGCCGCCGGCGCCGGGTTGAGGACACGCCAAAGCACGCGCAGCAGCATGACTGCGAACAGCACAATACCGATGCTCTTGTGCAGGTCGGGCGCACTCTGGCGCCACGGATCGTAATAGCTGAGCCCCACCATCCAAAAGCCAAGGCCGAACAGACCGAATACGGCCAGCGCGACCAGCCAGTGCAGCAGCACGCTGACCAGACCATAACGAGCAGAGGTGTTGCGCCATTGCATGAGGGACTTTCCTGATCCAGATTCCGAGCAAGACTAACGGTAAATATATCGATTTAAAGCGGAAAATTTCGCTATGAAAGATCGATAAAAACGATATCTCATTTCGAGTTTTTTCAGGCCACCCGCTTAGCGCACGCCACCTGCGCAAAATGCCCCATCAGCGATACGGACAGCGGGTCATGCCGGATCAGCCGTGTATCCCGGACACCTTCTGGTAGGCTGTGGCGCTGGATACTGGGAGATTCTTCATGAGCCTGAACGACCACTGGATGCAACGCGACCTTGACGTGTTGTGGCACCCCTGCACGCAGATGAAGGACCATGAGCGCCTGCCCCTGGTGGCGATCCGCAAGGCCTCCGGTGTCTGGCTGGAAGACTTCGAAGGCAAGCGCTACCTGGACGCAGTCAGCTCCTGGTGGGTGAACGTCTTCGGCCACGCCAACCCGCGCATCAACGCGCGTATCCGCGAGCAGCTGGAGAGCCTGGAGCACGTCATGCTCGCCGGCTTCACCCATCAGCCAGTCATCGAACTGTCCGAGCGCCTGGTGCAGATCACTCCGCCCGGGCTGAACAAGGTGTTCTATGCCGACAACGGCTCGTCGGGCATCGAGGTGGCGCTGAAGATGAGCTTTCACTACTGGCTCAACAACGGCCAGGCCGGCAAGAAACGCTTCGTCACCCTCACCAACAGCTACCACGGCGAAACCGTGGCGGCGATGTCGGTGGGCGACGTGTCGCTGTTCACCGACACCTACAAGGCGCTGCTGCTCGACACCATCAAGGTGCCCAGCCCGGACTGCTACCTGCGCCCCGACGGCGTGAGCTGGGAGGAGCATTCGCGCGTCATGTTCGCCCATATGGAGCAGACGCTGGCCGAGCACCACCATGAGGTTGCCGCGGTGATCGTCGAACCGCTGATCCAGGGCGCCGGCGGCATGCGCATGTACCACCCGATCTACCTCAAGCTGTTGCGCGAGGCCTGCGACCGCTATGGCGTGCACCTGATACATGACGAAATTGCTGTCGGCTTCGGCCGCACCGGCACCCTGTTCGCCTGCGAGCAGGCCGGGATTACTCCCGACTTTCTGGTGCTGTCCAAGGCGCTGACCGGCGGCTACCTGCCAATGGCCGCGGTGCTGACCACCGACGACGTTTACGGCGCCTTCTATGACGACTACGCGACGCTGCGCGCCTTCCTTCACTCGCACACCTACACCGGCAACCCGCTGGCCTGCGCCGCCGCGCTGGCGACCCTGGATATCTTCCGTGACGACGATGTGATCGAACGCAACAAGGCCCTGGCGGCACGCATGGCCAGCGCCACTGCGCACCTGGCCGATCACCCGCATGTCGCCGAAGTGCGCCAGACCGGCATGGCCCTGGCCATCGAGATGGTGCAGGACAAAGCCGCCAGGACCGCCTACCCCTGGCAGGAACGACGCGGACTGCGTGTGTACCAGCACGCACTGGAACGCGGCGCACTGCTGCGCCCCCTTGGCAGCGTGGTGTATTTCCTGCCGCCCTACGTGATCAGTCCCGAGGAAATCGATTTCCTCGCCGAGGTGGCCAGCGAAGGCATCGATATCGCCACCCGTGAGTCGGTCAGCGTGGCGGTAGATAGCAGCCACTACCCGGACCATCGCGACCCGGGCTAAAAGCGGCCACAGGCTTCAGGCTACAGGCCACAGGCGATACACTCCGCCCACCTGTAGCCTGCCGCCTGAAGCCTTTTCCCATGCGCCTATCCCGCTTCTTTATCGATGCCCCGCTGTCCCTCGGCCAGCATGAACTGCCCGAGGCCCAGGCCCACTACATCGGCCGCGTGCTGCGCCATGCGGCGGGCGATGCCGTACAGCTGTTCGACGGCAGCGGCCAGGAATACCTCGGCGAACTGATCGAGGTGGGCAAGAAGAGCGTGCGCGTCGAACTGCGCGAAGCCATCGCCGGGCTGAGCGAATCGCCGCTGCGTATCCATCTGGGCCAGGGCCTGTCGCGCGGCGAGCGCATGGATTGGGCGATTCAGAAAGCCACCGAGCTCGGGGCCAGCGAAATCACCCCGATCGTCTCCGCGCGCTGCGAGGTGCGCCTGAAGGACGAACGCGCCGACAAGCGCATGGCCCATTGGCGTCAGGTGGCGATCAGCGCCTGCGAGCAATGCGGCCGTTCGGTGCTGCCGGTGATCCACGCGCCGCTGGAACTGAACGCCTGGCTGCAGCAGATCGAAGCCGACCTGAAACTGGTATTGCACCCGGTCGCCGAACCCTGGGTCGGCCATGTCCCGCCGCGCTCACTGGCGTTTTTGATCGGCCCCGAAGGCGGTTTGAGCGATGCAGAGGTGGATCAGGCCAGGCAGTCTGGCTTCCATGCCGCCCGCCTTGGACCGCGCGTTTTGCGCACCGAAACGGCTCCAGTGGTCGCTTTGAGTGTCGCTCAGCAGCTCTGGGGAGACCTGTAGGCGAAAAATGTCGCCTTAGCGTAACTAAATGTGACCTCAAGAGATTGCAAGACGGGCAGTCTTTGTCATGCTCTGCGCGCCGCACGCGCGACCCGCTCACCAGCGACCCGCGCGCGGCCGAGGCCGGCGCCCCGCAGCGTCGTTCTCTTCCAATAACAAACAACGGGCCTCGGCACCGCCCAAAAGGCGGCCGCATGCCCAGGAGCATTGCATGAACGAACTGGTCTCGACCCTAAACGGTCTGGTCTGGAGCCCGGCGCTGATCTATCTATGTCTCGGCGTTGGTCTCTACTTCTCCCTGCGCGGCCGCTTCCTCCAGGTTCGCCACTTCAAAGAAATGATTCGCCTGATGTTCACCGGCAAGACCGACGAGCATGGCATCACCTCCTTCCAGGCTCTGACCATGACCCTCGCCGGTCGCGTCGGTACCGGCAACATCGCCGGTGTGGCCACCGCCATCACCTTCGGTGGTCCGGGTGCCGTGTTCTGGATGTGGATGGTCGCCTTCCTCGGCGCCAGCTCGGCGTTCGTCGAGTCGACCCTCGGTCAGGTGTACAAGGAAAAGCTCAACGGTGAGTACCGCGGCGGCCCGGCCTTCTACATCGAGCGCGGCCTGGGTCTGAAGTGGTACGCCTGGCTGTTCGCCATCGTCACCGTATTCGCCTGCGGCCTGCTGCTGCCGGGCGTACAGGCCAACTCCATCGCCTCCAGCGTCAACACCGCATTCGGCATCGACCCGAACGTCACCGCCGCCGTACTGGCCGTGCTGATCGGCCTGATCATCTTCGGTGGCGTCAAGCGTATCGCCCACTTCACTCAGGTGGTCGTACCGTTCATGGCGCTGGGCTACATCCTGGTAGCGCTGGTGATCATCCTGCTGAACATCACTCAGCTGCCGGAAGTCGTGATGCTGATCGTCAAGAGCGCCTTCGGCCTTGAGGCCGGCTTCGGCGCCATCGTCGGCCTGGCCATCCAGTGGGGCGTCAAGCGCGGCGTGTACTCCAACGAAGCCGGTCAGGGTACCGGTCCGCACGCCTCGTCCGCCGCTGCCGTCAGCCACCCGGCCAAGCAGGGCCTGGTTCAGGGCTTCTCGGTTTACATCGACACCCTGTTCGTCTGCTCTGCCACCGCCTTCATGCTGCTGATCACCGGTCAGTACAACGTCCAGGCACCCGATGGCAGCGCGATGTTCACCGGTATCGCCGGCGTCGCCGCAGGCCCGGGTTACGTACAGACTGCGATGGAAAACATGATGCCCGGCTTCGGCAATGCCTTCGTCGCCATCGCCCTGTTCTTCTTCGCCTTCACCACCATCCTCGCGTACTACTACATCGCCGAGACCAACATTGCCTACATCAACCGCAAGGTGAAGCGCCCCATCCTCACCCTGCTGCTGAAGTTCGGCATCATCGCGGCTACCGTCTACGGCACCGTGCACACCGCAACCTTCGCCTGGGATCTGGGCGACCTCGGTGTGGGCCTGATGGCCTGGCTGAACATCATCGCCATCCTGCTGATGCACAAGGTTGCCTACAAGTGCCTGAAGGACTACGAGCAGCAGTTGGACGAGGGCAAGGATCCGGTGTTCAATCCGGAGAAACTCGGCATCACCAATGCCGATTACTGGACCTCGGAAGAAAACCTGACTGCGAACAAGACCGAAGCGCAGCAACCGCAGCGCTGATAGCCTGACAGCAGTAGCGAAAAAGCCCCGGCAATGCCGGGGCTTTTTCATGGGCGCTCGCCTGAGCGCAGGATTCCGTCAGATCAGGCCGGCATCGGCGAGCAGTTGCTCCAGTGCCGCCAGATCCGGAATACGCACAACCTCGTCACCGACGCGTGCGGCGCCCAGCTCCAGCGGCGCCAGTTCGGCATCGGCCGCAGGCAGGTCGCTGCCGACTTTCAGCGAACGCGGAATACCCTGCACCAACAGAGCGATGAACTTGACCTTGGGCCGACCACCCAGGGCGTTGATCACCGCCACGCGGGCACCGCTGGCGACCTGCGCCTGGCCACCACTGGCAGCCTCGAAGGACAGTAGCGGCAAACGCAGATCGCGCCAGGCAATCTGGCCGAGAAACCAGTCGGGCGTGCCCTCGCTGACTTGCGGGGCACGATAGGGAATCAGTTCCGCCACCGCCACGTTGGGCAGCAGCAGGGTGCGGTCGGCCAGAGGCACCAGCAGGCCGGTTAGACCGGCGGCGGTGTTCTGGGTGGCGACGGCTTGGCTCATTGAAACGTCCTCAACTGCAATGTTCGGCGAGGTGATTGACCAGGGCCACGGCCAGCTCGCGCGGGTCGGCGCTGAAGCTGCTGTAGCCGCCCTCGCGCAGGCTGTCCGGCATGCTCGGGCTGGCGCAGCTGTCGGCGCGCTGAGTCCAGATCACCCCGCCCTGGCGTTTGACGTAGGCGGCGGCGGCACTGCCATCGCTGCCCATGCCACTGAACGCGATGACGCCGCACTGGGCACCGAACTGCTGTGCCAGGTTGAGCATCATCTGATCGATGGAAGGGCTGTAGGGCTCCGGCCAGCCGCGCTCGGCAATCTGCATCGCGCCGTCGTCGGCAAAGCCCAGCTCGCGGGTGATCGGTACCACCACTACCTCGCCGCAACGCACCGGATCGCCCTGGCGCGCCGTGTTGACGTGCCACTGACTGTGGCGACCGACCGCCTGCGGCAACGCCACCTCGAAACTGGCGTCGATGTGCTGGGCATAGATGAACCCAATGGGCAGGCCGCCCGGCAGCGCATCGAGGAAGGCCTTGACCGCCGCAGGGCCGCCCAGCGAGGCCGCCAGCAGCCATACCTGACGTGCCGGCTCGCCGGCCTTCAGCGGGGTGTTGGCCAGCGCCTGCGGCAGTTCCAGGCGCGCAGGGCGCTGCGCCTCGTCGAGCAGCGCCTGCAGGCTCGGCCCGACCGCCTGGGTCGGATCGCCGACCAGACGCTTGAGTTTGCCGAACAGGCTGCGCTCCCAACGCGGGTAGTTTTCCGAATGACGCTCGGGCGCGTGGCCTTCGCCGAACAGCACCGGGGCGCTGGCGCGCTCCAGCAGGCTGTCGACCAGCGGCGAATCTTCCGACTGGGCCAGGTCTACCAGCCACAGGTCGGTGTCGCAGGCTGCCAGTGCCTGCTCGTCAAGGCGTGCCGGGTCGCTGTTGAGCACCACCTGATAGCCGCCACCGGCCAATGCCTGCTGCAGCACGTGGCGCTGCAGCGAGGTGTCGGCGATTACTGCGATACGCGCGGAGGATTTTTCCGTCATGTCCGTTTGACCCGGTGGCTATCCACCAACTGAGCAATGGTGTCGAGCAGCAAGGACTCCTGATAGGGCTTGCCGAGGTACTGGTTGACGCCAATGGCCATGGCCCGCTCGCGGTGCTTCTCGCCGGTACGCGAGGTGATCATGATGATCGGCAGATCCTTCAGGCGCTCGTCGTGACGCACCAGGGTGGCCACCTCGAAACCATCCATGCGCGGCATCTCGATGTCCAGCAGCATGATGTCGGGCTTGTGCTCCTGCAGTTGGGCGATGGCGTCCACCCCGTCCTTGGCGGTGACCACGTTCATGCCGTTGCGTTCGAGCAGGCGGCTGGTGACCTTGCGCACGGTGACCGAGTCGTCCACCACCATGACCAGGGTCGGACGGTCGACTTCCACCTCCTCGTTGGCCGCCATCGGGCGCGAGGCCAGGCGCGGCATCAGCTGACTCTGCAGATGCGCGTGCAGCACACGGATGGTCGCCAGCAGATCGAGAATCACCACCACGCGACCGTCGCCGAGGATGGTCGCCCCGGAGATGCCATTCACCCCGGCGAACTGCGGGCCAAGGCTCTTCACCACGATCTCGCGCGAGCCGGCCAGGCTGTCTACCTGCACCGCCACGGCATGCTCGCTGGAGCGCACCAGAATCACCGGCAGCGGCAGGCTCTGGCCCACCAGTTTGGGTTGCTGACCATTGTTCAGCAGGTCGCCCAGGTACTTCAGCTCGTAAGCCTGCCCGGCGTACTCGAAACGCGGTGCATCGGGGGCGTAATAGGCCTCCAGCTCGTAGGGCGAGACGCGCACGATACCTTCGATGGTATTCAGCGGAATGGCGTAGAGATCTTCCCCGGAGTAGACCATCAGCGCGCGGTTGACCGACACGGTGAACGGCAGGCGAATGGTGAAGCGCGTGCCCTGGCCCAGTGTCGAGTCGATGCTCATCGAGCCGCCGAGCTGCTTGACCTCCGAGTGCACCACGTCCATACCGACGCCACGCCCGGAAATCTGCGTGACCTTCTCCGCGGTGGAGAACCCGGCCTCGAGGATGAACTGCAGCACCTCGTGATCGCTCAGGTCGCTGTCGGCGTCCATCAGACCACGTTCGACGGCCTTGCGGCGCACGGCCTCCAGACGGATACCGCCGCCGTCATCTTCCAGGGTCAGGACGATATCGCCGCCCTCACGGCCGAGATTGAGGCGAATGGTGCCGGTATCCGGCTTGCCGGCAGCGCGGCGCGCATCGGCCAGTTCGATGCCATGGTCGACGGCGTTGCGCAGCATGTGTTCCAGCGGCGCGACGATGCGCTCGAGCACGGTGCGGTCCATTTCCCCATCGGCGTTGCCGACGACGAACTCGACCTGCTTGCCCAGCTCACCGGCCACCTGACGCACGATACGGCGCAGACGCGGCACCAGGCGATCGAACGGCACCATGCGGGTGCGCATCAGGCCTTCCTGCAGCTCGGTATTGACCCGCGCCTGTTGCAACAGCAGGGTCTCGGCGTCGCGGTTCTTCGCCGCCAGGGTTTCCTTCAGATCGAGCAAGTCGGAGGCGGACTCGAACAGCGCGCGGGACAGCTGCTGCAGCTGCGAGTGACGGTCCATCTCCAACGGGTCGAAGTCTTCGTAACCGGCGCGCTCGGCCTCGGCCTGGTAACGGCTGAGAATCTGCGCCTGGGTTTCGGTATCGAGACGACGCAGCTGGTCGCGGACCCGGTCGATGGTCGCTTCCATCTCGCTCAGGGTGAAGCTGACATCGCTGACCTGTTGCTCCACACGGCCACGGAAGATCGAGGTTTCACCGGCCAGGTTGACCAGGCCTTCGAGCAACTCGGCCGGCACCTTGACCAGCTCCTGCGGCGCGCGACGCGCGGCGGCTTCCTGAGCGGCCGCCTGGGCCCGCTGCACGAACGGCAGGACCGTGGGCGCCTGTACCTGGGCCGGCGTTTCACTGGCCGCGACGATGGGGTTGCGCAGGGTGGCGACCGTAGGCGATTCAGGCTCTGCCTCGACCACGGGCGCCACTAGCGGCTCGTCGGCAAGGCTGGCGCTGAGGCGCTGGCGTAGCAGGTCGACCTCCTGCTGCAGCCCTTCGAAACCGGACTGCACGTCCAGCAACAGGCTGTCGGGCCAGGGCGCGCCCTGTTGCAAGGCCTCGGTCAGATGCTGCTCCAGGTCGTGGCTCAGATTGCCGAGGCGCTTCTGCCCGGCCAGACGTGCGCCGCCCTTGAGGGTGTGCAGGATACGCAGCATCTCGTCGATGGCGTTGCCGTCATCACGCTGTTCTTCCCAGCGCCCGACGGCGGATTCCATCGCCTCGAGCAGGTCGTCGGCCTCCTCGAGAAAGATATCGAGGATGTCACTGTCCGCATCTTCGCCTTCGTCGCTCTCGACCACGGCCTTGAGCTGCACCGACGACGGCATGCTGAGCTGCTCGTCAGGGTTGGCCCGGAAGCGCTTGATGGTCTCGATCAGGGCATCGCCCTGCGGCACCGCGCGCTGACCACGCACGGCTTCGAGCATTTCGGCCAGACGGTCGTGGCAGGCCTGCAGCAGGGTGAACAGTTCGGGGCTGGCGCGCAGGCGGCCATTGCCGAGGTCTTCGTAGAGGAATTCCAGTTCGTGGGCCAGATCGCCAATCTCGCGAATCTCGGCCATGCGCGCACCACCCTTGAGGGTATGCAGGTCGCGTTGCAGAGCCTCCAGCTCCAGGCTGTTGTCAACATCGGTCATCCAGCGCTGCAATGCGGCACCCGCGCTATCGATGATGTCGAACCCTTCCTCGAGGAAGATTTCCACCAGTTCTGGATCACGCTCATCGTGCCAGTTGGCCAGCGTTGCGCTCTGCGACTCGGGCTCGGGCTCGGGCTCGGGCTCGGCAACAGCTTCGCGCGCCAGCGGCTGCTCTTCGGGCAGCACCCACTCGACTTCATCGATCAGCGGCAACTCCGCCTCGGGCTCGGCCTGTGGCTGCTCATCGAGCAGAATCTCGTCCTCGACCAAGGCCAGCGGTGGCAGCTCGAAGCTTTCGGTTTGCGCGTCGGCTGCCTCGATGGGCTGGTCGTCCGGCTCAGGCTCGATTTGAGCGACAGCGGCCGACAGGCTCTGCGGCGTGCCGCTCTGACGGAACTGACGGATCGCCTGAATCAGGTCTTCCCCTGACACCAGAGGACGGCGTGCCTGCAACTGATCGAGCATCTGTGCCAGACGGTCATGGCTTTGCTGCAGCAGGCTGCCCAACTCCGGCGAGTGGTTGTAACGGCGGTCGACCAGGCCTTCGTAGAGCGACTCCAGCTCGTGGCCCAGGTCACCGATCGGGCGAATCGCGGCCATGCGCGCGCCGCCCTTGAGGGTATGCAGGTCGCGCTGCAGCGAGGACAACGGCAGGGTGTTGTCCGGCTCGCCGAGCCAGCGCTCCAGCGCCTGGCCGGCACTCTCCAGAATGTCCACAGCCTCTTCGAGGAAGATCTCCACCATTTCCTCGTCGAGTTCGGCGTCGGCCTCGCTCGGGTCGTCTTCGACCTGCGCTTCGGCCTGCGGTGCTTCGACCGCATCCTCGGTGACTTCCGTCTCGGCAAGCGGCTCATCCAGACTCTGCGGCTCGCTATCAGCCTGCTCCAGCTCGACCATGGCCTGATCGAGTTCGGTGATTTCCAGCCCCTCGGCGCCAGGCGTCAGCAAGGCCAGGGTATTCGGATCGATGGCTTCACTGAGCAGGTTGCGCAGCGCCTGCACCCGCTCGGGTTGCGGGCTGACCTGCAAGGCGGCGGCGACCTGATCCATCATGCCGATCAGCGCTTCGTGAGCCTTTTCCGCTTCGTCGAAGAAGCGCTCGCTGACGGCCAGGCTGCCTTCTTCAACGGCGCCGTAAAGGTCCAGCAGGGCTTCGCACAGTTCGTCGATCTGTGGCAGCTCGGCCATCTCGGCACCACGGCCAAGGGTGGTCAGCTCTTCCAACAGGGCAGAGAGTTCCTGACGCTCGGACGGATGCTCGCGCCATTTGCGCAGCAGGTCTTCGGCGTCCAGCAGGATGTCCATACCCTCGGCGAGGAAGATGCTGATCAGCTGCGGATCGCGGCTCTCGCCGCTTTGCGCCATACGCTCGTTTTCGGCATTGGCCAGACGCTCCTGATGCAGCGCCTGAACACGTGCCAGAAACGCCTCGGCACCGGGAATGGGCGCCAGCGGCTGGCTTTGCAGGTTATCGAGACCGGTGCGGAACAGGCCTTCGGCGCTGCTGAGCAGCTCGGCGGCAGCCAGATCCACCTGAATCAGGTTGGTCTTGAACTCCTTGACCAGCTTTTCCAGCGGCGCGGCGATTTCCGCCACCGGCAGGATGCCGGCCATGTAGGCACTGCCCTTGAGCGTATGCAGGGCGCGCTGCAGGTCGTCGGTCACCGGTTGCGGCAGTTCCTGCGCGCAGTCGGCGAGAAAGCCCACCAGGGTGTCCAGATGGGTCTCCGCCTCGTTGCGGAAGATCTCCAGCAACTGCGGGTCGAGGGGCTCGCCTTCGAGCGCTTCGTCGTCGCGCACAGCGATTGGCTCGGCGACATCGGTAGCTTGGTCAACGCCCACCGGCTCGGCTACCTGCGGGGTGGCCGGGGCGTCAGATTTTGGGGGTGTCAGCCCCTTGGCCAAGGCATGCGCGGTGGCGGCCAACAGGTCTACGTCATCGCGCTGACGCTGCGCCTTGGCGGCGAACTCCTCGACCAGCGCCGGCATCAGCGCCACGACGTCTAGCACCACCTGCTGCACCGACTCACTCGGCTCGATGCTGCGGTCCAGTACGCGGTTGAGCAGGTTCTCGATGGACCAGGCCAGTTCGCCGATGATCAGCGCACGCACCATGCGCCCGCTACCCTTGAGGGTGTGGAAGGCGCGGCGCACTTCGATCAGCGCGTCCTTGTTGTCGGTGTCGGCCTGCCACTGCGGCAGGTACTCGGCGATGGTTTCCAGCACCTCACCGGCTTCCTCGATGAATACTTCCAGCAGCTCCTCGTCCACCGGTTCTTCATCGGCGGGCGGCGGCAGCAGGCTCGGCGGCACATCGGCAGCAGGCGGGTTGATCGCCTGCACCGGCGCAGCCATCACGTCAGCCATCGACAGCGGCTTCTCCGCTGCCGGTGTCTCGATCTCCGGAACGATTTCAGGTGGGCTGGGCAGTTCGACTTCCGGCAGTTCCAGATCCGCCAGTTCCAGCTCGTCCCACTGCGGCGTCTCGGCCAGTGGGTCCAGGCTCAGTTCTTCCGGCTCCAGCGCAGGCTCCGGCTCGGCATCGAGCAAAGGAGCGGCAACGATCTCTTCGCTCTGTAGCGACGGCAGCTCTTCGAGCTCCTCCAGTTCGAAAGTGAAGGTGTCGGCCGTCTCGCTCGCAGCTGACAGCTCGGGCTCGGCGTCGGGCAACTGCAGGTCGGCAACCTCGTCGTCAGGCTCAGAAAGTTCGAACTCCAGCGGCTCGATTTCTGCCAGCGGCTCTTCGAGTTGCTCGCTCTCTGCGCCCAGCAGTTCGATTTCCTGCAACGGGTCGGCCAGAGGCGCCAGGCTCTCTTGCTGCGGCTCGACGCGGTCGAGGATCGAAGGCTTTTCCTTGAGCGGGTAACCCAGGGTCTCCAGGCTCTCCTCGGCGACATCGAGAATCAGGTCGCCCTGAGTGCCATGGTCCTCGGCCAGACGCTCGAGGTAATACTCGACGCTGGTAATGGCATCGGCCAGGGTATCCAGGCTCTGCCAGTTGGGCACGGCCTTGCGTGCCAGCAGCTGCTCCTGAATGTAGCGGTTGCAGGCGTTGAGCAGGTCGGCGGCGCGTTGTAGCGGAATCATCGCCAGGCCGCCACGGACCTGGGTCAGCAGCTCTGGCACGCGGGCCAGGTGTTCGTGGTTCCACTGCGAGGCGATGAACTCGATGATCGCGTCCTTGGCCTGTTCCAGGCCATTGCGCGCTTCCTTGATCACCAGCTGGTGGATCTGCGCCACGTCGGTGGTCGGCAGATGGCTCTGTTCGTTCTGGCTGTCGTCACTCGGACCGACCATGCCGGCCAGCGTCGCCTCGACGTAGAGCAGCGCACCAGCGACGTCCATCAGTACAGCGTCATTGGGTTCGCGCTGCCCGAGAGACAGGCTGTGGACCACGTCGATCTGGTCGAGAATCACCTTGCGCGGCTGACCGAAGCCCAGCACCGCGAGTGTATCGGCGATCTGCTTGAGCGGCGCCAGCAAGGCGTCCAGCTCGCCGGGCTGATTGCGATCGCTGCGCACGAACAGATCGAGGCTGTCCTTGACCCGCACCAGCTCCTCGCACAGCGCGGCGACCACCGAACGCATGGCGTCGCGGTCGGGCCCCGCCAGACGGGCACGCTCTTCGTCCACCACCTCGTTGTCGGGCAGCGCTTCGTCGAGACGGTATTGTTCCTTCAGCGCACGAATACGCGGCGACTGCGCCGGCGCCTTGGCCACGTAGAACAGCAGGTTCTTGGTCAGTTCGTCCGGCGCGGACTGGTTTATGCCATCGGCGCCCTGCTCGACCAGGCGCTTGAGCTCCTTGTCGACCTGACGCAGCAGCGTGCGCACGGAGGTACCGTTGACCACGCTGCCATTGGCCAGGCCTTCGACCAGGCCGGAGGCGATCTGCCACAGGCCGCCCAACGGGGCGTCCTTGCACAGGCTTTCCAGGCGAGCGAAAACACGCGCCATGTAGCCGAGGTTGGTGGCCAGATCCTGATTGCGGATCACCCCAACCAGCGCCATCTGCAGCATCTGCCGCAGTTTGCGCAGCAGCACCGGCAGTTCGGCGGTACGCAGACGCGCCATGCTGCCTTCCGGCAGTGCCGGCAGGCGCGCGGACATGTCCGGCGAGAACAGGCTGGTTTCCGACAGCAGCTTCTCGCCACGGGCGGCACGCAGATCGTTGAGCAGCGGCAGCACGACCATCGGCAGGTCGCGACGGGCGGTCTGGATGCGGTCGAGGTACACCGGCAGTTGCAGGATGGCCTGCATCAGCACTTCCAGGGCTTCGCCCTGGTTGGCCACGCGACCTTCCATCAGCGCCTTGGCCAGCTGCTCCATCTCCTCGGCGAGCAACGCTGCGCCGTAGAACTCGACCATCTGCAAGGTGCCGTGCACCTGGTGCACGTAGGTCAGGCAGAAGCGCATGCGCGTCGGGTCCTGCGGGTTCTCGACGAACGCCTCCAGGGCCTGCCGCGCCTGCTTCAGGGTTTCCCCGATCTCGCCTTTGACCCACTCCAGGGCGACATAATCATGCCGATCACCCATAGCCACTCCACTCATAAACTTGGCCTTATCCCTTGCGGGTAAACGCCAGAACTCGCTCGTCAGGCACCGGCACCAGTTGCGGGTGCTGCCAACCGGCTACTTCGCCCACGCCCACGACCAGCAGGCCACCCGGCGCCAGGCTCTCGGCCAGGCGGTTGAGGATGTCGCGGCGACGCCAGCGGCGGAAATAGATCAGCAAGTTCTGGCAGAAAATCACGTCCATGCCGGACATCGGCGCCTTGGCCAGTTCCAGCACATTGAGCCGGGCGCAGCACACGCGCGCCGCCAGGCTCGGTACCACCTTGAAACGTCCATCGGCCTGCGCAAGAAAGTAGCGCTCGCGCAGTTCGTCATTCACCTGCTCCAGACGCCGCACCGAATAGCACGCCTCGCGCGCCTTGCTCAGTGCTCCCTGACTGATATCCGTACCGGTCACTGCGAAATGCTCGGGCAATTCGCTGCCCTGCAGGGCCTCGGCGGCCAGAATCGCCAGCGAATAAGGCTCCTCACCACTGGAGCAGCCCACGCTCCAGAACTCCCAGGGTTTGCTCAGACCTGCCGCCAGACGTTCCTGCAGGTACTGCGAGAGCACCTCGAAGGAAGGCGGATGACGGAAGAAACGGGTTTCCTGCACGGTCAGTCGATCCAGCAGGGTCGACCACTCCACCGCGCCACGCGGACCGTCGGTAACCTGACGGTAGTAGCTGGCGTAATCCTCGACGCCCAGTTCGCGCATGCGCGCACTCAGGTTGGTCTGCAGGAATGCGCGCCGCTGCTCGCTGATCACCACACCGGTACGCGCCTCAAGCAGCGTCTGCCAGTCGTGGAAATCGGCTTGCGACATATCGGTCACCGGGCGCAATGCCCAAACGCCCGCTGACTGCATACCTTCGCCCTGGGTCATGGCTGTGATGCGGAGGCTGCAGCCAGCCTCCGCGCTCCTTTATCAGGCGTCTGGCAGGGTGAAGCCGGACACCGACTTGCGCATCTCGCTGGCCATCTTGGCCAGGTTACCAATGCTCTTGGCGGTGGCGGTGGTACCCGAGGACGTCTGCGAGGTGATCTCCTGGATCACGTTCATGGTGTTGGAAATGTGGCCGGCCGAAGAGGCCTGCTGACGGGCGGCGTTGGAAATGTTCTGGATGAGGGCCGCGAGGGTCTTCGATACCTTCTCGATCTCTTCCAGTGCCACACCGGCGTCCTGCGCCAGGCGGGCACCGCGCACCACTTCGGAAGTCGTCTGCTCCATGGAGATAACGGCTTCGTTGGTGTCGGTCTGAATGGTTTTTACCAGCGCCTCGATCTGCTTGGTCGCCGCCGAGGAACGTTCTGCGAGGCGTTGTACCTCGTCAGCTACCACGGCGAAGCCGCGGCCCGCATCACCGGCCATGGACGCCTGGATCGCGGCGTTCAGTGCGAGGATGTTGGTCTGGTCGGCAATGTCGTTAATCAGGCTTACGATGTCACCGATCTCCTGGGACGATTCACCGAGGCGCTTGATCCGCTTCGAGGTGTCCTGGATCTGCTCACGGATGTTATCCATGCCGGTGATGGTGTTGTGTACGACCTCGTTGCCCTTGTTGGCGATGGCTACGGAACGTTCCGCTACCGCGGAGGATTCCGAGGCGTTCGCCGATACTTGGTCAATCGACACGGCCATCTCGTTGATCGCCGCGGAGGCACCGGCGATTTCCTGCGCCTGGTGCTCGGACGCTTCGGCCAGGTGCATCGCCGTGGCCTGGGTTTCCTGGGCCGCACCGGCTACCTGAACGGCGGTCAGGTTGATGGTCGCCACCAGGTCGCGCAGCTGGTCGATGGAGTAGTTGATGGAGTCGGCGATGGCACCGGTGAAGTCTTCGGTTACCGTCGCAGCCACGGTCAGGTCACCGTCGGCGAGGTCGGCGATTTCATCGAGCAGACGCAGAATCGCTGCCTGGTTACGTTCGTTCTTCTCGGCGGTTTCGGCCAGACGACGGTTGGTTTCACGCACCATCACCAGACCGATGAGAATGATCGAACCCAGCGCCAGAGCACCCAGCACATAGCCGAACAGGGTGTTGAGCGCACGGCCGTCGGCCAGATCCTCGAAGCCCCCAGCCAGATCGGACGCCTTGTCCAGCAGGGTCTGCGACACGGTGAAGATCGAGTTCGCCGATTCACGCACCTGGAACAGTTCCGGCGAGGTCTCGAGAATCTCGTCCACCGAACCGGATACGAATTCGAACAGCTCGGAAATCTCTGCCAGACGTTCGAGGGCTTCCTCGTCGGTGACCTGGCTGATTTCCATTGCCGCGTTGCCTTCGAGCATCGCCGCCAGTACACGACCGAACAGGCTGGCATCACGACCGAACATGTCGGCGGCCTGTACCGAGTCTTCGTCACCGGCCAGTACCTTGTTCACCGAACCGAGGATACGTTCAGCCAGCAGCGACTGACGCTGGGCCACGGAAACCTGGGCGGCCGGCGCACCGCTTTCCAGCAGGATGTCGACCACTTCCTCGTACTCGACCTGCAGCTGCGGAATGGTTTCCGCCAGGGTGGCGGCTACCTGGTGCAGCGACAGTACGGTCTGCTCGCTGGCGAGAATGGCGTCGGTGTTCTGCCGCAGGTTATCCCAGTCCTGCTGTACCGCCGCCATCTGCGCCTGCACCGACTCCGGCGCCGGCGGCAAACCGCTGCTGGCGTCACCATCGGTAAGGTAGCCCCAGCGCTGCTGGAAGTCGTTGCGTGCATCGCGCAACAGACCGAAGGCTTCGGCAGTACCCGCCGCCGCTTCCGTGGCGTTCTTGGCGATACGCTGGGACAGCACGCGCAGCTCACCGGAGTGACTGATGTACTCGGTATCGTAGTTGGACTGGGTGTTGATGTAGGCGAAGTTCGCGAACAACAGCACGATGGAAACGATAAGCACGACGAACAGCGCTGCGATCAGCGTACTGCTGCGTGCCCCCGCCAATAAATTGCCTGCATTGAGTTTTTTCATTATCTGGCCCCCGCCTGGACCGACCGCACTAGGGTTCCCATGTAACGCCAAAGAGCCGGAAGAACCGACCCAACCGAAAATCTATTGATAGGACACATCGAGAAAGCCCGGATCGGCCGTCAGCGCGTGAGGGCTGAACACCAACCAGGGCTGTTCCCGTTGAAAAACACCGTGGATGAACGGCGCAATGCTCGCCTCGAGAGGCGGCAGTTGTTCTGAGAAGGCATCCACGGGGAAATGCTGCATACCGAAAACTTCGTCGACCGTCAGGCCGGCGAAAATTTCCTGGTGATCGACCACCAGGACTCGCCGCAGCTTGCGCAGCGGCGACAGTTCATGACCGAAGAACCCGCACAGGTCCATGATCGGTAAAAGGCGGCCACGCACGTTGGCCACCCCTTTGACCCAGCTCTTCACACCCGGCAGCAGGGTGTAGCGCGGTTCGTGCAGGACCTCGCCCACCTCCCCCATCGGCGCGACGAAGAACCGCTCGCCCATGCGAAAGCCGATACCGCTCCAGGTCTGCACCGCCGCCTGTTGCGACGGCAGGCCAGCCGCCAGGGCCCGGCAACGCTGGTCGATCTCGAGGAGGATCTGGTAAGGAGTCTGCGCGTCCGACATGCCAGCCGTGGCCTTCTTTTTATTCAATGAGCGGACAGCACGGCGTCAGCCGGCCAGTACCGCATTGAGAGTTTTCAGCAAGGTGTCTTCGTCGACCGGCTTGGTCAGGTAATCCTTGGCGCCCTGGCGCTTGCCCCAGACCTTGTCGGTTTCCTGATCCTTGGTGGTGACGATGATCACCGGGATGTGGCTGGTTTCAGCGTCCTTGGTCAGCTGACGGGTCGCCTGGAAACCGTTGAGACCGGGCATGACGATATCCATCAGCACCGCGTCCGGCTTTTCCTGGCGGGCCAGGGCAACGCCGTCGGCGCCGTTTTCCGCCTTCAGTACCTGATGGCCGTGCTTTTCCAGCATGGCGGTCAGTTTGTACATCTCGGTCGGGGAGTCATCAACAATCAGAATTCGAGCCATGGTGTTTCCCAATGCAGAAGAGACGCAGGGGCCGTGAGGCCGGTGCGTCAGGAGGCTTGTTCCACCGGGGTGAAGTCCGGTACATGGGCTTTGATCGCACCGAGCAGCTCTTCCTTGCTGAAGGGCTTGGTCAGATATTGATCGGAACCGACGATGCGGCCCTTGGCCTTGTCGAACAGGCCATCCTTGGAGGACAGCATGATCACCGGGGTGGATTTGAAGGCACTGTTGTTCTTGATCAGGGCACAGGTCTGATACCCATCGAGACGCGGCATCATGATGTCGACAAAGATGATGCTCGGGTGAGTGTCGGCAATCTTGGCCAGGGCATCGAAGCCATCGACCGCGGTGATGACATCACAACCCACTTTTTTCAGCAGAGTTTCGGCGGTGCGACGAATCGTTTTCGAGTCGTCGATCACCATCACTTTCAAACCCTCGGAATGCTGTTCCATGTTCGCCCTACCATCGCCTCGGTGAGTCGTTATATTCGCGTTATCAGTATGCCTGAGGCCCAGTCGCCGATGGGGCTTGACCCAATCGTCGGGCCTTTTTAGCACACTCTCCAGATGCAATCTATAAAGCCTGCCGGGACAGTGCCAGGCCTTGACCAAGCCCCCGGCCGACGCCACCCTGACAGCCTCTTACGGCATGGCCAACCCGGCCTCTACCTTTATCTCGCGGAGAGTTACCCCCATGAGCCTTCGTCTCGGGATCGTCATGGATCCGATTGCCAGCATCTCCTTCAAGAAGGACAGCTCGCTGGCCATGTTGCTGGCCGCTCAAGCACGCGGCTGGTCGCTGTTCTACATGGAGCAGCAGGATCTCTACCAGGTTCGCGGTCAGGCTCGTGCCCGCCTGCGCCCACTGGAAGTGTTCAATGACCCGCAGCGCTGGTTCACCTTGGGCATGGAACAGGACACCCCGCTCGCCGAGCTGGATGTGATTCTCATGCGCAAGGACCCGCCCTTCGATAACGAATTCGTCTACTCCACCTACCTGCTCGAGCAGGCGGAGCGCGACGGCGTACTGGTGGTCAATCGGCCGCAGAGCCTGCGCGACTGCAATGAAAAGTTCTTCGCCACCCAGTTTCCCCAATACACGCCGCCGACCCTGGTCAGTCGGCGCGCCGATATTGTGCGCCAGTTTGCCGATGAGCACCGTGACATCATTCTCAAACCCCTTGATGGCATGGGCGGATCGCAGATCTTTCGCCACCGCGCAGGCGACCCCAACCTCTCGGTGATTCTGGAAACCCTGACCCTGCACGGCCAGCAGCAGATCATGGTGCAGGCCTATCTGCCGGCCATCAAGGACGGCGACAAGCGCATCCTGATGATAGACGGGGAACCGGTACCCTACTGCCTGGCGCGCATCCCGGCCGCCGGAGAAACCCGCGGCAACCTGGCTGCAGGCGGGCGTGGCGAAGCCAGGCCGCTGACCGAACGCGACCGCGAGATCGCCACTGCAGTCGGCCCGACCCTGCGCGAAAAAGGGCTGATATTCGTCGGACTCGACGTCATCGGCGAGCACCTGACGGAAATCAACGTCACCAGTCCGACCTGCATCCGCGAGATCGATGCCGCTTTCGATACTCGTATCGGTGAACGCCTGATGGACTGCATTGCCAGCAAGCGCGGGCTAAAAGCTTGACGCAGGTGGCAGCCTGGCGCCTGCAACTTGCAGGCGCCCACCGCTACCCGGCAGACTGCGCCCCATTCGAACGCAGACCCGATACGCGATGAACGCAGCCGCTACCCCGCCCTCCACCTCTTCCGCTACCGTCCGCCCGGCGGATCGCCTGGGGTTCACCCTGTTTCTCGCCGCTGCCCTGCATGTGGCACTGATTCTTGGCATCGGCTTCACCCTGGAGTCGCCGCCGGAGATCAGCAAGACGCTGGAAATCACCCTGTCGACCTTCAAGAGCGAAGATAAGCCCAAGGAGGCGGACTTTCTCGCCCAGGACAACCAGCAAGGCAGCGGCACGCTGGAACACGCCGCTGCGCCCAAGACCACCGAGCAGGCCCCGTTCCAGGACAGCGAGGCGCGCAAGGTCACACCGCCGGCGACGCCGCAGCAACCCGCCACCAAGCAGGAAGCGCCCAAAGCGGCCGTCGCCACGCGCGCACCACAGCAACAGAAGACGCCGGTCAAACGCGAGGAAGCCAAACCGGTTCCGGAAACGCGCCCGGCACCGGTATTCGACTCTGCCCAGCTCTCGGCAGAAATCGCCAGTCTGGAAGCCGAACTGGCGCAGGAAGTTCAGGCCTACGCCAAGCGCCCGAAGATCCACCGCCTCAACGCCGCCTCGACCATGCGCGACAAGGGCGCCTGGTACAAGGACGAGTGGCGCAAGAAGGTCGAACGCATCGGCAACCTCAATTATCCGGACGACGCCCGTCGCCAGCGCATCTACGGCAGCCTGCGCCTGCTGGTGTCGATCAACCGCGATGGCTCACTGTATGAAGTGCAGGTGCTGGAGTCCTCGGGCCAGGCCGTACTGGACCAGGCCGCGCAACGCATCGTGCGCCTGGCCGCACCCTATGCGCCCTTCACCGGCGACCTGGCCGATATCGACCGCCTGGAAATCATCCGCACCTGGCGCTTCGAGCGCGGTGATCGGCTGTCGAGCAACTAGTCCCGAGGTACACGCGGCCTGTCCTGCGCCGCTATCCGTAGCCCGGATGAAATCCGGGAACCTCACCACCACCCCGGATTCCATCCGGGCTACCTGCACGTCGTCCCTGCCCTGCAGCTGAACTGCCCTACAGCTTGAAGCCCGGCGCCTTAAAGCTGAAACTAGGCGTCATGAAGAACTCAGCCCCCATCTCGCTCAAGCACCATTTTCTGATCGCCATGCCGCACATGGCCGATCCGAACTTTGCCCAGACCGTCACCTACCTGGTCGAACACAACGAGCAGGGCGCGATGGGCCTGGTGATCAACAAGCCCAACGGCCTCAATCTGGCCGAAGTGCTCGAACAATTGCGCCCCGATGAAGAGCCCGCAGCGCTGTGCCACAGCCTGCCGATCTTCGCCGGCGGCCCGGTGCAGACCGACCGTGGTTTCGTCCTGCACCCGGCCGGCCCGCAGTTCCAGGCAACCCTGGAGCTGGGTGAACTGGGCCTGTCCACTTCGCAGGACGTGCTGTTCGCCATCGCCGATGGCACTGGCCCGGACAAGTACCTGATCACCCTCGGCTACGCCGGCTGGGAAGCCGGGCAACTGGAAGCGGAGCTGGCCGACAACGCCTGGCTGACCTGCCCCGCCGACAGCAGCATTCTTTTCGACCTGCCCTTTGACCAGCGCCTCGATGCCGCGGCAGCACGCCTGGGGGTCAACCTCAGCCTGCTGACCTCGCAGGTCGGGCACGCCTGATGAGTGACAAGCCACTGCGCCTGTTGCTGGGCTTCGACTATGGCACCAAGCAGATCGGCGTCGCCGTCGGCCAGGTGATCACCGGCCAGGCCCGTGAGCTGTGCGTGCTCAAGGCGCAGAACGGCGTGCCGGACTGGAGCCGCGTCGAAGCGCTGATCAAGGAGTGGCAGCCGGACGCCGTGGTAGTCGGCCTGCCGCTGAACATGGACGGCACGCCCAGCGAGATGAGCGCCCGCGCCGAGAAATTTGCCCGCCGCCTCAATGGCCGCTTCAACCTGCCCGCCTACACCCACGACGAGCGCCTGACCACCTTCGAGGCCAAGGGCCAGCGCCTGCGCGAAGGCCAGAGTGGGGGTTATCGTGAGCGCCCGGTCGATGCCATTGCCGCCGCTCTGCTACTGCAGGGCTGGCTAGAGGAAAACTGCACGGGCTGAGCGACTCGGCCCGCACCAAGGAGTTTCGCCATGCTACCGAACCCCAACGACCTGCTGCCGGCCATGGCCAATGCGCTGACCCGGCATCTGAACCAACGCCAGATTCTGGATCCGCGCTTCATCGGCATCCGCACCGGCGGCGTCTGGGTCGCCCAGGCCCTGCTACAGGCGCTGGGACGTGATGACGCCCTTGGCATCCTCGACGTCTCCTTCTACCGTGACGACTTCACCCAGAACGGTCTGCACCCACAGGTTCAACCGTCCGAGTTGCCGTTCGAGATCGAGGGCCAGCATCTGGTGCTGATCGACGACGTGCTGATGAGCGGGCGCACCATCCGCGCCGCGCTGAACGAACTGTTCGACTATGGCCGCCCGGCCAGCGTGACCCTGGTCAGCCTGCTCGACCTCAACGCCCGCGATTTGCCGATCCGCCCGGACGTGGTCGGCGCCACCCTGTCGCTGGCGACCAACGAGCGGGTAAAATTGTCCGGCCCCACGCCGCTGACCCTCGAACTCCAGACGCTCGCCAACTGAGACTCCCCGCGATGACGCCACTCGCCGCCAAGCGCCCGCTGCAGCTGAACGACCAAGGTCAGCTGCGTCACTTCCTCTCACTCGACGGCCTGCCCCGCGAGCTGTTGACCGAAATCCTCGACACCGCCGACTCCTTCCTCGAAGTCGGCGCGCGGGCGGTGAAGAAAGTCCCGCTGCTGCGTGGCAAGACCGTGTGCAACGTGTTCTTCGAGAACTCCACGCGCACCCGCACCACCTTCGAGCTGGCCGCCCAGCGCCTGTCGGCCGACGTCATCAGCCTGAACGTGTCGACCAGCTCCACCAGCAAGGGGGAGACGCTGTTCGACACCCTGCGCAACCTCGAGGCCATGGCCGCCGACATCTTCGTCGTGCGCCATGCCGACTCCGGCGCCGCGCACTTCATCGCCGAGCACGTGTGCCCGAACCTGGCGATCATCAACGGTGGCGACGGCCGCCACGCGCACCCGACTCAGGGCATGCTCGACATGCTCACCATCCGCCGCCACAAGGGCGACTTCGAGAATCTTTCGGTGGCCATCGTCGGCGATATCCTGCACTCGCGGGTGGCGCGCTCGAACATGCTGGCGCTGAAGACTCTGGGCTGCCCGGACATCCGCGTGATCGCGCCGAAGACCCTGTTGCCCATCGGCCTCGAGGAAAGCTACGGCGTGCGCGTATTCAGCGACGCCAACGAAGGCCTCAAGGACGTCGACGTGGTGATCATGCTGCGCCTGCAGCGCGAGCGCATGCAGGGCGGCCTGCTGCCCAGCGAGGGCGAGTTCTACCGCCTGTTCGGCCTTACCGAGCAGCGCCTGAAACTGGCCAAGCCCGATGCCCTGGTGATGCACCCGGGCCCGATCAACCGCGGCGTGGAGATCGAGTCGGCGGTGGCCGACGGCCCGCAGTCGGTGATCCTCAACCAGGTCACCTATGGCATCGCCATTCGCATGGCCGTGCTGTCGATGGCCATGAGCGGGCAGAACGCCCAACGTCAACTCAACGCCGAGGAGGCCAACTGATGCGTACCGCAATCCTCGGCGCCCGTGTGATCGACCCGGCCATCGGTCTGGACAGGGTCGCCGACCTCTATATCGACGGCGGCAAGCTGGCCGCCATCGGCCAGGCCCCGGCCGGTTTCACTGCCGACAAGACGCTCGAGGCCCAGGGCCTGATCGCCGCGCCTGGCCTGGTCGACCTGTCCGTGGCCCTGCGCGAGCCGGGCTACAGCCGCAAGGGCAGCATTGCCACGGAAACCCTGGCTGCGGCCGCTGGCGGCGTCACCAGCCTGTGCTGCCCGCCGATCACCAAACCGGTGCTGGACACCTCGGCGGTGGCCGAGCTGATCCTCGATCGCGCCCGCGAAGCCGGACACACCAAGGTCTTCCCCATCGGCGCACTGAGCAAGGGCCTGGCCGGCGAGCAGTTGGCCGAGCTGGTCGCCCTGCGCGATGCCGGCTGCGTGGCCTTCGGCAACGGCCTGGACAACTTCCGCAGCAGCCGCACCCTGCGACGCGCGCTGGAATACGCGGCCACCTTCGACCTGCAGGTGATCTTCCACTCGCAGGATGCCGACCTGGCCGAAGGCGGCCTGGCGCACGAGGGCCCGACCGCCAGCTTCCTCGGTCTGGCCGGCATCCCGGAAACCGCCGAGACCGTGGCCCTGGCCCGCGACCTGCTGCTGGTGGAACAAAGCGGCGTGCGCGCGCACTTCAGCCAGATCACCAGCGCCCGTGGCGCCGAACTGATCGCCAATGCTCAGGCCCGCGGCCTGCCGGTGACCGCCGATGTGGCGCTGTACCAGCTGATTCTCACCGACGAGGCGCTGATCGATTTCTCCAGCCTCTACCACGTGCAGCCGCCGCTGCGCTCGCGCGCCGACCGCGACGGCCTGCGCGAGGCGGTGAAGGCCGGAGTGATCTCGGCCATCGCCAGCCATCACCAGCCGCACGAGCGCGACGCCAAGCTGGCGCCCTTCGCCGACACCGAGCCGGGCATCAGCAGCGTGCAGTTGCTGCTCCCGCTGGCCATGAGCCTGGTGCAGGACGGCCTGCTCGATCTGCCGACACTGCTGGCGCGTCTGTCCAGCGGCCCGGCAGCCGCACTGCGCCTGCCGGCCGGCACGCTCAGCGTCGGCGCCGCCGCCGATATCGTCCTGTTCGATGCGCAGGCTTCCACCGTCGCCGGTGAGCAGTGGTATTCCAAGGGCAGCAACTGCCCGTTCATCGGCCATTGCCTGCCCGGCGCGGTGCGCTACACCCTGGTCGACGGACATATCAGCTACCAGGGCTGAGCCCTTCGAGCCCGCCATTTGGCGGGCTTGTTGTCCGTGGGTGCGCCAAGCGCACCCTACGCCCCTGATGACGCCCCATCCCAAGCGCGACACGCGCCGCACTTGCCACGACATTGGACGAATGAGTGACTCGACAGTCATGATCCACGTCAGGTTAGGCAGCCGAAATTTTCCAAATGCCACCGCCCTATGACCCCGCTCGCGCCCACTGGCGCCGGCCTGGCGTCGCGCTGGCCTTGTTCAGGAGCTTTTGAGTTATGTCGCGCTTACCTGTGATCGTGGGTTTTGGGGGTTACAACGCAGCCGGGCGCAGCTCCTTCCACCATGGTTTTCGTCGTACCGTGCAGGAGTCGCTGGAGCCTCAGGCACGCCAGGAAACCCTGGCCGGGCTTGCGCAGATGATGAAGCTGGTACGCGTGGTCGATGGCCAGTATCAGGATCAGGACGGCCAGGCGCTGAGCCTGGCCGACATCGAAAGCCGCTACGCCAAGCAGATATTCGCAGGCACACTGGTGCGCCGCATCGAGAAGCAGCATCTGGACCCGGACGCCGCCCACTGGCAAAAGAGCATCGGCGTCGCCCCCGCCGATGGCGCCAGCCTGAGCTTCATCACCCAGCGCAAACAACTGCCCGAGCCATTGCCGGCCAACTGGTCGGTCGAAGAGCTCGAAGGCAATGAGGTGCGTGTCACCCTGCACGACAGCTGCGAATTCAAGGTCGACAGCTATCGCCCGCTGGCGGTTAAGTCAGCCGGCCAGCTGCCCACCGGTTTCGAGCCCAGCGAGCTGTACAACGCACGTTTTCACCCACGCGGCCTGGCCATGACCGTGGTCGGCGTCACCGACGCCCTGCGTTCGGTGGGCATCGACTGGCAGCGCATCGTTCAACATGTCGCCCCGGACGAGATCGCCGTGTTCGCCAGCTGCATCATGAGCCAGCTCGACGAGAACGGCTTCGGCGGCATGATGCAGTCGCGCCTCAAAGGCGGCCGCGTCACCGCCAAGCAGCTGGCCCTGGGCCTGAACACCATGCCGGCCGACTTCATCAACGCCTACGTGCTCGGCAGCGTCGGCACCACCGGCAGCATTACCGGTGCCTGCGCCACCTTCCTCTACAACCTGCAGAAGGGCATCGAGCAGATCGCCGCAGGCAAGGCGCGCGTGGTCATCGTCGGCAGCAGCGAGGCGCCGATCAACCAGGAGTGCATCGAGGGTTACGGCGCCATGGGCGCGCTGGCTACCGAAGAAGGACTGCGTCAGATCGAGGGCAAGCAGGACGTGGACTTCCGCCGCGCCAGCCGCCCGTTCGGCGACAACTGCGGCTTCACCCTGGCCGAAGCCTGCCAGTTCGTGGTGCTGATGGACGACGAGCTTGCGCTGGAGTTGGGTGCCGACATTCACGGCGCCGTGCCGGACGTGTTCATCAACGCTGACGGTTTCAAGAAATCCATTTCCGCGCCCGGCCCGGGCAACTACCTGACCGTGGCCAAGGCCGTGGCCAGCGCCGTGCAACTGCTCGGCCTGGATGCCGTGCGCAGCCGCAGCTTCGTGCATGCCCATGGCTCCAGCACCCCGGCCAACCGCGTCACCGAGTCGGAGATTCTCGACCGCGTCGCGGCGGCCTTCGGCATCGAACAGTGGCCGGTCACGGCAGTGAAAGCCTTCGTCGGCCACTCCCTGGCCACCGCCAGCGGCGACCAGGTGATCGGTGCCCTCGGCGCCTTCAAGTACGGCATCGTGCCGGGCATCAAGACCATCGACGCGGTCGCTGGCGACGTGCATCAGGATCACCTGAGCCTGTCCACCGAAGACCGTAAGGTGGGTGAGCACGCGCTGGACGTGGCCTTCATCAACTCCAAGGGTTTTGGCGGCAACAACGCCAGCGCCCTGGTGCTGGCCCCGCATGTGGTCGAGCGCATGCTGCGCAAGCGCCATGGCCAGGCCGCCTTCGATGCCTACCTTGCCCGCCGCGAGGGCACCCGCGCCGCCGCAGCCGCCTACGACCAGCAGGCGCTGCAGGGCAAGCTGGACATCATCTACAACTTCGGCAACGACATGATCGACGACCAGGCGATCTCCATCACCACCGAAGAAGTGAAGGTGCCGGGCTTCGATCAGCCGCTGGTGTTCAGGAAGGACGAGCGCTACAGCGATATGCTCGATTGAGCAAAGCGCCAAAGACGCACCAATCCGTAGGAGCGAGCTCTGCTCGCGAAGCTTCTGGATCGCCAAGATTCGCGGGCAGAGCTCGCTCCTACAGGTAAAGCGTCAACGCTGTAGGTTGCGCGCCAACTCGATCAGCTCGCCTCGCCAACCGGCGGCGGCCGGCAAGGCCAGAAACGAGGGGTTGAGGAAGGATTCGCGCGCCTCGTAGGTCAGCACTTCGCCGGCCAGATTCAGCACTTCGCCGCCCGCCCCTTCCAGCACGCCCTGCGCTGCAGCGGTGTCCCACTGCGAGGTGGGCGCCAGACGCGGGTAGCAATCGGCATTGCCTTCGGCCAGCAGACAAAACTTCAGCGAGCTGCCGATATTGGCCAGCGCCGGCTCGCCGAAACGCTCAGCCAGGCCTGCGAGCAGGGTTTCCTGCGCCGGGCTCGAATGGCGCTTGCTGGCCACCAGAGTGAAATCCTGCGCTGGTGCCACACGCACGCTGATCGACTGCTCTTCACCCGGCGCTTCGCTGCGCCAGGCGCCCAGACCGGCGCCGCCGTAATAGCAACGGCCATTGGCCGGAATGCCGACCACACCGAAGACCACGCGGCCCTGCTCGATCAGCGCGACGTTGACGGTGAACTCCTCGGAGCCGGCGATAAACTCCTTGGTGCCATCGAGCGGATCGACCAGCCACCAGCGCGTCCAGGCGGCGCGCTCGGCCAGCGGAATATCGGCGGCCTCCTCCGACAGCACCGGAATATCCGGCGCCAGCGCCTGCAGGCCATCGAGCAGGATATGGTGCGCGGCCAGGTCGGCGGCAGTGACCGGAGAGGCATCGGCCTTCTCCGTCACCGCCACATCGCTGCGCCAGTACGGCAGGGTCGCAGCGCCTGCAGCGCGTACCAGTTCGATTACCGGAGGGACATAGGGATGGCTCACGGACGATACTCCCCACGCTGGGTGAGCAGGTCGCGTACCAGATAAAGCGCGGCCAGGGCGCGGCCCTCGCTGAACTGCTCGTGCTGGGCCAGGCTGGACAGCTCGCGCAGGCTGATGCGGTCGACCCGCATCGGCTCGGGCTCATCCCCCGGTAGGCGCTCCTCATACAGATCGCGCGCCAGCACTACCTGGATCTTCTGACTCATGTAACCGGGCGACAGGCTCAGCTCGGTGATGTACTCCAGCTCATGTGCGCCGAACCCCGCCTCCTCCTTGAGCTCGCGATTGGCCGCCACCAGCACGTCTTCACCCGGCTCGATCAGCCCCTTGGGCAATGACAGCTGATAGTCATCGGTGCCGCCGCAGTATTCCTCGACCAATACGGCATGCTCGGCGTCGAGCATTGCCACCACCATCACCGCGCCATAGCCGGCCCCCTTGCCGACCAGTCGCTCATAGGTGCGCTCGGTCCCGTTGGAAAAGCGCAACTGCACCTCCTCGACACGGAACAGGCGACTGCTGGCGACGATCTCACGAGCGAGAACCGTGGGCTTCTGACGCATGGGGTAAACTCCTTGGCCTGACCTGGCGCGTTATCATACCGCGGCTTTTGCGATTATCCCCGGCGCAGATTGCGCGTTCGCGACGCGCGCCGGCAGATTCACGACTTTCATCACCAGGCGCGCCCATGTCTTCACTACCCTGGCACCAGATCGACACCGTCCTGCTGGACATGGACGGCACCCTGCTCGATCTGCATTTCGACAATCACTTCTGGCTCAAGCACCTGCCGCAGCGTTATGCCGAGCACCATGGCATCAGTCTGGCGCTGGCCGAGGCCGAGCTGCTGCCGCTGTTTCGCCAGCACGCCGGCACACTGAACTGGTACTGCACGGACTTCTGGAGCCGCGAGCTGAAACTGTCGATCCGCGAACTCAAGCGTGAGGTCGCCGACCTGATCGCCCTGCGCCCGGACGCCGAGCTGTTCCTTCGCGCCCTGCGCGAGGCCGGCAAGCGTGTGGTGCTGATCACCAACGCACATCGCGATTCGCTGTCGTTGAAGATGGAACGGGTGGAACTGGCGCCCTGGTTCGAGCGCCTGATCAGCTCTCACGACTACGGTTTTCCCAAGGAGAACCAGCAGTTCTGGTTCTCCCTGCGTCAGGACGTCGGCTTCGATCCGGCGCGCAGCCTGTTCATCGACGACAGCCTGCCGATTCTTCGTAGCGCCGGACAGTTCGGTGTCGCCCACCTGCTTGCCGTGCGTCAGCCGGACAGCCAGGCCGGGCCCAAGGACACCGAAGAATTCGACGCGGTGGAGGATTACCAGGAGTTGCTGCAGGGCCTGTAGCCCGGATGCAATCCGGGACGCTCTTCGTAATACTGTCCACTTAAGGTTGCACACGTTTTGCTCTCCTCTCCCATTCATGGGAGAGGAGCTGGGGGAGAGGGCCGAAAACGCCGCGAAACCGCCGGTTTCCCCCTAACCCTCTCCCCAAAGGGGCGAGGGGACTGATCGTGTTTGACCGTTTCTTAAGTGAACAGCATTAGGGACGCTCTTCGAGGATTTTCCCGGATTGCATCCGGCTACCAAGCGAGAGCTAGGGCGCCGGGCTGTATACGCGCGGCGCGCTGTGATGCGGCAGGTGGATGAGGTTGAGACGGTGCCGACGCGCCCAGCGCACGCACAGTTCGGTCGGTGCCGACAGGCTGACCAGGCTGGCGAAACCGGCGCGCACCGCCTTGTGGATCAGTTCCAGGCTGCAGCGACTGGTGACCACGGCAAAGCCGCGGCGGGCGTCGCGGTTTTCACGGTTTAGCGCGCCGATCAGCTTGTCCAGCGCGTTGTGCCGGCCAATGTCTTCGCGGCACAGGACGATCTCACCAGACTCGTCGACGAACAGCGCCGCGTGCAGCGCGCCGCTTTGGCGCGCCAGCTTCTGCACTTCACCGATGCGCGTACGCAGGTCGGCCAGGTGCGCGGCCGGTGGCAGCGGGTTGACGCTCAGGGTGTCGAGTTGCGGCAGCGCCTGCTCCAGTGCCTCGACGCCACACAGGCCGCAACCACTGGTACCGGCCAGATTGCGCCGCTGCTGCTTGAGCGCCCAGAAGGCACGACTGGAAATCTCCACGTCGGCGCTGAACGCCTCACCCGCGCGCTTGAGCTGGATGTCGTAGATGTCCTCGGCCGCCGCCACGACTGCAGACGTCAGGCTGAAGCCGACGACGAAATCCTCCAGTGCACTGGGCGACACCATCATCACTGCATGGCTGATGCCGTTGTAGGCGATAGCCAGCGCACATTCCTCGGCCAGCACCGCATGCCCCTGGCTGGCGGTCTCGTCCAGCTCGGCATAGGCGTAGCCGCCCGCTGCCGGGCTGGCGGCAATTTCATCGGCAAGTGGTCGTGGTGCACGGTGAGTCATGTGATGCGGATTCCTCGCAATGATCGCAGGGCGCCTGGCGGTGCCCTGCGAAACAGCCGGATTGCAGCACTCAGACAGTAGCAGCCTGCGGCGCGATCTGCCCGCGCAAATCGCGCAGCACCTGCAGCACGAAATCGCTCAGCCCCTCGCCACCGCTGGCGTCCAGGTGAGCGTAAAGCGCCGTGCGCATCTGCGGGTCCCACTGACGACGCAGATGCTGGGCGTACTCGCTACGCGCCTGCTCCTGGTCGGGCTGGGAGGCGAAAAAGGCACCGATCTGGTTGGCCATCTTGATCAGTTGCGTGGCGTTCATGCCCATGGCTGTGCTCCGCTGGTTGTTCGGCAAGCCGCAAGGAACAGGTTAGCGCGGCAGGGGCGCGCACCACGCACCCCTGCCATCTGCGTTGGTTGCAGCATCATAGCTGCACCACCGGCAGCAGGCTGACCTGCTCGCGGGTGAAGCTATCGAACTCCTGCTGCCAGTCGGACGGCGTCTCGACCTTGCGCACCTGCACCGCGGTGACCTTGTACTCCGGGCAGTTGGTGGCCCAGTCGGAGTTGTCGGTGGTGATCACGTTGGCGCCGGATTCCGGATGGTGGAAGGTGGTGTACACCACACCCGGCTGCATGCGCTCGGTGACCTTGGCGCGCATCACCGTCTCGCCGGCACGGCTGTTGATGCCGACCCAGTCGCCATCCTTGATGCCGCGATCCTCGGCGTCCACAGGGTGCAGCTCGAGGATATCCTCGGCGTGCCAGGCCTTGTTGGCGGTACGCCGGGTCTGCGCACCGACGTTGTACTGCGAAAGGATGCGCCCGGTGGTCAGCACCAGCGGCCGCTTGCGCGAGGTGCGCTCCTCGGTCGGGATGAACTCGGTGACCACGAAGCGACCCTTGCCACGCACGAAGGCGTCCTCGTGCATGATCGGCGTGCCTTCCGGGGCCTCGTCATTGCACGGCCACTGGATGCTGCCCATGCGGTCGAGCTTGGCGTAGCTGACACCGGTGAAAGTCGGCGTCAGCGCGGCGATCTCGTCCATGATCTCGGACGGATGCTTGTAGTTCATCGGGTAGCCGAGGGCGTTGGACAACGCCACGGTCACTTCCCAGTCTTCCTTGCCGGCCAGCGCCGGCATCACCTTGCGCACCGGCGAAATGCGCCGCTCGGCGTTGGTGAAGGTGCCGTTCTTCTCCAGGAAGGAGGCGCCAGGCAGGAACACGTGGGCGTACTTGGCGGTTTCGTTGAGGAATAGGTCCTGGATCACCACGCACTCCATGGCCTTGAGTGCATCGGTGACGTGCTGGGTGTCGGGGTCGGACTGCGCCGGGTCCTCGCCCTGGATGTACATGCCCTTGAAGGTGCCGGCATGCGCAGCAGCCAACATGTTGGGGATGCGCAGGCCCGGCTCGTCGAGCAGCTTGACGCCCCAGGCGGCCTCGAACTGCGGCCGCGCTACCGGATCGGAAACGTGGCGGTAGCCCGGCAGCTCATGGGGGAAGGAGCCCATGTCGCAGGAGCCCTGCACGTTGTTCTGTCCGCGCAGCGGGTTCACGCCGACGCCCGGACGGCCGATATTGCCAGTGGCCATGGCCAGGTTGGCGATCGCCATCACGGTGGACGAGCCCTGGCTGTGCTCGGTGACGCCCAGGCCGTAGTAGATCGCCGCGTTGCCACCGGTAGCGTACAGCCGCGCAGCAGCGCGCACCGAGGCGGCCGGCACGCCGGTCAGGGCCTCCATGGCCTCGGGGCTGTTGCGTTGTTCGCTGACGAAGGTGCGCCATTGCTCGAAGCCTTCTGCCTCGCAGCGCTCGGCGACGAAGGCTTCGTTGACCAGGCCCTCGGTGACGATCACGTGGCCCAGGCTGTTGAGCAGGGCGACGTTGCTGCCAGGACGCAGTTGCAGGTGGTGCTCGGCGCGGATGTGCGGGCTGCGCACCAGGTCGATGCCGCGCGGGTCGGCGACGATCAGCTTGGCGCCCTGGCGCAGGCGGCGCTTGAGCTGCGAGCCGAACACCGGGTGGCCGTCGGTGGGGTTGGCACCGATCACCAGCACCACATCGGCGGACAGCACCGAGTCGAAATCCTGGGTACCGGCGGACTCGCCGAGGGTCACCTTCAGACCGTAGCCGGTCGGCGAATGGCAGACGCGGGCGCAGGTATCGACGTTGTTGTTGCCGAAGGCGGCGCGCACCAGCTTCTGCACCAGGTAGGTTTCCTCGTTGGTGCAGCGCGAGGAGGTCAGACCGCCGACCGCATTGCGGCCGTATTGCGCCTGGATCTCCTTGAAGCGCCGGGCGGCGTAGCCGATGGCCTCGTCCCAGCTCACCGAGCGCCACGGCTCATGGATGCTGTCGCGGATCATCGGCGTCTTGATGCGGTCCGGGTGGGTCGCGTAGCCCCAGGCGAAGCGGCCCTTGACGCAGGCGTGGCCGTGGTTGGCGTGGCCGTTCTTGTTCGGCACCATGCGCACCACGGTGTTGCCCTTGACCTCGGCGTTGAACGAGCAGCCGACGCCGCAGTAGGCGCAGGTGGTGGTGACGCTGCGCTCGGCCTGGCCCAGCTCGATCACCGACTTTTCCATCAGCGTGGCGGTCGGGCAGGCGTTGACGCAGGCGCCGCAGGACACGCACTCGGAGTCGAGGAAATCCTCGGCCTGGCCGGCAGCCACGCGCGAATCGAAGCCGCGGCCGTCGATGGTCAGGGCGAAGGTGCCCTGCACTTCCTCGCAGGCGCGCACGCAGCGGTTGCAGACGATGCACTTGGACGGGTCGTAGCTGAAATAGGGGTTGGACTCGTCCTTGGCCTCGGCCAGGTGAGTCTTCACCGGGTCGTAGCGCACTTCGCGCAGGCCGACCACACCGGCCATGTCCTGCAGCTCGCAGTTACCGTTGGCCGAGCAGGTCAGGCAGTCCAGCGGGTGGTCGGAGATATACAGTTCCATGGTGCCGCGACGCAGTTCGGCCAGTTTCGGGCTCTGCGTGCGCACCACCATGCCCGGCTCCACCGGGGTGGTGCAGGACGCCGGGAAGCCGCGGCGGCCTTCGATTTCCACCATGCACAGGCGGCACGAGCCGAACGGTTCCAGGCTGTCGCTGGCGCACAGCTTGGGCACGGCGATACCGGCCTCCTGAGCCGCACGCATCAGCGAGGTGCCGGCCGGCACGGTGATGGCGTTGCCGTCGATTTCCAGGGTTACCGGAGCACCGCTGCGAGCAGGGGTGCCATAGTCGAGTTCACGATACAGGGCCATGGTGACGCCTCCGGATCAGCGGGCTTCGGCGCTGTCTTGCGACACGCCGAAGTCCTCGGGAAAGTGGTTGATGGCGCTCAGCACCGGATAGGGTGTCATGCCGCCAAGGGCGCAGAGCGAGGCGCCAAGCATGGTGTCGCAGAGGCTCTTGAGCAGCTCGATGCGCCCCGGCTGCGGGCCTTCGGAACGGGCCACGATGATCTGCGACAGCAGCTCCTCGCCGCGGGTCGAGCCAATCCGGCAGGGCGTGCACTTGCCGCAGGATTCCACCGCGCAGAACTCCATGGCATAGCGCGCCATGTCGGCCATGTCGACGGTATCGTCAAATACCACGATGCCGCCGTGGCCGAGCACCGCGCCAAGGGCAGCGAAGGCCTCGTAATCCAGCGGTGTGTCGAACTGCGACTCGGGCAGATAGGCGCCGAGCGGGCCGCCGACCTGCACCGCACGGATTGGCCGGCCGCTGGCCGAACCGCCGCCGTATTCATACAGCAGCTCGCGCAGGGTGATGCCGAAGGCCTTCTCGATCAGGCCGCCACGGGCGATGTTGCCGGTCAGCTGGATCGGCAGGGTGCCGAGCGAGCGGCCCATGCCGTAGTCCTTGTAGTAGGCACCGCCCTTGTCGAGGATGATCGGCACCGACGCCAGGGAGATCACGTTGTTGATCACCGTCGGCTTGCCGAACAGGCCCTCGATGGCTGGCAGCGGCGGCTTCGGCCGCACGGTGCCGCGCTTGCCCTCGACACTCTCGAGCAGCGCAGTTTCCTCACCGCAGATATAGGCGCCAGCGCCGCGGCGCAGCTCCAGGTGGAAGGCCTTGCCGCTGCCGAGCACGTCGTCACCCAGATAGCCGGCGGCCGTGGCGCGGGCGATGGTTTCGAGCAGTACCGCCTCGGCGTGCGGGTATTCCGAACGCAGGTAGATGTAGCCCTTGGTGGCGCCGACGGCGAGACCGGCGATGGTCATGCCCTCGATCAGTACATAGGGGTCATCCTCCATCACCATACGGTCGGAGAAGGTGCCCGAGTCGCCTTCGTCGGCATTGCAGACGATGTACTTCTGCTCGGCCTGGCAGCCAAGCACGGTGCGCCACTTGATGCCGGTGGGAAATGCCGCACCACCACGACCACGCAGGCCGGACTCGGTGACCTCGGCGACGATCGCTTCGGGCGTCATGCCGAGGGCGCGCTTGAGGCCACGGTAGCCGTCGTGGGCGATGTAGTCCTCCAGCGACAGCGGGTCGGTGATGCCGACGCGGGCGAAGGTCAGGCGCTCCTGGCGCTTGAGGTATTCGATTTCCTCGGTCAGGCCGTGGCCCAGCGCATGTGCCTTGCCCTCGTGGAAACCGGCGTCGAACAGGCCGGCAACGTCGCGTGCCTTGACCGGCCCATAGGCGACACGACCGGCCGGCGTGGCGACCTCGACCAGCGGCTCGAGCCAGAACAGCCCGCGAGAGCCGTTGCGCACCAGCTTCACTTCGATACCGCGCGCCGCGGCCTCGCCGACTATGGCCTTGGCTACCTTGTCGGCGCCCAGGCTGAGCGCGGTGGCATCGCGCGGGACGAAAATGGTAATGGACTCGCTCATGCCTGGGCCTCCTGTTCCGCCAGCAGCGCCAGCACTTCCTCGGCGTCGACACGACCGTGCAGTTCGCCATTGAGCATCACGCTCGGTGCGCAGGCGCAGTTGCCCAGGCAGTACACCGGCTCGAAACTGAGGCTGCCGTCCTCACGGGTCTCGCCCAGCGGCAGGCCGAGCTTGCTTTCCAGTTCAGCGGTCAGCGCCTTGACGCCCATCGACTGGCAGGCCTCGGCCTGACACAGCTTGAGCACCTGGCGACCGGGCGGCGTGGCGCGAAAATCGTGATAGAAGGTGACCACCCCGTGCACCTCGGCGCGCGACAGGCAGAGGTCCTCGGCGATCAGCGGCAACAGCTCGGGCGGTACGGCGCCGAGGCGGTCCTGGATGTCGTGGAGGATGGGTAGCAGGGCGCCGGGCTGGCCGCGGTGGGCGGCGAGCACCTCACGGGCGACGGCCTCGCACTGCTCGGGGGCGAAGCGCTGGGGAAGAAGGGCCATGTTAGATGCTCCAGCCGGCGGCTATACCGGTACTGTCAGGAGATAATCCGGCCAGTCACGGCTGCCGGTCGGCTTATCCCAGGCGGAGCCGCAAGGCTCGCCACATATGAAGTAAAGTTCTTATACTGGGTCGCAAAGCGCCCATGTGCTGCAAATTAGCATGGGAAATCGGCCGAACAAATATGAAGCCTTGAGCATATGATCAGCATCGACATTCAACCTCGCTGGCGTTTCCACCAACGCGACGGCAGCAGCCTCGATCCGCAGGGGCTGGAGTTGCTGCAGGCCGTGCACGACACCGGCAAGCTGACCGAGGCTGCCGCCCGCGTCGGCTATTCCTACCGTCACGCCTGGAACCTGCTGGGCAAATGGCAGGCATTCTTCGGCAGGCCGCTGATCGAGCTGGAGCGTGGCAAGGGCGCACGGCTGGCACCGCTGGGAGAAAAGCTGCTGTGGGCCGACCAGCGCATCCGCGCACGGCTGTCGCCGCAGCTGGACAACCTGGCCGGCGAGCTGGAGCTGGAACTGAACCGGGTGCTGCAGGCCAGCAACCCGGGCCTGCGCATCCATGCCAGCCATGGTTTCGCCGTCGCGGCACTGCGCGAATGGCTGGAACGCGACCCCAGCTGGCAGTGGGAGGTGCAATTTCGCAGCGGCAGCGAGGCGATGGTCGCCCTGCAGCGCCACGACTGCGAAGTGGCCGGCATGCACGTGCCGGCAGGGCCGCTCGGCGCGCTGAGCATGAGCCGCATCCAGCCCTGGCTGCGCCCCGATCAGCGGGTGATCACCTTCGTCGTGCGCACCCAGGGGCTGATGCTCGCCCCAGGTAACCCGCACGGCGTGCAAGGCCTGGCGGACCTGGCGCGCGGCGAGCTGCGCTTCGTCAATCGCGAACCAGGTTCGGGGACGCGCCTGCTGCTGCAGGACCTGCTACAGCAGGGTGGTCTGGACAGCACGACCATCAAGGGTTTCCACAACGAGGAATTCACCCACGCCGCAGTGGCAGCCTTTGTGGCCAGCGGCATGGCCGATGTCGGCTTCGGCGTGGAAGCGGCGGCGCGCCAGTTCGGCCTGGACTTCATCCCCATGGCGCGCGAGCACTATTGCCTGCTGTGCCGCGAGGACAGCCTCGAGCTGCCGGCGATGGCCGCGCTGCTGCGAGTGCTGCAGAACCCGGAGTTCCAGGCGCGTATCGCTCAGTTGCCCGGCTATGCCCTGAGCCGCCCCGGTGAGGTGTTGCCATTGGCCCAGGCGCTGGAACAGTGGGGACGCGAGCCCCTGCTCTGAGCATCACACCACATAATCCGACAGGCGGCTGCGCAGTGGGGAACCACGGGCAAGCCGCTTGGGTCAATGGAGCAACTCCCGCCGCACTGCGGCTCCGTGATCGAGAAGCCTATGAAGTCTCTACAGTTCCTCTTCCTTTCCCTTGGCCTGAGCAGCGGCGGTTTCGCCTTTGCCGGCAGCACCGAAGCGGGTTTGGGTGGCGCCCTCGGTGGCGCGGTGGGCGCGATGGTTGGCCAGCAGGTCGGTGGCAACACCGGGGCTGCAGTCGGCGCAGGCCTCGGCGGCGCGGCCGGCAGCATGGTCGGCGCTGATCGCCGCAGCCGCACCGAAGCCGCCATCGGCGGCGCGCTAGGCGCGGCAGGCGGCAACGTCGTGGGTCAGCAGGTCGGCGGCAATACCGGCGGCGTGGTTGGCGCCGCAGTAGGTGGCGGCGCTGGTGGCGCGCTGGGCAACTACATGGGCAATGCCAGCTACGACGATGACCGTCGTGACAAGCGTCGCCACTACCACGGCAAGAAGCACCACAAACACTGGCGCCGTCACTGACCGACGCCGATCAACCAGGGCTCATGGCGCTGGCCGAAGGCAACTTCGACCTGCACCTTGGGCCTTTTTTCGTCATGGGCGCGCAGCCGCCATTGAGCGAAGGCCTCCCGGTAGCGTCTGGGCACGCTGATGCGATCACTCTCCAGCACTACGCTGGCACTGTAGTTGGGCATGTCGCCGTAGCGATAGGGGGTCAGGCGACCAGCCAGAATGACCTGGCGCTGACGATCCGGCCAGGCCTGGCGCAGAGCCTCGGCATCGAGGCCGGCATCCACCAGCATCAGACGCGTGGCCTGCTGCTGCTCGTGCCGCAGTTCGAGCCGGCGCTGATCGCGCTGTTGGCGCAAGCTCTCGTCTTGCGGTCGTAAGGCCAGCACCGCCTGGGCACTGGCCAGTGCGGCCTTGGCCCGCTCGACCTGCTTTCGATAGCTCGGCCCGTCCAGTTCCAGCACCAGCCACAGCGGCCGCTCCGCGCTGCGGCCCAGGTCGTTCGGCGCAAAACCCAGTTCCCGCAGCTTGGCCTCGTCCAGCCAGGACCAGTCGGCATCCGCCTGGCGCCAGGCCAGCTGCAGACGCAGGCCACTGTTCTCTTCGCCGCGCAGCCAGCTGTCGTAGGGCAGCTGGATTTCCCGCTCGCTCAATTGCAGTTGCGCCTGCGGCTCACCGCTGCGGTTGTACCAGACGCCCGCGAGGGCCACGGCATTGCTCGCCAGGATCAGCCCGACACCGAGCCAAAGTGGGCGGTTCATGCTGCACCTCCACGGCGCCAGCGCTGCAGCATGACCAGCAACAACAGTGCGATCAGCCCGAGCAGGAGGAAGAACAGGTAGCGTGGCAGCAGCTCCCACCACCAGTCGAACAGCTTGCTGAACAGCAGCACCAGGGCGAAGCCCAACCCGGTATTGACCACCTCGGCCCAGCCGCGGCGTACGCCCAGCCAGATCACCAACCCCGCCAGGACGAAGCCCAGCGTCTGGTAAAAGGCCTCCACCCAGCGCGGCGGCCAATCGAGGTAGCTGCCCTGGCCCCAGTAGCTGAGGATCAGGACCGGCCCGAACAGGTACAGCAAGCCGACCACCCGATAGCAGGCGGCGAAACCGATCCGTCGCGTCTGATCGATGAACTGTGGCAGCACGAACAGCAGCGCGGCAGGCAGGAAGTTCTCCGGGTGGTCATCCAGCGACCACCAGTACAAGCCCGTCCAGTCGTTCAACCGCGCAGCGAGGAACAGGCCGAAGCACAGCAACGCGGTGACCAGCAGCAGGCGCTGACGGCATTGATAGGCCAGCAATAGCGCCAGCGCACCCCAGGGCAACAGCGCCTTGTCCGAGGGCGTGATATTGAAGATCTGCCCGAGCATCGACAGATTGAGCACGAAGCAGACGAATGCCAGCACCGCGGCCAGCTTGGCGTAGTAACCGGAGGCGTCGCGAGCCTGCAGCCAGAAGCACAGCAGCAGGCTGCCCAGCGAGCTGCCGAGCAGCACACCGACCTGCACACCGGCATCGAACAGGCCCCAGAACTGGTAGAAGAGAAAGAACAACCCGGCTGCCAGGGCCAGCGCACCGACCAGTGAGGCCAGGCGCATGCCCAGCGACAGCTGGCGCGCGCGGGCATCGGCGTCGATGTCCAGAGTTTGCCGGTAGTGCGTCAGCAACTGCTCGTGATAGGCAGTCAGGCCCTGCTCCTGCTCGGCGCTCAGCTGCAACACCTGCTCGCGGTGCAGCTCGGCCAGCTCGGCGCGGAACGCAGCGATGCGCTCGGCACGGCGTTGCGCCTGCTCGCGTTGCAGATCGGACATGGGCACTCCCCGGCGGCATGAATCGCCACAGCCTAGCACGCCTCAGGCGGCCAGCAGACGCTCCAGCGCCGAGCGCAGCGGCTCGGGGATGCTCACCGGACGATTACTCGCCCGATCGACGAACACATGGACGAAACGCCCGGCGGCGCAGGCCTGCTCCTCACCGGCCCTGAAGATCGCCAGCTCGTACTGCACCGAACTGTTGCCCAGCTTGCCGACGCGCAGACCGACCTCGATTGCGTCAGGGAAAGCGATGGAGGCGGAGTAGTCGCAGCTGGAGCTGACCACGAAGCCGACCACTTCGCCGCCATGAATATCCAGCCCGCCCTCTGCGATCAGGTAGGCATTCACCGCGCTGTCGAAGTAGCTGTAGTAGGTCACGTTGTTGACGTGGCCGTAGATGTCGTTGTCATGCCAGCGCGTGGTGATCGGCTGGAAGTGGCGGTAGTCGCCACGCAGGTGTTGGGGTTGGCTCATGATGATCCTTGGATTGGTATCGCGGCTAAAGCCCCTCCCAAGGCTGCGGCGCTCTTGTGGGAGGGGCTTTAGCCGCGACCTGAATCAATAGGCAGCCTGATAAATGGCCAGCGCCTGCTGCTCGTTCATCTCGCGCGGATTGTTCACCAGCAGGCGCTGCTGCAGCATGGCGTCCGCCGCCAGGGTGGGCAACATGGCCTCGCTCACTCCGGCGTCGCGCAGCCGCGTCGGCAGGCCGCTGCGCTGACTGAACGCTGCCAGCGCCTCGATCAGTTGCTCGGTCTGCGCTGCGGCATTGCCGGCCCGCAACTGCTCGCCCAATACCAGCGGCGCCAGCTCGGCGTAAAGCGGCGCGGCCACCGGCGCGTTGAAGGCCAGCACCTGCGGCAGCACCAGAGCATTGGACAGCCCGTGGGGAATATGGAAATGCCCGCCCAGGGGGTAGGCCAGCGCATGTACCGCTGCCACCGGCGCGTTGGCGAAGGCCTGCCCGGCCAGGCAGGCGCCGAGCAGCATGGCCTGGCGCGCGTCGCGGTTGCCGCCGTTGCGCACCACCTCGTCGAGGTTGGCCGCCAGCAGGCGCAGCGCTTCGCGCGCCAGCAGATCGGAAAGCGGGTTCTTCTTCAGCGCGCTGGTATAGGCCTCAATGGCATGCACCATGGCGTCGATGCCGGTGGCGGCGGTGACCGCAGGCGGTAGGCCGAGGGTCAGGTCGGCGTCGAGCAGGGCCAGATCCGGCAGCAGCAGCGGCGAGACCACGCCCATCTTGGTGGTTTCGCCGGTGGTGACGATGGCGATTGGCGTCACCTCGGAGCCAGTGCCGGCGGTGGTCGGCACCTGGATCAGCGGCAGACGCCGCCCGCGGGCATTGCCCACGCCGTAGATCTCGCTCAGCGCCTGGCTGCAGTCGGGATGCGCCAGCAAGGCCACCAGCTTGGCCACGTCCATCGAGCTGCCGCCGCCGAAACCGACCACCAGCTCCGCCTGCAGCTCGCAGGCCTGGGCCACGGCGGCCAACACCACGGCCTCGGGCGGATCGGCCAGCACCTGGTCGAACACCTGCACACCCATACCGGCGCGGGCGAAGCCCGGCAGCAGGGGCTCCAGCAGGCCGAGGCGGATGATGCCGGGATCGGTGACGATCAGCACGCGCTGCGCGCCGCGCTCGCGGCATAGGTCGGCCAGACGCAGGCTGGCGCCGGATTCGCAGAGCATCTGCGCGGTGGTGGCGAAGCTGAAGGGATGCATGGGGTGCTCCTCTTGTTGTAGCCCGGAAGCAATCCGGGGTCGGTCAGGCAAATTTCCCCGGATTGCATCCGGGCTACACCGCTCCTACAGACATCTCCGCTAAAAGGCGAAACTGTCCTCATCCATGGCCATCAGGCACTGCGCGCCGCCCAGCAGGGCTTCGCGGTGCGCACTGGCGCGCGGCAGCACGCGGCGCAGGTAGAACTCGGCACTGTGCCGCTTGGCCTGGTAGAACGCCGCCTCGCCGCTCCCTGCCTCCAGCGCATCCTGAGCCCGCGCCGCGGCCTGCAGCCAGAAACCGGCGAGCAGCACGTAGGCCGAGTACTGGAGAAAATCCACCGAAGTGGCACCGATCTCCTGCGCATCGCGCTGGCATGCGGCGAGCACTTGCGTGCTCAGCTCGCGCCATTCGCCAATACGCGCCTGCACGACGGTCGCCATTTCCTCCAGCGCCGGGCGCGTGGTCTGGGCATCGCACAGCGCGCTGAACTCTGCCTGCAGCGCGCTCAATTCGGCGCCGCCGTCACCCAGCAGCTTGCGACGGATATAGTCCAGCGCCTGAATGCCGTTGGTGCCTTCGTACAGCTGGGTGATGCGGCTGTCGCGCATCAGCTGCTCCATGCCCCATTCGCGGATGAAACCGTGCCCACCGTAGACCTGCACGCCATGACTGGCCACCTCCTGGCCCATGTCGGTGAAGAACGCCTTGACGATGGGGATCAGCAGCGCCGCGCGCTTGCCGGCCGCCTTGCGCGCCTCGGCCGACTCGGCGCCGTGCTCCAGATCCAGTTGGCGTGCAGTGTAGGCAGCGAGCATGCGACTGCCCTCGACCAGGGTCTTTTGCGTGAGCAGCATGCGCCGCACGTCGGGGTGAACGATGATCGGATCGGCCGCCTTGTCAGGCGCCTGCACACCCGCCAGGCCACGCGACTGCAGGCGCTCGCGGGCATAACGCAGCGCACCCTGGAAGGCCGCCTCGCCAATGCCGAGGCCCTGCAGGCCGACCTGAAAGCGCGCGTCGTTCATCATGGTGAACATGCAGGCCAGACCCTGGTTGGCCTCGCCCACCAGCCAACCGGTGGCGCCGTCGAAGTTCATCACGCAGGTGGAGGCACCCTTGATGCCCATCTTGTGCTCGATGGCCCCGCACGACAGGCTGTTGCGTTCACCCGGAGTGCCGTCGGCGGCGGCGACGAACTTCGGCACCAGCAGCAGCGAAATGCCTTTCACGCCAGCCGGTGCATCGGGCAGGCGCGCCAGCACCAGGTGGATGATGTTCTCGGAGAAATCCTGCTCGCCGCCGCTGATGAAGATCTTGCTGCCGCTGACCTTGTAGCTGCCGTCGGCCTGCGGCTCGGCGCGGGTGCGCAGCAGGGCCAGGTCGGTGCCGGCCTGCGGCTCGGTCAGGCACATGGTGCCGGTCCACTGGCCGCTGACCAGCTTGCTCAGGTACTGCTGTTTCAGCGTTTCGCTGCCGTGCTTGTGCAGCGCCAGCACGGCGCCTTCGGTCAGCCCGGAGTAGACGCGGAAGGACAGCGAGGCGCCCATCAGCATCTCGTGAAAGGCGAAGGCCACCAGCTGCGGGAAACCCTGGCCGCCGTACTCCACCGGGCCGGTCATGCTCGCCCAGCCGTTGTCCACGTATTGCCGGTAGGCCTCGGCAAAGCCCTTGGGCGTACTGACCTGACCATTCTCCAGGCGGCAGCCCTCCTCGTCGCTGTTGCGATTGAGCGGGGCGATCTCACCCGCGGCGAAGGCTGCCGCCTCCTCCAGCACACCGTCGATGAGCTCACGGTCCAGGCCGTTGCCCAGGCGCTCGCAGTGGCCGGCAGCGTCGAACAGTTCGTGCAGCACGAAGCGCATATCGCGCAATGGCGCCTGATAGCTCATACCCGACCCTCCTGTACGTCGCTGAACTGCTTGTTCTCGGCAGCCAGACGCTCGATCAGCGCCGCCGGCTGCCAGTGCGCGCCGAAACGCTCGGTCAGTTGCAACAGGCGCCGATGGATCGCCGCGACACCCTCGCCATCGGCCCAGACCATCGGGCCGCCGTGCTCGGCAGGAAAGCCGTAGCCGTTGAGATAGACCAGGTCGATGTCGTGGCTGTTGGCGGCGATGTTCTCCTCGAGAATCTTCGCCCCCTCGTTGACCAGCGCCAGCAGGCAGCGCTCGAGAATCTCCTCGTTGCCGATATCGCGGCGGGTGAAACCCAGGCGCTCCGACTGCATCTGCACCAAGCCGTCGACGACCGGGTCATGCTCGGCCTGGCGACTGCCGGGCGCATAGAGGTAGTAGCCCTTGCCGCTCTTCTGGCCGAAGCGGCCCAGCTCGCACAGGCGGTTGTCCACCTGTACCGCCGGATCATCCTGCCCCTCCCCTGCCAGTTCGCGGGCGCGCCATTCCAGGTCGATGCCGACCACGTCGTACATGCGAAACGGCCCCATGGCGAAGCCGAAGCCCTGCAGCGCCGCGTCCACCTGGTGCGGCCAGGCGCCTTCGAGCAGCAGCATGCGCGCCTCGCGCACGTAGGTGTGCAGCATGCGGTTGCCGATAAAGCCGTGGCAGTTGCCGGCCACCACCGCCACCTTGCCCATGCGCTCGCCCAGCTCCTGTGCGGCCTGCAACACGGCCGGCGCGGTCTTGCCGCCGCGGACTATCTCCAGCAGCTTCATGATGTGCGCCGGGCTGAAGAAGTGCAGGCCCAGCACGGCTTCCGGCCTCGCTGTGACGGCGGCGATAGCGTCGATATCCAGCGCCGAGGTATTGCTGGCGAGGATGGCGCCGGGCTTCATCACCGCGTCCAGCTCGCGGAAGATGCGTTGCTTGAGCTCGAGATTCTCGTACACCGCCTCGATCACCAAGTCGGCATCGGCCAGCGCCGCATAGCTTTCCACCGCATGGATTCGGGCGCGTCGCGCCGCGGCTTCGGCCTCATCGATGCGGCCCTTGGCGACGTTGTGCGCCCAGGTTTCCTCGGCCATTGCCAGGCCCTGCTCGACCATCTGCGGATTGTTGTCCAGCCACAGCACCTGCAGGCCGGCATTGGCCAGGCTGATGACGATGCCGCGGCCCATGGTGCCGGCGCCGATCACGGCGGCACAGCGAAGCGGCGAGACGACTTGAGTCATGTTGTTCCTCTCGAGCACCAATAGAAAAGCTTGGGTCACGATAAGCAAGCCGCTACTATTTTTGAAATTTAGTCTTGTGATACGACGTATTCAGTAGATGAATTTCACCAACTTCGACCTCAATCTGCTGCGCGTGCTCGATGCCCTGCTGCGCGAACAGAACGTCTCGCGCGCCGCCGAGCACCTGGCGCTGAGCCAGCCGGCGGTCAGCAATGCCCTGGGCCGTCTGCGCGAGCTGCTCGACGACCCGCTGCTGGTGCGCGTGGGCAGACGCATGCAGCCTACCCCGCGAGCCCTGGCGCTGGAGGCGCCGATCCGCAGCGCGCTGCGCCAGCTGGAGCAGAGCCTGAGCGCGGGCGAGGCCTTCGAGCCGGGCGAAAGCCGCCAGCGCTTTCGCATCGCCGTCACCGATTACGTCGAGCTGGTGTGCATGCCGCGCCTGCTCGACCGCCTCAGCCACAAGGCACCGGGAATCGGCATCGATATTCGCCACCTCAGCCCCAGCCTGCCGGTGGAGGCGCTGGACAAGGGCGAGCTGGACCTGGTGCTGGGCCGCTTCGACGAGATGCCGGCGCGTTTCGCCCGCCGTCACTGGATGAGCGAGACGCTCAAGCTGGCGGTACGCCGCGAGCATCCGCTGCTGCGTCGGGGCAGCCTGGATCTGGAGACCCTCCTGCGCCTGCGTCACCTCTGGGTGCACGGCGGGCAGACCCGCGGCATGGTCGATCAGTGGCTGGGCGAACAGGGCCTGTCGCGGCAGATCTTCTACACCACGCCGAACTACCTGCAGGCGGCGCACATCGTCGCCGGCAGCGAACTGGCGGCCGTGCTGCCCACTGCCCTGGCCCGGCATTTCGCCACGCTGCTGCCGCTGCAATTGTTCGACCTGCCCTTCGCCCTCGGCCCCTTCCATCTGGAAGTGGTCAGCCTGGCGCAACGTCAGCGCGATGCCGCGCTGCAATGGCTGATCGAGGAGATCGTCGCAGTGGCCAACCCCTAGGGAGCGCCGCGCCATGCGCACCGGCCATTCTTCCGGTGCAATGTCGGTGCGCACAGCACCTCCTAACTCTGGACTTGGCGATCGGCGCGCCCGCCCAGGTACCAGCCGAGCACGCCCCATAGTGCGGCGCACAGCGCGCCGGCCATCGCCACCAGCCAGGCGCCGTGACCGAGCATGTCCAGCCCGGCCTTGGCCCAGCCACTGAGGGCATCGCCGCCGCGATAGACCACGGTGTCGATGAAGTTCTTCGCCTTGTACTTGCTCTCGGCATCCAGCGGGGCGAACAGCATCTCCCGCCCCGGCCGGACGAAGGCGTACTCGCCGATGCGCCGCACGATCATCAGCCCCGCCAGCATGGCGAAGGTCGGTGCCAGCGCCAGGCCGATAAAGCCCAGGCAGACCAGTGCCGGCACCAGCGACAGCAGCACGCGCACACCGAGCTTCTGCGCCACCCTGCCGGTGATGAACAACTGAGTCGTCAGGGCGCCGGCCTGCACGACGAAATCGATCACGCCGAACACCCGCACCTGCGCGGCGCGCTCCGGGAACAACTCGGCCACCAGGCGCGCCTGTTCGAAGTAGAGGAAGGTGCTGACCGAGGTCAGCAGCAGAATGAACGCGCCGATGCCCAGCAGATAACGCGAGCCGAGCATGCGCGTCAGCCCGCTGAAGGGATTGCCCGGCACCGGCCTGCGCGGGCTTTCGCTGGGCAGCGCTCCCGGCCGCCCGGCGCCCTGGCGTTCACGCCAGACCATCAGATAGCGCTTGAGCGCCATGGCCACCCCGAGCAGCACGGCGGCCATCAGCATCAACCCGGACTCGCCGATGGACCCGATCAGTACAGTGCTCACAAGCGGCCCGCACAACCCGCCGACACTGGCGCCCGCAGCGATGAAGGCGAACAGCCGGCGCGCCTGGGTGCCATCGAACACATCGGCCATCAGGCTCCAGGCCACAGAGACGACGAACAGGTTGTAGACCGAGATCCACACATAGAACACCCGCGCCAGCCAGACACTGTCGTGGTCGAGGCGAAACAGCAGCACAAAGACCAACAAGTTGAGACAGAAGAAGCCGTACACCCAGTCGATGAAATGGATGCGCGGCACCTTCGAGTTGAGCCAGGCGAATAGCGGCACCGCCAGCAGCATGACGACGAAGGTGGCGGTGAACAGCCACTGCAGGTTGTTCACCCCGCCGGTAATGCCCATTGCCTCACGGATCGGCCGCAGCATGAAGTAGCCGACGAATAGGCAGAAGAACAGGGCAAATCCGGCCAGCACCGCCGCCAGCTCCTGCTTCTCGGCATTGATCGCCCGCGCCAGGCGCCAGCTGAGCGCCTGCATCTCAGGCGAACAGCTCGATGATGCGTTTGCGCTGCGCCGCGTCCGGCAGGCGGCCCTGACCGGCGAGAATATTGTCAGCCATGTAACGGGGGTTGGAGGTGGCCGGGATCACCGCCGTCACCGCAGGATTGGCAAGGATGAACTTGAGCATCAGCTGCGCCCAGGAGGTGACATCCAGTTCGATCGCCGCCCAGTCAGGCAGGTTTTGCCCCTTTACCCGGTCGAACAGTGCCGAGCGCTGAAACGGGCGATTGATCAGCACCGCGATGCCCTTGTCGGCGCAGTAGGGCAGCAACTCGCGCTCGGCATTGCGCTCGCCGATGGAGTAGTTGAACTGGACGAAATCCACCGGCTCGTTGCGCAGCACTTCGAGCAGGCGCTCATGGGCGGAGTCCAGATAGTGGGTCACGCCGATGTAACGTACCCGGCCCTGCTCTTTCAGCTCGCGCAGCAGCGCAAGTTGAGTGCTGGTGTCCTGCAGGTTGTGCACCTGCATCAGGTCGATGGTAGTGGCCCTGAGCGCGGCGAAGCTGGCCTCGACCTGACGCTCACCGGCCGCACGCCCGGTCGAGGACACCTTGCTGGCCAGGAACAGGCGCTTGCGCATGCCATCCTCGGCGGCCAGCGCCCCGCACACTGCCTCGGCCCGCCCGTAGCTGGGCGCGGTATCCACCAGGCTGCCGCCGCCGTTGACCAGCGCTTGCAACACCTCGCGCAGCGGTTGCAACGCTTCATCTGTCAGCGCCACGTCATGGGTGCGTGAGGTGCCCAGACCGATCACCGGCAGCTGCTCGCCGCTACTGGGAATCGCCCGGCTCAGCAGGGTGCCTGAGGCAAAGGCGGACGACGGCAACCAGGGCATCAGGGCAGCCAGCGCAGCCAGACTGGCGCTACCTTGCAGGACTCGACGACGACTGGGCATGACCAGGCTCCTCTCTCAGTGACCGGTTGGTTATAGGCACTGACCACGCGCTGACCAAGGCGTTACATCCGCAGTGTCTTCTGTGTGGGCAAGCGATCAGAGCGAAGCCAGACGGGCACAGGCGCTTATCACGGGACGAAGAGGAGAATGAGGCAGGCTAGGGATGCAATATCCGGTAACCAAAATGCCGCTGCGCCAGGCAAGGCCGAGGCGCAACGGTCGGGAAAGCGTTCAGGCCGCGTGCGTTGAAGATTCGCTGATCAGCATGCCGTGGGAAACGAGATAGCAACGATGGCCGTTCTGCAGCATCAAAGGGCTGCGGCTGGAGATGACCCAGCCCTTGCTCAGCAGCTGTTCGATATGAGCGCGCAGTGCGGGTAGATGGCGCTGTTCCTTCATGGCCGACCTCTGGTTGATTAGGCGCTTGGCACCTTGTTGTTCTTCCGTGACGCAGCTCGCAAAAGTGTAGTGGCGCTCTGCCAGGAACGTAAGCGGCGCGATTGTGTAATATTTTGTAGGACATTCGCTATAGCCCCGTCACATCAAGGCTGCGCCAACACCGCTTGCGGCTCCTCCTGAGGCGCAGAGAACACCAGATAGTCGTCTTCGAGCTTGCCGTAGCGCAGCAGCGCCAGATCAAGCAGATAGTTCTGATGCAGCTTCCACGGCACCCGGTCGCCTTGCGCCGGCAACAGGTGCGCGGCGCGCTCGATATAGCCCGACTGCAAATCGAGAAAGGGCTCCGGGCGGACGCTGCCGCCCTTGTCGCGTGGTGTCACCTGGCGCATGCCGATGCTGTCCAGATGATTGATCAGGCGGCAGAAGTACTCGCTGGAAAGATCGGCCTTGAGCGTCCAGCTGGCGTTGGTGTAGCCCATCACCACCGCCAGGTTGGGCAGATCGCGCAGCATGATGCCGCGATAGCCCATGCTCTTCGGCGCCTCGAATGGCGCGCCATCGACCTGCACAGCGATGCCGCCGAACAACTGCAACTGCAGACCGGTGGCGCTGACGATCACATCGGCAGCCAGCTCCTCGCCACCCTTGAGCCGAACGCCCTGGGCGGTGAAACGCTCGATCTCGGCCGTGACCACCTGCGCCCTGCCCTGGCGCAGCACGCGGAACAGGTCGCCATCCGGCACTGCGCAGACGCGCTGGTCCCAGGGCTTGTAGCGGGGGCTGAAATGGCGCAGATCGACTTCGCCCAGCTGTCGCCGCACCAGCCCGAGCAGTATCCGCCGCACCAGGTTGGGAAAGCGCTTGGCCAGCTTGTAGAAGACCAGTTGCAGGGTCACGTTGCGCCCGCGTGCCAGGCGATACACCCACTTCTCCGGCAACACCCGGCGCAGTGCATTGGACAGCGCATCGCGCTGCGGCAGGTTGATCACGTAGCTGGGCGAACGCTGCAGCATGGTGACCTGAGCCGCGCGCTCGGCGAGTGCTGGCACCAGAGTCACCGCCGTGGCGCCGCTGCCGATCACCAGTACGTGCTTGCCGCCGTAGTCGAAGCCCTCAGGCCACAGCTGCGGATGAATGAAGGTGCCCTGATAATCCTCGCGCCCGGTGAATTCGGGGGTGTAGCCAGCCTCGTAGCGGTAGTAGCCGGTGCACATCATCAGGAACTGGCAGCTCATAAGCAGCGGCTCGCTCTCCTCGCCGCGCTGCACCCGCAACTGCCAGGTGGCGCTGGCGCTGCACCAATTGGCCTCGAGTACCCTGTGCCGATAGCGGATCAAGCGGTCGACGCCATGCTCGGCGGCCGTTTCCTCGATGTAACGGCGTATAGACGTACCGTCGGCAATGGCCTGCGGATCGCTCCAGGGTTTGAAGTTGTAGCCGAGGGTGTACATGTCCGAGTCGGAACGAATGCCCGGATAACGAAACAGATCCCAGGTGCCGCCCATGGCCTCGCGCCCCTCGAGAATGGCGAAACGCTTGGTCGGGCACAGCCGTTTGAGGTGGCAAGCCGCGCCGACTCCGGACAGGCCGGCGCCGATGATCAGGACATCCAGATGTTCAACGGACATGGCTCAGCCTCGCTTGCCTCGGGACAATGAGCATCACCTTAGTCCATGCAACTGTCATCCGATCTTTGCGGGAGCCGGCAGCTGATTCGCCGCTCCATTCACATCCGCTGACCGTCGTGACTGGCTTGAGGCGCCCCTGCAGCGCTAAGCTGTGGCGATGACCACACCCTACCTGACCTTGCAGCAGACCAGCAGCACGGACGCCGCCAGCGATCTGCGGCTGGGCGGCGACTGGACGCTGGCCCATTACAGCCGGCTCGAACCCGAGGTGCTGGCCCTGCGCGAACGCCTGCGCGGCGAGGAAAGCGTCGACCTCAGGGACCTGGCCGCGCTGGACACCGCCGGTGCAGCGCTGCTGGTGGAGCTGTTCGGCCGTGAGCGCCTGCGTCACCTGATCCAGCAGGCCGAACTCGACGAACGACGCCGCGCCCTGTTGCTGACGGTCGCCGATGCCATGGCAGACAGCGCCCAGGCACAAGCCGCGCCTGAGCCTTCGGTACTGCGTGAAGTGCTCGGCCATATCGGCGAAGTGGTCGAAGGCATGTGGCACCAGGGCCGCGCACTGCTCGGTTTCATGGGTCTGACCCTGGCCAGCATGCTGGCGATCCTGGTGCGCCCGATGCGCTGGCGCCTCACCTCGCTGGCGGCCCATCTGGAGCAGTGCGGCCTCAACGCCGTGCCCATCGTCGCTCTGTTGACCTTTCTGGTGGGCGCCGTGGTGGCGTTTCTCGGCGCCACCATCCTCGCCGACTTCGGTGCCACCATCTACACGGTGAATCTGGTGGCCTTCTCCTTCCTTCGCGAGTTCGGCGTACTGCTGACTGCGATCCTGATGGCCGGGCGCACTGCCAGCGCCTTCACCGCGCAGATCGGTTCGATGAAGGCCAACGAGGAAATCGACGCCATCCGCACCCTTGGCCTGAGCCCCATCGAACTGCTGGTGCTGCCACGGGTGTTCGCCATGCTCATCGCGCTGCCGATCCTGACCTTCATCGCCATGCTCAGCGGCATAGTCGGCGGGGGTGTGGTATGCGCCGTGTCCCTGGACATTCCGGTGACGATGTATCTGTCGATCCTGCAGGACAGCGACCTGCTGCGGCACTTCCTGGTCGGCCTGCTCAAGGCGCCGATCTTCGCCTTCCTGATCGCCCTGATCGGCTGCCTGGAAGGCTTCAAGGTCAGCGGCAGCGCGCAATCGGTGGGCGAACACACCACCTCGGCAGTGGTGCAGTCGATCTTCGTGGTCATCCTGCTCGATGCGATGGCTGCGCTGTTCTTGATGGAGATGGGCTGGTGAGCCGGGACAAGGTCATCGAGGTACGCGGCCTTAACAACCGCTTCGGCAGCCAGGTGGTGCACGAGCACCTGGATTTCGACCTGTATCGCGGCGAGATTCTCGGCGTGGTCGGTGGCTCGGGTACCGGCAAGTCGGTGCTGCTGCGCAGTATCGTCGGCCTGCGCCAGCCCAACGCCGGCACCGTGCGGGTGTTCGGCGAAGAGTTGCTGAACCTGCCGACCGAGCGCCGCTCGCAGCTGGAGCGGCGCTTCGGCGTGCTCTATCAGCGCGGCGCGCTGTTCTCCTCGCTGACGGTCAGCGAGAACATCGCCCTGCCGCTGATCGAGCATGCCGGCCTGTCGCGCGCCGAGGCCGAGCGCCTGGCGCGGGTCAAGATCGCCCTGGCCGGCCTGCCCCAGGACGCCGGCGGCAAATTTCCCGCCTCGCTGTCCGGCGGCATGGTCAAACGCGCCGCTCTGGCCCGTGCCCTGGCACTCGACCCGGACATTCTGTTCCTCGACGAACCCACCGCCGGCCTCGACCCAATCGGAGCGGCGGCCTTCGACCAATTGATCCGCACCCTCAGTGACAGCCTGGGTCTGAGTGTATTTCTGGTGACCCACGATCTGGACACGCTTTACAGCATCTGCGATCGCGTCGCGGTGCTGGCGCAGAAGAAGGTGCTGGTGGCCGACCGCCTCGAAGTGGTGGCCGCCACCGACGACGCCTGGATTCAGGAATACTTTCACGGCCCGCGTGGACGCGCGGCCGCACAGGCCGCCTCGGCGGCAGGGAGGCAATGAATGGAACCCAGAGCCCATCATGTGCTGATTGGCCTGTTCACCGTGCTCACGGTCGGCGCGGCGCTGTTGTTCGGCCTGTGGCTGAACAAGGCCGGAGCGGATCGCGCCTTCACCGATTACGAGGTGATCTTCAACGAGGCGGTCACCGGTCTGTCGCAGGGCAGCGCCGTGCAATACAGCGGCATCAAGGTCGGTGACGTGATCAGCCTCGGCCTCGACCCCGATGACCCACGCACGGTGCGCGCGCGCATTCGCATCGCCGGCCAGACGCCGATCAAGCAGGATACCCGTGCCCGCCTGGCGATCACCGGCATAACCGGCCTGGCAGTGATCCAGCTACACGGTGGCAGCCCCGAAAGCCCGCCGCTGGAGGGCAAGGATGGCCAACCCGGTATCATCATCGCCGACCGCTCGCCGCTATCACGGCTGATGGCCAACGGCGAGGACCTGGTGAGCAATATCACCCGCCTGCTCAACCGCGCCAATCGCATGCTCTCGCGCGAGAACGCCGAGCGCGTGTCGCGCACCCTGGAGAACCTCGAACAGGCCACCGCCGGCATCGCCGACCAGCGTGACGAACTGAGTGAAGCGCTGCGCCAGACCAGTGCCGCCACCCGTGAAGCCGCCACGCTGATGGCAAACGCCAATCAGTTGCTCGACAGCCAGGGCAGCCAAGTGCTGGAAAGCGCCGAACGTCTGATGGTCTCGCTGGAGCGCAGTAGCCGTACCATCGAGCAGTTGCTACAGAACAACCGCGGCGCACTCGACAGCGGCATGCAGGGCCTGAGCGACCTGGGCCCGACGATCAGCGAACTGCGCGAAACCCTGGGCGCCCTGCGCGGTTTCTCTCGCCGCCTGGAGCAGGACCCCAGCGGTTACCTGCTGCGCAGCGACAGCATCAAGGAGTTCCAACCATGAAGACTCTTACCCTATTGCTGGCGGCCGCCCTGCTCGGCGCCTGCTCGATCCTGCCGCAGAGCGAACCGCTGGACATCTACCTGCTGCCGGCCACGGCACTGCCGGCACAGACGCAGCACGTCGACTGGTCACTGCGGGTAGGCAGCCCGGTCAGTAGCCAGTTGCTCGACGGCACACGGATCGTCGTGCTGCCCGAGCCCGACCGGGTCAATACCTACCAGGGCGTACGCTGGAGCGAGCGCACGCCGCAGCTGTTGCGCGGCCGCCTGCTTGACGCCTTTCAGGATGACGGCCGAATTCAGGCCCTGAGCAACGAAGAGCAGCGCCTGCAAGCCGATCTGGAACTGGTCAGCGACCTGCGCAGCTTCCATAGCGAATACCGCGACGGCATCCCGCACGCGCTGATCCGTCTCGACGTCAACCTGGTCGATACGCGCAGCCAGCAGATCATCGCCAGCCGCCGCTTCAGCGTCAGCCAGGCGGCTGGCGATACCTCGATTACCTCGGTGGTGGCGGCTTTCGGCCAGGCCGGGGATAAGCTGGCGCGTGAACTGGTGGACTGGACCCTGGCCGAAGGGCAGCGCAGCCGCTGATTGACGGGTCGTCAAATTTACCCCGTGGGAGGCGCTTCAGCGGCGACAGCCGTGCGCTACACCGCAAGTATCGCGGCTACGACTGCATGGAGGCAGGCGGTAGGGCGAAGCAGGATGCCGGAGCCGAAAACCCCTCCCACAGGATTTGCGCTCTCTGGCTAAACGCCCTGCAACCAGTCGCGCACCTCGGCATAGGGGTAATCTTCCAGCGCGGCGAAGCCGGCCAGCTGGCGTGCCTTGAGCTTGGTGAACAACGGCGTTGTCACCCCGCAGAGAAAACGCGTCAGACACTCATGGCTCGGGTCGTGCCCGGCGTATTGCCGGTGCTTCTCGACGAAGGCGGCGCATAACGCCTGGGCATCGCGACTGCTCAAGGGTGGTAATTCCGGTGGTTGCGGCAGGGTCGCTACCCGCCCCTGGCACACCGAGCAATGCCCGCAGCGCTCGGGCGCCAGTGCATCGCCGAAGTACAGCGCCAGACGCCGGCTCAGGCATTCGCGGCTCTCGAACAGCGCCAGCATGGCCTGGATACGGGCAATCTCGCTGGCCTCGTGGGCGCGGAAATGCGCGTGCAGATCGGCCGCCAGGGTCTCGCTCTCGAAGCCGCCATCGAGCACGGCGTAGACCTCGGTCATCTGTTTGCTTTCCAGCTCCAGCCAGCCCTTTTCCTGAAAGTAATCCAGCGCCTTGACCACCCGCGCGCGTTCGGCGCCGTACTGTTGATACAACGCGTCGAAGTCCAGCGTCGACCAGGTACGCGCGCGCTTCGAACAGGCAAGGATCGCCTCGACGAACTGGCGCCGCTCGCCCTCGAACTGCACCAGCAAGGCTTCGTCTTCCAGCAGCAGCTTGAAGCGATACTCGGCGAAATAGGCATAACGCGGCGCGATGATGCCGCGCAGCTCCAGCTGCACCAGCAGGGTCTTGAGCGGCAGCGCACGGATATTGCTGAGCTCGGAGAGCTGGCCAAGCATCAGCTCCCACTGCCCGCCCGTGCCGACCGAACGCAGGTCGTCGAGCACGGCGCGAATGCCGGCAAGCTCCGGCGTATCGCCATAGACGAAGTTCTCCAGCACGCTGAGACCGTCGCGGCTGGCCAGCACCAGGCAGTCCGAGGCCTGGCCATCGCGCCCGGCGCGGCCGATTTCCTGGCTGTAGTTCTCCACCGACTTGGGCAGGTCGAAGTGCACCACGTTGCGGATATCGCGCTTGTCGATGCCCATGCCGAAGGCGATGGTGGCGACGATGCACTCCAGCTCGCCGGCCATGAAGCGCCGCTGGATCGACTCACGTACCTCATGGGCCATGCCGGCGTGGTAGGCGCTGACTGCCAAACCGTCCCGCGCCAGACGCTCGGCGACCTGCTCGGCAGTCTTCTGCTGAGTGACATAGACGATGCTCGCCTGACCACGCCGCGGCGCCAGCCATTGCTGCAGGCGCTGCGCCTTGGCACCGCCAGGCACCGGCTCCACCAGCAGATTGAGATTGGGCCGGTAGAAGCCGGTGGTGACCACGTCCGCATCAAGGATGGCGAATTTCTCGCGCATGTCGGCGATCACCCTGGGCGTGGCCGTGGCGGTGAGCAGCAGCACCTGGGCGATGCCGAACTGGCGCTGATAGTCCGGCAGCTTGAGGTAGTCCGGGCGGAAGTTGTGACCCCACTCGGAAATGCAGTGCGCCTCGTCGACCACCAGCAGGGAGATCGGCACCTGGGCGATGAAATTTCGGAAGCGCTCGTTCTTCAGGCGCTCCACCGAGATCATCAGGATCTTCAGCTCGCCGCTGCGTGCACGGTTCATCACCTCCATGCTCTGCTCACGGCTCTGCGCCGAGTCGATGCTGGCCGCCGCGATGCCATGGGTGTGCAGGAAGGCGAGTTGATCCTGCATCAGCGCCAGCAGCGGCGAGATCACCAGGGTCAGGTGCGGCAGGTGCAGGGCCGGCAGCTGGTAGCACAGGGACTTGCCCGAGCCCGTGGGGAAGATCGCCGCCGCCGAACGACCGGCGAGCACGGCGCTGATCACCGCCTCCTGACCGGGACGCAGCTGATCGAAACCGAAGACGCGTTTGAGGGTGGACATGCGCTGTCACTCCATTGACCGCCGAATGGCCCATGACCATAACGCGGTTCGCCAGCGTTGGCCATGAACGACAAAGCCGCCCGAAGGCGGCTTTGTCAGAGAACGCGGCTCAGCTTACAGCTGCGGGCCGGCGTTCTTGATCGCCTCGCTGACATCGAACTTGGCGAAGTTGTCGATGAACAGCTTGGCCAGGCCTTTGGCGGCCTCGTCGTAGGCGTTCTTGTCTGCCCAGGTGTTGCGCGGGTTGAGCAGATTGGTCTCGACGCCCGGAACGGCCTTGGGCACGTCCAGGTTGATGATCGGCAGGTGCTCGGTCTCGGCACCGATCAGCGCACCGCTCTGGATGGCAGCGATCACACCACGGGTGGTGGGGATGTTGAAACGCTTGCCGACGCCGTAGCCACCGCCGGTCCAGCCGGTGTTGACCAGGTAGACCTTGGAGCCGAAGGCGTTGATGCGCTTGATCAGCAGCTCGGCGTAAACGCCGGCCGGACGCGGGAAGAAGGGTGCGCCGAAGCAGGTGGAGAAGGTCGACTTGATGCCGCCGCCCGAACCCATTTCGGTGGAACCGACCAGCGCGGTGTAGCCGGACAGGAAGTGGTAGGCCGCCTGCTCGTTGTTGAGGATCGACACCGGCGGCAGTACGCCGGTCAGGTCGCAGGTCAGGAAGATAACGGCGTTCGGCTCACCGCCCAGGTTCTTCTCGCTGCGCTTCTCGACGTACTCCAGCGGGTAGGCCGCGCGGCTGTTCTGGGTCAGGCTGTCGTCGGCGTAATCGGGGGTGCGCTGTTCGTCGAGCACGACGTTTTCCAGCACGGTGCCGAACTGGATGGCTTTCCAGATCACCGGCTCGTTCTTCTCGGACAGGTCGATGCACTTGGCGTAGCAGCCGCCTTCGACGTTGAACACCACGCCTTCGCCCCAACCGTGTTCGTCGTCACCGATCAGGTAACGCGACTCGTCGGCGGACAGGGTGGTCTTGCCGGTGCCGGACAGGCCGAAGAACAGGGTCACGTCGCCGTCTTCGCCGATGTTGGCGGCGCAGTGCATCGGCAGCACGTCCTTCTCCGGCAGCAGGAAGTTCTGCACGGAGAACATGGCTTTCTTCATTTCACCGGCGTAGCGCATACCGGCGATCAGCACTTTCTTGGCGGCGAAGTTGATGATCACGCAGCCGTCGGAGTTGGTGCCATCACGCTCCGGCACGCACTCGAAGTTGGCGACATTGAGGATCTGCCACTCGGCCTTGCCGGCCGGGTTGTAGGCTTCGGGGTTGATGAACAGCTGACGACCGAACAGGTTCTGCCAGGCGGTGGCGGTGGTCATCTTCACCGGCAGGTAGTGCGCTTCGGCAGAACCTACGTGAACGTGGGATACGAAGTGATCCTGAGCCTTGTTGAAAGCCTCGACGCGATCCCACAGGGCATCGAACTTGTCGGCCGGGAACGGACGGTTGATGGCGCCCCAGGCGATCTGCGCCTCGGTGCTCGGCTCCTGAACGATGAAGCGGTCGGCCGGCGAGCGGCCAGTGCGATGACCGGTACGAACGACCAGCGCGCCGTTGGCGGCCAGTTCCCCTTCACCACGGCGAATGGCTTCTTCGACCAGTTGCGCGGCGCTGATGTCGGTGTACACGGCGTTGTTGGCTTGCGTCATGAGGGTCCCCGTCGGCCGCTGGCCGAGTCTTCCGAACGTTGTGTAGTACAGGGGCAACTGCACTACACGGTAAAAAAGTCGCGGGAGTATGCCAGAAAAGCGAACGGCTTGGCAGCCTCCGATCCGATCTTGCCCCGCTAGTGACAGTCTATTGGCGCGAGAGGTTCATCAGTGACGGGTCTGCGACGGCGCCTCGCTGCCGGCACCGGCAAACAGCTGGGCGATGTCGGCAGCATCGAAGGCGTAGCGCTCGTTGCAGAACTGGCAATCGATCACCACGCTGCCGCCCTGCTCGGCCAGCAGCAGCTCGGCATCGGCCTGGCCCAGGCTGGCCAGGGCACTGGCAGATCGCTCGCGCGAGCAGCTGCAGCGGAACTGCAGCGGCTGCTCGTCGAACAGGCGCACGTTCTCCTGGTGATAGAGGCGATGCAGCAGGGTCGGGTTGTCCAGACCGAGCAGCTCTTCGGCGGTCAGGGTATCGGCCAGGGTCAGCACGTGGTTCCAGCTCTCGGCGCGCTCCTGTGGCTCGCTCTGATGGTGCGGCGGCAGCTGCTGCAGGAGCAGACCACGAGCACGCTGGCCGTCAGCCTTGAGCCAGAAGCGGGTCGGCAGCTGCTCGGAGCTGGCGAAGTAGTTGGACAGGCACTCGGCCAGGTCCACGCCATCCAGTTCGACGATGCCCTGATAGCGCTGGCCGCGGGTCGGGTCGATGGTGATGGCCAGCACGCCATTGGGCATCAGGCTCTGCAGGTCGGCATCGGCGCCGATCTGCTCGGCCTCGTAGCGGGCGATGCCGCGCAGTTCCCGCGCGCTGGAACATTCCACCATCAGCAACGACAGCGGGCCTTCGGCGCGTGCCTGCAATACCAGCAGGCCGTCGAACTTCAGCGTACCGACCAGCAGCGCGGCGGCGGCCATCATCTCGCCAAGCAGTTGCGCCACCGGCTGCGGGTAGGCGTGCTTGGCCAGCACATGGGCGTAGCTCTCGCGCAGCGCGACCATCTCACCACGCACATCGGTGTCGTCGAACAGGAAACGTTGACTGAAGTCGTTCATAGCGGCTGGCCCGGGTCTGGAAAAAGGCTGGCGATTTTATGCACAAACGCCAGCACAACCAAGGTCCGGCCGTCATATGCAGGCGTTCACCTTCCATCCACCGCCCGCTGAACCTCGACTGAACGACTGGGCTGCCGGCCTTGTACTGCCGTCAGCACTGCCTATCATCCGCGCGCCTGAGGTAGAGCCTGTCATCAATCTGCAAAGGGATCGTCCATGTCGAGCACTTTCATCAATCGCCACTGGCAGCCACGCGCCATGCTGGTCTGCCATATCGTGGCCATCGTGCTGCTCGCCAGCTGGCTTTGGCAGCCTACCCGTGAACTGTGGAACGTCTTCGATCTGTGGCTGTTCAAGCTGCTCAACGATCCGGTACATGCTGGCGGCCTGTGGGCCCACATCTGGGCCATCGGCAGCATGCGCCCGGTCGATGCCGGCGTCGGCGTGGTGATGCTGGCGGTGATGCTCAAGGCCGATCTGGTCTTCACTGGCCCACAGGTGCGTCGCGCGCTGTTCGCCTTTCTCGTCGCGCTGACAGTGATGCTGCTGATGCGCGTGCTGTTCGCCGACCTGGTCGAATACATGGGCTGGCAGCACGCCAGCCCGTCGCTGGTGGTCGAAGGCAGTGCGCGCCTGACGGAAATGTTCCCGGCCTGGGAAGAGCGCTGGGACCTGAAAGACAGCGCCAGCCGCAGCTTCCCCGGCGATCACGCCTCCGTGCTGCTGATCTGGGCCTACTTCATGTCCTTCTTCGCCCGCGGCTGGCGCCTGATCCTGGTCTGGGCGATTACCGCGATCGGCATCCTGCCACGTTTGGTAGCCGGTGCTCACTGGGGCGCGGATGCCTTCGTCGGCGGCGTATTCCTCAGCCTGCTGGCCCTGGCCTGGAGCTGCTATACGCCGCTGAGTTATCGCGCCAGCGAATGGCTGGAGAAGATCACCCTGCCGATCACCTCGCGCCTGGCCAGGCTCCCGCTGCTGGGCCGCATGAGCATCGTCAGCGGGCGCTGAAGCGGGTAGCCCGGATGCAATCCGGGAGGGGTCGATACGATTCCCCGGATTTCATCCGGGCTACAAACTGAACGAGCAAGTTCGCATTCGCGAGCAGAGCTCGCTCCTACAGGCTTGCGCCTAATCCTCATCCGCCCAGGGGTGGCGCAGGCCGCCGCCCTGCTGTTCGTTGAACTGATGGATCTGCCGCCGCTGCTTCTTGCTCGGCCGGCCATCGGTCTGTACGCCAAGGGCGCCGGCCTTGCGCATGGCCGCGGCCTGTTCGCGGCGGGCGATGCTCTCTTCGGTCTCGCGATACAGCAGTTGCGCTTCCGGCGCGCCACGACGGACGCCGGACAGCGCCAGCACGACCACGGTGCGCTCGTCGAAACCGGTGCGCAGCACGTATTCGTCGCCGACCTTCGGCTCCTTGCTCGGCTTGCAGCGATCGCCGCGGTGATGCACCTTGCCACCTTCTATAGCCGCCTTGGCCAGGGCCCGGGTCTTGTAGAAACGCGCCGCCCACAGCCATTTGTCCAGGCGCACCTTATCGTCGTCTTTTTCGCTCATCTCACACTCTGAAAGGGGTTTGGCATTCGCACGCGCGGCGGATGCAGTTGTCACACGACACAACTAGAATGCGCGGAATCATAGGCGTTGTACGCCGCAGGGGACACTCTCACCTTGAAGACTTTCGACCAGCTCAGCGTGATCGGCCTGCGTGAGTGGATCAATCTGCCCGAGCTCGGCATCATCGGCTTGCGCGCCAAGATCGACACTGGCGCCAGCACCTCGAGCCTGCACGCCAGCGATATTCAACCGTTCCGGCGTGACGGCGAGGACTGGGTGCGCTTCACGGCCTACCTCGGTACTCAGGTACAGCGTCGTCATCGCTGCGAGGCGCCGCTGGTGTCGGTCAAACGCATCAAGAGCTCCAACGGCCAGGCGCAGAGCCGCTACGTGATCCGCACCCATCTGGCCCTCGGTGATCTGCTGTGGCCGGTGGAATTCACCCTGGCCTGCCGCAAGACCATGCGCTATCGCGTACTGCTCGGCTCCAAGGCGCTGATCACCGGCCAACTGGTGGTCAACCCGGCACTCAGTTATGTGCAGGACAAACCCTCCCTTTCCTCGTCCCTTCCAGGTGCCCAATGAAGATCGCCGTGCTGTCGCGCAACCCGCGCCTGTATTCCACCCGTCGACTGGTGGAGGCCGGGCAGCAGCGCGGCCATGAGATGGTGGTGATCGACACCCTGCGGGCCTACATGAACATCGCCAGCCACAAGCCGCAGATCCATTACCGCGGCCAGCCGCTGGAAGGTTTCGATGCGGTGATCCCGCGCATTGGCGCCTCGGTGACCTTCTATGGCTGCGCGGTGTTGCGCCAGTTCGAGATGATGGGCGTCTACCCGCTCAATGAATCGGTGGCCATCAGCCGTTCGCGTGACAAATTGCGCGCCCTGCAGCTGCTGTCGCGCAAGGGTATCGGCCTGCCGGTGACCGGTTTCGCCCACTCGCCGGACGACATTCCCGACCTTATCCAGATGGTCGGCGGCGCGCCACTGGTGATCAAGGTACTGGAAGGCACTCAGGGCATGGGCGTGGTGCTGGCCGAAACGCACAAGGCCGCCGAGTCGGTGATCGAAGCCTTCCTCGGCCTCAAACAGGACATCATGGTGCAGGAATACATCCAGGAAGCCGGCGGCGCCGACATTCGCTGCTTCGTGGTCGGCGACAAGGTAATCGCCGCGATGAAACGCCAGGCCAAGGCCGGCGAGTTCCGCTCCAACCTGCACCGCGGCGGCAGTGCCAGCCTGATCAAGATCACCCCGGAAGAACGCATGACCGCGGTGCGTGCGGCCAAGGTCATGGGCCTTAATGTCGCCGGGGTGGACATCCTGCGCTCCAACCACGGCCCACTGGTGATGGAGGTCAATTCCTCGCCGGGCCTGGAAGGCATCGAGACCACCACCGCCAAGGACGTGGCCGGAATGATCATCCAGTACCTGGAAAAGAACGCCGAACCCGGCCAGACCCGCACCAAGGGCCGCGGATGAGCGCTGTGTTCGATGGCCGTGTGGCGCTGATCGCACCGGCCTCAGCCATTGCCGAAGATGTGCTTGAGGCGACCCTGGCCCAGCTCGATGTGCTGGGCGTGGATTATCACTTGGGCAAACATGTACGCGCGCGCCATCGCTATCTGGCCGGCACGCAGGAGCAGCGCCTGGAAGACCTGCATCAGGCCTTCAGCCTGCCCGATATCGACGCCGTCTGGTGCCTGCGTGGCGGCTACGGCTGCGCACAGTTGGTGAGCGATATCGACTGGGCCTTGCTGCAACGGGCCAGCCCGCGCCCGCTGATCGGGTTCTCCGACCTGTCGATTCTGCTCAGCGCTTTCGCGCAACGGGACCTGCCGGCCATTCATGGCCCGGTGGCCACCGCACTCGGCCATCAGGTGCTCTCGGCGCCAAGCGGCCACCGCGAGCGGCTGGCCTCGATGCAGGCACTATGGAATTTGCTCAAGGGCCAGCATCGTCAATTGCCGCTGCGGCATATCAGCGGCCCGCAACATGCCATTGACGGCACCCTGCAGGGCGGCAACCTCACAGCCCTGGCCAGCGTCTGCGGTACCGACGCGGAACTGCACCTGGCAGAGGATTCGATCCTGATCCTGGAGGACGTCGGCGAGCCGTATTACCGACTGGAACGCAGCCTCTGGCAACTGCTGCACAGCTTTGCCGGAAGAAGGCCACGGGCGGTGTGCCTGGGCGGTTTCACCGATTGCCCGCGGCGCGGCGTGCACCACAGTCTGGAGCAGATATTCAGCGAATATCTGGCGCCTCTGGGCATCCCTCTCTATGGCGAGTTGCCCAGCGGCCATGGCGACAGCAATTTCCCCTGGCCCTGCGGACAGAAGGCGCGTCTGGGCGGCAGCAGCCTGAGCTGGTAAAGCGTTTCAGCGCTGGCGCGCCTGCATCCAGGCGAGAAACTCCGCCTCCGTCATCGGTCGGCCGAATAGATAGCCCTGGCCCAGGGCGCAACCCTGCTCGCGCAGGAACGCCAACTGACTGTCCTGCTCGATGCCTTCGGCCACGCATTCGAGATCCAGGTTGCGCGCGATCATCAGAATGGTCTGCACCAGCATGCGCCCGCTCGCCGCGCCGTCCAGATCGGCGACGAAACTGCGGTCGATCTTTAGCCGGTCCAGCGGCAGGCGCTTGAGGTAGGTGAGCGACGAATAGCCGGTGCCGAAGTCATCGATGGCGAAGCGCACGCCCTGCGCCTTGAGCCGTTGCATATTGCCGATACAACGCTCGACGTCCTCGACCAACACGCCCTCGGTAATCTCCAGCTCCAGAGACTGCGCCGGCACTCCGTGATCCCGCAGGCACTGCTCGACGCGTTCGACGCAGCCTGCCTGACGCAATTCGCGCGGGCTGAGGTTGACCGCCAGCACCAGCTGCGGCCACTGCGCCTGCCAGCGCGCCAGGGCCGCACAGGCCTGTTCCAGCACCCACTGGCCGATGTCCTGGATCAGCCCCGGTTTCCTCCGCCAGCGGGATGAACTGGTCCGGGCCGACCTCGCCGCGCTCGGGATGCATCCAGCGCAACAGCACCTCTGCGCCAGCCACGCTGTCATCGGCCAGCATCAGCTGCGGCTGGAACACCAGTTGCAGCTGCTGGCGGGCGATGGCCTGGCGCAGCTCGCCCTGCAGCTGCAGGCGCTGGTCGATGGCCGCCTGCATCTCCGGGGCAAAGAAATGCAAGGCGTTGCGCCCGGCGTGCTTGGCCCGGTACATGGCGGTGTCGGCCTGCTTGAGAATGTCCGCGGCCTGCTGCAGGCCCATCGGGTGCAGAGCGATACCGATGCTGGCACTGATCGCCAGCTCATGACCATCGACCAGGCAACTGCCCTGCAGCCCGCGCAACAGTTTTTCCCCCACTGCCGCGGCATGCTCGGCAACGGCCTGCGGCTCGTGACCCAGGGCTTCGAGCAGCACCACGAACTCATCGCCGCCGAGACGCGCCAGGGTGTCCTCGGTACGCAGTTCGCGCGCCAGGCGCGTGGTCACTTCCACCAGCAGCGCATCGCCGATGAGATGGCCGAGGCTGTCGTTGACCGTCTTGAAGTGATCCAGATCGATGAACAGCAGTGCGCCCAGGCTACCCTCGCGATTCTCCCGGTCCATGGCGTGCTGCAGACGGTCGAGCAGCAGACGGCGATTGGGCAGGCCGGTGAGCTCGTCGCTGTATGCCAGGCGTTCGATCTCACGCTGGTAACGCTGGCGCTCGGAAATATCGGTGACGCTGGCGCGAATCAGCAGCGCCTCGCCGGGCATACGCACCAGGCGCACCTCGCACGGGAGCTGACGCCCGGCACTGTCACGGTGCGTCCACTCGAACACCGGCGCTTCGCCGGCCACGGCCTGACGCATGAATTTCTTGCCGGCACGCGAAGACAAGCGGCCATCGGCCTGGCGTAGCGGGCTGATGCTCTGGATCGACCGACCGAGCAGCTCTTCGCGGCGATAGCGGAACAGCCGCAGCGCGTTCTCGTTGCACTCGACGATGCCCCCGTCCGGGCTGAACAGCAAAATCGCCTCGGGCGCATGCTCGACCAGGGTGCGATAGCGCGCCTCGGCTTCGTGCCGCGCGCTGATGTCCTCGACCAACAGCAGGAATACGGTCTGCCGGCCACTGCCACCACGTACCGCACGCAGGCTGACACGGGTGTACACGACCCGGCCATCGGCGCGCAGGAAGCGCTTGTCCATCTCGAAACCGTCGCTGTCGCCCAGCAGCACCTGCTCCACACTGGCCTGCTCGGCCGGCAGATCGTCCGGGTGCGACAGTTGCTGCCAGCTGCTGGCCAGCAATTCATCGCGGCTACGGCCGAGAATGCTGCACAGCTTCGGGTTTACCTCTTCCCAACCGAAGCTCTGGGTGGTCAGCGCCATGCCGATCAACGGCGCCTCGAAGAACAGACGCAGGCGTTCGTCGCGCTCGCGCAGCTGCGACTCGGCGCGCTTGCGCTCGCTGATGTCCTGCACCACGCCATAGATGCGCACCAGGCTGCCGTGTTCATCGCGTTCGGCCATGCCGCGCAGGCGCACCAGCCGGCCGCCCAGGCGCGACGCCAGACGGACCTCGATATCCAGATCATCCATCCCGCTCGAGGCTGCCTGCAGCGTCTGCATGATCAGCGCCTGGCTCGGTGTGTCACAGTAGTCCAGCGACTGCTGCAGATCGGGCGGCCCCTGCTGGATGTCACGGTCGACGATACGGTAGCAACCATCGCTCCAGAACATGCTGTAGTCGCTGATTTCCAGCACCCAGCCACCCAGGTTGGCAATGTCCTCGGTCTGGCTGAACAGATGGCTTTGGCGCAGCAGCTGCGAACGTTGCAGTTCGACCTTGGCCGCCAGCTCGACGCGCTCGGTGACATCGTGCTGCAGACCGACGAAATGGCTGATGCCCTGTTCGTCGCGCATGGGCGCCAGCACCACCTCGTTCCAGAACGGCCGGCCGTCCTTGCGATAGTTGCGCACCACGGCATGGCCGCTGCGGCCGTCACGCAGGGCGGCACGCAGTGGTTGCGCTTCCAGCTGGGCAAGATCCTTGCCGAGCAGAAAACGACAGTTGCGCCCCAGCGCCTCTTCGGCGCGATAGCCGGTGATCTGGGTGAACGCCGCATTGCAGTAGACCAGTGGCAGATCGGCCTGACGCGCGTCGGCGATGGTCACCCCCAGCGGGCTGGCTTCCATCGCCAGGTTGGCGCGCGCCAGTTGCCGCTGCATCTGCGCGCTGCGTGCCAGCGCCCGGCGCAGGTCGCTGAGTGCACGCCCAACCACCAGCGCGGCGCCCATCAGCAACAGTGCGGTGAAATGCAGTTGATTATGCTGCAGATCCAGCTCGGTAAAGCTCAGACTGCCGCGCCAAAGTGGCAGTGGCAGAGTGGCGGCGTACACCAGCAATACGCCATACAGCGCCCCCGCGAAGGCGTGCCGCAGTGCCAGCACCAACATGCTGAGCCCCAGCAGCGGCAAGGCAAGCTGCGCCGGCAGGCTGGCGCTGAGCAACAGCAACGCCAGAAACACCGCGCTCGCCAATGACCAGCCGCCGGGCGAACGGCTGATGGGCAGCGTCGCAATAGCCGTATCGCTTCGCTCACGCAGCCAGCCGCGGGCATGCAGCAGCGGGGTGCAGAACGCCAGCAAGGGCGCGGTCAGCGCCAGTAGATTGATGGTGTCGCTCAACCACACCGCCAGACTCGCCTGCGCCCACCGTTCACTGGTCTGAAAGCCGGTAAGCCAGAGGTTGCCCTGCAGACCGAGCGCTACCAGGGTCGCCGGCATCAACACGGCGAAGGCAAGAAATCTCAGTACATCGCTCAGACGCCCCAGGGCCGGATCGAACGAGTGGCGCCGCAACAGCCACCAGCCCAGCGCCACGGCGGCGGTTTCCGGCACGGGGTAGAGGGGCGCCCACTGCCAGGGCAGGCCCCAGAGCGGCACGCTGAACAACGCATTGAGGTACAGCGCCGGCAACACGCGCGGCCCCCACCACAGGCAGAACGCCAGGCCGAGCACCATCGGCAGGTAGCACAGCGCCACCCCGTCGTTCAGGCGGGTCCCCAGGGAAATCCAGGTTGCCAGGTGGAAGATCGGCAGCGGTAGCCACCAGGTCCAGCTAGGCAAGCGGTCGGGTACGGCGGCGGGCATGCAGACCTCGAAGTGATGCGCTGGCACAGCATAGCCCAGTGCCCGGGCGCCTGGCAGCAAATTGCCAGCACCTGAGTGTGGTGACTGGACGGCCGGTTAGACGGCGTCGCGCGGTAGCAACAACCCCAGCGGCAACCGTACGCGGGCTTCGAGCCCACCGCCGCTGCGATTGCGCAGCTCGACGCTGCCACCATGCAGCGCCGCGATGCGCTTGACGATGGCCAGGCCAAGGCCGGTACCGCGCCCGCCACGGGCCCGATCACCGCGGATAAAGGGGTTGAAGATGGTGTCCAGCTCGGCGGGATCGATGCCGTTGCCGCGGTCCAGCACGCTCAACACCACATAGGGCGCGCTTTGATCGCCGGCCAGACTGGCGACCACCTCGACGGCATCGCCACCGCCGTGGTTGAGCGCATTCTCCACCAGATTGGTGAGCAGGCGCTTGGTCGATACCCGGCGCAACGGGAAGGGTGGAATGGCTTCAAGGCACAGGCGCACGCGCTCGCCGCCCTGGTTGTAGGGCGCCAGGGTTTCGCGCACCAGCTCGGGAAAGTCGGCCTCTTCCACCGGCTCGTCGCGGCCGTCGCGGATGAAGGCGAGGAACTGATCGAGGATGGCGTCCATGTCCTCGATATCGCGCACCATGTCCTCGGTCAGTTCCGAATCGTTGTCCATGAACTCCAGCGCCAGACGCAGGCGCGTCAGCGGCGTGCGCAGGTCATGGGAGACACCGGCCAGCATCAGCTCCCGCTCGCGGCCGGCCTGCTCGACGTCCTCGGCCATCTGGTTGAAGGCGCGGTACACCTCGGTCATTTCACTCGGCGTATCGCTCACCGGCAGACGCACGCTGCGCCCCTGGCCGAGCTGGCGAGCGGCGAAGACCAGGCGCTTGAGCGGCGCATTGAGCTGACGCACGAAGATCCAGGCCGCGGCAGTGGATAACAGACCGATGCCGAGGAACCAGCCGAGCACGCTCCAGATACGCTGACCACGCAGCGGATGCGGATACATCGGCACCCGCACCCAGCCATCGCCGAGACTCGGCGCATGCACCCAGAGCGCCGGCGGTGTGGTCGCGCGCACGCGGGTTTCGGTGTCCGGGCCGAGCTCGGTTTGCATCTGCCGCTGGAAAATTTCGCTGTAGGGCCAGTGCTGTTCGCTGGCCGGCACCTTGTCGCGCGGGATGCGCTTGAGCCCGGCGGCCTGGGCGATATGGTCGCGGTCATCGGGGTTGGCCGCCCAGTAGGCCCGCAAGGTAAGCGCCGCACCATGGCTGTACTGGCGGTCGACCAGCACGTCCTCGTTCATCATCAGGTACACCAGCGTCAGTGCCTTGGAGAACAGCACGACGACGAGCACCAGCCAGAGGGTGCGGGCGAAGAAGCTTTGCGGGAACCAGTAGGGGGCTTTCATCAGCGCAGAACCGTAGGAGCGAGCTCTGCTCGCGAAAACGTGGCTTCAATTCGCGAGCAGGGCTCGCTCCTACGCGTCACTTGTTGCCGTCAGGAACGAAGACGTAGCCGACGCCCCAGACGGTCTGGATATAACGCGGCTTGGACGGGTCCGGCTCGATCAGGCGACGCAGGCGGCTGATCTGCACATCGATGGAACGTTCCAGCGCATCCCACTCGCGGCCGCGGGCCAGGTTCATCAGCTTGTCGCGGGTCAGCGGCTCGCGCGCATGCTGCACCAAAGCCTTGAGCACGGCGAATTCGCCGGTGGTGAGCATGTGCACTTCTTCGCCTTTCTTCAGCTCGCGGGTGGCCAGTGACAGCTCGTAGTCACCGAAGCTCACGCTCTCGTCCTCGGTACCGGGTGCGCCCGGTACTACCGGTGCCTGGCGGCGCAACACGGCTTTGATACGAGCCAGCAGCTCGCGCGGGTTGAAAGGCTTGGCCAGGTAATCGTCAGCGCCCAGCTCCAGGCCCTGGATGCGACTGGACTCATCGCCCTTGGCAGTGAGCATGATGATGGGGATCTGGTTGTTCGATTCGCGCAGACGGCGGCAGGCAGACAATCCGTCTTCGCCGGGCAGCATCAGGTCGAGCACCACCAGGTTGAACAGCTCGCGAGCCAGCAGGCGGTCCATCTGCTCGACATTCTCCACTGCGCGTACCCGGTAGCCCTGCTCATCGAAGAAGCGCTCGAGCAGGCGGCGCAGACGGGCGTCATCATCGACGATGAGAATTTTCTCGCCTTCGGCGGCAGGGGCAGCGGACTGGGTCATGGCGTCTCCTTGGACAGCCGTACTAAGGACGGCAAGTGGCGGCATTATCGCTCAGGCGCATGGATGGGCGCTTGAGCCATTGTTAGCAGATTTTTCCCCGAACGGTTCGCAGCTCTCGCGGATGCGGTGTTTATAATGCGCCGCTTTCGTATCTGGCCGGCATGTTTACGGCCGCCCTGTCGCTTCAGTGGGTAGTTTTTATATGGACAGCATCAACAATCGCATCGCCGATGAACTGGGCGTGCGCCCGCAACAGGTCGCCGCCGCCGTGGCCCTGCTCGACGAAGGCTCCACCGTGCCCTTCATCGCCCGTTACCGTAAAGAAGTGACCGGCAGCCTCGACGATACCCAACTGCGCCATCTGGAAGAACGCCTGCGCTACCTGCGCGAGCTGGACGAACGCCGCGTGGCGATCCTCGCCAGCATCGAGGAGCAAGGCAAGCTGACCCCAGAGCTCAAGCGCGAGATCGACCTGGCCGACACCAAGACACGCCTCGAAGACCTGTATTTGCCGTACAAGCAGAAGCGCCGCACCAAGGGCCAGATCGCCCTGGAAGCCGGCCTCGGCGAGCTGGCCGATGCGCTGTTCAACGACCCGAATCTCGCGCCCGAGCAGGAAGCCGAGCGCTTCATCGACGCCGAGGGCTTTGCCGATGTGAAGGCGGTGCTCGAAGGCGCCAAGTACATCCTCATGGAGCGCTTCGCCGAAGACGCCGCACTGCTCGACAAGCTGCGCACCTTCCTAAAGGACAACGCCACTCTCAGCGCCCGCCTGGTGCCGGGCAAGGAAAACGAAGGCGCCAAGTTCAGCGACTACTTCGAGCATGACGAGCCGCTCAAGGGCGTGCCGTCGCACCGTGCACTGGCGATCTTCCGCGGGCGCAACGAAGGCATCCTCAGCGCCAGCCTCAAGGTAGGCGAAGAGCTGCCCGGCACCCTGCACCCCTGCGAGCTGATGATCGGCGAGCGCTTCGGCTTGCAGAACCAAGGCCGCGCCGCCGACAAGTGGCTGGCCGAGGTGGTGCGCTGGACCTGGAAGGTCAAGCTGTACAACCACCTGGAAACCGACCTGCTCGGCGAGCTGCGCGAGAAGGCCGAGGACGAGGCGATCAGCGTGTTCGCCCGCAACCTGCACGACCTGCTGCTGGCCGCCCCGGCCGGCCCGCGCGCCACCCTGGCGCTGGACCCGGGCCTGCGCACCGGCTGCAAGGTGGCGGTGGTCGATGCCACCGGCAAGGTGCTGGAAACCGCCACCGTCTACCCGCACGCCCCGCGCAACGACTGGGACGGCACCCTGGCGATCCTCGCCAAGCTGTGCGCCAAGCATGGCGTCGACCTGATTTCCATCGGCAACGGCACCGCCAGCCGCGAGACCGACAAGCTGGCCGCCGAGCTGATCAAGAAGGTGCCGGGCCTGAAACTCACCAAGGTGATGGTCTCCGAGGCCGGCGCCTCGGTGTACTCGGCCTCGGAACTGGCTGCGCGCGAATTCCCCGACCTGGACGTGTCCCTGCGCGGCGCCGTGAGCATCGCCCGCCGCCTGCAGGACCCGCTGGCCGAGCTGGTGAAGATCGACCCGAAATCCATCGGCGTCGGCCAGTACCAGCACGACGTGTCGCAGCTCAAGCTGGCGCGCAGCCTGGACGCCGTGGTCGAGGACTGCGTGAACGCCGTCGGCGTGGACGTGAACACCGCCTCCGCCGCCCTGCTGGCGCGCATCTCCGGCCTCAATGCGACCCTGGCGCAGAACATCGTGCAATACCGCGACGCCAACGGCGCCTTCGCCTCGCGCGCCGAGCTGAAGAAGGTGCCGCGCCTGGGCGAGAAAACCTTCGAGCAGGCCGCCGGCTTCCTCCGCGTGATGAACGGCGACAACCCGCTGGATGCCTCGGCGGTGCATCCGGAAACCTACCCGCTGGTCGAGCGCATCGCCCAGGACACCGGCCGCGACATCCGCTCGCTGATCGGCGACTCGGGCTTCCTCAAGCGTCTGGATCCGGCCAAGTTCACCGACGAGCGCTTCGGCCTCGTCACCGTCGGCGACATCCTCAAGGAACTGGACAAGCCCGGCCGCGACCCGCGCCCGGAGTTCAAGACCGCCGAGTTCCAGGAAGGCGTGGAAACGCTGAACGACCTCAAGCTGGGCATGGTGCTCGAAGGCGTGGTCACCAACGTCACCAACTTCGGCGCCTTCGTCGACATCGGCGTGCACCAGGACGGCCTGGTGCACATCAGCGCGCTGTCGGAGAAGTTCATCAAGGACCCGCACGAGGCGGTCAAGGCCGGCGACGTGGTCAAGGTCAAGGTGATGGAGGTGGACATCCCGCGTAACCGCATCGCCCTGTCCATGCGCATGGGCGACACCCCCGGCGAGAAAGTCGAGGGCGCGCGCGGTGGGCAACGCGGCAACGGCAACCGCGGCGGCAATACGCCGCGCAGCGAGCGCTACTCCAGCCAGGACAAACCGGCTCCCGCCACTGGCGGCATGGCCGCTCTGTTCGCCAACGCCAAGCAGTTGAAGAAATGACTACGGAAGGCAAGGTCGGCGCCAGCAGCGCCTTTTCCCGCCTGCTCGGTCTGGAGATTCTCCAGGCCGGCGGCGGCGAGGCGCGCGTGCGCCTGACCCTCACCGACGAGCTGCGCAACCTGCACGGCAAGCTGCACGGCGGCGCGCTGTTCTCGCTGATCGACACCGCCATGGGCCAGGCCAGTCACAGCCTGGGCGATGGTGGTCCGAGCAGCGTGACGCTGGAGTGCAAGATCAACTACATCCGCCCCGTTTCCGAGGGCAGCGTGTTGTGCCACGCCAAGGTGCTGCACGCCGGGCGTCGTACCCAGGTGGTCGAAGCCGAGGTGCTGCAGGGCGACAAACTGGTCGCCAAGGCACAAGGCACCTTCGCCTGCATATAAGCGGCGACAAGCCGCAGGCCATAAGCTGCAAGGCATTACGCCTTTAGTTGTGGCCTGCAGCTTGAAGCTTACTGCTGCAGTCCTCATATTGTGGCGACTGCCCAGTTAGGAATTGCATCTTGAGCGATCTTCTCTCCCGCCGCCTGGCCCAGCTCGGCGAGCCGGCCAACCTGTCCCTGCTGGGTGAATGCCTGCACGGCATCGAGCGTGAATGCCTGCGCGTCGACCGCGACGGCCAGTTGGCCCTGACCCCTCATCCGCAGGCGCTGGGCTCGGCACTGACCCATGCGCAGATCACCACCGATTACTCCGAGTCGCTGCTGGAATTCATCACCGGTACCGCCAAGGATCCAGCCGCGACCCTCGCCGAACTGGAGAACATCCACCGCTTCGCCTACGACAAGCTCGATGGTGAACTGTTGTGGAGCCCATCGATGCCCTGCGCGCTGCCGGATGAGGAGACCATCCCCATCGCCCGTTACGGCAGTTCCAACATCGGCCGCCTCAAGTACGTGTACCGCAAAGGTCTGGCGCTGCGTTACGGCAAGACCATGCAGTGCATCGCCGGCATTCACTACAATTTCTCCCTGCCCGAAGGGCTGTGGCAGCTGCAGCAACAGAGCGAAGGCAGCGAGCAGAGCGCGCGCGACTACCAGTCGGCTCGCTATATCTCGCTGATCCGCAATTTCCGCCGCTACAGCTGGTTGCTGATGTACCTGTTCGGCGCCTCACCGGCACTGGACAAAGGCTTCATGCGCGGCCGCCCGCACCAGTTGCAGGAGCTGGATGCCAGTACGCTGTATCTGCCGTACGCCACCAGCCTGCGTATGAGCGACCTAGGCTACCAGAGCAGCGCGCAGTCCGGCCTGACCCCCTGCTACAACGACCTGGCCAGCTACACCGACAGCCTGCGTCTGGCCGTCGGCACGCCCTACCCGGCCTATGTCGAAGCCGGCACCAAGCGCGGCGACGAGTGGCTGCAGCTCAATACCAACATCCTGCAGATCGAGAACGAGTACTACTCGAGCATCCGTCCGAAACGCGTGACCCACAGCGGCGAGCGGCCGATCCAGGCGCTGATGAGCCGCGGCGTGCAGTACGTGGAAGTGCGCTGCCTGGACATCAACCCCTTCCTGCCGCTGGGCATCGACGTGGCGCAGGCGCGCTTCATCGATGCCTTCCTGCTGTTCTGCGCGCTGGAAGACAGCCCGCTGCTGGAGAACGGCGAGTGCAGCAGCTGCACCAGCAACTTCCTCAAGGTGGTCAAGGAAGGCCGTCGTCCCGGCCTGCATCTGCAGAAAGGCAGCCAGCAGGTGGAACTCAAGACCTGGGCCGGCGAGCTGCTCGAACGCATCCTGCCACTGGCCGAGCTGCTTGACCGCAGCCAGGGCAGTGGCGCGCATGTCGAGGCACTGGCGCAACAGCAGGCCAAGGTCGCCGACGTGGAGATGACGCCATCGGCACAGGTGCTGGCGATTCTGCGACAGGGCCAGAGCTTCACCGACTTCGCCCTGCAGCAGAGTCTGCGTCACGCCGAGTACTTCCGCGCGCAACCGCTCAGCGCGGAGCAGCAGCAGGCCTTCGAGAAGGCCGCTCATCAATCGCTGGCCGAGCAGGCGGAGCTGGAAGCGCAGCCCAAGGGCGACTTCGACGCCTTCGTCGCGGCCTATCAGGCCAGCATCCTGGCGCTGGCAGTGTAGCGGCCGCCGGGTGGCAGCCAGGGATGGCATGCCACAAAAAGGTCGACCTCATCACAAAGCCAACCAGCGGAGCAAAAGCGGGGATGGGCGGCCACTTCGGGAGCTGCCCGGCAAGCTAGCATTGCCGGGTAAAGGACGATAGACGAGCAGCGCCCATGGCCGAAGACGCCACGCCGCAATGGAGCCTTGAGAGCCTCACCAAGGCCTACCAGCAAGGCTATATGGCCGGTCTCACCGGCCAGCCCAGAACACGCCAGCCCTACCCTGACGAAATCCCTGCTGCGGCCTGGGAGGCCGGCTGGGACGATGGCTTCGAACAGCTGCGCCTGCAGCAGCACAGCGCCTGAGTCTCTGAACGCACCCTGGGATTGCGCCGGTGGAGATGTAGCCCGGCTGAAATCCGGTGGTATTCTGGCTCGCTTTCCCTGCTCGGCCTTGGCCTCCTGCATCGCTCCAGCGTAGGAGCGGCTTCAGCCGCGAAACTCGCGGATAAATCCGCTCCTACAGTTGCGGCCCGCTCTCGCCCGCCTACAACGCCTTTTCGAATACCTTGGAATTGCGCTGGTAGTTGTACAGCGATGCTCGCGCAGCGGGCATGCGCTCGACGCTGCTTGGCTCGAAGCCGCGTTCGCGGAACCAGTGGGCGGTGCGGGTGGTGAGCACGAACAGGGTCTTGATCCCCTGCGCCCGTGCCCTGGCCTCGATACGCTCGAGCAACTCGTCGCCACGACCGCCATGGCGGTACTCGGGATTGACCGCCAGGCAGGCCAGTTCGCCGCAATCGGAATCGGCGATGGGATAGAGCGCCGCGCAGGCGATGATCAGCCCTTCACGCTCGACGATGCTGAACTGCTCGATCTCGCGTTCGAGCACCTCGCGCGAGCGGCGCACCAGAATGCCCTGCTCTTCCAGCGGACTGATCAGCTCAATCAGGCCGCCGACATCCTCGATGGTCGCCTCGCGCAGGGATTCGAATTGCTCCTGGGCCACCAGGGTGCCGTTACCGGTGCGAGTGAACAGCTCGCTGAGCAGTGCGCCATCGGTGGCGTAGCTGACGATATGGCTGCGCTTGACGCCGCCACGGCAGGCTTCGGCAGCGGCGTCGAGCAACTCGCCCTGATAGTTGCTGCCCAGGCGCGCCAGATGCGCCGGCACCTGCTGCGGACGCAACTCGCGCACCAGTTTGCCGCTCTCGTCGAGCAGACCATCCTCGGCGCCGAACAGCAGCAGCTTGTCCGCGCCCAGGTCGATGGCGGCGCGGGTGGCAACGTCCTCGCAGGCCAGGTTGAAGATTTCTCCGGTGGGCGAATACCCCAGCGGCGACAGCAGCACGATGCTGCGCTCGTCGAGCTGGCGGTTGATGCCCTTGCGGTCGATGCGCCGCACTTCGCCGGTGTGGTGATAGTCGATGCCATCGAGCACACCGATCGGCCGCGCGGTAACGAAGTTGCCGCTGGTCAGGCGCAGGCGCGACCCCTGCATCGGCGAGGCGGCCATGTCCATCGACAGACGCGCCTCGATGGTGATGCGCAGCTGGCCCACCGCATCGATCACGCACTCCAGCGTTGGCGCATCGGTGATACGCAGGTCGCGGTGGTAATGCGGGGTCAGGCCTCGGGCAGCGAGGCGTGCCTCGATCTGCGGGCGCGAGCCGTGAACCAGTACCAGGCGCACGCCAAGGCTGTGCAGCAGTACCAGATCATGGACGATATTGGCGAAATTCGGATGGGCGACGCCCTCACCCGGCAGCATGACCACGAAGGTGCGGTCGCGGTGGGCGTTGATATAGGGTGAAGCGTGGCGTAACCAGGTGACGTAGTCGTGCATGGGCAATCCATTAACGTAGAGACGTAGGACGGCATGGCCGTCATGTTTCGGTCAGATGGTCGGTCTCATCGTCGCTGCACGTCTTCGCTCCGGGTCAGGCAATAGTGCTGGATCAATTGGCGCAGCAGCGCCACGGTAGGTTCGATGCGCGCCAGCTCCAGGTGTTCCCCCGGCTGGTGCGCGCAGTCGATGTCGCCAGGGCCGAGTACCAGGGTCTCGCAGCCCAGTTGCTGAAGATAGGGCGCCTCGGTACCGAATGCTACCGCTTGCGCACTGTGCCCCGTGAGACGCTCGGCCAGACGCACAAGCTCGGCATCGGCGCGCTGCTCGAACGGCGGCACCTCCGGGAACAGCGGGCCGTAGTCGATGCGCACCTGATGCTTGAGCGCCAGCGGCTGCAGCTTGCCGCGAATGGCCTCACGCAGCTGCTCCGGGTCCATGCCAGGCAGCGGCCGCAGGTCGAATTCCAGCGCACATTGCCCGCAGATGCGGTTGGGATTGTCGCCGCCGTGGATGCAGCCGAGGTTGAGCGTCGGCTGTGGCACGCCGAACTGCGGGTTGTTGAATTCGCGCTGCCACTGGGCGCGCAGGCCGCGCAGCTCGCCCATCACATCCTGCATGGCTTCCAGCGCACTATGGCCGAGGCTGGGGTCGGAAGAGTGACCGCTGCGGCCGAGAATATCGATACGCTCCATCATCACACCCTTGTGCAGGCGGATGGGTTTGAGGCCGGTCGGCTCGCCGATCACCGCCGCACGACCAAGCGGCCGCCCGGCATCGGCCAGGGCGCGGGCACCGGCCATGGAGCTCTCCTCGTCACAGGTGGCGAGGATCAGCAGCGGTTGCTTGAAGGGCTGGTCGAGCAGCGGCCGCACGGCTTCGATGGCCAGGGCGAAGAAGCCTTTCATGTCGCAACTGCCCAGCCCCACCCAGCGGTCGCCCACCTCGCTCAGCCTGAGCGGGTCGGTCTGCCACAGGGCGGCATCGAAGGGCACGGTATCGCTGTGCCCGGCCAGCACCAGGCCACCGGGGCCGGAGCCATAACTGGCGAGCAGGTTGAACTTGCCCGGGGCGACCTGCTGGGTTTCGCAGGTGAAGCCCAGGTCACCGAGCCAGGCAGCGAGCAGCTCGATGACCGGCGCGTTGCTCTGATCCCAGTCGGGCTGGGTGCAGCTCACCGATGGCGCTGCGATCAGCGCGGCGAACTGCTCTCGGAAGGACGGCAGGGGCATCGGCGCTCTCCAAAAAACGATGCCCCATCATAGGGGCATCGTCCTGTCGGTGAAACCGCCGAAGTGGAATCAGACTCCGCCGAACAATGCGCGCAGGATGAAGAAGAAGACGATCGACAGGATCGCACCGGCCGGCAGGGTGATGATCCAGGACAGGAAGATCTTGCCGATCATGCCCAGGTTCAGCGCACCGATGCCGCGCGCCAGGCCGACACCGAGAATGGCGCCGACCAGGGTATGGGTGGTGGATACCGGCAGGCCCAGGCCCGAGGCGCTGACCACGGTGGTGGCTGCAGCCAGCTCGGCGGCGAAACCGCGGCTGGGGGTCAGCTCGGTGATTTCCTTGCCGATGGTGGCGATCACCTTGTAGCCGTAGGTCGCCAGGCCGACGACGATACCCAGCGCGCCCAGCAGCAGGATCCAGCCGGGCACCAGCGATTTTTCGCCAGCGGCCAGCTCGCCGCCACTCTGGATCACGCCGACGATGGCCGCCAACGGGCCGACTGCGTTGGCCACGTCGTTGGAGCCGTGTGCAAAGGCCATGGAGCAGGCGGTGAAGATCATCAGGATGGCAAACACCTTCTCCACGCTGGAGAAGTGGAAAGCCTTGTCGGCTTCGGCGTCGACATGGATGCGGCTGAGCAGCGCGATACCGATCAGCATGACCAGCACACCGATACCGATCGAGAGCAGAAAGCCCTCGGTGCTGGAGAGGTTCAGGCCGACATGCTTGAGCCCCTTGGTCATGGTCATCAGCGAAATCATGAAACCGGTGATGAACATGTACAAGGGCACGTAGCGCTTGGCGTTCATGAACGGATTCTCGGTGTCGATGATCAGCTTCTGCACGCTGACGAACAGGCAGAAGGAAATGATCCCGGCGAGCATCGGCGTGACCACCCAGCTGGCGACGATGGGGCCGACACCGCTCCAGTGCACCGCGTCCATCGACACGCCGACCGCAGCGAAACCGATCACCGCGCCGACGATGGTGTGCGTGGTCGATACCGGCCAGCCACGCGTCGAGGCCACCAGCAGCCAGGTGCCGGCAGCCAGCAACGCCGACATCATGCCCAGCACCATCAGATTGGGGCTGATCAGATTGGCGTCGACGATGCCGTTCTTGATGGTTTCAGTCACCTGCCCGCCGGCCAGGTAAGCGCCAGCGAACTCGAAGACCATGGCGATGATGATCGCCTGCTTGATGGTCAGCGCACGCGAGCCAACGGATGTACCCATAGCATTGGCTACATCGTTGGCCCCCACACCCCAGGCCATGAAAAAACCGAAAAGGCAGGCAAGAACGAGCAGAACCAGCCCGTAGTCCGCAATCAGAGACATAAATTAGTTTCCGTAGATCCCAGAAAGGACACTGGCGCTTAGCGCGCCAGCAGTTGTTCCAGTCGGTTGCCCACTCGTTGGGCACGGTCGGCGACGTCGCCGATCCAGTCGATGATCTGATAGAGGAACATCACATCGACCGGGGGAAGGTCCTTCTCCAGCTTGAACAGGTGGCGACGGACCTCGATCTGCAGGCGATCGGTATCGTTTTCGATCGAACCGAGCTCCTCGATCAGGGTTTCCACCAGTTCGGCTTCTCGGCCGGCGAAACCGGTCTCGAGCAGCTCGTCCAACTCGTTCATCGCCTTCAGCGCCTGGGCGCTGGCGTCCACGCTGCGCTGCACGTAGGTACGCATCAACGGCTGCAGCGGCTGCGGGATGGCCATCTGCCGGCCGAGCATCAGGCCGGCGATGTCCTTGGCACGGTTGGCGACTTTGTCCTGTACACTGAGCAGCTCAAGCAGGTCCGAGCGCGGCACCGGCAAAAACAGGCTCTTGGGCAGGTGCAGGCGCACGCTTTTCTTGAGCTTGTCAGCCTCGTGCTCCAGCCGGGACATCTCCTGTTGTACCTGTTCAACCTTGGCCCAATCCTCGGCCATCACGGCTTCGAAGAAAGGCACCAGGTTCGCCGCGCACTCGTGGGCCTTGGCGATATGCTGTTGCATGGGGCCGATGGGTGAACGGCCGAACAGGCTGACAAAGGGATTGATAGGCATAGGGTAAGCCCCCGTTTTGAGAAGGCCGCAAGTATAGGGACCGGCTTCGCCATCCGCCAGCGCGCGTCATCGGTCTGTCACATTTTCATAAAAGGCGTTCTAGCTCTCCATCATGGCCAAAGAAACCGAAATCAAACTGCGCGTCAGCCGCGCCACCCTGGCAGCCCTGCGCGAGCACCCGCTGCTGAAGAAGCGCAACAAGAGCGGCTGGCAGCGCGGCGAGCTGTTCAATCAGTACTACGACACGCCGGATCGCGACCTGGCCAATGCCAAGGTCGCCCTGCGTCTGCGCCGCGATGGCGAACAGTTCATCCAGACGCTGAAAAGCCGCGGCCAGAGCGTCGCCGGCCTGTCCGAGCGCAACGAATGGGACTGGCACCTGAGCAAGGCCAAGCTGGACCTGAAAAAGCTCGACGACAGCTGCTGGCCGGCCAGCCTGGCCGATCTGGACAAGAAAACCCTGCAGCCGCTGTTCACCACCGATTTCGTCCGTGAGAAGGCCGAGATCGCCTGGGGTCGCGGCAAGGCCAAGGTAGTCATCGAGGCCGCACTGGACCTGGGCAAGGTAATCGCCGGCGAAGGCGAAGAAGAGATTTGCGAGCTGGAGCTGGAGTTGCGCCAGGGCGAACCGGCGGCGCTGCTGGAACTGGCCTGCGAGCTGGCCGCCGATCTGCCGTTGATGCCGTGCGACATCAGCAAGGCCGAGCGCGGCTATCGACTGTTCGATGCCGGCAGCTACAGCCTGAGCCTGCCCGCTCCTGCCCTGCATGGCGAAATAAGCCTGGACGACGCCTTCGCCGCGCTTGCCTGGCATCTGCTCGGCGCCAGCCAGCGCCTGGCCGAGCAGTATCGCTGGAACGGTCACTGGAGTCTGCTGCAGCAATGGCTGGAGCAGCTGATCGACCTGCGCGCGCTGCTCGCCAGCCTCGGCCAGGCCGCGCCCCGCGCCAGCTCGCGTGAGCTGCGCGAAGCGCTCGATGCGCTGCTCGATGACTGGCGTCCGCGCCTGGCGGCTGGCCAGGACGACGACAGCATGCGGCGCAACGCTCCGGCGCTGTTTGCCGCCGAACTGGATGGCTGCCGCTGGGGCCTGCTGTCGCTGAAGCTGTCGCACTGGCTGCTGCTGCGTAGCTGGACCACCGAGCGCAACAACCGTGGCACCCGCCAGGGCAACGCCGCGCTGGGTAACTGGCTGCCGACTTTGCTGGGCGAAGAAGGCGCTGCCCTGCAGCTGCGTCGCTACCAGCAGCAGCCGGAAGACCTGGCCGAACAGATGCCGCGCCTGGAGCGCCTGCTGGTCTGGCTGCGTCTGGCCCGTGGCGTGCTGGAGGTGCCCGAGGTCGACCGCCTGTATGGCGAGCTGAACAAGCTGTATGGCCTGGCGCAGCAGAAACTCGACGACGAGCAGCGTCAGCTGCGCGCGACCCAGGCGCAGATCGTAAGCAGCCTCAAGGCGTGGAAGGCGCTGGTGAAATAATCGGGTACACAGCCGTGGGAGGCGCTTCAGCGACGAGCGTGGACGTCGCGGCTAAAGCCCCTCCCACACACCCATGAAAAAACGGGCCCTGCGGGGCCCGTTTTGGTTTTCAGCCTGCAGCTCAGTGACTGCTGCTTTGACTGCCGGCCGGCTGCCAGGACGGATTGGTGGTCTCGTCCATCGCCTGCTGCATGGCCTTCTTGCGTTTTTCCTCGGCACGATGGGCGAAGAACCAGGCCAGGAAGGTGGCGAACGACACCGCCAGCAGGATCAGGCTGGCCACCGCATTGATCTCCGGCTTAACCCCCAGGCGCACGGCAGAGAAGATCTCCATCGGCAGGGTGGTCGAGCCCGGGCCGGATACGAAGCTGGCCAGTACCAGGTCGTCCAGCGACAGGGCGAAGGACATCATGGCGCCCGCTGCCAGCGATGGCGCGATCATCGGCACGGTGATCAGGAAGAACACCTTCCACGGCCGTGCACCCAGGTCCATGGCCGCTTCTTCGATGGACATGTCCAGCTCACGCAGGCGCGACGACACCACTACCGCCACGTAGGCCGAGCAGAATGTGGTGTGGGCGATCCAGATGGTGGCCATGCCGCGCTGCATCGGCCAGCCGATCAGCTGCGCCATCAGCACGAACAGCAGCAACAGCGACAGACCGGTGATCACTTCCGGCATCACCAGCGGTGCGGTGACCAGACCACCGAACAGCGTGCGCCCCTTGAAGTGGGTGATGCGGGTCAGCACGAAGGCCGCCAGGGTGCCCAGGGCCACCGCCGCAATGGCGGTGTAGCAGGCGATTTCCAGCGAGCGCATCACCGAGTTCATCAGCTGGGAGTTGTCCAGCAGGCCAACGTACCACTTCACCGACCAGCCACCCCAGACCGTTACCAGCCGCGAGGCGTTGAACGAGTAAATGACCAGGATGACCATGGGCAGGTAGATGAAGATCAGGCCGGCCCAGAGCATGAGGCTGGAGAATCTGAAACGCTTCATGGGCGGCCCTCCAGCTCTTTAGCTTGGTTACGATTAAAGAGAATGATTGGCACGATCAGGATTGCCAGCATCACCACCGCCAGGGCGGACGCCACCGGCCAATCGCGGTTGTTGAAGAACTCCTGCCACAGCACCTTGCCGATCATCAGGGTCTCCGGGCCGCCCAGCAGCTCGGGGATTACGAACTCACCGACCACCGGGATGAACACCAGCATCGAGCCGGCGATGATGCCGTTCTTCGACAGCGGTACGGTGATCTTCCAGAAGTTGTTGAAGTTGCTCGAACCCAGGTCGGACGCGGCCTCCAGCAGGCTGAGGTCGTGCTTCACCAGGTTGGCGTAGAGCGGCAGGATCATGAACGGCAGGTAGGAATAGACCACGCCGATATAGACCGCGGTGTTGGTGTTGAGAATCTGCAGCGGCGAGTCGATCAGTCCGATGCCCATCAGCACGCTGTTGAGCAGGCCGTTATTGCCGAGGATGCCCATCCAGGCGTAGACGCGAATCAGGATCGCGGTCCAGGTCGGCATCATGATCAGCAGCAGCAGTACCGTCTGCTGGGACTTCGGCGCCCTGGCGATGGCGTAGGCCATCGGGTAACCGATCAACAGGCACAGCAGGGTGCTGAAGAAAGCGACCTTCAGCGAACCGAGGTAAGCCGCCAGGTACAGAGCGTCTTCGGTGAGGAAGATGTAATTGCCGAAGTTCAGCAGCAGCGTCAGCTTGTTGTCCGCCCACTCGTAGATCTCCGTGTACGGCGGGATCGCCACGTCAGCCTCGGCGAAGCTGATCTTCAGCACGATGACGAACGGCAGCAGGAAGAACATGAACAGCCAGAGGAACGGAATGCCGATCACGGCATGCCGTCCACTGGGCAGATAGCGCGCCAGTTTGCTCATTTTCATGATTGCAGTACCACGCCGCTGTCGTCTTCCCAGTACACCACCACGGGGTCATCCCAGGTCGGACGCTTGCCGCGGCGCTCGGCATTGGCGATGAAGCACTGCACGACCTGCCCGGAGGTGAGCTTGACGTAGTAGACCGAATGGCCGCCGAGGTAGGCGATGTCGTGCACGTGGCCATGGCTCCAGTTGTATTGCGGGTGCTCGTGGTCGTCCGGCAGCGCGGTGGCCATCAGCAACTTCTCGGGGCGCAGTGCGTAGCTGACTTTCTTGTCCTCGGCGCGGGTGCTGACGCCGTGACCGATGTAGATCGGCTTGTCCAGTTGCGGGCAGTCGATGATCGCGTGGTCGACTTCGTCGGTCGTGATCTGTCCGTCGAACAGGTTGACGTTGCCGATGAATTCGCACACCAGGCGGCTGGTCGGCGTCTCGTAGATGTCCACCGGGCTGCCGGTCTGGGCGATCCAGCCCAGGTGCATGATGGCGATGCGCTGGGCCATGGTCATGGCCTCTTCCTGGTCGTGGGTCACCATCACGCAGGTCACGCCGACGCGCTCGATGATTTCCACCAGTTCCAGCTGCATCTGCGAACGCAGTTTCTTGTCCAGCGCGCCCATCGGCTCGTCCAGCAGCAGCAGTTTGGGACGCTTGGCCAGGGAGCGGGCCAGGGCCACACGCTGGCGCTGGCCACCGGAGAGCTGGTGCGGCTTGCGCTTGGCATACTGGGTCATGTGCACCAGTTTGAGCATCTCGGCCACGCGCTCTTCGATCTCGGCCTTGGGCAGCTTGTCCTGCTGCAGACCGAAGGCGATGTTCTGCGCCACGGTCATGTGCGGGAACAGCGCGTAGGACTGGAACATCATGTTGATCGGACGCTGGTACGGCGGCATGTCGGTGATGTCGACGCCATCGAGGATGATGCGCCCTTCGGTCGGACGCTCGAAACCGGCGAGCATGCGCAGCAGCGTGGACTTACCGGAGCCGGAACCGCCGAGCAGGGCGAAGATCTCGCCCTTGTTGATGGTCAGCGATACGTCGTCGACCGCTACGGTCTCGTCGAATTTCTTGGTGACCCGATCGATCTTGACCAGCACCTCTTTCGGTTTCTGGTCCCCTTCGAGGGCTTTTTTATAGGCGCTGGAGGCAACAGCCATTCGGAAACTCCCGGAAGATAGCGCCCGACCGTGCCGGCCGGGCTGAAACGGTTACTGACCCGACTTGATCTTGGTCCAGCTGCGGGTCATCAGACGCTGCGCCTTGGGCGGCAGTTCGGCCATCACGTACAACTTGTCCAGCACGGCCTGCGGTGGATACACCGATTCGTCCTGACGAATGTCCTGATCCATGATCTCCCCTGCATTGATGTTGGGGTTGGCATAGCCGACATAGTCGCTGACCCCGGCGATCACCTTGGGATCGAGGAGGTAGTTGATGAAGGCATGGGCTTGCTCGACATTGCGGGCATCCTTGGGAATGGCCAGCATGTCGAACCACAGGTTGGCGCCCTCCTTGGGAATCGCATAGGCGATTTCGATGCCCTTTCCGGCCTCTTCGGCGCGGTCGGCCGCCTGCAGAACATCCCCCGAATAACCGAACGCCACGCAGATGTTGCCGTTGGCCAGATCGGAGATGTATTTCGAGGAGTGGAAGTAGCTCACGTAGGGACGCACTTCCATCAGCTTGGCTTCGGCCTTGGCGTAGTCATCGGCACTCTGGCTGTTCGGATCCAGACCCAGGTAGTTGAGCACCGAGGGAATCATCTCGTCGGCCGAATCCATGAAGGACACACCACAGCTGGCGAGCTTCTTCATGTTCTCCGGTTCGAACAACACTGCCCACGAGTCGATCTTGTCGACGCCCAGCGCCGCCTTGACCTTCTCGACGTTGTAACCGATGCCGTTGGTACCCCACAGATAGGGTACGGCGTACTGGTTGCCCGGATCATTGGCTTCGAGCTGCTTGAGCAGGGCTGGGTCGAGGTTGCTCCAGTTCGGCAGCTTGGTACGGTCCAGCGGCTGGAACGCGCCGGCCTTGATCTGCTTGCCGAGAAAATGATTGGACGGCACCACCACGTCATAACCGGTACGACCGGCGAGCAGCTTGCCTTCCAGCGTTTCATTGGAGTCGAAGACGTCGTAGACCGGCTTGATGCCAGTGGCCTGTTCGAACTCGGCCAGCGTCTCTTCGCCGATGTAGTCGCTCCAGTTGTAAATATGCACCGTCTGCTGAGCCAGAGCGGCTCCACTCAGGGTAGCGGCTGCCAGGGCGATCAGAGTCTTGGGCAGGGTTACTCGCACAGTTTCATCCTCGCTTTGGTGCGCCGCTAAAAAAAGCGCGGCACTTTATAGGAAAACGCGTCAGGAATCAGCGACTGCCGGACTCAGATCAAGCCGCAGCGCTACTTCCCAAGGCTCTCAGCCCAAACAGGCGCAAAACGAATGGCCATCCCGGCCTTTTATCGTGATCCTTTTAAGTTATTGCTGCATGACCTGGCAGGCGTGCCCGCCAGGTCATGTACTGCTTCGATCAGCGGCCGGACTTGATCTTGGTCCAGCTGCGGGTCATCGCACGTTGTGCCGGGGCCGGCAGGTCTGGGAAGGCGTACAGCTTGGCCATCACTTCCTCGCTCGGGTAGATGCCCGGGTCCTGGCGGATCGCCTCGTCGACCAGTTCGGTGGCCTTGGCGTTGCCGTTGGGGAACTGCACCTCGTTGGTGATCTGCGCCATCACTTCCGGCTTGAGCAGATAGTTCAGGAAGGTGTAGGCGGCATCGACGTTCTCGGCATCCGCCGGGATGGCCAGCATGTCGAAGAAGGTGCCGGCGCCTTCCTTCGGAATGTTGTAGGACACCTTGACCTTGCCGCCGGCTTCTTCGGCACGGGACTTGGCCTGGTAGATGTCGCCGGAATAACCCACGGCCACGCAGAGGTTGCCGTTAGCCAGGTCGGAGATGTACTTGGAAGAGTGGAAGTAGGTCACCGAAGGACGGATCTTCATGAACAGATCCTCGGCTTCCTTGAGCTGCTTGGTATCGGTGCTGGTCGGCTCATGGCCGAGGTACTGCAGAGCGATCGGCAGAATCTCGGTGGGCGAGTCGAGGAAGGACACACCGCAGGACTTCAGCTTCTCGATGTTTTCCGGCTTGAACAGCAGGTCCCAGGAGTCCACCGGGGCGTTTTCACCCAGTGCCGCCTTGACCTTCTCCGGGTTGAAGCCGATACCGATCGAACCCCACATGTAGGGGAAGGCGTACTGGTTGCCCGGGTCGCTGACTTCGACGGTCTTGAGCAGGTTTTTGTCCAGGTTGTCCCAAGCCAGCTTGGACTTGTCCAGCGGCTGGTAGACCTTGGCCTTGATGTGCTTGGCCAGGAAGTTGTTCGAGGGCACGACGATGTCGTAACCGGACTTGCCCGCGAAGAGTTTGGCTTCCAGCGTCTCGTTGCTGTCGAAAACGTCGTAGACCACCTTGATGCCGCTTTCCTTCTCGAAATTGGCAATGGTGTCTTCGGCGATGTAATCGCTCCAGTTGTAGACATGCAGTACCTTGTCATCGGCCTGCGCAGCGCCAGCCACGGCTGCGGTCAGGGACAACGCAAGAAGAGTCTTGCCGAAAATTTTCATGCGAACAGCTCCTGTTGTTGTGTCGTTTTGCGATCGAGCGCAAGTACTTCCGGTCTGGCCGGCCCGCGCACTCTGGCGCAGTCTGGCAAGGTCATCGCGGTGATACAACTTTCCCGTGGTAACCGACTGCAAGCGGTGTATTCACAGCCACTCAGCGCGCCAGTTCCTCCAGCGTCAGGTCCAGGCACTTGCGTGCCTTTTCCACCAGCTCGTCGATTTCGGCAAAGCTGATCACCAAAGGCGGGGCGATGATCATGGTGTCGCCCACCGCGCGCATGATCAGACCGTTGTTGAAGCAGTGGCCACGGCAGATCATGCCGACCGCCTTGTCACCCGGGTAACGTTGGCGCGTCGCCTTGCCCTGCACCAATTCGATGGCGCCGAGCATGCCGATACCGCGCACCTCGCCCACCAGCGGGTGATCCGCCAGCTCCCGCAGTCGTCGCTGCAAATAGGGTGCCGTTTCCGCTTTCACCCGTTCGACGATGCCCTCTTCGTTGAGAATGCGCAGGTTTTCCAGGCCCACCGCTGCCGCCACCGGGTGGCCGGAGTAAGTGAAGCCGTGGTTGAAGTCGCCGTGCGCCTCGATCACATCGAACACCTTGTCGCTGACAATCAGTCCGCCCATCGGCACATAGCCGCTGGTAAGGCCCTTGGCGATAGTCATCAGGTCCGGCTTGAGGTCGTAGTACTGGCTGCCGAACCATTCCCCGGTGCGGCCAAAGCCGCAGATCACCTCGTCGGCCACGAACAGAATGTCGTACCTGGCCAGGATCTCCTTGATCCGCGGCCAGTAGGTCTCCGGCGGGATGATCACGCCACCGGCGCCCTGGATCGGCTCGGCGATAAAGGCGGCAACGTTCTCTTCGCCCAGCTCGAGAATCTTCTTCTCCAACTGATCGGCGGCCCAGATGCCGAATTCTTCCGGCGACTGGTCGCCGCCCTCACCGAACCAGTAGGGCTGCGGAATGTGGGCGATACCGGGAATCGGCAAATCGCCCTGCTCGTGCATGAACTTCATGCCGCCGAGGCTGGCGCCGGCCACGGTGGAGCCGTGATAGCCGTTCTCGCGGCCGATGATGATCTTCTTGTTCGCCTTGCCCTTGCACGCCCAGTAGTGGCGCACCAGGCGCAGCATGGTGTCGTTGCCTTCGGAGCCCGAACCGGTGAAGAACACATGGTTCATGCCGGCCGGTGCCAGTTGGGAGATGGCGTGGGCCAGCTCCAGCACCGGCGGGTGGGCGGTCTGGAAGAAGGTGTTGTAGAACGGCAGCTGACGCATCTGCGTCGCGGCAGCTTCGACCAGTTCCTCGCGGCCATAGCCGACGGCCACGCACCACAGGCCGGCCATGCCGTCGAGGATCTTGTTGCCCTCGCTGTCCCACAGGTGGACGCCTTTTGCCTCGGTGATGATGCGCGGGCCCTTCTCGGCCAGCTGCTTGTAGTCACTGAACGGCGCCAGGTGGTGAGCCTGGCTCAGGGCGTGCCATTGGGCAGTCTTGGGGTTGCTCGCTTGCTTGTTCATACCAACACCTTGCTAACACGCAGCGCCAGCGACGCTACGCAGGGATTCGTGGCAGCGGCCGCGCCAGGCACGGCCGACAGCCGATTACACCGACAACAACAGGAACTCGCGTTCCCAGGAACTGATCACCCGCTTGAAGTTCTCGTGCTCGGCACGCTTGACCGCGACATAACCGCGGATGAACTTCTCGCCGAGAAACTTTTCAGCGTCCTTGCAGGCTTCCATACGCTCCAGAGCACTCTCGATGGTCACCGGCAGACGCAGGTTGCGCCGCTCGTAACCACGCCCCTTGACCGGCGCGCCGGGGTTCACTCCGCCGACCATGCCCATGTAGCCGCACAGCAGCGTCGCTGCCAGCACCAGGTAGGGGTTGGCGTCAGCGCCAGCCAGGCGGTTCTCCACGCGGCGGTTCTGCGGGCTGGCCTCCGGCACGCGCAGGCCCACGGTACGGTTTTCCTCGCCCCACTCCACGTTCACCGGCGCCGAGGTATCGGGCAGGAAACGACGGAACGAGTTGACGTTGGGTGCGAACAGCGGCAGCAGCTCGGGGATGTATTTCTGCAGGCCGCCGATGTGATGCATGAACAGCTCGCTCATCGTCCCGTCATCGTTGGAGAAGATGTTCTTGCCGGTCTTGATGTCCACCACGCTCTGGTGGATGTGCATGGCGCTGCCCGGCTCGTCGGTGATCGGCTTGGCCATGAAGGTGGCCGCCACGTCATGCTTGAGCGCGGCTTCGCGCATGGTGCGCTTGAACACCAGAATCTGGTCGGCCAGATGCAGTGCGTCGCCGTGACGGAAGTTGATTTCCATCTGCGCCGGGCCTTCTTCATGGATCAGGGTGTCCAGATCCAGGCCTTGCAACTCGCACCAGTCGTACATGTCCTCGAACAGCGGGTCGAACTCGTTCGCCGCGTCGATGGAGAAACTCTGACGACCGGTTTCCGGCCGGCCTGAGCGTCCTACCGGTGCGACCAGCGGGAAGTCCGGGTCGCTGTTGCGCTTGGTCAGGTAGAACTCCATCTCAGGTGCGACGATGGGCTTCCAGCCTTTGTCGGCATACATCTGCAGCACCTTCTTGAGGATATTGCGCGGCGACAGTTCGATGGGGTTGCCCTGCTTGTCGAAGGTGTCGTGAATCACCATGGCGGTGGGCTCGATGGCCCAGGGCACGACGAATACCGCATTGGGGTCCGGACGGCAGAACATGTCGATGTCCGCCTCGTCCAGCAGGTCGTAATAGATGTCGTCCTCGACATAGTCGCCGGTCACGGTCTGCAGCAGCACGCTCTCGGGCAGGCGCATGCCCTTCTCGTCGAGGAACTTGTTGGTCGGCGAGATCTTGCCGCGGGCAATGCCGGTCAGGTCGCTGATCAGGCATTCGACTTCGGTGATTTTGCGTTCTTTCAGCCAGCTCGTGAGCTGGTCTAGCTTGGTACTCATAGAGACCTCAGGGTTGTAGAACCAGCTTGAGTTATAGCGGGTTCAGCGTTGCCCCGCCCTCCCCCTGCAAGCCTCACCAAAGGCCTGGAAGAAGGCGAGATATTCGTGTGGATGCTACTAGGGGTGCGGCACCTCCGGCACCTGGCATTTCACTCCAACGAAATTTAAGCGCTCACCCTGCCCCGCCCTCATCAAGCGGTCTGGCTCGCGGTGCAGCGCGCCCGCGGTAAAGCCCGCTGCGGATGTGTTCGGTGCACAAGCCGGGCCAAGGCGCACAACCGCCAGCGCCAGGCGGCGACCTGCGCTATCGTGCAGCTGGGGAGTCGATGGAAAAATCCGATGAGTCAGGCGGCGCGGCACAGAAGCCGCGAAAGAGAGAGGTTGCCGCGTCGCAGTGGCCATTGCCCTGTTCACCGCTGGCGCCCTGAGAAGGGAAGCAGGAGCGTGGCTGATGATCCTGACGCAAGTGCTGACACCTATGGCCGGCAGGCAAAACATGAGACACCCGTATTATTGCTGTTATGGGTTTGAACCGAGCTTAGCCTTGTTCATTTTTTTACACAATAGCTCTGTAAAAAATCGAACACACCCCACTGAGCACCCTGAAAGATCAGCCTTGGGAGTGTTTTGAAAGGCCTTGAAATGCCCCAAAAATGGCCATCACGCCCCACCACAGGGCACTATGTAGCCAGCTTGACAGTAAAGTGCGTTTCGGATTGACTCACACCCATGCACTCGCATGATTGATATATTTAACAAAAAGGTGTTGCATCATGTCGGTACCCCCGCGTGCCGTTCAGCTTAACGAAGCGAACGCGTTCCTCAAGGAACATCCCGAGGTCCAGTTCGTCGACCTTCTTATTGCAGATATGAATGGCGTGGTGCGCGGCAAGCGCATCGACCGGAACGCCCTGCACAAGGTGTACGAGAAAGGCATCAACCTGCCTGCCTCGCTCTTTGCTCTGGACATCAACGGCGCCACCGTCGAGAGCACCGGCCTTGGCCTGGACATCGGCGACGCCGATCGTATCTGCTTCCCCATCCCCAATACCCTGTGCAATGAACCCTGGCAGAAGCGCCCGACCGCGCAGCTGCTGATGACCATGCACGAGCTGGACGGCACGCCTTTCTTCGCCGACCCGCGCGAGGTATTGCGCCAGGTGGTGCAGAAGTTCGACGAACTGGGCCTGCGTATCTGCGCAGCCTTCGAACTGGAGTTCTACCTGATCGACCAGGAGAACGTGAACGGCCGCCCGCAGCCGCCGCGCTCGCCGATCTCCGGCAAGCGCCCGCACTCCACCCAGGTCTACCTGATCGATGACCTCGACGAGTACGTCGACTGCCTGCAGGACATGCTCGAAGCCGCCAAGGAGCAGGGCATTCCGGCCGATGCCATCGTCAAGGAAAGCGCCCCGGCGCAGTTCGAAGTCAACCTGCACCACGTCGAAGACGCCATCAAGGCCTGCGACTACGCCCTGTTGCTCAAGCGCCTGATCAAGAACATCGCCTATGACCATGAGATGGACTCCACTTTCATGGCCAAGCCCTATCCGGGCCAGGCGGGCAATGGCCTGCACGTGCACATCTCGCTGCTGGACAAGAAGACCGGCAAGAACATCTTCGCCGCCGAAGATCCGCTGGAGAACACCTCGCTGCGCCATGCCGTCGGCGGCATCCTCGACACCATGGCCGCGTCGATGGCGTTCCTCTGCCCCAACGTCAACTCGTACCGCCGCTTCGGGGCGCAGTTCTACGTACCCAACGCGCCAAGCTGGGCGCTGGACAACCGTACCGTGGCCGTGCGTGTACCGACCGGCAGCGCCGACGCGGTGCGTATCGAACACCGCGTGGCCGGCGCCGATGCCAACCCCTACCTGATGCTGGCGTCGATCCTCGCCGGTATCCACCACGGCCTGACCAACCAGATCGAACCGGGCGAGCCGATCGAGGGCAACGCCTACGAGCAGCTTGAACCCAGCCTGCCGAACAACCTGCGCGATGCCCTGCGCGAGCTGGACGACAGCGAAGTGCTGAACAAGTACATCGATCCGAAATACATCGACATCTTCGTCGCGTGCAAGGAAGCCGAGCTGCAGGAGTTCGAAACCACCATCTCCGACCTCGAGTACAACTGGTACCTGCATACCGTGTAAGCACTTAGGCCGCCCACGCCCAAGCCTGGGTGCGGGCGGCTGAGCATGCTTGCCCAAGTGACCCTGCCTGACGTCCAATAGCGCCTCACACCAGAGGAGCTTGTTCATGTCGCGCCCAGCCAGCACCCGCAAGCCGCGCGCCAGCAGCCAGGCCCGTATCGCCGTCATCCTCAAGGCAGCGCGCGAACTGCTGGCCGAGCAGGGCATGGCCAGCCTGTCGATCTACACAGTCGCCGAGCGCGCGGGCATTCCGCCTTCGTCGGTGTATCACTTCTTCGCCAGCGTTCCAGCATTGCTCGAAGGGCTGACCGCCGACGTGCATGCGGCCTTTCGTGCCAGCCTGCTGGAGCCGGTCGACCACGCCGCCCTGCGCAGCTGGCACGACCTGTCACGCCTGATCGAGCAACGCATGCTGGCCATCTACGAAGCGGATGCCGCAGCGCGCCAGCTGATCCTGGCCCAGCACGGCCTGGCGGAAGTCACCCAGGCCGATCACCAGCACGACCTGGAGCTGGGCCGGCTGATGCGTGCGCTGTTCGACCGCCACTTTCCCCTGCCGCAATTGCCGACGGATATCGAGGTATTCAGCCTGGCGATGTCATTGGGTGATCGCGTTTACGCCCGCTCGGTGCAACTGCACGGCGCAATCACTCAACGCCTGGCCGAGGAAGGCATGCGCGTGTTCGATGCCTACCTGGGTCTGTACCTGCCGGCGGCCTTGCCGAAAAGGCCGGCTCCGCTAACCTGATCCGCGCATGCCGCCGGCTTCCAGGCGGTGCGCGGTCGAGCACCCTAGCGCCAGAATAAAAAACCAATAAAGATCCGACAAAAATCGATATTTTTCTGTTCGCAGACTTCCAACGCCTTCTAATATCGATATTTATCGGATATAAATTGACCATCCCGCTATGGTCGATGTTCCGCCATGGCATTACGAAAGGCCTTTCGATATAGCCGCAGAGGCCTATGACGAGCTAGAGAGGTAGTGCGTTATGTCCCGTATCGTTACCGTTGCCGCGACCCAGATGGCCTGCTCCTGGGATACTGCCGCGAACATCGCCAAGGCCGAACAGCTGGTGCGCCAGGCAGCCGCTCAGGGCGCGCAGATCATCCTGATCCAGGAGCTGTTCGAGACTCCCTACTTCTGCCAGAAGCCCAACGCCGACTACACCCAACTGGCCACCACGGTCGAGGACAACCCGGCCATCGCGCATTTCCGCAAAGTCGCTGCAGAGCTCGAGGTGGTGCTGCCGATCAGCTTCTTCGAGCGTGCCGGCCGCGCCCGCTTCAACAGCATCGCCATCATCGATGCCGACGGCAGCAATCTGGGGATTTATCGAAAAAGCCACATCCCGGACGGCCCCGGCTACCACGAGAAGTACTTCTTCAATCCCGGTGATACCGGCTTCAAGGTCTGGGATACCGCCTATGCGCGCATCGGCGTGGGCATCTGCTGGGATCAGTGGTTCCCGGAGTGCGCGCGCAGCATGGCGCTGATGGGTGCGGAGATCCTCTTCTACCCCACCGCCATCGGCAGCGAGCCCCACGACGCCAGCATCTCCTCGCGCGAGCACTGGCAGCGCGTGCAGCAGGGGCATGCCGGCGCCAACGTCATGCCACTGGTAGCCAGCAACCGCATCGGCCGTGAAGAACAGGACGGCTACGACATCACCTTCTATGGCAGTTCGTTCATCGCCGACCAGTATGGCGCGAAGGTCAAGGAGCTTAACCAGACCGAAGAAGGCATCCTGGTGCACAGCTTCGACCTGGACGCACTGGAAAAGGTGCGTACCGCCTGGGGTGTGTTCCGCGACCGCCGGCCGAACCTATACTGGCCACTTTCCACGCTCGATGGCGAAACCCCATCCGAATGAACGTAGCCCGGATGTAATCCGGGGCTTTTTCTCACGACTCCCCGGATTGCATCCGGGCTACAGGTGAAACATGACCACCCTCAACACCACACCACGCGCCGATGGTTTCCATATGCCCGCCGAGTGGGCACCGCACAGCCAGACCTGGATGGTCTGGCCCGAGCGCCCGGACAACTGGCGCAACGGCGGCAAGCCGGCGCAGGCGGCCTTCACCGCCGTGGCCAAGGCCATCGCCCAGTTCGAGCCGGTGACCGTCTGCGTCTCCGCCGCGCAGTACGAAAACGCCCGTGCCCGCCTGGACGACGATAACATTCGCCTGGTGGAAATCACCACCGACGATGCCTGGGTGCGTGACACCGGGCCGACTTTCGTGATCAACGACAGCGGCGAGGTGCGCGGCGTGGACTGGACCTTCAACGCCTGGGGCGGCTTCGACGGCGGCCTGTACTGGCCGTGGCAGCGCGACGATCAGGTAGCGCGCAAGATTCTCGAGATCGAAGGCTGCAAGCGCTATCGCACCGAAGGTTTCGTCCTCGAAGGCGGCTCGATCCACGTCGACGGCGAGGGCACTCTGATCACCACCGAAGAATGCCTGCTGAACAGGAACCGCAACCCGCACCTGTCGCGTGAAGAGATCGAAGCCGTGCTGCGCGAGCACCTCGCCGTCGATGCAGTGATCTGGCTGCCGGACGGCCTGTACAACGACGAGACCGACGGCCACGTCGACAACTTCTGCTGCTACGTACGCCCGGGTGAAGTGCTGCTGGCCTGGACCGATGATCAGAACGATCCCAACTACTCGCGCTGCCAGGCTGCCATGCGCGTGCTGGAAGAGGCTCGTGATGCCAAGGGACGCCAACTGATCGTGCACAAGATGCCGATCCCGGGCCCGCTTCACGCCAGCGTCGAAGAGTGCGCCGGCGTCGACATGGTCGAGGGCAGTCAGGAGCGCAGCCCGAACGTGCGCCTGGCCGGTTCTTACGTCAACTTCCTCATCGTCAACGGCGGCATCGTCGCGCCGAGCTTCGATGATCCGAAGGATGAAGAGGCCCGCGCCATCCTGCAACAGGTCTTCCCGGAGCATCGCGTGGTGATGGTGCCCGGCCGCGAGATCCTCCTGGGCGGCGGCAATATCCACTGCATCACCCAGCAGCAGCCAGCCCCGCAGGGTGCCTGACGGCTCCTCACCGCAGCAGCATGAAAACGCCCGGCAGATGCCGGGCGTTTTCGTTCAGCCGTATGGAGGTACAGGCTTCATTTCATCTTGCAGGTGTTGATACCCAGCAAGGGATAGGCCGGGCAAAAACGCAAGACACCGGTCGCCAGCGGCACCACGCCAATCCAGCCCCACAGACCGATCACGCCGGCCAGGCTGAGGGCAATAAGCACCAGACCCACGGCAATACGCAGGCTACGATCGAGCGTTCCAACATTGGCTTTCATCGAGGTTCTCCAGGTCAACACCCGCGCCGGCCTTCCAGCGCGGTAAAGATCAACATGCCGGCGAGCATCGCGGCGACGAACAACAGTGCCTGCCAGTGCCCGGCCAACAGAATGGCCAGCGCCGGCCCCGGACAGATGCCGGCGACGCCCCAACCGACACCGAACAGCAGACTACCGCCGACCAGTCGGGCATCCAGATCGCGCCGGGTCGGTAACTGCATGGCGCCGCCGAGCAACGCCTTGGTACGCCGCTGCGCCAGATTCAGCGGTAACGCAGCCGCCCCAATGGCACCGGCCATTACCAGTGCCAGCGATGGGTCCCAGTCACCCGCCAGATCGAGAAATGCCAGCACCTTTGCCGGATCGGCCATGCCCGCCAGCAGCAGACCGAGGCCGAACAGCAGCCCGGCGAAGAATGCGCTCAGTCTGGGCATATTCAGCCCCCCAGCAGATGACGCAGGACAAAAACCGTAGCGAACCCCGTAGCCATGAAGCACAAGGTGGCCACCAGCGAACGCGGCGACAGCCGGGAAAGGCCGCAAACGCCGTGGCCGCTGGTACAGCCGGAGCCGTAGCGGGTGCCGATACCCACCAGCAGGCCGGCGAGAATCAAGCCGAAGCTGCCGACGTCGAAGTGAACCGGCGGCAACGCGGCGAACATCGCCAAGAGCCCCGGCGCCAGCAGCAGGCCAAACAGAAAAGCCGCTTTTTCACCTCGCCCTTCGCTCTGACGCTGCAGCAGGCTGCCGAGTAGCCCGCTGATTCCGGCCACCCGGCCATTGAGCAGAGCAAACAGCGATGCCGCCAGGCCAATCAGGGCACCGCCCGCCAGCGCGCTCCAGGGCGTGAAGCTGGCCCAGTCGATGCTCATTGCCGGCCCTCGCAGAACAACCGGTAGAGTGTCTCGATGACTGCCAGCGCCGCGGGGCTGCTGATGCGGTAATAGATCTGCTTGCCGTCGCGGCGGGTCTCTACCAGCCCCTCGCGACGCAGCACGGCGAGCTGTTGCGACAGCGTCGGCTGTTGAATGCCGAGCAATGCCTCCAGCTCACCGACATTGCGCTCGCCCTGCGACAGCTGACAGAGCAGCAGCAGACGATCCGGATTGGCCAGCGCCTTGAGCAACTGCCCGGCAGCATCGGCATTGGCACGCAATTGCTGGATATCGATGGATTCAGCCACGAGACACCTTCACTCAATACAATATGTATTTTTATATATTGTATTGAGTGGAAGTGCTACCCATGCTGACCACCGGTTAAAGAGGGGATTGAACGGGCCTTACAAGAGCGCGCCTACCTGAATCAACCGATGCATGCACAGTACAAATCGTGGGAGGGGCTTTAGCCGCGACAAGAGCTCGCCGCTGAAGCGCCTCCCACACGGGGTATCGTCACTCCCAGGGTTACATACGGGCTACCACTGACGCCCTACATGCGAATTCATTAGCGGAGCCCAGAAACGCGAAAACCCGCCTTGGCGGGTTTCCAGGTCGAAGCCAGATGAATCAGGCGTCGGCGTCAGCGGCAGCCTCATAGGCAGCCGCGTCCAGCAGCTTGTCCAGCTCGCCGGCATCGCTCGGCTTGAGTTTGAAGAACCAGCTGCCGTAAGGGTCGCTGTTGACGCTTTCCGGACTGTCGGCCAGCGCTTCGTTGATGGCGATCACTTCGCCGCCCACCGGCGCGTAGATGTCGGAGGCGGCCTTGACCGACTCCACCACACCGGCTTCCTGGCCGGCATTCAGTTGCTTGCCGACTTCCGGCAGCTCGATGAACACCACGTCGCCGAGGGCTTCCTGGGCGTGGTCGGAAATGCCCACGGTCACGCTACCGTCAGCTTCCAGACGAGCCCACTCGTGGCTGGCGGCATAACGCAGATCGGCGGGGATATTGCTCATGTGTCGTTCCTCGTAAGCGATGACGGCAAGCGGGCCGTCAGGACAATTTAGCAGGCCGCGGCAGAAGGGAAAGCCAGCGCCGCGGCCCGATCATTCAAATTAGCGTTTTGCCGTGGCGCACGAAGCTCGGCTTGACCACGCGCACCGGGTACCACTTGCCGCGGATCTCCACCTCGGCACGATCGCCGGTCTGTGCCGGCACCCGTGCCAGCGCGATGGATTTGTTCAGCGTTGGCGAGAAGCTGCCACTGGTGATCTCACCCTCGCCGATGCCATCTACACGTACGACCTGGTGTGCGCGCAGCACGCCGCGCTCTTCCAGCACCAGACCAACCAGTTTGCTCGGGCAGCCGGCGGCGCGCTGCGCCTCCAGCGCCGTGCGCCCGATGAAGTCGCGCGCGACAGGCTCCCAGGCGATGGTCCAGGCCATGTTGGCGGCCAGCGGGCTGACCTGCTCGTCCATGTCCTGGCCGTAGAGGTTCATGCCCGCTTCGAGACGCAAGGTGTCTCGGGCACCTAGGCCGATCGGCGAGATACCGGCGCCGACCAGGTCGTTGAGGAAAGAGGCCACCTCGGTCACCGGCAGGACGATCTCCAGGCCATCTTCGCCGGTATAGCCGGTGCGGGCGATGAACCAGTCGCCTTCGGCCAGCCCCTGGAACGGCTTGAGTTCGTGGATCAGCGCGGCACGTGCCTGGGTCAGCAACTCGGCGACGCGCGAGCGGGCCTTCGGCCCCTGAATGGCAAGCATGGCCAGGTCGCGTCGTTCGCTAAGCTGCACATCGAAATCGCCCGCCTGAGCGTGCATCCACGCCAGATCCTTGTCGCGGGTACCGGCATTGACCACCAGGCGGTAACCCTGCTCCTGGGAAGAAGAGCCGGTGAGGTAGACGATCAGGTCGTCGATCACCCCGCCCTGCTCGTTGAGCATGGCGCTGTACAGCGCCTTGCCGGGGCTCTCCAGGCGCGCCACGTCGTTGGCCAGCAGACGCTGCAGGTAGGCCTGCGCCTGGCTGCCACTCAGGTCCACCACGCACATGTGCGAGACGTCGAACACGCCGCAGTCGCGGCGCACCTGATGGTGCTCCTCCACTTGCGAACCGTAGTGCAGCGGCATGTCCCAGCCGCCGAAGTCCACCATCTTGGCCCCCAGCGCCAGGTGCAGGTCATAGAGGGGGGTGCGCTGTCCCATGGGTAAATCTCCTTCCGGGCTTGGCGAAGCGATTCAGACCCCGAGAAGCTAGCTGCGTTGCCATTGCTGCGTTACAGCCAGACTCAAAATGCTCATGTGCAAAAGCACACTGCGTTTTTTCACCTAGCTGCGCCTTGCACTGGCCGCCTCGGCTCGAGCATTCTGCTTCGCTCTACCTCCTGCATCCATGCAGTCGTCGCCTACGCTTCTCGACACGTCTGCCGGATGGGCCGGCTCGCGAATGGCGCGCATTGTAGCCGCAAGGTGGGCGGGGGTCATCTGACCAAAGGTCGCGCAGTGCTCCCAGCCTTGATCTGTGTCAGCCCAGAGCCGGAACCAGAGGCTTTCAAGCGAAACTGCGGGCCGATCGGCGGATCAGCAGGATCACCGGCAGCAGACCGACCAGCACCAGGGTCAGGGCCGGCAACGCAGCGCGTGCCCACTCACCTTCGCTGGTCATCTCGAATACGCGTACCGACAGCGTGTCCCAGCCGAATGGCCGCATCAGCAGGGTCGCCGGCATCTCCTTGAGCACATCGACGAATACCAGCAACGCGGCCGACAGGGTGCCCGGCAGCAGCAACGGCAGATACACCTTGAAGAACAGGCCAAAGCCGCCAACGCCCAGGCTGCGCGAGGCCTCCGGCAGCGACGGGCGGATTCGTGCGAGGCTGGTTTCCAGTGGCCCGTAGGCGACCGCCATGAAGCGGATCAGATAGGCCACCAGCAGCGCCGACAGGCTGCCCAGCAGTAGCGGCTTGCCGGCACCGCCCAATGCGCTGGACAGCGGTATCACCAGCTCGCGATCGAGAAAGCTGAACGCCAGCATGATCGCCACCGCCAGCACCGAACCCGGCAAGGCATAGCCCAGGTTGCCCAGTGCCACGCCAAGCCGCACCCCCCGCGTCGGCGCCTGACGACGGGCGAACGCCAGCAGCATGGCCACGCCGACTGTGATCAAAGCCGCCATGCCGCCCAGGTAGAGGGTGTGCAGGATCAGCCCGGCATAACGTTCGTCGAGATCGAAGCGACCGCGCTGCCAGAACCAGATCAGCAACTGCAGCAACGGAATGACGAAGGCGCAGGCGAACACCAGGCCGCACCAGGCGCTGGCGGCGAAAGCCTTCCAGCCGTGCAGGTGATACAAGGCCTTGCCACGTGGGCGCTCGTTGGCCGGCCGCGCTGCGCCGCGGGCGCGACGCTCGCCGTAGAGCACCAGGGCCACGGCCAGCAGCAGCAGGCTGGCCAGCTGGGTTGCGCTGGTCAGGCTGTAGAAGCTGTACCAGGTCTTGTAGATCGCGGTGGTGAAGGTATCGAAGTTGAACACCGCTACCGCGCCGAAGTCGGCCAGGGTTTCCATGATCGCCAGCGCCAGGCCGGCGCCGATAGCCGGGCGCGCCATCGGCAACGCCACGCGCCAGAAGGCCTGCCAGGGGCTCTGCCCGAGCACCCGCGCCGCCTCCATCAAGCCCTTGCCCTGCGCCAGGAACGCGCCGCGGGCGAGCAGGTAGACATAGGGGTAGAACACCAGCACCAGGACGATGATCACCCCGCCGGTGGAGCGTACGCGGGGCAACCGAAAGCCGCTGCCGAACCACTCACGCAGCAGCGTCTGCACCGGACCGGCGAAATCCAGCAGGCCGACGAAGACGAACGCCAGCACGTAGGCGGGAATGGCGAAGGGCAGCATCAGTGCCCAGTCCAGCCAGCGCCGACCGGGGAACTCGCAGAGACTGGTTAGCCAGGCCAGGCTGACGCCAAGCAGCGTCACGCCCACACCAACACCAAGCACCAGGGTCACCGTGTTGCCGATCAGCCGCGCCATCTGCGTCTGCCACAAGTGCGTCCAGATCTGCTGATCGACCTCATGCCAGCTCAGCAGCAAGACCGACAGCGGCATCAACACCAGGGCGGCGACGGCTAGGACGATGGGATACCAGCGACGCTGGACGGGATGCGGCACGCGGATTCCTCGATTCCGGAAAAAGACAACGCCCCGGCTAGGCGGGGCGTCGAAGTAAAACAGCCGGAGGCTGCAAGCTGCAAGCTTCAGGCTTCAGGCTTCAGGCTTAAAGCTTGTGGCCTGCAGCCGCTTCACTGCCAGCCGGCGCGATCCATCAGCATGGTGGCCTCGGCCTGGCGCTTGCCGGCCACTTCGGTAGCGATGGAGTCAGCCTTGAAGGTACCCCAGGCGGCCACTTCGTCAGACGGAGCGACCGCCGGGTTGGCCGGGAACTCCTGGTTGACGCCGGCGAAGATGCTTTGCGCTTCCGGGGTGGTCATCCACTCCAGCAGTTTCTTGGCCTGCTCGGCGTGCGGGGCGTGCTTGGTCACGCCGGCACCGGCCAGGTTGACGTGCACGCCGCGGTCGTTCTGGTTCGGCCAGAACGGCTTGACCTTCAGGTCCGGCTGCTCCTTGTGCAGGCGGCCATAGTAGTAGGTGTTGGTGATGCCCACGTCACACTGACCAGCATCGATGGCCTGCAGCAGAGCGGTATCGTCCGGGAACACGTCGGTGGCCAGGTTGTTGACCCAGCCCTTGATGATCTCCTCGGTCTTCTCGGCGCCGTGGGTTTCGATCAGGGTGGCGGTCAGCGACTGGTTGTAGACCTTCTTGCTGGTGCGCAGGCACAGGCGGCCTTCCCAGTTCTTGTCGGCCAGCGCTTCGTAGGTGGACAGCTCTTGCGGCTTGACGCGCTCGGTAGAGTAAAAAATGGTTCGCGCACGCAGCGACAGGCCGGTCCAGCTGTCGGTGCTGGAGCGATACTGAGCGGGGATGTTGGCCTTGATAACATCGGACTGGGTCGGCTGCAGGATGCCCATCTGCTCGGCCTGCCAGAGGTTGCCGGCATCGACGGTAATCAGCATGTCGGCCACGGCATTCTCGCCCTCGGCCTTGATCCGCTGCATCAGCGGCGCTTCCTTGTCGGTAATGAACTTGACCTTCACGCCGGTCTTGGCGGTGTAGGCGTCGAACACCGGCTTGATCAGTTCATCGATGCGCGACGAGTAGACCACCACCTCATCGGCAGCCTGGACAGCAGTTGCCAGGGTACTGAGGGTGAATGCAGCGAGCAGCGCGTTGCGAGCCTTCATGGGACCAGCCTCTTGTGGGTGAGCAAAGTGGCTGAATACTAGTGAATGTTATTTGCCTTCTCAACGAAACCGCGCACGTAATGCTGGCCAGTTGTTACAAGGCATTTTCAGGCCTGTGGATGGCCAGCGAACCGGCCAGGAACACCGCGACGCACGGGCATCCTGACAGCCGCGCGATTGCCCGTGCCCATGGCTCAAGCGCTGGCTCAGGCCTTCGCCAACTCCGGCAGGTCGCCCGACAGCCCGAGGGCCTGACGCACGAACAGCGCCTTGGCTTCGGCCTGGCCGTCGACCAGATCGAGCCCGATGTTGCGCAACAGGCGCAACGGCAGCGGGTCGGCCTGGAACATACGCTGGAAGCCTTCCATCGCCGCCATCATCGCCAGGTTGTGCGGCATGCGCCGACGTTCGAAACGGCTCAGCACGCGCTCTTCGCTCAGGCTCTCGCCACGCTCGACGGCGTGCAGCAACACCTCGGCGAGCACCGCGGCATCGAGCAAACCCAGGTTGACGCCCTGCCCCGCCAGCGGGTGGATGGTGTGCGCGGCATCGCCGATCAGCGCCAGCCCCGGCTCCACATAACGTTTGGCATGACGCTGGCGCAACGGGATGCACAGGCGGCGGTCGGCATGCAGCACCTTGCCGAGGCGATGCTCGAAGGCCTTGCCAAGCTCGGCGCAGAAGGCCTCATCGTCCAGCGCCATCAGCCGCTCGGCCTCGACCGGCACGGTGGACCAGACGATCGAACACCAGTGCTCGCCAGCCGGCCCCGCCAGTGGCAGGAAAGCCAGCGGGCCGTCATCGGTGAAGCGCTGCCAGGCCGTGGCCTGGTGCGGGTGCTCGCAGCGTACGCTGGTGACGATGGCGTGATGCAGATAATCCCATTCACGGGTGGCGCAGCCGGCCAGACGCCGCACCGCGGAGTTGCCGCCATCGGCTGCCACCAACAGCGGCGCGCGCAGCTGACGACCGTCGGTGAGGGTCAGCAGCCAGTCGTCACCGCTGCGGCGCAACTGCTCCAGGCGTGCGCCCGGCAACAGGCCGATCTGGCTGTCGTGCAGGCGCTCGAGCAGGGCATCCTGCACCACGCGGTTCTCGACGATGTGCCCCAGCGTCTCGGCATGCACGCTGGCGGCAGCGAAGTGGATGCTGCCGGTCCCGGAGCCGTCCCATACGCGCATCTCGCCATAAGGGCAGGCGCGCCGTGCGACGATACCTGGCCAGGCGCCGAGGCGCTCGAGGATGCGCTGGCTGGCCATCGACAGGGCGCTGACACGCGCCTCGAACGGCGCCTGCGCCGCAAAGGGCGATACGCTGAGCGGGCCGCCGTCGACCACCAGGATATCCAGGCCGCTGTGCTCGAGCGCCAGGGCCAGGGTGCTGCCGACCATTCCGGCGCCGACGATGATCAGATCCGCTCGCATATTCATTCCTTGGCTGTCACAGACTTCGCGTGCCCATGCCCATTGCCTGCCGGGCGAACCAGCGCTTTGCCGGCGGCAACAGGTCGAGGCCGAGCAAGCCCAGATTGCGCCCGGCGGCCAGCAGCGGCTGGGCGTTGCTGAACAGACGCGTCACCTGGTCGGAGAAACCGACGGTCATTTGCTGATCGAGCTGCTGGCGCTGCCGATAGCGCTGCAGCGTGGCGAAATCGCCCAGTGGCGCCGCGCTGGCGATCAATACTTCAGCCAGCGCCAGGGTATCGCGCAGCGACAGGTTGTAGCCCTGGCCTGCGATGGGGTGCAGGCTGTGCGCGGCATTGCCCAGCACCACCAGATGCGCGCGCACCTGCTCCTGCGCCTCGACCAGGCTGAGCGGGTAGAGGTGCCGTGCACCGACCTGCTGCAAGGCGCCCAGACGATAGCCGAAGGCCTGCTGCAGTTCGCTGAGAAACTGTGCCTCGCTGACGCGCAACAGGCGCTCGGCATCGGCGTTGCTGCGCGTCCAGACCAGCGCGCAGCGGTTACCTTCCAGCGGCAGCATGGCCATCGGGCCGTCATCGGTGAAGCGCTCGAAGGCCTGACCACGATGCGCCTCCAGCGGGCTGACGTTGGCGATCAGTGCGCTCTGCCCATAGGGCTTGCTGCTGACGTTGATGCCGAGCTGTTCACGCAGAGCGGAACGCCCGCCGTCGGCGAGCACAGCCAGATCGCAGTCGAGGGAGGTTTCGTCATTCAGGGTCAGGCGATAACCGTCGTCGAGACGCTGCATGCCGACCACCTCGGCCGGGCAACGCCATTCGATCAGCTCCTGATCCAGCGCCTGCCACAGGCAATGGCCGATCCAGGCGTTTTCCACCACATAACCGAGCGCCGGCACACCTTCTTCGATGGCCTGCAAACGCGTGGCGCCAAAGCGGCCGCGGTCGGACACATGAATCTGCTGAATCGGCTCGGCCCGCTGGGCGATGCTCTGCCACAGGCCGAGGCGTTCGTAGATCAGCCGGCTGCCATAGGACAGCGCGGTGGAGCGGGCATCATAGCTGGGCTGGTAATCACTGCCCGGGGCGAAGGGTTCGATCAGGGCGATGCGCCAGCCGCGCTGACGCGCAGTGTCCTGCAGGGCCAGCGCCAGGCTGGCGCCCACCAACCCGCCACCAATGATCGCCAGGTTCACGCGGGACATGGGCTCAGGCCGCCTCGGTGCGCGCGGCAGCCATCAATGCCTCGATCTCGGCGACCGTCTTGGGCACACCGCCAGTGAGAATCTCGCAGCCCTTCTTGGTCACCACCACGTCATCCTCGATGCGCACACCGATGCCGCGCCATTTCCTGGCGACCTTGTCGTTGTCGGGAGCGATATAGATGCCAGGCTCGACGGTCATTGCCATGCCCGGCTCGAGCACGCGCCATTCACCGCCGACCTTGTAGTCGCCGACATCGTGCACGTCCATGCCCAGCCAGTGGCCGGCGCGGTGCATATAGAAAGGTTTGTAGGCCTCAGTGGCGATCAGCTCGTCGACATCCCCGCTTAGCAGTCCCAGCTCCACCAGCCCGGCGGTGATCACCCGTACGGTGGCTTCGTGGGCTTCGTTCCAGTGCTTGCCCGGGGCGATCTCCTTGAACGCCGCCTCCTGCGAGGCCAGCACCAGTTCGTAGATAGCCTTCTGTTCAGGCGAAAACTTGCCGCTGACGGGGAAGGTGCGGGTGATGTCGCTGGCATAGCAGTCGATCTCGCAGCCGGCGTCGATCAGTACCAGGTCGCCGTCCTTGAGCGGCGCATCGTTCTCGCGATAGTGCAGGATGCAGGCGTTTCTGCCGGCTGCGACGATGCTGCCGTAGGCCGGCATCTTCGCCCCGCCCTTGCGAAACTCGTAATCCAGCTCGGCTTCCAGGTGGTATTCGAACAGACCGGCGCGGCTGGCCTGCATGGCGCGAATGTGCGCGCGCGCGCTGATCTCAGCGGCCTCCTTCATCACCTTCACCTCGGCGGCCGACTTGTACAGGCGCATGTCGTGCAGCAGATGATCGAGGGCGACGAACTCGTTCGGCGGCGTGGCGCCCTGACGCGCCTTGGCGCGGATGTGCTTGACCCACTCCATCAGCCGATGGTCGAACTCCTGGTTGAAACCGATGGCGTAGTAGACGCGCTCGCGGCCTTCGATCAGCCCGGGGAGGATGTCGTCGATATCGCCGATGGGAAAGGCATCGTCGGCGCCGAACTTGCTGATCGCTCCGTCCTGGCCGGCCCGCAGGCCGTCCCACAGCTCGCGCTCGGGATCGCGCTCGCGGCAGAACAGCACGTACTCGCCATGCTCACGACCGGGAATCAGCGCCATCACCGCCTCCGGCTCGGGAAAGCCGGTGAGGTACTGGAAATCGCTGTCCTGGCGGTAGACGTGCTCGACGTCGCGGTTGCGGATGTACACCGGCGCAGCCGGCAGGATGGCAATGCTGTTGGGTTCCATCTGCGCCATCAGCGCCTTGCGCCGACGGGCATATTCGGACTTGGGGATGCTGATCAAGGCAGGCTCCGACGGGCAATCAGTGCAGGGAGGGTTTGGCGGCAGGCGCGGCGGGCTTGGCACACTCGGTGAACAGCAGCAGGGGCGCCACGCGCAGGTACTCCATGACCTCCATGTAGTCGCTCTCGCCATCTTCGGACTCTTCCAGGGCGCTCTGTACCTGGGCGATGGCAGAGAGATCCCGCAACACTTCCATGGCCTCGGCGCTCAGTGCGCCGTCGCGGGCGGTCAGGCCGAAGCCTGCCAGAAAGCCCTGGCACCATTGACCCAGCGCGGCTGCGCGCTGCGCCAGCGGGGTTTCGTCATCGGGCAACAGCAGCACTACGGTGATGTCCTCGCTGCACAGCTCGCCCTTGACCATCTCCTGCAAGCCGATCAGCGCCTGACGCACGTTGTCCTGCGGCTCACCGCCGAGCAGGTCGGCAGCGTCGAGCAGCCAGGCATCGGCGTCGAAGCCGGCGCCGGCGCAGCTACGGCCGAGTAACAGGCCATGCAGTTCGGCAGGAGAAACGGAATACCCGGCGCTGTTCAACAGAGCGGCGAAGGCGGCGTAAGGAGAGCTTGGAATCGACATAGATAGCTAGGCGCCAGGCGGCGCAATCTCTAGAATGGAGGCCTCGTATCCTAGCACCGGCAGGCGCGCCAAGACCATCCGAGGCCGCCGGTGTGATGCCGCCACGTGCATCACACCACTGCCAAGCATGGTTTGACCCATGACCGGGACAAGCCTATATAGTCCAGCCATTCCCTCCCATAGCGAGAGCCCATGGAAGACGCCGAACTGCACGCATTGACCGCCAAGCTGGAGCTGCTGATCCAGCGTGTCGAGCAGCTGAAGGCTCACAACCGACTCCTGCTGGCGAATGAACAGGCCTGGCGCGAGGAACGCGCCCATCTGATCGAAAAGAACGAATTGGCCCGGCACAAGGTCGAATCGATGATTTCGCGCCTCAAAGCCCTGGAGCAGGACTCATGACCCAGTCGAACACCGTGACCGTCCACATTCTGGACAAAGAATATTGCATCGCCTGCCCGCAGGACGAACGCGCCAACCTGGAAAGCGCTGCCCGCTACCTGGATGGCAAGATGCGCGAGATCCGTACCAGCGGCAAAGTGATCGGTGCCGACCGCGTGGCCGTGATGGCGGCGCTGAACATCACCCACGACCTGCTGCACAAGCAGCAGCGTCTGGACCAGGACGCCAGCTCCACCCGCCAGCAGGTGCGCGATCTGCTCGATCGCGTCGACCAGGCACTGGCCGACGACTCGGCGTCCTGATCAGCAGCATGCCCGCCTGTTCGTCGCGGGCCGCCCCTCAGCGTCTCTATTGGGGTATACTGGGCGCAACTTCCTGGTGTGTGCGCCAGTCGGTGATGTCCCTGAGCCGATACGCACAACCACGGGGGTTGCACGTTGGGGCCGGTGTGCATGTCCGCCTGACGGAAAGCCTTAACGCCTCCTGCAACCTCCACCTTGAACTTTCGGGTTCAAGGGCTAAACCGACAGCGGCACGCCGGGAAGTCATCATCTCCCCCTGTAGCCACCGCTACCTGTCTCGCTCGATCCCTCTTTCATGACCACTTCTGCCCCCCTCAGTCGCCCGCAACTGCGCCGTGTGCTGCGCCAACGTCGACGCGCACTCAGCCGCAGCCAGCAACGTATTGCCGCGCGCAATCTGTACCGGCAACTGGTGCAGAGCCCGGCGTTTCGTCGCGCCAGGCATATCGCGCTGTACCTGCCCAACGATGGCGAAATCGATCCGCGCCCGTTGCTGGCTGCCGCGCAGAAAAGCGGCAAGCACACCTACTTGCCGGTGCTCAGCGCCTGGCCACGCACCAAGATGGTGTTTCAGCGCGTCACTCGGCACGAGAAGTTGGCGGGCAATCGCTTTCGCATCCTTGAGCCGCGTCCGCAGCCCAAACGTCAACGCAAGGTCTGGGCGCTGAATCTGGTGCTGCTGCCTTTGGTGGGCTTCGATGATCGCGGCGGTCGCCTGGGCATGGGGGGCGGCTTCTATGACCGCAGCCTGGCTTATCTGCATAGGCGCAAAAATTGGCACATGCCGACGCTGCTGGGCCTGGCACATGAATGTCAGCGCGTGGACGAATTGGCGATGGCCAGCTGGGACGTGCCCTTGCAGGCGACGGTGACGGACAAGGCGTGGTATTGAGGCGAGCGATGCAGCGCCGCACTCCCTGCGGCGCTTACGCTGGCAGCCGGCGAATCAGGGCTGCTGCGTTACATTGATCGGAGCGTCGCTCTGGCGCTCCCACAGACTCTGGGTGTAACCGGTGGTAACCACACCCAGGCTGAACAGTACGACGAGAACCCACAAAAGATCTGGCTTGCGTTTCATCTATTGCCTCCCCCTTCAAGGCAATGCGCGCGTTGGTCGAGCGTTATTGTTGTGTGCAACAGAACGGCGCCAGGCGTTTAGCCGGGCATTTTCCGCCAGTAAAAAGCGCTACGCAATTTCCGGCGCCAACCGACTGTCGGAGATATCTACCCAAACGAGCGTCCGCTTACGGACAGACCTGCAGGAGCAAAGTTCATGCCTTATTGGTTGATGAAGTCCGAACCCGACGAACTATCGATCCACGACCTGCAGCGACTCGGCAAAACGCGCTGGGATGGCGTGCGTAATTACCAGGCGCGCAATTTCATGCGGGCGATGAAACCGGGCGATCTGTTCTTCTTCTATCACTCCAGTTGCCCGCAACCCGGCATCGCCGGTATTGCGCGCATCGCTGGCGAAGTTTATCCGGACCCCGCCGCGCTGGACCCGCAAAGCCATTACCACGATCCCAAGGCCAGCGCCGAGAAGAACCCCTGGAGCGCCCTGGATGTGGAGTTCGTCGAGGCCTTCGACGAGGTGCTGCCCCTGCAGCACCTGAAGAACAACCCGCTACTCGCCGACCTGGCATTGGTTCAACGCGGCAGTCGCCTGTCGGTGATGCCGGTCAGCGAAGCCCAGTGGCAGGCGATTCTCACCATGCGTTGAGCGACGCATGCAGTCACCAGTGCCCTTTAAGCCGACTGCCGGCACCAGATCGGCGCCGAAGCGCATGCTGCCCCTTGGCTGAACCCGCGCCTGGCTACTGAATGATCAGATTGTTGAATAACAGGTCTTCGACGATGGGCTTGCCCTCCTCGCCGTTGATCGCGTCCTGCACTTTCTTCAACGCTTCCAGACGCAGGTTCTCACGACCGTCGGGGGCATTGATGGTCTCGCTGGTCTGTGCCGAGAACAGCATCACCAGCTGATGGCGAATCAGCGGTTCGTGCTGCTTGAGTTTCTCCTCGGCCTCGGTGCCGGTGACCCGCAGCGACACGTCGGCCTTGAAGAACTTGAGGCGGTTGCCCTGATCCGCCAGATTGCCGATCAGCGCCGGAAACAGGTTGTGATAGATCGTCGTGGGCGCCTCTTCCTTCTTTTCCGAAGAGGCCAGGGCAGGCAGGCAGATCGACAGGCTCAGCAGCAGGGCGGTCAACAGTTTCACGTTCGGCACTCCATCGGGGATGTGCCTAGCATAGCCATCCACAGGCCAGCACCCAAGCCCGGCGCTTATGCCGACCTATCAGGCATCGGCATGCTCGTTGACCCCCGACGGTCGCTTTCTACACTGCATGGCACCCTGCAAGAGGAATGACCTTCATGAAAGCCCTGCTGTGCAAAGCCTTCGGCCCCGCCGAAACCCTGGTACTGGAAGACCTGCCGAGCCCCGAGCCCAAGAAAAACGAGGTGCTGATCGAGGTGCAGGCCGCCGGGGTCAACTTCCCCGACACCCTGATCATCGAAGGCAAATATCAGTTCAAACCACCCTTCCCCTTCGCCCCGGGTGGCGAGGTAGCCGGCGTGGTCAAGGCCGTGGGCGAGAAGGTCAGCCATCTGCGCCCCGGTGACCGGGTGATGGCACTGACCGGCTGGGGCGGCTTCGCCGAAGAGGTCGCCGTGCCGGCCTACAACGTATTGCCGGTGCCCCGGAGCATGGACCTGACCATGGCGGCGGCCTTCGGCATGACCTACGGCACGTCGATGCATGCCCTCAAGCAGCGCGCCAACCTGCAACCGGGTGAAACCCTGCTGGTGCTCGGCGCCTCCGGCGGCGTCGGTCTGGCGGCGGTGGAAATCGGCAAGGCCATGGGCGCGAAAGTGATTGCTGCAGCAAGCAGTGCCGAGAAACTGGAAGTGGCGCGCAAAGCCGGCGCCGACGAGCTGATCAATTACAGCGAACAAAGTCTGAAGGACGAAGTGAAGAAGCTCACTGGCGGCCAGGGTGTCGACGTGATCTACGATCCGGTAGGCGGCGCGCTGTTCGAGGAAGCCTTCCGCAGCATCGGCTGGAATGGCCGCTTCCTGGTAGTGGGCTTCGCCGCTGGCGGTGGCATTCCGGCGCTGCCGGCTAACCTGCCACTGCTCAAAGGCGCATCACTGGTCGGCGTGTTCTGGGGCTCCTTCGCCCAACGTCAGCCGCAGGATAACGCCGAGAACTTCCAGCAACTGTTCGCATGGCATGCCGAAGGCAAACTCAAACCGCTGGTGTCGCAAACCTTCCCGCTGGAGCGTGGCGGTGAAGCGATTAATGCTCTCGGCCAGCGCAAGGCGGTGGGCAAGCTGGTGGTACAGGTGCGCTAAAGCGCATGGGGCGGCGTCTGAAACGAATGGAAAGGTTGCCGCCCCGACGCTTCGCCGTCAGCGCCGATCGCTGACGGCTAATGCCTGCGCCGTCGACGCAGGCGCTGGGTCATATGTAACCGAGCAATAGCAGTACCAAGACTATGACCAGCACCAGCCCCAGACCACCAGTTGGCCCGTAGCCCCAGCTGCGGCTATGCGGCCACGCCGGGATGGCGCCGATCAGCAACAGGATCAGAATGATCAGCAGTATGGTTCCCAAGCCCATGACAATCTCCTCGCATATCGATGGCGGACCACATGGCGCGGCACGCCTGGAAACGGCTACCCGGTTCAGGCTGCCGTTCGGATGCAGGGCATAACGCTGCGGCGAAGCCAGCGTCTGGCAGTGCTCTCGGCACATTGCCGTTCCCTCACCATTTACGACCAGGCAGCGCAGCGGAAAGTGCCAACTATCGCATCAGCGATGCGCCGCGAAGGCCGGCAATGCGACGGCGCACGATGGATATGCGCAGCGCCATCAGCCCACGCGGCCCTTATCACCAGCAGCCAAGCTGCGACCACTCCCCCGCTGTTTCGTCGCAGCGCAGCCAGCGCCCCGGAAATTCAGGGTTTACCCCGGCGTCCTTGACCGGTAAGTTCGGGCTGCGCCGTTGAGCGTGTGCGCGGCCTGGGGCCGGTTGATAAAAAACGACGTCCTGCCTGCCGTCACGAGCGGGCCAGATTCCGCGGCTGGCGTGCCTGCTCCGGAAGCGGGACGCAGTCGAAGGAACGCAACGATGAGTTCTATCCTGCTGATGCTTGTCGGCCTGAGCGCCATGTCGCTGGGCTACTTGTTCTACTCCAAGTTCATCGCCGAGCGGATCTACCGTCTCGATCCCAACTACCGCACGCCGGCCCATACCATGGGCGACGGGGTCGACTACGTGCCGACCAACCGTTTCGTGCTGTGGGGCCACCACTTCACCTCGGTGGCAGGCGCTGCGCCCATCGTCGGACCGGCGATCGCCGTGATCTGGGGCTGGGTACCGGCCTTCCTGTGGGTCACCTTGGGCACCATCTTCTTCGCCGGCGTACATGACTTCGGCGCCCTGTGGGCCAGCGCGCGCAATCGCGGCCAATCCATCGGCATGCTCAGCGGGAAGCTGATCGGCGCGCGCGGCCGCAGTCTGTTCCTGGTGGTGATCTTCCTGGTGCTGCTGATGGTCAACGGCGCCTTTGCCGCGGTCATCTCCAACCTGCTGGTGTCGACGCCGACGTCGGTGATTCCGGTTTGGGGGGCGATCATCGTGGCGCTGCTGATCGGTCAGGCGATCTATCGCTACAAGGTCGGCCTGCTGTGGCCATCGGTCATAGGCGTGGCGGTGCTCTACGCGCTGATCCTGCTGGGTAACGCAGTGCCGGTGGTTCTGCCGGAAACCGTACTGGGCCTGTCGGCCAAGTCGGTCTGGATCCTGCTGCTGTTCGCCTACGCAGCCATCGCCTCGCTGCTGCCGGTGTGGGTGCTGCTGCAGCCGCGCGACTACATCAACGGTCTGCAACTGTTCGTCGGTCTTGGCCTGCTGTACACGGCGGTGCTGTTCGGCGCGCCGGAGATCGTCGCCCCCGCGTTCAACGATGCACTGCCGGACAACACGCCGAGCATCGTGCCGCTGCTGTTCGTAACCATCGCCTGTGGCGCCATCTCCGGCTTCCATGGCCTGGTGGCTTCGGGCACCACCTCCAAGCAGCTGGACAAGGAAACCGATGCCCGCTTCGTCGGCTACTTCGGCGCCGTAGGCGAAGGCATGCTGTCGCTGGCAGCGATCATCTGCTGCACCGCCGGCTTCGCCACCCTGGTGGACTGGCAGGCGGTGTACACCGCATTCGGCACCGGCGGCGTCAACGCCTTCGTGGCCGGCGGCGGCAGCCTGCTGGCCAACGGCCTGGGCCTGCCGGCAGATCTGGGCGCGACCATCCTCGCGGTAATGGCCATCCTGTTCGCCGGTACCACCATGGATACCGGCCTGCGCCTACAGCGCTTCGTCATCCAGGAAGCCGGCGAGCTGGCCGGAATCAAGGTCAATACCCTGTTCGGCACGCTGCTGGCCGTAGGCGTGTGCATGACCCTGGCCTTCGGCGCCGGCGCCGATGGCAGCGGCGGCATGATCATCTGGCCGCTGTTCGGCACTACCAACCAGCTGCTGGCCGGCCTGACCCTGGCGATCATCACCGTGATCCTGATCAAGAAGGGCCGCCCGGCGATCTACACCCTGGTGCCGCTGGTGTTCCTGTTGGCAATGTCGATCTTCGCCCTGCTGGTGCAGATGGGGCAGTTCTACCGCGCCGAAAACTGGCTGCTGCTGGGCATGGACGTGGTGATTTTGATCGCCGCGCTGTGGGTGACCCTGGAATCGTTCATTGCCATGCGCCAGGGTCGCGACCCGGTCGAGGCTGACGCGCAGGGCGAGGCGCGCGAGTGAGCGAGCGCCAGGCGCCGTTGCTGCAACGGGTTTCTGCCGGGCTGCGCGAGTTCTACGTCGCGCCGTACCGGCGAACCTTTGCCCGTGCCCGGCGCGACGAGGACGATCTGTTCATGCTGCTGGTGTTCAGCGAAAACCTCGGCGTGCCCAACCCCGCGGCCTATTACACCCTGGAGCTGATGCCGGTGCTGTACGAGCGCTTCCACGACTGGCATCGACGCATGGGCATGGAGCGCTCACCACTGGATCACATCGGATGCTGCTAGAACTGGCTGAAAAACGCCGCGTGCTGTTCATCGGCGGCAAGGGCGGCGTGGGCAAGACCACGGTGTCGGCGGCCACCGCGCTGGCCCAGGCGCGCAGCGGACGCCGCGTGCTGCTGGTGTCCACCGACCCGGCGCACAACCTGGGTCACCTCTGGGGCCGCTCGGTGGGCCCGCGTCCGGTGGCGCTGACAGAGGGCCTTGACGGCCTGGAGCTCGATCCCCAGGCCAGTGTCGAACAGCACCTGAACGAGGTGGGCGCCGCGCTGCGCAAGCTGATGCCTGCTCACCTGGCCGGCGAAGTGGACAAGCACATGAGCCTGTCGCGCGATGCACCGGGCATGCATGAAGCCGCGTTGCTCGAGCGCATCGCAGAAACGGTCGACAGCGGCCTGCACGGCTATGACCTGGTGGTTTTCGACACGGCCCCTTCGGGGCATACCGCACGCCTGATGGCACTGCCGGAGATGATGTCAGCCTGGACCGAAGGCCTGATGCGTCGCCGTGAGCGCAGTGCCGGCTTTGGCGCAGTGCTGCGCAACCTGGGTGGCGACGACCGCGGTTTTGGCGAGTCGCTGCTGGGCCGCGAGCCAGGCGATTCGCCGGATGATCGCGACAGCCAGGTACGCCGACTGCTGGATCGTCGTCGACATCGCTTCAGCCAGTTGCGCAAGGTGCTCGGCGACGCACAGCAATGCGCCTTCGTCATCGTGCTGGCCGCCGAGCGCCTGCCGGTGCTGGAGAGCATCGAACTGCATGAGCAGCTGCAGCGCAGTGGGGTGAACGTCGCGGGCCTGGTGATCAACAAACGCTCGCCAGCCGATGCCGGCGCATTTCTCGCCGAGCGCCGGGAACAGGAGGAGCGCTACCTGGACGAGTTGCGCCAGTCCCTGGGCCATCTGCCGATGCAGCAACTTCCGCTACTGGCGGCCGATGTGCAGGGGCTGGCGGCACTCCAGGCTTTTGCCGAACGGCTGGCCACATCAGACTGAAACCGCCATAGATCTGAAGCACGCTCGTTACTCACGAGGTAAGGACAACAGGGCAGACTGATTGCGGCGTGGGCTGCACGGTCTGCCCCCGTTGAGACGCTACAAAAGCAGAAGTCGTGTCCTCAATCCGCCGAGAACTTGAACACGGTGTGCTGCGTATAGGTCTGCCCTGGGTCCAGTCGCGTAGAGGCGAAGCTCGGCTGGTTCGGTGCATCCGGGAAATGCTGGGTTTCCAGGGTGAAGGCGCTCCAGTGCAGGTAGGTTTTGCCGGCCTTGCCCTTTACCGAGCCATCCAGAAAGTTGCTGGTATAGAACTGCACCCCCGGCTCCGTGGTGTAGAGCTGCAGGCAGCGGCCTGATGCCGGATCGTGGACCTCCGCGGCCAGTTGCTTGATGTCGCCTTTGCCGTCCAGCGCCCAGTTGAAGTCGAAGCCGCCCTCTTTGGCTTCGGCATATTTGAGCTGTGGGTGGTCATCCCTGATGTGCCGGCCAATCGGCGTGGGCTGGGTGAAGTCCATGGGCGTGCCTTTCACCGGTGCCAGTTCGCCGGTGGGGATCAATGTGGCGTTGACCGGCGTGTAATGGCTGGCGTGCAAGGTTGCGACCTGGTTGAGAATGTCGCCATTACCCGCGCCCGCAAGATTGAAATAGCTGTGGTTGGTGAGATTGATCACCGTGGGCTTGTCGGTGGTGGCCTTATAGTCGATGTGCAGTTCGTTGTGGTCGTTGAGGCGGTAGGTGACTTCGGTTTTCAGGTTACCGGGAAACCCCATCTCACCATCTTCCGACAGGTAGGTCAGGGTGACGCCCACCGAGTCCTTGTCTTGAACCGGCTTGGCTTCCCACACTCGCTTGTCGAAGCCCTCGGCACCGCCGTGCAGCGCGTTGGGCCCATCGTTGAGCGGCACTTGGTAGCGCTTGCCATCGAGCTCGAAAGCCCCACCCGCCAGACGATTGCCGAAGCGGCCTATGGTCGCGCCGAAGAATGCCGTGCCGGCCTGGTAGCCCTGCACGTCGTCGAAACCCAGCACGATGTCATCGAATTTGCCGTGCTTGTCCGGCACCTTCAACGACTGCAACACACCACCGTAGGTGATCACCGTGGCCTCCATGCCATGGCTGTTGCGCAGCACATACTGCTCGACGGGCGTGCCGTCATTGGTCTTGCCGAATGGTTTTTGCTCGCTGGTCAGTCCCGCAGCGTGAGTGCCCGTGCTGGCAAGTGCGAACGATAGGGCCAGGCCGGACAGCAGGTGACGAGAGTGCGTCATAGTCGAACTTCCTTTTATTGTTTTGCGGGGAGTCGCTCTACCGATGCGAAGGATGGCGGTACAGCCTGAAGGTGTCGCACTAACCAACCTGTTCGCAACAAATTGATACCGAACAAACAGGTTAGCTGTTAAAGGCGAATGCAGCGCAGACCGTTCGTCCCGAGCGGGACAACCTTTGCTAGGTGTGGTCGTGCTGAGGAGAAAAAGGGACAGACATCACCGGGCACGTGCCCTGACGGTGTTTGCAACAGGCCGAAAGGGCCGCCCGGACCGCAGGCTGCACAGGCCACGCCACGGGGCGGGCCTCTTACGAGAGGCGGCGTTGGCAGCCTGAACCGCTCATCACGGCCATTCAGCGCGGCGCGTAGGCGAATACGTCGGCGCGCATCTGGTGGGCGTCCATCCCCGCCTCGACCAGCGCATCGAGCGTGGCGTAGACCATCGCCGGTGAGCCGCTGGCATAGACGTGCAGCATCTTGAGGCTGGGGAAATCCTCGCGCACCGCTTCGTGCAGCAGACCGCAACGGCCCTGCCAGCCACACTGGTCGCTGACCACCTGGTGCAGGTGCAGATTGTCCAGCTGCTGCCACTCGGCCCAATGCGGCAGCTCATAGAAATCTTCGGGCCGACGCGCGCCCCAGTACAGGTGTACCGGGTGGGCGAAACCGGCAGCGCGGCAGTGCTCGATCAGGCTGTGCATCTGGCCCATGCCGGTACCGGCGGCGATCAGCACCAGCGGGCCATCGGGCAGGTCGGCGAGGTGGGTATCGCCATAGGGCATTTGCACCCGGGCGATACCGGTCGAGCGCAGATGCTCCAGCAGGGCGATGCTGCTGCCCTCACGGGCGAGGATATGCAACTCCAGCTCGCGCCCGGCATGCGGCGCCGAGGCCAGGGAAAAAGCCGCCATCTCGCCATCGGGGCGCTGCAGCAGCAGATACTGCCCGGCGTGGTAGCGCGGCGCCTTGCCCGCAGGCGTACGCAGGCGCACACGGAACACATCACCACCCACCGCCTGGCACTCGATCACCTGACAACTCAGCTCGCGTACCGGCAGCTCACCCGGCGCCAGCACCCCATCCCAGTGCAGCACGCAGTCTTCCAGCGGCTCGGCCAGGCAGGTGAACAGCTCGCCATGATCCAGCTCGGCGCCGTTCTGCCGCACGCGCCCTTCCACCAGCAAGGCGGCGCAGATATGGCAGTTGCCATTGCGGCAGCTCTGCGGGCAGTCGTAGCCGAGGCGGCGGGCGCCATCGAGGATGCGCTCGCCCGGTTGCAGGGCAAGGGTGATGCCGGAGGGTTGCAGGGTGACGTTCATCAATCGATTCCCAGCTCGCTCCACAGCGCGTCGACGCGCGCCACCACGGCCGGATCCTTCTCAATGGCGCGGCCCCATTCGCGGCTGGTCTCGCCCGGCCACTTGTGAGTGGCGTCCAGGCCCATCTTCGAGCCAAGGCCCGAGATCGGCGAAGCGAAGTCGAGGTAGTCGATCGGCGTGTTGTCGATCATCACCGTGTCGCGTTTGGGGTCCATGCGCGTGGTAATCGCCCAGATCACGTCATTCCAGTCCCGTGCGTTGATATCGTCGTCGGTGACGATAACGAACTTGGTGTACATGAACTGTCGCAGGAACGACCACACCCCGAGCATTACGCGCTTGGCGTGGCCTGGGTACTGCTTCTTCATGGTCACCACCGCCATGCGGTAGGAGCAGCCTTCCGGCGGCAGGTAGAAGTCGGTGATCTCGGGGAACTGCTTCTGCAGGATCGGCACGAACACCTCGTTCAGCGCCACGCCGAGGATTGCCGGTTCATCCGGCGGGCGGCCGGTGTAGGTGCTGTGATAGATCGGGTCGCGGCGGCGGGTGATGCGCTCGACGGTGAATACCGGGAAGGTGTCGACCTCGTTGTAGTAGCCGGTGTGGTCGCCGTAGGGGCCTTCCGGCGCGGTCTCGCCCGGATGGATCACGCCCTCGAGCACGATCTCGGCGCTGGCCGGCACCTGCAGATCGCTGCCAATCGCCTTGATCAGCTCGGTGCGATGACCGCGCAAGAGGCCGGCGAAGGCGTATTCGGAGAGGGTATCGGGCACCGGGGTGACCGCGCCGAGAATGGTCGCCGGATCCGCGCCAAGCGCGACACAGACCGGGTAGGGCTTGTCCGGATGCTTCTGGCACCAGTCGCGGTAATCCAGCGCGCCGCCGCGATGGCTGAGCCAGCGCATGATCACCTTGTTGCGGCCGATCACCTGCTGGCGATAGATGCCGAGGTTCTGCCGCTCCTTGTTCGGGCCCTTGGTGATGGTCAGGCCCCAGGTGATCAGCGGCGCCACGTCGCCCGGCCAGCAATGCTGAATAGGCAGTTTGCCGAGGTCGACGTCATCGCCCTCTTCGATCACTTCATGGCAGGGCGCGTCCTTGACCACCTTGGGCGCCATGGAAATGACCTTCTTGAAGATCGGCAGCTTGCTCCAGGCGTCCTTGAGGCCCTTGGGCGGCTCCGGCTCCTTGAGAAAGGCCAGCAGCTTGCCGATCTCGCGCAGCTCGGCGACGTCCTCGGCGCCCATCCCCAGGGCCACGCGCTTGGGCGTGCCGAACAGGTTGCCGAGTACCGGCACGTCGAAGCCGGTGGGCTTTTCGAACAGCAGCGCCGGGCCGCCCTTGCGCAGGGTGCGGTCGCAGATTTCGGTCATTTCCAGAATGGGCGAAACCGGGGTCTGGATACGCTTGAGTTCGCCGCGCTTTTCCAGTTCACGGATGAAGTCGCGCAGGTCGCGATACTGCATGCAGGAGCCTCGTGTCGGACAGGCAGGAGTCGGCCGCAAAGTTTAGCGCCGAAGTCGGGCTTTCAGAAGGCTTGAGAAGCCAGCAGAAACGACAAGGCCGGGTTTCCCCGGAATGCTGTTCACGTTAGAACGGTCAAGTGCGATCAGTCCCTCGCCCCTTTGGGGAGAGGGTTAGGGAGAGGGGAAAACTGGCCGTTAGGCGGTGTTTTCAGCCCTTTCCCCCAACCCCTCTCCCATAAATGGGAGAGGGGAGCCAAACGCGTACAACCTTAAGTGAACAGCACTACGGGTTCCCGGCCTTGTGGCACAGCGCAACGTCTTACTTGCGCTTCATCGACAGGAAGAACTCATCGTTCGTCTTGGTCGCTTTCAGCTTGTCGATCAGGAACTCGATGGCCGCGATCTCATCCATCGGGTGCAGCAGCTTGCGCAGAATCCACATGCGCGACAGCTCTTCCTCACCGGTCAGCAGTTCTTCGCGGCGGGTGCCGGACTTGTTGATGTTGATCGCCGGGAAGGTGCGCTTCTCGGCCACACGGCGATCCAGGATCAGCTCCATGTTGCCGGTGCCCTTGAATTCCTCGTAGATCACTTCGTCCATCTTCGAGCCGGTTTCGATCAGCGCGGTGGCGAGGATGGTCAGGCTGCCGCCTTCCTCGATGTTGCGCGCGGCGCCGAAGAAACGCTTGGGCTTTTCCAGGGCGTGGGCATCGACACCACCGGTGAGGACCTTGCCGGAGCTAGGGATCACGGTGTTGTAGGCACGCGCCAGACGGGTGATGGAGTCGAGCAAGATGACCACGTCCTTCTTGTGCTCGACCAGGCGCTTGGCCTTCTCGATGACCATTTCGGCGACCTGCACGTGACGGGTCGGCGGCTCGTCGAAGGTGGAGGCGACCACTTCGCCGCGCACGGTGCGCTGCATTTCGGTCACTTCTTCCGGGCGCTCGTCGATCAGCAGAACGATCAGGTGCACTTCCGGGTTGTTACGCGTGATGTTCGAGGCGATGTTCTGCAGCATGATGGTCTTGCCCGCTTTCGGCGGAGCGACGATCAGGCCACGCTGGCCCTTGCCGATCGGTGCGCAGAGGTCGATCACGCGACCGGTGATGTCCTCGGTGGAGCCGTTGCCGGCCTCCATGGTCAGACGCTGATTCGGGAACAGCGGCGTGAGGTTCTCGAACAGGATCTTGTTCTTGGCGTTTTCCGGACGGTCGAAGTTGATGCTGTCGACCTTGAGCAGGGCGAAGTAACGCTCGCCTTCCTTCGGCGGACGGATCTTGCCGACGATGGTGTCACCGGTACGCAGGTTGAAACGGCGGATCTGGCTGGGCGAGACGTAGATGTCGTCCGGGCCTGCCAGGTAGGAGGAGTCGGCGCTGCGCAGGAAGCCGAAACCATCCTGGAGGATCTCCAGCACGCCGTCACCGGAAATTTCCTCGCCGCTTTTGGCATGCTTTTTCAGCAGGGCGAAGATGATGTCCTGCTTGCGCGAACGGGCCATGTTTTCCAGGCCCATCTGTTCGGCCATGTCCAGCAGTTCGGCAATCGGCTTTTGCTTGAGTTCGGTCAGATTCATAGGAATGACGTGATCATCGAGAGGAGAAGAAAGCTGTTAGCTTGAGAAGCCGCGCCGCAGAGAAGGCGACAGGATCGCGAACGAATTCGTATTGGAATGAATCGGCGACGGCATGCAGAGAGCTGCATAGGGGATGCAGCGAGGCCGAATTTAACACCGTGAAAAAACAGCGTCTAGCCCTGAAAACGAAAAAACCCCGCAACATAGCGGGGTTTCTCCAATGCGGCGAGGTTCAGATGTTGCTGTCGAGGAAAGCAGCCAGTTGCGACTTGGACAGGGCGCCGACCTTGGTCGCTTCGACATTGCCGTTCTTGAACAGCATCAGAGTCGGGATACCACGTACGCCATACTTCGGCGGGGTTTCCTGGTTTTCGTCGATGTTCAGCTTGCAGATCTTCAGCTTGCCCTGATAGTCCTTGGCGATCTCGTCGAGCACCGGTGCGATCATCTTGCACGGACCGCACCATTCAGCCCAGTAGTCGACCAGAACCGGACCCTCAGCCTGGATGACGTCCTGGTCGAAGCTGGCGTCGCTGACGTTGGTGATGAATTCGCTCATGAGGGGTCTCCGTATATTCGGAAGCAAAAAAGTGGCGCCATCATAGCCCGCCTTCGGTAGTACCGGAAGGCGCCGACGATTGAGCCTTTCAATAGGCTGCCACTATAAGCCTCAATCGGGCTTCGTGGCGAATGTAGCAACCAGGGCGCACAGGTCTAGACCAGTTTCGTGCGACATCCGTATGCGTTGGCTCATGCGCTCAGTCGTGGCAGGATGCGCGGAAATCGAACGAGATGCCGCAATCATGCCCCAAGCCCATGCTGAGAGTTTTCCCCTGATCGCCGCCATCGACCTGGGCTCGAACAGCTTCCATATGGTGCTGGCCAAGGCCGACAATCACGAAATCCGCATCCTCGAGCGCATCGGCGACAAGGTTCAGCTGGCAGCAGGCCTGGATGACGAGCGCCAGCTCAGCGAGGAGGCGATGCAGCGCGGCCTGGATTGCCTGCGCCGCTTCGCCCAGTTCACCAACAGCCTGCCGGAAGGCGCCGTGCGCATCGTCGGCACCAACGCCCTGCGTGAAGCGCGCAACCGTGCGGTGTTCATCCGCCGTGCCGAGGAGATTCTCGGTCATCAGGTCGAGGTGATTTCCGGCCGCGAGGAAGCGCGCCTGATCTACCTCGGCGTTTCCCACAGCATCGCCGATACCCCCGGCAAGCGCCTGGTCGCCGACATTGGTGGCGGCAGTACCGAGTTCATCATCGGCCAGCGTTTCGAGCCGCTGCTGCGCGAAAGCCTGCAGATGGGCTGCGTCAGTTTCACCCAGCGCTACTTCAAGGACGGCAAGATCACCCCGGCGCGATATGCCCAGGCCTACACTGCCGCCCGTCTGGAACTGATGGGCATAGAACAGGGGCTGCGCCGTCTCGGCTGGGAGGATGCCGTGGGCGCCTCCGGCACCATCAAGGCCATCGGCCTGGCGAGCAAGGCCGCCGGCCTGGGCAACGGCGAGGTCACGGTCGAAGGTCTGGCATGGCTCAAGCGCAAGCTGTTCAAACTCGGCGAGGTGGAGAAGATCGACCTCGATGGCATCAAGCCGGACCGCCGCAGCATCTTCCCTGCGGGTCTGGCAATTCTCGAAGCCATCTTCGATGCCTGCGAGATTCAGCGCATGAGCCACTCCGAAGGCGCGCTGCGCGAGGGCGTGCTCTATGACCTGATGGGCCGTCATCAGCACGAGGACGTACGCGAGCGTACCCTGGCGGCGTTCATGGAACGCTACCATGTCGATACCGACCAGGCCGCCCGGGTCGAGGCCAAGGCGCTGTCGGCACTGGACAAGGTCGCCAGCGACTGGGGGCTGACCGACATCTGGCACCGCGAACTGCTGAGCTGGGGCGCCAGGGTGCACGAGGTGGGCCTGGACATCGCTCACTACCAGTACCACAAGCATGGCGCTTACCTGATCGAGCACTCGGACCTGGCCGGCTTCTCGCGCCAGGATCAGCAGATGCTCGCGCTGCTGGTACGCGGCCATCGCCGCAACATCCCCAAGGACAAGTTCGCCGACTTCGGCGAGGAAGGCGTCAAGCTGATGCGCCTGTGCGTGCTGCTGCGCTTCGCCATCCTGTTCCATCACATCCGCGGTACGCAGGATATGCCACAGGTGCAGTTCAAGGCCGGCGACGAGAGTCTGGAGATCGTCTTCCCCGAAGGCTGGCTGGCGGCCAACCCGCTGACCCAGGCGGATTTCGAGGCCGAGGCCGAGTGGCTCAAGCGCATCGACCTGACCCTGAGCGTGCGCTGATCCAGCGCCAGGCAAAATGGCCCGAGGCCTAGCGGCGCAAGGCGAAGTCCAGCACCTGCAGACTGCTGGCGAAGGCGTTGCCGGCATGATCCTGGCCGGGTGTCAGTAGCAATTGTGCATCTACGCCCAGCGCGCCGAGGCGCTGCTGAAATTCCCGGGCATTGTCGACCATGCGCCGCTCGAGCAGATGGCGCTGTCGTTCATTCAGCCGCTGCGTATCGGCTGCCGGTTGCTCGGCGGTGCCGACGCTGAGCATCAGACGAACATCTGGACGTGACTGCAAGCCGGCGAACGTCTGCAGCAGATCGAAGGCATGGCGCTGGTTCCACCACAACGAGGGGCTGGCAGCCACGTAACGCTGGAACGCCTGTGGCCGTGACAGCAGGGTGTAGAGCGTGAACAGGCCGCCGTAGGAGTGGCCGAACAGGGTCTGGCGCCGTGCATCGACCCTGTAGCGTGACGCCACCAGGGGTTTGACCTCTTCCTCGAGGAAATCCAGAAAACGCTCGGCGCCGCCCAGGCGGTCGTGGCTGTCGCTCAGGTTTGCTGCTGGCGGCGTGTAGTCCTCGGCGCGCGCCGCGAGATCGAAAGGTACGGCACCGGGGTAACCGATGCCAACCACCAGCACCGCTTGCCGCCCATCACGCGCGGCATGCGGCGTATACATCAGCGCCTGTTGCGCCAGCAGCGGGAAGAACAGCTCGGCATCGAGCACATAGACCACCGGGTAACCCTGCGGTGGCGCCTCGCCTTGCGGTTTCGACAGATACAGCCGATAGCTGCGCCCGGTGTGCCGCGACTGCAGGTCACGCATCTCGGCCTGCACCAGCGTCGCCGGCTGCCAGGTTTCGGCAGCCACGGCGAGCGACGAGCACAGCGCAAGGACGAACAGGGCAACGCTAGCTCTCATCGCCGGCCTCTTCGCTCCAGACGATCGCCAGGCCTTCCTTACGCGCGAAGCGCACCAGATGATCGTCGAGGACGAAGCGAATGCGCTCGGCAGCCACGGCGTCTTCGGCCTGGCAGTCGAAATGCAGCGCATCGGCTTCGGCCCGCATCCGGCAGCGGCCGGAGGGAAACTGCGCATCGGCGGTGCGCTCATCGAACTCCACAGCGATCTTGTGGCGAAAGTGCTTGCACAGCTTGGTCATGTACAGCGACGCCGAGGCGGTGGTCGCGGCACCTTGAAATCTAATCATGCAGAAGGCTCATCGGTCGTGGCGGGTGAACCCGCTGTTATCAGGATTGGAGATACCCTGGGGTGGCTGACGCTTTTTCCAGCCGCCTTCAGGTGCGTCAAGCGGTGGACGGGCAAAGCGTCGTCCACCCTACGTCCGCGTACTTCACTCGTAGGGTGGATGACGCTGCTTTCATCCACCATTGGGTAAGGGTTTCAGAAGCTGGTGCTGATGCTGGCGTAGAAGGTGCGCCCCGGTTCGTTGTAGGTGTAGGCGCCGGCCTCGCGGCTATTGCCCTCGCGGTACAGGCGCTTGTCGAACAGGTTGCTGATGCCGGCACCGACGCTCCAGTTCTTGTCGATGGCATAGTTGCCGCCGATACCGACCAGGGCATAGGGCGAGATTTCACGGCGCGCATCGCCAGTCAGCTCGTTGCCTTTGTAGTCGTATTTGCCGGGTGTCTGCCGGCCATACCAGGTCACGCTGGTCTGCAACGACAGCGGCTCGCTCACCTGCCAATCGAGCGTCGAGTTGACGGTGAACTCGGGGATGATCGACAAGGGCTCGCCAGTCTCCTTGTTCTTCGATTGCAGCATCCAGGTGAAGTTGGTGTTCCAGCTCAGGCGGTCGGCCAGCGGCATCTTCAGGTTGCCCTCGAAACCTTCGACCACTGCCCGCGGAATGTTGACCCACTGGAACACGTCCACCCGGCGGTTGGCGCCCATGATGCTGGCGGTGATATTGGCCACCGGCGTGCGGCCGGCCTCGACCTTGTCGCGGTAGTCATTGCGGAACCAGGTCAGGCTGGCGTGGTAATCGCCGGATTCGAATTCCAGGCCCAGTTCCTTGTTGATGCTGGTTTCGGCGTCCAGCTGGTCGTTGCCGACCATGAAGCAGCCGACGCCCACAGTGCCCCAGCAGCCGATGCCGTTGCTGTACAGCGCGTAGGACGGGTTGCTCTGGTACAGATTCGGCACCTTGTAGGCGCGGGCGATACCGGCCTTGAGGCTGAAGTGCTGGTCCAGCCGGTGGGACAGGTTGAGCGACGGACTCCAGTTGCTGCCGCTGACGCTGTTGTGGTCGTAACGCAGCCCCGGGGTCAGGATGGTGCCGGGCGCCAGTTCGATGTTGTCCTCGATGAACAGCGACGCGGTGCGCATCGCGACGGAGCCGTTGAAAGCGTCCGTGTAGCCGATGTTTTGGATCAGCGCGAGGTCGGAGACGCCGTCATCCATGCGCTGCTCGTTCCACTCGGCGCCCAGGGTCAGCACCTGCTCGAACAGGGCCGACAGCGGCAGGCTGACTTCACTGTGTGCAGTCAGGCTTTCCAGCTCGATGGTGCCGAACTCGTTGCCGTTGATCGCACCTTCAGGACCACCGGCCAGGCCTTCCTTGAGGCGGTTGTTGCGCGTGCGCTCGTACTGCAGATAGTTCAGTGTGCTGCCGAAGTCCCAGTCGCCGTGGTGAGTGATGGCGTAGGTATTGCGCAGCATGCGGTTGGTTTCACGGCCGATCCAGCTGTCGCGCGCAGCATTGACCACCGGACTGCTGCTGAGGTTGTTCATGCTGTCGCCGGTGTAGATGTTGCCCTGGCGGCTGAAACCGGCCTGCAGGTCGATGCTCTGCGACTCGTCCAGGCGCCAGCTGAGCGTGCCATCAATATCGCGGTTGCGTACACCTTCGCGCCCCGCCAGCGCGGCGTTGGTGGCACTGACGGCGCGGCCTTCGTTGATGTCCTGATCGTCCGAGTCGGTCTTGTTCAGGTTGCCGTAGACGCGGTAGGAAAGGCTCTCCGCCAGCGGACCGCTGAGGCCGAAGTTGAAACGGCGGGTGGCGCCCTCCTCGCTGTGCTGCGGCATGTTGGCGTAGAGGCTGAGGTTGCCGTGATGCTCCAGGCCGGCCTGCTTGGTGATGATGTTGACCACGCCGCCTGCGGCACCGCTGCCATAGCGGGCAGCAGCCGGGCCGCGCAGCACTTCGATGCGCTCGATCTGCTCGGCTGGCACCCAGTTGGTATCGCCGCGGGTATCACGGTCACCGCGCCAGCCATAGCGCACGGCATTGCGCGAACTCACCGGCTTGCCATCGATCAGGATCAGGGTGTTCTCCGGGCCCATGCCGCGGATATCGATCTGGCGATTGTTGCCGCGCGCGCCCGATCCGCTGTTGCCGGTCAGGTTGACGCCCGGCTGCTTGCGGATGATCTCGGCGATGTCGTTCGCCGGCGGCGCCTTCTGGATATCCTCGGCGGTGATCACCGATACGCCGAGTGCCTGTTTGAGCTCCTCCTGCGCGGTGCCAAGCACCTCGGTGGATTGCAGTTGCAGCGGCTCCTCGGCAGCCGCTGCCAACGCCGGCGCAGCCAGCAACATGGCGATGGCCAAGGGTTTGAACGAATGATGACGCGCTTGCAGGTACATGCCCCCTCCCCGATGTGCGCGGCATGATGCCGGCACAACATCCAATGCGAATGATTTGCATCAATAAATGGCGAGGCGTAGTCTGCCACCCTGTTTGTAACAAGAGGTTTGTGCGCAGGGATTTGTTCTTTGCGCCAGAGGCATGCAGAGGTGTCATCGATGACCAGCCACGCCCCCATCGTACGCGCCGCCGAGTTGGCAGACCTGGCCGATGAGCGCATTCGCCTGCTGGATGGCGGGACCGCGCGTGATCGCCTGTTCCAGGGGCACCTGAGCTGGCGCAGGCTGCGCAGCGGCCTGTCGTTGCACTGCTCGGACTGCCAGGAGTTGCAGGACTTCGCCACCCAGACCGAAGCGCGCCCGCACCTGAATTTCATCCTCTTCCTGCAGGGGCGCAGCGAGGTCAGCTACGACGGCCGGCCCTTCACCTTCGGTGCATCCGGCACTGCTGGCGAGGGGGTGACCATCGCGCTCAACGAGCCGATGCTCTTCGCCCGTCGCGCGCGCCGCGGCCAGCGCATCCGCAAGGTCTCGGTGAGCCTGGCGCCGGAGTGGTTCGAATCCAGCGGCTTCGATGGCCAGGCGCAGCTCAAGACGTTGCTGCAGGGTAATTACAGACCACTCAATGTGATGCGCTGGCAACCGTCACCGCGCCTGCTGACGCTGGCCGAACAGGTGCTGCACCCTGGCTGCGGCAATCGCCTGCTGGAAAATCTCTACCTGGAAAGCCGCGCCCTGGAGATCGCCGGTGAAGCGCTGAGTCTGCTGACCCGGCAACCGCTCAACGCCACGCCGAACCTGCGCCCACAGGAATACCAGCGCATTCGCCGCACCCTGGAACTGCTGCACAGCGGCGAGGCCGATGGCTGGTCACTGGAAGATATTGCCCATGAGGTCGGCTGCTGCGCCAGCACCCTGCAGCGCCAGTTCCAGGCGGCGAAGGGCACCTCGCTGTTCGAGTATCAGCGCCAGCGCAAGCTGCAATAGGCACGCGAGGCGTTGGAGCGGCAGGGCGTAAGCGTCGGACAGGCCGCCTGGATCGCCGGCTACAGCAGCGCCGCCAATTTCTCCACGGCATTCAAGCGCGCCTTCGGTATCAGCCCGAAGCAGGTGCGGGCAAGGTTGTAGGGAAGGCGTAGCCCGGATGCAATCCGGGAAAGGCGAAGGGCAAGGTTCTGTCGGTTTTCCCTGTGCCCGGAGAGGTAAGGGGCTGCGGCCGCACATCGGTGTAGGGGGCAGCGCACCCTACGAAACATGCGGCCGGGCTGCTTTCTCCCCTCTCCCGCTTGCGGGAGAGGGGCCGGGGGAGAGGGCTAGCGATCAAGCCCTCAACGGCGCAGGGGGCAGTTATCCAAACTATCGCACGCGGCCTTCCCAACCCTCTCCCGGCCTGATCGCCAGCAATCAGGCGCTCATCGGCGTAACAAACAGAGCAAAACTATGGCACGCGGCCTTTTGCGCCCTCTCCCGCCCTTCGGGCACCCTCTCCCGCAAGCGGGAGAGGGTCATCAGAGGGCTGCAAGCAGCCGCTTTTAACGAGCGACGACGACCGGGGCTGTGAGCTTTTCCAACAAGCCGGACTGCGCGCTACGCGGGTTCTGGTTGCCGGTGGGCTGCTGACGCACATAGCGACCGTCGGACTGCAACACCCAGGCCTGGGTGTTGTCGGTCAGGTAGCTTTCCAGCTCCTTCTTCACCCGGGTGATGAGCTTCTTGCCCTCTACCGGGAAGCAGGTTTCTACACGCTTGTCGAGGTTGCGCTCCATCCAGTCGGCGCTGGACAGATAGATCTTCTCGTCGCCGCCGTTGAGGAAGTAGAACACCCGCGTGTGTTCGAGGAAGCGGCCGATGATCGAACGCACCTGGATATTGTGCGACACCCCGGCGATGCCCGGACGCAGGCAGCACATGCCGCGCACCACCAGATCGATCTTCACCCCGGTCTGGCTGGCCTTGTACAGCGCACGAATGACCTTGGCATCGGTCAGCGAGTTGAACTTGGCGATGATCTGCGCCGGCTTGCCCTCGGCGGCTGCAGCGGTCTCCTTGGCGATCAGATCGAGCAGCGTCTTCTTCAGGGTGAAGGGCGCATGCAGCAGCTTCTTCATGCGCAGGGTCTTGCCCATGCCGATCAGCTGGCTGAACAGCTTGGCCACGTCCTCGCCGAGCGCCACATCGGCGGTGAGCAGGCTGTAGTCGGTGTACAGCTTGGCGTTGCCGGCATGGTAGTTGCCGGTGCCGAGGTGGGCGTAGCGGACGATCTCGCCGTTCTCGCGGCGCAGGATCAGCATCATCTTGGCGTGGGTCTTGAAGCCCACCACGCCGTAGATCACCACCGCACCGGCAGCCTGCAGGCGGCTGGCCAGTTGCAGGTTGGACTCTTCGTCGAAGCGCGCACGCAGTTCGATCACCGCGGTGACTTCCTTGCCGTTTCGCGCCGCTTCCACCAACGCGTCGACGATCTCCGAGTTGGCCCCGGAGCGATACAGGGTCTGCTTGATCGCCAGCACGTGCGGGTCTTTCGCCGCCTGGCGCAGCAGGTCGACCACGGGCGTGAAGGACTCGAAGGGGTGCAGCAGGAGGATGTCCTGCTTGCTGACCACGTTGAAGATGTTCTCCGAGTTCTGCAGCAGCTTGGGGATCACAGGGGTGAACGGCGCGTACTGCAGATCCGGATGGTTATCCAGGCCGGTGATGCTGAACAGGCGGGTCAGGTTGACTGGGCCATTGACCTGGTACAGCTCGCTCTCGGTCAGGCCGAACTGCTTGAGCAGGTGGTCACGCAGGTGTTTCGGGCAGGTGTCGACCACCTCCAGGCGCACGGCATCGCCGTAGCGACGGCTGAACAGTTCGCCACGCAGGGCACGCGCCAGGTCCTCGACGTCCTCGGTATCCACCGACAGGTCGGCATTACGGGTCAGGCGGAACTGATAGCAGCCCTTGACCTTCATGCCCTGGAACAGGTCATCGGCGTGGGCGTGGATCATCGACGAGAGGAACACGTAGTTGTCGCCGGGGCCGCCGACTTCCTCGGGCACGCGGATGATCCGCGGCAGCAGGCGCGGCGCCGGGATGATGGCCAGACCGGAATCGCGGCCGAAGGCATCGATGCCCTCGAGCTCGACGATGAAGTTCAGGCTCTTGTTCACCAGCAGCGGGAAGGGGTGCGTCGGGTCGAGACCGATGGGGGTGATGATCGGCGCGATCTCGTCGCGGAAATAACGGCGCACCCAGGTCTTGAGCTTGGCGGTCCAGAACCGCCGGCGGATGAAGTTGATGTTGTGCTTGGCCAGCGCCGGGAACAGGGTGTCGTTGAGAATGGCGTACTGCCGCTCGACCTGCTCGTGCACCAGCTCACTGATGCGCGCAAGCGCCTGGTGCGGCTGCAGGCCATCGGCGCCGGCCTGTTCACGGGCGAAGTTGATCTGCTTCTTCAGGCCGGCGACGCGGATCTCGAAGAACTCGTCGAGGTTGCTGGAGAAGATCAGCAGGAACTTCAGACGTTCGAGCAACGGATAGGACTCGTCCAGCGCCTGCTCCAGCACCCGGATATTGAACTGCAGCTGCGACAATTCACGGTGGATGTACAGGCTGCTGTCATCCAGGCTGGGAATCGGGGCCGGCGGCGGGGTTTCCACCGCTGGCGTCTCGGCGACCACCTCGGCCTGAGGCGGGTTGTTGTCGAGCACTTCGCTGTTGAGTCCTTCGCTGTTCATCGCTGAGTTCCTGAGGGCGTCATCGCCCTTGTTTTAGCAGTTCTGCCGCCCGTACGGCGAAATAGGTGAGGATGCCATCGGCACCGGCACGTTTGAAGGCGGTGAGCGACTCCAGTATGACCGCCTCGCTGAGCCAGCCATTCTGGATCGCGGCCATGTGCATGGCGTACTCGCCACTGACCTGATAGACGAATGTCGGCACCTTGTAGGCATCCTTCACCCGCCAGAGGATGTCCAGGTAGGGCATGCCGGGCTTGACCATGACCATGTCGGCGCCTTCGGCCAGATCGGCCGCCACTTCATGCAGCGCCTCGTTGCCGTTGGCCGGGTCCATCTGATAGCCGAGCTTGTTGCCCTTGCCAAGGTTGGCCGCCGAGCCCACCGCATCGCGGAACGGGCCGTAGTAGGCGCTGGCATACTTGGCCGAGTAGGCCATGATGCGCACGTTGACGTGCTCGGCCAGCTCCAGCGCCTCGCGAATCGCCTGCACACGGCCGTCCATCATGTCCGACGGCGCCACCACCTGCGCACCGGCCTCGGCATGCGACAGCGCCTGCTTGACCAGCGCATCGACGGTGATGTCGTTCTGCACGTAGCCGGACTCGTCGAGGATGCCGTCCTGACCGTGAGTGGTGAAGGGGTCCAGAGCGACGTCGCTGATCACCCCGAGCTCGGGAAATTTCGCCCGCAGGGCACGGATCGCGCGCTGGGCGATGCCGTCCGGGTTCCAGGCTTCCGCGCCATCGAGGGATTTCTTCTCCAGCGGAGTGACCGGGAACAGCGCCAGCGCCGGAATGCCCAGCTCGACCCAGTGCTCGGCTTCCTTGAGCAGCAGATCGATGGACAGACGCTCGACGCCCGGCATCGACGGCACGGCTTCGCGGCGGTTTTCGCCTTCGAGAACGAACACCGGCAGGATCAGGTCATCGACGCTCAGGCGATGCTCTCGCACCAGACGACGGGAAAAGTCGTCACGACGGTTGCGACGCAGACGGGTGGCAGGGAACAGACGATTGGCGGGGGTAACGCTCACGGCAGACTCCAGAGCCCGCACGGGCGGGCCAGTGTGACGGTTATAAGCGGGCATTATGACCAAATGATGACAACCAAATGACCGCGTGCGACGGCACGTCGCACAGCCAGTCGCACATTGTGGCATGACGCGCCACCTTCCGGGTTCCTCGCGGTCAGAGTAGTCTTCAGCACCCCCTCATCGAGCGCACGGCATGCTCCAAGATCTGATCCGCCAGTTTGGCTATCCGGCACTGGTACTGGGCACCTTCCTCGAGGGTGAGGTATCCCTGCTGCTGGCCGCCTACATGGCCGTGCGCAACGTGTTGGAAATCGAATGGGTGGCGCTGTGCGCCTTCCTCGGCACATTTGCCAGCGATCAGCTGTGGTACTACCTCGGCCGTCGTCATGGCCGCGCGCTGCTGGCGCGCAAACCCCGCTGGCAACCGCTGGGCGAACGCGCCAGCGCGCTGATCAGGCGTTATCCGGACCTGTGGGTGCTGTGTTTTCGCTTCCTCTACGGCCTGCGCACGGTGATGCCGCTGACCATCGGCCTGTCCGGTTATTCCTGGCGCCGCTACCTGCTGCTCGACGCCATCGGCGCCGGCGTCTGGGCCGGCGGCATCAGCCTGCTGGCCTACAGTCTGGGCAATGCCATGGGGGGTTTGCTGGAAGAGTTGCGCAACTATCAGGTGATCCTGCTGGCCGCTGTGGTGCTGCTGCTTGCGCTCGCCTGGCTAAACCGGTGGCGTCAGCGCCGGCGCGGCTGAACCGCGGGCCAGCCAGATGCCGAGCAGGCTGGCCAGGCTGTAAGCGACAAGCCAGGTCCAGGCCCTGGCATCCAACGTCAGCATGCCCAGTTCACCGGCCAGCCAGAACGCCGGCAGGTTGCTCACCAGGCGCAGGCACTCCATCTGCCAGGCATTGCTGCGGTTTTCCAGCCACAGGCCGATGCTGCAAAGACCCAGCGCCATCCATAGACAGGCCAGCAGCACCGCACCGATCGAAAGGGCATCACCCTGTGCCAGCAGCCATACGCCGGCCAGCAGATAGCAGACGAACTGCAACAGCGCGTAGACCTGCGCGCCACGCCCGAGCGGCACCTCGAACTTGCGGAAGTTGCTCAGGTCCGCCTTGGCCTGCGGATAACGCGCAGCCACGTCGGCCGGGCGCCAACCGGTGGGCATGAACCAGATGCGCAGGCGGTCCCACCCGGAGCTGGCGCGCCTGGCATCGCTCCACAGCCCGGCGTAGACCTGCAGATTGGCCCACAGCGGATTCCAGCTGGCCAGCGGCACGGTCACGCCGAAGATCACCGGTTCCTCGTCCAGCTCCTCCTGAAAGGTGCCAAAAAGCCGGTCCCATACAATGAACACACCGCCGTAATTGCGATCCATGTAGATAGGATTCTGCGCATGGTGCACGCGGTGATTGGACGGTGTGATGAACAGCCACTCGAACCAGCCCAGCTTGGGGATGTGGCGGGTATGCACCCAGAACTGATAGAGCAGGTTCAGGGCGGCGACGGTGAGGAACACCAGTGGCGGTACACCGACCACGGCCATCGGCAGGTAGAAGATCCAGCCGAAGATGAAACCGGTACTGGTCTGGCGCAAGGCGGTGGAGAGGTTGTAGTCCTCGCTCTGGTGATGCACCGCATGCGCGGCCCAGAGCACATTGCGCTCATGGCCCAGGCGGTGGTTCCAGTAGTAGCAGAAGTCATAGAAGACGAAGGCGAAAACCCAGACCCAGAGGCTGCCTTCGGACAGCTCGAAGAGCGCCAGCTGCTCCCAGACGAAGGCATAGGTAAGCAGGCCGACCACCTTGGTGAGAATACCGGTGGCCTGCGACAGCACGCCGGCGCTGAGGCTGTTGAGCGCATCGGCCAGGCGATAGGTGCGCATGCCGCGCCAGCGGTCAGCGAGCAGCTCCAGGCCGATCAGCAGAAAGAAGAAGGGCACTGCGTAGAGAACGTAATTCATGACCGCGCCATATCGTTGTACTTGTGTCGGGAATGAGCTGATATTCATCCTATGCGCAGCTTCGCCAGGCTTCGCGGCGGCAAGTGACAGCACGAGTGGCATTTGGCGACAACCTTAGAATCAGTAACACCCGCGCCCGCATCAAGGTCGCGTCTTTCCTCACCAGGAGTCGAGCATGAGCAAGAAAGTGGCAGTGATTCTGTCCGGCTGTGGCGTCTACGATGGCGCCGAGATCCATGAAAGCGTGATTACCCTGTTGCGCCTCGACCAGCGTGGCGCCGAGGTCCAGTGTTTCGCACCCAACGTGCCGCAGTTGCACGTGGTCGATCACTACAGCGGCGACGAGATGGACGAGACGCGCAATGTGCTGGTGGAGTCGGCGCGTATCGCCCGCGGCCAGATCAAGGACGTCAAACAGCTGCACGCCGCCGAGTTCGACGCGCTGATCATGCCCGGCGGTTTCGGCGTGGCGAAGAACCTTTCCGACTTCGCCACCAATGGCGCCGGCTGCACGGTGCAACCGGACGTGCTGGCCGCGTGCAAGGCCTTCGTCGATGCCGGCAAGCCGGTCGGTCTGATGTGCATCGCGCCGGCACTGGCGGCGAAGATCTTCGGCGCTGGCGTGGTATGCACCATCGGCAGCGATCACGACACCGCCGCGGCCCTGACCCAGATGGGCGCCGAGCACCATGAGTGCGAGGTCAGCGAGATCGTCGAGGATGAGCAACGCAAACTGGTGACCACCCCCGCCTACATGCTCGCCAAATCCATCGCCGAGGCGGCATCGGGCATCAACAAGATGGTCGACCGCGTGCTGGAGCTGACGCACCACTGAGAGGGCGCCTGAGGCAGGAGCGGAGTCATCCGCGAAGCTGGCTGGCGTCATGCCAGGCACATCGCGAATGAATTCGCTCCTACAATAGCCACACGACACGCCGATCCGGACATTGCCAAAGGCAGTCCGGCATTGCCTATGGCCAAACCCTTCAAGCTGCGTCAGCGTGACAGGCACCGATCGACGGAGCCACCACGCATGTCAGCCCCCTTCCCCCTCGACACCGACCTGCAACAGGCGGTGACTGCCTTCTTCCAGCGCATCCCGTTCAACCAGTTTCTCGGCATCGAGATCGCTGAACTGAGCGAGGAGCAGGTGACCATGCACCTGCCGATGAAGCCCGAGCTGATCGGCAACTTCGTCCACGGCATCCTGCACGGCGGGGTGATTTCCTCACTGCTCGACGTCTGTGGCGGCGCCATGGCGCTGATCGGCGCCTTCGCCAACCACCAGCACCTGCCGGCAGCCGAGCGCATGAGCAAGCTGTCCAAACTCGGCACCATCGACCTGCGCATCGACTATCTGCGCCCCGGACGCGGCCAGCGCTTCACCGCCACGGCCATGCCGCTGCGGGCGGGCAACAAGGTGGCGGTGATTCGCATGGAGCTGCACAACGATGAAGGCGTGCTGGTGGCCGTGGGCACCGGCACCTATCTGTGTGGCTGACAGAGCGTTTGTCATCCCCGGATTTCATCCGGGCTACAGCACTGAACGGATGCCTCTGTAGGAGCGAGCTCTGCTCGCGAAGCGCCCAGCCTCAGGAAATTCGCGAGCAGAGCTCGCTCCTACGGTCATTGCCTAGTTAGCCGGGGCCGCTAGCGACTCAAGCGCGTCAGGATACGATCCAGCGCATTGGCAAAGGCCTGTCGATCCTTCTCCGAATAGGGAGCCTGACCGCCGCCGACCTGGCCCTGCTCGCGCAGGTCGGTGAACAGGTTACGTACCGCCAGGCGCTCGCCCATGTTGCGCTCGTCGAACTCACGGCCACGCGGGTCGAGCGCAGCGACGCCCTTCTTCACCAGGCGGTCGGCCAGCGGCACGTCACTGCAGATCACCAGTTCGCCGGGCACGGCGTACTCGACCAGATGATCGTCGGCCGCATCCGGCCCGCTGGGTACCACGATCAGTTTCACGCAGGCGAAATTCGGCCGGGCCACGGCCTGCCCGGCCACCAGCACCACCTCGAAACCCCGCTTGAGGGCGAACTTGACCACCTGATCCCGCGCCGCCCGAGGGCAAGCGTCGGCGTCGATCCATACGCGCATGCAGCAACTTCCGCAGAGAAACCAGCGCCCAGTATGCCAGCAGGCGAGCGTCTCAGAGATTGTAGAAAGGCTCGCAGCGCTCCCGCACGGCTCGCGACAGGTTGTCGTCGGCCAACTCGATCAGATCCAGCTCCACCTCGTCCGGCAGCAGCTCGGCCACCAGCGCAGCCAAACGCCGCTGGCCTTGCAGGTCGGCACCGGAAATCGCCAGCAGCAATCTTGGCTGCGGGCCGATGGCCGGGTCACGCAACGCAGCGAGAAAGGCTTCACGCACGTCGAGTTGTGCACAGGCTGCTGACAGCGCCTGCTCCAGGGTGGGATGACGCAAAGGGGCCAACGCCAGATCGGGACTGTCGGCGTAATGAGTGGAATGGATCGGAGAAGACATGCGTGCACTCGGCAAAGGAATTGGAATCAGCCTAGGTGCACTGAGACTCGTTGTCGTGGCAGCGGTTCACGCTATTGACAGCGGAGCGGTGAAACCGCCCCGCGTCACGCCATCAGGCCTGCTCGGCCAGGCGTCGGCGCTCACCCAGCAGGCTGCGCCCATAGAGCAACGCAATACCGGCCAGGGCCAGGCCCTGCGCTGCAAGACTCCAGGCGTCGGCGTGAATGCCCAGCCAGTCGAACTCGAAGAACGCCACCGGGCGCGTGCCGAGCACGCCGGCTTCCTGCAGCGCCGCTACGCCATGGCCGGCGAAGACCACGGACAGCACGCACAGCAGCACCGCATTGATGCCGAAGAAGGTCGCCAGCGGCAGCTTGCGCGAGCCACGCAGGATCACCCAGGCCAGGCCGATCAGCAGCACCAGCGCGGCCGCAGCACCGGCCAGCACGGCACCGTGCCCGGCAGGGCCAGCCTGCAGCCAGAGGGTTTCGTAGAACAGGATGACTTCGAACAGCTCGCGATAGACCGAGAAGAACGCCAGCACGGCGAAGCCGAAACGTCCGCCGCCGCCCACCAGGCTGCTCTTGATGTAATCCTGCCAGGCCGCGGCATGGCGGCGGTCATGCATCCAAACGCCGACCCACAGCAGCACGACGCTGGCAAACAGCGCGGTGATACCTTCGAGCAGTTCGCGCTGGGCGCCGCTGACGTCGATCACGTAAGCCGCCACCGCCCAGGTGGCGACCCCGGCGAGCAGTGCCAGGCCCCAGCCGAAGTGAACGCTGCGCACCGCCTGCTGCTGCCCGGTGTTACGCAGAAAGGCGAGAATCGCCGCCAGTACGAGAATGGCTTCCAGGCCTTCACGCAGCAGAATCAGCAGGCTGGCGAAGAAGCTCAGGCTACCGTCCATGGCGCCATCGGCGAGCAGCGCGGCGGACTTGTCCAGCTCGATCTTGGCCAGCTCCAGCGCCTGAGCCGCCTGCGCAACGCCGGCGCTGTCCTGCAGCGCCTGCCGGTAGGCCATCAGAGCTCGCTCGGTGGTCTTGCGCTGCACCGCATCGAGGTTGTCGAGGGCGCTTTCGACCAACTCGAAACCTTCCAGATAGGCCCCAACGGAAAGGTCATAGGCCTGCTCGCGGTCACCATCGCGGTAGGCCTGCAGGCTGCGTTCCAGAGTTGTGCGGGTGTAGCCGATCAGTTGCTGCGGGCCGCGCTGCTCCAGCACCGGATGCGCGCGCTGAGCTCGGAACGCGGCGACATCGCCCCCGCCAGCGGCGATCTCGGCAGGCGTGCGGCCGGCCAGCTCGCTCATGGCGAAACGTGCCTTGCCCTGCGCCGGCGCAGCGGTGAAGCCAGCGATATAGACAGCCAGATCCCAGCGCTGACGGTCGTCGAGCTGGTCGGCGAAGGCCGGCATGTCGGTGCCCTCGATGCCCAGGCCGAGGGTGTTATAGAGATCGTAAAGGCTCAGCCGATCCAGGCGCGCGGCGTCGCGCAGATTGGCCGGCGGCGGCTCCAGACCGATGCCGGCCGGGCCGTCGCCCTGGCCGGTATCGCCATGGCACACCGAGCAGTGCTGGGCGTAGAGCGGCGCACCACGCTCCGGGTCCGGTGTCAGTACCGGGGTCAGTGACACAGCATAAAGATCGGCCAGGCGCGCGCCCAGCTGGCGTGCAGCGCTGGAGACTTCCTCACCGGGCCTGCGCTGGGTAACGGCCTGGCGCAGCTCAGCCACGCCCTGCTCCAGCTCGGCCCGCCCAGCCTGGGCCGGCAGGGCGACGATCAGCCCCTGCAGCACATCGAGGAACTCCAGCTGCTCCTGGTATTCGCCAGCGTCGACGACCTGGCCATCGGCGACAGTGGCGGGGTAGTCAGCACCGATATAACCAATCAGATGCAGCGCCTGGGCGGCGCCATCCAGGGGCTCGCCGACGGCGATAAAGCTGAGGCAGGCCAGCAGTGGCAGCACCAGCCAGGAAAGGGGGAAACGAAAGCGGATCATTAATGCATCCCAAACGAGAATGGGTGGCATTAAATTGTTGCCGGCCTAACGGCTCAGCACAAGAACAATCTGAAATATCTCGTAACATTCAGCCGAACGGGTCGTTGCAGCGAATGGCCCCGACCGACATCCGGTCGAGACCAAACGAGACTCAGACGGCGGCGCGCTTGACCGTGGCCAGCAGGCCGGCAGCGGCGGCGAACAACGCAGCGAAACTGCGGTTCATGACCCGCTGCTGGCGCGGCGTGCGCAGCAGACGCAGCACACGCGAGGCGAGGCCGGTATAGCCGGCCATGACGATCAGGTCCACGGCGATCATGGTCACGCCCATCACCAGGTACTGCGCCACCAGCGGCGCATGCGGATTGATGAACTGCGGCAATACCGCGAGCATGAAGACGATCGCCTTGGGATTGCTGAAATTGACCAAGAAACCACGCAAAACCAGAGTCAGCGGCCGGCCAATGGGACGCTCGGCCGCACCGGCATCCAAATCGCTGGGCAGCGCGACCCATTGTTTGTAGGCGAGGAACACCAGATAGGCCACGCCGAACCATTTGATCAGGCTGAAAGCCAGGGCCGAGGTGGCCAGAACGGCGCCCACGCCGGCAGCTACGATAGCGATCTGCAGCGCCAGACCGAGCTGCAGGCCGAGCGCGTTCCAGTAGCCACGCCAGAAGCCGTATTGCATGCCGGCCGACATCGAGGCCACGGCACCGGCGCCCGGCGACAGGCTGATCACCCAGCAGGCGACGAAGAAAGCGAGCCAGGTTTCCAATGCCATGATGCGTACCTCGAGAAGCTGAAATCAGGGGAGAGCGCTACAGCCTACTCCTGCCCCCGTACTCAGCGCCAGCGGCGCACCGACTTCTGGAAGAACAGGCTGTTGGGCACCTGCAACAACGCGCCGGCGGCGTTTTCGTCGAGGTCCTGCAGGGTGGTATAGAACAGGTTGATGGCGATCACCCGCCCCTTAACGCCAGGCTTGTCGGCGCTTTCGATGACTTCGACGGTATCGCCCAGGCGGAACGGGCCCATGGTGAAGATCAGCAGCGCGCAGAACATGTTCGACAGCACGCTCCAGATGGCGAAGAACGCCACCGCAGCGACGGCAGTGAAACCGGTCAGCGCCGTCCACAGCACGTTGGCTGAAACGCCCAGGCGCTCCAGCACCATGAGCAACGCGCTGCCCATGATCAGCCAGCGCACCAGGCCGCGCAGCGGTTGCAGCACCTCGGCCGGCAGCAGGCTGTAACGTTCGCCGAGACGACTGATGGCGCGGGTGAGAATGCGCTGAGCGATCCATGCCAGCAGGATGATCAGCAGTACCTGGCCGGCACGAATCAGTGGCTCGCGCCAGGCCATCAGCAGTTCCAGCTGTTCCATTACTCGGCTTCCTCCAGTTGCTGCTGCAACGCCTCCAGGGTTTCCAGCGCCAGCAGCCAGGCCTCCTCCAACTCGGCTTCACGCGCCTTGAGCTGCGCCTGTTCGGCCAGGCGCTGGCGCAGCTCGTCCTTGCGCGCGGTTTCGTACAGACCGCTGTCGCCCAACTGCGCTTCCACGGCGGCGAGCTTTTCCTGCACCTTGCCCAGCTCCTGCTCCAGCTTCTCGGCCTGCCTCTTGTGCGGCGCCAGTTGCTGACGCAGCGCAGCGGCAGCCTGGCGCTGGGCACGCTTGTCGGTCTTGTCCGCGGCACCTTCGGCCGGCGCGCTGGGCGGTGCCTGGCGCTGACGGTAATCGACCAGCCAACGCGCATAGTCGTCCAGATCACCGTCGAACGGTACCACCCGGCCATCGGCGACCAGCAGGAACTCGTCGGTGGTGCTCTTGAGCAGATGGCGGTCGTGCGAGACCACCACCACGGCGCCAGCGAACTCCTGCAGGGCCATGGTCAGCGCCAGGCGCATTTCCAGGTCCAGGTGGTTGGTCGGCTCGTCGAGCAGCAGCAGGTTGGGTTTGCCCCAGGCGATCAATGCCAGGGCCAGACGTGCCTTCTCGCCACCGGAGAAATTCACCACCGGCTCGTCGCAGCGAGCACCGCGGAAGTCGAAACCACCGAGGAAGTCGCGCAGCGTCTGCTCGCGCTCGCTTGGCGCGATGCGCTGCAGGTGCAGCAGTGGGCTGGCCTTGTCGTCCAGCGCATCGAGCTGGTGCTGAGCGAAGTAGCCGATCACCAGGTTCTCGCCGCGGGTCAGGCTGCCACTCAGCGGCTGCAATTCGGCCGAGAGGTTCTTGATCAGCGTCGATTTGCCTGCGCCGTTGGGGCCGAGCAGGCCAATGCGCGCGCCAGGCACCAGGCTCAGCTTGACCTGCTGCAGCACGGCCTTGTCACCGTAGCCGAGGCGGCCTTCGCTGAGGCTGAGCAGCGGCGTGGAAATCTTCTCGGCCTCGCGGAAGACGAAGTCGAAGGGCGAGTCGACGTGCGCCGCACTCAGCTCCTCCATGCGCTCCAGCGCCTTGATCCGGCTCTGCGCCTGACGGGCCTTGGTGGCCTGGGCCTTGAAGCGGGCAATGTACTTTTCCATGTGCGCACGCTGCGCCTGCTGCTTCTCGTAGGCCTGCTGCTGCTGGGCCAGGCGTTCGGCGCGGGTACGCTCGAAGGCGGTGTAGCCGCCGCGATACAGGTTCAGCTTGCGCTGCTCGACATGGGCAACGTGATCGACCACGGCATCGAGAAAGTCGCGGTCGTGGGAGATCAGCAGCAAGGTGCCCGGGTAGCTCTGCAGCCAGCCTTCGAGCCAGAGAATCGCGTCCAGATCCAGGTGGTTGGTCGGCTCGTCGAGCAGCAGCAGGTCGGACGGACACATCAGCGCCTGGGCCAGGTTCAGGCGCATACGCCAACCGCCGGAGAAATCGCCGACACGGCGATCCATCTGCGCGTTCTCGAACCCCAGCCCCGCCAGCAGCTTGCGCGCGCGGGCGTCGGCTGTGTAGCCGTCGGCACTGTCCAGCTCACTGTGCAGGCGGGCGATGGCAGCGCCGTCGTGGCTCTGCTCGGCCGCGGCCAACTCGGCCTGCACGCGGCGCAGGTTGTGGTCGCCATCGAGCACGTAATCCACGGCCAGCCGCTCGAGGTCATCGACCTCCTGACGCATATGGGCGATACGCCAGTCAGCTGGCAGCAGGCAATCGCCGGCGTCCGGCGTCAGCTCGCCACGCAGCAAGGCGAACAGGCTGGATTTTCCGGCGCCGTTGGCACCGATCAGACCGGCCTTGTGACCGGCATGCAGGGTCAGCTCGGCGCCTTCGAGCAGGCGTTGCGGACCACGCTGTAGAGTGAGGTTCTGGAGTCGGATCATAATGGCCGCGGAGTCTATCAAATCGCCCCGGAGGCCGCGTGCAGGATCTGTGGAATTTCGCTCTCGAACTCTATGCCAGACCCGGCGTGGAAAAGGCCTGCCTGGAACTGCAGGACGCGGGTAATGACGTTTGCCTGCTGCTGACTGGCGCCTGGCTGCAGCAGCGTGGCGTACGCTGCCTGGATGAACGCCTGCTTGCCCTGACGGCAGTGGCCGGCGCCTGGCAGCGAGAGGTGATATCGCCCTTACGTCAGACACGACGCAACTGGCGCGCGGCAGCAGGCGAGGATGCCGAGCTGGCGGCCTTGCGCGAACAGATCAAGAAGCTGGAATTGCAGGCCGAGCGGGTATTGCTCGAACGGCTGCAGACGCTGGCCGAGAGCTGGTCTGGCGGGGCAGGAGAAGAGGACTGGCTGATTCGCCTGGCCGGAAATGACAGCGCCGCGCTGCAGGTGCTGCGCGGCGCCATCCATCTGCCTTAGGAGGCGCTCGGCGTACCGCTGCTGCTCACGGCAGGCGCAGCCGGCGCGGCTGGCGCAACCGGAGCTGCCGGCGCAGCAGCTGGCTTGGCTGCTGCCGGCTTGGCCGGGGCCTTCTTCGCTGCAGCCGGCTTCTTCGCAGCAGCGGGCTTGGCAGGCATGGCTTTAGCGGCGGGCTTCGCAGCAGGTTTTGCGGCAGCGGGTTTGGCGGCAGCTGGCTTGGCTGCTGGCTTACTGGCCGCTGCTGGCTTGGCCGGCGCTTTCGCTGCGGCTGGCTTTGCGGCTGGTTTGGCCGCCGGCTTGGCGGCAGCAGGTTTGGCGGCAGCCTTGGGCGCGGCCGGTTTAGCCGCTGCAGGCTTGCTGGCAACAGGTTTAGCCGCTGGCTTGCTGGCGACCGCGGGTTTGGCAGCCGGCTTGGCGGCCGCTTTGGCGGCAGCGGGTTTGGCCGGGGCCTTCTTCACCGCTGCTTTGGCGGCAGCGGGCTTCTTCGCCGCGGCCGGTTTGCTTGCAGGCTTGGCTGCCGGTGCGGCGGCCTTGGCTTCACGTGCGTCCAGCGCCTTGCCGGCAGCCTCCTTCACCTTGCCAACGCCCTGCGCCAGCTTCAGGCTTTCCTGAGCGTCACGCTTGAGCTGGGCGATGTAGGTACGGGTTTCGCTCTGGCTGGCCTTAAGCGCGTCGAGCAGCTCTTCCAGTTCGGCGACGGCATCCTTGGCCTTGGCCTGCGCCTTGGTCTTGCCGGCAACGGCGGCGTCCTGCAGTTTGCTGCGGGCCTTGTGCAGTTTTTCCTGAGCCTTGCCGCGCTGCTTCTCCAGTTTGGCGAGCAGTTTCTCGGCGTCGATCAGCGCTTGCGAGCAGGCATTTTCCAGATGTTCGAGCAGGCTGGCAGACAGTTGATGCAACAGGTGCAACGGGGTAGTCACGGACTTCTTCTTGGCCGACATGGCGCGCCTCCAGGCGGATGTGGATGCGCCCATACTAGACGCAGGCGAGGCGCCTCGCCATAGGCCTTTTGGTGATCGCAGCGCGGGCATCGCTCGCCTGGCATAATCGCAGGCATATCCACCGGGAGAAACCTCCATGAGCCGCGCCGTACTCGCCACCCTCGCACTCTGCTGCAGCCTGGCCGTGCAGGCCGACCAGCATCAGCAGGATCTGGCTTACAGCCTCGGTGTGCGCCTTGGCGAACGCCTGCATGAAGAGGTCCCCGACCTGCCGCTGAACGAGCTGCTCGAAGGCCTGCGCCAGGCTTACGAGGGCAAACCGCTGCGGCTTGAGGCAGGCCGCATCGAGCAACTGCTCGATGAGCACGAAGCCCGTATCGAAGCCTCGCCCCAGCGCCATGCCAAGGCCATCGAAGCCGAGCAGCGTTTTCTCGCCGAGGAAAGTCGCCGCCCCAACGTGCGGGCGCTGGCCAATGGCGTACTGGTGACCGAGCTCAGCCCTGGCAGCGGAGCCAAGCCCACTGCCCGCAGCCGGGTACAGGTAAGTTATCGCGGCGAACTGGCCGACGGCAGTGTCTTCGACGAGAGCACCACACCGCAGTGGTTTCGCCTGGACAGCCTGATCGCCGGCTGGCGCAGTGCATTGCTGCAGATGCCGAAGGGCGCGCACTGGCGCCTGGTGATTCCATCGGATCAGGCATACGGGGATGACGGTGCGGGCGATCTGATACCGCCCCATGCGCCTCTGGTCTTCGACCTGCGCCTGCTGGACGTAGCCGACTGAGCGCCGCCCTGATCCACAATGAAAAGCCCGGACTCAGATCCGGAATGCTGTTCACTTAAGGTGCTCGCGCTTGGCTCCCCTCTCCCATTTATGGGAGAGGGGCTGGGGGAGAGGGCTGAAAACACTGCAAAACTGCCAGTTTTCCCCTCGCCGAACGCGGCCCGCCCTAACCCTCTCCCCGGAGGGGCGAGGGGACTGATCGCGTTCGACCGTTTCCTATGTGAACAGCATTACGGACTCAGACCGGGCTTTTTTGACATCGAGCGTCAGAGCGCTTCGGCAGCCTGCTCCTGATGGGCGTTGTGCAACACCTCGATCAGGCAATCTTCCAGTTCGAAACGTTCGTGCAACAGCTGTCCCAGACGGTTGAGCTCGGCCACCAGCGAGGCATTGTCGCGGCTGTCGCCGTTGTCGCAACGATCATTGAAGGCCAGCGCGACCTCGGTGATGGCTTCGATACGCGGGTAGATCTGCTTGGCCAGTTCCAGGCCGCGCTGATCATTGAAGGCCTTGGCCTCGCTGGTCAGTTGCTCGTAGACCTCGAAGTGGCCAGCCGAGACGTAGTCCACCAGCAATTCGCAGAAGCCCTGCAGGGATTCACAATTGATGGCAGGGGCCTGAGGGGCCTTGGTGAGGGCGGTATAGGCCAGCACCAGTTCGCGGCGCTCGCCCAACCAGCGATCGATCAACTGGTGAACCCCACCCCAGCGTTCCTGCGCGTTCCGACATTTCTCGAGCATGATGAACCTCGCTTCCCTTATCGATAATGCCTGTTATAGGTCCGCTCCCGAGACGAACTTTATGGCTGCTCCTTGGCGGCCAGCCTTCGGGCCATCGCTGCGCGACGCTTAAAATCATTCCCGACGATTTTCTGTCAACCGGCGCTTGGTCTTGGGAAAGCAACCGCAAAATGGCGTTTTTCCGGCGGTGCGTGCGAGCCAGATTATGCCCGCGGGCACACACCATCAAGGCTAGCCACGAGAAAATTTCATACGAGCGTTTAATCGAGAAGCCACGAGCGGCGTGGCTTCGTGCGATACGCATTCTCAGTCGCGGCGCAGCAGCTGGAACAGGCAGAAGGCGAGCATGCCGATAAAGCCGAGCAGGCTCCACTCGGGGATGCTCATGCCGAACAGCGTCCACTTCACTTCAGCGCAATCGGCACTGCCCTGGAACACCAGGCGCACGATGTCCTGCATGGGCAGGGCTTGCATCATGAACTCGAGGCTCGGCAGACAGGCTTCGAGCTGGTCGGCCGGTACGCTCTGCAGCCAGATCTGCCGACCCGCGGTGGCGGCACCCGCGCCAGCGAACAGCAGGGCCAGTACCGCGTAGATGCGCCGACCGAGACGCCCCGGGCCATGGATCGCCGCGATCAGGCAGACCACACCAAAGAGAATCACGCAGATACGCTGCAACACGCACATCGGGCAGGGTTCCAGACCAACGACATGTTCCAGGTAAAGCGCAGCCGCCATCAGCACTACGCAGCCGATGAATGCCAGGAAAAACAGGGGACGCGGACTGGCCAATTGCATGGTGGCTCCGGAAGGGAAATCGAGGGCCGTACGGTAGAGTAAAGCGAGGGCGCCTTTCAAGGCGCCCTGTGGCTCAGAGCAGGCTGTTCATCAGGCCGGAACGCCCCTCCGTCAGCACCACGGAGCCTCTGCGGCAATCAGCCGCATCCATTCAGGCCGTGACGCCCTGCGGTTGCGGCAGCGGCGGCAAGCCCTGGTGCAGCAGGCCGAGACTCTCCAGCAGCAGTTGGTTGCTGCGTTCGAGTTCGCCCAGTTGCGCCAGCAGGCGCGCCAGTTCGGCACAGGTTTCCGGATGACGCTCGAGCTTAAGGCTGGTTTCGAAGTAGTCGCGCGCCTTGCCCCACAGCTGGTTCTGCAGGCACAGGCGACCCAGGGTCAACAGAAGGGCCGGATCCTCCGGATGCTGCTTGAGCCAGAGTTCGGCCGTTTGCAGCTGGCGCGCCGGGTCGGCGCCACGCAGCACACCATAGAAGCGCGCCAGGCGGCTGTCGTAACCCCGCTTGAGCGCGCCGCGCAGCACTTCCTCAGCTTCTTCCTGAGCGCCCAGGCGGCGCAGCTGCTCGACATAGGTGGCGATCAGCTCAGGCTCGTTGCGCAGGCTGGCTGACAGCTGGTTCCAGGCCTTGCTCAGCGGCTGCAAGGCGGTTTCCCCTTGCGCCAACCCGTACTCACCGACCTCGGCCAGGCGACCACGCCAGGTTTCGCGCTCCAGTTCGTCGAGCTCTGCGGCGGGTAGCGCCTTTTCCTTACGCAACTCCGGGAGCAGGCCGAGCAGTGCCGACCAGTCCTGACGCTGCAGATACAGACGCTGCAATTGTCGCAGTACCAGGTGATGACCTGGGTGGCGTTGACGCATGGCCTGCAGGGTTTCCAGCGCCGCGTCGCTGTCGCCCCGCTTGCGTTGCAGCTCGGCGTGGGTCAGAGCGATCGCCAGTTCGGCCTGTGGCTGCTTGTCCAGCGCGCGCTCGAGCAGTGCATCGCTCTGCTCGTGCTCGCCGAGTTTGCTGGCTGCCCGGGCGGCACCGAGGTAGTACATCAGCGGTTGGCTGTCGGCCTCGGCGGCGCGGGTCAGCTGGCGCTGAGCACGCGCCCAGCGGCCTTCGGCGAGATCCAGCATGCCCTGCTCGGAAGCCTGTCGCACGCGGCGAGTGCGGTGCAGGCGCGACCAGGGGTTGGCCAGACGCGTCGAGCTGAGCAGCAGACGCAGCGTCCACTTGATCAGGTAGTAAAGCACCAGCACGACCGCCAGCAGGCCAAGGAATGCCCAAAGCCCGGACTGGTAACGGAAGCCCTTGTAGGCGAACAGCACGTAACCACGATCAGCCTCGATGGCCAGGCTGAGCAGGTAAAGACCGCCGGCGATGGCCAGCAGTAGCAGAAGCCAGAACAGGCGTTTCATTGCGCCTCCCCGGCCGCGGCGGCCCCCTGCCGGCGTTGCGCCTGTTTACGTTGCAGGTAGGCCTGCAGCGTGTCGAGCGACTCGCTCAGATCCGGCACCTTGACCTCGATGCTGGCATCGGCCAACTCGCTGAAGCGCTGACGCAGGGCACGGCTGTCCGGGTTGTCCAGATTGAAGTGTGCGTCGAGGATTTCCTCGGCCTGCTTCAGCGACTGCTTGTACACACCGGTCTGACCATGCAGCGCAGCCCACTGCGCCTGTTCCAGCGCCAGCGACAGGCTCAGGCGGACCTGCGACAGGCTTTGCCCGGACAGCAGTGGACGGACGTTGCGATCGGCGTCGAATTCGATGCGGAAGTAGTCGGAAAGCTTCTTCGCCCACTCGCTCCACCAGGCGCTGCCATCGCCTTCCGCGGCCAGCTCGGAGAGTACATCGCCCTGCCCTTCGAGGGTCGGCGCCAGGGGATTGAGGGTGGCGGCCTGCTCACGCAGGGCGCCCAGTTGCAGGAACAGACCGACACGATCCGGCCGCGCCGTGGTGCGCAGCGCTTCCAGGCTGCGGCTGAGCTGTTCGCGGGCAGCGAAGGCGGCGGGATCGTCCTGGTCACGGAGGATATCGTCGGCCGCCTCGACCAGCGCCTCGGCCGAGGCCACATCCTGCAGCGCGGACAAGCGCAGCGTGGCCAGACGCAGCAGGTGCTCGGCCTCGTCCAGGCGCCAATCCTGGCGGCTGCCGTCGAGCATGCTTTCCAGGCGCTGGCTCATGCGCTGCTGATCGCTTTGCAGGTTGGCCAGCAGACGGCGGCGCTCGTCCAGCTCGGCGGCGCTGGGCAGGGCGGACAGGCGCGAATCCAGACGCTGGGCCAATTCATCCACTTGCTTCGCACTGTCGTCGCGGGTGCGCTGCAGGTCTTCAGCTTGCTGCTGATCCCTGCTTTGCATTTCGTGCAGCTGCCAGAGGCTCCAGCCGCCCGCGCCGGCACCCGCCAGGCCGATCAGCAAGGCCAAGGCGGCAAGCCCGCTGCCGCCGCCACTGCGAGGTGCCTGGGCGGATGAGGGGGTTGGCGTGGTCTTCACGGCTTCGCTGGCCGGATTTTCTTCTGGCGTCTTCGGGGTGGATGCTTCGCTCACGTATCCGTCCTTTTAGAGGGCGGCAGCCGGAAACTGCTCCAGCGCTGCCTGCAAGGCCGCGGCATTGGCGCCGCGACAGTCCACAACGATTTCCGCGCCCGCATCGCGCGCCTGCTCGGCAACACGCGGGCTGGGTACGAACAAGGGTAGCCGAGCCAAGGCCGGCCAGTCATCGCCAGCCAGCCGCAGCAGATGTTCGAAACCCTGCCCACTGCTGACAACCAGGCCGTTCAGGCGTTCCGCTCGCACGCACCGGCCAAGCTCGCCCGGCGCGTATTGCGGGAGCACGCGGCGATAAAGTGGCAGATAGTCGACCGTCACGCCTTGGCCGCGCAAGCGTTCGGCGAGGAATTCTCGGCCACCTTCCCCACGCAGGATCAGTACGCGTGGCGCAGGTGTCGCGGCAACAGCCTGGTGCAGCGCTGGCAGGGCAAGCAGCGCTTCGCTGTCATCGCCTGAGTCAGGGAAGTACACGCGCAAGCCCTGCTCGGCGAGCACCGCAGCGGTGGCGGCACCGACACTGAACCAGGGCAGATCGGGCGCCGGTGCGGCATGTCGCGCCAATAGCTGCAGGCCGATCCGCGCGGCCGGTTTGCTGACCACGATCACCGCGCAATAACGCTGCAGTTCGGCAAAGGTGCTGCGCTGCCCGGCGGTTTCGGCCAAGGCCTCGATGGCCAGCAGCGGCATGCAGTGGCTGGCCACACCCTGGGCGGCCAGGGTCTGCGCCAGCGCCGCACAGTCCTCGGCAGGCCGCGTCAGCAACAGGCGCCAGGTGCTCAAGGGTGCCCGGCCTCACCGTAAACGGCCTTGAGAATGGCATCGGCGCCCTGCGCCAGCAGCGCCTCGGCCACGCGTACGCCCAGCGCCTCGGCATCGCTGCTGGCAGCGCGTTCTTCGGCACGCAGCAACAGGCCTCCATCAGGTTGGCCGACCAGGCCGCGCAGCCAGAGTTGGTCACCTTCGAGCAGCGCATAGCAGGCGATAGGCACCTGGCAACCGCCATTGAGGTGCTTGTTCAGCGCGCGCTCGGCGGTCACCCGCAGGGCTGTCTCGTGATGGTGCAAGGGCGCCAGCAGCGCATGCACATCGCTGTCGGCACTGCGGCACTCGATGCCCACGGCGCCCTGGCCGCCGGCAGGCAGGCTGTCTTCGGCACTGATAGAGCTACGAATGCGATCCTCGAAGCCCAGGCGAATCAAGCCGGCGGCGGCAAGGATGATGGCGTCGTACTCGCCGGCATCGAGCTTGGCCAGACGGGTATTGACGTTGCCGCGCAGGAACTGGATTTTCAGATCGGGCCGGCGCGCCAGCAGCTGGGCCTGGCGACGCAGGCTGGAGGTACCGACCACGCTGCCGGCTGGCAGCGCATCGAGGCTGTCATAGGTGTTGGAGACGAAGGCGTCACGCGGGTCTTCACGCTCGCAGATGCAGTACAGGCCCAGCCCCTCGGGGAAGTCCATCGGCACGTCCTTCATCGAGTGCACGGCGATGTCGGCCTCGTTTTCCAGCAGGGCGGTTTCCAGTTCCTTGACGAACAGGCCCTTGCCACCGATTTTCGCCAGCGGCGCGTCGAGCAGCTTGTCGCCGCGGCTGACCATGGGCACCAGGCTGACCTTCAGGCCAGGGTGTGCCTGTTCCAGACGGGCTTTGACATACTCGGCCTGCCACAGGGCCAGGGCGCTCTTACGGGTGGCGATGCGAATTTCGCGGGACATGGGGCAATTCCAGAAAACGGATTGCCGCGAATCATAACAGGCTCGCCCATTACGGGCGCTGCCAGGCGGCCATAGGCCGCAGGTGTGTCGCTGATTGCAAAGACCGGGACGCCCTGACGTGCGAGGTAGGGCGTCAGAGTGACTGCATCAGTTTGCGTACACCGGCGACGTGGCGGCGACTCACCACCAGCGAATCTTCCTCCAGCCCCTTCAAAAACAGCTGGAAATGCCCGAGTGGCGTGCGCTGCAGGCGTTCGATGCGCTCGCGCGCGACCAGCGCATTGCGGTGGATGCGTACGAAGCGGTCACCGAATTCGTCCTCAAGCGCCTTGAGCGGCTCATCCAGCAGGACTTCGCCACCCTCATGGCGCAGGGTGACGTATTTGTGATCGGCGATGAAATAGATCACGTGATCCAGCGGAATCAGCTCGATGCCCTTACGGGTGCGGGCGCTGATGTGGGTGCGCGGACCACCGCCTGTCTCTGCGGCAGGGCGGGTCAGGGCAGCCAGCTGCACCCGGTTGGGCCGCTCGGCCTTTTTCAGGGCTTCGTTGAGGCTCTCGGGCCGTACCGGTTTGACCAGATAGCCGACGGCGCTGACCTGGAAGGCCTCCAGGGCGAATTCGTCGTGCGCCGTGCAGAAGATCACCGCAGGCGGAGCTTCGCGCTCGCACAACTTGGCAGCGACCTGCAGGCCATCGAGGCCGGGCATGCGGATATCCAGCAGGACCACATCCGGCTTGAGGCTATCGATCAGGGCCAAGGCTTCCTCGCCGTTGCTGGCGGCGGGCTCCAGGACCCGGTAACCCTCGAGCTCGCCGACCATGCGGCTCAGGCGCTCACGGGCAAGGGGTTCGTCATCGACGATCAGGACATTCATATTGCTCTGGCTTCCTGCGTGAGTCTCGCACAAGGATAGCGTAGACAGCTGTAATGACGGCCGTCACGGCGCTCCACGCTGAGACTCGCGCGGGGGCCAAAAAGTGCCGCCAGACGCGCATCGATATTACTCAGCGCTTGCTGCGTTCCCCGTGACGGGTGCTGCTCGCCCCGCTCTTCATACGGATTGCTGACACACAAGCTGAACACACCATCCTGGTAATCCGCCTCGATCCGCACCAGCCCACCTTCGACACGTGGCGCGATGCCATAGATCAGCGCATTTTCCAAAAGAGGCTGCAGGGTCAGCTGGGGAATCGGTAGATCCTCCGGCACACCTTCGACCTCCCACTGCAACTGTAGTCGCTCACCGAGCCGATAGTGCTCGATAGATAGATATCGTTTCGCCAGTTCCAGTTCCTCCTTCCACGGTACCAACGTGCCGGGTTTGGCCAGGCTGGCGCGAAACAGGTCGGACAGATCCAGCACCGCCTGCTCGGCCTTGTGTGGGTCGAGCGTGACCAGACTGGCGATGCTGTTGAGGCTGTTGAACAGAAAATGCGGGCGAATCCGCGCCTGCAACGATTCGATGCGTGCACGCAGCTCGGCCTGTTCCTGCCGTCGCCATTGGCTCTGCAGATAGAAATAGCGTAGCAGCAGTGCGGACATGATCAGGCTGATCAGAGCATGGCGCAGATAAAGATTCACCTCGCCACTGCGCGGCAACGGCCCGCCCAACTCGTAGTAGTCGGCCACCGCGGTGCAGCTCAAGGTCAGCACCACCACCATGGCGCAACACAAGCAACCCGCCAACGCCGGGCGCAGGCGTGCCAGCACGGGGCGCAGGCGACAGAGCACGGCCGCCGAGAGCAGCACGATCCACTGTACGAACAACGAGGTCAGGGCCAGGCGTACCCAGTCGAAGCCCGGCGTCATCGGTTCGGCGAGCACCAGCACCAGTACTAGCAGCTCGGCCAGCAGCACCATGCTCAGCAGGGCTTCCGGCTGGCACAGTTCCGGGACGAAGAAGTCGTCGATGGCAGTGTTGGATTTATTCTTGGCAAGCGATTGTGTGTGCATCGACGCAGTTTCCGTGTCGCCTTGCGAGCCGGCAAGCCAGACGGTTCCAGCCGGACGAAATAAAGCACCGAAATGCCATCTTCAGCGCAAAACTGTGAAGCAGCCAACAAGCCTGCCGACCGCTCGACGGCAAACGCGGCCCGGCGAAACGCCTGCCGACCCTGTTATTATCGACGCACTTTGTCCGCCATGCTGGCCAGCAATTAAGTCAGCCCGATCCAGAGCCCGAACCATGAGCAGCGAAAAAACCAACCAATCCTGGGGCGGCCGCTTCAGCGAGCCCGTAGACGCCTTCGTCGCCCGCTTCACCGCCTCGGTGGAATTCGACAAGCGCCTGTACCGCCACGACATCATGGGCTCCATCGCCCACGCCACCATGCTGGCCAAGGTCGGCGTGCTCACGGATGCCGAGCGCGATGCGATCATCGACGGCCTCAAGCAAATCCAGGGCGAGATCGAGGCCGGCACCTTCGACTGGCGCGTCGACCTGGAAGACGTGCACATGAACATCGAGGCGCGCCTGACCGACCGCATCGGCGTGACCGGCAAGAAGCTGCACACCGGACGCAGCCGCAACGACCAGGTGGCCACCGACATCCGCCTGTGGCTGCGCGACGAGATCGACCTGATCCTCACCGAGATCACCCGCCTGCAGCAGGGCCTGCTGGAGCAGGCCGAGCGCGAAGCGGAAACCATCATGCCCGGCTTCACCCACCTGCAGACCGCGCAGCCGGTGACCTTCGGCCACCACCTGCTGGCCTGGTTCGAGATGCTCTCGCGCGACTACGAGCGCCTGGTCGACTGCCGCAAGCGCACCAACCGTATGCCCCTGGGCAGCGCCGCGCTGGCCGGCACCACCTACCCGATCCAGCGTGAAATCACCGCCGAGCTGCTGGGCTTCGACGCCGTGGGCGGCAACTCGCTGGACGGCGTATCGGATCGCGACTTCGCCATCGAATTCTGCGCCGCCGCCTCGCTGGCGATGATGCACCTGTCGCGCTTCTCCGAAGAGCTGGTGCTGTGGACCAGCGCCCAGTTCCAGTTCATCGACCTGCCGGATCGTTTCTGTACCGGCTCCTCGATCATGCCGCAGAAGAAGAACCCGGACGTGCCCGAGCTGGTGCGCGGCAAGACCGGCCGCGTGTTCGGCGCCCTGACCGGCCTGCTGACCCTGATGAAGGGCCAGCCGCTGGCCTACAACAAGGACAACCAGGAAGACAAGGAACCGCTGTTCGACGCCGCCGACACCCTGCGCGATTCGCTGCGCGCCTTCGCCGACATGATCCCGGCGATCAAGCCCAAGCACGCCATCATGCGTGAAGCGGCGCTGCGCGGTTTCTCCACCGCCACGGACCTCGCCGACTACCTGGTGCGCAAGGGCCTGCCGTTCCGCGACTGCCACGAGATCGTCGGTCATGCCGTGAAGTACGGCGTCGACAGCGGCAAGGACCTGGCCGAGATGAGCCTGGACGAACTGCGCCAGTTCAGCGACCAGATCGAGCAGGACGTATTCGCCGTGCTGACCCTGGAAGGCTCGGTGAATGCCCGCAACCACATCGGCGGCACCGCACCGGCACAGGTGCGCGCGGCAGTGGCGCGCGGTCGCGAACTTCTCGCCAGCCGCTAAGCGAGGCCTTGGAGAAACCGGGAAAAGGAGTTCCCATGGGTGAATTGTTGCTGCGCGGCTTGGCGTTAGTCGCCGAGATCGTGCTTGAAATTATCTTCGGCTACGTCTTCTACAGCACCGGCTGGCTGGCTCTACGACTATTGAGTCTTGGCCACTACCCGAAGCTGCCGCTGCGCGTGGCCGACCCTACGGGTTCGCGCAGCGCCTGGGTCGCCGCATTCGGTTTTATTTGCTTGCTATTCATACCGGTGGCCTGGCTAACACTCACTTATGGTTGATCCCATGCCCCTGAGCGCCATCCCAACCAAAACGATCACCCCTGGCCGTCGCATATCGGTGGTCGGCTGTTCCGGGGCAGGCAAGAGCACCTTGTCACGCCGCCTGGCCCAGCGCCTCGGTTATCGGCATGTCGAACTCGACGCCTTGTATCACCAGCCTGGCTGGCAGCCGCTGCCGACCGAGCAGTTTCAGCAGCTGACCTGCGAGGCGTTGCAGGGCGACGACTGGGTCGCCGAAGGCAACTATTCGGCTGTACGCCCAATGGTGCGCGAGCGCTCGGACATGGTCATCTGGCTCGACCTGCCACGTCACAAGGTGATGCGCCAGGTGATCTGGCGCACCCTGCGCCGGTTGGCGACACATGAAGAATTGTGGAACGGCAACCGCGAACGTTGGGGCAATCTCTTCCAACTGAGCCCGCGACAATCAATTCTGGCTTGGACGTGGACTCGTCATCCGGTATACCGGCAACGCTATAGCGAGGAAATGCTTCACACGCCGCCCTCCTGCCAGTACCTGCGCTTGGACTCACGTCAGGCCGTAGAGAACTTCCTGAATAGCTTGCCGCCACACTAATACATTCCCTTTCCGGAATTTCTTTCCATGACCCTGAATATCCGCCCCGCCACCCCCGACGACGCCGAGTTGATCCTGCGTTTCATCACCGATCTGGCCATCTATGAGAAGGCTGAGCACGAGGTGAAGACCGATGCCGCCGGCATCCGCGACAGCCTGTTCGCCGACGGCAGCACCGCTCACGGCCTGATCTGCGAACACGACGGCGAGCCCATCGGCTACGCGGTGTATTTCTTCAACTACTCCACCTGGCTGGGCAAGCACGGCCTCTATCTGGAAGACCTTTACGTCAGCCCCGAGGCGCGTGGCCTGGGCGCGGGCAAGGCGCTGCTGCGCCACCTGGCGCAACTGGCCGTGGCACGAGATTGCGGCCGTTTCGAATGGTCGGTGCTGGACTGGAATACGCCCGCCATCGACTTCTACGAATCCTTCGGCGCCCGCCCACAAAGCGAATGGACGACCTATCGCCTGGCAGGTCAGGCACTGCTGGACTTTGCCGCAGGCTAAGACACAGGCGCCTGGCTACGGCAGTAAGGCTAATCTAAGGTAACTACCATCGCCTCCAGCGACACGGACCATCATGCGCATACTACTTGCGTTGCTCAGCCTATTTGCTCCGGCACTGACTGCAGCGACACCTGTCGCCATTCCGGCCAATGCGTCTTGGCACCTGCAGCTCGATGGCAAACTGCAAATACCCAATCGCCTGGTCTACGACATTGATCTTTACGACACCCCCAAAAAAACCATCACCAACCTCAAGGCGGGTGGCCGTATCGTCATCTGCTATTTCAGTGCGGGCACCTGGGAAGACTGGCGAAGCGACGCGCTGGCCTACCCCGCGGCAGCGCGTGGCAAAGCGTTGCCTGACTGGCCTGGGGAACACTGGCTCGATTATCGCCGTAACGATGTACGGCGACAGCTCGCCAAGCGTCTGGACCTGGCTGTCGAGAAGGGCTGCGACGGTGTCGACCCCGACAATGTGGACGGCTACAGCAATGACAATGGACTCGGCCTGACCGAAGCCCAACAGATAGACTTTAATCGGTGGCTAGCCAGCGAAGCGCATAAGCGTGACCTGAATATAGGACTAAAGAATGCGGTGGAACTGCTGCCCGCGCTCGGTGACTACTTCGACTTTGCCGTCAATGAGAGCTGCTATCGCTACAACGAATGTGACGGTTACAGGCACATGCGCAGCCAGGGCAAGCCGATTTTCATTGCCGAGTATCGCGTCTTCAAGAAAGACCTTTGTAAGCGGGCTGCAAACTCCGGCTTTCGCCTGCAGTTTTTCAAACTCAGTCTAAAGGGCGTTGGCGTCCCCTGCGACTGAAACTGCGAGGCGCGCGTATCTGCCGCGAGCTGACGATCGCTGTTGGATAACCTCGGGAGAGCTCTCTTGTAGCATTTTCGAGTTCAGCTGTCAGAGTGGTGGATACCCGAATATCAAGGTTGCGTTGCCCTCCAGGCCGATACGAAGACTGCCGCGTTATAGCCTACGTCAGCCGCACTCATGCCCGGTTTGTACAGCGCAGAGCCCAAGCCAAAACCGCTGGCGCCCGCCTCGACGTAAGCGGCCATCCCCGCTGGGGTAATACCACCGACCGGTAGCAGGGCGATGTCACGAGAGAACACCGCGCGCCAGGCTTTGATGATCGACGGGTTGAATTGCTCGGCGGGAAACAGCTTGAGCACCTGAGCACCGGCCTCCAGCGCGGCGAAACCTTCGCTCGGTGTGGCCACCCCCGGCGAGCTGAACAGCCCGGCGCGGCGTGTCGCGCGAATCACATCAGGGTTGCAGTTTGGCGACACGATCAGGCGCCCACCAACCTGCGCCACCTCCTCGACCTGCGCTGCGCTGAGCACGGTGCCTGCGCCGATCAGTGCGCGATCGCCCAGTTCAGCAGCCAGCAAGCCGATGCTCTGCAGCGGCTGCGGGGAATTCAGCGGGATCTCTATCAAGCGCAAGCCTGCCTCATAAAGCGCCAAGCCTATGGGGACGACCTCCTGGGGGGTGACGCCGCGCAGAATGGCGATCAGCGGCAATTGCTGCAGGTAGGAATCAGCCATGCTGGGTACTCCTCGAAACGGCGGCGGGCGATGCGGTGACAAGAAAAGCGGCACAGGCCAGGTTCCAGAGGCCCACGACCCCGGCGTTTTCCAGGATGCGTACGGAGTCCACGTTGAAGCGAGCCAGAGCCAATCGATAACGCTCACACAGGCGCGCATCGCCAATCAGCACCAGCGGCGGACAGAAGCCATCCGCAAGGCTGGCGAACACACTGCGCAGCTCCTCGCCGATCAGCAACCCGGAGAGATAATCCAGACTTTGGTTCGCGCTCAGCCGGTCGGTGAGAAAAAGACTGCGGGTGCTGAACAGGCGACCGGAAATACCTTCGGCACCGCTCTGCCGAGCAGTATCGAGCCCGAGCAAGAACGCCGCATCACTAGGCTCGCTCCCATGCTCGCGGGCCGGACGACCAAGAATCGAATGGTCACGTAAAACGGCGAACAGCTCGCCTGTCATGTAGGTCGCGAAGTGGCTGATCGCGCCGTCGCGCACCGTGACCCATTTGCTGTGGGTACCCGGCAAAACCAGCAAGGCGTCGTCACCTAGTTCAGGGGCCATTTGCAAAGCACCGAAGACCTGGGTTTCTTCACCCCGAATCACGTCGGGTAACGCGCCTGCATCGAGCACTCCGGGCACCAGATGCAGCGTGCCGCAGGCAGTATGCAAAGCGAGCAACCCATCGACCAGGTCGCTCGCCGTAGCCGGGCATACGGCGTAGGGTACCTCGCGCCAGCCCTGGCGGCTGCCAATCATGCCGCACGCCAGCGCAGGCAGCTCCGGCCATTGGCGATACCAGTCACCAATCAACTCTTCATAGGCGCGAGCGAAATCGCCATCCGGCGTGTGCTGTATGCCCCATGGCCGAGCCTGCGAAGCCAGCACCCGGCCGCCCTCGCCGAGCAGATAAGCGCGTAGCGATGAGGTACCCCAGTCGAGGGCGATCAGCCGCGGCACGTGGCGTTCGGTCATGAGGCACTCCAGCCCAGTTCGCGGGAAATGGCGACGGCGCAAGCCGTTACGTCCGGGCGCAACTCGTGCAGGCGCGCTTGCGGCATATAGGGGACGGCACCGGCAACACTCAGCGCAGCGACGATCTGCCCGCTCGCATCGCGCACTGGCGCGGCAACACAGCGCACGCCCAGCTCGTTTTCTTCCAGATCGAGACTGAAACCGCCCTTGGCATAGTCCTTCATCAGGTCGCGAAACTCGTCCCAGGGCGTAAATACCTCGCGCAAGCCAGACAGCCCGGCACGTTGGCGCAGGCCCTGCTCATAGAGTTCCGACCACTGCGCTTCGTTCAGGTCGAGCATCAGCGATTTGCCAATACCCGTGAGCGCCAGGGGCATGCGCAGGCCGATCCGCGAGCGCATTTCCAGGCCGCGACTGCTCGGCAGCTTCTCGATGTAGAGCACGTCACCGTCCTCACGCACCCCCAGGTGCACGGTGTCCTGCGTTAACCGTGCCAGGGCCTGCAAATGCGGGCGCGCGATATTCGCCAGGGGCATCTGCGCGCGGGCCTTGTAGCCGAGTTCGATGAGCTTTGGGCCAAGCTGATAGCCACCAGCGCTACCGCCAATGGCACGCAAATGCCCGGCCTGCACCAGCGCGCTGATCAGACGATGAGTGGTGCTGCGCGTGCAGCTAATGCGTGCACCGATATCGGCGAGGCTACTGGCCCCCTGCGCAACCGCGTCGATCACAGCCAGACCTCTGAAAAGCGCCTGGGCACCCGTGGGGATCGGGTTGTTGTTTTTATCGGACATAGGGTTCTCCTGAAGATTAACTCTAGTCGGCCTCCCCCTAACTCTCAATATGCGAAATAAGCTCCCACAATATAGGAGTTAATAATGCCTGGAATTCCGCATGGCCAGTACGCACTCACGCTGTCAAACTGAACGCTCTTTCCAGAGACATGGAACCCGTACCTTGAGCACCATCGACGAGCAAGAAGACGAAGATTTCGCCGAAGCAACCCTGATTCAGGCCATCGAAAATCAATTGGAAAGTGGCGAGCCGGCCGCAGCCAAGGCGGTGTACAACAAGCTGACGCTGGTCGGCTACGAACGAGAGGAGATTCTCGAGTTGATGGCACTGGTCCTGGCTCATGAAGTCGACGCCATGCTGCGCGAGGACCGCCCCTTCGATGGCGCCTGGTACGAGCAGGCCCTGCGCGCGCTGCCCGAGTTGCCGGAAGAAAACTGAGCGAGGATTGACCCAGGCCACTGGTCGGGCCAGCCGGCAGATTGCTACTGTCAGCGCCAGTCCCGTCCGAGAAGGTATCGCCTTCAATGGCCTGCCCGCCGTCCCGCATCGCTGTATTGCTCACCCAACTGCTGGCACTGCTCTGGGTCGGCGCCGTGCTGGCCGATACGCCCCGCATCGGCGCCGAGGACGACTGGCATCCCTACACGGCATGGCGCAACGGGCGGATCGAAGGTATGTCGGCGGACATAGTGCGCGCCGCCTTCGCCGCCAGCGAATCGCCCATCGAACTGACGCCCTACCCCTATTCGCGGTGCATGGAACTGGCACGCTCGGGCAGCCTGGCAGGCTGCTTCAACACCACACCGGACTCGACTATCCGCGCCGGGTTTCTGTTACCGCAGGAGATGCTGCTGAGCGACGACATTCTGCTCTGGGGCCATCCCGACGCCGACGCGGTCGATGACCTGAACGCCATCCGCGGCAAACGCGTGGCCGTCACCATCGGCTACACCTATGGCGAGTACTTCGACGGCTATGCGGATATCCAGCGCATCGCCGTGCGCCGCGACATCAACGGTTTTCTCATGCTGCAACATCATCGCGTGGACTACGTGATCGCCTTTCGCGGCACCACCGAAGCGCTGCTGCGCGACAACCCCGAGCTGGCCGGCGAGTTCAAGGCGTTGGCGCGGGTACATCGACCGCGACTCTATCTGAGCTTTTCCCGTCATCACCCGCAGGCAGCGGCCTTGATGCGGGATTTCGACGAAGGTATGCGCCAAATCAGGCAGGACGGCACTTACCAACGGATTCTCGCCAACTGGCAACTTGCCGATGGGCAGAGCGCGCTGCAAGGCCCTACACTGCAAGAGCGCCATCACAACAAGACGGAGTCACCATGAAGTCATTCAACGCTGACCTGATCGACGAGCTGGAAATCCTCGCCCTGTACAACCTGGACAACCATCAGGAAGGGCTGAAGGTGCACAACAACGCTTCATTCAAGGCACAGGGCGCCATTACTCGCCTCTACGAAAAAGGCCTGGTGAGCCAGGCCGATGGCGGCTATCTGACCAGCCTGGGCATTGACGCAGCCGAGCATGCGCAGGCGCTGCTGACCATTCTTTCGGCCCGCCAGACCGCTCCCGCCTGACCCCCAGAGCCCGGCGGCCGATACCCCTTCGATCAGCGTCGACACAGCGGGCGGGTGCGAGCGGCGCCCTGCCGAGAATCGGAACGGCGCGCACGTTAAGCGCCTTGTCCCGCGGCGGGGCTCGTGCGAAATATTGCAGCCTTAACTTATCGACATAACCGGCCGCTCTTCAGAGAGCGGCAAGGTGGGCGATATAGCGTGCAGATACTGCTCTGACGAGCACGCCGCTGATAGGCTTGCAGCACCCGCAGTAGAGTTCGAGCATGACGCGCACGCAGGAAATACGTCCCGATATCGATGACGGCATCGACCGCAAGGTGCTGGCGCAGCTGCGTGCGCGTTTTCTGCAGATCAACCAGGGCCGCCTGCAGCGGGCCATGGAGGCGCTGTCCAGCCGTCAGCAACTGGTCCTCAAGCTGTTGCCGCTGCTGTTGCACGTCAACCATCCGCTGTTGCCCGGCTACGTCTCGGCCAGCACACCAGCCGGCCTCAGCGGGTTCGAGCCGGATGATGCCAGCCTTGCCGAGGTACAGCGCCTGACCCGCTCATTCGTCTACAAGCCGCGTCGAGGCCAGGGCGCCGCGCCGCTGCATGGCCTGTTCCTGATGGGCAGCCTGGGCACCGTGGCCCAGGCCGAGCAGAGCGATATGGACCTGTGGCTGTGCCACTCGCCCAATCTGACAACGCAGGAACTGCAAGACCTGCGTAAAAAATGCGATCAGCTGGAAGGCTGGGCGGCCACCCAGGGCGCCGAAGTGCATGTCTTTCTGGTCGACCCGCAACGCTTTACCCAGGGTGCACGCGAGGCGCAGCTGACATCGGACGACTGCGGCACCACCCAGCATTATCTGCTGCTCGACGAGTTCTACCGCACCGCGATCTGGCTCGGCGGACGCACGCCAATCTGGTGGCTGGTGCCGGTTTACGAGGAGGCGCGCTATCACGACTATTGCCGTACCCTGCTGAGCAAGCGCTTCGTGCGCGCCGAGGACGTACTCGACCTCGGTCATCTGGCGCACATCCCGCCGGAAGAGTTCATCGGCGCGGGCATGTGGCAGCTTTACAAAGGCATCGAGTCGCCTTACAAATCCGCCCTCAAACTGCTGCTCACCGAGGTTTACGCCAGCGAACACCCGAAGGTCGAATGCCTGGCGCTGCGCTTCAAGCAGGCCGTATTCGAGGGCAGGCTGGACCTCGACGAACTCGACCCCTACATCGTCGTTTACCGCCGCCTGGAGGAATACCTCAGCGCACGGGGTGACCTGGAGCGGCTCGAGCTGATCCGCCGCTGCCTGTACCTGAAAGTGAACAAGAAGATCAGCCGGCCGCCGACCCGCGGACGCGCCAAGAGCTGGCAGCGCCTGCTGCTGGAACGCCTGACCGGCGAGTGGGGCTGGCAGACCCGCCAGCTCAGCGTGCTCGACAGTCGCAGCCAGTGGAAGGTGCGCCAGGTCGCCGCCGAACGGCGCGTACTGGTCAATGAGCTGACCTACAGCTACCGCTTCCTATCGCAGTTCGCCCGCAGCGCCCAGGCCGGCAGCTCACTGAACAACCGCGACCTGAATGTGCTGGGCAGGCGCTTGTACGCCGCGTTCGAGCGTAAAGCCGGCAAGGTGGAGTTCATCAACCCCGGCATCGCTCCGGACCTGGCCGAAGACACCCTGACCCTGGTCCGGTACCCCAACCCGGAGGCACCCAACGAAAATCTCTGGGCGCTGTTCAACGGCAGCCTTGGCGCTCAGGAATGGGCGGACTTCGCGCCGCTGAAGCGCTCACGCGAACTGATCGAGCTGCTCGCCTGGTGCCACCGCAATGGCGTGATCGACGCCAGCACGCGCCTGTCTCTGCACCCGGGTACCAGTGACCTGACCGAGAATGAGCTGTCCAACCTGATCGGCAGTCTGCAGCAGAGCTTCCCGTTGCCCCTGCAGCCGGTGGAGGAGGCCGCCCTGCTGCGCGCCAGCATTCCCGGTCAGGTTTTGCTGCTGGTCAATGTCGGCGTCGACCCGCTCAAGCAGCACAGCCAGATGAACGTGCACATGACCACCGGGCGCACCGATGCGCTGGGGTATTCCGGAGTCCGCGAAAACCTGGTGCTGACCCTCGATCAGGTCGTGCTCAACAGCTGGAACGAGTTGCAGGTCAGCCGCTATGACGGTCAGGACGCCCTGCTCGACTGCCTGCGCGATCTGCTCAACAGCCTGCCGGTGGGCGGCCCGCAGCCCAAGGTGGTAGTGCGCTGCTATTGCCGCAACCGTGCTCAACCCATTGCCGAACGGGTCGAGGAATTGCTGCGCGACCTGCTCGAAAGCTATGCGGACGGTGGCCAATCGCGCTTTCTGGTACAGGTGCGCCAGCATTACCACGTCCTGCAGCTGACGCCCGGCCAGGTCAGCCATTGCGCGTTGGACGATCTGCCCGCCCTGCTCGACCACCTGGGCGCCGAACAGGAGTTCTACAGCCCGCTGCGCCTGGACCGTCATGCACTCGATGGCGACGACCTGGCACTGATCCTGCCCATGGGTCGTCCGCACTGCATCCAGGTTTTCTACCGCCTACACGAGAGCAGTGGCGAAGCGGAACTGACTCTGCTCGATGAACGCAACGCCCTGTGGCGCCGGCGCCTGCCGTACAGCAACGAGCAGAGCCTGCTCACACCACTGCAGCGCTTCCTGCAGTCACTGCTGTATCGGCGCAACGCCATCCTGCCGCTCGACGGCAGCGACAACCAGCCCGCGCTGGAAATTCTCTACTATCAGCTGCTACCGGCTGCGCCGCTGCGTGCCCAGCGCCTCGAGCGCAGGCCGGCGCCAGAGGCGCAGGTCAGCCATCCGTTCTACGATGTGCAGGCCATCGTCGAGCCCGGCGACGGCCGCCAGCGCCATGTCACGCTGTACTGCAACCATCGCGAGTTCTCCGAGCTGGAATACAGCCGGGACCTCTACCGCGCTGTGGCCCTGCACATTCTCGCGCAACGGGCTGGCGGCGAACGCTACCCCTGTTACATCACGGACCTGGACCTCTCCGCCGTGCTGGCCGGTCGGCAGGCGCAGACTGTGTATTACCTGCGCTACAAGAGCGAGCTGGAAGATGCCTTGAATAACGCGCTACGGCACGGCATCTGAGGCTGCGGGGCGTGCAGATCAGCGGTCGTACTCGCCCGCTGCTTCCGGTTGGTATTCGACTTCGAGCAGGGTCAGCTTGAGCTGCTTGCCGCCAGGCGCCGGCCAGTCGATGTGCTGGCCGACGGACAGGCCAAGCAGGGCACAGCCGACCGGTGCGAGGATGCTGACTTTGCCATCGCCGCCTGCGTCCTGCGGGTAGACCAGGGTCAGGTGGTAATCCTTGCCGCTGCTCTCTTCGCGGCAGTGCACGCGCGAATTCATGGTCACCACTCCTGCCGGCACCTCGTCGTGCCCCACCACTTCGGCACGATCCAGCTCGGCCTGCAGCGCCTCGGCGCCAGGCCCGAACTCGTCCAGGCTGTCGAGCAGGCGCTCCAGACGCTGCAGATCGAGACGGGTAATGGTGATGGTGGGTGCGCTGTTCATGATGCCGGGCGGTCTCCTCGCGTAAGCCATAAAAAAGCAAAACCCCGCCCGAAGGCAGGGTTCGACTGAATGTCTTACCGACCCTAACACAGCCGGATAAATAAACAAGACTGGTGGGTCAATGGCCTTGCTGGCGCTGTTGCAAACGCTGTTGCGCGGCCAGGCAGATCGAGCGGCGCCGCGCGTTATCGGCTGCGCCCCAGTCGAGAATTTCCTGCAGGGTGCGGCCGCAGCCCAGGCACTGGTCGCGCTCGTCCAGGCAGCACTGGCGCCGGCACGGCGAGGCCAGCGGCGCCTCGCTCGGCTCAGAGCTCATCGAACTCCAGCTCGGCACCGCACTGCTCGAGGGTGATGCGCACCAGCATCTCGCCCAGTTGCTCGTCGCTGGTATCACAGATCCAGCGCCCTTCGTCTTCGTCGTAATCGAAGTGGAAGCCGCCGGAACGTGCCGCCAGCCACAGCTGACGAATCGGCTCCTGACGACTGAAGATCAGTTGGCTGCCATTGTCGAAACGCACCGTCAGCACACCGGCGCTGTTCTCCAGGTCGACGTCCAGACCGCTGTCGTCGAAGATGTCCTCCACCGCCTGCTGGGTGGCATCGACCAGGTCGTGAAAGCGGGCTTCGCTCAGGCTCATCGGGGTGTCCTCACTAGGTGCAGCGACTGCATGGAAATTAGCGGTAGATGCCAGACCAGGTTAGCCGGCCTGGGCACAAAGGTGGCGACGGTACTCGCCCGGACTCGTTCCCGTCCAGCGACGAAATGCACGCGCCAGCGAGCCAGGTTCGCTGAAGCCGACCAGAAAGGCGATTTCCGCCAGCTCCAGCGCCGGGTCGCGTAAGTAGTGCAGCACCAGCTGCTGGCGCGTTTCATCGACCAGCTGACTGAACGACAGCCCACCCTCACGCAGGCGCCGTTGCAAGGTCCGCGGGCTCAGCGCCAGGGCGGCAGCGATGGCTTCCAGGTCCGGCCCCTGCTCGGGTAGCTGGCGCGCCAACTCCAGGCGCGCGCGATCCAGCACGCTGTTACCCCGATTGAGCTCGACCAGCAGGCGATCGGCATAGGCATCGAGCATGCCGCGCACCTGCGCATCGGCCTGGTTCAAGGGCACCGCCAGCAAACGCCTGGGGAAGATCAGGGCATTGTCTGGCTGGTCGAACAGCACCGGGCAGCGAAAGATGCGCGCGTGCTCCGAGGTATCGGCCGGCGCAGGATGCTGGAAGCGCACCTCGGTCGGCGCGATGTCCAGGCCACTGATCCAGCGCCCGAAGCTCACCCAGCCGGCCAGGGTTTCCTCGCTCAGCTGGCGCTGCTGCTGCGCCAGCAAGGGCTGCCAGCTATGGGCAACCAGCGGCTCGCTGCCCGGTCGGGCGGGTTCGTCATCGAGCACTACCAGGCCCAGGTTACCAACCAGCGAAGCGTAGCGCGCCTGGCGGTGCAGCGCGTCAGCCAGGGTGGCGCAACTCATGATCAGGTAGCCGAGCACGCCGTAATAGCCCGGCCGCACCGACTCTCCAAGGTGCAGGCCCAGGTACTGATCGCCGGTCAGGCGCACGCCCTCGCCCAATAATGTCAGATAGGCACTGGCAGCGATGCGCTGATCACGCTGACTCAGTACTTCAGGGTTCAGTTGGGCATGGGCGAGCAGCACCTCGGGGGCTACCCCGTGGCGCTGCAGGTGTTCGACCAGCCCCTGCAAGTAGGCCACCGAGACCGAGCCGGCCAGAATCGCGGGATTGTCCATCGAGGCTCCTCGTCACTCGCCGCATGCTAACCCAAGCCGGCACGAATGCCTTCGGCGTGCACGCCAGACAGGGATGCCAATCGAGCCGGCGCCCCGCCAGGCGGGCGCCGGGCGCATAGGCAAGGTGGCAGGGGGTCGGTATACTCCGGCGCAATTCACGCTTATTTCAAGGACTGCCCCATGAAGCGACTGACCCTCGCGCTCCTCGCCGCCGTTTGCCTGTTGGCCGGCTGCGGTCAGAAAGGCCCGCTGTACCTGCCGGGCGACGACAACGCCGGCAACAGCCGAGACCGTTTCGAACTCTGACAGGAGCTGCCCATGGAAGCCTTCAACTACCGCGACGGCGAGCTGTTCGCGGAAGGCGTTGCCTTGTCCGCGCTGGCCCAGCGCTTTGGCACGCCCACCTATGTCTATTCCCGTGCCCATATCGAAGGGCAGTACCGCGCCTATGCCGATGCCCTGGACGGCATGCCGCACCTGGTCTGCTTCGCGGTCAAGGCCAATTCCAACATCGGCGTGCTGAACGTGCTGGCGCGTCTAGGCGCCGGCTTCGACATCGTTTCCAGCGGTGAGCTGGAGCGCGTGCTGGCCGCCGGTGGCGAGCCGAGCCGTATCGTCTTCTCCGGTGTCGGCAAGAGCCGCGACGACATGCGCCGCGCCCTGGAAGTCGGCGTGCACTGCTTCAACGTCGAGTCCAGCGTCGAGCTGGAGCGCCTGCAGAAGGTCGCCGCCGAACTGGGCGTCAAGGCGCCGGTGTCGCTGCGGGTCAACCCGGACGTAGACGCCGGCACTCACCCGTACATTTCCACCGGCCTCAAGGAAAACAAGTTCGGCATCGACATCGAGCAGGCCGAGGCGGTCTATGCCCGCGCCGCCGAGCTGCCGAACCTGGAAGTGATCGGCGTCGACTGCCATATCGGCTCGCAGCTGACCACCCTCGAACCCTTCCTCGATGCGCTGGATCGTCTGCTGCTGCTGGTCGACAAGCTGGCCGCGCGCGGCATCACCATCAGGCATCTGGACCTGGGCGGCGGCCTCGGTGTGCAGTACCGCGACGAGCAGCCACCACTGGCTGGTGACTACATCGCCGCCGTGCGCAAGCGCCTGGCAGGGCGCGACCTGTCGCTGGTATTCGAGCCGGGCCGCTTCATCGTGGCCAACGCCGGCGTGCTGCTGACCCAGGTGGAATACCTCAAGCACACCGAGCACAAGGATTTCGCCATCGTCGATGCGGCGATGAATGACCTGATCCGCCCGGCCCTGTACCAGGCCTGGATGGACGTGTCGCCGGTGCAGCCGCGTGAAGGCGAGGCGCGCCACTACGACCTGGTCGGGCCAATCTGCGAGACCGGCGACTTCCTGGCCAAGGATCGTCAGCTGGTGCTCGAAGAAGGCGACCTGCTGGCGGTGCGTTCGGCCGGGGCCTATGGCTTCGTCATGAGCTCCAACTACAACACCCGCGGCCGTGCGGCCGAGGTGCTGGTGGACGGCGAACAGGCCTATGAAGTGCGCCGTCGCGAGACCGTCCAAGAGCTCTACGCCGGCGAAAGCCTGCTGCCGGCCTGAGGGCAACGCCATGCTATTGCGCTTTACCAAGATGCACGGCCTGGGCAATGACTTCATGGTCCTCGACCTGATCAGTCAGCATGCCCACGTGCAGCCCAAGCACGCCAAGCAGTGGGGCGACCGCCACACCGGCGTCGGTTTCGATCAGCTGCTGATCGTCGAGCCGCCGAGCCACCCGGATGTCGACTTTCGCTACCGCATCTTCAACGCCGACGGTTCGGAAGTGGAGCAGTGCGGCAACGGTGCACGCTGCTTCGCCCGCTTCGTGCTGGACAAGCGCCTGACCACCAAGAAGGTCATCCGCGTCGAGACCAAGAGCGGCGTGATCGAGCTGCGCGTGCAGAACGACGGCCAGGTCTGCGTCAACATGGGTGCACCGCGTCTGCAGCCGGAACAGGTGCCGTTCCAGGCCGAACAGGCCGCGCTCAGTTATCGCGTCGAGGTCGACGGCCAGAGCGTAGAACTGGCCGCGCTATCGATGGGCAACCCACATGCCGTGCTGCGCGTCGACAGCGTCGACAGCGCGCCGGTGCACGCGCTCGGGCCGAAGCTGGAACATCACCCGCGCTTCCCGCAGCGGGTCAACGTCGGTTTCCTCCAGGTGCTCGACCGCAAACATGCGCGCCTGCGCGTCTGGGAACGTGGCGCCGGGGAAACCCAGGCCTGCGGCACAGGCGCCTGCGCCGCAGCGGTCGCGGCGATTCGCCAGGGCTGGATGGATTCGCCCGTGCAACTGGAACTGCCGGGCGGCAAACTGTCCATCGAATGGGCAGGCGAAGGTGAGCCGGTTATGATGACCGGGCCCGCTGCCCGCGTATACGAAGGACAGGTTCGCCTATGACCGACCAGCAGGATTCGCCCAAACCGCTCGATTCGGAAACGGTCGCAGCCTATCTGCGCCTGCATCCGGAGTTCTTCATCGACCATGAAGAACTGATCCCCGAACTTCGCATTCCGCACCAGCCCGGCAACGCCGTGTCGCTGGTCGAACGCCAGGTCAAGCTGCTGCGCGAGCGCAACATCGAGATGCGCCACCGCCTCGGCCAGTTGATGGACGTGGCCCGCGACAACGACCGCCTGTTCGACAAGACCCGCCGCCTGGTGCTCGATCTGCTCGATGCCGGCAGCCTCGAGGAAGTGGTCGGCGTGGTCGAAGACAGCCTGCGCCACGAGTTCCAGGTGCCCTTCGTGGGCCTGATCCTGTTCAGCGACAACAAGCTGCCGGTCGGCCGCTCGGTCAGCTCGGCCGAGGCGCATCAACAGGTCGGCGGCCTGCTCAGCGGTGGCAAGACCATCTGCGGCGTGCTGCGCCCGCATGAGCTGGAGTTCCTGTTCGGCAAGGACGACGCGGCGCAAGTCGGTTCCGCCGCCGTGGTCAGCCTCAACCATCAGGGGCTGCATGGCATTCTCGCCATCGGTAGCGCCGATCCGCAGCATTACAAGAGCTCGCTCGGTACGCTGTTCCTCGGCTATATCGCCGAAGTCCTGGCGCGCGTGCTGCCCGGCTTCGCCACACCGCTGCGCTCGGTACGCTGACGCAGCGCTTGCCCCACCGAACCCGGGCTCATGGGCCGGCCGACCTTGTAGGAGCGAATTCATTCGCGATAGGGTGGACGCCGAGCCAGCCATGATCGCGAATGAATTCGCTCCTACATGACCTCTGGGAGCATCGATGCACGATCGACTCGACGCCTACCTCGAACACCTGCGCCGCGAGCGCCAGGTGTCGGTGCATACCCTCGACGGCTATCGCCGTGACCTCGGCAAGCTGCAGGCATTCTGCAAAGCCGAAGGCCTGAACGACTGGGCCGAGCTGGACACGCGCAACCTGCGCCGCCTGGTCGCCCGCCTGCATCAGCAGGGCCTGTCCAGCCGTAGCCTGGCGCGGCTGCTCTCGGCCACCCGCGGCCTCTATCAGTATCTGTTGCGTGAAGGTCTGTGCCGCCACGACCCGGCCACCGGCCTCAGTCCACCGAAACGCGAACGCCGCCTGCCGCGCACGCTGGACGCCGACCGCAGCGCACAACTGCTCGACGGCGCGGTGGAGGACGACTTCATCGCCCGCCGCGACCAGGCCATGCTCGAGCTCTTCTATTCCTCGGGGCTGCGTCTGTCGGAGCTGGTCGGCCTCGATCTCGATGGCCTCGACCTGCCCGCCGGCCTGGTGCGCGTACGCGGCAAGGGCAACAAGGTGCGCGAGTTGCCGGTCGGCAGCATGGCACGCCAGGCGCTGGAGCAATGGCTACCCCTGCGCAAGCTGGCAGGCCCCAGCGACGGCGCGGTGTTCATCAGCCAGCAGGGCCGCCGCCTCGGGCCGCGCGCGGTGCAGCTGCGCGTGCGCCAGGCCGGCGTACGCGAGCTGGGCCAGCACCTGCATCCGCACATGCTGCGCCACAGCTTCGCCAGTCATATGCTGGAGTCCTCGCAGGATCTGCGCGCCGTTCAGGAGTTGCTCGGCCACGCCGACATCGCCACCACGCAGATCTATACCCACCTGGATTTCCAGCACCTGGCCAATGTCTATGACCAGGCCCACCCCAGGGCCAAACGCAAAGGCGGTTCCGAATGAGCATTGAACTGATCACCTTCGACCTCGACGACACGCTATGGGACGTCACGCCGGTCATGCAGGACGCCGAGGCGGCCCTGCGCAACTGGCTCGCCCTGCACGCGCCGCGTCTGGGCGCGGTACCGGTCGAGCACCTCTGGGCCGTGCGCAGCCGCCTGCTCGAAGCCGAACCGATGCTCAAGCATCGTCTCAGCGAGCTGCGCCGGCGCATTCTGTTTCACGCTCTGGAAGATGCCGGCTACCCGCACAGCGAAGCGCAGACGCTGGCTGAAGCCGGATTCCAGGTGTTTCTGAGCGCCCGCCACCAAGTCGAACTGTTCACCGAGGTGCACCCGACGCTGGAGGCACTGGCTGAGCGCTTCATGCTCGGCGTGATCACCAACGGCAACGCAGACGTGCGTCGCCTGGGCCTGTCGGACTATTTCCAGTTCGCCCTGTGCGCCGAGGAACTGGGCATCGGCAAGCCCGACCCGAAGCCCTTCCGTGAAGCCTTGAGCCGCGCAGGCGGCATTGCCGCCGAGCGCGCCGTGCATATCGGCGATCATCCCAGCGACGATATCGCCGGCGCTCAGGCCGCCGGCATGCGGGCGATCTGGTTCAACCCGCAAGGGCGCGCCTGGGAGGGCGAAACCACGCCGGATGCGCAGATCGCCAGCCTGGCCGAACTGCCGGCATTGCTGGGTAGCTGGACGCGCTGACTGGCTGAGTGGTCCTTAACGCCTGAGGACAAGCCGCGCCACGGCGTTGATACTCGAGACACAACCGCTGCTCAGTGATCAGGTAGCCGGCATATTTGCGTGGTTTTCGGCCCTCTCCCCCAGCCCCTCTCCCATAAATGGGAGAGGGGTGCCAAGCGCGCACGACCACAAATGAACAGCCTGGCCGCCTCACCGGTGCCGACGAGCCTCGGACGGTGCGTACGCATCGCCGCCGGAGACGGCGGGCAACAAAAAACCCGCCACTGGGGCGGGTTCCTTGCAGCGAGCCGTCCTCAGATGGGGCGGCTGCCGTATTTGCTGTCGGGCTTCTTGGGTGGGTCGGCGACCACGTTGGGCTCCACCTCCTGCACCTTGCCGCCACGGGCGAGAAACTCTTCCATGGCACGAGCCAGGGCGTCGCGTTCCTTTTGCTTGGCTTCGATGCTGGGCATTTCGTCGACTTCAACGGCTTTGGCCTTGCTCTTCTTGCCGCTGGCTACGGCTTCGCCATCACCCTCGTCGTCGCCACTGTCGCCGTCATCGGCGGCAGCCAGCTCCTCGCCATCGTCCTCGTCAGCCCCTTCCAGATCATCTTGTTCCAGGTCTTCGTCGCTCATGTTCAACCTCATGACTTGCGAAAAGCAGGTTAGTTATAGCCCAGCCGCGCAATCTGCACTGCACGGCCGGAAAAAATTCAAATAGCCTCCCCGAACAGGGTCGCCAACACTCGCCGGCTACCGCCATGATCGCGGTGCTCGCCGAGGTAGATACCCTGCCAGGTGCCCAACGCCAAGCGTCCATCCTGTATCGGCAGCTGCAACTGAAAACCCAGCAAACTGCCCTTGAAGTGCGCCGGCAAATCATCCGGCCCTTCGTAATCGTGTTCGTAACCCGCCTCACCCTGTGGCACCAGACGGTTGAAAAAGCGCTCGAAATCGCGGCGCACCGCGGGGTCGGCGTTCTCGTTCACCGTTAGCGATGCCGAGGTGTGCTGCAGCCACAGATGCAACAGACCCACACGGATCTGCGCCAGTTCCGGCAATTTCTCCAGCACCTCTTCGGTCACCAGATGAAAGCCACGTTCACGCGGACGCAGGCTGATGATGCGTTGCTGCCACATGCCGTTTTCTCACTCTCGAAGGCTCCAGCGCGCGCATTCTAGCGTGCTGTCAGAAAAAACAAAGGGCGCCAAAAGGCGCCCTTGTCATTCCGGCGAAGCTTACTTCTTGCCGGTGAACTCCGGGTAGGCTTCCATGCCGCACTCGGCGATATCCACACCCTCGTATTCCTCTTCCTCGCTGACGCGCAGGCCGATCACCGCCTTGATGATTCCCCAAACGATCAGACTGGCGATGAACACCCAGGCGAAGATGCAGGCGATACCCAGCAACTGGGCACCCAGCGAGGCGTCGCCATTGGTCAGGCATACGGCCAGCAGCCCCCAGATGCCGGCCACGCCGTGCACGGAGATGGCACCGACCGGATCGTCGATCTTGATCTTGTCCAGACCAAGGATGGAGAACACCACCAGCACACCGCCTACGCCGCCGATCAGGGTGGCCTGCAGCGCACTCGGAGTCAGCGGTTCGGCGGTGATGGCAACCAGACCGGCCAGCGCGCCGTTGAGCGCCATGGTCAGGTCAGCCTTGCCGAACAGGATACGCGCGGTAATCAGCGCGACGATCAGGCCACCGGCAGCGGCCATGTTGGTGTTGACGAAGACCTGAGCGACAGCATTGGCATCCTCGATGGTACTCATCTTCAATTGCGAGCCACCGTTGAAGCCGAACCAGCCCATCCACAGGATGAAGGTACCGAGCGTTGCCAGCGGCAGGTTGGCACCGGGAATGGCGTTGACCTGGCCGTTGGCGCCGTACTTGCCCTTGCGTGCGCCCAGCAGCAGGACACCGGCCAGAGCTGCGGCGGCACCGGCCATGTGCACCACGCCGGAGCCGGCGAAGTCGAGGAAACCCGCTTCGTTGAGGAAGCCCGAACCCCACTTCCAGAAGCCCTGGATCGGGTAGATGAAACCGGTCATGACTACGGCGAAAGCGAGGAAGGCCCACAGCTTCATGCGCTCGGCCACCGCACCGGAAACGACCGACATGCAGGTCGCAGCGAAGACGATCTGAAAGAAGAAGTCCGAGCGGGCCGAGTAGTAGGGCGCATCGTCGCCACCGGCCAGAACGGCCTCGGCAGTGTTCTCATCACCGATGAGGAAGCCCAGGCTCGGCAGGATGCCGCCCTCAGGGCTGGAGTACATGATGTGGTAACCGATCACCAGGTACATGACGCTGGCGATGGCATACAGGGCGATGTTCTTGGTGAGGATCTCGGTGGTGTTCTTGGCGCGCACCAGGCCGGATTCGAGCATGGCAAAGCCCGCCGCCATCCACATCACCAGGGCACCACAGATCAGAAAGTAGAAGGTATCGAAGCCGTACTGCAATGCAGTCAATGCTGTGTTATCCATTTTTCACCTCTTGCCGGCGCTTTCGTTGTGCGCTGTTCGGTTGAAACGTCCAGGTTGGCGCCGGACGCGTTCCGCATGCTTTACAGGTCGTTGCCACGCTCGTTCTGGATCAGCGGAACCCCTGCGCCGTGAGGCGACCAGGCATTCCCATCACTAGGCCGAGCGCAGGACCTGAAGAGGGTCTGGCACAGCAGAGCGGCGAAGGTCTCGCCAGCTCCGGCATTCGCCCTCGAAAACAGCACCTGGCCAGAATTCGAGGACAAAAGGGCTCCTAGCCCTGCGAAAGTTCGCAGAGTCATGGGTTTACTCCTGGGGCGTGGGGTTCGGAGGCTGGTTAGATCGCGTCGGTATCGGTTTCGCCGGTACGGATACGAATCGCCTGTTCCAGGTTGACTACGAAAATCTTGCCGTCGCCGATCTTGCCGGTGTTGGCAGCCTTGGTGATGGCCTCGATCACGCGGTCCAGCTGATCGTCAGCAATGGCCACGTCGATCTTCACCTTGGGCAGGAAGTCGACCACGTACTCAGCACCGCGATACAGCTCGGTATGGCCTTTCTGGCGGCCGAAGCCCTTGACCTCGGTGACGGTAATGCCCTGCACGCCGATCTCCGACAGCGACTCGCGCACGTCGTCCAGCTTGAACGGCTTGATGATGGCAGTGACTAGCTTCATGAAACTTTCTCCCGTGTAAGGTGGACTTGCCCCAGGAATTACGAACCCGGCTCAAGTCTAAGCGCAGTGTCTGGCTTTTGTAATGCACCGACCGTTCCAGCCTGGCCTGGCCGATACCCACCAACCGCTCCCGGCGAAACACTCCGCTTCGCCTGCCACACCGGTACTGCATCGGTGCATGCGTCGCAGGGGTCTAAGCAGAAAGCTTGCCAGCTCCTTTAAATGCGCCATCTTTCAGGCTTTTACCGGTGCACAGGGTCAGCGCCTGCCATTCAGGGTGAATCCTCCGCACAATATTGGTGCAACGGCGCATTGCCGGGTGCTCATAAATCGTGCAGCCAACCCCCCGAACGTCCCGACTGCAGTCGCGTGCTACACTGCCGACCATCTGTTTAGGGAACCTCACCATGCTGCCGCCGAAAGCCCTGCTCGACACCCTCAGTAGCCACGCCTCGCGCCTGTTCAGCGGCGATAGCCCGTTGCCGCGCGCAGAACTGGAAGCCCAGTTCAAAGCCCTGCTGCAAAGTGGTTTCAGCAAGCTGGAGCTGGTCAGCCGAGAAGAGTTCGACAGCCAGATGGTGGTACTGGCCCGTACCCGCGCCCGCCTCGAAGCGCTGGAAGCCAAGGTCGCCGAGCTGGAAGCCAAGCTCACTGCCGCAGACTAAGGCTATGTTGTAGGAGCGGCTTCAGCCGCGAACAGGCTTCGCGGCTGAAGCCGCTCCTACAGCAGGCCGTTGAAAAACGTAGGCGAGGCCGGCAAGACAATACCGATGGCGGCCCCGCAAAAACGGCCGAAAAAGCGCAGTTTACGTGCTGTAAATGAGCATTTTGAGGCCGTTTTTAACGCAGTATTGCCAACGCAGGTAGTTTTTCAACAGCCTGATAGGCACTGCACCCCACCTGATCAAGGAGCGATCATGTCCCTGGCCATCGTCCACAGCCGCGCCCAGGTCGGCGTCGAAGCACCGGCCGTCACCGTCGAAGCGCACCTGGCCAACGGCCTGCCCTCTCTTGCGCTGGTAGGCCTGCCGGAGACCGCGGTCAAGGAAAGCAAGGACCGCGTGCGCAGCGCCATCCTCAATGCCGCGTTCGAGTTTCCGAGCAAGCGCATCACCCTGAATCTGGCGCCGGCAGACCTGCCGAAGGACGGCGGCCGCTTCGATCTCGCCATCGCTCTGGGCATTCTCGCTGCCAGCGGCCAGGTACCGGCTGAGTCGCTCGACGAATACGAATGCCTGGGCGAGCTGGCGCTATCGGGCGCAGTGCGTCCGGTACAGGGCGTATTGCCGGCCGCCTTGGCAGCGCGCCAAGCCGGGCGCACCCTGTTGGTGCCTCAGGCCAATGCCGAGGAAGCCAGCCTCGCTTCCGGACTGAAGGTCATCGCCGTGGAGCATCTACTGCAGATCGCCGCACACCTCAACGGCAGCGCACCACTCGAGCCCTATGCCGCACAGGGATTGCTCAGACAGAGCCTGCCCTATCCGGATCTGGCCGAAGTCCAGGGCCAGCTGGCGGCCAAACGTGCGCTGCTGGTGGCTGCCGCCGGCTCGCACAATTTGCTGCTCAGTGGTCCGCCCGGTACCGGCAAGACGCTGCTGGCCAGCCGCCTGCCCGGCCTGCTGCCACCGCTGGACGAGAGCGAGGCGCTGCAGGTGGCCGCGATCCATTCGGTGGCCAGCCATACGCCGCTGCAGCACTGGCCGCAGAGGCCCTTTCGGACTCCGCACCATAGCGCCTCCGGGCCGGCGCTGGTTGGCGGCGGCAGCCGCCCGCAGCCTGGCGAAATCACGCTGGCGCATCAGGGCGTGCTGTTCCTGGACGAACTGCCGGAGTTCGACAGAAAGGTGCTGGAGGTGCTGCGCGAACCGCTGGAGAGTGGCCATATCGTCATTGCCCGGGCGCGCGACAAGGTGCGCTTTCCGGCACGCTTCCAGCTGGTCGCGGCGATGAATCCCTGCCCATGCGGTTATCTCGGCGACCCGAGCAACCGCTGCCGCTGCACCCCGGAGCAAATCCAGCGCTACCGCGCCAAGCTGTCCGGACCGCTGCTCGATCGCATCGACCTGCACCTGACGGTCGCCCGCGAAAGCACCGCTCTGGACGTGCCGCTACAAGAAGGTGAAAGCACCGCTCAGGCGGCGGCCAAGGTAGCGGCTGCCCGCCAGCGGCAACTGCACCGCCAGGGCGTGGCCAACGCCTTTCTCGACCTGCCTGGCTTGCGCCGGCATTGCGCCTTGAGCAGCGCTGATCGCCAATGGCTGGAAAACGCCTGCGAACGCCTCGGCCTGTCTCTGCGCGCCGCCCATCGTGTGCTCAAGGTGGCACGGACCTTAGCCGACCTGCAAGACGAGCAGCAGATCGCCAGAGCGCATCTGGCCGAGGCATTGCAGTATCGGCCAGCGATGGGGTGAAAGTTCTTCCGCGCGCATCGCGCTCCTTAGGTTTGCAACCTAGCCCGATACCAAGGGATGCCGCGGCGCCACTTAGGCGGTGCCCGCCAGGAACGCATCGTTCTAGACCGCAGCCTACAACCTTTCCACCTGCGGTAGCTGCATCGCCGCCACTTCTGCCAACAGATATTGGCGCAGCCGCTGCAGACGCGCCTGGGCGCGATGGCCACGCGGCCATACCAGATAATAGCTTTCGCCACTGAAGACCGCCGTAGGCCAGGGTAGACCGAGCCGGCCTGCGTTGACGTCCTCGGTGACCATCAGCAGGTCACCGATGGACACGCCATAACCCCGCGCTGCCGCGACGATGCCCAGTTCGAGCATGTCGAACAGCTGGCCGGTCTTCAGTGGCACCTGCTCCCCCAGACCCGTGGCCTGCAACCAGCGCCGCCAGTCGCGCCGATCCGGCGTCGGGTGCAGCTGTTCGGCGGCCTGCAGACGCGCCAACGACCAAGGCCCGGCTTCGCTATCGGCGGCCGCGCATACTGGCGTCAGCCACTCCTCGAACAGCAGCACGCTTTCCCACTCATCCGGAAACTGGCCGTCGGACAGCAGCACCGCGCAGTCGAAGGGCTCGTGGCGGAAGTCGACCTTGTCCACATCCATCCACGCGCTGGTGAGTTGCACTTCGCTGTCCGGGTTGGCCAGGCGAAAGTGCGACAGACGGGCCAGCAGCCAGCGCATGGTCAAGGTCGAAGGTGCCTTCAGGCGCAGCACCTGATCGTCGGCGCGCAGCGCCGCACTGGCCCGCTCCAGCGCATCGAAGCCATCGCTCAGCCCCGGCAGCAAGGCTCGGCCCGGATCGGTCAGTTGCAGGCTGCGGCCACGGCGCTCGAACAGGCGGCAGGCGAAGTAATCCTCCAGCGTGCGGATATGCCGGCTCACCGCACTTTGGGTAATAGCCAGCTCCTCGGCAGCACGGGTGAACGAAGCATGGCGGGCAGCAGCCTCGAAGGCACGCAATGCGTAGAGCGGTGGAAGTCGGCGGGTCATCGTATTGACTCATGAGTTTCAGTCATGCCTGGCATGGCTATTTTCCTTTTGTGGGCGGCCGCTATAAACCAGAGAATATCCGCCACTGCTCATCCCCCGACAGTCTGGGGAGGCTTACCCTACCGAAGTTTTACTCATCATGAAGAATTCCCTTGGTCACGAGTTGGGTGCGCTGCTGCGCCTGGCCGGCCCGCTGATCTCTGCGCAGTTGGCCCACGCGCTGATGATTTTCACCGACACGCTGATGATGGCCATGCTCGGCCCGCAGCAATTGGCCGGCGGCGCGCTGGGCGCCACCTGCTACTTCATCTTCTCGATCTTCTGCACCGGAGTGATCGCTGCGGTAGGCAGCCTGGTCGCCATTCGCCATGGTGCTGGTGACCCGAGCGGCGTCACCCGCCTGCTGCGCAATGGCCTGTGGCTGGCGATGCTGCTGGGCGTTGTCAGCGCGCTGTGCCTCAACGGCCTGGGCCCGCTACTGCCGCACCTGGGCCAGGACCCGGCAGCGGCCAGCCAGGCCATGGCATTTCTGCGCCCGCTGTCGCTGGCCCTGCCCGGCTACCTGTGTTTCATGGCCTTGCGCGGCTTCACCAGCGCCATCGGCCATCCCGGCCCGGTGATGACCATCAGCATCATCGGCACGGTCGCCAACTTCGTCATCAACTATGCACTGATCAAGGGCTGGTTCGGCCTGCCCAGCCTCGGCCTGAGCGGTATCGGCATGACCACCGCACTGGTCAGCAGCGCCATGGCACTGGCTCTGGCGTTGTATATCCTGATCTCGCCGACCTACCAGCGTTACCGGCTGCGGGGCGGCCTGGGTCGCCCGCAGCGGGCCGAAATGCGCGACCTGCTGCGCCTGGGCCTGCCGATTGGCGGCACCTATGCAGCCGAGCAGGGGCTGTTCACCTTCGCCACCCTGTGCATGGGCGCGCTGGGCAGTGTGCAGCTGGCAGCCCATCAGATCGCCATGCAGACGGTAGCTCTCGCGTTCATCGTGCCGCAGGGCCTGTCCTATGCGGTGACCTTCCGAGTCGGTCTGCACTATGGCGCCGAGCGCCTGCACCTGTCGCGCCTGGCCGGGCACCTGGGCATGGGCCTGGGGGCTATGCTGATGCTGATGTTCGCCCTGCTGTTCTGGTTGCTGCCGGAATGGATCATCGGTCTGTTTCTCGACCGTCACGATCCGGCCTTTGCCGAGATCGTCACCCTGGCGGTGAGCCTGCTGGCGATCGCCGCCTGGTTCGAGCTGTTCGACGGTCTGCAGAGCATCGCCATGGGTGCGATTCGCGGGCTCAATGACGGTCGCACCACTCTGGTGATCGGCCTGACCGGCTACTGGTTCATCGGCGCGCCGCTGGCCTGGCTGCTGGCCTTCCCGCTGGGCTGGGGCGCCCATGGCGTCTGGTGGGGATTGGCCGCGGGCCTGGCGGCGACGGCTACCGGCCTGGTACTGGGTTTCCAGTGGAAGACTGCGCGCCTGCAGCGGTCGAACAGGATAGAGGGCGAGGTCTGTCTGTCGTAGCCCGGATGCAATCCGGGCTACGGGTTACGATCCGCCGAGCAGCGGCTGGCGCATGCCGAACACCAGGAAACGTGCCAGCTCGGCCAGCGGCAGGGCCTTGCTGATCAGGTAGCCCTGCACCTGATCGCAGCCGTACTGGCGCAGCATGTCGAGCTGTTCGATGTTCTCCACCCCTTCGGCCACCACTTCGAGATTGAGGTTGTGCGCCAGGTTGATCATCGCCCGCACCAGTTGACGGTTCTCGGCGCGCTCGCCCATGCCGCCGACGAAACTCTTGTCGATTTTCAGCAGGGTGATCGGCAGGCTGTTGAGATGGACGAAGGAGGAGAAACCGGTACCGAAGTCGTCCAGTGAAAAGCGCACGCCTAGCCGTCCCAGCGCGAGCATGGTCTGCTGCACCTGATCGCTGCGGCGCATCACCGCGGTTTCGGTCAGCTCGAACTCCAGCCACTGGGCATCGACACCGCGCTCTTCGATCAGGCGGCTGAGCGTCGGCAGCAACTGGCTGTCCTGAAACTGACGGAACGACAGGTTGATCGCCATGTGCAGCGCCGGCAGGCCACGCCCGCGCAACCACTGCATGTCACGCAGGGCCCGGGAAATGACCCAGTAACCGAGCGGCACGATCAGCCCGGTTTCCTCGGCCAGCGGCACGAACTCGTTGGGCGAGAGCAGCCCTCGCTCAGCGTGCTGCCAACGCACCAGTGCCTCCAGGCCGACGATGCGCCCGCTTTTCAGGCACAGGCGCGGCTGGTAGTGCAGCTCCAGCTCGTCCCGACGCAACGCGCGGCGCAGCTCGCTCTCCAGATCGGCCTGGCTGCGTGCACTGCGGTTGAGGCGCTCGTCGTAGACGTGGAACACGCAGCCCTGCTGACTCTTGGCTTGCTGCATGGCGATATGGGCGTGCCATAGCAACGGGTCGGCGCCCTCCCCGGCTCGGGCGTGAGCCAGCCCCAGGCTGCAGCCGATCAGCAGACTTTCGCCGTCGACCCAGTAGGGCTCACCCAGCACTTCGGTGACACATTCGGCCAGGCGCTCGACGCGCTGCGGGTCGCGGCGTACGTCCAGCAACAGCGCGAACTCGTCGCTGCCCAGCCGAGCGAGCTGGTCGCAGGGCTGCAGCACTCCCTTGAGGCGCGCCACCACCTGCAGGATCAGGCGATCACCGCCCTGGTAGCCCAGGGCATCGTTGGCGTGACGGAAGTTGTCCAGGTCGAGGTGGCCGAGCACCAGGCCGCGGCCGCCGCATTCGGCCAGGCGCGCAGCAAGCAGGGTCTGGAAACCCTGGCGGTTGGCGATACCGGTCAGCGGGTCCTGCTCGGCGAGGCGTTGCAGCGTGTGCTTGAGGTTGCCCTGCTCACGCGCGTAGCGCAGGCAGCGGCGCAATACATCGAGGTTGAGGCTGCTACGCACCAGCCAGTCGCTGACACCGACTGGCTCCTCGCTGGGCTCGTCTTCGAGCAGCAGCACCATCGGCAGCGGGCATTGACCGGCATCGGGCATTCGCTGCGGTGTGGCCAGCAGCAGGCCACTGGCGTGATCATCGAACAGGTTGCTGGCAGCATCCCAGGACGGTGCGGTGATCAGCGGAAAGGGGCTGCCAAGAGCGCCCAGATGCTCGCGCAACAATTCGGCCCAGCCAGGCGAATCCGCCAGCAGAACCAGGCGCATGGGTTCGACGAGCGTGGACAAGCGACCTCCCCCCAATGATCAAGAATGATGGCGAATCGTGTCGCCTGCCGCGTCTTAACCGACGTCTAATCAATCACATCCGGGTGAAAGTGAACGCACATCCTGAGGTATAGCCAAAAAACCGGCAAGTGGAACCAGAGTACTGCATCCGTTCGGATAACCCAGCGCGCTACGCTTCAATTCCGTGCGCCAGGCCACAGTTCCGGACGGTCGCGGCAGAAGCCGCCAGGCCTGTTAAAATGCGCGGCCCTTTTTCTGTGATCGATCCCATGTCCCGACTGAACCCCCGGCAACAAGAGGCCGTGAACTATGTCGGCGGCCCACTTCTGGTGCTCGCCGGCGCAGGCTCCGGCAAGACCAGCGTGATCACCCGCAAGATCGCCCACCTGGTGCAGAACTGCGGCATCCGCGCCCAGCACATCGTCGCCATGACCTTCACCAACAAGGCCGCGCGCGAGATGAAGGAGCGCGTCGGCACCCTGCTAAAGGGCAGCGAAGCACGCGGCCTGACCGTGTCCACCTTCCACAACCTGGGCATGAACATCATCCGCAAGGAATACGCGCGCCTGGGCTACAAGCCCGGCTTCTCGATCTTCGATGACGGCGACATCAAGGCGCTGCTCACCGACATCATGCAGAAGGAGTATTCCGGCGATGACGGTGCCGACGAGATCAAGAACTACATCGACAGCTGGAAGAACGACCTGATCCTGCCGGACGAAGCCCTGGCAGGTGCACGCAATCCCAAGGAGCAGACCGCCGCCATCGTCTACCTGCACTACCAGCGCACGCTCAAGGCGTACAACGCGGTGGACTTCAACGACCTGATCCTGCTGCCGGTAAAACTCTTCCAGGAGCACGCCGACATCCTCGAAAAGTGGCAGAACCGCATCCGCTACCTGCTGGTGGACGAGTACCAGGACACCAACGCCAGCCAGTACCTGCTGGTGAAGATGCTGGTGGGCATGCGCAACCAGTTCACCGTGGTCGGCGACGATGACCAGTCGATCTACGCCTGGCGCGGCGCGCGCCCGGAAAACCTGATGCTGCTGAAAGAGGACTACCCCTCGCTCAAGGTGGTGATGCTGGAGCAGAACTACCGCTCCACCAGCCGCATCCTCAAGTGCGCCAACGTGCTGATCGCCAACAACCCGCACGTGTTCGAGAAGCAGCTGTGGTCGGAGATGGGCCATGGCGATGAGATCCGCGTGATTCGTACGCGCAACGAGGAGGCCGAGTGCGAGCGGGTGGCGCTGGAGATCCTCACCGAGCATCTGCGCACCCAGCGCCCCTACAGCGACTTCGCCATCCTCTACCGGGGCAACTACCAGGCCAAGTTGATGGAGCTGAAATTGCAGCACCACCAGATTCCCTATCGCCTGTCCGGCGGCACCAGCTTCTTCGCCCGCCAGGAGGTGAAGGACCTGATGAGCTACTTCCGCCTGCTGGTCAACCCGGACGACGACAACGCTTTTCTGCGGGTGATCAACGTGCCGCGCCGCGAGATCGGCTCGACCACCCTGGAAAAGCTCGGCAACTACGCCAGCGAGCGCAAGATCAGCATGTACGCGGCGGCCGGCGAGATCGGCCTCGGCGAACACCTCGACGCGCGCTTCACCGAGCGCCTGCAACGCTTCACCCGCTGGATGGACCGCGTGCGCCAGGAGTGCGCGCAGAACGACCCGATCGCCGCCATCCGCAGCATGGTCATGGATATCGACTACGAGAACTGGCTGCGGCAGAACGCCTCCAGCGATAAGGTCGCCGAGGCACGCATGGGCAACGTCTGGTTCCTGGTCGATGCGCTGAAGAACACCCTGGAGCGCGACGAAGACGGCGACATGACCATCGAGGACGCCATCGGCAAGCTGGTGCTGCGCGATATGCTCGAACGCCAGCAGGAAGAGGAAGAAGGCGCCGAAGGCGTGCAGATGATGACCATGCACGCATCCAAGGGTCTGGAATTCCCCTCGGTGTACATCATCGGCTTCGAGGAGGAGATTCTCCCGCACCGCTCCAGCATCGAGGCCGACACCATCGAGGAAGAGCGGCGCCTGGCCTACGTCGGCATCACCCGCGCCAAGCGCAACCTGGCGCTGACCTTCGCCGCCAAGCGCAAGCAGTACGGTGAGATCATCGACTGCTCGCCGAGCCGCTTCCTTGATGAGCTGCCGCAGGAAGATCTGGTCTGGGAAGGCCTGGAAGAGGCGCCGACGGAGGTCAAGACCGCGCGCGGCAACGACGCCCTGGCCAATATGCGCGCCATGCTCAAGCGCTGAAGTACAGGGCTTGTTGTCTGGTGGACTGAAGCGAATCGCCGCGCAGTCCACCCCGCGTCTGGAGTAGGGTGGGCTTCAGCCCACCACTTCGATGCCACCGGCACCCTCGCCAAATTTTCCAGTCAGAAAGAAAACATCGCTCAGAAACAGGGGCTGAACCATGCGCACCTTCACCCTCGACCTCGATGCCCTGATACAGCTGATCAATGGCCGCGAACAGCAGGAACACTGGCTGGACCTGGAAAGCGGCAGCGTCCTGACCCTGTCACCGGAGGATCAGTACAGCGAACAGCGCCAGCAGATCGAACTCGATCCCGACCGCTACAGCCAGGTGCCGAACCTCGACATACCGCAGCGCATTGCCATGCGCGAGTCCTTTCTGTTTACCCTCGAAGATCTGCACGCCCACCCACTGCTCAGTGCGGCGCTGACCAGTCGCAAACCGCTGCGCGCCTTCGATTACGAGATCGAAGCCTTTGCGCCGATTCGCCAACAGTGGCAAACCTACGAGCTCAAGCAACTGCGCGAATACGCCCTCAATTGGCTCTACGAACTGGGCATTGAGCCGGCGCCGGACAAACTGCCGCTCGATACCCGCGGCATCCCCAGGGACATTCTGCGGCGGCTGACCAAAAGCGCCTGAGCGAGCGCCCAGGGTCATCGTGACCGCTCCCGGATTGCATCCGGGCTACTCCTGCCCGGCGCCAGCAACCTGTCTAAGCGGTCAACCGCCTACGACTGTCGGCCAGGCTTCGGTTTCACTACACAATCCGGGGTGTTTTGAGCGAAAATCCGCAGCTTTTCTGCTCAACCAGAGGATCGACCGTGGAGTCGTTGAAACAGAAGATTCGCAGCGAAGGCATCGTGCTGTCCGAGCACGTACTGAAGGTGGACGCCTTTCTCAACCACCAGATCGATCCGCGCCTGATGCAGGAGATCGGCCACGAGTTCGCCCAGCGTTTCGCCGGCCAGGGCATCACCAAGATCGTCACCATCGAGGCCTCGGGCATCGCCCCGGCAGTGATGGCCGGCCTGGAGCTGGGCATCCCGGTGATCTTCGCGCGCAAGTTCCAGTCGCTGACGCTCAAGGACGATCTGCTGATTTCCAAGGTGTTCTCCTTCACCAAGCAGACCGAAAGCACCATCGCCATTTCCGCCCGTCACCTGACTGCTGCCGACAAGGTACTGGTGATCGACGACTTCCTCGCCAACGGCCACGCCGCCAAGGCGCTGATCGACCTGATCCAGCAGGCCGGCGCTCAGGTTGCCGGTATCGGCATCGTCATCGAGAAGTCCTTCCAGGACGGCCGCAACCTGCTGCAGAGCGAAGGCTACCGCGTCGAATCGCTGGCCCGTGTCGCCGCCCTGGAGAACGGCCAGGTGCGCTTCCTCGACTAAGGACCGTGCACGGCCTCGCGCGCCTTAGGGCGCGGCAGTGGCCTGCAAGCCTGCCAGCAGCAGGCGCTGGTAGAGCGCCTCGCGCATACCATCCGGCGCCTCCAAGCTCATGCGCCGCAGGTGTTCGGGATAGGCGCCCGGCTCCGGCGCATCGAGCGTGGCCTTGCCCAGCTCCAGCACCTCGGTCAGGCGCAGCTTGCTCTTGAGCCAGCTCAGCGCCCGCACCAGGTCCTGCTCCACCGCGCTGAAGTCGCTGCCCAGCGGGTACTCGGCGAACAGCCCGGCATGCTGCTCGCGCACCAGTTGCAGACGCTCGGGCAGATTGTTGGCGAAGCGCTGATCGAGGCGAAAATCCGCCGGCAGCTTGCCCGCCTGCTGCGCCTGCTCGATCAGCTGGTTCTGAAAGCGCGAGTCGCTGATGTTGAGCAGCGCCTCGATCACCTGAGCATCGGTCTTGCCGCGCAGATCGGCGATACCGTACTCGGTCACCACGATATCGCGCAGATGCCGGGGAATGGTGGCGTGGCCATATTCCCAGACGATGTTGGAGCTGACCTCACCACCCGACTCGCGCCAGCTGCGCAGCAGCAGAATCGAGCGCGCGTCCTCCAGCGCATGGGCCTGGGCAACGAAGTTGTACTGCCCGCCGACGCCGCTGAGCACGCGTCCGTCTTCCAGCTGATCGGCCACGCCCGCCCCCAGCAGGGTCATGGTGAACACCGTGTTGATGAAGCGCGCATCGCGGCGCTGCAGACGCTTGAGCCCCTCCTCGCCGTACAGTTCGTTGATGTAACGGATACCGGTCATGGCAAAGCGCTGCCGCTGGGCCTCATCCAGCTCACGCAGGCGGCGGTAGAAACCCTCCGGCCCGAGGAAGAAGCCGCCATGCAATACGACGCCACCTTGCGCACGGCCGAGCCAGGGCTGCAGGCGAGCCTGGGTATCCGGGTCACTCAGATCCGCTGCCGCACGGCTGCCATCCGGCAGATGCAAGCAACCTTCTTCCAGCTGCACATCGCCATGCAGCAGACCGCTGTCGCGCAGCCAGTTCAGGTCCGAAGGCTGCAGCGCTGACGCCAGCCCGGCATCGAGCAGCGCCTGCACGCTGTGCGGGCGGCCCTGATCGTCCAGCGCACCGCCGTGCGCCAGGTGCTGCAGACGCAGCTCCGGATAGACCGCACGACGCAGCAGGCCAGCCTCGGCCAGCGCCAGCAGGCCATTGACGAACATTTCGCTGCAGCCATACAGGCCCTGCTCGAGCGCTGCCAGACCACCGTTGGCGCCGATTTCTTCGGCCCAGGTGTCGCCATCGCACAGCGCCTGCAGCACGGCACGATAACGGTCGTTGTCCTGCTGCCTGGCCATCAGGGCTGCGGCCAGGGCATCACCCATCGCGCCGATGCCGATCTGCAGGGTGCCGCCATCGCGCACCAGCGTGCTGGCCAGCAGACCGATGCAGTGATCCTGCAACGTCACCGGCATGTTCGGCGTGGAGAACAGCGTGGTCCGCTCCTCCTCGACGATGTGGATATCGAAGGTATCGCGCGGCACCTGGGCATCGCCGGCCATGTAGGGCAGGTCACGGTGAATCTGCGCGACACTGAGCACGGTTTCGCCTGCCGCGCGACGGCGTTGTAGCAAGGGCAGCAGGTCGAGGGTGACATCCGGGTTGCAGCTCAGGCTGAAGTGCTCGGGCTGCGCGGGATCGGCGGCGACCAGCTGCGCCACCAGGTTCAGGCCCTTGGCATTGAGGTCGCGGGCGACATGGCTGTAATTGCTGCTGATGTAATCCTGCTGCGCCGGCTCGCATTCGAGCAGGCTGCCCGGCTGGAAGAAGAACTGTTCGACGCGCACGTTGGCCGGCAGATTGCCGGTGTGCAGATCGGCCAGAAACTGCAGCTCGGGATAATCGCCGTAGACCCGGTCGACGAAGGGCTCGAGAAAACGCCGCTGCAGGTCCTGGTCGGCACGTGGCCGCGCGAGGCACAACGCGGTGTAGATGGTCAGCTGCCGTTCGGGCAGATCCCGCACGCGCTCATACAGCGCATTGACCCAGCGGTTGGGTTTACCCAGACCGAGCGGCAGGCCTAGATGAATTGGCCCGTCGATCTTGCTCAACACGTGGTCGACGGCTTGCTCGAGGGTACAGCTGTGCGGCATCTGGTGCTCCTCGCGACATCCATGAATGCTGCTTGGACTGCCTGGATACCGGCATGGTTGCATGCCATCGCCAGAAACGAAAAAACCGCCCGGAGGGCGGTTTTTTCAGGGAAGCGGCGGGTCTTACAGACCGGACATCTTCTTGATCGCCTCACGCAGCTCGTCGTCCGAGCAGTCGGCGCAGGTACCTTTCGGCGGCATGGCGTTGATGCCGGAGATGGCTGCAGCGAGGATGCCGTCGAGGCCGCCCTGGTGATCGGCGCGCTCTTTCCAGGCAGCGGTGTCACCGATCTTCGGAGCGCCCAGTACGCCAGCGCCATGGCAGGCGTTGCAATGCTTGGCGATGATGTCGTCAGCGGTACGCGCACCGCCACCAGCGGATGCAGCGACGGTTTCGACGCCCTTGCACTCTTCGCCCATGATGCACACCTCGCCTACAGGCTTGAGGCGCTCGGCGATGGCTTCATCGGTCGTGGCCTGAGCAGTCACTGCCCACAGGGCCAATACGGCAGCCGGTACTGCCAGCATTTTCTTCATCAGATTCACGGTACACCCTCTTCGTGGCTAGTCACGCCCGCGGCCACGGTTTCGCGAGCGGGCGACAGTATAACGGCAAGCGGGCCTGGCCGAAACAACCCATATTGTCGCAGGGTTATTGATCAAAAGTTCGCTGGCGTGGTGGCGCTGATCAGTCGCGCCGGTACATCGAACGGATTGCGGAAGCGGTGCGGCTTGCTGCTCTCGAAGTAGTAGCTGTCGCCCGGTTCGAGGATGAACACCTCGTTGCCCACGGTCAGCTCCAGCTTGCCTTCGACCAGCATGCCGGCTTCTTCGCCCTCGTGGGCGTACATCTCGTCACCGGTGTCGGTGCCGGCCGGGTAGGTTTCGTCGAGGAAGGAAATGGCGCGGCTCGGATGAGCCTTGCCGATCAGCTTCATGGTGATCGCGCCACTGCAGATATCGGTCAGCTCGGAGGCCCGGTAGACCACCTGAACCTGGTTCTCCTGCTCCATGTCGAGGGAGAAGAATTCCACCAGCGACATGGGAATACCGCTCAGCACCTTTTTCAGCGAGCTGATCGAGGGGCTTACGCTGTTTTTCTCGATCATGGAAATGGTGCTGTTGGTGACGCCCGCGCGCTTGGCGAGCTCACGCTGGGAAAGACCTTTGAGCTTACGAATCGATTGCAGTCGAACGCCGACGTCCAATGCTGGGGTCCCCCTCTGGGAGTGATACGAAAAGTGTTCGTATCATGGCATAGCGTTCGGAATTTACAACACTTGCGTTCATGCTCTTCTACAGCCGGCCGAATCAGCCCCCGAGATAGAGCAGCGGCACCCGCCGCAGGTTGCAGAAAATCTGATAGGGGATGCTGCCCGCGGCCATGGCCACGTCGCTGGCCAGTACCTGCTTGCCCCACAGTTCGACGCGGCTGCCCAGGCCTGCCTGTGGCAAGTCGGTGAGGTCGACGGTAAGCATGTCCATCGACACACGGCCGATCAGGCGGGCCGGCTGGCCGTCCACCATCACCGGAGTGCCGGTCGGTGCATGACGCGGATAGCCGTCGGCATAGCCCATGGCGACCACACCGACGCGGGTCGGCCGCTCGGAGACGAAGCGCGCACCGTAACCCACGGGCTCGCCGGGCGGCAGTTCGCGCACGCTGATAACCTTCGATTCCAGGGTCATCACCGGGCGCAAACGCGCGGCCTGCTCCTGCGCCTGCTCGAACGGCGTGGCGCCGTACAGCATGATGCCGGGGCGCACCCAGTCGCTGGGCACCTGGGGCCAGCCCAGCACGGCCGGCGAATTGCGCAGGCTGACCTCGGCGCTCAGGCCTTCGCGAGCCTGCTGGAACACCGCCAGCTGCTCGGCGGTACGCTCGCACTCGGGCTCGTCGGCACGGGCGAAGTGGCTCATCAGCACGATCTTGCTGACCTTGCCGCTGGCCAGCAGGCGACGGTAGGCATCCTGGTACTCGGCCGGATGCAGGCCGACGCGATGCATACCGCTGTCGAGCTTGAGCCACAGGGTCAGCGGCTTGCTCAACCGGGCCCGCTCGACGGCCTCGATCTGCCACTGCGCGTGAATCACGCACCACAGCTCATGCTGATCGATCAGTGCCAGTTCATCGGCCTCGAAAAAGCCTTCGAGCAGCAGGATCGGCGCCCTGATGCCGGCCTCGCGCAGCGCCAACGCCTCTTCGATGCAGGCCACGGCAAAGCCGTCGGCCTCGCTCTCCAGCGCCTGTGCGCAACGCACCGCGCCATGCCCGTAGGCATCGGCCTTGACCACGGCCAGGGCGCGGGCGCCGCTGAGTTCGCGGGCCAGTTGATAGTTGTGACGCAAGGCGTCGAGATCGATCAGGGCACGGGCAGGGCGCATGGTTCGTTATTTCTCACTGCTTCGCTGATTTCGTAGCCCGGATGCAATCCGGGGATGGTCGTTGCCAAGCCCCTGATTGCATCCCGGCTACAGGCTATAAAAAAAGCCCGGCGGGGAGCCGGGCGAGAAGCCAACACAAAAAATTGTCTGGAACAATTTTTGACGTCGCTCTGCGACGGCCCGCAAGGGCGGCCGCCAGGGATGGCGGGCCGCAAAAACTGTTCACTGCGGCGACTGCCTCAAACGGCAGCCACCACGCACATTTCCACCAGCACTTCGGGTTTGTACATCTTCGCCTCGACACAGGCGCGGGCCGGTGCATGGCCATCGGCGACCCAGGCATCGTACTCGGCGTTGAGGCCGTCATAGTCGGCCATGTCCTTGAGGAAGATGGTCAGCGAGAGGATCTTGCTCTTGTCGCTGCCACCCTCGGCCAGCATCTTGTCGATGTTGGCCAGGGTCTGGCGGGTCTGCTCGCGGATGTCACCGTCGAAGTCGTCGGCCAACTGGCCGGCTAGGTAAATCGTGCCGTTGTGGATCACCACTTCGCTGTAGCGTTTGGCCACATGCAGGCGCTGGATCGACATGCTGCGAATCTCCTTTGATTTTCCGGGCCGCGCAGCCTATCAGGTGCGCAGCGGCTGCGGTGCGCTGTGCACTTCGCGAGCCTTGCGCGAATAACGCGAAATATCCAGGCCATCAGCGCTGATCTGCGGACGCTTGTTGGCCATCAGGTCGGCGAGCAGACGACCGGAACCGCACGCCATGGTCCAGCCCAGGGTGCCGTGACCGGTATTGAGGAACAGGTTACGGAAGGCCGTGCCACCTACAATCGGCGTGCCATCAGGCGTGGCCGGGCGCAGGCCGGTCCAGAACTCGGCGCGCTGCAGATCGCCGCCTTGCGGGTAGAGGTCGGCAGTGATCATCTCCAGGGTTTCACGACGGCGCGGGTTGAGCGACAGGTCGAAACCAGCGATCTCGGCCATGCCGCCGACGCGGATACGGCCGTCGAAACGGGTGATGGCGACCTTGTAAGTCTCGTCGAGAATGGTCGAAGTCGGCGCCATGTCGGCGTTGGTGATCGGTACGGTCAGCGAGTAACCCTTGAGCGGGTAGACCGGCGCGCGCACGCCCAGCGGCTTGAGCAGCTGCGGGCTGTAGCTGCCGAGGGCGAGCACGTAGCGATCAGCGGTTTCCAGCTTGCCGTCGATCCACACGCCGTTGATGCGGTCGCCCACGGCGTCCAGGCGCTGGATGTTCTGGCCGAAACGGAACTCGACGCCGAGCGCCTTGGCCATGTCCGCCAGCTTGGTGGTGAACATCTGGCAGTCGCCGGTCTGGTCGTTAGGCAGGCGCAGGGCGCCGGCCAGCTTGTGTTTGACGCCAGCCAGGGCCGGCTCGACGCGGGCGATGCCGTCGCGATCGAGCAGCTCGAACGGCACACCGGAGGCTTCCAGCACGGCGATGTCCTTGGCGGCGGCATCGACCTGGGCCTGGGTACGGAACAGCTGGGTGGTACCGAGCTGGCGGCCTTCGTAACTGATGCCGGTCTCCGCACGCAGCTCGTCGAGGCAGTCGCGGCTGTACTCGGACAGACGCACCATGCGCTCCTTGTTGATCGCATAGCGGCTGGCGGTGCAATTGCGCAGCATCTGCGCCATCCACAGGTACTGGTCGACGTCACCGGTGGCCTTGATCGCCAGCGGCGCGTGCTTCTGCAGCAGCCACTTGATGGCCTTCAGCGGCACGCCGGGGGCGGCCCAGGGCGAGGCATAGCCGGGGGAAACCTGACCGGCGTTGGCGAAGCTGGTTTCCAAGGCAGGGCCGTCCTGGCGGTCGACCACCACCACCTCGAAGCCCTGACGGGCGAGGTAGTAAGCACTGGCGGTACCAATCACACCGCTGCCGAGAACCAGAACACGCATGTTTTTCTCCCCGCCGCGCCCAGGGCGCGTGCGTTACAGGCCATTGTTGTCGATGGGCGCAGTATAGGAAGAGCCGCGCAGTGCTTTTCACCATATACACGGCTATATTTGGCGAGAATTCTTGGCAAAAAGCCGTTTTGCAGAGGCGGATTCCCCATGAGAACCCAGCATCAAAGCCGTCGTGAACTGGACAAGATCGACCGCAACATCCTCCGCATCCTGCAGGAGGATGGGCGTATCAGCTTCACCGAACTGGGCGAGCGCGTGGGGCTGTCGACCACGCCCTGCACCGAGCGCGTACGCCGCCTGGAGCGCGAAGGCATCATCATGGGCTACCACGCCCGCCTCAACCCGCAGAACCTCAAGGCCAACCTGCTGGTATTCGTCGAAATCAGCCTGGACTACAAGTCCGGCGACACCTTCGAGGAATTCCGCCGCGCCGTGCTCAAGCTGCCGCACGTGCTGGAATGCCACCTGGTGTCCGGCGATTTCGACTACCTGGTGAAGGCGCGCATCAACGAGATGGCCAGCTACCGCAAGCTGCTCGGCGACATCCTGCTCAAGCTGCCGCACGTGCGCGAATCGAAAAGTTACATCGTCATGGAAGAGGTGAAGGAATCGCTGGCCCTGCCGGTGCCGGAGTGAAGCAGCGGCAAGCTGCAAGCGAGAAGGATTATCGCTGGCACTCTCCGTACCGGAGTGAATCTGTAGGAGCGAGCTGCTCGCGAAGCTTTTGCGTGGCCAGGTTCGCGAGCAGAGCTCGCTCCTACGGAATGGCGTTCTTTATGCGCTGCTCCACAGCATCCCAGGGATTTACACCAGGCGCTGCCGCGTGGTGGCGATCAGCCGGTGCACCTGACGCTCCACCGCCGGCTCGATCGGCTGCTCGGGGCCGCGGCCACGGGGACAGGGCAGGTTCGGCGTGGTGCCGAACAGGCGGCAGATAAGCGGGCGCTGGTCATACACCTCGCAGCCGTTGGGCCCCAGATGCACGCAGTTGTATTCGGCCAGCGCCGCATCGTGCTCGGCATCGCTCTTGACCGGCAGACGCGCCAGCTCTTCGGACGAGGCGGTGACCGGCCCGCAGCAATCATGGCAGCCGGGCACGCAGTCGAAGCGCGGAATCTGCCGGCGCAGGTGGTCGATCTTGCGGTCGGTGCAGCTCATCGTTGGGTATCCTTAGGTGATGGCGGCAAGTTTACTGCCAGGCGCCGCAATGTCATTCGCTCAGACACCTCTAGTCGCGGCTAAAGCCCCTGCCACCAGGGCCGAGCATTTCCTGTGGGAGGCGCTTCAGCGGCGACAGACCAAAACGCCATGAGCGGAGGCAGCCTGCTTTTTTCTGCCTGTCTCTTGGCGTGATAACAATCACGCGCTTATGCTGCGTTGAATTTTCCACACAACACAATCAGGATTTCGCACATGAACGCCCGCGTTCACCAGCCCGTCCACAGCCCACAGCATGCCGCTTCCTATTACGCCGCCAGCGTCAATCGCCAGCAGGCCTACCCACCGCTGGACGGCGAACGGCAGGTGGACGTGTGCATCGTCGGTGGCGGGTTCAGCGGCCTGAACACGGCCATCGAGCTGGCACAGAAAGGCCTCTCGGTGGCGTTGCTGGAGGCGCGCAAGATCGGCTGGGGCGCCAGCGGCCGCAACGGCGGGCAGCTGATTCGCGGCGTCGGCCATGATGTCGAGCAGTTCGAATCGGTGGTCGGCAAGGAGGGCGTGCGCCAGTTCAAGCTGATGGGCCTGGAAGCCGTGGAGATCGTGCGCAGCCGCGTCGGGCAGTTTCGCATCGACTGCGACCTGACCTGGGGCTATTGTGATCTGGCCAACAAGCCGGCGCACATGGACGGTTTTGCCGAGGACAAGGCCGAGCTGGAAAGCCTCGGTTATCGCCACGAACTGCGCATGGTGCCGAAGGAGCGCATCCATGAAGTGGTCGGCTCCAATAACTACCATGGCGCCATGATCGACATGGGCTCGGGCCACCTGCACCCGCTCAACCTGGCGCTCGGCGAAGCCGCTGCCGCCCAGTCGCTGGGCGTGCAGCTGTTCGAAGACTCACCGGTGACCGGCATCGACTACGGCAGCGAAGTGCGCGTGCACACTGCCAACGGCCAGGTGCGCGCCAGGTACCTGGTGCTGGCCTGCAATGCCTACATCAACGGTCTCAACCCGACGCTGAGCGGCAAGGTGCTACCGGCCGGCAGCTATATCATCGCCACCGAACCGCTCTCCGAAGATCAGGCGCGCCAGCTGATCCCGCAGAACATGGCGCTGTGCGACCAGCGCGTAACCGTCGACTACTACCGCCTCTCGGCCGACCGCCGCCTGCTGTTCGGCGGTGCCTGCCACTATTCCGGGCGCGATCCGGCCGACATCGCCGCCTACATGCGGCCGAAGATGCTCAGGGTATTCCCGCAGCTGGCCAACGTGCGTATCGACTTCCAGTGGGGCGGGATGATCGGCATCGGTGCCAACCGCCTGCCACAGATCGGCCGACTCAAGGACCAGCCCAACGTGTTCCACGCCCAGGCCTACGCCGGGCACGGCGTCAACGCCACGCATCTGGCAGGCAAGCTGCTCGCCGAGGCCATCGCCGGACAGGAAAGCCGCGGCTTCGACCTGTTCGCCCAGGTCCCGCACATGACCTTCCCCGGCGGCAAGCACCTGCGCTCGCCGCTGCTGGCACTGGGGATGGCCTGGCACCGCTTGAAAGAATTGCTGTAGGCCTACACATCGCGGCTGAAGCCGCTCCTACGGGCGAGCCGTATAGTGAAGCTAGGGCCCTACAGCTTCCAGAACGGCAGGCGCGCCTCGCGCTCGGCCTGGGCGCGGCTCAGGCCGATGTCGCGCAACTGCTGATCGGTGAGCTTGCGCAGCATGCCCCGTGTATTCAGGCGCCGCCAGAAAGCCGGCCAGTTGCGGCCGAAATAGCGCGCCTCATCCTTGCACGGTGTTCCCCGCACGAACTCGCCCACGGCTGCGAAATCTGTCTTGCTGAATCCGCTCATGGTTGCTCTCCCGCTGCCTTCTGTCATGGGAGATCAGCATGGCGTGACCATAAAATGCATGACAGATCCAAAAATCTCTTATTAACTCCATACAGATTTCGCCGTTTTCCCACTGAATGGGATTTTTCCCGGCGATCTGTACTGGTTGCTGTCGAGACACCTTGCAACAGGCGGACGACTGTCATGACGCTCTATCTGAACCTGGCCGAACTGATCGGCACCCGTATCGAGCAGGGACTGTACCGCCCAGGCGACCGCCTGCCGTCGATACGCAGCCTGAGCCAGGAACACGGCGTCAGCCTGAGCACCGTGCAGCAGGCCTACCGCCACCTCGAGGACATGGGGCTGGCCGCGCCGCGACCGAAGTCCGGATATTTCGTGCCGGTGGGGCGGCAAATGCCCGCTCTGCCGCAGATCAGTCGAGCCGCACAGCGCCCCGTGGAAGTCTCGCAGTGGGATCACGTACTGGAACTGATCAGCAGCTCGCCACAGCACGACATGCTGCAGTTGGGCCGTGGCCGCCCAGATATCAGCAGCCCTACGCTCAAGCCGCTGCTGCGCAACCTGTCGCGCCAGGCGCGCCGGCAGGACCCGGACGTACTCACCTATGGCGGCATTCGCGGCGATATTCGCCTGCGGGAACAGATCGCCCGGCTGATGCTCGACTCCGGTTGCCAACTGGAAGCCCAGGACCTGGTGGTCACCACCGGTTGCCACGAAGCCCTGTCGGCGGCCGTGCGCGCCATCTGCCAGCCCGGTGACATCGTCGCGGTCGACTCGCCGAGCTTCCATGGCGTCATGCAGGCGCTCAAGGGCTTCGGCATGAAGGCGCTGGAACTGCCCACCGACCCGCTCACCGGGATCAGCCTCGATGCCTTGGAGATGGCTCTGGAGCAGTGGCCGATCAAGGCAATCCAGCTCACTCCCAACTGCAACAACCCGCTCGGCTACATCATGCCCGACGCCAACAAGCGCGCCCTGGTCGCTCTGGCGCAGCGCTTCGATGTGGCTATCATCGAGGACGACGTCTACGCCGACCTCGCCTACAGCTACCCGCGCCCACGCAGCATCAAGTCCTTCGACGAGGACGGTCGCGTGCTGTTCTGCAGCTCATTCTCCAAGACCCTGGCGCCAGGCCTGCGGGTCGGCTGGATCGCCCCGGGGCGCTACCTGGAGCAGGTGGTGCACATGAAGTACCTGGGCACCGGCAGTACCGCGCAGCTGCCACAGCTGGCGCTGGCCGAATACCTCAAGGACGGGCATTACGAACCGCACCTAAGGCGCATGCGCGCGCAGTACCTGCGCAGCCGCGACCTGATGGTGGATTGGGTCAGCCGCTATTTCCCGGCCGGCACCCGGGTCAGCCGACCGCAGGGCAGCTTCATGCTCTGGGTGGAGATGCCACAGGGCTTCGACAGCCAGAAGCTCAATCGCGCGCTGCTGCCGCACAAGATCCAGATCGCGCCGGGCAGCATCTTTTCCGCGGCCGGCAAGTACCGCAACTGCATCCGCCTGAACTACGCCGAACCGCCGAGCGCGGCCCTAGAGGCAGCGGTGAAGCAGATCGGTACGACCATCGCCGAGCTCATCGAGGAAGCCGACCTGCAGCAGACCCGGGCGCTGGGGCAATGGCGGTGAGGGGATTCAGGAGCGCGCTGCCTCCATCTCGCTGAAGGCGCCACGCTTGCTCGCCAGGATGATGAACACCAACGCACCGGTGGCCATCATCAGCGGCAGCGCATGGCCGCTCAGCCACTGGCTGACGGCGCCGGTGGTCAACGGCCCGATCAGGCAGCCCAGCCCCCACAGCTGGGCGACGTGAGCATTGGCGCGCACCAGTTCGTCGTCACGATAACGCTCGCCGATCATGATCAGCGACAAGGTGAACAGGCCACCGGCACTGGCGCCGAAGGCCACCAGCACCGGCCAGATCAACGGCGTGTGCAGCAAGGATGGAATGGCCAGGCTGGACAGCAGCAGCACGACGCCACAGGCGCGGAACAGCAACTGCCGCGACATGCGGTCGGCCAGCCAGCCGATGGGCAGCTGCAGCACCGCATCGCCGACCACCACAACGCTGACCATGAACAACGCCACTTCCTGAGTGAAGCCCTGGCGCAGACCGTAGATCGGCAACAGGGTCAGCATCATCGCTTCGAAGGCGGCGAACAGCATCACTGCCCAGGCGATCGCCGGCAGTTTGCGGCAGAACACCAGCAACCCGCGCCCGGAAGCGCTGTGTGCATCCACCTGCGGCGCGCCGCTGCGCCCGATCAGGATCAGCGAGCCGCCGATCAGCAGGCACACGCCCGTCCAGAACCCCCGGTCGGTCGCCGTGCCGAGCGCCGTGAGCAGCAGGGGGCCGCTGAGCTGGCTGAGGGCATAGCCGGTGCCGTACAGGGCCACCAGGCGGCCGCGCCACTTCTCCACGGCGAGTTGGTTGATCCAGCTTTCGCCCAGGATGAACACCACAGTCAGCGCCACACCGATGAACAGGCGCAAGCCGACCCAGACCGCGTAGTTTTGTACCAGCGCCAACGCCGCCACCGACACCGCGCCGAGCAGCAGGCACAGCTGCATCAGCACGGTGGTGCCGAAGCGTGCCGCCAGGCGCCCCGCCAGCAAGGCACCGAGCAGCACGCCAACGGCTGGGGTCGCGGCCATCACGCCGATGGCGAAGGAGTCGTAGCCCCAGCTTTCCAGGCGCAGCGACACCAGCGGCATGGTCACGCCCAGCGCCAGGCCGATGCTGATGACTGCCGCACAGACGGCGAAATAGGTGCCCCAACGCATTGGCGAATTCCTTGGCTGACGAGCCGCTGCAAAGACAACGGCCGGGTTCCTCGGGAACCCGGCCGTAGGTTTCGGGAGCGAGATAGCCGGCAGTTTCGCTGCGTTCTCGGCCCTCTCCCCCAGCCCCTTTCCCATAAATGGGAGAGGGGAGCCGATTACCTGGCCGACAGCCAGGTGATCGCCCCGATGCCGTTACAGTTTGATCCAGGTGGACTTCAGCTCGGTGTACTTGTCGAACGCGTGCAGCGACTTGTCGCGACCGTTGCCGGACTGCTTGAAGCCACCGAACGGCGCAGTCATGTCGCCGCCGTCGTACTGGTTGATCCACACGCTGCCGGCGCGCAGCGCCTTGCCCACCAGGTGGGCGCGCGAGAGGTTGCTGGTCCACACCGCAGCGGCCAGGCCGTAAACGGTGTCGTTGGCGATGGCGATGGCCTCGTCCTGATCGTCGAAACCGATCACCGACAGCACCGGGCCGAAGATCTCTTCCTTGGCGATGCGCATGGCGTTGTTCACACCGTCGAAGATGGTCGGTTCGACGTAGGTGCCGCCGGTCTCTTCCATCACCCGCTTGCCGCCGGCCACCAGCTTGGCGCCGTCGTCGTGACCGGCCTGGATGTAATTCAGCACGTTGTTCATCTGCGTGGTGTCGACCAGGGCACCGACGTTGGTGTCCGGGTCCAGCGGGTTGCCCGGTTTCCAGGCCTTGATCGCCTCGACCACCATCGGCACGAACCTGTCCTTGATCGAGTTTTCCACCAGCAGGCGCGAGCCGGCGGTGCAGACTTCGCCCTGGTTGAAGGCGATGGCGCTGGCGGCAGCTTCGGCAGCGGCCTGCAGGTCAGGTGCGTCGGCGAAGACGATGTTCGGGCTCTTGCCGCCGGCCTCCAGCCAGACGCGCTTCATGTTCGACTCGCCGGCGTAGACCATCAGCTGCTTGGCGATCTTGGTCGAGCCGGTGAACACCAGGGTGTCGACGTCCATGTGCAGGGCCAGGGCCTTGCCGACGGTATGGCCGAAGCCCGGTAGCACGTTGAATACGCCAGCCGGGATGCCGGCCTCGATGGCCAGCTGGGCGATGCGGATGCCGGTCAGCGGCGACTTCTCGGAGGGCTTGAGGATGATGGAGTTACCGGTGGCCAACGCCGGACCGAGCTTCCAGCAGGACATCAGCAGCGGGAAGTTCCACGGCACGATGGCGGCGACCACGCCCACCGGCTCGCGGGTGACCAGCCCGAGCTGATCGTGAGGCGTGGCGGCAACTTCGTCATAGACCTTGTCGATGGCCTCGCCGCTCCAGCGAATGGCATTGGCCGCGCTGTTCACGTCGATGCTCAGCGAATCGCTGATCGGCTTGCCCATATCCAGGGTTTCCAGCAGAGCCAGCTCCTGGCCATTTTCCTCGATCAGCTCGGCGAAGCGGATCATGACCTTCTTGCGCTGGGCCGGCGCCATACGGGACCACACGCCGGAGTCGAAGGTGGCGCGGGCGTCCTTGACCGCCAGCTCGGCATCGGCCTGATCACAGCTGGCCACCAGGCCGAGCAGACGCCCGTCGACCGGGCTGATGCACTCGAAGGTGGCGCCGGACTCGGCAGCGCGATATTCGCCGTGGATGAAGGCGCGGGTTTCGATGGTCAGGGTCTTGGCACGTTGTTCCCAGTCGCTACGAGTCAGGCTAGTCATTCCGGCATCCTCTCAATGGGTGGAAGCGGCGCCCGCAGGGACGCGCACTGTCAATAATTCTGCAAGGCCAGCTCGCTGGCCAAATCCTGTTCGCCACACTAAACCAGAGGCCTGTGGCTTTTCAATATTTTTGACATAGGCAGGTAAAAGCCCTTGTCATGTTCGTTTTTTTAAACATAGACTGCTGCCACGTCTTTGCCGTCGCGCCCTGCCGGCCGCGCGGCTGCCGCCATCGACCACCACGGAACAGCCAGATGAACATCGAGCAGATCGTCGACTTCGCCCAGGCCGGCACGGCCGCCGAACACTATCGCCCCGCAGCGGAGAAAGTGCTCAAGGGTGACCCCGAGCAGAGCGTACGCAACCATTACAGCAGCCCCTGCGGTCAGTTCAGCACCGGCATCTGGGAAGGTGCAGTGGGCCAGTGGACGGTGAACTACACCGAGCACGAGTACTGCGAGATCCTCCAGGGTGTTTCCGTGCTGCGTGATGCCGATGGCAACGCCAAGACCGTACGCGCCGGCGACCGCTTCGTGATTCCCGCCGGGTTCTCCGGCACCTGGGAAGTGCTGGAAGCCTGCCGCAAGGTCTACGTGATCTTCGAGTCCAAGTAAGTACCTGACCCCGAGCCTGACGCACTGGTTCCGGGCTCGCCGAATCCTGTTGTTGCTTGTCACCCTTCGACCCGCCTCGCGCGGGTCTTTTTCTGCGCAATGGCTGCCTCAGCCCGCGGGCACAGCCTCGACTACAGCCGAGCGCATGGTGCCTGCCAGCAACGCCAGCAACGCGAAAAGCACCACGGCATGCGTCAGGCTCAGCCAGCTCGCCAGAGCGCCGAACACCGGTGCACCCAACGTCTGGCCAACGGCAATGCCAAGAAAGGCGATGGTCAGTCCGGTGGCGGGGCGTTCTGACAATGCCGCCACGCCCCAGACCAGATAGATGCCGCTCAGCGTGATGTAGGCCGCGCCGAACAGCGCGCCGCCGAGCAGCACCAGGGCCGGCATGCCACCCATGCCGACCAGGACGATGGCCGCCGCCAGCGCGGCCAGACACAGCCGGTGCGCCCAGTCGATGCCCAGTCTGGCGACCAGAGCGCCAGCCCCGGCACCGGCGATCCCGGCGGCGCCGATCACCACCCAGAGCAATCCGGCCCCAGCGCTCTGCCACCCCAGACGCTGCGCCACGATCTCGCTGCCGAACGACCACAAGGCCGTACTGGCCGCGCCCATCAGCAGGGACGCCACCACCAGTCGCTTCAAGGTGGCGCTGAACAGTGCAGCGCCAGCGTGAGCCTGCACAGGCGGCGCGGCGGTACGCGGCACATGCAAAATCGCCAGCACCGCCAGCACGCATGCCGCGGCTGCGAAAACGCCGTAGGCCAGCCGCCACTCGGCGCCAAACATCAGTGCGACCGGGCCGGACAGAATCACGCCTGCACTGGTGCCGGCGTTGATCAGGGTATTGGTGCCGTCCTGACGCTGCGGCTGGACGATCGCCGCCACTGCTGCGGCCATGGGCGGTGAAGCCAGCCCCGTGCTCACGCCCGCGAGCAATACCGCAGCGGCGAGCCAGAACGCCGATGGCGCGAGGGCGATACCGAGCATACCGAGCATGGCGATCGATGCGGCAACGAACGCGACGGTACGCGCGCCGAGGCGCTCGGTCAGTTGTGCGGCGACGACGATGGCGAGGCAGTAGCCAAGAAAGGAGCCACCGGCGATCAGGCCGCCAACGGCGTCCGGCAGAGCGAGATCAGCATCGATCTGCGGCAGGAACAGGCCGAAAGCGAAACGGGCGAAGCCGTAGCACACCGCGATCAGGCCGAAGCCCGTGACACCAAGGCGCCATTCACGGGTCATGCCTGCCCCCGCAGGGCCAGCAGCGTCGCCGCGCGCCCTGCCGTGGCCACTGCAGCCGGGCCGCGGTAGCTGGCCGCGGCCGTGGCACCTTCGAAGAGAATGACCACCTGCTCGACCAGTTCCTCATCGGGGCTGACGCCCAACTGACGGGTGAGAATCCGCCGCACCGTTTCGCTGAAGCGCGCCTTGTACGCCGCCACGACCTCGGTGACTTCCGGCAGGGCCGTGCCGAGTTCGCCCTGGGCACGCAGAAACAGACAGCCCCGCGCACCTTCCTCGCCCATCCAGCTGGTCAGTGCATCGAACAACGCCGCGACGCTGTCCAACTCCAGGCGCTGCAGGAAGCGCTGTCCACGTGTCATCAACACGGCAGCGATCAGCTCGTTCTTGCTGCCCGCGTGCTTGTACAGCGTGCGGCTGGACATCCCGGCGGCCTGCGCCAGACGATCCATGCCGGTTGCGTTGAAGCCGTGACGGTCGAACAGCTCTTCGGCCACGGATATAAGCTTGGCGTCGATATTCATCGAATCAAGGTAAAACGATCATTTTACCTCGTCAACCGAAATTCGATGCCCAGGCAAAAAAAGACCCGCGCAGGGCGGGTCTTTTCATCAGCACGCACAGGCGTGCTCAGGGTCCGGCTCAGGCCAACTCGTCGAAGCACTCGGCGACGATGGCGATGCCTTTTTCCAGCTGCGCGTCCGGGATGGTGACGGGCATCAGGAAGCGGATGACGTTGTAGTAGGTGCCGCACGACAGCAGGATCAGGCCTTTCTCGCGCGCACGGGCGACGATCTTGCCTACCAGCTCGGCCGCCGGCTTGCTGTGGTCGCCGCCTTCGAACAGCTCGATGGCGACCATCGAACCCAGGCCACGTACGTCACCGATCACCTTGTGCTTCTCGGCGATGGTCTTGAGGCCGGCCTTGAGCTTCTCGCCCACGGCCTGGCTGCGCTCCAGCAGTTTCTCCTCGTCGAACACCTTTAGCACGGCCAGAGCCGCAGCACAGGCGATCGGGCTGCCGGCGTAGGTGCCGCCCAGGCCACCGGGGGCGATCTTGTCCATGATCTCGGCCTTGCCGCACACGCCGGAGATCGGGAAGCCGCCGCCGACGGACTTGGCGAAGGTGGTCAGGTCTGGCACCACGCCCAGTTGCTCGGTAGCGAAGAAGGTGCCGGTACGGCCGGCGCCGGTCTGCACTTCGTCAGCGATCAGGAGGATGCCGTGCTGGTCGCACAGGGCGCGCAGGCGCTGCATGAAGGCCGGGGAGTTGACGTAGAAACCGCCCTCGCCCTGCACCGGCTCGATGATGATCGCGGCGATGTCCTGCGGCTGCGCGTCGTTCTTGAAGATGCGCTCGATGCTGGCGATGGACTCGTCCTCGCTCACGCCATGCAGCGGGCACGGCGCCTGGGCGCGGTACACGCCAGCGGGCATCAGGCCCATGCCGGCGGAGTACGGTACCACCTTGCCGGTCAGCGACAGGGTCATCATGGTGCGGCCGTGGTAGGCGCCGGTGAAGGCGATCACGCCGGCGCGGCCGGTGGCGGCGCGGGCGATCTTCACGGCGTTCTCGACGGCTTCAGAGCCGGAGGTGACCAGCAGGGTCTTCTTGGCGAAGTTGCCCGGCACGCGCTTGGCGATCTCTTCGCACAGCTCGATGTAGGGCTCGTAGGCCAGTACCTGGAAGCAGGTGTGCGACAGCTTGGTCAGCTGCTCCTGAACGGCGGCAACCACCTTCGGATGCAGGTGGCCGGTGTTCAGCACGGCGATGCCGCCGGCGAAGTCGATGTACTCGCGGCCTTCGACGTCCCACACGGTGGCGTTCTCGGCGCGCTCGGCGACAATCGGGTGGATCTGGCCGACACCGCGCGGTACGGCGGCGGCACGGCGTTGCAGCAGGGATTCGTTGGTCTTGCTCATGGTGTCCTCATGGCCGTCATCGGGCGGCTCGGTTCAAGGAAATGCCTCTGGAGGGGGATCGCCGCAGCATACGATGATCGACTGCGTCGGGCCGCCGGAGGCGGGGGAAATTCTGGCTCGCTACGACCCGGATCAGAACGCTAGGCGCGTCGCGAGCGATGGCCGGGCTAGGCGGCGCAAACGGGAAAAGCGGAGTTGGCTGTAGCCAATGAGCATTTTTCCCGTTTGCGCCAACGACGTCCGGCCGAGTGCAGCAGCGACTAGATGCCGCCCAGGCACATGTACTTGATCTCGAGGTAGTCCTCGATCCCGTACTTGGAGCCTTCGCGGCCCAGGCCGGAAGCCTTCACGCCGCCGAACGGCGCGACTTCGTTGGAGATCAGGCCGGTGTTGATGCCCACCATGCCGTACTCCAGCGCCTCGGCCACGCGGAATACGCGGCCCAGGTCGCGGGCATAGAAGTAGGAAGCCAGGCCGAACTCGGTATCGTTGGCCATGGCGATCACCTCGGCCTCGTCCTTGAAGCGGAACAGCGGCGCCAGCGGGCCGAAGGTTTCTTCCTTGGCCACGGCAGCGGTTTTCGGCACGTCCACCAGAATGGTCGGCTCGAAGAAGGTGCCACCCAGGGCATGCGGTTTGCCGCCCAGGGCCAGTTTGGCGCCCTTGTTCACCGCGTCGGCGATGTGCTCCTGCACCTTGGCCACGGCCTTCTCGTCGATCAGCGGGCCGGTGGTGGTGCCATCTTCAAGACCGTTGCCGATCTTCAGCTTGGATACAGCGGCGATCAGCTTCTCGGCGAAGGCGTCGTAGACACCATCCTGCACGTAGATGCGGTTGGCGCAGACGCAGGTCTGGCCGTTGTTGCGGTACTTGGAGATCAGCGCGCCTTCCACGGCGGCATCCAGATCGGCGTCATCGAAGACGATGAACGGCGCGTTGCCGCCCAGCTCCAGCGACACCTTCTTGATGTCCTGGGCGCATTCGGCCATCAGCTGGCGACCGATCTCGGTCGAGCCGGTGAAGGACAGCTTGCGCACGATGGGGTTGCTGGTCAGCTCGCCACCCACTTCGCCGGCGCTGCCGGTGACCACGCTCAGCACGCCTTTCGGGATGCCTGCGCGCTCGGCCAGCTCGACCAGGGCCAGGGCGGAGAACGGCGTCTGCGAAGCCGGCTTGATCACCATGGTGCAACCGGCGGCCAGTGCCGGGCCGGCCTTGCGGGTGATCATCGCGGCTGGGAAGTTCCACGGGGTGATGGCGGCGGTGACGCCGATCGGCTGCTTGATCACGATCAGGCGCTTGTCCGGCTGGTGGCCGGGAATCACGTCACCGTAGACGCGCTTGGCTTCCTCGGCGAACCACTCGATGAAGGAGGCAGCATAGGCGATCTCGCCCTTGGCTTCGGCCAGCGGCTTGCCCTGCTCCAGGGTCATCAGGCGACCGAGGTCGTCCTGGTTCTCCATCAGCAACTCGAACCAGCGGCGCAGCTTGTTGGCGCGCTCCTTGGCAGTCAGCGCACGCCAGGCCGGCAGCGCCTTCTCGGCGGCCTCAATGGCGCGACGGGTTTCCGCACGGCCCATCTTCGGCACGTGACCGATGATTTCGCCAGTCGCCGGGTTGTTCACGGCAATGGTCTGACCGCTGTCGGCGTCCAGCCACTGGCCATCGATATAGGCCTGCTGGCGCAGCAGCTGGGTGTCTTTCAGTTGCATGGCAGTCTCCTTCAGTTCCGGCGCCCGGGCGTCGGTGCAAAGTCGTTGGAGTCACGGACAGAGCCCGCAGGCGGAAAATTTAGCCTTGCGGGTGCCTGGTAATGGATTCAGAGCCGTTGAACGTGCGGGGGTTCAGAATGACCGAACGCGCCGTTTGAAATCTCAAACGAATCCTAGGAGCGGCAACGGCAAAGGGCAATAGCCGGAGGGGCTAAATCGACGAAAGAATGATAAAAAACTTGGTCATGCGGTTCTTAACCACTGCAAAAGTGTAAAGTGCGTTCTGAATAATGCACACTCATGCACGATGGACGCTAAGCGCCCAGATGCGTATCATTGCGCCCCGCAACGCATCCGTAGCTCAGCTGGATAGAGTACTGCCCTCCGAAGGCAGGGGTCGTGGGTTCGAATCCCGCCGGATGCGCCATTTCAGAAGCCCGCCACCGTGCGGGCTTCTTCGTTTCTGTTGCCCTTGAATGTGAGCTTCTTATAGCGTTGAGGGGCAATGAACATGGCTAAGCGCCAACCCCCTTGCAGTAAGCAACGTTTATGGATGAACCGGAGGTGAGTGGTTGATATGGCCAATAGCGACCTGATTCTCTACAGCACGGAAGACGGCCTGGCGCAGTTCACGTTGCGCGAAATGGATGGACAGGTCTGGTTGACGCAGTTGGAAATGGCTGAGCTGTATCAGACCAGCAAGCAGAATATCAGTCTGCATGTACAGAACGTCCTTGCGGAGGGTGAGCTGGCAGAAGAGGCAACCGTCAAGGAAAACTTGACAGTTCAAATCGAGGGTTCGCGCCAGGTCAAACGCAAGCTGGCGTACTACGCCCTGCCCATGATCATCGCCGTAGGCTACCGGGTGCGCTCAACGCGTGGCACCCAGTTTCGTCAGTGGGCCACGCGCACCTTGGGTGAGTACCTGCAGAAGGGCTTCGTGATGGACGACGCCCGATTGAAGGAGCCCCGCTGGGACTACTTCGATGAGCTGCTCAAGCGCATCCGTGACATACGGGCCTCGGAGAAGCGCTTCTACCAAAAGGTACGTGATCTCTTCACCTTGGCCGAGGATTATCGCGCCAATGAGCAGGACACCGCTCGCTTGTTTGCCGAAGTGCAGAACAAGCTGTTCTTCGCCGTTACCGGCCACACCGCCGCCGAGCTGATCGTACAGCGCGCCGATGCCAGCGCACCCAATATGAACCTGCTTAGCTTCAAGGGCGACCGGGTGCGCAAGGCCGATGTTGTGGTGGCCAAGAACTATCTGAATGCCGAGGAGCTAGACCAGCTCAATCGCCTGGTCGGCATGTTCCTCGACTTCGCCGAGCTACGCGCTGAGCAGCGTAAGCACTTGATGCTCGCCGATTGGCGGCAATACATCGACAGCTTTATGGCCTTTAACGAGCAACCGCTGCTGCGCACCGCCGGTAGCATCAGCCATGAGCAAATGAAGCAGGTGGCCCACGAACGTTACGAGACATTCGACCAACACCGCCGCAGCGCCGAAGCCCTGGCAGCCGATGGTCAGGAATTGGCAGAGCTGGAACGCCTGGAAAAGCGCCTGAGTGCAAAGAAGAAATCCAAGTGACTGTGTTAACTGGGTAGAGCCCGTCTACGAAAGCCGGAGCGAGGCTGGCCTTCAGCAACGCTTATCCGGATTGAGCCTTTTTAGCTTGGATATCCCATCTCGCGTGATAGGGTTAGCCCCTGCTCATCTTAAAATTGGCCACAAGTGGCCCTCACAAGAGCGTCCCACATGCAAGCCAAGGCACGCGAAGTTCCTGTGCTGCCGGTGCTGCAAGATCTGCGGGCCGGTACTGCGGAACTGCACATCAGGCTGGAAAGACAGCTTCCTTTTTTCTCTGACCTGCTCGACACGAACGCCTTTCAACGACTGATGCAGGCGTATTACGGCTTCTATATGCCGCTTGAAAACGCGTTGCTCGCCAGCGACGTGACGTCTGCCGATTTCGATCTGGTGTCGCGTCTCAAAGCGCCCACACTGTGCAAAGACCTGCATGCGTTAGGCCTGTCAGCCGAGGCCCTCGAGTGTTTGCCGATCTGCCATTCATTGCCGGCAATTAACTGCAGGCCCACCTGCCTGGGCGTTCTATATGTGCTCGAAGGGGCAACGCTCGGTGGGCAAATCCTGCGCCGGGAAATGGCTTCGCGGCTGGGCCTGAATGCCGACAACGGAGCGGCATTTCTCGATATCTACGGCGCCAACACCGGGCGACGCTGGCGTAATTTCATTGCCTATCTGGGTAGCCGATCCCTGGATACGGGCGAACGCGGAGCCGTTGTCATGGCGGCCCGAGCCACATTCGGCTGTTTCGAGCGCTGGCTCGAAAGCAGAGAGGTACTGATATGACCCCGCAGAACCAAGATGCCTTTGAAGACTTGCTGAACAACTGCGCCGACGAGCCGATCCGCTTCCCCGGCGCGATTCAGCCCCATGGCTTGCTGCTGACACTCAGCGAGCCCGCTCTGGAGATCATCCAGATCAGCGCCAATGTCGAAACCTTGCTGGCGCACACGCCGCAAGATCTGATCGGCCAACCGTTAGACAAGCTGATTGGCCAGGCCCATACCGAAGCAGTACGCGAGGCGTTGGTGCGGCCAGCGTTCGCCGACGCAGGGCCCCTTCACTTTCACATCAATGGCACGGCATTCGAGGGTTTGTTGCACCGGTATCAGGGTGTGTTGATCCTGGAGCTGGAAATCCACGTGGAAAATTTCCAGCCGCGAAACGTCGCGGGGCTCAACACCAACCTGGCCCGCCTGCTCCAGCGCCTGCAGGTAGCGACCACGCTGCAGGAGCTGTATGACATCAGTGTCAGGGAAATTCAGGCGATGACCGGTTATGACCGGGTGCTCATCTACCGCTTCGAGGAAGAGGGCCATGGTCAGGTCATCGCTGAAGCCACCGCGCCGTCAATGGAGCTCTTCAATGGCCTGTTCTTCCCCGCCTCGGACATACCCGAACAGGCCCGCGAGCTGTATCGCACCAATTGGCTGCGAATCATCCCCAACGCCGATTACCAACCGGTGCCTCTGGTGCCGAAGCTGCGTCCCGACACGCAGACCCCGCTGGACCTGAGCTTCGCCACCTTGCGCAGCGTTTCCCCGATTCACTGCCAGTACATGAAGAACATGGGGGTGCTGTCGTCGATGAGTATCTCCCTGCTCAAGGACGACAAACTCTGGGGCCTGATCAGTTGCGGCAATCGCCAGCCGTTGCACGTACCGCATGAGCTGCGCAGCGCCTGCCAGACTATCGGTCAGGTGTTGTCGTTACAGATCAGCGCCATGGAGTCGCTGGAGATCAACCGCCAGCGGGAGGAGAAAATCGATGCGCTGACGCTGCTCAATCAGGCAATGATCGATTCGCCGCAGACTGTTTTCGATGGGCTGGCAGGGCAACCTGAGGTGCTGATGGCGCTGACGGTGGCTGGCGGTGTCGCCATCATCGAAGACAAGCAGTTACACCGATACGGCAACTGCCCGGAGCCCCAGGAAATCCGCGCGCTGCACCAATGGTTGCAGGACAGGGGCGAGTCGGTGTTTTCCAGTCACCACCTTTGTGCTGTCTATCCGCCCGCGGCGCAGTATCCGCAGGTGGCCAGCGGCGTACTTGCGATGAGCCTGCCCAAACCGGTGGATAACGCTGTGCTGTGGTTTCGTCCGGAGGTGAAGGAAAGCATCAACTGGAGCGGCGATCCGCGCAAACCCCTGGACTTGGAAAATTCCGATGCCGGCCTGCGCTTGCGGCCTCGTACATCGTTCGAAATCTGGAAGGTCGAAATGGCCGGTATCTCAACCAAATGGAGCCAGGGAGATCTGTTTGCGGCCAACGACCTGCGCCGCTCGGCGCTGGAGCATGACCTAGCCCGGCAAGTCCGCCGCGAGCAGGAGGCGGTGCGTGCTCGTGACGAGCTGGTTGCCGTGGTATCGCATGACCTGAGGAACCCCATGACGGTGATTTCGATGCTCTGCGGCATGATGCAGAAGACTTTCAGCTCCGACGGCCCGCACACCTCACGACGCATCGCCACGGCACTCGACACCATGCAGCAGGCTGCCGGACGGATGAATACCCTGCTCGAGGACCTGCTCGACACGTCGAAGATCGACGCGGGTCGCTATACCATCACCCCGCAGAAGCTCGATGTCGGGCACATGTTCGAAGAGGCGCAATCGCTGCTCGCCCCCCTCGCCCTTGACAAGGACATCAGTATTTCCTTCGAGGCTGATCCCGATCTGCGCATTCACGCTGATCCAGAGCGGCTGTTTCAGGTGCTCTCGAACCTGATCGGCAATGCGATCAAGTTCACCCCACGACAGGGCAAGGTCGGAGTCCACGCGAAATCTGTCGGTGATGACATCCTATTTACTGTGCGCGATACCGGCGAAGGCATCCCCAAGGAGCACCTGCCCCATGTGTTCGACCGTTACTGGACGGCGAAGGATGGCAATCCAACCGGGACCGGGCTTGGTTTGTACATTACCCAAGGCATAGTGGAAGCCCACGGCGGGCATATCGGCGTCCAGAGCGAATTGGGCAAGGGGTCGGAGTTTCAGTTTACCGTGCCGGCGCTTGCGGAAAGTGCGCTGTAGGCGACTCGGACGCCTCTCTAGCACCGAGGTTTTCACTGGATAGGCGTCAGGCCAGTGCCGCCAGGACCATCGCCAGGCAATGGAGAGAAACACGCATGGATATTCTGCCGCTGATCGCTATCGCATTCGCAGTGCTCTTCATCTATTCGTGGCAACGCTCGAGGCCCAAGTCACGCGCGGGCAAAAGCAGGAGAAGCGGCCTGAGCGGGCAGGATTCCAGCCCTGGATACGGTGACGGGGGCTTCGACTCGGGCGGCGGGGGAGATGGTGCCGGCGGGGGCGACTGAGCCGCCGCCCCTGCCTCAAATCACTCCCAAGGTCAGCGCCTTCAGGGTCGCTGCCGCTCGCGTCGAACACTGCAACTTGCGGAACACGCTTTCGACATGGGTGCGCACCGTGCTCGGGCTGATGCCCAGGTCGCGCGCCACTTCCTTGTTGCTCGCCCCGCTGCTGATGCGCTGCAGGATCTGCGTCTCGCGCTCGCTGAGCAGGCCGTTGCCGGGTTTGCTGACCAGCGGCGCCTGCTCGCCATGCGCCGCGCTGATCACTGCCTGGCAGGCGCGTGGGTCGAAGCGGCCCTGCTCGGCTTCATCCAGCAATACGCCGGCGGCCTGCTCGTCACTGAGAGCCGCTCGCCAGGGGCGCTCGCCGCGCAATGCGAGCCAGGCCAGTGCGGCGCTCAGCAGTCGGTGTTCGCCACTCAGGGCATCACCACTCAGCGAGCGGAAATAGCCGCTGCCATCCAGCCGTTCGTAGGCATGCGCGGCCAGTTGCCCGGCTTCGCTCAGGCCGCCGATCTGGCTGCAGGCGCGGTGCGTCCAGTAGGGCACCAGGCGTACCGATTCGAGGTCGCCTTCGAGCAGCGGGCCGGGCGTGCTCCAGATTCGATTGGGCACGGCCGCGCGCCCCAGGCCATGGATCAGCGTCGCCTTGGCGAGCATGTCGAGGCGATCTTCGGGCAAGCCCCACAGCCGGCCGGCATCGCGCACCAGGCTGGCAGCCTGGCGTGAATAGCCGGCCAGCCAGGACAGCTTGAGATCGATCACGTCGCCCACCAGGGTCAGCGAGACCTGCGGCCCGACGCCAGGCCGCATGCCCTCGGGCGTGCGCAGTGCGTCCAGCCAATCCGCTGCGTGACGGATAAGCAATGCGGCGAGGGCAGCGGGATAGCGGCGATCGCCCTGTGCGCCGATCCATTCCAGCGCCGCCTCCAGACCATGGACGCGCGAGAGGATTTCCAGATCGCCGGCCAGCACCACGTGATAGACCACCTGCGGAATATCGGGATGACGCAGGCCCAGCGGCCGGCCGCTGCCGTCGTAGCATTCGAAGATGTGCCGCAGCCCCAGCTCGACCTGCCCCGGCAAGTCGAGGGTGCGGGCCACCTCGCCGGCCACTTCGCAGTGCACCACGGCCAAGGGCGTGGTGCGCAGCATGGCGCGCTGGCCAGCGGCATCGAGGGTGTGCGCGAGCATGTCGCGGCGCCCGCCGACATCGTCGCCAAACAGGCGCATGAAGCCCTCGGCGTTGGCCGTGCAGCCCGACCAACGCAGCAGCGCCACCTGGCGGGCCGCATCGATCAGCGCCGACTCGCCGCCACTGGCCTGCACCAGCCACTGCGCAAGGCGCGCGGTACGGCGCGACTGATCGATGGGCTGGCCCATGCTCAGGTCACCGACCATGGCCAGCGCCAGCATGGCGTCTTCCAGCGCGACGGCGTCACTCACCATGCAGCTCTCCTTTTTTTGCAGACCTCGGATAAACGACCGATACCGGGACACCGGCGCATTATCGACACTGAACTCCCCCAAGCACAGGAGATTCAATCATGTTCAATTCCAAGCCGTTGATCCTGGCCCTCGCCATTGCCAGCCCCTTCTTCGCCATCAATACCCAGGCTGCCGAGGCCAAGCCCTCGGTGGTGATCGTCCACGGCGCCTTCGCCGACGGCTCCGACTGGGCCAAGGTCGTGCCGCTGCTGCAGGAAAAAGGCATCAAGGTCACCGTGGTGCAGAACCCGCTGACCTCGCTGGCCGATGACGTGGCCGCCACCCAGCGCGTGCTGAACAACCAGGACGGCGACGTGGTTTTGGTCGGCCACTCCTGGGGCGGCACGGTGATCACCGAGGCCGGGGCCGACGAGAAAGTGCGCAGCCTCGTCTATGTCGCCGCGTTCGCCCCCAACGCCGGTCAGTCCAGCGGCGAGCTCTACAGCGGCTACCGCACCGCGCCGGGTTCGAGCCAGATCGCGGCGGACAAGAACGGCTTTTTGTACATGACGCCGCAGGGCATGGCGACCGACTTCGCACAGGACCTGCCAGCCGCGCAGACGGCAGTGATGACCGCCACGCAAGGCCCGATCCGCGCAGCGGCGTTCGATGAGCGCACCAGCGTCGCAGCCTGGAAACAGAAGCCGTCCTGGTACCTGGTCGCCAGCGATGACCGCATGATCGTGCCGGAGATGCAGCGCGACTTCGCCAAGAAGATCGGCGCGCAAACCACCGAGGTCGCCGCCAGCCACGTGCCGCAGCAGTCGCGTCCGGCCGATGTGGCCAAGGTGATCATCCAGGCGGTGGAGAAAACCCAGGCCGCGGCCAAATAAAGACGCAGCCTTCTGAATGAAAAATGCCGCCCCCTCACGGGTGCGGCATTGTTCGTTACAGCGCTCGGATCAGCTCAGCGCGTCACGGCTGTGCACGCCGTCGACCAGACGCTGAATGCCCAGCGGGTTGGCGTTCTGCAGCGCCTCCGGCAGCACCTCGTCCGGGTAGTTCTGGTAGCAGACCGGACGCAGGAAGCGGTGAATCGCCAGGGTGCCGACCGAAGTACCGCGGGCGTCGGAAGTCGCCGGGTACGGGCCACCATGAACCATGGAGTCGCAGACTTCCACGCCGGTCGGGTAACCATTGAGCAGCACACGGCCGGCTTTGACTTCCAGCAGCGGCAGCAGGTCGCGGAAGGCAGTCAGGTCTTCACGCTCGGCGATCAGGGTGGCGGTCAGCTGGCCGTGCATGCTCTGCAGGGCACGGGTCAGCTCGGCGCTGTCGGCGACTTCGACGACGATGGTGGTCGGGCCGAAGACTTCTTCCTGCAGCAGGTGGTCGCCTTCGAGCAGCATGCTCACGTCGGCCTTGAACAGCTGCGGCTGCGCCTGGTTGCCGGCCTGCTCGTTACCCGCCAGATGGCTGACCTTGGCATGGCCTTTGAGCTGCGCGACGCCGTTGGCGTAGCTGCGCAGGGTGCCGGCGTTGAGCATGGTCTGCGCCGGTTGTGCGCCGATGGCATCAGCCAGGCCGGCGACGAACTCACTGAATTCGGCGCCGCGAATGCCGATAACCAGCCCCGGGTTGGTGCAGAACTGGCCGCAGCCCAGTACCACGGAGCCAGCCAGCTCCTTGGCCACTGTGGCGCCACGCGCCTTCAGGGCGCCGGGCAGGACGATAACCGGGTTGACGCTGGACATCTCGGCGAACACCGGGATCGGCTGCGGGCGGGCAGCGGCCATATCGCACAGGGCGCGACCGCCTTTCAGCGAACCGGTGAAGCCGACGGCCTGGATGGCCGGGTGCTTGACCAGGATCTCGCCGACGCCGCCGCCGAAGATCATGTTGAACACGCCCTTGGGCATGCCGGTTTTCTCGGCGGCGCGGATCACTGCATCGGCCACGCATTCGGCAGTGGCCATGTGGCCGCTATGCGCCTTGAACACCACCGGGCAGCCGGCAGCCAGGGCCGAGGCGGTATCGCCACCGGCGGTGGAGAAGGCCAGCGGGAAGTTGCTGGCGCCGAACACGGCGACCGGACCGACGCCGATCTGATATTGACGGATATCCGGGCGCGGCAGTGGCTGACGATCCGGCAGGGCGCGGTCGATGCGCGCACCGTAGAAGTCGCCACGACGCAGCACCTTGGCGAACAGGCGCATCTGGCCACTTGTACGACCACGTTCACCCTGAATGCGGGCAGCCGGCAGTGCGGTTTCGCGGGTGACCAGGGCGACGAAATCGTCACCGAGGGCATCGATCTCGTCGGCGATGGCGTCGAGAAACTCGGCACGGCGCTCGGCCGACAGATTGCGGTAGATCGGATAAGCGGCAGCGGCAGCCTGGGCGGCAGCGTCGACTTCTTCCGGCGTGGCCTGGATAAAGGTGTACGGCAGCGCTTCACCGCTGCTGGCGTCGAGGCTCTTGTGCTCCACGGTGCCGGCGGCGCGGCGCTCACCGCCGATGTAATTGTGGCCAGTCAGACTCAGCATGGCGTTCTCCTGTCAGGTGGGACGGCAACGCCGCCCCGGACAATGAATGAGGCCTCGACCCTGGAAGCCGAGGAATGACAACTCTACTGCAGTTGTCAGACATATGATAAGTGATAACTTAAAAAATTCGTCCTCTGGTGAGGGCGCAATTCGCTAATCCGGCGAGCGGATTCTCGATCCGCCCGCAGCACAGCCGGGCCTGACAGCGGCTTAAAGCTGGCGTACACCGCCCACCTTCACCGCTGGCGCGTGCACACGAATTCCGTTGCGCAGCGGCTCGCCCAGCGCTTCCAGGCTGACTTCGAAGGTGTCCCCCGGTTGCGCCTTGATGCCGTCGGCGAAGGACAGCGTCGCGGTACCGAAGAAGTGCACATGCACGTCACCCGGACGCAGGAACTGGCGATACTTGAAGTGGTGGTATTCCAGGTTCTCCAGGCTGTGGCACATGTTGTCCTCACCGGAGAGGAACTCCTTCTCCCACAATACCTGGTCGCCACGGCGGATGCGGCTGACGCCGGACAGATGCCGCGGCAGCTCGCCGATCAGCATTTCCGGGCCGAAGGAGCAGAAGCGCAGCTTCGAGTGCGCCAGGTAAAGGTAGTTCTTGCGCTCGACCACGTGGTCGGAGAACTCGTTGCCCAGTGCGAAACCGATGCGATACGGCTGGCCATCGTCACCAATCACGTAGAGGCCGGTCAGCTCGGGCTCCTCGCCGAAGTCCTCGGCGAAATCGGGCACCGGGAAATCCTCGCCGGGGCGAACCACGATGCTGCCGTCGCCCTTGTAGAACCACTCCGGCTGCGCGCCTTCGCTGCCGGCCGCCGGACGCCCACCGGCCATGCCCCACTGGAACATCTGCATGGAGTCGGTGAGCTTGCCTTCGGCCTGCTGCGCCTCGACCTGCTGGTGCATCCTGTCGCGCGTGGAGGCGCTGCCCAGATGGGTCAGACCGGTGCCGGAAACCAGGCAATGAGCCGGGTCGGTGTGATCCAGCGGAGCCAGCAGGCGCTTTTGCTCGATCAGCTCGGCATAGGCCGGCCCCTGCTCGACGCCCAGACGCTCGATCTCGGCGATCAGCCCATGGCCGTTGCGGATCGCCTGCAGCGCCAGCTCGCGGGTGCTGCCGATGCCCCTGACCACATTGATCTGCGCATCACCGACGACGCCGACCTGGCGCTGGCCCTGTTCACTTTCAAACTGGATCAACCGCATCGCTTTGCTCCTGCTGTTGTTCAGCACCATCGCGGCGCCATATCTGCACGGCACTTTAAAAAGTGCCCGCAGTACTGCCTAATGAAAGCTTCTGATTAGGTGATAACTTTTCCTCATCCCCATGTTGCCGCCACTGACCTACATCGTTTCGCGCCTGCGCATCCGCCAGCTGCGTCTGCTGATCGCTCTCGACGAACTGGGCACATTGCACCGCGCCGCCGAGCGCGTCGCCATCAGTCAGCCGGGCGCGACCAAGGCGCTGCACGAGATCGAAACCACCTTCGGCACGCCCCTGTTCGTGCGCACGGCGCAGGGCCTGCAGGCCAACGACATGGGGCGCTGCGTGATTCGCTATGCACGTCTTATCCACAACGACCTGGCACACCTGCATGACGAGATGCAGGGCATTCTCCAGGGCCACGGCGGCCATCTTGCGGTGGGCACCATCGCCGGCTCGGTGCCGCTGGTACTGCGTGCACTGACCCGCCTGCGCCAGGCGCAGCCGGACATTTCCGTACAGATCGTCGAAGACATCAGCCCGCGGCTGCTCAAGCTGCTCGATGAGGGTCGCCTTGACCTGGCCATTGCGCGCACCAGCGGCAGCCAGCACCCGGATGCCTATGAATGCCTGAGCCTGCACGCGGAACAGCTGGCACTGGTCGCCGCCCCGCAGCATCCGCAGCAGGGCAATCCGGCGCTGAATCTGGCCGACCTGAGTGCTTACAGCTGGGTGGTCTACCCGACCGGTACACCGATGCGCACGGTGCTGGAACGCGAGTTCGGCGAAGCCGGCCTGGAGTTCCCGCGCAACCCGCTGGAAACCTCCTCGACCTTCACCATGCTCAGCCTGCTGCAGGAAGACCCCCAGCTGGTGGCGGTGATGCCCCATTCCATCGCCTGCTCCAGCGAAGGCTTCGGTCTGCTGCGCCGGCTGCCGCTATCGCTGCAGTCGCGTAACGAACCGTGCTCGATCATCCATCGCAGCGGCACCAGCCTGTCGCCGCTCGCTGCGCAGTTGCTCGAGCACCTGCGCAGCGAGCAGGACGCCTTGCCGGAAGGCAACTGAGCGAAACCGGAGAGACCAGCCAGCGTGCATCTCCACATGCGGATCGAGGGGCTGCCCGCAGGCCCGAGCCCTGGCCGGTCAGATCGCGGCACGCCCAGCGACAGGTAGCAAATGTGCGCTCTCGCGCAACAGCGCCAGTACGCTTTTAGCCGCGGGAGACAGCAACTCCTCGTTCTTGGTGATGATGCCGTAGGCCATCAGGTTGCGGTTGAGGTCATCCTCTATGCCGGGCTCCAGTTCGGCGATAGCCAGCATGCCGTAGCGAGCATAGTGCGCCACCACCTCGCGCGGCAGCACGGTGAGCATGTCGTTCTGCTCCAGCAACGTAGTCACCATCAGCAGATTCTCCGCATTGACCACCTTGCTCGGCGGGTACATGCCGACGTGCTGGAAAAGAGCATCGAACTCATGCCGCAGCACACTGCCGGACGGCGGCAACACCCAATCGGCAGCGTGCAAGTCCTCGCGCGACAGCACGTGGTTGATCAACCCTGCCCGCGCACAGACGCATAGCGGCTCCTTGTAAAGCGGCTCGAAACACATGCCGGTCTGGGCACTTTCGGCAAAGAAACGCGCGACCAGAAAATCCAGCTCGCCGTCGTTGAGGATCGCCATCAGATCGAGACTGGAGCCGGTGCGAATACTCAACTCCAGATTCGGATGGCTCTGTTTGACTCGTCGCGTCAGCTCCGGAAGCAGCTCGGCGCAGGGCGTCAGAATGGTGCCGATGCGCACATGCCCGCGTTGCCCGCCGCGCATCGCGCAGACCTCATCGAAGGCATCCTCGAGGCTGGTCTGGATTCTGCGCGCATGACGAATCATCGCTTCGCCATAGAGTGTCGGCACCACGCCGCGGGCATGCCGCTCGAACAGCGCGACTTCCAGACCATCCTCGAGCTCCTTGAGCAGCTTGGAAATGGCCGGCTGGGAGATCCCCAGGCCTTCGGCGGCACGGTTGAGGTTGCCGGTATCACCCAGCGCGACCAGCAAGGGTATGTGCCGGCTCTTCAACCGGGCACGGACAAACCAGCTGCTATTGAGAGGCTTCATGGAGGTATATCCATTTTGATATGGACAAGGCGCAAATACATATTTGTTGATGATGCCTCGTCTGTCTACCCTCTACCGGGAATGACAGATGCCGCACTGCTCGTCTGTTTTCGCTGGCGTCCTGAACAGAGCCCTGGCGCTGGAAATGCCCTTATAAAAATAATCGGAGAGGCACCATGAAACTCACTGCAACCCCCTTCCGCCTGGGTAAAGGTCTCGCGGCCCTGGCCTTGATCCTGAGCTCGAGCGCTGTGCTGGCGAAGGAGGAATGGAAGTTCCAGATCAACGTCAATGCCGGCGACGACGAATTCCGCATCGCCCAGCAATGGGCCAAGAGCGTCGGCGAGAAGACCAACGGCGAAATCCTCATCGAAGTCATGCCTACCGGCACCATCGTTGGCAACAACGAGACACTCGACGCTGTCGGGGCCGGCATCATTCAGGGCCACATCACCGACCCAGGCTACTTCTCCGGCAAGAACGCGGCCTTTGCCGTCTACGGCAACATGGTCGGTGCCTGGAACGACACCACCACCTTCCTCGATTTCATGCGCAACGGCGGTGAGGACGGGTACAACCGTCTGGTGGAGCCCTATAACGTGCACCTGATCCGTGCTGGCGCGGTTGGCGTCGAGTCGCTGATCACCAAGCGCCGTATCGAGAAACTGGATGACTTCAAGGGCCTGAAGATTCGCGCGCCGGAAGGCATGGTGTCGAACGCATTCAAACTGGTCGGCGCCGCGCCAGTTAACCTTCCCACCTCCGAGGTCTATACGGCGCTGGAAAAAGGCGTGATCGATGCCGCCGACTACACCGTGTTCGCCACCAACTACCAGCAGGGCTACCACAAGTACGCCCCCTTCGCGATTTACCCTGGCTTCCACTCGATGCCGATGAAGGACATTTCCATCAACAAGGCCATCTGGGATGGGCTCAGCGACGAGCAAAAGCGCATTCTCGAAGACTCGGTGGACGCCTTCACCGCTCAGTTGATCGGAGACCTGCAGACCAAGGACGAAGAGCAGGTGGCTATCGCCAGGCAGAAAGGTGACGTGACCCTGACCACCCTCCCTGCCGAAGAGCTGAAGAAATTCCGTCAGATTGCCCGTGCCGAGTGGAGCTCCTGGCGTGAGCGCAGCCCCGAGGCAAAGGAAGCCGTCGACTCGATCCAGGCCTATCTGCAGAGCAAAGGCCTGCTCTGACGCCCTTCTTCAAACCACTCTGAGCACACAGCCCCGGTTTCGGCCGGGGCTGACGAGGAGCTTTACAGTGAAAATGCCGCAATCACCGAGCGACGGCCCTCTTCCCGCCACAGAACCCGCACCTGGCCAGAACCGCTTCGACCGGATGATCCAGCGTATCGGTCAGGCTGTCGCCTGGCTGGTGTTCGTCGCCATGCTCGTCAGCGTTTATGAAGTGATCATGCGCTATGGATTCAATGCCCCCACGGAATGGGCCCACGAGACCACCACGTTCCTGGTCGCGACCATCTTCGCACTGGGCGGGCCTTACGCACTGGCCACCAACAGACACATCCAGATTCGCATCCTGCTGGATCGTCTTTCGCCGCGAAAACGCTCCTGGCTGGAACTGCTCAACCTGGTGCTGGGCATCCTGTTCTGCCTGGCCATCGGCTATGCGGCCTGGGTGCTGGCCGTCAATGCCACCCATGCACCCGATGGCAGCTGGCGCCTGGAAACCTCGGGCTCCTCCTGGAACCCACCGCTGCCCGCCTTCATCAAGATCATCATCCTGATTTCGATCGCCCTCATGGCACTGCAGCAGGTCGTGCGCATCAGCCAGCACTGGCGCAATAACAAATGACTTCGGAATTCGCGCCATGAGCATTGAAATCGCAACTTACCTGATCATTTTCGCCATCTTCGGCCTGCTGATACTGGGCCTGCCCCTGGCCTATGTCACCGGCCTGGTGGCGGCGATCTTCACCCTGGGCTGGTTCGGTCCGATGGCCGTTCCCCTGGTGGCCAGCCGCATGTTCGGTTTCATCACCGAATACTCCCTGGTCGCCGTCCCCATGTTCGTCTTCATGGCCGGGCTGCTCGATCGCTCCGGTCTGGCCCGGGACCTGTTCAACTCGATGCGCTTCTTCGCGGGGCGCCTGCCCGGCGGGGTCGCAGTACAGACGCTGGTCGTGGCGTTCTTCCTGGCCGCCATCTCCGGAATCATCGGCGGCGAGATCGTCCTGCTCGGCCTGCCGCAGATGCTGCGCCTGGGTTACGACAAACGCATCGCCATCGGCGTGGTGTGCGCCGGCGGCTCGCTCGGCACCATGGTGCCGCCATCGATCGTACTGATCATCTATGGCCTGATCGCCAGTGTCTCGATCGCCGACCTGTTCAAGGCGGCGGTGGTTCCGGCCTTCCTGCTGATGAGCTGCTACATGATCTATGTGGTGGTGATGTGTACGCGTTATCCGCAGATGGGTGGCGCTCATGTCGAGCAGGATGCCCGCACGCCGCGCCTCAGCGTGGGCGAGGCGTTCCGCGGCATGTTCTACCCGGTCGCCATCGCCGGGCTGGTGCTTGGCAGCATCTATGGCGGCATTGCCTCGGTCACGGAAGCCGCGGCCATGGGTGCGCTGGGCGTGCTGTTCGCGGTCATCGTACGCGGTGAGTTCAGCGTCAAGTTGCTTCAGGGCAGCCTGACCCAAACGCTGGAAACCTGCGGGATGATCGTCTGGATCGGCATCGGCGCAGCCTGCCTGGTGGGAGTCTACAACCTGATGGGTGGCAACCGCTTCGTCTCCTCGGCGATCAGCGGTCTGGATGTAGCCCCCTTCGTCATCATCCTGGTGATGATGCTGATTTTCCTGGTGCTCGGCATGATCCTCGACTGGATCGGCATCGCCATGCTCTGCCTGCCGATCTTCGTGCCGATTGTGGTGCAACTCGGCTATGACCCGGTGTGGTTCGGCATTCTTTTCGCCGTGAGCATGCAGGTGTCCTACATCTCGCCTCCCTTCGGCCCGGCAGCCTTCTACCTGAAAAGCGTGGCGCCCCCGGATATCAGCCTCACCGACATCTTCAGGTCGATGGTGCCGTTCATCATCATCCAGTTGTTCGTGCTCGGGCTACTCCTGTACGTGCCGGCGATCTCCACCTGGCTGCTGTAACCCTCCTTGTTTCCGATCAACCCGAAGGGCCCCGGGCGGCCTTTCGTACCCTGGCAGGTTTTCCTCATGACAGACAAACGTCCCCTCCGCTCCGCGCAGTGGTTCGGCAGCGCCGACAAGAACGGCTTCATGTATCGCAGCTGGATGAAGAACCAGGGCATTCCCGACCATGAATTTCAGGGCAAGCCGATCATCGGCATCTGCAATACCTGGTCCGAACTGACGCCCTGCAATGCGCACTTTCGCAAGATCGCCGAGCACGTCAAACAGGGCGTGCTGGAAGCCGGTGGTTACCCGCTGGAATTTCCGGTGTTCTCCAACGGCGAATCCAACCTGCGCCCGACCGCCATGCTCACCCGCAACCTGGCGAGCATGGATGTCGAGGAAGCGATCCGGGGCAACCCGATAGACGCCGTGGTTCTGCTGACCGGCTGCGACAAGACCACGCCGGCACTGCTGATGGGCGCCGCGAGCTGCGACGTACCGGCCATCGTCGTCACCGGCGGGCCCATGCTCAACGGCAAGCACAAGGGCAAGGACATCGGCTCCGGCACGGTGGTCTGGCAGCTCAGCGAAGAGGTCAAGGCCGGCAAGATCTCGATCCATGATTTCATGGCCGCCGAGGCGGGCATGTCGCGCTCGGCGGGCACCTGCAACACCATGGGGACGGCCTCGACCATGGCCTGCATGGCTGAAGCCCTGGGCACCTCGCTGCCGCACAATGCCGCCATCCCGGCGGTCGATTCGCGACGCTACGTGCTGGCTCATCTGTCGGGCATGCGCATCGTCGAAATGGTCCATGAAGACCTGCGCCTGTCGAAGATTCTGACTCGCGAAGCCTTCGAGAACGCGATCCGGCTCAATGCCGCCATTGGCGGGTCGACCAACGCGGTGATCCACCTCAAGGCCATCGCCGGGCGCATGGGCGTCGAGCTGGAGCTGGACGACTGGACCCGGGTGGGGCGCGGCACACCGACCATCGTCGACCTTCAGCCCTCCGGTCGCTTCCTGATGGAAGAGTTCTACTACGCCGGGGGCCTGCCTGCCGTCATCCGCCGCCTCGGCGAGAACGGCTTGCTGCCCAACCCGCAGGCGCTGACGGCCAACGGCAAGAACCTCTGGGAGAACTGCAAGGATGCGCCGATCTATGGCGACGACGAGGTGATCCGCCAACTCGACAATCCATTGCGCGCCGATGGCGGTATCTGTGTGCTGCGCGGCAACCTCGCGCCCAAGGGGGCGGTGCTGAAACCCTCGGCAGCGAGCCCGGCACTGATGCAGCACCGCGGCCGTGCCGTGGTGTTCGAGGACTTCGACGACTACAAGGCGCGGATCAATGACCCGCAACTGGACGTCGATGAAACCTGCGTTCTGGTCATGAAGAACTGCGGTCCCAAGGGTTATCCGGGCATGGCGGAAGTGGGCAACATGGGGCTGCCGCCCAAGGTTCTGGCCAAGGGCATCACCGACATGGTGCGCATCTCCGACGCACGCATGAGCGGAACCGCCTATGGCACCGTGGTGCTGCACGTAGCCCCCGAGGCTGCGGCCGGCGGCCCGCTGGCAGTGGTCCAGAACGGGGATTTCATCGAGCTCGATTGCGCCAACGGACGCCTGCATCTGGACATCCCCGAAGCGGAACTGCAGGCGCGCCTGGCGGCCTGGCAACAACCGCAGGGCCTGCTCTGGGACGGCGGTTACCGTCGCCTCTATGTCGATCACGTACTGCAGGCCGATGAGGGCTGCGACTTCGACTTTCTGGTCGGCTGCCGCGGCTCTGCCGTGCCGCGGCATTCGCACTGAGTCGATTCAGCTCGGTGCCAACGAGTTCAGCATCAGCAAAGCGCCGCTTATGCGGCGCGATTCGCGCGGCAGCTATTCAAGGGCATGCGAAGAAAGGCGCTGACGCGTCCTTGATCGCGAATGACTAAGCCGCTTTTCTTAGCGGCTCATCATGAAGGTCTCGAATTCCAGATCTTCCAGCGCGTCGTTGAGCCGGTACAGACCCAGCAGCACGCACAGCAGCAGCGACAGGGTGAAGCCGTAGCCGAAGAAGGTCGGGCCGAGCATCTGGCTGAACAGAGTCAGCGCACCGTTGGCCAGCACGAAGAGCACGCACAGCTCGAGCACGATGGCGCGCTTGTCCAGATAGAAGAACACGTTGAGCAGGGCCATGAACACGACCTGGATACTCACCCCGATCACGTCGATGTAGAACAGCGGCAGGTAGTAATGGGAGATGCCCAGCCACGACAACAACTGTGGCGCCAGCAGGAACAGCAGCACCAGCGTCAGCCCCTGCACCTTGCAGATTTCCATCAGGCCCTGACGGATCGCCAGGATCATCTGCTCCTTCAACCAGCCGATGTGCTGCAGGGTTTCACCGCCACGGATGGCGTCATAGACGCGCTCGTACCACTCGGCAAAGTCGGTTTCGATACGCACCAGGAACACCGCCATGCCGGGAATGATCGACAGATAGGCGAGGAAGATCGGCAGGTCATAGAGAATCGACGCGCGCAGCGGGCCGATCACCGCTTCCGAGGTGGCCGGGTTGAACCAGAAAATGAACTTGTCGATCCAGATTCCCAGGTTGTAGCAGAGCCCGGTCAGCAACAGGCTGACGAACACCTGACGGCGCTTGAGGAAGTCGAACGCGACCAGGCGCTCGGCCGGATATTCGCGCAGGATGTCGAAGAGGAAGATGAACAACAGGCTAGAGTGACCGATCAGCAACCCCAGCAGCAGCCCATCGATGTTCAGGAAGCGCAGCAGGTAGGCCGAGGCCACCATCAGCGAGTAGCCGAGGAACATCACGCCGAGGATGCGGTTATAGGCCTTCATCCCGGACAGGAAGATGATCACCAGCCACAGGTTGCACAGCACGACGAAGTTGGCCATCACCAGCAGGCGATAGGAGAACGACTGGTCGAACAAAAAGCCCAGCACGACAATCGCAAGCAGTCCGGAGAAAACCGTGACCAGTAACAGAATGCCCACCAGGTTGGGCAGGATCATGTCCAGCCGCCGTTCGAACAGGCGGTCGGAAACGAAGCGGGTGAAAAACAGCTGCAGACCACCCGTGAGGATGAGCGACGTGGCCATCAGGTAGGTCACCGTCACCAGGAACTGGCCAATCAGCGTTTCCGGCAGTACCGCCCCTAGGCTCAGCACACCGATGAGCATGACGCTGATGATCGACAGCACCCAGGGGCCTGAGCTGATCAGGCCAGCATACAGGTAGGCGCGCATCGTCGAGGTGTAGGAATCCTTGGACAGGATCTTCCTCAGTTCAAAACCTATGCCGGCCATCTACGCGCTCTCCGTGCCTTCGCGGTACAGCTCGCGATAACGGGCGAGCATCAGTTCTTCGGTGTAATAACGCTTCACGCGCTCGAGGCCGACGGCCTGAGCGGCCTTCCAGCGCTCGGGGTTGCGCAACAGCGAGAGAATGGCCCGCGACGTCGCCTGAGGATCGGCAATCGCCACCACCTCACCCGCAGTCCCCAGTTGCCGGTCTTCCTCGCTGGAGCCTTCGACCAGTTCCCGGCAGGAGCCAACGTCACTGGTGACCACCGGCGTACCGGCGGCCCAGGCTTCGAGCACCACCAGCGGCTGCGCCTCGCTGATAGAGGTCAGCACCATCACACCCAATTGCGGGACGACCTCGCGCACCTGGCGGAAACCGAGAAAGCGCACCTTGTCCTGCAAGCCAAGACTCGCCACCAGGCTATGGCACTCGGCGGCGTAGTCCGGATCTTCCTCTTCCGGACCGACGATCCAGCCTTCAGCCTCGGGCATGACACTGACCACACCGCGAATCGCGCGGATGAAGGTCTTCACGTCCTTGATCGGGACTACGCGCCCGACCAGACCGGCCACTGCCGGCACGCCTTCAGGGCGACTGGCCAGCGCCTGATCCCAACTGCCGAGATCGATGCCGTTGGGAATGACCCGCGTACGCTCGGCCGGCGCGCCGTCACTGACCTGACGCCGGCGGTTGCCCTCGTACAAGGCGATGATCGAATGCGCCGAGCGATAGGTGATCAGACCGATACGTTCGAAGAAGCGAATCCACAGGCGGCGGATGTAGCTGACCTCGGCATCCAGACCGGTACTCAGACGTTCGTCCGGACTCTCGGCGATCCAGCCGGCCTGGGCCAGGTCGATCTTGCGCTCCTTGGTATAGATGCCGTGTTCGCTGAGCAGGTAATGACAACCCCAGCGGCGCTGCAAGACGCTGCCGAGCAGGCCGGCATAGCCCGTGGATATCGAGTGCAGCATGCGCGCACGCGGCAGGCTTCTGGACACCTCGGCGAGCATGAACAACGGTGCCTGCATGGAGCGCAGCGTCCAGAAATAGTTGACGAACGAGGGGTCGGCACAGTGCTGGGTGTAGCCATCGACGATGGCCTCCCAGCTGGCACGACTCTGCAGGAACGCTTCGCGACCGATACGCCCGACAGCCAGGGTATCGACGAACGCATCGCCCTGCTCGGCGCTCGGTTCTTCCGGGTTATGCAGAAAGCGATGCACATCCATCATCAGCTCGGCGAGCTCGGGGGTCTCCCGCAAGCTGGTAGCCGGCATGGCGCTCCAGGCGTCCTCGAGGAAGTGCTCCTGAATATGCACGACGTTGTCCGGGATGGCGTAGTGGCGCTTGCCGTAGGCCTCCTTCTGGCCGCCAATGAACAGCACCGAAAAGGTCAGTTCCGGCAAACCCAGAATCAGCTGATTGATCCAGCTGGACACGCCGCCGCGCACGTACGGCCAGGTTCCTTCGAGCAACAGGCAAACATCGACGCTCTGTACGTCAGGAACTGTGGTTTTCTCACTCATAGCCAGTATCTTGCCAATGCCGCGAAGGGGGGACGTTGCAACATGTCGGCCGGCATGCTCGCCAGCATTTGCGGAATATCGTCATAGCGCTGACGCAGGAAAGCCACTTCTGCCCGGTACGGCGCCAGTTGCGCCGCACTGGTCCCGGTCATTGCCGACTGGTCGAACTGCAACGTGGCCTCGTCAAGGTTGCCCTGCTCCATGGCGATTCGCCCTGCCAGCAGGTGCAGCTCGCCGCTGGGCTCGCCCTGCAATGCAGCGATCACATGACTCCAGGCCTGCTGCAGCACATGCTCCAGTACGCTGCCCTGGGCCAGACCGACGTATGCCAGCTCCCAGTACCAACGTGCCAGTTGACCATGCAGGGCAAACTTGCGATCGGGCTTGGTGCTTTCCATGCTCACCAGTGCATGCTCGATGCGCTGGTTGATGCGACTCTCGCGCTGATCGAGCATCGAGTAAGCCAGCAGACGTACGTCATCGGACGGATCGCGCAGCGCCAGCTTGAGAATCGGAATCGCCTCCTTGCTGCGCATACGCCGCGTGGCGAAGATCGCCGTCAGGCGCTGATCGGGGTCGGGCGCGTGACGCAACACATCCTGCAAACCGCCATCGTTGAACATCAGCTCACGGGTGCGCTGGCGCGGGCGAAAAGGCAGCTCGGGAACGGCTGTCGCCTCCCACGGCTGAACCTTGCGCTTGCGCGGCAGGTAGAGCGCAGGGAACAAGGCCAGCGCGACGCCGAGCATGCCGATCAGCGGGATGAAGAAGGAGAGGCTGAAAATGAACAGCGGGCTCCACGGCATAGGATTGCGATAGCGCCGAGGCAGCAACAGCCAGATCCCCGCCGTCAGCATGGCACTGCCCAGACCGTGGGCAGAGGCATACAGCAGGGCAGCCTGATGTGCCGGCAGATCGCTGACCGCGCTGGCCCAACTGCCCAGCTCGAGCAGCGCCGCGCCGCTAAACAGCCACTTGCTGATCATTCAGAGCACACTCGTTGAAAAGGAAGTGCCGCAGCGCCTCGCGCTCATCGCCACCGTCGAAAATGAACTGATGGGTCTGAACACCCAGCGACTCCAGTTCGCGACCTTGGCCAAAGCGCTCCGCAAACAGCTGCTTCAGACGCACCATGTAGCCCTTGGAGCCTTCCCCGGAAGTCAGTGGCAGCAAGACCAGCACCAGGCGACTGCCACGTGCGTTGATGACCTTCAGTTGCACGTCCAGACCACGCTGGCTGCTCTCCAGCAGTCGCTGGACTTCCTCGCCATGCTCCTCGGCCAGTTCGAAGGCGAACAGGCTGGCCGGCAGATCGTGATCGCGGGCATCGCTGAGCGAACGCTTGAGCAACTGGGAATACTGCTGCGCGTCGGCATCCGGCAACTGCAGGGCTTGCGCGTCGCTCACCAGCAGATCGGCGATATGCCCGGCAAGGATGGCCAGCAGGCTGAAGCTACGCTCGTGGAACATGAAGAACGGCATCTGCTGAATGGCCAGTACCGCCAGGATGCGATCCTCGGTATCGATCAGCGGCACGCAGGTCTGCAGCGCCGAGTGACGAGTCCCTTCGCCACGATCCAGCACGTCGGAGCGAACGCTAACCAGCTCGCCACGCTGCAGACACTGCTTGAGCAGGATGTCGCGCTCATCGAGCCGGGCCATTTCACCCTGCACGGCCAGCGGCTGAGGATCGATACGTTCATTGTCGATGACCCGGTAAAGGCCAGCGACCCTGAGCGAGCCATACTGGGCCAGCAGCGACAACACCGTATCGGAGAGGGTCTTCAATGCGTCGCGATCCCCCGGCAACGCCCGCAATTGCTCACGCAAGCTGAGCAGCGAACTGCGCAGGCTCTGGTCATTGCCTGCCACCCGCTGTTCCAGGCGGTCGTGAGAAATGCGCAGGATGTGATGCGAACGGGTGAACTCGTCGAGACGCAGCTGGCGGTATTCGTTGGCCAGGCTGAGGCGCTCCAGACGTCGCTCCCAGATATCGCGGAACTCGCCGACCAGCATGCTGCACAGCAGCATGCCGACGATGAAGGAAGCCGGTGTGTCGACGTAAAGCTCATGCCCCGCAATACGGAAGACGAAGAGCGCCGCGATCAGCAGCGCAGCACTGAACAGCCCCTGCAGGAATCCGTAGCGAACGCCGAGCAGTATCGGCACCAGAATCATCCAGGGGAACGAGGCTGCAACGAGCAGCGGGTCCTCTGGCGACAACCAGTAGCCGAAACCGAGGGCCAGGAGCGTCAGCAGAGAGGTTTCCCACCAGGAAACGCGACCGCTGGCCCTTGGCGCAAGAATGAAATCCTTGTGGGCAGACTGCATCGTGATTACTCGAAGTCGAGGTTACCTACCAGCTTGCGCAATACCTTCTGGGCTGCGCCTGCAACGCTTTCACGCGACCAACCGGCGCGCGCGCCGCTGGAGCTCCAAACCACACGACCGGTAGCCGGCTCGAGGATCTGCAGGCTGATGCCGACTGCCGGCTCGCCGTCCAGGCCGTTCTTGTACTGCCATTCTTCCACGCTACCGGTGATCACGTAAGCCAGCTTCTGCTGACGCGCCCAGGCCAGTGCCTGTGCCTGACGCTCACGGTCATCCTGCAGCAGAAGATCCTTCTGCGGTTGCTGCGGGTACATCAGAGGACGCACGCCCTCTTCCGCCAGGATACTGATCAGGATCTGCTCGGCACGTTCGCCCGCCTGGGGCGCCTGCGCAAAGTTGACCAGCGGAGCGACGCCCCACGAGGCATCACGGGACAGGGTCTGACCGCTGCCACCGGTAAAGCTCGAGCATCCCGAGACGATCAGTGCGATGACCGCCAGAGTCAGGCAACGTATGGTTTGCATCTTCATTCCTCCTTTGAGAATCCTTGCTTAGCGCCCGAAGCGGGTGCTGTAGGTGATACCAAGCGAACCACCAGGATCGCCTTCCCCACCCCGCGGGGCGGATTGGTAACCGAGGGTCACGGCCAACTCGTCGTCTCCAAACAACTCGACGCCGACGCCAAGGTTGATGCCGTAATTGAATTGCCGCTCCGTCCATTGCCAACCCGCAACGGTATCGATCATCCAGGTGAACTGCGGTCGGGTTCTGTTCAGTGCGCCAGGGAAGCCGCGGCGCAGGGTGCTGGCGACGTAGAGCTGGCCGTAGCGGCTCTGCAGCACTTCTTCGCCCAGAATGCCGGTTGCATCGCCGGTTGGAATGTAAGCGCCTCCATTGGCGCTCAGCAGGTCGTCGCTGAGCTCGCTTTTCACGCCGTTGCGCTGATAGTCGATACCTGATCGCAGCAACCAGGACGGCTCATCGAAAAACACCATGTGCGCCCACTCCAGCGAAAGGCCATGGCCACTGCCAAAAGCGTCGCCGTCTCTGGAGCTGTAGCGGCTATGGTTCAGCGACCAGGTCAACTGGTCCCGCGTCGACATGCCGTGCTGACCGCTGAGGCGAACCCCGTCGCGCATACCCAGCGCCCTCAGCATGCCGCTGTCCTGTGCCTGGCGATGCCAGTCAAACGCCAACCCCAGCTCATCGCGCGAGGTCAGGCGCCAGCTCCGCTCGATGCCAAGGCCATGGCGATCCTCGTCGTCGCGCAGACTGCTGTCTACGATCAGGTTGAGCTCGCCATCGGCCAGTTCACGACCGGCCTCTAGCTTGAGGTTACGCTCGGTACCCAGCACCGCATTGTCCAGATTGGCGCTGTCGTAGCGGCCCTGCTCGAGCTGCAGGTCGGCATACCAGTCATCGCCCAAATAGCGGGCAGCCTGCAAACGCGGGCCTTTCAAATCCAGGCCGCCAAAGTCCTGCGTGCGCCAACCAAGCTGCACGCCTTGCGGCGAACGCTGCAGCGAGCCAATGGCCTGCTGACGCAACTGTTGGCGAATCGACTCTGGTTGCTCCTGGCCCAGCGCACCAAGCGCGGTCGACAGCGCTTCGCCCTGATGACCCAGACGCGACAGGGCTTCGACCTGGTGCGCCGCATCGAGCCCGCCACGCTCCAGCAGCTGCTGTATCTGAGCATGGTTGTCGTTACGCAGTGCCTGCTGAATTTCGTCGTAGCGCCCCGCCCTCAGGCCACGCGCCGCACCCCAGGCCAGCCAGTCATCCTTGAGCGCGGTCTGGTTGCTGACGTCGAGCTGATCGAGAAAATGTTCGAACCAGATCTGCAGCGTCGCTTGCTCGCCATTCCAGCGCTGCTTAGCCTGCGCCAACGAGGCCAGCGAACCTTGCGAGCCTGCCAGCAAACGCAGGTACAGGGCATAGCTTGCGGGGGTCGCACTGGCGTTCTGATGGTGCAGCTCGCGCAGCAACTGACGACGCAGGCGCCAGGCCAGATCGTTATAGCCGGCAGCCTCGGCGGCATCAGCATAGGCCGCCATGGTCAAACGGTCCGACGGATTCGACTTGAGGTAACGGCGAAACCAGGCCAAAGCCCGCTGTGTGTCATTGAGCAGCATGTAGGCGTTGGCATAGGGCAGCCACAACTGGCCATCCGCCACGGCCAGCGCACGCCAAGCTGGCAGCAGTTGAGCCAAGGCATCGCGCTTACCGTTGTCGATGTGTAGCCACAACAGGCTCTGGCGCAGCTGGTTGTCATCGGGGAATAGCGCCAGGCCTTGCTCGTAATAATGCTGCGCCCGAACAACCTCGCCAACCATCGCCGCCAATGCACCGCGGGCGATCCAGTACTGCGAGTTATCGCGCCCGCTGGGCGAGGCCTGCGCCTCGACCAGAAGACGGCTCAACACCTCTCGGTCACGCAATGATTCGGCCAGTTGCAAGGCTGCAATCAGGCGAGCCACGCGCCCGGTGCGATGCCAGCTGTCGATCAGCACCTGCAGTGAGCGCCTGGGCTCGACATCCCAATACAGGTCGACCAGGCGATCCTCGTCCTCGAGGCCGAGCTTGAGCGAGAGGCTCTGCATGCGTTCGTAGGCAGCCTTAACATCCTCGTCTCGCTCCAGCTCCCACGCCAGATTGACGCGCAATTGCCAGAACTGTGCATCGTCGACCTGATCCAGATCGACTGCCTCCAGCACCTGCCACGCCCGCTCCGGCTGGAACAGGGTCCAATACGCACTGGCCCAGCGAATCCGCTCCTTGACGGTCAATGGCCCGCGCTCGGCCAACAGCTGCCACTGCATCACTTCCTTGCTCAACTGGTGGGTGTTTTCCAACAGCTGACGCAGGCGCTGACGTGCGAAGAGATGATTGGGATAACGCCGCAGGTAGGCCATCAGCCAGGCTTCGGCCTCCTCGGGGGTGCCACGCGTTTCGTGGGCGTAGACCAGCGTGTCGATTTCCACATCGCTCATCTGCCGCTGCTGGTCGATGGCAGACAGGGACGCGATGGCCTGGTCGAAATCGAAAAGTTGCAGGGCATAACGCCAGACGCGCTCGCGCAGTTCCGGGTCGGAACGCTGCCCCAGCATCCGCACCCAGTAGTGCAATGCCTCCTGAGTATGGCCCGTCCACTCGGCCAGCCGCGCCAACTCGGCCAACAGGTCATAATCATCCGGCTTGAGCGCCAGCAACTCGGGAGCCAACTGCCAGGCGCGATCAATCGCTCCGGAGGCCAGACTCAGTTGGAAGTCGGCGTTCAATGCGCGCACATCGTCGCGTTTAAGGTCGAGCCAGCGCTGAATGAAGGTCGCTGCGAGATCGTAGCGTTGCCCGCCCTGAGCGGCATCGACGCCAGCGGCGAGCCAGTCGAGCGAAGCGGGCTCGGCGTCCAGCTCGGCCAGGTGCCGGGCCAGCAGCTCGGCCGCACGCTCAGGCTGATCCGCAGCACGCAGGGCATCGAACGCCTCGCGCCGGTACTCCAGCCGTTTGTGCTGGTCGCCTTCGCCCTCAGCCAACTGCAGATAGAGCTGCGCTGCGCCGGCCTGGTCGTTGTCGGCAAGACTCCAGATCGCCGCCTCTTCCAGCCAATGCTGGCGGCGCTCTCCGTCCCGCTCAGCCAGGGCCTGGTAGACCGTTACCGCGACATCCAAGCCGCCGATCTGCAGCGCGTAGCGCGCCAGGCGCTCGAGCATGGACGTGTCCAGTTCCGGGATTTTCAGGCTGCGCAATTCAGCAATCAACGCGGCACGCCGCTCATCGCTCAAACCGTCCTGGTCGGCCTGGGCGCGCAGCACATCGAGCATCACCCGGTAGAAAGGCGTGACGGATTGCAGTTGCCCCTGCAGTTGCTCCAGATAGTCCCGGGCACGGGTGAAATCACCCACCTGAATCAGTTGATCGATCAGCCTCAGGCGGAGCTTGTCGTCTTCGGGGTGGGCCTTGATCAGCAGTTCGGTGTAACTGATGGCAACGGCGTCGGGCGTGTCGTCGGCATTCGGCAAGAACACCTCTTCGCTCTTGTACGACAGCACCAGTAACGCCACCACGAACCCTGCAACCAGCAGAATCATCCAGGGGTTGAGCAGGCGTGTACGCGGCGCGCTTCTCTTAGTTGCAGACAAGCTGTCCATCTCTCACCTGCTTCATCGGTAACTCGAAGTGCCATACACCATCGTCATGCTTACCCGTGAAGCGCCCCCCCCCCGCGTTGACGTGGCATGACGCAGCCGAACGCACACTGAATGCCAAGGGGAACTCGCCACTGAAGGAAAACGCGACACGCTTGTCGTCCAGGTAGCGCCAGTCGGTCAGCGGAATGTTGGCGTCCTCCAGAGCCGGACCCGGATCGCGGGTTTCGCGCAGCGCCAGCACTACATCGGCAGCGCTCAGGTGGACGTAGCGCCCCTGGGGCAACTCGCGCACGCCGGCGACGCCCTTGGACCGAGCCAGATCAGGCCAGCCCAGAGCGGGGTCGAGGCGTAGCGTGCGCATGCCCATCAACCCCTTGACCTGCCAGGCACCATCGCTGCGTCTGGCCAGGCTCGCCCGGTAGAGGCCCTCGACTCGCTTGATGTAGTCGCTCATCCACAGCGACAGGGGCTGGCCATCTAGAATGGTCTGATAGGTCTGGCGCATGGCGCGGATGGAGGCCTGCTTGGTGCCCGAGTAGAAGTGGTAATACAGGTGGAAACCTCTCAGCCGCCGCGGGCTATCGGTGAGCGCGAAGGTTTCCTGAACGTCACGGAAGCCGTAGTAGGGCCCCGTCCACAGGTTGGTGTAGAGGTTCTCGTTGATCACCGGGGCATAGAAATGCAGGCCACCAGAAGTCGGACGGATGAGCGGATAGAGTCCGGTGAGCGAGGGATACGCATTGGTCAGCGCGGTGTTGCCACCGTTGACGTTGGGCAAGCCGCTGTCGTAGGCCAGCTTGATCGTTTCGCCATCCGGCCGGGCATCGCCGGACCAGAAGATCATCTTCACCGGCTTCTCGGACGTGGTCAGGCGCTGGTTGATATAGTCGCGCGCACCGACCACCTCGCGGCGCATGTCCAATTTTTCGTAACCTGGAATGGCCATCATGTAACCGTAGGCAGCTTCGAAATTCTCGCGCTGCGCGGCCCTTTCCGGTTGCCAGAAGAAGGGATGACTGAAGGTATGGCTAGCCACCTCGACCTTGGGATTAGCAAAAATCTTGCGGGCGATGGGCTCTAGCTCTCGGGCCAGATGAGGGTACATGCCTCGAGGACCGACCTCGCCCTCGATCACCGATACCGAGGTCAGCAGCGGGTAGGGTTTGATAAAGTCCTCCAGCACCTGGGTGCCGGCATAGGGCGAACCCGGCACTTCCGCACGGGACACGAAGCCATCGCCGTCCAGATGCACGGTGGCGATGCGCCGGCCATTCTCGGTGGTGCTATCGGGCCGCGGCAAGGCCGGCAACTTGAAGACACGGGTAATGAAGGCGAACGGGTCGAGTATCCAACGCCGGCCCTCCAGTCCCTCCTCCAGCACGTAAGGTGCCAGGGCATAGCCGCCCCAATCGCCAGTCGCCACTGGCACGTAAACACGCTCACCGCTTTGCAGCGAGAGGGCCGCCTGAGTGCGCTGCGGATTGCTGACGGTCAGCGCGGCCACATCACGGGTGCGCACACGCAGCGGCGCTTCGAATGCACCGAGCAAGGTCGGGTCGTGAGACAACACCTGCGCCCCCTTGGCCACCGGCTGGGAGCGCGTGCGAATGCCCAGGCGCTCCAGTAGGCTGTCGTTGCGGGTGGGCATGCCAGACATGAAAGCAATCGGCACCTGCTCATCGAGTCGCTGTCCCAACCACACTTCGAAGTAGTCACGGGCAACCGGCGGACCACTGGTCATCCAAACCACGACGCCGGCATACAGTCCCTTCAACGAGCGCTGAGGCAGCGTGGCGTTCGCTGGCCAATAATCGACGCGATATCCCAGGTATTCGAGCAGACCACCTAGATACACGTGCCCCAGGTTGTCTTCCAGTGCCCCCTCGCGCTCGTCATAGATCAGGGCAATGCGCCTCGGCTGGACCTCCACCCCACCGATGCCCAAGGCGTTAAGTTCAGGAGACGTCACATAAGGAATGAATCCCTCCTGCGTCAGGCGCGCGGCCAGCTCACGCGCCCCTTCACGCTGCTCTGGCGGCAAATACTCGATCGCCACCACCGGAATGCCCTGCGCCCGCGCTTTATGGAGATGCGGCAGCAACCAGTCACGATCGCTCTGCGATACCGCCTTGTAACCCCCCCCCGCAGTCCAACCGGCATAGATGGACTCTACGGCAACGGCAGAGGCAACCCCTGGCAACTCTGGCAGCACATCGAAGCCGCGATTGAAGAACAGCTTGAGCTTCGGTTCATGACGGTGCAATTCGCTAAGCAGGCTTCTGAGCGCTTTACGCTGAGCCTCTTGCACCTCCTGCGGCTGCAGATGAAAGCTGTCCAGGGTATCGAGAAATATGCCGTCGTAACCCAGTTGTCGGAGGGTACTGGCACGTTTAAACAGGTAATCACGCCATGCCGGGGCCTCCAGGTTCATCACTTGGCTGTTCCAGGCATCGTTTCTGACAGTGCTGGTTGCCTCGCTCAGACCAGCCGTGGCCGCGTCGCCGTCAAATTCACCTATAGATAGATAGGCGAAAACCTCGCTGCCCTGCCCCTTGAGATAAGCGAGATCATTTTCAGACACATGCCCCGACTCAACGACCACCCACTCAAACTGAGACAGCTCGGGCAGAGGCGGCTGATCGGCATACCAAAAGGCGACACTTGTCGGCTGAGAGAACGCTGTAGCAGCGAAAAACGCTACGACCAAGCCAAAGAGCCCGGCAATTCCCTGTGAAGACTTCACCTGCATGACCCGCTGCAAAAAAAAGCGCTTGCGCGCTTACGGCTCGACAAAAGCCCCTGGCGAGGCCACCCCATCACGGCGAGAAGCCGGCACCTGCGCAGAGAGGCCGAGCAAAAGGCGTGACATCAAAAAGCTATCACATTGAATCAGCAAGCCCTCGATAAAGTCAATTTTCTGATGCCATACCAACCCAAGAACCGGACAAACGGACACAAAGTCAAATTAACGTCACGTGATACCGCGACGTCAGTCACGCCGACTGCGGTGCTTTGATATGAACAAAAAGCGTTATCGGAAAGTTCTGCTAAAAACTTGGCAAAACCAGGGTTTGAGTTTTCGATCCCACTGTACCAAACGGTCGTAACGCCGCCGCTATGAAAGCGCAACAGCGACAGGCAGTAGCAACGGGCGGGAAGTTGGGTGTTCAGCTTGGGCTCGCAATCGGCAATGCTCGCCGCGCGACATATGCAGCGCTCTCCGAACACGCACAGATGGAGGCGGCACGACCACTGCGGCGGTAGTCGTGACCTCGTAGTCATCAATCAAGCAGGCGGCGCAATCGTTACGGCCAGGTTAACGACTGCTCAAGCGCGGGCGTCAGCGGCACCATCGAGCGTCGAAGGAGCAGTAGCCTTGGCCACTTCCAAGCGGTCGCGACCGCGCTGCTTGGCCTGGTAGAGCAACTTGTCGACGCTGTTGAGGAAGTCCAACGGACGGTCGTGAGCGCCCGGCACGATGGTGCCCACACCGAGGCTGATGGTGAGTAGGGACGACACCGATGAGCGCTCGTGGGCGATGCGCTGCTGGCGCACCTGCTGGCGGCAGCGCTCGGCGATATGGCGGGCGGCGGCCTCGTCGGTCTCCGGCAACACCAGCACGAACTCCTCGCCACCGAAGCGGCCGACGAAATCCCTTGGCCGGCTGGCGGCGCGGCTCAGTGCCTGGCCGACGCTCTTCAGGCAATCGTCGCCCTGGATATGGCCGTAATGGTCGTTGAACTGCTTGAAGTGATCGATATCCAGCAGGATCAGCGACAACGGCTGCTGGGTGCGCTGGGCGTTCGCCCACTCGGTGGCCAGCACCGTGTCGAACATGCGCCGGTTGGCGACGCCGGTCAGGCCGTCCTTGTAGGAATACTCTTCCAACTGCTTCTGCAGGGTCAGCAGTTGCTCCTCGGTCTTCTTGCGTTCGCTGATGTCGAACATGAAGCCGATCAGCGAGTCCACTTCGCCGTTGTCATTGCGCACCACGTGCACCACGTCGCGAATCCACACGTAGTCGCCGGCGGCGGTCAGGGCGCGATAGTCGGCCTCATGGTCGACACCGTTCTGCGATTGCGAGATGCAGAAATCCACTACCTTCTCGCGGTCGTCCGGGTGCATGCGCGTCGCCCAGTCCTCGGCGCTGACCCAACTGGCCTGCGACCAGCCCAGCAGACTCTCGATCTGCGGGCCGATGTAGGCGAAGGTCATGGTCTTCCAGTCGATCTTCCAGGGAATCGCCCGTGTGGATTCCAGCAGGGTCTTGTATACCGCCTGATCATTCACTTCGCTCATACCCATTACCTCCGCCCGCCTTGCGCTCCGTTATAGCGCAAAAACGGGCGGCCCAGGTGACGGCCTGGCGAATGGCTATCAGGCCTCTTTAGCCTGCAGACCGGCGTACAGGCGGGTCAGTTCGTTGAGCTGGCGGAACAGCGAGTCGGTGCTGACGGTGATCACGGTCGGCACGAAGTCGCGCTCGGCATGCAGATCGATACCCTTGAGGGTGAAGCCCCAATGGGCACGGGCGCGGCGCTGGGCGTTGGCGATATTTTCATTCGGCGTACCACGGGCTTCGAGCTCCTTGAGGATGGTTTCGAAATCGCTCACGGCCTTGTCCAGCTCGGCGTCCAGGTCCGGTGCCGGCACACGCCAGGACTTGGCCATGTAGAGCATGGCGATGCGCTGGGTCTGCACGCGAGCCCAGCCGGTGCGGTGTACGGAAGCGCCCATGGCGCCCAGGTGTTTGCCCATCAGGTCGCTGACGGTTTGCGTCTGCTGCAGCAGTTCCTCGCTGGTAGCGAGCATCTGCGCAGCCTTAGCGTGGTCAGGCTTGGCTTCGACCTGCTGGCGATGGACGGCCCAGGTGGCGTCGACCTTGGCCAGCGCAGCCTGGATCTCGGCAGTGGGTGCGTAGCCGGCCAGCGCCTTCTGGCTGGCATCGAAACGCTCGATGGTTTCCTGCAGTTGACGCTGGGCCACGTCCACACGTACATCGGCGCCCAGCATCAGGTAGTTCTTGGCCATGCGCTGGGTCAGCGAGCGCTGCAGACCGGCCATGTTCATGGCTTCGGAATCGCTTAGCTGCGCCAGGCTTGGCATGCTCACCAGCGCGGTGCAGGCGAGCAGAATAAGAGACAGGTACTTCTTCAACACGTCGGTACTCCAATTCGGGGACGAGGCAATGCACCGCGGGCGAGCGCCAGCAGTGGACGGGTGAACCCTTGAATACGGGGTTTTTATTGGAATGCGAGGGGCAGTTTCGACGGGCGCAGGGCCCAGATGCTGCAGAAAGGGCGCGATGATAGCTGTTAAAAGGCCATCATTCTGTGCGACCAGTCATGAAGCGGACGACTGGTCGTACTTTTCTGCAGCATTCGGATAAAAAAGCCGTCAGTCGCCATGAAACAAGGGAAGCGGCTGACGGCTGAGGAATCGAAGCTCCGCCGATCAGGACAGCAGGCTGACCACGCTGGAACGGCTGATATTGGCCTGGGCGACGACGGTCTGGGTCACCGCGGCATAGCTGCTGGGGCTGCGGCGCATGAGGTTGAACACTTCGCCGGCGAAATCCCGCGCCCACTCGCGCTCGTTGTGCTCGGCATGACGGGCGAGAAACTCGCGGATCTCGTCCTGGCGATGGCTGAGTTGCTCACGCAGCGAGCCGATCTTGTCTAGCGCCGCCACCACTTCATCCAGGGCCCGGCGCAATTCTCGCGCACCGTCCAGGCGTGCGGCTTCGGGCAGGCGCAGCAGCTGGTCTTCCTGGCTGACCACAGGCGCCGCGGCCTTGGCCGCCAGCTTGCCCTCGCCCTGCACGCGCAGTTCGCCCTTGAGCTGCTGCCACTCACTCTCGCGGGCGCTGAACCTGAGCGCTCCGCCGCTATCCACTTCTGCGCGAATGCCGGCCGGGCCGAGGCCGGCATTGAAGCGGCGCAGGATCTGCTGCTCGCTGAGCCCCTCGTCGAGCACCACGGCCAACGGTTCGGCCAGTTTGCGCCCGGCGCTGAACAGCAGGGTTTCCTTACCGGCCTGCTGCACACTGGCGATCGAATCCAGGCCCTGCAGGCTGAAACGGCTGCGCACCGGCTCGTTGAGACGCAATTTGAAGCCGGCATCCAGTGCCTCGCCGGAGCGCTGACCACGCTCGGCGAGCAGCTTGCGCACCTGTTCCAGTTCGCGCTTGAGGCCTTCGCGTTCGCCGGCCTGGGCGTTGCTCAGCTCGCGGCTGAGGCTGAGCTTGAGCTGGCCGAGGCGCCCGGCCAGTTCGCCCAGGTAGCTGTCGGCGGCCTGCATCGAGGTCAGCTGCTGATTGAGCTGCAGGTTGAAGCTGGCGCTCTTGCCGCGAGGCTGCGCCGCCTGCTCGGTTGCCGGCGCCTGCTTGCGCTGGCGCTGCACGGCCTGCTCGCCCTGCACTGGCCGCCGTGCCTGCGGATCGAGGGCCGTGACGACCGGAAGCTGTTTATCGACCTTGATCACCGCAGGCTCCTTACAGCAGGCTGAACAACGACATCTCGTTGATCTTCAGGTAGGTCTTCTGCGTTGCCCCCAGAGCCAGCTGGTAGTTATTCAGATCGATGGTGGCGCCGGCATAGTCGAGACGCGACAGTTCGCCTTCGATCTTCTGGTTGACCAGCGAGACGTCCTCGTTGCTGTCGGTGAGCAGAGTGAGGGCGTTCTGCCGGCCGCCCAGCTCGGTGATCGAACCCATCACGCGGCCATGCGCCTCATCCAGGGCACCCAGGGTGTCGACGATCTGCTGCCGTACGGCCGGGTCGGTGACGTCCAGGGCCGGGTCCTGCAGGGTGTTGATCAGGCCGCGCAGCTCGTTGAGCACGCCCACGCCCGCACCGAAGACGCTGGCGGCGGTGACGTTCTCGTCAACCAGCACGCCATTGGCCACGGCGGCCTGACGGTGCTTGTCGTTGCCGCTGACGCTGTAGGTCTGAGTCGCGGCGTCGAAGGCCAGCGCCGGCGTGTCGCTGAGGGTGCCGGAGAACAGGTAACGCCCTTCCTCGTCACGCACGTTGGCGAAGCTGAAGATGGTGTCCTCGATGATCGACAGCTCGCCGGCCATGGCGGCCAGGTCTTCGCTGGTGTTGGAGCCGTTGGCCGCCCACAACAGCAGGTCACGCACGTTGAGCATGGCGTCGGAGGTGGACTTGAGGTTGGCCTCCTGTGTCGACAGGCTGTCGGAGACGTTGGCGATGTTCTTGCGAAACTGCTCAAGACTCGCTTCCTCACGCTCGACACGCAGCACGCGTACGCTGGCAATGGGATCGTCGGATGGCAGCAGGATGCGCTTGCCGGTGGCCATCTGCTGCATCAGCTTGCCCAACTCGGCGGAACTGGCGTTCATCGAGTTGTGCATCAGCGAGGTGATCTGCGAGTTGGTGATGCGCATCATGGCTGAATCTCTCTGGAACCGCGTCAGAACGCGGAAAGCATGTCGTCGAACAACTGGTTGGCGGTGCTGATGACCTTCATGTTGGCCTGGTAGGCCTGCTGGTAGGTCATCAGGTTGACCGCCTCCTCGTCCAGGCTCACGGCGCTGACGCTGTCACGTTGCGACTGCGCCTGCTGGGTCACGGCGGTGGCGGACTTGAGGTCGGCCTGATTCTGTCGGCTGTCGCTGGCCACCTGACCAAGCAGGCCGGCATAGGCGTCGTTGAGGGTGACCTGGCTGCCGTTCAGGGTGATGGTCCGGTTCTTCAGGCCGAGCAGATCGAGCAGCACCTCGTTGTTGCCGGTCTCTCCAGCAGCGGAGGACAGCGCCAGTTGCTCGGCCGCCAGCGGCTCGACACGCAACAGCGCAGTGGTACTGGTCGGATCGTAGACAAACAGCGGCTGGCCCGGGTTGCCATTGAGGTCGAAGCCGGTGGCCAGCACGTCATTAACCATCTGCGCCAGTTGCCCGGCCATGTCATGCAGGGCATCCAGATTCGGCCGCAGGCTGCCGTACTCGACGTCGTGGAGGCCGCCGAAGGCCCCGCCGAAGCCGTCCTGGCGCAGCGGGAAGCTGGTGCCGGCGAAGGCCAGGCTGACTTCCTGCTCGCCGCTCGCGGTCATCGTCACCTTGAGCTGGCCGGCGGTAGGCCCTGCTACCAGCGGCTGGCCGTTGGCCAGGGCGACGCTGACCGAACCGTCGGCCGTTTCGTTGACACGCAGTTTGGCGAACTGGCTGAGCTCGCCGATCAGACTCTCGCGATGATCGCGCAGCGCGGTGCTGTCGCCCTTGACCGATTCGGTCTCGACGATCTTCTTGTTCAGCAGCGCGATATTCTCGGTCAGGCCGTTGATCTCGGTGGCCATGGCCGTGCGCTGCTCCTGCAGCGCCTTGACCTGCGCGTCGATGTTGCTGCTCAGGCCATTGAAGCGCTGCGCCAGGTTGCCGGCCTCGCCGATGATCTGCTGGCGCAGGGCGATGGAGCCGGGCGTGGCGCTGGCTTCGCTCAGGGCCGCGAAGAACTGGTCGAGGCCGGCGCTGATGCTCGAACCGGTGCCGGACATCAGCGCTTCCAGCGCGGTCAGGTACTGCTGCGAGGCACTGTAGAAGTTCTGCTCGGTGGTGGCACGCCATAGTTGCTGGTTATGAAATTCGTTGGTCATGCGGCGGATGCTGATCACCTCGACACCGCCCCCGACGCTCAGGCCTCCCTGCCCGGCCAGCGACCCGGTGATGGTCTGCAGGCGGCTGAAGCCGGGCGTCTTGACGTTGGCGATGTTCTGCCCGGTGGTGGCTAGGGCCACCTGACTGGCACGCACACCGCTGTAGGCGATCTGGTTGAGGATGCTCACGAATTAACTCTCCTGCCGCTCGAAGCGCATCGGCTGAGCGAAGGCCGCCAGACGCGGCGCACGGGCGTCGTCGGCAGCGAATTGGGCTGGTACTGAGGACAGGGCGACGGAATCGGCGGTGGACTTAAACTCGTCACGCACCAGCGCCTGCTTGCCGGCCACGGCGCCGAGCAGCAGGCCGCTGTCGGCACTCAGGGCACTGGCCAGCTGCTGGCGGGTCTGTGCGCTGAGCGGGCTGCTGGCCTGCGCGTCATCCTTGCTCGGCGTCTCGGCCCTGGCCAGGTCGCCGAGGATCTTGCGCGTGTAGTCGCGGGTCTCCCGGAAGGGAATGCGCTCGATCCAGGCGCCAGTGGCGATCTCGCCGCGACGCGGGTCGCCGTTGACCTTCAGCCACTCGTCGACCCGGCCCGGCCCGGCGTTGTAGGCCGCCAGCGCCAGCGCCTGGTGGCCGTCGTAACGCTGCAGCATCTTGTCCAGGTAGGCACTGCCCAGACGCTTGTTGTAGGCGGCGTCCGTGGTCAAGCGGGCTTCGCTGAATGGCAAGCCGAGTTCGGCGGCCATTTCCCGCGCGGTGTCCGGCATCAGCTGCATCAGGCCGCGCGCACCCTTGGACGATACGGCGTCGACGCGGCCGGCCGATTCCTGCTGGATGACCCGATCGACCAGGGCGACGAACCCCGCCGAGCCCTTGTCCCAGACCTTGCCGAGGCTGTCGACGCCGCGCTGCCAGGTGCTGCGCAGCGGCTCCAGCAGGCTGCTGGCGGAGCGCTGCGGCAATTGCGCCGAGCGGGCGGCAGCGGCGGCTGCGTCCATGTCCACCGCGCTGTCGCCAGCGCCGGACAGCTGCTTGACCAGCATGTCGGCGATGCCGGTCTGCTTGCGCCCGGCCAGGGTCTCGGCCAGCACTTCGTCATAGAAGTCGCGCATGGTGTCCATCTCGCGGCTGCGCATCGGGTTGCCTTCGGCGAGTACGTCGCTGGCCTTGCGCATCTGCTTGAGGATCTGCTGCAGGAACAGCGCCTCGAACTGCTCGGCCGCAGCCTGCAGTTGCTGCTCGCGGGCGGTGCCGATGCCCTCGGCGCTGCCGCGGTGGCTGTTCATGTGTTGGGCGAGGGAAACGATGCTCATGGCTCAGATCACGATCAGTTCAGCGTTGAGGGCACCGGCCTGTTCCAGCGCCTGGAGGATGCTCATGACATCGTCCGGGGTAGCGCCGAGGCTGTTCACGGTGTTGATGATGCTGTCCAGGCTGGCGCCATCGGGCCACTTGAACATGGCGTTCTTGTCCTGGCTGACGGCGACGTCGGAGCGCGGCACCACGGCGGTCTGGCCACCGGAGAAGGCGTTGGGCTGGCTGACCTGCGGGTTCTCGCTGATGGTCACTGTCAGGGTGCCGTGAGCCACGGCAGCGGCCTTGACGCGCACGCCCTGGCCGACCACCACGGTCCCGGTGCGACTGTTGAACACCACCTTCGGTCGCTCGCGGCCTTCTTCCACGTCCAGGCCCTCGAGCATGGCCATGAAGCCGATGCGCTGGGTGCTGGTGATGGGCGCGCGGATGGCGATCTTGGTCGCGTTAAGGGCACTGGCGGTGCCGTTGCCGAAACGACCGTTGACCGCCTCGACCACCTTGGCGGCGGTCTGGAAGCTGGGTTGACGCAGGTTGAGCATGACCTCGGCGCGCTCGCTGAAGTCGCTGGGGATCATCCGCTCCACCGTGGCGCCATTGGGCACGCGGCCGCTGTTGGCGGAGTTGATCGCCACGCTGGAGCCGCTCTGCCCGGTGGCATTCAGGCCGCCGACGACCACCGCGCCCTGGGCCAGGGCATAGGTTTCGCCATCGACGCCCTGCAGCGGGGTCATCAGCAGCTGGCCGCCGCGCAGGCTCTTGGCGTCACCCAGCGAGGCGACGGTGACATCGACGCTCTGCCCAGGGCTGTAGGACGGCGGAATTTCCGCGGTCACGGTGACGGCCGCGACGTTCTTCAGTTTGGGATCGACGTTCGGCGGCAGGTTGATGCCGAACTGCTTGATCATGTTGGCCACCGACTGGCTGGTGAAGCGTACCTGGTTCTTGTCACCGGTACCGTCGAGGCCGACCACCAGGCCGTAGCCGATCAACTGGTTGCCACGGATGCCTTCGATATCCACCAGGTCCATCAGCGGCACGGCCTTGGTCGACAGCGGCCAGGCCAGGAGCAGGGCGACGAGTGAGCGTTTGAGCATGACCGGACCTCAGAGCGGGAACAGCGGGTGGGCGAAGAAGCGCGTCAGCCAGCCTGCCGAGTTGCTGTCGTTGAGCACGCCGCGACCGGCGTAGGAGATGCGCGCGTTGGCCACGTTCTGCGAGGACACCTGGTTGGCGCGGTTGATGTCGTCCATGCGTACCAGGCCGACCAGGCGGATGTACTCGTCGCCCTGGTTCAGGCGCAGGGCCTTCTCGCCCTTGATCAGCAGGGTGCCGTTGGGCAGTACCTGATGCACGGTGACGGCGATGGAGCCGCGCAGGGTGTTCTGCTGCGAGCTGCGCGCCGAACCATTGAAATCGCGCTCGGCCGCGGCGGAGCTTTCCAGGCGGTCGTACTGGTTGCCCAGGACGGTGGGAATCCCGACGGAAACCCCGGATTTCTTGCCGAAGCTGGTGCCGGCGCTCTTGCTCGACTGGGTCGACTCGTCGAGCACCACGGTAAGGATGTCGCCGACCCGCACCGCACGCTTGTCGCCGATCAGCGAGCCACTGTAGCCGCTGCGAAACAGCCCGCCGCTGGTGGTGGGCGGCTGGCTGTAATCCAGCGCCAGCGGCTGGTACTGGCTGGAATCCTCTTCGGGCAGCATCTCCTTGAAGCTGGCGCAGCCGCCAAGGGCCAGAAGCAGAGCGAGCGGGAGCAGGCGGGTCATGGCGGTCACACGGTCTGGTTGAGGAACTGCTGCATACCCGACGCGGCGTCGAGCACCTTGGCGTTGGCCTCGTAGGCGCGCTGGATGGAGATCATGTTGACCATGGCCTCGACCACCTGCACGTTGGAGCCTTCCAGCACGCCCTGTTTGATATTGCCCAGGCCATCCGCACCCGGCACGCCCTCGACCGGTTCGCCGCTGGCCACGGTTTCGCGATAGAGGTTGCCGCCGAGCGCTTCCAGGCCGCCCGGGTTGGTGAAGTTGACCAAGGTGATCTGGCCCAGCTCCGAAGGCAGGGTGTCGCCGGCCAGCACGGCGGTGACGATGCCGTCGCTGCCCACGGTGAAACGACTGCTGCCAGCCGGTACTTCGATGGCCGGCGTCAGCGGCAGGCCCTGGGAGTTGACGATCATGCCTTCGGCGTTGAGCTGCAACTGGCCGTTCTCGGTGTAGTAGATGTCACCGTTGGGCGCTTCCACCTGGAAGAAGCCGGCGCCGATGATCGCCAGGTCCATCGGCTGGCCGGTGGTCTGGATGCTGCCTTCGGTGAACACCTTTTGCGTACCGGCCACGCGCACACCACTGCCGAGCTGGATGCCCGACGGTACGGTGTTGACCTCATCGGCCTGCGCACCCGGCTGCAGTTCGATGGCGTAGAACAGGTCCTCGAACACCACGCGGTCGCTCTTGAAGCCGTTGGTGTTGACGTTGGCCAGGTTGTTGGCAACGGCGCTCATGGCCTTGTCCTGGGCGGCCAGGCCGGTCTTGCTGACCCAAAGTGCGGAACTCATGTGCATTACCTCTTCGCTGTGGCGAACGCTGTATCAACGACGTGCGCCTGTGTTTCGTGGGAGCGAGCTCTGCTCGCGAAGCTGTGTCTGGCGAAACTCGATTCGCGAGCAGAGCTCGCTCCTACACGGCCGCCGGCTTTCCGGCTCAACCGCCGCGGATCATCCGGTTACCGGCGTCGGACAAGTCTTCGGCGGCCTTCATCATCTTCACCTGGGTCTCGAACAGGCGGTTCAGGCTCATGGTCGCCACCAGCTGATCGATGGCGCCGACATTGCTCGCCTCCAGGTAGCCGGACACCAGCACCGGTGCTTCCAGCCCCTCGGCCGGCTGGCCATCGATGCGCATCAGCAGGCCGCTGGCGTCCTTGGTCAGGTCGGCGGCGTCGACATCCACCACCCGGATGCGGTCCACCTCGGCGGTGACGAAATCGCCACGCGGGATCACCGACACGGTGCCGTCACGGCCGATGTGCAGGCTGTCGTATTCGGGCAGCACGATGGGGCCGCCCTCGCCCAGCACGGCGCGGCCATTCAGGGTCAGGCGCAGGTCGGCATCGACCTGTAGCGCGCCGTTGCGGGTGTAACGCTCCGCGCCGCCGTCACCTTCGACAGCGAACAGGCCGCGGCCCTGGATCGCCACGTCGAGATCACGGCCGGTGGCCATCAGCTCGCCGGGCGCCAGGTTGACGCCGTTGTTCTTCACCCGTGCCAGGTGCCGGCTGTCGTAGCCGTAGCCTTCCACGGCAACGGCCTGGGCCTGTTCGAGGTCGGCACGAAAACCGGGCGTGTTGACGTTGGCCAGGTTGTTGGCGCGCACCGTGAGCGAGCTCATGGTGCGGCTGGCGGCGGTCATTGCGGTGTAGCCGAGACGGTCCATGGGTCAGCCTCAGATCGCGCCGAACAGCACTTGGGTGAGTTCCTTGTTGGTGGTCAGCACCTTGGTGTTGGCCTGGTAGTTGCGCTGGCCCTCCATCAGGCCGACCAATTGCTGGGTCAGGTCGACGTTGGAGTTCTCCAGCGAACCGGCCACCAGCGCGCCGAACGGACCGACGCCGGGCACACCGATCAGCGCCGCGCCGGAGTCGGCGCTTTCCACCCAGGCGGTGCCGCTGATGTTCTTCAGGCCGCCGGCGTTGGCGAAGGTGGCCAGCGCCACCTGGCCCTGCAGCATGCGCTGGCCGTTGCTGTAGTTGGCGTAGACCCTGCCGTCCTTCTCTACGGAGAGGCCGGTCTGCTCACCCGCTGCGTAACCACTGGCACGGTTGGTGGTGACGACGAAGTCGGAGCCGTACTGGCTGGAATTGCTGTAGTCGATGGCGATGGCCATCGGGTCGACACCGGGCAGGGCGAAACCGACGTTGACCGGACCGGCCGGCGCAGTGAGCGTGCCGTTGGTGCCGAAGGTCAGGGGTTGAGGGGCGCCTACAGCCGCACCGCCAGCGTAATAGTGGGCTTCCCAGCTGTTGTCGCCAGTCTTGACGAAGTACTGGGTCAGGGTGTGCTCCTTGCCCTGGGAGTCGAACACCTTGGTGGTGTAGGTGGAGTTGTAGGTGTTGACGTCCGCCGGATCGAACGGTGCGGTGGCCGGCACGGCCTGGTTGGAGTCCAGGTTCATGACGAAGGCCAGGCTGTCGGTGGCACGCGCCGGCAGGTTGGCGTTCTGCAGCTGCAGATCGCCCATGGCGCCCACCTGCAGATTACCGGCGGCGTCCACCGGGTAGCCCTGCAGGGTCTGCCCGGCGGCGTTGACGATGTTGTTGTCCTTGTCGGCACCGAACACGCCGGCACGGGTGTAGCTGACCTCACCATTGCCGCCGCGGGTGACGAAGAAGCCACCGCCGGAAATGGCCAGGTCGAGGCTGCGCCCGGTGGTCACCAGCGAGCCGCCCTGACTGATGCTCTGGGTAGTGGCCAGCACTTCCACGCCCATCGCCTGGCTGTCGGCGTAGATGCTGCCGAACTCGGTGCGCGAGGACTTGAAGCCGGTGGTACCGGCGTTGGCGATGTTGTGGCTGATGGTATTGAGCTGTTCGTTGACGGCGCTGAGGCCGGTCATGGCGATGTTGAAACTCATGGCGACTGGACCTTTGAATTGACGACTGGGTGGGTTCAGAGCAGACCGGCGGTCTGCGTCTGGCCGAACTCGGTGATGTTGTAGAAGGGCACGGAGCCGATGCCGACGACTTCCAGCACCGGCCCCTCGGCGCTGACGCGCACCTGGGTAACGCGGCCGGCCACCTCGACTTTCGGGTACTCGCCACTGTCGCTCTTGACCTCGACCTTGTAGCTGCCCGGCGCCAGGCCAAGGGCCTTGGGGTCCAGCTCGAAGGGCACGCGACCCGGCGCCTGGGCGCCCAGGTCGATCTCCTTCTTCACGCCGTTGCTGTCGGTTACCACCAGGGCCAGCTTGCCGGCGGCGTGTTCGAGATTGATCTCGCCTTTGACCTTGTCTGCACCCAGCTCCAGCTGCTCGGTGGCGACCTTCACTTCCTGGCCGACCAGGCCGGCGGCGGTGAGGGTCTGCAGGTTGTCCAGCAGCACCAGGTTGCTCTTGCTCAGCGAGGCCATGTTCTCCAGGCTCTTAACCTGGCTCATGGCGGCGAACTGGTTGAGGAACTCGGTGCTGTCCACCGGCTTGGTCGGGTCCTGGTTCTGGATCTGCGCGACCATCAGGGTGAGGAAGTTGTTTTCCAGTTGGGTCGCGTCACTGACGTTGACCGCTTGCTTGACCGCCTCGTCGATGCCGTAGGCTGGGTTGTTCTGGCTGTTGTTGCTGACCGCGGCCATCAGGATTCTCCAAGCTTGAGCAGGCCCTGCTGCATGCTTTTCAGGCGGTTGAGCACCTCAACGCTGGTCTCGAAGCTGCGGGTGGCCGACATCATGTCGGTCATTTCCTCGATCTGGTCGATGTCGGCGTAGAACACGTAGCCCTTGTCATCGGCCAGCGGGTTGTCCGGCTCGTAACGGCGCACCGGCTCGCGGCCGGCGGTGACCACATCGAGCACCTGCACGTGGGCGCCGCCCATGCCCACGCTGCGGGTCAGCTGGTCATTGTTGTAGACGGCGGCGAACACCGGCTTGCGCGCCTGATACACATCCTCGGCGCTGGCGGCGGCCGAGTCGGCGTTGGCCAGGTTGCTGGCCACGGTGTTCAGGCGCACGGTCTGCGCATTCATCGACGAGCCGGCAATGCGGTAAATGGAGTCGAAAGCCATGGTCAGCGTCCCTCGATGGCCTGCTTCAGGCCGCGAAATTTCATGCTGATAAAGGTCAGGCTGGTCTGGAAGTCCATGCTGTTCTTGGAGAACGCGGCCTGCTCCACACTCAGCTCGACGCTGTTGCCGTCCTGCGACGGCTGGGTCGGCACGCGGTACTTGAGCTCCGCGCTGCTGGCGGCGAAACGCTGCTGCGGATCGAGCCGCTGCATTTCGCCGGCGAAATCGATATCGCGGGCGAGAAAGCCTGGCGTGTCTTCGTTCGCCAGGTTGGCGGCGAGGATTTCGCTGCGTTGCATGCGCAGCTCCAGCGCACGCGAATGCAGGCCCACCACGTCATCAATCCGTATACTCATTCACCGGTACCCTTAACCCAAGGTTGTGCCCAGGTGCCTTGAGCACAAAGCGTGCCCAACCCAAAAGAGAGCCGTAGAGCATTGATTTTTCAGGGATTTACCAAATCAACCGGTGATATTCGCGTCGCCCTTTTTCCGCATCGCCGTATCGCCGTAGGGAAAAGCGGAAAGGCTTTTTCCGCCTTGGCGTCGGCGCTCTTCCTCTTCTCCGCACTGGCTGTGGATTCGCCACGCGCGCAGGCAGATGCCGCCAGTCAAATCGACGAGGCCATCGCCACGCATATGCAGCAGAAGCTCGCCGAGGAAGCCAAACGCCAGGCCTGGCAAGGCCAGCGCCACAGCCTCGACACCACGCTGGTGGGCAGCGCGGAACGACTGCCGGCCTGCAGCCAGGCACCGAGCGTGACGGTCAGCAGCAATGACCCTTCGGCGCTGGCGCGCCAGCGCCTGGAACTGAGCTGCCCGGACAACCCCGGCTGGAGCATCACCGCCCTGGTGCAGGCCAACGTCTTCCTGCCGGTGGTACATGCCGCGCGGGTGATCGAGCGCGGCCAGACCATCAGCGCCGAACAGCTGCAACTGCAGGAAGTGAATATCGGCAAGGCCTCGCGCGGTTTCTACAACAGCCTCGACGAGGTGGTCGGTCAGGGTGCCAAGCGCCGTGTGCGCGCCGGCCAGCTGATCGCGCCGAATCTGCTTAGCGCACCGCTGCTGATTCGCCGCGGCCAGCAGGTCACCATCATCGCCAGCCAGGACGGCATTTCCGCCTCGGCCACCGGCGAGGCGCTGGCCAATGGCCGCGAAGGCGAGGTGATCCGCGTGCGCAACCTCGGCAGCCAGAAGGTGATCGAGGCGCAGGTGGTGGAAGAAGGCGTGGTCACCAGCACCTTCAGGTAGGGTGTCATGCCACGTGGGAGGCGCTTGCGCAGCGAGCGGGTCTGGCGGGTCGCGGCTAAAGCCCCTCCCACAAATATGTAGGGCGGGTGCAACCCGCCACCATTGACCGACGGGTTTCGCTCGCCCTAAGCCCAGCCCTCCAAGCGCATGGTCGCCCGCACCAGGCGCTGCTCTTCCTGCTCGATCTCCTTGAGGTTGTCGCGGATGCTGTGGATATGATCGCGCGCGGCACGCTGGGCCTGTTCCGGCAGGCGCTCGATAACCGCGTGATACAGCCGTGAGTGCTGACGGTCAATCTGCCGCTTCTGCGCCGGGCGGTGGTAGAGGTTGTTCACCGAGGCGAACACGGTGCTGAGCATGAGGTCGGTCAGCGATTGCAGGGTGTGCACCAGCACCGGGTTATGCGAAGCCTCGCAGATGGCCAGGTGGAAGGCGTGGTCGAGGCGCGCATGCTCGCGCGGGTCGACCGGGTTTTCCTGGGTGTGTGCGGCGAGCATTTCCTCATAGCGCCGCGTCAACAGTACGAAATCCGCTTCGGTGCCTCGCAGCGCCGCCAGACGCGCCGACTCGCCCTCGAGCAGGTCGCGTACTTCGAGCAGGTCGTAGAGCGTGCGCGGTTGCGAATTGAACAGGTGCATCAGCGGGCTGGCATCACGCTCGCCGCTGAGCTTGGCCACCCGTGAGTCGCGGCCCTGGGCCGTCTCGATGATGCCCCGTCCGCGCAGCACCTTGAGCCCTTCGCGCAGCGCCGAGCGGGAGATGCCCAGCTTCTCGCACAGGCGCCGCTCCGACGGCAGCGGCTGGCCCACCTTGAGCACGCCATCGACGATCAGGCGTTCGATTCGCTCGGCCACCACGTCACTCACCTGGCGTCGTGCGGCGCCCTGACTCGCATCCACTTAAGCCTCCTCAGAACTGGTCGTACCAGTTATCACAGCCCCTTTCGCTTGCTTTCCAAGCCATCCCTTAGCCCAGCAAGCATAAGTCTTTTACCTGAATTCAGGTGAAAGCGTGGCGAAAGAAACTGGTCCTACCAGCAACAAAGAGAATGGACGACCGGGACCCGAGAGCCTAAACATGCGGCCCATGGTCGCAGCATGACCGCCAATAAAAACAACGTCCACGACTGAGCCTGCCATGAGCATTCTGTACGACGAGCGCGTCGACGGCGCACTGCCCAAGGTCGAAAAAGCTGCGCTGCTGGCCGAGCTGCGCCAGCACCTGCCCGACCTCGACATCCTGCACACCCAGGAAGACCTCAAGCCCTACGAGTGCGATGGCCTGTCCGCCTACCGCACCACACCGATGCTGGTGGTGCTGCCCGAGCGCATCGAGCAGGTGCAGCAGCTGCTCAAGCTCTGCCACGCACGTGGCGTACCGGTGGTGGCGCGCGGCGCGGGTACCGGCCTGTCCGGCGGCGCGCTGCCGCTGGAGCAGGGCATCCTGCTGGTGATGGCGCGCTTCAATCAGATTCTCGAGATCAACCGCGAAGGCCGCTTCGCCCGCGTCCAACCCGGCGTGCGCAACCTGGCGATCTCCCAGGCCGCCGCGCCCTTCGACCTGTATTACGCCCCCGACCCCTCGTCGCAGATCGCCTGCTCCATCGGCGGCAACGTCGCCGAGAACGCCGGCGGCGTGCACTGCCTGAAGTACGGCCTGACCGTGCACAACCTGCTCAAGGTCGACATCCTCACCGTCGAGGGCGAGTTCATGACCCTCGGCAGCGACGCCCTGGACGCGCCGGGTTTCGACCTGCTGGCGCTGTTCACCGGCTCCGAAGGCATGCTCGGCATCGTCACCGAAGTGACGGTCAAGCTGCTGCCCAAGCCGCAGGTGGCCAAGGTGCTGCTGGCGGCCTTCGACTCGGTGGAAAAGGCCGGCCGCGCCGTGGGTGACATCATCGCCGCCGGCATCATCCCCGGCGGTCTGGAAATGATGGACAACCTGGCCATTCGCGCCGCCGAAGATTTCATTCACGCCGGCTACCCGGTGGAAGCCGAGGCCATCCTGCTCTGCGAGCTGGACGGCGTAGAGGCCGACGTCGCCGACGATTGCGAACGGGTACGTGAGGTGCTGGAGAAAGCCGGCGCCACCGAAGTGCGCCTGGCCCGCGACGAAGCCGAGCGGGTGAAATTCTGGGCCGGGCGCAAGAACGCCTTCCCCGCGGTCGGGCGCATCTCGCCGGACTACTACTGCATGGACGGCACCATCCCCCGCCGCGAGCTGCCCGGCGTGCTGCGCGGCATCGCCGAGCTCTCCGAAGAGTACGGCCTGCGCGTGGCCAACGTGTTTCATGCCGGCGACGGCAACATGCACCCCTTGATCCTCTTCGATGCCAACGTGCCGGGCGAGCTGGAGCGCGCCGAGGCCATCGGCGGCAAGATCCTCGAACTCTGCGTCAAGGTCGGCGGCAGCATCACCGGCGAGCACGGCGTGGGCCGCGAGAAAATCAACCAGATGTGCGCGCAGTTCAACAGCGACGAGATCACCCTGTTCCATGCGGTGAAGGCGGCGTTCGACCCCAGCGGCCTGCTCAACCCGGGCAAGAACATCCCCACCCTGCACCGCTGCGCCGAGTTCGGCGCCATGCACGTGCACCACGGCCAACTGCCCTTCCCGGAACTGGAGCGTTTCTGATGTCGCATGATTTCGACGCCAGCGCCGCGCTGCTGGAACAGGTCAACCACGCACTCAACAGCGCCACCCCGCTGCGCATCCATGGCAGCGGCAGCAAGGCCCATCTGGGCCGCGCCACCAGCGGCGAAGTGCTGGACACCCGTCAGCATCGCGGCATCGTCAGCTACGACCCCACCGAGCTGGTGCTCACCGCCCGTGCCGGTACGCCGCTGGCCGAGATCGAGGCGGCACTGGAGGCCAACAACCAGATGCTGCCGTGCGAGCCGCCGCACCTGGGCGATGGCGCCACCTTGGGCGGCATGGTCGCTGCCGGGCTGTCCGGCCCGCGCCGACCCTGGGCCGGTTCGGTGCGCGACCAGGTGCTCGGCACCCGCGTGATCACCGGCCAGGGCAAGCTGCTGCGCTTCGGCGGCGAGGTGATGAAGAACGTCGCCGGCTACGATCTGTCGCGGCTGATGGCCGGCAGTTTCGGCTGCCTCGGCCTGCTCGCCGAAGTCTCGCTCAAGGTGCTGCCCAAGCCGCGCCAGGTACTCAGCCTGCGCCTGGAAGTGGACGCCCTGCAGGCACTGAACAAGCTCGCCGAATGGGGCCAGCAGCCGCTGCCGATCAGCGCCGCCAGCCATGACGGTGCGGCGCTGCACTTGCGCCTGGAAGGCGGCGAAGGTTCTGTGCTGGCCGCGCGCCAACGCCTGGGTGGCGAAGAGATCGACAACGCTTACTGGCACGAACTGCGTGAACAGCGCCTGCCGTTCTTTACAGGCAGCGGCACGCTGTGGCGCCTGTCGCTGCCGGCCAATAGCGGTCTGCTCGATCTGCCCGGCCGCCAGCTGATCGACTGGGGCGGCGCGCAGCGCTGGCTGAAGACGGACGCCGATGGCGAGCTGATCCAGCGCGTGACGGCCAAGCTCGGCGGCCACGCCACCTGCTTCGCTGCCGGCCAGGCGCAACCTTTCCAGCCGCTGGCTGCTCCTTTGCTGCGTTACCAGCGCCAGCTGAAGAACCAGCTCGACCCCCAGGGCATCTTCAACCCTGGCCGCATGTACGCCGAGGTATAAGACGTGCAGACCAATTTGAGTGAACAGGCCAAACGCCTGCCGCGCGCCGAGGAAGCCGAGCGCATCCTGCGCTCCTGCGTGCATTGCGGCTTCTGCAACGCCACCTGCCCGACCTACCAGTTGCTCGGCGACGAGCTGGACGGCCCGCGCGGGCGCATCTACCTGATCAAGCAGATGCTCGAAGGCGGTGAAGTGACCGCCAAGACCCAGGAGCATCTGGATCGCTGCCTGACCTGCCGCAACTGCGAAACCACCTGCCCGTCCGGTGTGCAGTACCACAACCTGCTGGATATCGGCCGCGAAGTGGTCGAGCAGGCGGTGCCGCGGCCGCTGAACGAACGCCTGCTGCGTCAGGGCCTGCGCGCCGTGGTGCCGCGCCCGGCCTTGTTCAAGACGCTGACCCAGACTGGCCTGGCCCTGCGCCCGCTGCTGCCGGCCGCGCTCAAGGCCAAGCTGCCGCGCGAAGTTCGCCCGGCCAAGCCGCGCCCGACGCAGCAGCATGCCCGCCGCGTACTGATGCTCGAAGGCTGCGTGCAGCCGGGGCTGTCGCCCAACACCAACGCCGCCACCGCACGCGTACTCGATCGCCTCGGCATCAGCGTCACGCCGATCCACGAGGCCGGCTGCTGCGGCGCCGTGGACTACCACCTCAACGCCCAGGAAGCCGGGTTGCAACGCGCGCGACAGAACATCGACGCCTGGTGGCCGGCCATCGAGTCCGGCGCCGAGGCCATCGTGCAGACCGCCAGCGGCTGCGGCGCTTTCGTCAAGGACTACGGCCATCTGCTCGCCAGCGACCCCGCCTATGCGAGCAAGGCGGCGCGGGTCAGCGCCCTGGCCAGGGATCTGGTCGAAGTGCTGCTGGGTGAGCCACTGGAACAGCTGCAGGTACGCGCTGAGCAGCGCCTGGCCTTCCACTGCCCTTGCACCCTGCAGCATGCGCAGAAGCTCGGCGGCGCGGTGGAGGGCGTGCTGACGCGCCTCGGCTTCGGCCTCACCGCCGTGCCGGACAGCCATCTGTGCTGCGGCTCGGCCGGCACCTATTCGCTGACACAGCCGGCGCTGTCACGCCAGCTGCGCGACAACAAGCTCAACGCCCTGGAAAGCGGCAAACCGGACGCCATCGTCACCGCCAACATCGGCTGCCAGACCCATCTGGATGGTGCCGGACGCACGCCGGTAAGGCACTGGATCGAAATAGTCGAGGAGGCCATGCACTGATCACAGCGTAGCGGGGTGCAAGCCTCGAATGATCTTGCATAGGTAGGAGCGAGCTCTGCTCGCGAAGCTTTTGCCGTTTGCCAGGGTTCGCGAGCAGAGCTCGCTCCTACGGATTAGCACGCTGCCGGTCAGGGCTTGGCCCTGCCCAACAAGCGGTGGATGAAGAAAGCGACATCCACCCTACAACTGATCACGAAGACACGAATACGAGGTATGCCATGCAAAGCAAAGCCGTACTCAGCCAGATCGAAGTCAGCCAGATCCTCCAGGCGGCCCGCAACGAAGCGCAGCAACAGGGCTGGGCCGTGGCCATCGCCGTGGTCGACGATGGCGGTCATCCGCTAGCCCTGGAACGCCTCGACGGCTGCGCGCCCATCGGCGCCTATATCGCCACCGAAAAGGCGCGCAGCGCCGCTATCGGCCGCCGCGAAACCAAGGGCTACGAGGACATGGTCAACGGCGGTCGCACCGCCTTCGTCAGCGCGCCGCTGATTACCTCGCTGGAGGGCGGTGTGCCGGTGCTGGTGGATGGCCAGGTGGTGGGTGCCGTGGGCGTGTCCGGGGTCAAGGCCGAACAGGATGCGCAGGTGGCCAAGGCGGGGATAGCGGTGCTGTAAGCAGCAAGCATCGTTTTCTCCCCTCTCCCGCTTGCGGGAGAGGGGCTGGGGGAGAGGGCTGGAAGCGACGCGAAACGCCGCTATTCCCCTCTCCGTACGCGGCCCGCCCTAACCCTCTCCCCAAAGGGGCGAGGGAACTGATCGAGGCGAGATGAAATTCATAGGCATCCCAGGCAACCGGATGCAGACAGGAGAACAGGAAAATGATCGAACGCGTGCAATGTCAGCGTCTGCAGGTAGCGGCCGAGCTCAAGCAATTCATCGAAAGCGAAGTGCTGCCCGGCAGCGGTATCGAGGCGGCGGCCTTCTGGAGCGGTTTCGATGCGCTGGTGCACGACCTGGCGCCGCGCAACCGCGCCCTGCTGGCCGAGCGTGACCGCCTGCAGAGCGAGCTGGATACCTGGCATCGCGCCCATCCCGGGCCGATCACCGACATGAGCGCCTACCGCGCCTTCCTCGGCTCCATCGGCTATCTGCTGCCGCAGCCGGAGAAGGTCAAGGCGACCACCGCCAACGTCGACAGCGAGATCGCCACCCAGGCCGGCCCGCAACTGGTAGTGCCGGTGATGAACGCACGTTATGCACTCAACGCCGCCAATGCCCGCTGGGGCTCGCTGTACGACGCCCTGTACGGCACCGATGCGATCAGCGAAGAGGGCGGCGCCAGCAAGGGGCCGGGCTATAACGAAGTACGCGGCGCCAAGGTGATCGCCTTCGCCCGCGCCTTCCTCGACCAGGCCGCGCCGCTGGCCCAGGGCTCGCACGCCGACGCCAGTGCCTATGCCGTGGTCGCCGGCCAGCTGCAGGTGACCCTGAGCAGCGGCGCGCAGACCTCGCTGGCGCAGCCTGAGAAGTTCGTCGGTTTCCAGGGCGAGGCTGCCACGCCGAGCGCCGTGCTGCTGAAGAACAATGGCCTGCACTTCGAGATCCAGATTGATGCCAATAGCCCCATCGGCCGCACCGACGCCGCCGGTGTGAAGGACGTGCTGATGGAAGCGGCGCTGTCGACCATCATGGACTGCGAAGACTCGGTGGCCGCCGTCGATGCCGCCGACAAGGTGGTGGTCTACCGCAACTGGCTGGGCCTGATGAAGGGTGACCTGGCCGAGGAGCTGGAAAAAGGCGGCAAGCGCATCACTCGCCGCCTCAACGCCGATCGCGTCTACACTGCCGCCGCCGGCAGCGAACTGACCCTGCACGGCCGCTCGCTGCTGTTCATCCGCAACGTCGGCCACCTGATGAGCAACCCGGCGATCCTCGATGGCGAAGGCCAGGAGATTCCCGAGGGCATCCTCGATGCGGTGGTGACCAGCCTGATCGCCCTGCATGATCTCAAGCGTCGCGGCAACTCGCGCACCGGCAGCGTCTATATCGTCAAACCCAAGATGCACGGGCCGTTCGAAGTAGCCTTCGCCAACGAACTGTTCGGTCGCGTCGAGCAGCTGCTGGGCATGCCGGCCAATACCTTGAAGATGGGCATCATGGATGAAGAGCGGCGCACCAGCGTCAACCTCAAGGCCTGCATCGAGGCGGCCAGCGCGCGTGTTGCCTTCATCAACACCGGCTTTCTCGACCGCACCGGCGACGAGATGCATACGGCCATGGAAGCCGGCGCGATGCTGCGCAAGGGCGACATGAAATCCAGCGCCTGGATCCAGGCCTACGAGCGTAACAACGTGCTGGTCGGCCTGGCCTGTGGCCTGCGCGGCAAGGCGCAGATCGGCAAGGGCATGTGGGCCATGCCGGATCTGATGGCGGCCATGCTCGAACAGAAGATCGGCCACCCGAAAGCCGGCGCCAACACCGCCTGGGTGCCGTCGCCGACTGCCGCCGTGCTGCACGCCCTGCACTATCACCAGATCGACGTGCAGGCGGTGCAGAGCGAGCTGGAACTGATCGACCTGGCCAGCCAGCACGACAGCCTGCTCAATGACTTGCTCAGCGTGCCGGTCAGCGCCGAACGGCCGTGGAGCGCCAGCGATATTCAGCAGGAGCTGGACAACAACTGCCAGGGCATCCTCGGTTACGTGGTGCGCTGGGTCGAGCAGGGCGTCGGCTGCTCCAAGGTGCCGGATATCCACAACGTCGGTCTGATGGAAGACCGCGCCACCCTGCGCATTTCGGCTCAGCATATCGCCAACTGGCTGCACCACGGTGTGGTCAGCGAGGCCCAGGTGCGCGAGACGCTGCAGCGCATGGCGCAGGTGGTGGACGGACAGAATGCCGGCGATCCGGCCTACCGGCCGATGGCGCCTAACTTCGAGCAGTCCCATGCCTTCCGCGCCGCCAGTGATCTGGTGTTCAAGGGCCGCGAGCAGCCGTCCGGCTATACCGAGCCGCTGCTGCATGCCTGGCGGCTGCGCTTCAAAGAGGAGGCCTGAGCATCACAGCATAGATGTAGGAGCGGCGACCCGCCGCGAAGCTCTGCGGCGTTGACCAGAAAAGCTTCGCCCCGGGGCGGGGCTCCTACACAAGCGGGTTCACAACCGTGGATATGACTTCCACGGAGCAGTAACAAGCCCTGACGGTTTCTGACCGTCGGGGCTTTCGAGCATGAGCGCGGCGATGGGTGATCCCTGCCGTCGCGGCTCGCGGAAAGGCCGGTGCCGTAGTGCCCGTCCTTCCAGATGCGTGGCGCCGGGTACCCCCGGAAAACTGTGGTTCACAAGAAAAAGAAGGAACCAACCCATGAGTCAAACGCTGCTGTCCATCCTGGCCTTCGTGCCTCTGGTGCTGGCGGGTGTACTGCTGATCGGCTTTCGCTGGCCGGCCAAGTACGCGATGCCGCTGGTGTTCGTCCTCACTGCTCTAATCGGCCTGCTGGCCTGGGACATGTCCCTCAACCGGGTCATCGCCTCCAGCCTGCAGGGGCTGATCCTCACCGCCGCAATCCTGTGGATCATCTTCGGCGCGATCCTGCTGCTCAACACGCTCAAGCACTCCGGCGGCATCGCGGCGATTCGTCGGGGCTTCTCCAACATCAGCCCGGATCGCCGCGTGCAGGCGCTAATCGTCGCCTGGCTGTTCGGCTGCTTCATCGAGGGTGCCTCCGGTTTCGGTACTCCGGCCGCGGTCGCCGCGCCACTGCTGGTGGCCCTGGGCTTCCCGGCCCTGGCCGCGGTGGTACTGGGGATGATGGTGCAATCCACGCCGGTGTCCTTCGGGGCGGTGGGTACGCCGATTCTGGTGGGCGTCGGCGCCGGCCTGGACAAGACCGGCATCACCGAGCAACTGGTGGCCACCGGCAGCAGCTGGGAAACCTTCTTCCACCTGATCTATTCGCGCGTGGCCATCACCCACGGCCTGATCGGCCTGCTGATGCCGCTGATCATGGTGATGATCATGACGCGCTTCTTCGGCCGCAATCAGAGCTGGAAGGAAGGCCTGGCCATCGCGCCGTTCGCCATCTTCACCGCCTTCGCCTTCTCCCTGCCGTACATGGCGGCCGGCGTGTTCCTAGGCCCGGAATTTCCCTCGATGATCGGCGCCCTGGTCGGCCTGGCCATCGTGGTGCCGGCGGCCAAGGCCGGCTTCCTGCTGCCGAAGGAGACCTGGGACTTCGCCGATCCCAAGGATTGGCCGTCCGACTGGATGGGCAAGATCGAAATGAAACTGGAAGACGTGGCCGGCAAGGCGCCGATCTCGGTGCCCATGGCCTGGGCGCCCTATCTGCTGCTGGCGGTGTTCCTGGTGATCTCGCGCACCTTCCCCGAGGTGAAAGCGGCGCTGATGAGCTTTACCTTCGGCTGGAAGGACATCCTCGGCGAGACCGGTGTGTCCGGCACCATCGAGCCGCTGTACCTGCCAGGGGGCATCCTGTGCATGGTGGTGCTGGTGACCTTCTTCCTGCATCGCATGCGCTTCTCCGAGCTCAAGGCGGCAATGGGCGAGTCGAGCAAGACCCTGCTCGGGGCCGGCTTCGTGCTGATCTTCACCATCCCCATGGTGCGTATCCTGATCAACTCCGGGGTCAATGGCAGCGACCTGGTGTCGATGCCGGTGGCCATGGCGCAGCTGGTGGCCGACAGCGTCGGTGGCATTTACCCCTTCTTCGCCCCGGCCGTGGGCGGTCTCGGCGCCTTTATCGCCGGCTCCAATACCGTCTCCAACCTGATGCTGTCGCAGTTCCAGTTCAACGCGGCGCAGCTGCTCGGCGTGTCCGGGGCGATGATGGTGGCACTGCAGTCGGTCGGCGCAGCGGCGGGCAACATGATCGCCATCCACAATGTGGTGGCGGCCTCGGCGACCGTCGGGCTGCTTGGGCGCGAGGGCATCACCCTGCGCAAGACCATTCTGCCGACGCTGTATTACCTGGCCGTAGCCGGCGTGATCGCGCTGATCGCGATGTACGGCTTGGGGCTGAGCGATCCTCTGATGGTCGCTCGCTGAGGCCAGGCGGGCCGTGCACTGCACGACCCGACTTTGGTTGGCCACCGGCCGGCGGCGATTGCCACCGGCCGGCTTGGCGCATCCGCGCAATTGCGGTAGCTTGCCGGCACCGTGAGATTCACCCGAGGTCGATATGAAGAAGTGGCAATGCGTGGTCTGTGGACTGATTTACGACGAGAGCCAGGGCTGGCCGGACGACGGCATCGCCCCCGGCACCCGCTGGGAAGACGTGCCGGAAGACTGGCTGTGCCCCGACTGCGGCGTCGGCAAGATGGATTTCGAGATGATCGAAATCGGCTGATTCGGCCCTGGCCACACGACAACGGCGACCTTCGGGTCGCCGTTTTCATTTCTGCATCGCCCCGGCCGCCGCGCCCGGCTCTTCAACGGCCGGCCAATGTGAAGCTCCACCGCAGTGCAGGAAAAACACTCGCGTCATTTAATCCGCGCCAAAAGCCGGTCGCCCTTCAGGTACAGCAGGCAATCACAGCCAGCTTCATTCCGCGCTTACCGCACGAAGGATTACGATCATGGCCTTGTCGATTCACACCAACTATTCCTCACTGATCACTCAGACCAACCTGGGCAAAACCAATAACGCCCTGGGCACCAACCAGCAGCGCCTTGGCACCGGCCTGCGTATCAACAGCGCCGCCGACGACGCCGCCGGCCTGCAGATCGCCACCCGCCTCAACGCTCAGTCGCGCGGCATGGACGTGGCCATGCGCAACACCGGCGACTCCATCTCCCTGCTGCAGACTGCCGAAGGCGCCTTCAGCGAGATGACCGACATCATGCAGCGCATGAAGGATCTGGCCACCCAGGCGGCGAACGACACCAACAGCGACGACGACCGTACCTCGCTGAAGGCCGAGTACGACGAGCTGGGCAACGAACTGACCAACATCATCAGCAACACCAAGTACGCTGGCGAAGCCCTGTTCGCGGCTGGTGGCAAGCTGACCGGGGCTATGACCTTCCAGATCGGCTCCAGCAGCGCCGAAACCCTGTCGTTCAATGCCGCCGCCAACCTGACCGCCGTCACCGGCGCGATCACCACCATCAAGGCCGAGACCCTCGACACCGCGGCCAATGCCGGCGGCGCGATGGACGAGCTGGAAACCGCTCTGGACGCCGTAGGCACCCTGCGTTCGCAGTTGGGCGCCAACATCAACCGCCTGAATCACACCGCCAACAACCTGGCCAACATGAAGGACAACACCGACATGGCCAAGGGTCGCATCATGGACGCCGACTTCGCCAAGGAAAGCGCCAACATGACCAAGAACAGCATGCTGATGCAGTCCGGCATCTCCATGCTCAAGCAAGCCGGCCAGATGCCGGGCATGGTCATGTCCCTGCTGGGCTGATCACAGGCTTTCCAGGCGCAACGGATTGCGCCACCCCCATTTCACGATTGAACGCCATCGCCCCTTAAGGCACTTGTGAAAACGGTCGCCCTGTTCCTATAGCACCGCTTCCAGGCGTTCACGCACGAAGGATTACGATCATGGCTCTCTCGATTCATACCAACTACTCCTCGCTGGTGACCCAGACCAACCTGGGCAAGACCAACAACGCCCTGGGCACCAACCAGCAGCGCCTGGGCACCGGCCTGCGTATCAACAGCGCCGCCGACGACGCCGCCGGCCTGCAGATCGCTACCCGCCTGAACGCCCAATCGCGCGGCATGGACGTGGCCATGCGCAACACCGGCGATGCCATCTCTCTGCTGCAAACCGCCGAAGGTGCGTTCAACGAAACCACCGACATCCTGCAGCGCATGAAGGATCTGGCCACCCAGGCAGCGAACGACACCAACTCCGCTGACGACCGCACCTCCCTGCAGTCGGAATTCGACGAGTTGGCAAAAGAAATCACCAACATCTTCAACAACACCAAATACGCGGGCGAAAACCTGTTCACCGGCAAGCTCGCCGACGCGGTCAGCTTCCAGATCGGCTCCAGCTCGGCAGAAACCCTGAGTTTCGACGTCAGCACCGATCTGGGCACCCTGGACACCACGCTCAATACCGACGTGGCCGCCCTGACCCTCGACACTGCAGCCAACGCCGGTGCGGCGATGACCGCGCTGGAGGGCGCGCTGGACGATGTCGGCGCGATGCGTGCCAGCTTCGGTGCCAACATCAACCGCCTGAACCACACCGCCAACAACCTGGCCAACATGAAGGACAACACCGACATGGCCAAGGGCCGCATCATGGATGCCGACTTCGCCAAGGAAAGCGCCAACATGACCAAGAACAGCATGCTGATGCAGTCCGGCATCTCCATGCTCAAGCAAGCCGGCCAGATGCCGGGCATGGTCATGTCCCTGCTGGGCTGATCCCACGTCATCCAGGCGCAAGGGACTGCGCCGCCCCCATTTCACGATTGAACGCCAGCGCCCTTAAGGCATTCGAGAAAACGGTCGCCCTGTACCTACAGCACCGCTTCCAGGCGTTCACGCACGAAGGATTACGATCATGGCTCTCTCGATTCATACCAACTACTCCTCGCTGGTAACCCAGACCAACCTGGGCAAGACCAACAACGCCCTGGGCACCAACCAGCAGCGCCTGGGCACCGGCCTGCGCATCAACAGCGCCGCCGACGATGCCGCCGGCCTGCAGATCGCCACCCGCCTGAACGCCCAGTCGCGCGGCATGGACGTGGCCATGCGCAACACCGGCGATGCCATCTCCCTGCTGCAAACCGCCGAAGGTGCGTTCAGCGAGATGACCGACATCGTTCAGCGCATGAAGGACCTCGCTACCCAGGCCTCCAACGCCACCAACAGCGGTGCCGACCTGATCGCTCTGCAGAACGAGTACGACGAACTCGGCAAGGAAATGGCCAACATCGTCAAGAACACCAAGTACGCTGGCGAGAATCTGTTCAGTAACGGCACCACCGTCGACGGTTCCAACGGCAAGCTGTCCGATGCGGTGAACTTCCAGATCGGCTCCAGCTCCGCCGAGACCCTGGAACTGGACGTCGGCGCCAAGCTGACCGCACTGGGCACCTCGCTGGCAGCGATTTCCGATACCTATACCACCGCCGGCACCCCGGGTACCGAACTGGCCAGCACTCAGGATCCGACGACCGCCACCAACGCCACCGCCAACGCGATGATCGACACCCTGAGCGACGCGCTGGACGACATCGGTGCGTTGCGTGCCAGTTTCGGTGCCAACATCAACCGCCTGAACCACACCGCCAACAACCTGGCCAACATGAAGGACAACACCGACATGGCCAAGGGCCGCATCATGGACGCCGACTTCGCCAAGGAAAGCGCCAACATGACCAAGAACAGCATGCTGATGCAGTCCGGCATCTCCATGCTCAAGCAGGCCGGCCAGATGCCGGGCATGGTCATGTCCCTGCTGGGCTGATCCCGCATCATCCAGGCGCGATGGATCGCGCCACTTCATCCGACGCCCCGCTCTCGCGGGGCGTTCTGCATGGTCGCTCGGACCATCGCCAGATCTCGCGCCAATCGATCATCCGTGACGGTGGTTCGGCATGATCGAATCACTTTCCCGATTCTCGTTGATCGTGCCCATTTAATTGGCTGCGTGGCTGCTATCAGCCTTGAACGAGTTTACTCGTTGTCCTACAACTGCAATCAGGCTGTGGCACAAGACTTGCCACCGCATTTTCCTGACGCCAGAATGCCGACCCATTTATCGTCCGGACTTTCCAGTCGGAAGCACCGCTCGCCTCAAGGAACGCATGAATTCCAGCTCCGAAACGCCGCTCGCCGAGCCGGGAAGCACGATTGCCTGCCTGATCATCAGGACCGGGCGCAGTGATTGCTATGCACACTTCTACCCGGCGCTGTATCAGCTGACCCTGGTCAAAAGTGGCATCGAGGAGAAGATCGACCTGGGCTATTCCGGTAGCCGTCTGCTCGAACGCCTGCTGCAGGAGCCCGGCGAGGTGGTGTCACGCGACGAGCTGATGAATCATGCCTGGGCCGATCGGGTGGTCGGGCAGGGCAGCCTCAATCAGCAGATCTACACCCTGCGCCAGATATTGGGCGATGAGAAGAGCAGGGAAATCATCCAGACTCTGCCGCGCCGCGGCTATCTGCTCAACCCCAACTACCTGGTCTACCCACCGAGCATCGACGATATCGGCGCAGTCAGCGAACCGGCGGATACACCGGCGCCGCCGTCCGCCTTTTTGCGTCGCCACAGTCGGCAGCGCGCATCCTGGCTGATTCTGCTGAGCGTTTTCGGTATCGCCGGGATTATCTTGTTCACGGCGCTGTACCAGATCAGCCAACCCAAGGACCTGCACAGCAGCGAAATGAATCTCGGCTCGCTGCACGTGCACTACATCGATCAGGACTCGCAACGCCTGCAGCAGCTGATTTTGCAGACTCACGGCCTGACCAGCCAACTTGCGCTACTGGCCAGCAAGCCTGCGACCCTGGTGCTGCGTCTGCATGGCGGCTTTTATGAACTGCTGTGTCTGCAGCCCAGCGGCGACGCACGTTCGCTGATGCTGCACGAAAGCCAGCTGAGTCAGGTGGCCGACGCCCAGCTACGCAGGTGCCTGCCATGAGCCTGGCCAGAGAGCGCGGCATCAGCGGTGTTTGGTTGCTGTGCATGGTCGCTACGGCCCTGGCCATGCTGCTGGGTATGCTGGCCATGTGGGCGAGCTTCATCTCCAGCAGCGAACTCGACGGACGCTACCAGTCCACCGGCCAGGTGCAGCTGAGCAACGGGCAGGTGCTGGACATCAGCCACAGCCTGCGGGTCAGCAACGGTCGCTTCTACGCCATGACCCGGCAGGGCGACAGCATTCTGGAAACCTCGGGCGTGGTGGACTATGGCTTCCTCGGCAATTATCGATTGCGTGTCGAAGACGGCCAGGTCACCGGGCTGGCCAGTGAAATCGATGACGAGCTGGTGTTCAATCTGCTCTACGGCCGACACAAGGGATCGACCATTCGCCTGACCAGCGTCGATGGCTGCCTCTATGCGCTGGAAACCCGGCAGGTGTACTGCCAGGCCCGCAATCCGTAAGGCGGAACGCGCCATCGCTCAGGACTCCGGCAGACTGAGCTGGACGCCTTCGGCGCGAACCTCGGCACGCACCTGAGCCTCGCCGAACAGCTCGCGATACAGGCCTTCGGCCTGGCTGGTCAGCAACAGTAGCTCGATACGTCTATTGGCGCCGTTCTGCGTATCGCCCGGCAGCAGCGGCATGCGGTCGGCCTGGGCCGCCACCTGCAACACGTTGCCGCTCGGCAGACCGGCCTCGACCAGCACGTTGCGCGCGCGTAGTGCGCGGTCGCCGGAGAGGTTCCAGTTGTTGTAACCGCCGACTACGCCGCGATAGGGCATGGAGTCGGTGTGCCCGCTGATGATCAGGTGGTTGTCGACTCGCCCGAGAATGCCGGCCAGGCGCTGCAGCAGGGTTTCGAAATGCGCATTCAGGTGGGAACTGCCGCGGTTGAACATGAACCGCTGCGCGTCGTCCTTGATCAGGATACGCAGGCCCTGAGGCACCACCTGCACTTCGATATTGGCCTCGGCGTCGAGTTGCAGTGCCAGTTCCTTCATCAACGCGGCCAGCTCCTGCATCTGTGTCGACTCGCTGAAGTGCGGGCGACGCGGCTCGCCGGGCTGACCCTCGCCAAGGGCCGCACCGGGGTCTTCCTGCGGCGTACGCGCGCGGTTTTCCGGGTCACGGCGCGGGGCGACCTGCACCGGCACGCCATCGAGTTCCAGCGGCGTGGTGCTGGTGCCGTCGAAGATACCGGCGCCGCCATCGACCAGAGGATTGTTCAGCATGTCGGCGTTGGCGCGGCTGGCGTCCTGGGTCTGCGGCTGGATGATCCACAGCACCATGAACAGCGCCATCATGGCCATGGTGAAATCGGCGAAGGCCACCTTCCAGGCACCGCCATGCTCGTCGTGGCCGCCCTTCTTGCCACGCCGCTTGATGATGATCTCGTGGCCGTCACCGCCGCGTGGTTTCATGCGGCGTCCCTTTCATCTTCGTAACGGTTGACCCAGATTTCCAGCTGCTTGAACGCCGGTTTGACGTCCTGTTCGATCAGCTTGCGCCCGGCATCCACCGCCAGCAGCGTGGGCTTGCCGGCGACGTGGGCGACCAGGGTGGTACGCACGCACTCGAGCGCCGACATCTCGGTCTTGATGCGCTGGCCCATGGCGCTCGACAACGGCTCCATCACGCAATAGCACATGAAGATGCCGAGGAAGGTGCCGACCAGCGCCGCCGCCACGTGGGCGCCGATCTCGGCGACCGAACCGCCGATATTGCCCATGGTGATGACGATGCCGAGGATCGCCGCGAGGATGCCGAAGCCCGGCATCGCCTCGCCGATCTTGTGCAGCGAGCGCGAAGGCTGCATCAGCACGTGCTCCATGGCCTCCAGCTCCTGCTCAAGGAAGCCTTCCAGTTCGTGTGCACTGATCTTGCCCATGGCCATCAGACGGAAGTTGTCGGCAATGAAGGCCATCAGGTTCTTTTCCTGACGGATCAGCGGGTACTTGCCGAACAGGTCACTCTGCTCCGGCTCTTCGATATGCGCGTCGAGCACCTTGAGGCCACCGACGTCGACCATCTCCAGCAGTTCGTAGAGCATCATCAGCAACTGGCGCTGGAACTCCTCGCCGCGCTTCTTGTAGACGAACACACCCTTGATCTGGTGCAGCATTTCCAGCAGCACGTCCTTGGGGTTGGCCACCACCAGCGCGCCGAAACCGGCACCGACGATGATGATCACCTCGGCCGGCTGCCACAGCATGGCCAGCTCGCCATGGGCCATGACGTAGCCACCGAGCACGCAGGCGACGATGATCAATGCACCTAATAACTTCTGCACCCTAGCCTCTCTCGTTCAGGTAACGGCTGGCCTTGGCGATCGCCTGCTTGCTCAGCTGGCAGACGCGAGCGTCGCTCAGCTCCAGCACCAGGGCGATTTCCTTTAGGCTCAGCTCGTGTTGGTAGTAAAGGGTCAGCACCAGCCGCTCGCGTTCGCTGAGCTGACTCAGCGCCTGGGTCAGCAAACGCTCCTTGAGCACGCGTTCCTCGACCGCACTGCCGCCACAGGCAAACCCCTCGTGGCCGTTCTGCAGCAGCTCATCGAGGCTTTCGATCGCTTCGCAGGCGTCGGCCTGGAGAAACTCCTGATAATCCTTGGCGCTGATCCCGGCCGCCTCGAGAATCTCCTGCTCCTGCGGCACGCGGCCCAGCTGCCGCGCCAGCTGGCGGATGGCATCGCGAACCCTGTGCGTCTGCTGACGCACCTGGCGCGGTCGCCAGTCCTGACGACGCAGCTCATCGAGAATCGCACCGCGAATGCGCAATGCGGCGAAACGCCCGAACTGCTCATCCGGGGTGCCGTAGCGGCGCAGGCACTCGAGCAGCCCCATCAGACCGATCTGCTCCATGTCCTCGCGGTCGAGCACCTGGTTGGCCTGCAGCGCCAGCTGGCTGACGATGCGCTTGACCAGCGGCAGGTACTGCAACAGCCACTTCTGCTCGGCCCCCGGGGCGAACAGCGCGGCACCACCCTGTTCGGCGGCATAGCTGTAGTCGATGGCGCAGTTGGCGTTCATGAATACTCGGCTCCGGTTCCGGCGCAGTCGCGTGCTGCGCCCTACTGGACGATCAGCTTGCTGACCAGCACGTTGGCGAAGGGCATCGCCAGTTTCTTGCTGGCAAAATCATCGGACAGCACCCGCTCGAGGGTGCCCTGCAGTTCGGGAATGGGCATGCCGCGCAGCTTCTCGAAGCTCATCGAGGACAGATGCGCGACCACCGAATTGCGCACCATGGGATCGATCTGCTCGAGCTTCTTCGGATCGGTTTCCACGTCCGCCTGCAACACCAGGTCGAGAACGAAATAATGTTCGCGGGTCTCACCCTGCAGGCTGACGATCACTTTCTCGATGGGAAAGAAGCGGTATTCGCTCTTGGCCTCCTCAGCTTCGCTGCCGCCAGCGCCAGCGGAAATGCCGAGCACGGTCTGGCCGGTCTGCATCGACTTGAGCGTGGCGTAGTTGAAGATGCTGCCGCCGATCACCACCAGGGTGTTGAAGATAACCAGCAGCAGGAGGATGCGCGGCATTGTCATGACTACTCTCGATTCATTAACGAAAATTAAACGGTGACCAGCACATCGCTGGCCGACTCCGTGGCGCTACGCTCGCCACCGCTCGGCAGCACCGCGGCTGCGGCCACAGCGTCCTCGGCAAGCCAGGCCTGAGCCTGCGCCTGTTGCTGCTGGCGCCCGCCCTGCGCATCGGCGGAAACCTGTACGTTGACCTGCACGAAGTTCTGCCCCACCAGCTCCTGACGCAGACGCTCGCTGGTCTGCTGCAGCAGGCGCGCCACGTCGGCATTGGCCGCGGACAGTTGCACGCTGAGGCGGCCGGACTCGTGGCTGAGGAAGATTTCCAGGCTGCCCAGCTCCGGCGGATCGAGGCGGATGGTGGCGTTCTGAATACGCTGATTGATCTGCAGGTCGACGTGTTCACGCAGGCTGGCCAGCATCTGCTCGCCCCACTGAGCCTGGGGCGCGTGCAGCTTGAGCGGCCGCTCGGCCACTGCTGGCGCAGGCGCAGCCAGGTTAGCTGCAGCGCTGCCAGGCGCGGCCCTGTCGCTGTCCGTGCTGCTCGGGAGACGCTCCAACACCTTCAGCTCGATGCCTTCGTCCATCGCCAGTGGCGAGGCGGTCTGGGCCCCCACCTCGGCCGTCATCAGCGGCCTGGGCACTGCCACTGGCTCCGCCACTGCTGCTGGTGGCTGGCCGAGCGCTGCAGCACTGGCAGCGCGCGAGGTATCCCCCAGCGGCTGCTGACGCGGCTGCACCTGCGCCTGCGCCTGGTCGAGGAACGCGGCAGGCAACACTGCGGGCTGCTCGGCCTCCTCGTCCAGCACCTGCTCTTCCTGCACCGGTTCCGGCGCTTCGCGCGCCTCGATACGCACCGCCTGCTGACCGAGCATGCCGGCCAGCCATTGCTCGGCATCCGCTTCGCTGAGGTGGATGGCTTCGGGCGTCACGCTCGCGGCGTGCACCGCTTGCGCGCCAGCAGCAGCGAAACCCTGCACGGCCATCTGCTGATCGAACGGCCGAGCCGCATCACCCGCACGGCCGGCCTGGGCGAAGCCCGACGGCAGCGTGTGCTCGGCGGAGCCACTCGGGCTGACCCGAGCGTTGGCATTGATCGGTTGCAGCACCCTTTATCTCCCGGCTTGATACAGATCGACACGCATGTAGGCACTGCGTCCTTCGGCGTATTCCAGATGCGTCAGCAACTGCCGGCGCACCCGCTCGCATTCCTCGGCGCAGGCGATACGCGCCTGCCCATGCAACTGGCGCAGATGCTCCCTGGCCTCGCGCACTTCATCGCTCAGGCTCGGCAGCCCGGCCAGCAATTGCAGACAGGTGCGGATCCGCGAGTCGATCTCGCCGATTCGCGTCCAGTCGCCCTGCTCCAGCGCTTGCGCCAGCTGGGCATGCAACTGCTGCAGCGCGCGCAGTTCACTTGCGCGTTGCATTCACGCCTTCCCAGCCTTCACGCAGGACGCCGAGCAGGCCGACCACTTCATCCAGGCCTTCCAGCGACAGGCTGACGCTGACGTCGGAGAGGCGGTAGATGCAGTAGTCATAGAGCCGCGCCAGGCCCTGTACCAGCTCGCCACCGTTCTCGTAATCGAGGGCGCCGTTGAGACCGTTGAGGATGTTCAGGCATTTCTCCAGCGACTGACCCTTCTGCTGGTAACGCTTGGCCTCGATATGGCCACGGGCGCGGGCCAGCTCGTCGAGCAGGCCGTCGAACAGCACCAGCACCAGTTCGTAAGGCGAGGCGGCGGCAGCGCGCGCCTCGAGATCCACGGTGCGATAGCTGTCGTAACTTTCGTTGAGGTTGTAGGCACTCATCAGAACATTCCGTAGGTCTGCTCCATCGCCGCCATGGTCTGCATGAGACCGGTGTACTGGCGGAGATAGCGGGCGTAGTAGGAGTCGTACTGCTTCTGGATGCTGTCGAACTGCTGATCGACACGGCGCAGTTGGGTATTGAGGTTGTCCTTGCGGTCGGTCAGCAGACCACTGGCGCTACTGGTGTAGGCCGCGAGGTTCTTGTCCAGCGTGTCGAGCAGGTTGCCCTTGTCGGTGAACAGCTTCTCGAAGCCTTCCGGGTTGGCCGCCACGGCCTTCTCGAAGCGCGCGTTGTCGATGGTCAGCTTGCCGTTGCGGTCGGCGGCGATGCCGAACTCGGTGAGGCTCACACCACCGAACGAGGTGCGCACCAACTGATTGAGCATGCCCTCGATGGCACGCACGCTGGCATCACCGGCCAGAACCCCACGACCGCCGCTCTCGCCGCCGCTGGCGGTGAGCGAGTCGAAACTGGTCATCAGCGCGTTGAAGGCATTGACGAAGGTCTGCGCCTTTTCCTTGGTGGCTTTCTGATCCTGGCCGACTTCCATGGTCAGCGGTGCATCACCGCTCTTGTGCGCCTTGTTGAAGGTCAGGCTGACGCCGTCGATGAGGTTGTCGAAGGTGTTGCTGGTGCTGGTCAGCTCGATGCCACTCTCGCCACCCAGACGCACGATGGCATCCTTGGCTGCGGACAATTCCTGACGCCCCGCCACCGCCCCCTCGAATGCGGCATTGCCGCTGGCACTCAGGCTGATAGCCTGGTCGGCACCGGTCTTCTCGCTGGTCAGTACCAGGTTGACCTGACCGTTGCTGCGCACCAGTGTAGCCTTCACCCCCTCGTTATCGGCGGCGGCGTTGATGGCCTTGGCCAGTTCGTCGAGGGTCGCGACGGTGCCGAGATCGATGCTGAACGAGCCGCTGCCCTGGCCGATGGTCAGGTTGCCGCTACCGAGGTTTCCGTCCTGCAACCCCTGCAGGGCAACCTGGCTCTTGCTGGCCAGTTGCTGGACGAAGAAATCGTAACTACCGGCCACCGCCTTGCTGCCCACCGTAGCGCTGGCGTAACCCTCCTGGCTGAAGCTGGCGCTGTTGACCAGCATGCTGCTACCCGCCAGCTTCAGGCCGCTGGCGGCGCTCTTGAAGGTTTTCAGCGCGGTATCCAGGGTCGTCAGGGCACTGAGCTGCGCCTTGTATGCTGCCTGGTTGCGATTGGCCTTGGCCAACTGGCCCTGAACTTCGTACTGGGCCAGTTGGGTCGCCATGCTTTGAACGTAATCTGAATCGATAGCCATAGTCGGACACCCGTTTTCCTGAGTGATAGCAATAGCGGTGCCAACAAACTAAGCCATTGATATTAAAGGCTTTAAGCTAACCGCCAGGTGAAAGATCCTTTCCGCTCACAGGGCAACGAACGACGAGCGGAAGGCCTGCTTCCGCCTGCGTCGCGCAGGAGGCGGACGTGCTTCTTACACAGGCGACACAGCAGCGCCCTGGCTTAAGTGAAAGGCGGGAAATCAGTGCAGTAATGGCCTGGCCAGAGATGCCGCGAGGCGCAGGGCGGCATCGAGGGAGGAGCTCCAGCCGCGACCTGGAGGAGCGGCTTCAGCCGCGATACGGCGCACGACACGGCAAATCCCGCTCGCGGATAACTCCGCTCCTACGCAATCAGGGGGCAGGGAAGACTGCATCGAACCGCGGGAGGGCTTCAGCCGCGACTTGGGCAAGCGCAGCTAAAGCCTTCCAACACGTGCCGCTTACTCGCCACCGACGGCGAAATTGGGCAGGCTGTTGACCGGCTGACGGAAGTTGAAGGGGATGGATTCGACGGCCAGACCGACGTTGCGCTGCACCACGAAGTGCAGATGCGGGCCGGTGCTGTTGCCGGTGTTGCCGGAGCGCGCCAGCAGGCTGCCGGTTTCCACGCGCTGGCCTTCGCGCACGCTGACCGAGCCTTTCATCAGGTGCAGGTAGACGCCCATGGTGCCGTCGTCATGCAGGATGCGCACGAAGTTGCCGGCCGGGTTGTTGCCACGGCCGCTCTGCTGGTTCTCGGTCTTCACTACCACGCCACCGCGCGCTGCGACGATGGGCGTACCCTCGGGCATGGCGATATCCACCGCGTAGCGGCCCTTGGCCGTGAAATGGCTGTAAGTGCCGTTGGCGCCCTGAGTCTGGCGGAAGGGACCGCCGCGCCACGGCAGCGGGTAACGATGAACACTCGGCTGCAGCCGTGGATCGCCTAGGGCATAACGCAGCTTCGGCTTGTAGCGCAGCGGTTTGGATGCATCCTGCGCGGTGAGAGTGGCCAGACGGATATTGCTGCGCGGCGGCAGCACCCAGCGAATCGGCTTGTCCGGCGCACCGATGGCGTTCTGCACCTGCTCCAGTTTCAACTCGATTTCCACCGGGGCATAGAGGTCGTTGCGAACCAGCAGGGTTTCACCAGCTTCGTGCTTCCGGGTTTCCAGCTTTACCTGGTTGTCCAGACGCTCGACCATGCGATCGTTGAACACGAACACCTGCGCGCCAGGCGCGGCCTGGTCGCTGTAGGTCACCACGCCGTTCTTGTCGACGTACTTGTAGATGGTCAAGGCAGCGGCCTGGCCGCAGAGGACCAGCAGACTGCAGAAAATGATCAAACGCCCTAGCATAACGATTCGGATCTTATGGCTTTTTGATATCCGGGTTAGCAAGACTAGCAGCGCCGCATGAGCGGCGCGAGACACCGACCGTCAGGCTGTGAACCGGCGCACCGCCATTGGTCGGCTGATGGCCACAGCCGTACGCATGGAAACGTCCGCGACGGTTGCCGGCGCCTGCATCAGGCGCCTGGGGTGAAATGCTTCTGCGCCGTACCGCGGGCGATCAAACGTGACAGATAGTCGAGCTTCTGCGGGTCACGGTCGACGAAACGGAAGGTCAGCTGCAGCCATTCACTGTCGGGCTTGGGCTCGAAGGCCGCTACGGCATGCAGATAGCCGTTGAGGCGTGCGGTTTCCGCCGCCTCGCCCTGCTCCAGGTCGAGCACCGCACTCTCCAGAACCTGAGGCAGCTGCTCGGTACGCTTGACCACCAGCAGCGCCTCCTTGAGGCTCAGCGCCTTGATCACGCAGGCCATGCTGCCGGTCGGCAGGCGCAGCTGGCCCTGCCCACGCCCGGCCGGCGCCTTGCTTGCAGCAGTGGGCGCTGGCGCAGCGCTTGCCGCAGGTGCGGCGGCAGGTGCCGGCGTCTGCGCACCGGGTTTGACCACTTCGGCCTTGCCACCGGTCAGCGCAGCCAGCGAATCGTTGGCAAAGCCGCCGGTGCTGAGCATCTTCGGCGGAGCGCTGGCGGCCAGGGCCTGCAGCTTGCCGGCACGGCTCAGCGCCTTCTTCACCTTGGTCACCAACTGCTCGTTGGAGAAGGGCTTGCCGATGTAGTCGGAAACACCGGCCTGAATCGCCTGCACCACGTTCTCCTTGTCGCCACGGCTGGTGACCATGATGAAGGGCGTGGTTTTCAGGTTGTCCTGCTCGCGGCACCAGGTCAGCAGCTCGAGCCCGGACATCTCCGGCATTTCCCAGTCACAGAGAATCAGATCGACCACCTGGCGGCTCAACATCTGCTGGGCCTTGCGGCCATTGATCGCTTCCTCGATCTGTACGCCGGGGAAGTTATCGCGCAGCCCTTTCTTGACCAGATCCCGGATAAAGGTCGCGTCATCCACCACCAGCACACTGACTTTGCTCATCGGTTACTCCTGTACGAATGGCAGTAAGCATAGTCATGGCCAGTGGCCTAAGGCCAACGGAAAACGCCGGACGCACAACAAATCGCGCAAACGAAACGGCCCGGGAAGCCCCGGGCCGTCAATATCAAGCCGGCCTCAGCCCTTGGACTTGCCTTCGACCTCTTCGCGCATGCGCGTCAGGCCGATATGGCGCACGTCGGTGCCACGTACCAGGTAGATCACCAGTTCAGCGATGTTGCGTGCATGATCGCCGATACGCTCCAGCGAGCGTAGCGCCCAGATCACGTTGAGCACGCGGGAGATCGAACGCGGATCTTCCATCATGAAGGTGACCAGCTCGCGCAGTGCGGTCTTGTACTCGCGGTCGACGGTCTTGTCGTACTGCGCCACCGACAGGGCCAGGTCGGCGTCGAAACGGGCGAAGGCATCCAGCGCCTCCTGCACCATTCTGCGTACCTGGTCACCGATATGACGGACCTCGACGTAGCCACGCGGCGACTCGCCCTCTTCGCAAAGCTGGATGGCGCGCTTGGCGATCTTGGTCGACTCGTCGCCGATGCGCTCGAGGTCGATCACCGACTTGGAGATGCTGATGATCAGGCGCAGGTCGGAAGCCGCCGGCTGGCGACGGGCGAGGATGCGCACGCACTCCTCGTCGATGTTGCGCTCCATCTGATTGATCTGGTCATCGATCTCGCGCACCTGCTGGGCCAGGCCGGAGTCGGCCTCGATCAGCGCGGTGACGGCGTCGTTGACCTGCTTTTCCACCAGACCGCCCATGGCCAGCAGATGGCTGCGCACTTCTTCCAGTTCGGCGTTGAATTGCTGGGAGATGTGCTGGGTAAGGTTGTCTTTGTTGATCATGTTTCGCTCCGCGAAAGCTGCCAGCTTGAATGGCCATGGTGCGCACGGCGCACCCTACTGGTTGTTAAGGGATGGGCTTTGGCAGGGGGTGCTGGGCAAGGAGGCGGAACGCAGACAGTACCGGTTCCGCCGACGCAGTCCAGCGCCCTCTGGCATGGCCTTAGCCGTAACGACCGGTGATGTAGTCTTCAGTCTGCTTCTTGGCCGGGTTGGTGAACAGGGTGTCGGTGTCACCGAACTCGATCAGCTTGCCCATGTACATGAAGGCGGTGTAGTCGGAAACGCGCGCCGCCTGCTGCATGTTGTGAGTAACGATGACGATGGTGTACTTGCTCTTGAGCTCGTAGATCAGCTCTTCGACCTTCAGCGTGGAGATCGGGTCCAGCGCCGAGCAGGGTTCGTCGAGCAGCAGCACTTCCGGCTGCACCGCCACGGTACGGGCGATCACCAGACGCTGCTGCTGACCGCCGGACAGGCCGAGGGCCGAGTCATGCAGACGGTCCTTGACCTCGTCCCACAGCGCTGCGCTCTTCAGCGCCCATTCCACCGCCTCGTCGAGCACGCGCTTGCTGTTGATGCCCTGGATGCGCAGGCCATACACCACGTTCTCGTAGATGCTCTTGGGGAAGGGGTTGGGCTTCTGGAACACCATGCCGACACGACGACGCAGCTCGGCCACGTCCTCGCCCTTGCGGTAGATGTTGCGCCCGTCGATGTTGATCTCACCTTCCACACGGCAACCGTCGACCAGGTCGTTCATGCGGTTGAAGGTGCGCAGCAGTGTGGACTTGCCGCAGCCGGACGGGCCGATGAAGGCGGTCACGCGCTGTTTGGGGATGTCCATCCTGACATCGAACAGCGCCTGCTTCTGACCGTAGAACAGGTTCAGGCCCGGCACTTCGATGGCCGTGGTTTCGTCGGCCAGGCTCAGGCTCTGCTTGTCGCGGCCGAGGGCGGCCAGATCGATACCGTGGGTATGGGTTTCGTGTTGCATAAACTCACTCCGTTCGTAGCTACAAGCTGCAAGCTGCGCACCGGCGGTGCGCCACTCGTAGCTGCGTTAGTGATCCAGCGCCTTGTACTTCTCGCGCAGGTGGTTACGGATATAGACCGCGGTCAGGTTGAGCAGGGCGATCACGATCACCAGCAGCAGCGCCGTGGCATAAACCAGCGGGCGTGCGGCCTCGACGTTGGGGCTCTGGAAGCCGACGTCGTAGATGTGGAAGCCCAGGTGCATGATCTTCTGATCCAGGTGCAGGTAAGGGTAGTTGCCGTTGAGCGGCAGGGTCGGCGCCAGCTTGACCACACCCACCAGCATCAGCGGCGCCACCTCGCCGGCGGCACGCGCCACGGCCAGGATCAGGCCGGTCATCATCGCCGGGCTGGCCATCGGAATGACCACTTTCCACAGTGTTTCGGCCTTGGTCGCGCCGAGTGCCAGCGAACCTTCGCGCACGGCGCGCGGAATACGTGCAAGGCCTTCCTCGGTGGCAACAATTACCACCGGCAGAGTCAGGATCGCCAAAGTCAGCGAAGCCCACATCAGGCCAGGCGTACCGAAGGTCGGTGCCGGTGCGGACTCGGGGAAGAACAGCTGGTCGATCGAGCCACCCAGCACGTAGACGAAGAAGCCCAGGCCGAACACGCCGTAGACGATCGAAGGCACGCCGGCCAGGTTGTTAACCGCGATGCGGATCACACGAGTCAGCGCGCCCTGATGCGCGTATTCACGCAGGTATACCGCGGCGATCACGCCGAACGGGGTGACGATCACCGCCATCAGCATGACCATCAGCACGGTACCGAAGATGGCCGGGAAGATACCGCCTTCGGTGTTGGCCTCACGCGGCTCGTCGCTGACGAATTCCCACAGCTTCATGGCGTAGAAGCCGAGCTTGTCGACAGTACCCATGGCGTTCGGACGGAAGGCGCGGACGATCTTGCCCAGAGCGATCTCGGTCTGCCGGCCATCACTGGCGCTCAGGGTCACGCTGTCGCGGTTGATCTGCTGGGTCAGCGCCACCATGCGTTCTTCGAGCACCTTGTACTCGGCGTTCAGGGCATCACGGCGAGCGTCCATGTCGGCCTGCGCAGCGGCGTCCAGCTTGCCCTGCAGCTGCAGTTTGCGGCCTTCCAGGCGGATGCGCTCGAGACCATGGTTGATCCGCCCGATGTCCTTCTTCTCCAGGCGCACCAGCTGTGCATGCAGGTCGTCGACACGATCCAGGCGCTCCTGCAGGGCCGACCAGGCGGCATCGCCCTCGGCCACGATCTGGCCGCTTTCCTTGACGTTGACCAGGTTGCCGTAGAAGTTGCCCCACTCGCGGCGCTCCAGCACGGTAATTTCCGCAGGCTTGCGCAGGTTGCTCAGCCATTCGCCGACCACCCAGGTGAAGTCCGCACCGAACAGCTCGCGGTTACCCACCTTGAGCAGCTCGCGGGTCATGAATTCTCCGCCCTCTTCGGCCACCGGCAGGCCAGCGGCGGCCAGGCGCGCACGCGGCACTTCCTCGACCTGCACCACCTCTCCCAGCATGACCCGGGCTTCCTGGCCCGGAATCTGATAATCGGCCTCGATGATATCCGCCGGCCAGAAGTGACCCAGGCCACGCGTGGCGATTACCGCCAGCAGGCCGAGGGTCATGATGATGGCAATGGCCACCGCGCCACCACTCATCCACACGCCCGGGGCGCCGCTCTTGTACCAGGATTTCAGGTTGTTCTGTTTCACGGCATCACACCTTGAATGAAATCATTCTTTACCTCCCCTCTCCCGCTTGCGGGAGAGGGGCCGGGGGAGAAGGCTCGTGATTTCACACAACCCTCTCCCGCCCTGCGGGCACCCTCTCCCATAAACGGGAGAGGGTCATCAGTTGGGCCTGCTGTGCAGGCCATGCTTTACAGACTCGAATACTTGGTGCGCAGGCGCTGACGGATCAGCTCGGCCAGGGTGTTCATCACGAAGGTGAACAGCAGCAGCACCATCGCGGCGAGGAACAGCACGCGATAATGGGTGCCGCCGACTTCCGACTCGGGCATTTCCACCGCGACGTTGGCAGCCAGGGTGCGCATGCCTTCAAAGATGTTGATGTCCATGATCGGCGTGTTGCCGGTGGCCATCAGCACGATCATGGTCTCGCCCACGGCGCGGCCCATGCCGATCATCAGCGCGGAGAAGATGCCCGGGCTGGCGGTGAGAATCACCACGCGGGTCAGGGTCTGCCAGGGCGTGGCGCCGAGCGCCAGGGAGCCGAACGTCAGGCTCTTGGGCACGCTGAACACGGCATCTTCGGCAATCGAATAGATGTTCGGGATTACCGCGAACCCCATCGCCAGGCCCACCACCAGCGCGTTGCGCTGGTCGAAGGGAATCCCCAGGTCGTTGGACAGCCACAGGCGCATGTTGCCGGCGAACAGCCAGTTTTCCAGGTGACCGCTGATCGCGATGGAGAACCAGCCCACGGCGACCACCACCGGAATCAGCAATGCCGCTTCCCAGCCTTCGGGCACGCGGTGGCGCACCGACTCAGGCAACTTGGTCCAGAGGAAACCGAACAGCAGAATGCCCACCGGCGTCAGCAGCAGCAGGCTGAAGATGCCGGGTAGATGGTTCTCCAAAAACGGCGCGAGGAACAGACCGGCGAAGAAGCCGAGGATCACCGTCGGCAGCGCCTCCATCAACTCGATCACCGGCTTGACCTTGGTGCGCATGCGCGGCGCCATGAAATAGGCGGTGTAGATCGCCGCAGCCACAGCCAGCGGCGCGGCCAGAAGCATGGCGTAGAAGGCGGCCTTCAGGGTGCCGAAGGCCAGCGGCGAGAGGCTCAGCTTGGCTTCGAAATCGGTGTTGGCGGAGGTCGACTGCCAGACGTAGTCAGGCTCCGGGTAGCTTTCGTACCAGACCTTGCCCCACAGCGAGCTCCAGGAAATTTCCGGGTGCGGGTTGTCGACCACGAAACGCTGCAACTTGCCGTCCGACTCGACCAGCACGCGGGTGGCGCGCGGCGACAGGGCGGCGACGGCGTTGCCTTCGGCCACCTGCTCCTTCAGCAGCGTGCGGTGCGCGGTGCTGTGATAGACGCCCAGCTGGCCATTTTCATCGAGCGCCATGAAGCCCTTGCGGCGCTCCTCGGGCAGGATCTGAGTGACCGCACCGCTGCCCAGCTGGAAGCTGCGAATCGACTGGAAGGTGGACTTGCCATCCTTGTCGCGCACCATGAACCACTGCTGAATGCCGCCTTTGGCATCGCCGATCATGATGGAGATACCGCCCAGCAGGCTGGTTGCACTGGTAACGCGATTGCCGGCGTCCTTGAGCAGCTCGTAACGACCGTTGAGCGCGCGCTTGCGCAGGTCGAAGACGTCGGCATTGGAGTCGCCGTTGAGGACGTACAACCAGAGTTGACGCGGATCGAGAATCAGCTGGTTGATCGGCTCACCGATCTGCGGCAGGTTGATACGCTCTTCGCTGACGCTCACCTCGCCGGTGAACAGATTTTCCTCGCGGCCGAGGCTGATCAGGTGCAGGTCGCTGCCGGTAGAGCCGGCCAGCATCAGCGTGCCGCTATTGAGGTTGACGGCTACATGCTCGAGCGGACGCCCCTGCGGGTCGACCTCGATCGGCGTCTCGCCGTAGGGGTATTCGATTTGTGGCGCGATGGTGCGCACGTTGTCCGGATAGCTGACCTTGTAGTTGTGCTGGATCACCAGCGCCTGACCGTTGGACAGCCCCAGCACCACACGGCGGCTGCCGGGCTGATCCTGACCGACGGAGGCAACGCTGACCCCTTCCGGCAGCGGCAGTTGCAGGCGTTGCAGCGCTTCACCGTTCTTGAGTTCGAAAAACTGCACCACACCGGCGGTATCCAGGCGCATGGCAACCTGGTTCTGCTCTTCTACCGCAAGCATCAGTGGCGCTTGCGCCTCGGCAAGCCAGGCGGGTTGCTGAGCCTTGCGCGACTCAAGTTCGGCCCCCTGGAACATGGGCAGCACAACGTGGGCGAGATAAAAGAAGATCAGGGTGATGGCGCCGAGTACCGCCAGACCACCGACGGAGACGTACCAGCGCGCCATACGATCCTTCAATGCGCGCAGACGGCGCTTGCGCTGCAGCGCGGGCGTATTGAAGTCGATCCCCAGCGGGTTCTGCGAACGGTTCATGGATTCGTTTGCCAAGTCATTCATGCGAGAAGTCTCTGCGCGGGCTTGATTGCAGCGCATACGGCTGCCCAGGCGTGCCAATTTAGCGGGCTTGTATGACAGAAAAATTACAGTCTGCTGACACGACGAAGCCCGCTGCCCATGAGGGCAGCGGGTTCGCGTAATGGCCCGGCTAGAACCAGGCCATCATGCTGACAGCCTTACAGGCCCAGCTCCTTCATCGCTTTCTCGGCGACCTTGGACGGCAGCGGGATGTAGCCATCCTTCATCACCACGTCCTGACCTTGCTTGGACAGCACCAGCTTGATGAACTCGGCGTCCAGCGGGCTCAGCGGCTGGTTCGGCGCCTTGTTCACGTAGACGTAGAAGAAGCGAGCCAGCGGGAACTTGCCAGCCAGGGCGTTCTCTTCCGAAGCTTCGAACGCTTCACCACCCTTCTTCGACAGCGGAACGGCGCGCACGCTGGAAGTGCGGTAGCCGATACCCGAGTAGCCGATGGCATTCAGGGTGCTGGAAATCGATTGCACCACGGAAGCCGAACCCGGCTGCTCGTTCACGTTGGATTTGAAGTCGCCTTTGCACAGGGCTTCTTCCTTGAAGTAACCGTAAGTGCCGGATACCGAGTTACGGCCGAACAGCTGCAGCGGCTTGCTTGCCCACTCGCCGGTCAGACCGAGGTCACCCCAGGTCTTGATGTCCTTGTCGTAACCGCACAGACGGGTGCTGGAGAAGATGGCATCGACCTGCTCGATCGACAGCGACTTGATCGGGTTGTCCTTGTGCACGAACACGGCCAGGGCGTCGATGGCAACCGGAACGGCGGTCGGCTTGTAGCCGTACTTCTCTTCGAAGGCCTGGATTTCGCTGTCCTTCATCGGACGGCTCATCGGGCCCATGTTGGCGGTGCCTTCAGTCAGAGCGGGTGGCGCGGTAGAGGAACCAGCAGCCTGGATCTGGATGTTGACGTTGGGGTAGTTCTTCTTGAACTCTTCGGCCCACAGGGTCATCAGGTTGGCCAGCGAGTCGGAGCCGACGCTGGACAGGTTACCCGATACACCGGAAGTCTTTTCATAGGTCGGCAGAGCCGGGTCGACGGCGGCTACAGCAGATACGGCGCTTACGCCAGCGGCGGCGAAAGTCAGGGCCGCCATCAAACGCTTCAGTTTCATGCCTTGCTCCTAGCAGATTGTGTTGTGTTGGATGGAACGGGCCCAAGTATCTGCAGGCCACGTGAACACTGTATGAAACGAATGTGACAGTTAAATGAACGCCGGTGACGTTTCGCTTTGACAGCGAAAGGCGCTTTGGTGAAAGGCGGGTTGATACCGGACTGGCAAGTCTGTGTGTTCTTTTGCGCTATTTATATCCGGGCAAAGATCATTGGCGTGTCGATCTTTCGTCTTGGTTTCGCCCCCTCACGGGCGAGTCACTTGATTCGCTGCGCTCACCCTTCGGGTCAGCCTGCGGCTGTTACTTCGCTGCGCTTCGTAGCTCTTGCTTGCCCAAGAGAAAGTAACCAAAGAGAAGAGCACCCCACCATCCGGCCCCGGCTGCGCCGGGGTTCCCTCGCTCCATCACCGCTCCAGGGGCACGACCGGATGCGGCCCACCGACGAAGGGCCATCCCTGGCCCATCACGGCTCTCGCGACATCCATGTCGCTCAACCCCTTCCACGGCGATTCCACTCGGCCTCCTGAAGGGGACTTGGGCGTCGCTTGTGAGATCGCGCTTCAAGAGCAAAAGCCAAACGCTACCCACTTTGATCTTCCGGATATTTCGCGAGCTCGCGGTCCCGTAAGTAGGCCAAGCCATCGGCAGCACACACTTAATTGCCAGTCCGATCTGCGCAACAAAAAAGCCCCCGCACGCCTTGCGTGCAGGGGCTCGGAACAGCGCAGCAGCTATTACTGCATGTTCTGCTTCAGCGCGCGCATGCGCTCATGGCAGGCACGCACCTTGGGCATTTCCACGGCCAGCAGCACGCGGACGTCCTGATCGGCACTTTCCAGCGCGTCTTCGAAGGCATGCAGGATGCGGTCTTCCGCCTCCTCCAGCTGCGCGACGTAGGTGGCGTCTTCGTCCTTGCCCAAGGTCGCGCGGGTGTCGGCGTAGAACTGACGCAACTTGCCGAGCATGGTGCCGCCAGCGGCAGGTTCGCTCTGATTGGCCGCAACCTTGACGCTCAGCGCGTCGATCACCTGGGTTTTGGCGCGCACCATGTCACGGAACAACGCCTGCAGGCGGATATCCTTGACCTCCTCGTGGGCATGCTCGTAGAAGCGCTTGCCGTCACGGGTAATTTCGATCAGTTCATTGAGTTGTGCGGTCTTGCTGCTCATGGATTCTCTCCTTGGCGATGGGACTTGCGGGTTGTCGGCCGCTCCTGCGGCCGAGATTGCTCGGAATTCAACTGCTGATGCGCAACGCGTCTGCATCGACGCCACGCACACCGCGAATGTTGCGGGCGATTTCGACCGCCAGACGCTTCTCGGCGCTGCTCAGTACGCTGCCGCGCAGGCTGACCAGGCCATCGTCGGTGTTCACTGAAATGTTCATGGCATCCAGGTTGCGGCTGTAGAGGAAACTGGCCTTGACCTTGCTGGTGATCCAGCTGTCGCTGATGTCCTCGCGCGCTTCGTCGAGGGTGGTTTGCACTTCGCTGCTACTGCTGTCCGCAGTGCTGATGCTGAGGTGATTGAACACTTCGCGCACGCCATCGGTATTGGCTGCCAGCTGGCCCGCCAACTCCTTGGCCGCAGGGGTTTGTGCATGACCACTCAAGGTGATGTTGCCGGTTTCGCTCTTGACCTGAATGTCCAGGCCGCGGGTGTTGCTGTTCCATAGCAGCTTGGACTTCACCGTGGCGGCGAGGCTGGCGTCCTCGAGACGCTGCACCATCCCGGGTGGGTTACCTTCGACGGCATCGCTGCCGACTTCGATGCGATTGTCCACCGAGTCGATGCCCTCTATGCTCAGCGCCACCTGCTTGGCGAGCTCCTTCTGCACGTCGTTCTCGACCTTGCCACCGAGAGTGGCCACACCATCGTCCACGTCAATCTTGAGCTTGAACGGGTTGAGATGACGGTTTAGGGCGAAGGCCGTCCAGATCGAGCCTTCCTGGCGTGCAGCATCCAGCTGCGAAGCCAGCGCGCCCTCGGCGGCCTGACTGGCAAGCGGTGTAAGACCGAGCAGCAACGCAGTGCTGGCGGCAAGCATCAAAGGTTTGAACGGGGGCATGAGTTCACTCCTGTTCGTGAGACTACATAAGGAATATCGCAAGCTTTATGCCAGCCAAGAACGCAGATAAAGTCTTTTAAAAACAAACACTTAATCATAATAAAGGCACCCTGCCTGCATGCAGGGTGCAGTATCGGCGCGAGCAGGCCGTGCAACTTGCACGGTTTTTATCTGACTAAGCTGCATTGACCAGCAAGACGGAGCACATACATGGCAGTAGCAGAGCAGACCAGCGGGCGTATTCTGCTGGTGGATGACGAAGCGGCAATCCTGCGTACTTTCCGCTACTGCCTTGAAGATGAAGGCTATGACGTCGCGGGTGCCAGCAGTGCGGCGCAGGCCGAAGCACTGCTGCAGCGACAGGTGTTCGACCTGTGTTTTCTGGACCTGCGCCTGGGCGAGGATAACGGCCTCGATCTGCTGGCGCAGATGCGCATCCAGGCACCATGGATGCGTGTGGTCATCGTCACCGCTCACTCGGCCGTGGACACTGCGGTCGATGCCATCCAGGCCGGCGCCGCCGATTACCTGGTCAAGCCCTGTACCCCGGATCAACTGCGTCTGGCAGCGGCCAAGCAGCTGGAGGTCCGCACCCTGGCCGCGCGCCTGGAAGCGCTGGAGGGCGAGGTGCGCAAGGCCAAGGACGGACTCGACTCGCACAGCCCGGCAATGATGTCGATCCTGGAAACCGCACGCCAGGTCGCCGCTACCGACGCCAACATCCTCATCCTCGGCGAGTCCGGTACCGGCAAGGGCGAGCTGGCTCGCGCCATTCACGGCTGGAGCCGCCGCGCCAAGCGCACCTGCGTGACCATCAACTGCCCGTCGCTGACCGCCGAACTGATGGAAAGCGAGCTGTTCGGCCACGCCAAAGGCTCCTTCACCGGAGCCAGCGAAAGCACTCAGGGGCGGGTCAGCCAGGCCGATGGCGGCACCCTGTTCCTCGACGAGATCGGCGATTTCCCGTTGACCCTACAACCCAAGCTGCTGCGCTTCATCCAGGACAAGGAATACGAGCGTGTGGGCGATCCGGTCACGCGTCGCGCCGATGTGCGTATCGTCGCCGCCACCAATCTGGACCTCGACGAAATGGTGCGCGAAGGCAAGTTCCGCGAGGACCTGCTCTATCGCCTCAATGTCATCACCCTCAAGCTGCCGGCATTGCGCGAGCGCCATGAGGACGTGATGTCCCTGGCCGAACGCTTTCTCGCCCGTTTCGTCAGCGACTATGGCCGCCCGGCGTGTGCCTTCAGTCCTGAAGCGGCAGCCGCGCTGCAGGCGTATCACTGGCCGGGCAATATCCGCGAACTGCGTAACGTCATCGAGCGGGCCAGCATCATCTGCCAACAGGAGACCGTGGAGATAGCGCACCTGGGGCTCGGCGGAGGCGGCGAAGCCCCAAGCAGCACCGTGCGAGTCGGGGCGCCGATGAGCCTCGAAGAACTGGAAAAGGCCCATATCGCTGCGGTGCTGGCCAGCAGCAGCACTCTCGACATGGCGGCCAGGACACTGGGTATCGACACCTCGACCCTCTACCGCAAACGCAAACAGTACAACCTCTGACCATGGGGCCACCATGAAGCTGTCGATGAAGCTGCGCACGCGCCTGTTCCTCAGCATCTCGGCGCTGATCACTGTCGCCCTGCTGGGGCTGCTGCTCGGCCTGTTCAGCGTGACGCAGATGGCTCGCAGCCAGAGCGAGCTGATTCAGCGGGGCTTCGACGCCGTACGAATTGGCCAGAAGCTGCGTCAGCATCTGGGTGACGAGCTGATCGTCCTGATCGATGTACAGCCTGATGCACAGCGCCTGGAGACGATCCGCCAGTCGTTTCGCGCAACATTCGAGGAAGGCTTCAGCGCCAACCTCGGTAAGGACTATGCAAAAGGCCTGGAGCGGGCGGCAGAGCTTTACGACGAAATGGAACAGGTGGCCAGCAACGCGATGCCGCCTGGTCAGACGCCTTACAACCTGGCCAAGCACAAACCCTTTACCGAAGCGTTTCAGCGCCTGCGCAACCATCTGTTGGACCAACAGGACCAGGTCGTCGCCTGGGTGATCGCAGCCGAGCACAAGGCTGGTGAGCGGTCGCAGCTGATTGCCGGACTACTGGTGCTGATCGGCCTGGCGGTGCTGGCCATTGGCGTCCTCACTGCGCACGGCATCGCCCGCCGCTTCGGTGCACCCATCGACATGCTGGCACGAGCCGCCGACCAGATCGGCCAGGGCACGTACGACGTCGTGCTGCCGGTATCACCGGTGGTGGAGCTGGCCGTGCTGAGCCGCCGTTTTGGCCTGATGACCGAAGCGCTGCGCGAATACCACTCGAGCAACCTCAAACAGCTGCTCAATAGCGAAGGGCGACTTAAGGCGGTGCTCGACAGCATCGACGACGGGATGGTGATACTCGACGCGCAAGGCCGCATCGAGCACGCCAACCCGGTTGCGATGCGCCAGCTGTCCTGGCATGCCGAGATTCTTGACCAAGCCATCGGGCCACTTCTACCGGGCCATGCCGTGGACGAGGCGCTGCGCCTGGTACTCGCAGGCGAGCTGCTACGTGAGCCACCGGCCGACCTGCAGATCGAACGCGACGGTGAAACCCGCCTGCTGGCTTGGACGCTGACGCCTGTGCAGGTCAGTGAGGGCGGCAGCGTAGGGGCCGTGATGGTGCTGCGCGATGTCACCAAGCAGCGCACCTTCGAGCGCGTGCGCAGCGAGTTCATCCTGCGCGCATCCCATGAGCTACGTACGCCGATTACCGGCATGCACATGGCATTCAGCCTGCTGCGCGAGCGTCTGAAGCTGCCGCCGGGAGGCCGCGAGCAGGAGCTGATACGTACCGTGGATGAAGAGATGTATCGTCTGGTGCAGCTGATTGACGATCTCCTGAACTTCTCGCGCTACCAGAACGGCGTACAAACCCTTCAGCGCCGCCCTTGCGACCTGGCCGAGATGATTCAGCAGACGCCGCATCGTTTCGCCGCAAAGGCCGCTGAACGCGAGGTCTCGATGGTCTGCGAGATCCATGAACCGCTGCCGCACCTCAACCTCGATGCCGCTCAGCTGGAACGACTTATCGACAACCTGACCGACAACGCCTTGCGTTACAGCAATCCGGGCGACGAGGTGCGCCTGCAGGCACGCCGGCATGGTGAGCAGGTAATCGTCAGTGTGCAGGACGAAGGCGAAGGTATTCCCTTCGAACAGCAGACACGTATTTTCGAACCTTTCGTTCAGGTCGGCAGACGCAAGGGCGGCGTCGGCCTGGGTCTGGCGCTGGCACGGGAGATCGCGCAGCTGCATGGCGGCCAACTCGGCGTCCACTCACGCCCAGGCGAAGGTTCCAACTTCTACTTCAGCCTGCCGGTCTGACTTCGACGCCTGGCAGCACCAGGCTGTCGGCCCGAACAATAAAAAACGCCGCGGTATTCGCGGCGTTTCTCTTGGCCCGGAGCTGAACAGACTCAGCGCAGGACCGGGTCGAACTTGATACGGCGACCGGCCATCAGAGCCACCAGAAAGCCCAGGCCGAAAACGACACTGGCCCCCTTGAGCACGAGGGCGAAGCCTTCTTCCAGGCTCGGGCTCAGCCAAAGCGCGGCCAGGCTCGACAGGGTCATGATCAACAACACAATGGCACTTCTGGACATGGCAGGACTCCTTGTCGGTCAGAACACCCAGCGCGGGGTGGTATTGGCAGGGCGCTCGCGATTGGCGGTATCGGTGTCGCCATCATCGGAAATGCGCAACCAATTGGCCTCGTCACCGACACTGTGGACGCCCCGCTTACGCAGCTCGACAGAACCAGCGGGCTGCGTAGCGACACGAGACTCCCATACCGGCGTATTGGCGATGGTGAATTCGGCGGTCTTGGCGGTGGCGCCAGCCGAACCCGTGAAATCCTTGGCGTAAGCCCCGTTGACCAGCGATGCAGCGACGCAAAACAGGCTCAGTCGGAAGATGTTCATGACGCTTCTCCATCAGCAGGTCAGTCGGGGCTTACATGACTGATTTTGCAGCGCTCATGCCAATCTCAAGATTTTAAAAAATCCTTATAAATCAATAAGTTAAGCGGTCAAAAATGCTTCTAACCAATGCACTTTGCAAGATGCATGATTTCCGACACGTGCAATTTGCACGATCAGCTGCGCCGAGGCAGCACGATGCTGAAACAGGAGCCCTCACCAAGGCGGCTGCAGAGCTCGATGCGACCGCCATGGGCCTGGACGATCTGCTCGCTGATAAACAGGCCGAGGCCCAGCCCCTGGCCGACGCTGGTGTCTGAGGCACGCTCGAATTGCTCGAAGACCCGCCGCTGATCCGCCTCTGAAATGCCCAGGCCCTGGTCACGCACCTCTGCACGAACCAGCTCGCCCTCTACCCTGACCCGCACCGATACCGGTTTGCCTTCCCCGTAGCGCAGGGCGTTGGTCAGCAGGTTGGCCAGCACCTGCTCGATGCGGAATTCGTCCATCATCACCAGCGCCGGCCCTTCCACCTGCAGCTCGATATGACTGCCGGCGCTGGCGAACTGCGGAGCCAATCCCTCCACTACGCTGCCTGCCAGTACGCCGAGATCGCCCGGTTCGGGGCGCACGGAAAGCTTGCCGGTGCGAATGCGCGAGACATCCAGCATGTCATCGATCAGGCGACTGAGGCTGCGGATCTGTCGCTCGTCACGCGCGATCATCTCCTGCAGCTTGTCCGCAGTGAAGGCATCCATGCGCCCCTGCTCCAGGCGTAACCGGCGCAGTTGCACGTCGAGGATCAGACCGTTGAGCGGCGTGCGCAGCTCATGAGAGGCGATGGACATGAACACGTCGCGCATCTGCACCGCTTTCTGCAGCTCGGCCTGGGTCTCGCGCAGCTCGGCGAGCAGTGCTTCCTGTTCACGGCGCGCGGCCTCGACCACTTCCAACTGCATGCTCAGGGCTTTGCGGTGGCGATACAGCTCGACGAACATCGACACCTTGCTGCGCACTTCGAAGGACGACAGCGGCTTGTGCAGGAAGTCCACCGCACCACTTTCGTAACCCCGGAAGGCGTAGTCCATGTCGCGCCCCACCGCACTGACGAAGATGATGGGGATGTGCTTGGTCTTCTCCGTGCCGCGCATCAGCTCGGCCAGCTCGAAGCCGTTCATGCCCGGCATCTTCACATCGAGAATGGCCAGGGCGAATTCGTTTTCAAGCAGCAGCGACAACGCCTCGTCGGCGCTGCTGGCCTGGAACACGGTTCGATCCTCGCTCTGGATCAGCGAACGCAGAGCCAGCAGGTTTTCCGGCAGATCGTCGACGATCAGCACCTTGGCTTCAGTCTTCCTCAGCATGGCAGGGTATCCAGTTCAGCCAGCAGCAGGCGCATGGCATTGATAGACAGGAGAAAATCCGGTTTGAGTAACGCCAGCGCGGCATTCGGCATGGTGGGTACCAGCGCGTCGGCCGGTTCCTGTACCAGCGTCAGACCACCGGCTTGCTGAACGGCCAGCAGACCGGCGGCGCCATCCTCGTTGGCGCCGGTCAGCAGCGCGGCGGCCAGCTGCTCACCGTAGGCATCGGCAGCGGACTCGAAGAGGATGTCGATCGACGGCCGGGAAAAGTGCCTCGGCTCCTCACGGCTGAGGGAAAAGCTGCGCTCGGTTTCGATGGACAGGTGGTAACCTGCGGGCGCTACGTAAACCACGCCGCCACGCAGGTATTCCTTGTCCTCGGCTTCCTTAGTCGGCAGCTTCAGGCGCCGCGCGAGCAGATCGGCGAGCAGGCTGTCGTTGCGATCCGGCTGATGCAGCAGGCACACCACAGGCAGCCGGTAGTCCGCAGGCAGGTCTTCGAGCAGGCTCAACAGGGCTTCCACCCCGCCGGCCGAGGCGCCGATCAACAGCGCCTGCAGCGGCGCACGAACCTGGCCGCGGAGGTTGATCCGTTGGCTGCTCATCGCTTGCGGAAAATCCGCTCGGGCCGCGACACTGCTTCGAACTGTCGGGCATAGGCGGAGAAATCCAGGCTTTCCTTGCTGCCCAGGCCGAGAAAGCCACGGTGACAGAGCGATTCATGGAACAGGCCGAGGGCACGATCCTGCAGGTCGCGATTGAAATAGATCAGCACGTTGCGGCACGACACCAGGTGGGTTTCGGCGAACACGCTGTCGGTGGCCAGGCTGTGGTCGGCGAAGGTCACATTGGCTCGCAGCGACTTGTCGAACAGCACACGGTCATAGGCCGCCGAGTAGTAGTCGGAAAACGCCCGCTTGCCGCCGGACAGCTGGTAGTTCTGGGTGTAGGTGCGCAGATTGTCGAGGGCGAAGACGCCCTGTTCAGCCTTCTCCAGCGAATGCGGGTTGATATCGGTGGCATAGATCATGGCACGCTCCAGCAAACCTTCCTCATGCAGAAGGATGGCCAGGGAATACACCTCCTCCCCGGTGCTGCAGCCGGCTACCCAGATCTTCAGCGAAGGATAGGTGTGCAGCAGCGGCACCACCTGCTCGCGCAACGCGAGGAAATAGCTGGGGTCGCGAAACATCTCGCTGACCGGGATGGTGAGATACTGCAACAGCTGCATGAAGGCCTGCGGTTCATGCAGGATGCGCTCCTGCAGCGCCGAGATGGTCGGACACTCCAGCTGCGCCTGCGCCTGGCGCACGCGCCGTTTGAGCGACGCCTTGGAATAGTCGCGAAAGTCGTAGCTGTAACGCAGGTAGATCGCCTCGATCAGCAGGCGCAGCTCGATCTCGTCAGGCATCACAGGCGCTCCAGCTTGGGCATCCACACGCGAATCAGGGAGAACAGACGATCCAGATCGATGGGCTTGGCCAGGTAGTCGTTGGCACCGGCCTCGCGGCAGCGCTCCTGATCATCCTTCATCGCCTTGGCCGTCACGGCGATGATCGGCAGGTTCTTCCAGCGATCTTCCAGACGAATCTGTCGGGTGGCCTCGTAGCCATCCATCTCGGGCATCATCACGTCCATCAGCACCAGGTCGATATCCGCGTGCTCACGCAGCTTGGCCAGCGCCTCGATGCCGTTGCGCGCGACCACCACCGCAGCCCCCTTCTGTTCCAGCGCGCTGGAGAGGGCGAAGATATTGCGCACATCATCGTCCACCAGCAGCAGGCGCCGGCCCTCGAACAGCTTGTCGCGACTGCGCGCGGTCTTGAGCATGCGCTGATGTTCGCTGGACAGCTCGGCCTCGACCTTGTGCAGGAACAGGGTGACTTCATCCAGCAGCCGCTCCGGCGAGCGGGCACCCTTGATGATGATCGAACGCGAGTACTTGAGCAGTTCAGCCTCTTCATCGCGGGTCAGGTTGCGCCCGGTATACACGATAACCGGCGGGAAGGAGCAGATGTCCTCCTCGGCCATGCGCCGCAGCAGTTCGTTGCCGAGCATGTCGGGCAGCTTGAGGTCGATGATCATGCAATCGAACACCGTGTTGCGCAGTTTTTCCAGCGCTTCGCCAGCCAGGGCAACGGCGGTGATCTCGATGTCTTCGTCGCCGATCAGGCGGGCAACGCTGTCGCGCTGCAGCGGATCATCCTCGACCAGCAATACGCGTTTGACCTGCTGGTTGAGCTTGGCCTCCAGCTTGCCGAACACCTCCTTGAGCTGGTCACGACTGGTGGGCTTGAGGGCATAGCCAACTGCGCCCAGATGCAGGGCGGCCTCGCTCTGATCCTCGACCGAGACGACATGAACAGGAATATGGCGGGTCTGCGCATCGTCTTTCAGACGCTGCAGTACGCTGAGGCCGGAGCCATCAGGCAGACGCATGTCGAGCAGGATGGCATCCGGGCGATACTGCTGCGCCAGCTCCAGGCCTTCGTCGGCACAGGTGGCAACCAGGCAGGCGTAGCCCAGTTCGTGGGCCAGATCGAAGAGGATGCGGGCGAAACGGACTTCATCCTCGACCACCAGCACACGGCGACCGCCGCGCTCGTCGAGCTGCTCGCGATCGTCGGCGAAAGGCGCCGGTGCACGCGGCATCGCCGGAGCCGCCGGAGCGGCTGGAACGACAGGGGCGGCTGGTTCCGCTAGCGGCGCCACGACCCGCGGGGCCACCGGCTTGCCCTGGACGGCACCTTCGACCATCCGCTCGGGCAGCAACAGGGTGAAGGTACTTCCCTCACCGGGCACACTGCTGACGGAGATGGAGCCGCCAAGCAGCCCGGCCAGATCACGTGAAATGGACAACCCCAGACCGGTACCGCCATAGCGGCGATTGGTGGTGCCGTCCGCCTGGCGGAAGGCCTCGAAGATCGCCTGTTGCTGGTCCGCAGCGATACCGATGCCGGTGTCACGCACGGCGAAGGCCAGATGGTGATCATCCTGACGCGAGACACTGAGAGTCACACCGCCACGGTCGGTGAACTTGAAGGCATTGGACAGCAGGTTGCGTAGAATCTGTTCGGCACGCTGGCGATCGGTGAACAGCACCTGCGGCAACTCGCCCTGCTGTTCGATCTGGAAGCTCAGGCCGCGCTCACCGGCCAACGGCGCGAACACATCCCGAAGACTTTCCAGCATCCCTGCCAATGGCGTGCGCTCGGGACGCATCTCGAGCTTGCCGGCCTCGACCTTGGCGATGTCGAGAATGTCGTTGATCAGGTTGAGCAGGTCATTGCCGGCCGAATAGATCGATTCGGCGAACTTGACCTGTTCGTCGTCGAGATTGCCTTTGCCGTTCTCCGCCAGCAGCTTGGCCAGGATCAGCGAGCTGTTCAGCGGCGTGCGCAACTCATGGCTCATGTTGGCGAGGAATTCGGATTTGTAGCGGCTGGCGCGTTGCAGTTCTTCGGCGCGCTCCTCCAGCTGCGCCTGGATGCGGCCAAGCGTGGTATTGCGCTGATCCAGCTCGTCGCGCTGATCAGCCAGGGTCTGCGCCTGCTCGGAGAGTTTTTCGTTGGTCTGCTCCAGCTCGGCCTGCTGTGTCTCCAGGTGGGCCTGAGATTCCTTGAGCACGCGCGCCTGCTGCTCCAGTTCTTCATTGGCGGCGCGCAGTTCCTCCTGCTGGGTTTGCAGTTCCTCGTTGAGTTGCTGGGTCTGACCGAGCACCTCTTGCAGGCGCTGGCGATAACGCGCAGCTTCCAGCGCCATGCCGACACTGCCGGCGATGGCTTCGAGGAACTCGCGTTCGCGTGGCTCGAGCGGACGCATGAAGGCCAGCTCGATCACGCCGTTGACGCGATCTTCGGACTGCAGCGGTACCAGGGCGACGCTGACCGGCTGGCCTTCGCCGAGACTCGAAGCGACCTTGATGTAGTCTGCCGGCAGGTCATCCAGGCAAACCAGACGGCGGCCACGGGCAGCTTGCCCAACCAGGCCTTCACCGTTATAGAACTGCTCCCTGAGGTTGGCATCCCTGCTGAAGCCATAGCCGGCAATGCGTCTCAGATCACCGGTCTGACCATCGCGCAGGTACAGGGCAGCAACCACGCAGTTGAGATACTCGGCCAGAAACTCGAGCGAACGATCAGCCAGCTCCTGCACCTGTGGCTGGCCGAGCAAACGCTCGGACAACAGCGTCTGACCACCGCCGAGCCAGGCACGACGCCTCTGCTCCTCGGCGTAGTCCGCCTGCCTGGCCATGGCCTGGGAATAGGTCTGCGAGAGGTTCATCAGCTCACGACGACCGAACAGCGCCAGCACGGCGCTGAACAGGATGCTCACCACCAGGTAGATGCCGGCGCCCCAGAGCGTGGTATTGCTGACAGTGTTATTACGCTGCTGACGCAGCTCACGCTCGCTGTTGATGAAGGTATCGAGTTCGCGACGCATACCATCGGTGAGGTTCTTGCCGCGCCCTCGTGCCACCTCGGCCAGGAAATTGCCGCCATCGCGACGGCTGCCGATGACCTCCTGGGCGAACAGATCCCACTGCTCCTGCAACGCCAGCAGGCGTTCGAGCCGCTGTACCTGCGGCGGGTTGTCCGCCACCATGCCGATGAGCTGTTCGGTCAGCGGACGAAACTTGCCACGCGCCTGTTCGTAGGGCGCAAGGTAGTCCTCGTCACCACTGAGCAGGAAGCCGCGCATGCCGGTTTCCTGGTCCAGGGTCAGCCTGTATACCTCGCTGGCCCGGTTGAGGACCTGGTCGGTATGCTCCACCCAGCGGATCACGTCGAGCAAATAGCCGATCAGCAGCGCGAAGAACAGGGCACCGACCACACCAAGGCCGAGCGGCAGCCCAACGTTACGATTGAGAATGCGGCGAAAACCTCTTTCGTCCATTGCGGACTCATTCGACATTGGGGCGTCCATTCGATGATTGTCTCGCTTCTTCTTATCTATCGGGTGAAGGCGTGTGGCACACTGACTGTGAGCAGACTCCGAAGTTTGCCAAACATTTGCGCATTCTGCGCGCTAAAACAGAGATCTTCATGACCGAAACCGATTGCGCCAGTGTCAAGACCATCGTACTGGTCGAGGACGATGATGTCGTACGCGAGCTCACCGCGGAGGTGCTTGGCGAATTCGGCTATCGCGTGTATGCCCTGCGCGACGGCCCCAGCGCGCTCGAGCTGTTGGGTAGCGGGCAACAGGTCGATCTGTTGATGACCGATATCGGCCTGCCCGGCATGAACGGGCGCGAGCTGGTGGAAGCTGCACGCCGGCTGCGGCCGACCTTGCCGGTGCTGTTCGCCAGTGGTTACAACGAACGCGAACTGCTCGAAGAAGTGCGCGCGCGCGACAGCGCCGCAGCCACCGACAGTATCGTCAAGCCCTACGATTTCAGGATGCTGGCACAGCGACTGGGCGAACTGGCGGACTAACGGAGCGGCATCTAGTCTGGTTTCAGACCACTGGACAGGAGAGTCCGCCGATGCGTTACGTCACGCCGCTTCGTCTCGGTGTTCTTGCTGGCTTGCTGCTCACCGGCTGCGCCAGCCAGACAACCCAACCCACGCAATTCTCCGGCTTTCTGGCTGACTACTCGCAGCTGCAGCCTGCCACCTCGGCCACCGGAGCACCGGTGCTGCGCTGGATTTCGCCACAGTTCAGCAGCGAGCGCTACACCTCGGTCTATGTCGAAAAACCGAGTTTCTACCCCGAGCCCGTACCCAGTGACCAGGTCAGCGCGCAGACTCTGGAACAGGTGCGCAGCTACCTGCACCAGGCACTGCTGCGCGAGCTGAAGAACGGGCGCCTGACACTGGTCGACACACCCAGCATGGACAGCCTGGTGCTGCGCAGCGCGATCACCGGGGTGAACGTTTCGACTGAAGCGATCAAGGCCTACGAGGTTATCCCCGTGGCCCTGGTGATTGCCGCGGCCAGCACCGCAGCGGGCACCCGTGATCGCGACAGCGAAATCTTCATCGAGCTGGAAGCGCTGGATGCCCGCACCAGCGAGCCCGTGCTGCGAGTGGTACGCAAGGGCCATGGCCTGACGCTGGAAAACAGCAGCACCCAGCTGACCCTGGATGACCTTCGGCCAGTGCTGGATGTCTGGGCGCGCGACGCGCGGGACTTCAATCCCGGCCTGCGCTGATCAGCGCACTATCCCGGCAATACCCTGCGCAAGCCGCAGCACGCCGGACAGATGGCTGCCTATCAGGCGGATCGATAGCGCTTGCGGTATTCGGTTTCACGCGGGAGGCTGAAAAAAACAGGCGAGGAACACGCATGCCCAGCATCAATCCCAGCAGCGCGGATGTGCAGGCGTTCGCCGAACGCATGCCAAGCGACACACCGATTCTGATGCTCAATCTGCTCCGCTTCAGCAGTCATGCCGCGTATGACGCAGACAGCCCCTTTGCGCCTTGCAGTGGGCGCGAAGCCTATGCGCGCTACAGTCGCACCGCGCTGGCCAAGGTTCAGGGCGTGGGCGGCGAAGTACAGGTTATGGCTGACGTTCACCTGGCGTTGATCGCGCCGAAGGAAGAACGCTGGGACCTGCTTCTTCTGGTGCGCTATCCATCTTCCGCAGCCTTTCTGAACATGCTCGCCGACCCTGAATACCAAGCGGCTACCGTTCATCGCAGTGCAGCGTTGGAGGACTCGCGGCTGATCGCTACGACACCTGCTGAGAAGCTCTAGCCTGATGCCTGCAGGTTGAGCACCAGCAGGCGCGCTGCGGTTTCCGCGTCCGGCTGGCCATCATAGTTGGCCGGACGGTACTTCATCTGGAAGGCGGCGATGACATTGCGCGTCGCTTCGTCCAGCTCGCCATGCTGTGGCACCGTGTAACCGTGCTGCGCCAACTGCTCCTGGAACCACTGCACGCTGGGCAGGCTGGTGCTGAACAGCACCTGCTGACGCGCCACCGCGTCTTCGTTCGGCCACGGCACCAGGCCCTCGTCGGCCAGGCGCTTCCAGGGGAACAGCGGGCCCGGATCGACCTTGCGCTGCGGCGCCACGTCGCTGTGCGCGATGATCGAGCCCAGCGGTAGCTGGTGACGCTTGACGATGTCCTTGAGCAGCACGATCAGGGTATCGATCTGCTGCGGGGCGAAGGGCTGCCAGTAGCGACCAGCTGGGGTCTGGTAGTACCCCTGGTTGACCAGTTCGATGCCGATGGTCGTGCTGTTGAGCCAGGTGCGACCCTTCCACTCGCTGACGCCGACGTGCCAGGCACGACGATTCTCGTCCACCAGTCGGTAAACGGTCGGCGACGCATCTCCGATCAGGTAGTGACTGCTCACCTCGGTCTGCGTCAGCAGATGCAGCGAGCGCTCTAGGTCGGCGGAGGTGTAATGCAGCACGACGTACTGTACGCGGCTGTTCTGGCCAGTCGCAGTATGGCTGTCGTCGATACGCAGACCGCCGGCACAGCCGGCGAGCAGAACAAGAACGAGGGCAAGGCAAAGAGACTTCATGCGTGACCGAATACGCTTTGCAGGTTGTCCAGCAGCATATCGACGCTGAGCATGATCAACAGCATGCCCATCAGACGTTCCACCGCCATCAACCCGCGATTACCGAGAAACCGCTGCAGGAACGAAGCCTGCAACAGGATGAATGCCGTCGCCGCCCAGGCCAGGATCAAGGCCAGGTAAAGCTCCCAGAGCGGCCCGGTGTGGGTGTTGCGCAAGGTCATCAGCACGGCGAGGGCCGAGGGCCCGGCTACCGCGGGCGTGGCCAGGGGCACCAGCATCGGTTCGCCGTCCGGCACGTCGCCGAGCAGGCCCTGCGGGCTCGGGAAGATCAGGCGCATGGCGATGACGAACAGGATGATACCTCCGGCAATGGCCGTTGCCTCGCGCGACAGTCCGAGCCCCGTAAGGAATTTGTCACCAAAGGTGAGGAACAGCAGCAGCAGGCCGAGGGCAAACAGCAGTTCGCGCGCAGCGATCCACAGGCGTCGGCGGGGCTCGACGTTCTTCAGTGCGGCGATGTAGATGGCGATATTGCCGAAAGGATCGGTGACCAGAAAGATCAGCACGGCGATGCTGAAGATGTCCATGGGTATCTCCGCTGACAGATGCGCATAGTCTAGGGCCTGCGGGGGGCATCTCGCGAGTCGGCGTGGGGGATTGCGGCCTTCGCATTTTCATGGGGCGGCATTTCATGACCGAAAACGCAGCAGCCTTCATGAAAACAACCGCAAGGATAAATGTATACAAAGTGGTAGCCAAGATAGCTACAAAATGTCTACATTGACCGCACAAGAACAACAGCGAGTAGTTTTCCCATGACCTCCACCGCTCAGCGCCCCGAGGACGAGAACCTCGGCATTGGCTCCAATCTGCTTTACGGCCTGCAACACGTACTGACCATGTATGGCGGCATCGTCGCCGTGCCGCTGATAGTCGGCCAGGCGGCCGGCCTGTCGCCCGCCGATATCGGCCTGCTGATCGCGGCCTCGCTGTTCGTCGGCGGCGCCGCCACCCTGCTGCAGACCATAGGCCTGCCGTTCTTCGGCTGCCAGCTGCCTCTGGTGCAGGGCGTGTCATTCGCCAGCGTCGCCACCATTGTCGCGATAGTCGGTGCCAATGGCGGTGAGGGCGGGCTACCGGTGGTGTTCGGTGCGGTAATAGGCGCAGCGGTGATCGGCCTGCTGATCACGCCGGTCTTCTCCAAGATCACCAAATTCTTCCCGCCACTGGTGACCGGCATCGTCATCACCACCATCGGCCTCACCCTGATGCCGGTTGCCGCTCGCTGGGCCATGGGCGGCAACAGTCAGGCTGCAGACTTCGGTAGCATGGCCAACATCGGCCTGGCCGCTTTCACCCTGGCCACCGTTCTTCTATTGAGCAAAGTGGGCAGCGCCACCCTCTCGCGCCTGTCGATCCTGCTCGCCATGGTGATCGGCACGCTGGTCGCCCTGGCATTCGGCATGGCCGACTTCTCCGGGGTCAGCGAAGGGCCGCTGCTGGCATTCCCGGCGCCGCTGCACTTCGGTATGCCGGTGTTCAAGGTGGCGGCGATCGTCTCGATGCTGATCGTGGTGATGGTGATCCTGGTGGAAACCTCGGCCGACATCCTCGCCGTAGGCGACATCATCGACACCAAGGTCGACTCCAAACGCCTCGGCAACGGCCTGCGCGCAGACATGATCGCCAGTCTCGTCGCGCCGCTGTTCGGCTCCTTCACCCAAAGCGCGTTCGCACAGAACGTCGGCCTGGTAGCGGTCACCGGCGTGAAGAGCCGCTACGTGGTGGCCACCGGCGGTCTGCTGCTGGTTACCCTGGGCCTGCTGCCGATCATGGGCCGGGTCATCGCCGCGGTGCCGACCTCGGTACTGGGCGGCGCCGGCATCGTGCTGTTCGGCACGGTCGCGGCCAGCGGCATCCGCACCCTGGCCAAGGTGGACTACCGCAACAACATGAACCTGGTGATCGTCGCCACCTCTATCGGCTTCGGCATGATCCCCATCGCCATGCCGAGCTTCTATCATCATTTTCCGGCCTGGTTCGAAACCATCTTCCACTCGGGCATCAGCTCGGCGGCGATCATGGCGATCCTGCTCAACCTGCTGTTCAACCATTTCACCGCGGGCAATTCGGATCAGCAGTCGGTGTTCGTCGCCGGCACCGAGCGCAGCCTGCGCTACCGCGACATTGCTGCCTTGCGCGAAGGTGATCGTTTCGTTGGTGGCAAGCTGTATGACGCGCAAGGTAACGAGGTGCCACTGCAGGATGAGGATGATCATGCCCCGCGGGTGCGCACCGCCTCCTCTGCCGGCAAGGAGCGCGAAGAGGTTGCCTCCTAGCCAGACAAGCCGCGACGCTTGGCGTGATCTGCCGGGGCTGGATTACGCCGACTCAGGCCTGTTCGACGCGATTTCGCCCAGCCCCCTTGGCACGGTATAGCGCCTGATCGGCGCGCTCGAACGTGGCCTCGGTGGCCTCGTCGCTGCGGAACTCGGCGATACCGGCGGACAGGGTGACGGTCACTGGCTCGCCCTTGAAATGAAACGGGCAGGCTTCGACCGCAGCGCGCAGGGTTTCCAGCAGTTGCACGCCACCCTCAAGCGGCGTCCCCGGAATCAGCAGTACGAACTCCTCGCCACCGAAGCGGGCTATGAAATCGGTCTTGCGCAGGCGCTTGTGCAGCTCTCCGGCAATGATCTTCAGCACCCGATCGCCCGCCAGATGGCCATAGCCATCGTTGATGCGCTTGAAGTGGTCGATATCCAGCACCGCCATCAGCAGCTGACCGCCATAGCGCTGGCGTCGGGCGATCTCCAGGTCAAGGCGCTCGCTCCAGGCCGCTCGGTTGGGCAAGCCAGTCAGCGGATCGAGCAGGGACTTCTGCCGCTGCTCTTCGATATGCTGGCGAAACTGCTGCGCCTCGAGCTCCATTTCAGCAACGCGCTTGACCAGGCCCTGTAGCCGTTCGGCCACGTCGTCTTCACCGCTGTCGCGCTGGCGCTGGTGATCGCTGACGCTTTTCAGCAGGCCCTCCAGGCGCTGCTCCAGCGCCTGCTTGAGCGCGTCCAGATCGGCTGCCTCCTGCACGCTGTTCTGCAGGTCGCTGACCTGATCGCGCAACTGCTGGTTGAACTGGCGCGTGCTTTCCACCGAAGCGTTATAGCCCTCGTGCGCCTCGCTGAGGGTGCCGATAAAGGCGGCAAGGCGCTCGTTGAGCTGCTTGAGGTAACCGGCGAACTCACGCTGGCCGCTGTCGGTGACCGCCAATACCAGCACAGCCAGATCATCCAGCACCGGCACCAGTTCATACCAGTTGAGGTTACCGTCCAGGCGTTGGCGCAGTGCATCGCCTTGCGGCAGATGGCGGGCTGGCAGCTCCAGTTCGTCGAGCAGGCCGCGCAGGCTGCTGGCGATGTGCGGTGCTACCGCGCTGTATCCCGGCTCACTGCCTGGCAGGGAGAACGGACTGTCGCTGGCGTCCTCCTGCGGTACCAGGCCAGGTGGCAATGGCAGACTGTCGAGCACTGGCACAGCGTCGCTGGCCTGAAGACGCACGGATGGCGCCGGGACGACTGCCAATCCCTCGCTCGCAGGCACGGAGACCGCCGCCGCCCGCGTTTCAGTCTCGGAGACTGCGTCAGGTGCAGGTGCAGGTGCAGGTGCAGGTGCAGGTGCAGGTGCAGGTGCAGGTGCAGAATTAGCATGCGCGGCCTCTTCGCCGCTTTCACCACGTGAGCCGAACAGACGTTGCAGCAGACCAGGCTGCTCCTGCACCGGGGTCTGCAGGACGGTCAGCGCCTGCCCTTGCAGATTGCTCAGTTGACTGAGCAGCGCGGGCAGCAGGTATTGGTGACTGGTGGCTTCCTGCAGTTGCTTGCCAAGCGACTTCAGCGCCTTGCGCACCTCACGCGGCGGCTGCAGGCGTTGCAGTTGCTCGATCAGACCCGCCAGCGCCGTAGCGGCCTCCCCGGCACGCTGCTGACGGCGATGCTCGGAATCCAGCACGGCCTTTTCCAGCCGCGGGATCAGACCACTCAGGGCGGCGTCGATGTCGTCACGGCGAAGAATCTCGCGCATTTCCTGCATGCACTGATCGACGGCCTTGTCCGCGCCCTCGGCAGCCAGGCTGCTGCGCACCAAACCACGGCGCAGCAGATCCAGGCGCGACTCCCAGCGGCGCTCGAGCTTCTCCTGCTGCTCCAGGCTGCTCAGGTACTTGTCTTTCCAGCGTTGCGCGTCATCGCTCATGCGGCTTACTCGGGAGATGGCGTCTTCAGCATAGGCATTTGCGCGCCATTCTGTGCTTCCGGCAAGCGGATTTCCACGGCCACGGGAAGGTGGTCGGAAATCGGCTGGCTGAGTACATCGACACGCCCCAGCTCCAGCTCCGAACTGAGCAGGATGTGGTCGAGACAGCGCTGCGGGCGCCAACTGGGAAAGGTCGCCTCGACCTGCGGGGCGAGCAGGCCGAGATCACGCAACGGGGAGTTTTCCAACAGATCGACGGCATGGGTGTTCATGTCCCCCATCAGCACCAGATGGCGAAACTCGCTGACCCGCTCGCGGATATAAGCCAGCTGCCGGGTACGGGTGCGGGCGCCCAGCGCCAGGTGCATCATCACCACGCCCAGCGCATGCTTGCCTTCCCCCAGGCGCAGAAAGATCGCCCCCCGCCCAGGCGGGCCGGGCAATGGATGGTCTTCCAGCAGGGTAGGCCGCAAGCGGCTGAGCACGCCGTTGCTGTGCTGGGCAAAGCGCCCGAGATTGCGATTGAGCTGTTGGTACCAGTAGGGAAAGGCGCCCTGCTGGGCCAGGTACTCGACCTGATTGACATAGCCCGAACGCAGGCTGCCGCCATCGACTTCCTGCAGCGCCACCAGATCGAAATCGGCGAGCAGGTCACCAATGCGCTGCAGGTTGCCGGCACGCCCGGCATGAGGCAGCAGATGCTGCCAACTGCGCGTCAGATAGTGATGATAACGCTGCGTATTGATGCCGACCTGCACGTTGAAACTGAGCAGGCGCAGAAGGCCGTCGGCTGGCCAGTCGGCTTGCGGCGAGCAGTGCGGGTTGACCCGTGGATCACACAGGCCAACTGCACGGGTCTTCCGCCAGCGGCGCAACATGCTTCGCGCCTGCGGGCGCTTAGAGCGCCTCGCGCTCCTTGGCGATCAGGTGGTCAGCCACCTGGAGGGTCTGCTGCGGACCACCAGCCGAGCCCAGGTCGAAGCGATACTTGCCGCCGACGATCATCACCGGTACGCCAGTGATCTGGTAGGCCATGGCCAGTTTCTTGGCCTTTTCCATCTGGCCTTTGACGGCGAAGGAATTGAAGGTCTTGAGGAAGGCGTCGCGATCCACACCCTGAGTGGCGACGAAGTCGGCGAACTCTTCAGCCGAAGCCAGCTTCTTCTTCTCCTGGTGGATGGCGTTGAACACGGCGTCATGCACCTTGTGTTCGACCTTCATCATCTCCAGGGTGATGAATGCCTGACCGTGCACGTTCCAGATGCCGCCGAACAGTGCCGGGACGCGGACGAAATTGACGTCATCCGGGAGCTTCTCGACCCAGGGATTGAGGGTCGCCTCGAACTGATAGCAGTGCGGGCAGCCATACCAGAACAGCTCAACGACCTCGACCTTGCCGGGCTTGGACACCGGCACCGGGCTCTTCAGCTCCACATACTGCTGGCCGGCGACCGGTTCGGCATGGGCAGTAAGGCCGAACAGGCTGCTGAACGCCAGAGCGGCGCCGAGAATCAGGTTACGCATGGGGGTACTCCTTGGCTGGATAAGCTTCGCCCTGATGGCGTTTCGAGACTATGACTCGCTACCGCTGGGCCGGTTCCGCCCATTGTAGCCATGACGCATACGAAAAAGGGCGGCCGAAGCCACCCTTTGTCTTGCCAAAAGCAACAAGCCTTTGGTCTTCAGGAAATTTCGCGAGCTAGAGCCCTGCAAGGAAGAAACAGGAGAGGAACGGTCGGAGTCGCGGGCGACTGTACTTTTGTACATTCGCATGACTCACTCCGCTCGCCCCTCCGGGGCCGCCCTAAAGGTCGTTAGCCGCAAGCGGCTTCCGATCCTGTTTCTGACACAGCAGGGCTGACGCGCAGCAAATTATCAGTGCAGACCCTGGATGAAGCTGGAAACAGCTTCGATATCCTTGTTGCTCAGCTTGGCGGCGATGGCGCGCATGATCATCGCGTCGCCGTCGTTGGTACGGTTGCCTTCGCGGAAATCGGTCAGCTGCTTGGCCACGTACTGAGCGTGCTGGCCGCCCAGTTTGGGGAAGCCTGCCGCGGCCAGGCCAGCGCCATCAGGCGAATGGCAACCGGTGCAGGCCGGCATGCCCTCTTCCAGCTTGCCGCCGCGGAACAGCGCTTCACCACGCTGGACCAGCTTGGGATCGGCAGCACCGACGCTCATCTTCTGACTGGCGAAGTATGCCGCGATGTCAGCCATGTCCTGGTCGCTGAGGTTGTCCAGCATGCCGGTCATCTCGACCACCGGACGAACGCCGGACTTGATGTCGTGTAGCTGCTTGAGCAAGTAACGCTCGCCCTGACCGGCCAGCTTGGGGAAGTTAGGCGCAGGGCTGTTGCCATCGGCGCCATGGCAGGCACCACAGACAGCGACTTTGCCCTGACCGGCTTCGGCATCGCCAGCAGCCTGAGCCACACCGGTGAGGCCCAGGGTCAACAGCAGACTCACGAGTACTTTGTTCATCAGCTAATCCAATTACGGCTAAGAGAGAAAGGGTTATAAGACTGTTGAAAAACCAGCTGCCTCGCTTGGCTTTTCAACGGCCTGCTATGGCCGGGTTGCTCATTCGGTCATCAGTTTGATGACCGCCTGGTAATCCTCGGCCGTACAGTCCATACACAGGCCGCGCGGCGGCATGGCATTCAAACCATTGGTGACGCTCTGCACCAGTGTATCCATGCCCTTGGCCAGACGTGGTTCCCATGCGGCCTTGTCGCCCTTCTTGGGCGCCGTGGGAATCTGGCCGTTGTGGCATACACCACAGGAGCGGTCATACACAGCTTGCGGATCCTGTGCAGCATAGCCGTTCAAAGACAGGGTCATAACGGCAGCTGCAAGCAGCAGTTTCTTCATCAGATCAACCTCATCAGGGTGGAAGCGTCCTGCTTTCTAATGAGCAGAGATGTAATCGCTCCCGGCAATCGGGTTCCTGCGGGTGGGACAAAGCGCACACAAAATCTGCGGCATTATATACTGGCGACGCTGAAACGGAAACGACGCCGCTTGCCGCGCCCCCGGGCGTGCAGCAGGTGCGCGGAAATGTCGCAAGCCCTCGAGCCGCTCAACAGAGTCGAGGCAACCACCGGATACCTCCATGCTCCCGAAGAATCCCATCATCGGTCTGTGCCAGCAGGCCAGCTTCCTCATCAGTGCCGCCAAGGTCGACCAGTGTCCCGAGGACAGTGGGCTGGAAGTCGCCTTCGCCGGCCGCTCCAACGCGGGCAAGTCGAGCGCGCTGAACACCCTGACCCATGCCAGCCTGGCGCGTACCTCGAAGACGCCGGGGCGCACGCAGCTGCTCAACTTCTTCCGCCTGGATGACGAACGCCGTCTGGTGGACCTGCCCGGCTACGGCTACGCCAAGGTCCCGATCCCGCTCAAGCAGCACTGGCAGAAACACCTGGAAGCCTATCTGGGTAGTCGCGAGAGCCTGTGCGGGCTGGTGCTGATGATGGATATCCGTCACCCGCTGACCGAGTTCGACTGCATGATGCTGGACTGGTCGGTGGCCAGCGGCATGCCGCTGCACATCTTGCTGACCAAGGCCGACAAACTGGCCTTCGGCGCGGCGAAGAACGCACTGCTCAAGGTGCGTCAGGACATTCGCAAGCAGTGGGGCGAGGGCATCAGCATCCAGTTGTTCTCGGCGCCCAAGCGCATGGGCGTGGAAGAAGCGCAGATGGTGCTGGCCGGCTGGCTGGATCTGTTGCCGGAAGAGGATGAGACAGCCCCAGAGGAATGAGTCGTGGGGCGCTATGCGCACCGAGATCGGAGGGCGTATTAGGTGCGCGCGGCGCACCCGACGGAGCTGCAGCAGCCCGTTTGGACGTGAAAGCGCATCACAAACGCCCTCTCCCGCCCTTCGGGCACCCTCTCCCATAAATGGGAGAGGGTCATCAGAATGCCGCTAGCGGCAGCTTTTTTTGGGCAAAAAAAACCCCGAGCTTCGTATGGGGAGGGAGAAGTTCGGGGTCCAAGGTCTGAACCGCTAGGGCGGGGTTCAGATGTCTGCCAACACTTAACACAACAAAGGAGCATGAAGGCCTTAGCGGCCATTCATGAACTCTGACCGGACGGGTTTGGGGAAAGTTCATCGGCGCCCTAAAAACCATTTGCCATAAGAAAGTGCCTTTTGATTCCTCAAACCCCTAAGCCAGAGCGGCCGCGGCTATACGCCGCGGCGCTGACTGGCTTAGTGCGCTTCGTCCCAATTGGTGCCAACGCCCACTTCCACCAGTAGCGGCACATCCAGATCGGCGGCACCACTCATCAGATGCCTGAGTTTGGCGCTGACCTCTTCGACCAGTTCCTCACGCACCTCAAGCACCAGTTCATCGTGCACCTGCAGGATGATACGCGCGTCGATGCCACTGTCCTGCAGCCAGCCGTCCACGGCAATCATGGCGCGCTTGATGACGTCCGCCGCCGTGCCCTGCATGGGCGCGTTGATCGCCGCACGTTCCGCGCCCTTGCGCATGGCCTGGTTCTGCGCATGAATTTCCGGCAGGTACAGGCGACGCCCGTAGACCGTTTCCACATACCCCTGCTCGGCGGCCTGGGCGCGGGTGCGCTCCATATAGGCCAGCACGCCGGGATAGCGGGCGAAGTAACGGTCGATATAGGCCTGCGCCTCCTTGCGTTCGACGTCGATCTGCTTGGCAAGACCGAAGGCACTCATGCCGTAGATCAGGCCGAAGTTGATGGCCTTGGCCTTGCGCCGCTGATCGCTGGTCACCTCCTCCAGCGCCACGCCGAACACTTCGGCGGCGGTAGCCTTGTGCACGTCCAGATCATCGCGGAAGGCAGTCAGCAGCCCTTCGTCCCTGGCCAGATGAGCCATGATGCGCAGCTCGATCTGCGAATAGTCCGCCGCCATCAGCTTGTAGCCCTCGGGCGCGACGAAGGCCTGGCGGATGCGCCGTCCTTCGGCGGTGCGGATCGGGATGTTCTGCAGGTTAGGGTCGCTCGACGACAGCCGGCCAGTGGCAGCCACCGCCTGGTGGTAGCTGGTGTGGATGCGCCCGGTGCGCGGGTTGATCTGCTCCGGCAGCTTGTCGGTGTAGGTGCTCTTGAGCTTGCTCAGGGAGCGGTACTGCATCAGCACCTTGGGCAGCTCGTAGTCCTGCTCGGCCAGCTCGGCAAGTACCGCCTCGGCGGTGGAAGGCTGGCCCTTGGCGGTCTTGCTGATCACCGGGTAGCCAAGTTTCTCGTAGAGGATCACCCCGAGCTGCTTGGGTGAGGCCAGGTTGAATTCCTCGCCGGCAATTTCGAACGCCTTGCGTTCCAGCTCCACCAGTTTTTCGCCCAGTTCGACGCTCTGCTCGCCCAGCAGCTTGGCATCGACCAGTGCACCGTTGCGCTCGATGCGCGCCAGCACCGGCACCAGCGGGATTTCGATCTCGCGCAGCACCTTGGCCAGGGGCGGCACCGCCTCGAGTCGGCCCCACAGTTCCTGGTGCAGGCGCAGGGTTACGTCGGCGTCCTCGGCAGCGTACGGGCCGGCCTGCTCCAGGGCGATCTGGTCGAAGGTCAGCTGCTTGGCGCCCCGGCCAGCGATGTCCTCGAAGCGAATGGTGCTGTGGCCCAGGTATTTAAGGGCCAGGCTGTCCATGTCGTGGCGCGTGGCGGTGGAATCGAGCACGTAGGATTCGAGCATGGTGTCGAAGGCTACGCCCTGCACGGCGATCGGCGTGCTGGCATTGGCCAGAACGTTGATGTCGTACTTGGCGTGCTGGCCGACCTTGGCCTTGGCCGGGTCTTCGAGTATCGGTTTGAGCGCCTTGAGCACGGCGTCGCGGTCGAGCTGCTGCGGCACGCCCATATAGCTGTGCGCCAACGGCACGTAGGCGGCCTCGCCGGCCTTGACCGCGAAGGACAGACCGACCAGTTGCGCCTGCTGCGCGTCGATACTGGTGGTTTCGCTGTCGAAGGCGATCAGCTCGGCCTGCTCCAGCTTTTTCAGCCAGGCGTCGAACTGTGCCTGCTCCAGCACCAGCTCGTAATCGCCCGCGCCCATCGGCGGGGTCCCGGATGCTTGCTCGGCAGCCGGGCCGGCAGGCTCGGCGAACAGGTCGCCGGCCGGCACCGCGGCCTTGGCCGCCAATGCATGGTTCTGGCGCAGCAGTTCGTCCAGCCAGTTCTTGAACTCCAGCTGGCCGTACAGCTCGACCAGGGCGGCCTGATCCGGCTCGCCGGGATGCAGCGAGTCGATCTCGATATTCAGCGGCACGTCGGTCTTGATGGTCGCCAGCTGATACGACAGATAAGCCATCTCGCGATGTTCTTCGAGCTTGGCCGGCAGACTCTTGGCGCCGCGAATCGGCAGCTCGGGCACCTTGTCCAGGTTGGCGTAGAGCACGTCGAGACCGCCGCCGACACCGTTCAGCAGGCCCAGGGCGGTCTTTTCGCCGACGCCGGGCACGCCGGGGATGTTGTCGACCTTGTCGCCCATCAGCGCCAGGTAATCGATGATCAGCTCAGGGCCGACACCGAATTTCTCTTTTACGCCATCAATGTCGTAGACGCTTCCGGTCATGGTGTTGACCAGCGTAACGTGCGGGCAGACCAGCTGCGCCATATCCTTGTCGCCGGTCGAGATCACCACGTTACGCCGCTCGCCGGCGGCCTTGCGAGCCAGAGTGCCGATCACGTCATCGGCCTCCACGCCCTCGACGCACAGCAGCGGCAGGCCCAGAGCGCGCACGCTGGCGTGCAGCGGCTCGACCTGCACGCGCAACTCGTCCGGCATGGACGGGCGATTGGCCTTGTACTCGGCGAACAGCTCGTCGCGGAAGGTACCGCCCTTGGCGTCGAAAACCACGGCAAAGGGGCTGTCCGGGTACTGCTTGCGCAGGCTCTTGAGCATGTTCAGCACGCCCTTTACCGCTCCGGTGGGCATGCCCCTGGAGGTGGTCAGCGGCGGCAGGGCGTGGAAGGCACGGTACAGGTACGAGGAACCGTCGACCAGAACGAGGGGAGCTTGGCTCATGCGCGGGATCAACCTTTTCGGCGGGTGCAGCGGTAGAATGGCTGCATCGGTGAATATCAAGGAGCAAGGTTATCATGGGTACATTGAATCGCCTTTTGCTGGTCGGCCTGCTGGTCTGCGTTCCCCTCGCCGCGCATGCCGATGACCCGGTATCGGGCGACCCGGACGTGACCATCCGCCAGGAAGGCGACCGCACCATTCAGGAATACCGGGTCAATGGCTTCCTCTATGCCATCAAGGTCATCCCGAAGAACGGCAAGCCCTACTTCCTCGTTCGCGCCGATGGCAGCGACGGCAACTTCGTACGTTCGGACGATCCGGACATGCTGATCCCATCATGGGAAATCTTTAGCTGGTAAGCGATTAAGGTCTGATATGTCGGTATTCACCCCCCTGGAGCGTCATGAGCTCGAAGTCTTCCTGGCGCCCTACGGGCTTGGTCGGTTGCGCGATTTCCAGGGCATTGCTGCGGGCAGCGAAAACAGCAACTTCTTCGTCAGCCTGGAGCAGGGCGAATATGTCCTGACCCTGGTGGAGCGCGGCCCGGTGGCCGACCTGCCGTTCTTCATCGAACTGCTCGACGTACTCCACGATGCCGGTCTGCCGGTTCCCTACGCCCTGCGCACGCAGGATGGCGAGGCACTGCGCAGCCTGGCGGAGAAACCGGCGCTGTTGCAGCCGCGGCTTTCCGGCAAGCATGTGCACGAGGCCAACGCCCATCACTGCCAGGAAGTGGGTAGCCTGCTGGCGCGCATCCACCTGGCCACGCGTGATGCGCCGATCGAACGGCGCAGCGACCGCGGGCTGGACTGGATGCTCGCCGAAGGTCCGAGCCAGGCACTGAAGCTCGACGAGCAGGCTTTGCCGCTGCTGCGGGATGCACTGGCCGAGATCGCCGAGTTGAAGCCTCGTATCCTCGCCCTGCCAAGGGCGAACCTGCATGCCGACCTGTTCCGCGACAACGCGCTGTTCGACGGTAACCATCTGGCCGGGGTGATCGACTTCTACAACGCCTGCTCGGGGCCGATGCTCTACGACCTGGCCATCACCCTCAACGACTGGTGCTCGCACGAAGACGGCAGCCTCGATGGCGCTCGCGCCCGCGCGCTGCTCGGTTCCTATGCGGCTCTACGTCCGTTCAGCGCTGCAGAAGCCGAGCTCTGGCCGGCCATGCTGCGCGTGGCCTGCGTGCGCTTCTGGCTGTCGCGCCTGATCGCAGCCGAATCCTTCGCCGGGCAGGAAGTGCTGATCCACGATCCGGCCGAATTCCAACGCCGCCTGGCGCAGCGTCAGCAGGTCGACCTGCCGCTGCCATTCGCCTTGTAGGGTGGATCAGGCTTCATCGATCCGGCATGGCGCGCACTGCGGTGGATGAAAAGAGCGTCATCCACCCTGGGCAGACAGGGGCGTGCCGTTAGCTGCCGGAAACCAGCCCCGGCAGTTGCTCGGCCAGCTTGGCATTGTTGATCGGCGCGCGGATGAAGCCGCGCTGGGTGCCATCCGGGCCGATGATGACCAGGTTGCCGCTGTGATCGACGGTGTAGTTTTCCTTGCTGGTATCGGCCGGGATGTAGGGGATGCTCACCGAGTTGGCGAACTTCTGCAGGGTTTCCTCTTCGCCAGTCAGGCCCTTGAAGCCCGCATTGAAGAAGCCCAGGTACTTGCCCAACTGCTCCGGGGTATCGCGGTGCGGGTCAACGCTGACCATCACTACCTCGAGCCGCGCGCGCGTTTCCTCGGGCAATTGCGTCTGCAGCTGACGCAGCTGGGCCAGGGTGGCCGGGCAGATGTCCGGGCAGAAGGTATAGCCGAAGAACAGCAGCTTCCAGTCGCCCTTGAGCTGATCGACCGCGACTTCCTTGCCGTCCTGATCGACCAGGGTCAGCCCCGGCAGGCTGCGGTTCTGCGGCAGCAGGACGATACCGGCATCGAGCAGCGCAGCCGGGTCGCCCTGGCTTTTGCTGCTCAGCACCTTGTTGACGGTTAGCCCCAGCACCAGGGCCACGATGGCGACAAGAACGAAAACGGTGGTATGAGTACGCGTCATGAAACCCCTCAGCAAGCCGTTGAAAAACTACCTGCGTTGCCATCGCAGCGTTAAAAACAGGCTCGGACTGCTCATTTACAACTCGTAAAGTCGAGCGCGACTCCGACCGGTCCTCGCCTGTTTTTGCCTTGCGCTGACTGCCTCGCCAACGTTTATCAACGGCCTGCTAGATATTCAGCAGCAGGTAATGGTCCGCGAGTAGCGCGATAAACAGCAGGAACAGGTACCAGATACTGTACTTGAAGGTGTTGATCGCGGCGTGCGGTTTGCTGTCACGGTACAGCACCCAGGCCCAGTGCAGGAAGCGGCCGCCCAACAGCAAGGCGCAGACGAGGTACAGCGGTCCGCTCATGTGGATGGCGTAAGGCAGCAGGGTTACCGCGAACATCACCAGGGTATAGAGCAGGATATGCACCTTGGTGTAGTGCTCACCGTGGGTCACCGGCAGCATGGGGATGTCGGCCTTGGCGTATTCGGCCTTGCGGTGGATGGCCAGAGCCCAGAAGTGCGGTGGCGTCCAGGCGAAGATGATCAGCACCAGCAGCAGCGGCTCGGCACTCAGGTGGCCGGTGACTGCCACCCAACCCAGCAGCGGCGGCGCGGCACCAGCCAGGCCGCCGATGACGATGTTCTGCGGCGTGGCACGTTTGAGAAAGCCGGTGTAGATCACTGCGTAACCAAGTAGTGAAGCCAGCGTCAGCCAGGCGGCCAGTTCGTTGGTGAACAGCATCAGCAGGCTCATGCCGGCAATGGCCAGGGCCAGGGCGAAAGTCAGCGCAGCGACCGGCGAGACGCGCCCGGCCGTGACCGGACGCTTGTGCGTACGCGCCATGATCGAGTCGATGCGCCGGTCCACCACATGATTGACCGCAGCCGCCGCGCCTGCGCACAGGCCGATGCCGAGGTTGCCGAACAGCAGCACGGTCCAGGGTACGCCTGCACGGGTGGCGAGGAACATGCCGACCAGCGAGGTGATCAGCATCAGCATCACCACCCGTGGCTTGGTCAATTCCAGATAATCGCGCCAGGTGGCGCGTTCGGAGTGGGTGCGCAGCATTGTCGCCATGGCATTTCTCCCTGATTCGTTATTTACCGGCCTTGAACCAGACCACTGGAAACGAGCGTCGTGCGGCTGTTCGCCAGATCGGATGTTTTACAAGCGGTCGCAGAAGCGCTCCGCAGGCGATAGTTGATCAGCACCATGGTCAGCAGCAGGGCAGCGCCGCCAGCGTTATGCGCCACCGCCACCAGCAACGGCAGGTGGAAGATGACGTTGCTGATCCCCAGGCTGGCCTGCACGGCCAGCGCCAGCAGCAGCAGGCCGGCCAGGCGCGACAGCCCGGCCGTGAGCAGTCGCCAGGCCAGCACCAGCAGCGCCAGCGTCACCAGCAGCGCGCCTATGCGATGGCTCATGTGAATGGCGGTGCGGGCATCGCTGTCGAGCTGCCCACCCAGGTAATTGGGACCGATATGCTGGGTCAGGTGAAAACCCTTGCCGAAGTCCATCGCCGGCCACCATTCGCCATGGCAGGTGGGCAGGTCGACACAGGCTACCGCGGCATAGTTGGAGCTGACCCAACCGCCGAGCGCGATCTGCCCGATCACCAGTAGCAGGCATGCCGCCGCCAGGGCACGCAGGCGCCCCGACAATTGCAGCGGGGCGAAGCGCCCGGACAGGCGCAATGTGAGCAAGGTCAGCAGGCTGAGAGTGGCGAAGCCGCCGAGCAGGTGGGCGGTGACCACCTGCGGCCACAGCTGCAGGGTGACCGTCCACATGCCGAAGGCGCCCTGCAGGATCACCAGCGCCAGGATCGCCAGCGGCAGTTTGACAGGTTGCGCAGGCTCCTCACGACGGCGCACGGCCTGGATGGCGATGATCAGGATCACCAGCCCGAGCGCGCCTGCGAAGTAGCGGTGGATCATCTCGTACCAGCCCTTGGCGACCTCCACCGGTGCCTCGGGGAAGCGCGCTTCGGCGATGGCCTGCTTGTGCTCGCTCATCGGCACGCCGAGAAAACCGTAGCAACCCGGCCAGTCCGGACAGCCTAGGCCAGCGTGTGTCAGGCGGGTGTAGGCACCTAACAGCACCACCACCACGGTCAGGAGGGTCGCAAACAACGCTAGGCGATAACCGGGTTTGTGCATGTCGACTCCTTGGGCACTGGGCTTGGCGCGCTGTCGATATGGACAGGACGAAGCGTCAGCCGATCAGGGAAATTTTCAGCAGATAGCGCAGATCATCGAGAATCGCCTTGCCGTTGCTGCCGGCCGGATAACGCAGCACCAGATTGCCGTGCGGGTCGACCAGCCACAGCTGCGCACCGGGCACCGCCTCGGCGCCCTTGTCGTAGGCCCGTAGATCCAGTTGATAGCGCCCAAGCTGCGGGTACTCGCGCTTGAGCGTGGCGTCGTAGTCGGCCGGCAGCGGCTCGGCCAGCGCCAGACCATGGCTGGCACGAGAGGTTTCGCGGTTGAGGCCGATCTGGATCTGCCGCGCCAGATAAACCAACTGCTGACAGTCCGCCTCGCACGCGCCCGGTGCCGTCACCAGAATCTGCCAACCGGGCTCAACCTCACCCTGCACGCCCAGGTCGGCCAGGGTGCGGCCGTCGCCGATCAGCACACCGTGATAGCTGCGCGTCTCCGGCACCCAGAAACGCCACTGGTACATGGCACTGGCTAGGAACATGGGCCCGACGGCAATGGCCAGGATCAACAGCAGCTGCAGGCGCCCACGGCCCTTGCGCGGAGCTTCAGGCATGGCGATGGCTGGGTTCATGACGACCCTCCCGTGCGTTGTGAATTCCGAGATAGATGAACAGGCCCAGCAGCGCGGCGGCCAGGGCAAACCATTGCACCGCATAGCCCAGATGCTTGCTCGGGCCCATGGCCACGATCGGCCAGTCGACGCGATAGCTGGCCGGCCCAGGTTCCAGGCGCGCCTCAAAGGGCAACCCGCCGCGGCCGAGCTGCTGCCACAGGCTTTCGGCCTCGACCTGAGTGATCAGCCGCGGCCAGCCATCGGTCGCCGCGCCGGAGCGCAGATTCAGACCGCCAGAAGGAGCGATGTAAATCCAGGCCGTGAGTTGCAGCACGCCATCCGGGGTATCGAATTGCGGCGTTGTACGGCGGTCCGGCCAGGGCAGCCAACCGCGGTTGATCAGTACCCAGAGGCCGCTGGACTGGTCATAGAAGGGTTGCAGCAACTCGACCCCAGCGTGGCCATCGCGGACGCGGCTATCGAGCAGAAGACTGTGCTCATCGTCAAAGTGCCCGCGCAGCTGGACGAGACGGTAAGCCGGATCACGCACGGGTTCGAGCTGCTCGAGGCTGACCGGCTCGGCCTGGCGCCGCGCCTCGAAACTGGCCAGCAGCTGGCGCTTCTCATCGCCGCGCTGCAACTGCCAGAAGCCCAGCCAGATCAGGCCCGGCAGCAGCAGGGCGACCAGCAGGCTGGGCAGCCAACCGGGGCGGAAGGCGCTCATTGCACCCTGCCGTTATGATCGGGGTTGCTGGCTATACTGCATTGCATCACTTCAATCCCCCGGAGTCTCGCATGCTCAAGGCCGCGATCATCCTCATGCTGCTGGCCACTCTCGCCAGCCTGTTCAGCGGCCTGTTCTTCCTGGTCAAGGACGAAGGCCATGGTTGCCGCGTGGTAGGCGCTCTGACTGTCCGTGTCGGCCTGACCGCCATCACCGTTGCCCTGATTGCCTGGGGCTTCTACTCAGGGCAACTGGTCTCTCACGTCACCTGGTGACACTGCCCTACAAGACGTAAACGAAGATGAACAGGCCGAGCCAGACCACGTCGACGAAGTGCCAATACCAGGCGGCCGCCTCGAACCCGAAGTGCTGATCGGGATCGAAATGTCCGCGCATGATGCGTACCAGCATCACGATCAGAATGATGGTGCCCAGCGTGACGTGCGCCCCGTGAAAGCCGGTGAGCATGAAGAAAGTCGCGCCATAGATACCCGAGCCAAGCGTCAGACCAAGCTCGGTGTAGGCTTCGATGTATTCCTCGATCTGAAAGAACAGGAACGCCAGGGCCAGTACAATGGTCGCAGCCAGCCAGGCCTTGAGCGGGCCCCGGTGGTTCTTCTTCAGGGCATGATGGGCGAAGGTGATGGTGAAACTGGAGGACACCAGCAAGATGGTGTTGACCAACGGCAGATGCCAGGGGTCGATCACCCCGCTCGGTGGCGGGAACAGCTTGGAATCGGGGTTCTGCAGCATCGGCCAGCTGTATTCGAAGCCTTCCCAGAGCATGTTGGCGATGCCCTTGTCGCCCTCGCCGCCAAGCCAGGGGCCAGACCAGGCGCGGATGTAGAACAGCGCACCGAAGAAGGCGGCGAAGAACATCACCTCGGAGAAGATGAACCAGCTCATGCCCCAGCGGAACGAGCGGTCCATCTGCGCGCTGTAGAGACCGGCACGGCTTTCCTTGATGACGTTGCCGAACCAGCCGAACAGCATCCAGGCCAGAATCAGCCCACCGACGAAGAAGATCATCGGCCCATTCGAGCTTTCCCGGTTGGCCGAGAGGTCGTTGAACCAGGTGCCTATACCGTAGAAGCTCACCAGCAGACCGATGCTGGCGACGATGGGCCACTTGCTTTGCGCCGGTACGTAATAGTTTTCGTGACTTTCGTGACTCGACATTGTTGTTCTCCTTATGGAGTCGCCCGGGCAAGGGTCGCCTGAGCCACTGGCGCCTTGCGTTCGGTGATATCGAACAGGGTGTAGCCCAGAGTCAGGTGTTTCACGTCCTGAGGCAGGTCGCGGTCGACGATGAAGCGCACCGGCATCTCGATGCGCTCGCCCGGTTGCAGCACCTGTTGGGTGAAGCAGAAGCACTCGGTCTTGTGAAAGAAGGCCGCCGCCTTCGAAGGCGATACGCTGGGGATCGCCTGCGCAGTCATCGGCTTGTCGCTGGGGTTGTAAGCGACGAACAGCATGTCGCGCGCTTCACCCGGATGAACCAGGATCTCGTCGGCCTGTGGGCCGAACTCCCAGACCATGCCGGCAGCGTTGGTAGCGAGAAACTGCACGCGCACCTGGCGCTGCTCGTCCACCAGCTGCTCACCCTGGTAGGCCCCGGCCGTCTTGCCGTTGATGCCGAACACCCGGCACATGGCGTCGTAGAACGGTGGCAGAACGAAGATGCCGAAGCAGAACATCACCACCACCACGAGCAGCAGACGGGTAACCAGGCGACGCGTCGCGATGACCTCGCTCACGGCAGACCTCCTATTTCACTTCCGGCGGCGTGCTGAAGGTGTGATAGGGCGCCGGTGACGGCACCGTCCACTCCAGACCCTCGGCACCGTCCCAGGGCTTGGCCGGCGCCGGTTTGCCGCCACGGATGCACTTGACGACGATGAACAGGAACAGCAGCTGGGTAGCCCCGAACATGAAGGCGCCGATACTGGAAACCATGTTGAAGTTGGCGAACATCATGTTGTAGTCGGGGATACGCCGCGGCATACCGGCCAGACCGACGAAGTGCATCGGGAAGAACGCCAGGTTCATGCCGATGAAGCTCATCCAGAAATGCAGCTTGGCCAGGGTTTCGTCGTACATGTGGCCGGTCCACTTCGGCAGCCAGTAATAGGCCGAGGCGAAGATGCCGAAGATCGCACCCGGCACCAGCACGTAGTGGAAGTGCGCCACCACGAAGTAGGTGTCGTGATACTGGAAGTCCGACGGTGCAATGGCCAGCATCAAGCCGGAGAAGCCACCGATGGTGAAGAGGATGACGAAGGCCACCGAGAACAGCATCGGCGCCTCGAAGGTCATCGAGCCCTGCCACATGGTGCTGGCCCAGTTAAACACCTTCACCCCGGTGGGCACGGCGATCAGCATGGTGGCGTACATGAAGAACAGCTCGCCGGTCAGCGGGATGCCGACGGTGAACATGTGGTGCGCCCAGACGATGAACGAAAGGAAGGCGATCGCCGCGGTGGCGTAGACCATCGAGGTGTAGCCGAACAGCGGCTTGCGCGCGAAGGCCGGGATGATCGAGCTGACCGCACCGAAGGCGGGCAGGATCATGATGTACACCTCGGGGTGGCCGAAGAACCAGAACACGTGCTGGAACAGCACCGGATCACCACCGCCGGCGGCGTTGAAGAAGCTGGTGCCGAAGTGGATGTCCATCAGCATCATGGTCACGCACCCGGCCAGCACCGGCATCACCGCGATCAGCAGGAAGGCGGTGATCAGCCAGGTCCAGACGAACAGCGGCATCTTCATCAGGGTCATGCCGGGGGCACGCAGGTTGAGGATGGTGGCAACCACGTTGATCGCCCCCATGATCGAACTGATGCCCATCAGGTGAATGGCGAAGATGAAAAAGGTGGTGCTCTCCGGCCCGTAGGTGGTCGACAGCGGCGCGTAGAAGGTCCAGCCGAAGTTCGGCCCGCCGCCTTCCATGAACAGCGTCGAAACCAGCAGACCGAAGGCCGCCGGCAGCAGCCAGAAGCTGAAGTTGTTCATCCGCGGCAGCGCCATGTCCGGCGCGCCGATCATCAGCGGGATCATCCAGTTGGCCAGGCCGACGAACGCCGGCATCACCGCGCCGAAGACCATGATCAGGCCGTGCATGGTGGTCATCTGGTTGAAGAATTCCGGCTGCACGATCTGCAGACCCGGCTGGAACAGCTCGGCACGGATGACCATGGCCATCGAGCCGCCCAGCAGGAACATGCAGAAGCTGAACCACAGGTACATCGTGCCGATGTCCTTGTGGTTGGTGGTCAGCACCCAGCGCATCAGGCCCTTGGCCGGGCCATGGTGGTGGTCAGTATGACCGTGGTCGATCACTGCACTCATGTCCTTACTCCTGCGCCTTGGAGAAATCGAGAATGTCCTTGGGCGTGACCATGTCACCGACATTGTTGCCCCAGGCGTTGCGCTCGTAGGTGATGATGGCGGCCAGGTCGACCGGCGACAGCTGCTTGCCGAAGGCGGCCATGGAGGTGCCCGGCTTGCCGTTGTAGACGATGTCGATGTGCCCCTCGGCCGGCCCGGTTGCGATGGCCGAGCCCTTGAGCGCCGGGAACATCGGCGGCAGGCCTTCCCCGGTAGGCTGGTGGCAGGCTGCGCAGGAGGTGTTGTAGGCCTTCTCGCCGCGCGCCATCAGCTCTTCCATGGTCCATTCCTTGCTGGTCAGCTCGCGCTCGGCAGCCGCAGCCTGCTTGCGCTCGGCCAGCCAGGCATCGAAGTCCTCCTTGGACTTGGCCTCGACCACCACGGGCATGAAGCCGTGGTCCTTGCCGCACAGCTCGGTGCATTGGCCGCGGTAGATGCCCGGTTCTTCGATGCGGGTCCAGGATTCGTTGATGAAGCCGGGAATGGCGTCCTTCTTCACCGCCAGCGCCGGCACCCACCAGGAATGGATGACGTCGGCAGCGGTGATCAGAAAGCGCACCTTGGTGCCGACCGGCACCACCAACGGCTCATCGACCTCCAGCAGGTAGTGCTCGCCCTTGGCTTCGCGGTTGTTGATCTGCGAGCGCGGCGTGGTCAGGTTGCTGAAGAATTCGACGTCCTGGCCAAGATACTTGTAATGCCATTTCCACTGGTAGCCGGTGATCTGGATGTCCAGTTCGGACTCGGAAGTGTCGTAGATCTCGATCAGCGTCTTGGTCGCCGGGATCGCCATCACCACCAGAATGGCCAGCGGCACGACGGTCCAGAGAATCTCGACGGTGGTACTTTCGTGGAAGTGCGCGGGCTCCTGGCCGGTGGAGCGGCGGTGCATGATCATCGACCAGAACATGGCGCCGAACACCAATATGCCGATCACCACACAGATCCAGAAGATGGTCATGTGCAGGTCGAACACGGAGCGGCTGACGTCGGTTACACCGGGCGTCATGTTGACCGTCCACTGGGCGTGCGCCGAGCCTAATGCCAGCCACAGCAGGAGGCCCATCCAGACTCGTGGATGTCGCATCATTGCGGGTTCCCCTTGATTGTTCTTGTTATCCCGCCGGCTGAGCCTGCGGCTAAGGGATCGACTGCCATTGACCGTGGACTGCGGACTTGCTGTCCGCATACCAGGCTGAACTGCTGGCTACTGCTGCCGAAACCTTTCCGTGCCTTTAGCCCGTCCGGTTCCATCAGGTACTGCCTTTCGAAATCGAGTATAGACGGCGACTTTCAGCCCGCAACGTGCAACGAGAAATGGCCGATGCCCCGCATGCCTTGTCCTAAACGCCCCGGCTGCTGCGGGATTGGCCCCTCCCAGGGCACGTGGTTATAGCGGACTCGCATAACTATGAAAAAGTTATGACAATCGCGTCTTAGTCGACTCAACGAGACGGCTAAGGTTCACCTTCATGTCCTGAAAGGTAGGAGCAGTCATGAACACCGCAGCCCTTCGCCAACTGATCGTCCACGCACGTCAGCAAGAAACCGCCAGCCATGCACTCGCGCGCCAGCTGCAGGCCCAGCTGGATCGGCTGCATCCTTCCATCCGCTTGCCCGAAGACGACGCACCGGGGGCGCTGACGGCTTTCGTCATCGCCTATATCGAGGAAGTGCCGGATGTACTCGACGCCGCTGCCGAGGTAGCGCGCGAAGCGGGAATCGAGGCGGCGGTGAAGCCCGTGCTGAAGATAGCCGAGCAGTTCTTTGTGCAACCGCCCGCGCTCATGGAGGGCCATGAAGGTCTGGAGGGCCTGCTCGACGAAGCCTATCTGGCGCATCGCCTGGTGGAGGAGGTCAACGACCGCTATATCGCCCACCTGGGCCAACCGTTGATCCCCCTGGATACCACCCGCGCCAATCTGATCGCGCATCAGTTGATCGGCGAGCCCTTCGCCAACCAGCTCGACGAAGCCGTGCATCACGCGCTGGCCGGCATGCTCGATGACGCCAGCTTCGACCAACCCTCGGTGCAGGCCTACCGCGAGCGCCTGGCCGCACCGGATACCGCATCGGCCTGGCGACGCTGGCCCTGCCTTTCGCAGCAACTGGGCGTGGAGCTTCAGCTCAAGGGCTGATCGCCAGCAGGATCAGGGTCAAGGTCAGTAGCGAGCCGAGGGTGGAAAACAGGATTGCCCGCGACACCAGCGCCGCCTGGCGCTGGTAATACTCGGCAAGCATGAACGGCCCGGTGCCGGTAGGCAGCGCGCTTAACAGCAACGCGGCGTGTGCCCAGAACGATGGCAGATCGAGCAGTACAAAGGCGATGAACCAGGTCATCAACGGCTGCAGCACCAGCTTCAGGGCCACCAGCGGCCAGGCGCCTTCGCTCGGCCCGCTCTGCCGCTGGGCCAGAAACAAGCCCAGCGAGACCAGCGCACAGGGCACGGTGGCGGCGCCGAGCAGGCGCAGAAATTCGTCCAGCGCCGCCGGCAGTTGCACACCACCCAACGCCCAGGCCGCACCGAGCAAAGGTGCCACCACCAGCGGGTTCTTCAACAGCGCGATGACCACCTGAACGATGGCGCCGCCCACGCCCTTGTTGCTCTGCAGGCCCACCTCGATGCACACCACCGCCAGGCCGAAGAGCACGCAGACCACCAGCAGCGAGGCGATCAGCGCAGGGGCCATGCCATCCTCGCCGAGCACCAGCACGCACAGCGGAATGCCGATATAGCCGGTATTGGCGTAACCGGCGCTGAGCCCATCGATGCTGGCGTCGACCAGGTTGCCGGTGGTTTTCCAGCGATACACCAGGGTCACCAGAAACACCGCGAGCATGCCGCCGGTGAAGGCGAGCAGGAAACCGGGCTGCCAGATGTGCGCCCAGTCGGCCTTGGCGGTGAGGCTGAAGAGCAGCGCCGGCAGCCCCAACCACACCACGAAGCGGTTCATTTCCGACGCGGCAGTCGGCCCCAGACGATTGCTGCGCCGACAGACGAATCCGACCAGAATCAGGCCGAAGATCGGCAACAGCACATTGAGAACGGTGGACATCGAACTAAGCCTGCGACAGGGGAGGACCGAGCCTAGGGGCGCTGGCCGCTCAGGGCAAGCCATCGCCTGTGATTCCATTTCGTCCGCTGGCGTCTAGCACTGACATGCCGGGACGCTCCCCGGCCTACTCGCGAGCCCGAACATGCAAGCGCTGTTGAACGAAATTCTCGATGAAGTCCGCCCGCTGATCGGCCAGGGCAAGGTGGCCGACTACATTCCAGCCCTGGCCAGCGTGGCGCCCGATCAGCTGGGCATCGCCGTATACGGCAACGATGGCCAGCTGCATGTGGCCGGTGATGCGCGCACGCCGTTTTCGATCCAGAGCATCTCCAAGGTCTTCAGCCTGGTGCAGGCCGTCGGTCACAGCGGCGAGGCGATCTGGCAGCGCCTGGGCCACGAACCGTCCGGCCAGCCGTTCAACTCGCTGGTGCAGCTCGAGTTCGAGCGTGGCAAGCCGCGCAATCCGTTCATCAACGCCGGCGCCCTGGTGATCTGCGACATCAATCAGTCGCGCTACGCCGCACCGGCGCTGTCGATGCGCGACTTTGTCAGGCGCCTGTCGGGCAACCCCGAGGTGACGGTGGACAACCATGTCGCCGAGTCGGAATACCAGCACCGCGCGCGCAACGCGGCGGCGGCGTATCTGATGCAATCGTTCGGCAATTTCCACAATGAAGTCGAGGCCGTGCTGCGCAGCTATTTCAGCTGCTGCGCGCTGCGCATGAGCTGCGTCGACCTGGCGCGCGCCTTCGGCTTCCTGGCCAACCAGGGTTTCTGCAAGCACAGCGGCGAACAGGTGCTGTCGCCCCGGCAGAGCAAGCAGATCAACGCCATCATGGCCACCAGCGGGCTGTACGACGAGGCGGGCAACTTCGCCTACCGCGTCGGCTTGCCGGGCAAGAGCGGCGTCGGCGGTGGCATCGTCGCCGTCGTGCCGGGGCGTTTCAGCGTTTGCGTATGGTCGCCCGAGCTGAACGCCGCCGGTAACTCGCTGGCCGGCATCAAGGCGTTGGAGCTGCTCAGTCAGCGCATCGGCTGGTCGATTTTCTAGGCTATGGTCGCAGCAGGCCGCACCTTCGTGCGGCCGCTGATTCGAAGACCAGGAGTGCCCATGTCGATGCCCGAATACCACCTGTTCGCCGCTGCGCCCGCGCCAGTAGCGCCGTTCTCCCACGCCTGCGAAGCCGATGGCTGGGTGTTCATCACCGGCCAGTTGCCCATCGATCCGGGCAATGAAGAGTCACCCTTGCCCGAAGGCATCGAGGCTCAGACGCACAAGACCTTCGACAACCTGCTGGTGGTGCTCGAAGAGCTCGGCCTGGGCCTGGAAAACGTGGTGTCGGCGCGCGCTTTCCTCACCGATTTCTATCGAGACTACGCACGCTTCAACGCGGTTTACGCCGGCTATTTCCCCGAAGGCAAACGCCCGGCGCGCACCTGCATCGGCACCACCGGCCTGGCGCGCCACGCGCTGGTGGAGATCGATTTCATCGCGCGGCGGCCCTGAGGCCGGCTATAGGAGTTTGCGGTACTGCACGAAGCCCGAGCGCTCGCCGATGCGCTCGTACAGCAGCTTGGCCTGGCTGTTGCTCTCATGCGTCAGCCAGTGCACCCGCGAGCAGCCGTTGGCGCGGGCCTGGTCGTAGACGTGCTGGATCAGCTTGCGGCCGATCCCGCCGCTACGCTCGCCCTTGGCGACGAACAGGTCCTGCAGGTAGCAGTAATCGCCGGTAGTCCAGGTCGAGCGATGGATCACCCAGTGCACCAGGCCGACGGCCTGGTCACCGCGCCAGGCCAGTGCAGCGCCCATGGGCTCGGCGGGGTCGAGAAAGCGTTGCCAGGCGAGGGCGCCGGTCTCGGCCGGGATATCGGTCATGTAAAAACGCTGGTAGCCCTGCCACAAGGGCAACCAGGCTTCATGATCGGCAGCGACTACAGGGCGGATTTCGATACTCATCGTCCTTCCTCTGTTTGGGCAGGTGGGTCAGTCGCTCATCTCACCACAGAGATCGCGCGCCAGCCAGTGCTCCACCTCGGCTTGCGTCAATCCGGCGCCGAGCAGGGCGAACAGCTTGCCCAGTGCCGCCTCGCGGGTCATGCCGCCGCAGGAGACCAGGCCGACCTCGGCCAGACGACTGCCGGCGGCGTACACGCCGAACTGCACATGCCCCTGCGCACACTGGCTGATCGCCGCCAGCACCACGCCGCGCGCATGCGCATCGCGCAGCACCGCCATCAGCTCGGCATCACCGGCAGGGCCGGTACCGCTGCCGTAGCATTCCAGCAGCACGCCCTTCACGCCGCTGTCGAGCACGGCGCTGAGGTGGCCCGCCTGCACGGCCGGATGCAGCGGCAGCACGGCCAGGTTCACCCGCTCGCGCACCTGGCGGTAGTCGATAAGGGCGCTGATCCCGACATGCTCGGCCTGCCGCAGCCGCGGCAGCACCTGGAAGGCATCGAAGGCATCGCTGCGCAGCTTCGAACAGCGCGCGCCATGCAGCAGCTGGCCGTTGAAATACAGGTGCACCCCGGGCGCCACGCCACGATGCAGCGCGCGCATGGCGCCGAACAGGTTGGGCCAGGCATCGCCACCGGCCACGCCGGCCGGCTGCATGGCGCCGGTCAGCACCACCGGCACATTGAGGCCGAGTAGCAGGAAACTCAGCGCTGCGGCGCTGTAGGCCAGGGTGTCGGTGCCGTGCAGCACCAGCACCGCATCATGGCCGCGGGTTTCCACGGCCGTGACGATTTCGTCACGCAGCGCCAGCCAGTGGCCCGGGTTCATGTTGGCGCTGTCGATCAGCGGCAGCAGCTCGCGGAAGCTCCACTGCGGCAGCTCGCTGGCGTTTTCGCTGGCTTGCTGGGTGCGCATGCGCGCCTCGAAACCCGAGGCCGGGGCCAGGCCGTCTGCGCTCATCTGCATGCCAATGGTGCCACCGGTGTACAGCACCAAGAGTTTTTCTGGGGTCGCCATGGGATCTCCTCGCAATTCACGGGCAAGCGCAGCGTCGCCGCGGCTGCCTAAGGATGGCTGCCAGAGTTGGCAGGCCAAGAAAAAGGGGGCCTTGCCCCCTTTCCTTCGTCTGAATCAATCAACGCTGGTGAGTGCGATTGCCGAACTCCGCCGGATCGGCAGCATTGCTCGACTGATTGCTCCATACGGCGGGGTCGAGGTCCAGATCAGCGAACTGCTTGGCATCGAACACCGGCGACTCGACACCCGCCTTGATCTGGCCGTCGTAGTCGCGCATCAGGCGCAGGCCTACCTTGAACAGCAGTGCCAGGGCGATCAGGTTGCAGATCGCCAGCAGCCCCATGGTCACGTCGGCGAAGGCGAACACGGTGCCCAGATCCTGCACCGAACCCCACAGCACCAGGCCAACCACCAGCACGCGATAGACCATCACCGGGCCGCGCTTCTGGCTGAAGAAACCCAGCGCGTTCTCACCCAGATAGTAGTTGTAGATCAGCGTGGTGAAGACGAACAGCAGCAGCGCCAGGCTGACGAATACCCGGCCCCATTCGCCGACGACGGCCGCGATGGCGCTCTGGGTCAGGACCACGCCGGCCTGTTCCATGCCCGGCTGGTAGACACCAGACAGCAGAATGATCAGCGCTGTGCAGCTGCACAGGACCAGCGTATCGATGAACACGCTGAGCGATTGCACGATGCCCTGTGCCGCCGGGTGCTTGACCTCGGCGACGGCGGCCACGTTCGGCGCACTGCCCAGGCCGGCCTCGTTGGAGAACAGGCCACGCTTGACGCCCATGATGATGGCCGCGCCGATGCCGCCAGCGAAAGCCGGCTCGAGGCCGAAGGCACTCTTGAAGATCAGGGCGAAGGTGGCCGGCACCTCAGCGATGTTCATGCCGATCACCAGCACTGCCATGGCGATGTAGGAGAAGGCCATGGCCGGCACCAGCACGTCGGCGAACTGGGCGATGCGCTTGATGCCGCCGAAGATGATCAGACCGATCACTACAGTCAGGGCGACGCCGCTGGCCAGGGTAGGGATACCGAAGGTGTCATGTAGCGAACTGGCGACAGTGAAGGACTGCACGGCGTTGAAGCCGAAGCCGAAGGTCACCAGCAGCAGGATCGACACGACGATGCCCAGCCAGCGCTGACCGAGGCCATGCTGGATGTAGAACGCCGGGCCACCGCGGTAACCGCCATCGGCTTCGCGACGCTTGTACAACTGGGCCAGGGAGCACTCGAAGTAGCTGGTGGCCATGCCGACCAGCGCCACGACCCACATCCAGAAGATGGCGCCGGGACCTCCGAGCATGATCGCCACCGACACACCGGCAATGTTGCCGGCACCGACGCGGCCGGCCACCGACAGCATCAGGGCCTGGAACGAGCTGAGCTGGCCCGGCTGACGCTGCAACGCTTCGCTGAAGATGCGGAACATGCGGCCGAAGTAGCGGAGCTGGACGAAGCGCGAGGCGATGGTGAAGTACAGACCGAGACCGATCAGCATCACGATCAGCAGCTTGCTCCAGATGAGGTCATTGAGAAGATCGAGCATGGGAGGCTTTCTCTCTTGTTGTTCTGAATGGGGAATACGCCCCGCCGGGCGGATTGGAATGGTTCGTGATAGAGGCCTCGTCGGGCAATTTCGCAGGTCGCGGCGAGATGATGCGAGTTGATGCTAAAATCGCGTCATTCGCATCAGCTGGAGCGGCCATATGTCCGATTCCCTCGGCGCCAACCTGAAACTGCTCTGCAGCCATTACCGCTCGATTGCCGAGGTGTGCCGCAAGCTGTCGATCAACCGCGCACAGTTCAATCGCTACCTGGTCGGGCAGAGCCGCCCGACCACCCACAACCTCAAGCGCATCTGCGATTTCTTCGGCGTCGAGCCCTTCGAGCTGGCCATGCCGGCCGAGCAGTTCTCCCGCCTGATCGGTGCCCGCAGTGGCGATGCACCGGTTCAGAGTAGCAGTGATCCGCTGCTGGAGCTGTTCGCCCCACTGCGCCGGCAGGCCAGCCCGATGGAGCGCTACTGCGGCTACTACTTCGAATATTCCAATTGCATGTCGGTGCCGGGGCACGTGCTGCTGTCGCTGGTACACCTGCGCGAGGAGCGCGGCAACTACCTGTTCGAACGCCAGGAGCGCCAGGAACGCCAGGAATCCACCCGCGGCGGCAGCGAGGACTGGGTGCGCTGTCGCTACCTGGGCACGGCCTTCTTCCTGCAAGACCGCCTGTTTCTGGTGGACTACGAGTCGCTCACCGGCAACGAGATGAGCCAGACCATCCTGATTCCCAGCTTCAAGAGCCGCATCATCCGCCTCAACGGCATCAAGACCGGCGTATCCAGCGGCGACCGCCGTACCCCGGCCTGCACCCGCGTGGTCTGGCAGTACCTGGGCAACGAGATCAACCGGGTCAATGCCTATCGTCAGCTGATGCTCTACGCACCGGACGACGCACGGATCGACGACGACATCCGCCAGCGCCTGGGCGGCGCGCAGCTGCGCGATGGACTCTTCGAGATGGAGTGACTGCCGGACGCCGCTCAGACGCTACGCGGCAGCCACAGCATCATCACCACGCAGAACAGCGTGAGGCCAATGCAGAACCACAGGAAGCGCCGCTGCCGGCGCAGCTGTGGCTGGTGAGTGGGCAAGGGCATGCCACAGTCGCCGCACTCCTGCGCGGAGGCAGATTGTGGGCGTTGGCAGTAGAGGCAGGTGCGGGTGCTCATGGCGCTACTCGAACTGCTCCAGGCGCTGCCGGTCGAGGATGCGAATGACCCGCGCCTGCTGGGTGATGATCTGTTCGTCGATCAGGCGGCGAATGATGCGCGAGAAGGTCTCGGGCTGAATCGACAGATGCCCGGCGATCAGTTGCCGGGCCATCGGCAGTTCCACTTCGTCGCTTTCGCTACGCGCCAGCTGGGTGAGCAGGTAACGCACCACGCGGTGAGTGGCGTTCTTCAGCGACAGCGTTTCGATCTCGTTGATGCGCTGGTGCAGACGAATGCACAGCTTGCCAAGCAGGGCGAAGGTCAGCCGCGAGTTGCCCTGCAGCAGCCGCATGTAGGTGGCATTGGCAAAGCGGTAGAGCTGAGTCGGGCCAAGCGCCTGGGCCGAGGCCACGTAGTCGGGGGTATCCATCAGCATCATCGCCTCGGCGAAGGTGTTGCGCTCGCCGATCACCTCGAAGACCTTTTCCTGGCCATCCGGGGTCAGGCGGTAGATCTTCACCGCGCCGGAGATCACGAAAAAGAACGCGTGCGCCGGCTCGCCCTGCATGAACAGGATGTCACCCTTGTCGAGATTGAGCAGTTGGCTGTCGGCCAGCAGCTCGTCCAGCTGTTCGTCGGCCATTGGCTCGAACAGGTGGTGGCTGCGCAGAATCTGGTGATGAACGCGATGCTGCACCCGGGACGATTCCTGGCTGCCCGACGAGGCGATCATTCGGGTCGCGATGGTGTTACTGAGCATGCTCTGTCTCCGGGGGTTCGGCATAGCGGGCGATGCCGTCCAGGTCGAGGAGCGCCACATGTTGACGCCCCAGTTCCAGCAGTCCGCGCTCCTTCCAGGCACTGAGCAGACGGCTGACGGTGTGCAGGGTGGTGCCGGTCATTTCCGCAAGGTTCTGACGCGACAGGGGAAAATCGATGCTGACGCCGTTGCCGGTGCTGCGCCCCGAATGCTGAGCCAGGCGCAACAGGGCGTGCGCCAGGCGCTGCTCGACGCGCTCGGTGGACAGCTCGCGAATGCGCTGGTGGGCGTCCTGCAGGCGCTGCCCGAGCGCGCGCACCACATGATCGTTCAAGTGCGGGCAAACCCGGCTGAGCGACGCCCACTGCGCCGACGGCCAGCGCAGCACGCTGCTGTTCTCCACCGCGACGGCAGATGCCGGGAAATGGCTCAGCGCCATGGCGCGGGCGATGCCGAACAGCTCGCCGGCGCACACGTAGCGCACCACCACGCGCTCGCCGGCAGGGGTCAGCTGGGAAATCTGCAGATGGCCGCCGAGCAGAAAGAAGAAATGCCGGGCGGGCTCGCCCTGCTGGAAGACGAAATCTCCCGTCAGGACATCGCATTGCTGCGCATGCGCCACGGCGTCTTCGAGCTCGTTGTCGCTCAAGGGCGAGAACAGTGGCAGACGTGCGATCAGCTCGAGTTCGGGTGGCATAAGGCATCAATTCGGGTAATGCGACGGATGTGCTGATCGTAGCGCGTAGCCTGCGCCAGCCGCTGCGGTAAGTTGTCGCTGCCCGCCGCTTCTTTGTTCCAGGACAAAGAAGGCGAAGATGCCTTGCCCTGAAATGGTTCCAGCCAACCATAAAAGGGAACACAGCATGAAAGGCTTCAAACCGTTACTGATCGCCAGCGCCATCGCCCTGAGCTTCACCAGCACCTCGCTGCTGGCCGACACCACCGATGGCCTGGAGCGGGTCAAGGTCAACCTGGTCGCGCCGCCACAGGTCCATGCCCATGAGCAGGCCACCAGCAGCAAGCCCAAGGTGGTGCAATTCCGCATGACCATCGAGGAGAAGAAGATGGTCATCGACGGCCAGGGCACCACCCTGCAGGCCATGACCTTCGACGGATCCATGCCCGGCCCGACCATGGTCGTGCACGAGGGCGACTACGTGGAGCTCACCCTGGTCAACCCGGCCAGCAACAGCATGCCGCACAACATCGACTTCCATGCGGCCACCGGCGCGCTGGGCGGCGCCAAACTGACCCAGGTGGCACCGGGCGAAGAAGTGGTGCTGCGCTTCAAGGCCGACCGCAGCGGCACCTTCGTCTACCACTGCGCGCCGGAAGGCATGGTCGCCTGGCACGTGCTCGCCGGCATGAGCGGCACCCTGATGGTGTTACCGCGCGACGGCCTCAAGGACCCGGAAGGCAAGCCGCTGCACTACGACCGCGCCTACACCATCGGCGAATTCGACCTGTACATTCCCAAGGACAAGGACGGCAAGTACAAGGACTACCCCGACCTTGGCTCCAGCTTCCAGGACTCGCGCGACGCCATGCGTACCCTGATCCCGACCCATGTGGTGTTCAACGGCAAGGTCGGTGCACTGACCGGTGACGGTGCTCTGACCGCCAAGGTCGGCGAGACCGTGCTGTTCATCCATTCGCAGGCCAACCGCGACACCCGCCCGCATCTGATCGGCGGCCACGGGGACTGGGTCTGGGAGACCGGCAAGTTCGACAACCCGCCGGAGAAGAATCTGGAAACCTGGTTCATCCGCGGTGGCTCCGCCGGTGCGGCGCTTTACACCTTCAAGCAGCCGGGCGTGTACGCCTACGTCAACCACAACCTGATCGAGGCGATGGAGCTGGGCGCTGCCGGCCACGTCAAGGTGGAAGGCGAGTGGAACGATGACCTGATGAAGCAGATCAAGGCCCCCGGCCCGATCACTGCGAAGTAAGGGCATGGCGATGAGAGCACTGCTGGTGGGTGCGCTGCTGCTCGGCGGCTGTATGCAGACGAGCGGCATCGACGAAAACGACTGGGTACGAGTCGCCGCCGGCACCGCCCGGTACCAGGCCGTCGATGCCAGCGGTGCCGCCTTCGAACAGCACAGCGACGGCTTCGCCATCATGCGTCGCCAGGTCAGCCAGGCGGAGTACGCGGCATGCGTCGCGGCCAACGCCTGCCTGCCTCTGGATGGCGACTTGCGCGAGGCCGCCGCTGCCGATCTGGCCGTCGTGGGAGTCAGCTGGATGGACGCCAGCGCCTACGCCCAGTGGCTGACGCAGCGCACGGGCGTGGTTCATCGTCTGCCGACCTACGCAGAGTGGGTCCTGGCTGCTGGCGAGGCATTCCAGGACACTCCGGCACAGGTCTTCGACGACGCCCGCAACCCGGCGCAGCGCTGGCTGGCGGAGTACGACCGCGAGTCCCGGCGCAAACCGCTGGACCCGAGGCCAGTGGCCTTCGGCAGTCAGGGCAGCAACGCCAACGGGCTGCTGGACGTTGCCGGCAATATCTGGGAGTGGACCGACAGCTGCTTCGGCAAGGGCGATTTCTGCGGCATCCGCATCGCTGCCGGGCAACACCCCAGCGGGCTTTCCGACTTTGTCCGCGATCCGATCAGCGGCGCCTGCTCGGTGGGCGTGCCACCGAGCAACCTGGGGTTTCGACTGGTTCGGGAGTGACCAGCGGTCCCAGCCCTCTATTCGCGGACAAGCCCACTTCACAAAAAGCGGCGGCGCTTCGCCAACGGACTTGCCCATGCATGGAACGCCACGCACCAGCGACGCGTCGGGCCCGGCTCAGGCGAAGCGTGGCCCAGGCCAGCGGATACAGCCAGAGCGTGCTGGCGATGAGGCAGTTGAAGGGCAGGCGATCCTCGAACGCCTGCCCTCCCATTGGTTATCTGGCCGTCGCCGGCCAGGCTTTCACTTCAGCGTCAGCACCCACTCGGCCAGCGTCTTGGCTTCCTCCTCGGTGACCGGATTTGGCGGCATCGGCATGGCGCCCCAGACGCCGGTGCTACCGTTCTTGATATGACCGGCGAGCACGTCCGCCGCGCCGTCGACGCCTGCATTCTTCGCCGCCACATCCTTCAGGGACGGGCCGACCAGCTTGGCCTGCACGCTGTGGCAGGCACCGCAGGGCTTGCTCTTGAACAGCTCCTCGCCGGACGCAGCATGAGCATTGGGCAACACCGCCAGACTCAGCAGGGCCGCCAGCGGAATCAGCGCTTTCTTCATGATCACTTCCTCATCGCATGTTTGGCCTGCCGGATGCAGCTGGCGGCGGGCACATTGTTCGAGAGGGATCATAAACAGGGACATTTGCCGCGGTGCTTGACCGCAATCAAGTCTGTCGCGCGTGGTGCTTGAGAGCGCCCATCCGCCACCGCTAGCGTGCAGTCGAACCCGTAGCGAAACAGGAAAGGTCATGCACGACACCCCCTTCTATCAGGTACAGGGCAACGAACAGCTGCTGTTCGAACAGGCCTGGCAGCAGCGCATGCCGGTACTGCTCAAGGGCCCGACCGGCTGTGGCAAGACGCGCTTCGTCCAGCACATGGCGCAGCGCCTGCAGCTGCCGCTGTACACCGTGGCCTGTCATGACGACCTGAGCGCCGCGGACCTGGTCGGCCGCCATCTGATCGGCAGCGAAGGCACCTGGTGGCAGGATGGCCCGCTGACCCGCGCGGTACGCGAGGGCGGCATCTGCTACCTGGACGAGGTGGTCGAGGCGCGCCAGGACACCGTGGTGGTCATCCACCCGCTGGCCGACGACCGCCGCGAACTGTACCTGGAGCGCACCGGCGAAATCCTCCGGGCGCCGCCCGGCTTCATGCTGGTGGTGTCCTACAACCCCGGCTACCAGAATCTGATCAAGGGCATGAAGCCCAGCACCCGGCAGCGCTTCGTGGCGCTGCGCTTCGATTACCCCGGCGTCGAGCAGGAGTGCCAGATCGTCGCCCGCGAGGCGCAGGTCAACGAGTCGCTGGCGCGCCGCCTGGTCGCTCTCGGCCAGGACATCCGCCGCCTCGAGCAGCATGACCTGGAGGAGGTCGCCTCGACCCGCCTGCTGATCTACGCCGCACGCCTGATCCACAACGGCATGGACGCCCGCACGGCGTGTCGCGCCTGTTTGGCCGAGCCGCTGTCGGACGATGCACAGACGGTCGCTGCACTGATGGATCTGGTCGATGTCCACTTCGGCTGAGCGCCAGGTCGCCCGCCTGCCGGGCGACCTGGCGATGTGGCTGTTCATCCTCGCCGAGCTGACGGTGTTCGCCCTGCTGATCCTCAGCTTCGCCATCACCCAGGCGCTGTCCGGCGCGCAGTTCGCCGCCAGCCGGGCGCTGCTCGACGGCTCCATCGGCCTGGCGCTGACCCTCAGCCTGCTCACCGCCGGTTTCTTCGCTGCGCTGGCGGTACAGCGGGTGCGCGCCGGGCACAGTCGCCAGGCCAGCGCCTGGCTGCTCGCCGCGCTGGCCAGCGGCTGCGTCTACGGGGTGCTCAAGAGCCGCGAATTCGGCCACCTGATCGATGCCGGGCTGGGCATGGAGTACGACCGCTTCTTCACCCTGTACTGGATTCTCGGCGGCTTCCACTTCCTCCATGTGCTGCCCGGCCTGCTGCTGTTCGCCTGGCTGGCCTGGCGCTGCCGGCGTGGCGTGTACGAACAGGCGGGCAAGCGCGGCGAGCTGGAGTCGTGCGTCCTGTACTGGCACATGATCGATCTGATCTGGGTGCTGCTGTTTCCCTTGCTCTATTTGCAGAGGTAAGCCGGATGAACGCCTTCCTGTGCTGGCTGAGCCTGGTACTGCTGTCGTTGCTGAGCCTGTGGCTGGTCACCGCGCCGATCGCTTCCTGGACTGCTCTGGCGCTGTCGGCGGCAGCGCTGGGCAAGGCCTGGCTGATCGTCGACGGGTTCATGGAGCTGCGCCACGGCCCGCGCCTTTGGCGCGCGTCTTTGCTGGCCTGGTCCCTGTGCATGGCGAGCGCGCTTTACTTCGCCACGCCTTGAGCGCTGCCACCAACGGGCAGGTTCTCATCATCGTCCTGAACAGACCCAATCCCCTCGCGATTCCGGCTTCTTGATCGCCATCAAGCGGTTTTCCCGAGGCACCGTCCGAAAATGGCCCCGCCAAGCCTTTGAGGACATGACCATGTCGGAAACCTTCACCAAGGGAATGGCCAGAAATATCTACTTCGGGGGAAGCCTGTTCTTCATCCTGATATTCCTGGCCTTGACCTTCCACAGCGAACAAACCTTCCCCGAACGCACCAATGAACATCTGATGAACGAAGCGGTGGTGCGCGGCAAGCTGATCTGGGAGCAGAACAACTGCATCGGCTGCCACACCCTGCTGGGCGAGGGCGCCTACTTCGCACCGGAGCTGGGCAACGTGTTCGTCCGCCGCGGTGGCGAGCAACAGTTCAGCAGCTTCCTGCATGCCTGGATGGCGGCCCAGCCGCTGGGCGTTCCCGGCCGCCGCGCCATGCCGCAATTCAACCTGAGCGACAAGGAAGTGGACGATCTTGCCGAGTTCCTCAAGTGGACCTCGAAGATCGATACCAACGACTGGCCGCCAAACAGGGAGGGCTGAGAAATGACCACTGCCAATCCGCACCTGAAATTCGCCTCGCAAGCCGTGGCCAAACCCTACTTCGTGTTCGCCCTGATGCTGTTCGTCGGGCAGATCCTGTTCGGCCTGATCATGGGCCTGCAGTACGTGGTCGGTGACTTCCTGTTCCCGTTGATCCCCTTCAACGTGGCGCGCATGGTGCACACCAACCTGCTGATCGTCTGGCTGCTGTTCGGCTTCATGGGCGCGGCCTACTACCTGATCCCCGAAGAGGCCGACCGCGAACTGCACAGCCCGAAACTGGCCATCATCCTGTTCTGGGTATTCGCCATCGCCGGCGTGCTGACCATCCTCGGCTACCTCGCCGTGCCCTACGCCACCCTGGCCAGGATCACCGGCAACGAACTGCTGCCGACCATGGGTCGCGAGTTCCTCGAACAGCCGACGATCACCAAGGCCGGCATCGTGGTGGTCGCCCTGGGCTTCCTCTACAACATCGGCATGACCTTGCTCAAAGGTCGCAAGACCACGGTCAGCGTGGTGATGATGACCGGCCTGATCGGCCTGGCGGTAATGTTCCTGTTCTCCTTCTTCAACCCGGAAAACCTCGCCCGCGACAAGTACTACTGGTGGTGGGTGGTGCATCTGTGGGTGGAGGGCGTGTGGGAACTGATCATGGGTTCGATGCTGGCCTTCGTGCTGATCAAGATCACCGGCGTCGACCGCGAGGTGATCGAGAAGTGGCTGTACGTGATCATCGCCATGGCCCTGATCACCGGCATCATCGGCACTGGCCACCACTACTTCTGGATCGGCGCACCGGGCGTGTGGCTGTGGCTGGGTTCGATCTTCTCGGCCCTGGAACCGCTGCCGTTCTTCGCCATGGTGCTGTTCGCCTTCAACATGGTGCGCCGTCGGCGCCGCCAGCACCCCAACCGCGCCGCCGGTCTGTGGGCACTGGGCACCACCGTGACCGCGTTCTTCGGCGCCGGCGTGTGGGGCTTCCTGCACACCCTGGCGCCGGTGAACTACTACACCCACGGCACCCAGCTCACGGCGGCCCACGGCCACCTGGCGTTCTACGGCGCCTACGCGATGATCGTCATGACCATGATCTCCTACGCCATGCCGCGCCTGCGTGGCATCGGTGAGGCGCCGCAGGAAAGCGCCCAGCGCGTCGAGATCGCCGGTTTCTGGCTGATGACCATCTCCATGGTGCTGATCACCCTGCTGCTGACCGCCGCCGGCGCCGCGCAGATCTGGCTGCAACGCTGGCCGGGCGACAACGAGGCCATGGCCTTCATGGCCACCATGGACCAGCTGGCACCGTACTTCTGGGCACGCCTGGTGGCCGGGGTCGGCTTCGCCCTCGGCCTGGTCTGCTACCTGCTGAGCTTTGTGCAGCGCAAGAACGTCGTCATGGCCACCGCCTGATCGACGACAAGGGGTAACGGTGGGAGGCGCTTCAGCGGCGACAGTCGCGGTTGAAGCCCCTCCCGCATCTCATTTTCAGGGAGTCGGGTATGGCCTTCAGCATCGAAGTCGAGGAATGGGTCGGCAGCGCCTGGCACCGTTTCATCACCCGCCGCAGCGACCCGGACTTCGCCCACGCCCAGGTGCAGCTGAGCGACCAGCAACGCGCCCTGTCACTGCTGTTTCACGCCATTGGTGGCGCTAGCGGCGTGCAGATCCAGGCCGCACAGCCGCGCGAGCTGCTGCTGCGGCGCAGCCTGCTGCAACAGGTCGCCGGCACCTGCCGGCAGATGCCGGTGGCCTGGCGCGATGCGCAGAACATGCGCCTGCCGCCGAGCCTCGCCGTGTTCCCGCAGGCCGAGCTGAACCGCGAGCTGTACCGCTGGCTGGCGATGCTCGGTGCGGTCGCCGACGGCATGCGCCACTGGGGGCGCGACAACCAGCGCTGGGTGACCGAGCTGCTACGCCGTTACCCGGCCATGCGCCCCCGCTACCAACGGCTGGTCGATGCGCACCTGCGTCTGCGGCCCGCCCCCGACAGCCTGCCGCCTGCCAGCGCGGCGCTGGAGCGCGACCTGCGCCAGGCGCTGCGCGAACCCGGCAGCGTCACCCATTTCGCCCACGACGAACGCGCCCCCTGGCCGTTACCGCTGTGGCTGTATCCGCCGCAGGGCCAGGGCCCCGGCGCCTCCAGCGAACTGCCCGAGGAAGGTCAAGGCAGCGCCCGCAACCCCAACCCGGCGCAACGCTCACTGCGCAAGCGCGCCTCGCGCATCGACGACACCAGCGGCAAGGGCGGTCTGCTGCTGTTCCGCCTGGAGAATTTGTTCAGCTGGTCCGAGCACGTGCAGCTGGACCGCTGCAACGATGACAGCGAGGACCTCGATGCCGCCCGTGTGGCCGAGGACCTCGACGAGCTGACCCTGTCACGCCAGCGCACGCGCAAGGGTGGCGGCCTGCATCTGGACCTCGACCTGCCGTCGCCGGAGCAGGACGACCTGCCGCTGGGCGAGGGCCTGCACCTGCCGGAGTGGGACTACCGCCGCTCGGTCCTGCTCGAACGCCACGTCAGCCTGCAGCTCTACCATCCGCGCGAGGCCGAGGCGCAGCCGTTGCCGATGCACCTGGCATTGCCGGCACGACGCCTGCGCCGTCAGTTCGAGGCGCTGCGCAACGACCGCCAATGGCTGCGCCAGCAGCCGCAGGGCAGCGAACTGGACCTCAGCGCCTGGCTCGACTTCCAGGTGCAGCGCCGACAGGGCGGGGCCTGCGACAAGGGCCTGTTTCTCGAACAGCGCAGCACTCGCCGCGAGCTGGCCTGCCTGCTGCTCGCCGACCTGTCGATGTCCACCGAATCGCACCTCAACGACGAGCAACGGGTCATCGACGTCATCCAGGACAGCCTGCTGCTGTTCGCCGAGGCGCTGTCGGCGGCCGGTGACGATTTCGCCCTGTATGGCTTCTCCTCGTTGCGCCGCCAGCAGGTGCGCATGCAGGAACTCAAGCCGTTCGGCCAGCGCTACGACGACCAGGCGCGCGGGCGCATCCTCGCCGTGCGTCCCGGCTACTACACGCGCATGGGCGCGGCCATCCGCCAGGCCACCCGCCTGCTCGGCGAGCGCCAGCAGAGCCAGCGCCTGCTGTTGCTGGTCACCGATGGCAAGCCCAACGACCTCGACCTCTACGAAGGCCGCTACGGCGTGGAGGACACCCGCGAGGCCGTGCTCGAAGCCCGCCGCGCCGGCGTGCTGCCGTTCTGCATCACCATCGACCAGCAGGCCGGCGACTACCTGCCGTACATGTTCGGCGCCGGCGGCTACACGCTGATCGACAAACCGCAGCATCTGCCGCTGTACCTGCCGCAGCTGTATCGGCAACTGACCAGGCGCTGAAAGGAAGGGTTCGGCGGGCGAAAAAAAAGGGATGGCCGAGGCCATCCCTGAAGGTTGAGGCTGGTGAAGGCCTCCTATGAAAGCGGTTTGCTCAGGCAGCGTTGTCGCTGTTGTAGATCTCGCGATCCAGCTCCTTCTCGCTGCTGCCCACCAGGGTGGTGGTCATCAGGTCACCGGCGACGTTCACCGTGGTGCGCGCCATGTCGAGGATGCGGTCGATACCGGCGATCAGCGCCACGCCTTCCAGCGGCAGGCCGACCGAAGTCAGCACCAGGCCGAGCATGATCAGACCGGCGCCGGGTACACCGGCGGTGCCGACCGAGGCCAGGGTGGCGGTGAGGATGATCATCAGGTACTGGCCGGCATTCAGATCGATGCCGAAGGCCTGGGCGATGAACAGCGCCAGCACGCCCTGGTAAATGGCGGTGCCGTCCATGTTGATGGTGGCGCCCACCGGCAGCACGAAGCCGGCCACGCCCTGCGACACGCCGAGGTTCTTGCGCGCGCACTCGATGGACACCGGCAAGGTGCCGGAGCTGCTTGAGGTACTGAATGCCACCGCCAGCGCCGGAGCGATACCGCGGAAGAAACGCAGCGGGCTGAGGCGCGCCAGGCCGCCGATCAGGCCGCCGTAGATCAGCAGCATGTGGGCGATGCTGGCCAGGTAGATCACCCCGATCACACCGGCCAGCGGCAGCAGCACTTCGATACCGTGGGAGGCGACCACACCGGCGATCAGCGCGAATACGCCGATGGGGGCGAAGCGCATCACCAGGTCGGTGAGCTTGTAGAACACCTCGGCCAGGCTATCGAACAGCTTGACCACCGGCGCGGCCTTCTCGCCGATCAGGTTCATGCTCACGCCCAGGGCGATGGCGAAGACGATGATCTGCAGGATGTTGCCTTCGGCGAAGGCCATCACCGGGTTGGTCGGCACCAGGCCCACCAGGATCTGTACCAGCGAGGGCGCCTGCTTGGCCTCTTCGCTGCCGCTGGCGACCATGTTCATGCCCTCGCCCGGGCTGAACAGAGTGCCGAAGGCCAGGCCGATGCTCACTGCGAAGGCGGTGGTGAGCAGGTAGATGGCGATGGTCTTGACGCTGATGCGGCCCAGCTTGGCGCTATCGCTCATGGCGGTAATGCCCGCCACCAGGGAGACGAACACCAGCGGCACGATCAGCATCTTGATCGCATTGAGGAACAGCGCGCCGACCGGCGCCAGCGCCAGCGCCAGGCCCTTGAACAGCATGCCGACCACCACGCCGAGCACCAGGCCGACGAGGATCTGCTGCCACAGCGGCACGCGGGCCAGGAAAGAAGGGGAAGCGGTATTGCTCTGACTCATATGGTTGTACACCCGGATTGTCGTTGTTGTGGGGCCGTCTGTGCGGCCTTAGGTGATGCCACCCTCGGCGCAGGCGCCGGGGCGGAAACGAGCACGCCGCCCAAGGGGCGGCGTGCGTCATTCGGTGAATCAGCCCTGCAGCGGAACCAGGCGCGGGGCGATCATGTTCTCGGGGCGCAGGATGTCGGCCAGGGTGGCCTCGTCCAGCAGCTGCTCCTCGCGCACCAGCTCCAGCACGCCGCGCCCGCTTTCCAGAGCGACCTTGGCGATACGGGTGGCGTTCTCGTAGCCGATGTAGGGGTTGAGTGCGGTGATCAGACCGATGGAGTTTTCCATCAGCTCACGGCAGCGGCCTTCGTTGGCGGTGATGCCGTCGATGCACAGCTCACGCAGCATATCCATGGCGCGGGTCAGCAGGCGGATCGAGTCGAAGATCTTGTAGGCGATCAAGGGCTCCATCACGTTCAGCTGCAGCTGGCCGCCTTCGGCCGCCATGGTCAGCGCCAGGTCGTTGCCGATCACTTCGAAAGCCACCTGGTTGACCGCCTCGGGGATCACCGGGTTGACCTTGCCCGGCATGATCGAACTGCCCGGCTGACGCGCCGGCAGGTTGATCTCGTTGATGCCGGTACGCGGGCCGCTGGACAGCAGGCGCAAGTCGTTGCAGATCTTCGACAGCTTGACCGCGGTGCGCTTGAGCATGCCGGAGAACAGCACGAAGGCGCCCATGTCGCTGGTGGCTTCGATCAGGTCGGCAGCCGGGGTCAGCGGGTGGCCGCTGATGATGGCCAGGCGCTTGACCGCCAGGGCCTGGTATTTCGGGTCGGCGTTGATGCCGGTGCCGATCGCGGTACCGCCCAGGTTGACTTCGGTGAGCAGGGTCGGCGCCAGCAGTTTCAGGTGCTGCAGGTCTTCGCCGAGGGTGGTGGCGAAGGCGCGGAATTCCTGGCCGAGGGTCATCGGCACCGCGTCCTGCAGCTGGGTGCGGCCCATCTTCAGCACGTGGCCGAACTCCAGGCCCTTGGCCGCCAGCGACTGGATCAGCTTGTCCAGCGCGCCCAGCAGGCTGTCGTGGCCGAGCAGCAGGCCGAGACGAATGGCGGTCGGGTAGGCGTCGTTGGTCGATTGCGCCATGTTCACGTCGTTGTTCGGGTGCAGGTGCTGGTACTGGCCCTTCTCATGCCCCATGGCCTCGAGGGCGATGTTGGCGATCACCTCGTTGGCGTTCATGTTGGTCGAGGTGCCGGCGCCGCCCTGGATCATGTCGACCACGAACTGATCGTGGAACTCACCCTGGATGATGCGCGCACAGGCGGTGCTGATCGCCGTGTGCTTGGCCGCGGACAGGTGGCCCAGCTCGCGGTTGGCGTCAGCCGAGGCCTGCTTGACCATGGCCAGGCCGATCACCAGTTTCGGGTAGTGCGACAGCGGCACGCCGGACAGGCGGAAGTTCTGCACGGCGCGCAGGGTCTGGATGCCGTAATAGGCATCGGCGGGGACTTCGAGGGTGCCGAGCAGGTCTTTTTCGACGCGAACAGATGCAGCAGAGGACATGATAGAGATGACTCTTGGGAAATACGGCGAGTGCCGCGATGCCCATAGAATATGGGCTCAGGCCGTACCGCTACCAATGCCGTTGCTTGCTGCCCTATGCACAATCGGCATAATGTGGATGTGACGTCGATCGCTACGGCGGCGTACATGACCTCCCTGGAGGGGCTTCAGCCGCGTCCGCTCGCCGCTGAAGCGCCTCCCACGATTCGTACCCTGCCTATAGTGCGTAGCCCGGATGCAATCCGGGGGCAACGTGACGGGCCAACCCCGGATTGCATCCGGGCTACGGAGACTCGATGAACCTGGAAACCAAGTGGCTGGAAGACTTCGTCGCCCTGGCGGGCACGCGCAGCTTCTCCCAGGCCGCGGACAAGCGCTTCGTCACCCAGCCGGCGTTCAGTCGGCGCATTCGCAGCCTGGAGGCGATGCTCGGCCTGACCCTGGTCGACCGCTCCTGCACCCCTATCGAACTGACCGAAGCCGGCCGGCTGTTTCTGGTCACTGCACGCAGTCTTGTCGAGCAGCTCGGCGAGGTGGTGCGCCATCTGCACAATCTTGAGGGTCAGCAGGGCGAAGTGCTGTCGATTGCCGCCGCGCACTCGCTGACCTTGGGCTTCTTCCCGGAATGGATCGCCCGCCTGCGCCGCGAAGGCCTGCCGCTGAGCACCCGCCTGGTGGCAACCAACGTCGGCGAGGCGGTGCATTCGCTGCGTGAGGGCGCCTGCGACCTGATCCTCGCCTACTATGACCCGGACGCCGCGTTGCAGATGGACCCGGCGATCTTTCCGTCGCTGCACCTGGGCGCCACCTCGATGTTGCCGGTATGCGCGGTGAACGAGTCCGGCGCGCCGCTTTACGACCTCGACAATGGCCAGAGCGTACCGCTGCTGGCCTACAGCGCCGGTGCCTTTCTCGGTCGTTCGGTAAACCTGCTGCTGCGCCAGCGCGCCCTGCGCTCGACCACCGTGTACGAAACCGCCATGGCCGACAGCCTCAAGAGCATGGCGTTGCAGGGCATGGGCGTGGCCTGGGTGCCACGGCTATCGGTGACTGCGGAACTGGCCCGTGGCGAACTGGCCATCTGCGGCGCAGAGCACTGGCAGATCCCGCTGGAAATCCGCCTGTACCGCTGCGCCCTGGTGCGCAAGGCGGCGGTGCGTTTGCTCTGGCGCAAGCTGGAGACGGGGGAAGTGGGCGGTTGAGCGGGTAGGGTGCGCTGCCGCGCCGGCTTTAGCAGGACAAAGACATTCGCGGCTGAAGCCGCTCCTACGGAAAACTGCGAAACCTGTAGGAGCGGCTGGGCGGCATTGCGCTTCAGCCGCGGGCTGCTAGTGACGAAACACTTACCCGACTTGATCGTACGCACCGCTCGATCTTCTACGGCCAGCGGCTGCGCCATCAGCTCCATGCCGCACTTTTGGCAGCCGGGAAAACCGCTGATCGGCGCGCGGCCCCTGACTCAGGGTTTCACCACCAGGCCGACGCCACGACCGCGCGGATCGGAGGCGGTTTCCAGGCTGCGCCCGTCGACACGGATGGCCTGGATGTCGCCCATGTTCCAGCCCTGGTCCTCGAGCACATAGCCCATGGCCTTGAGCTCGTCGGCGACCTCGCCAGTGAGCGGTGCGTAGGCGTCGTAGTAGATGGTGTCCTTGGGCAGCAGCTGATGGTGGACGCGCTGGGCGGCGACGGCCTTTTCCAGTGGCAGCTTGAAGTCGTAGACGTTGTTGAGCACCTGGAAGATCGAGGTGAAGATCCTCGAGCCGCCGGGCGTACCCAGCACCAGGCTGACTTTGCCATCACGGGTGACGATGCTCGGGCTCATCGAGGACAACATGCGTTTGCCCGGTTCGATGGCGTTGGCATCTCTGCCTACCACACCAAAGGCGTTGGCCACGCCGGGCTTGGCGCTGAAGTCGTCCATCTCGTCGTTGAGCAGAAAGCCGGCCCCCTCGACCACCACGCCACTGCCGAAGTCCCAATTCAGCGTGTAGGTGTTGCTGACCGCGTTGCCGTCGGCATCGACAATGGAAAAATGCGTGGTCTGGTGCGGCTCCAGGCCCGGGCGTACCTGCTCGGTCGGTGAGATAGCGGTCGGGTTGACCTCGCCGGCGCGGCGCTCGAGGTACTGGGCATCCACCAGCTTGTCGACCGGAACGTCGGAGAAGTCCGGGTCACCCAGGTAGTCGGCGCGGTCGGCGAATACGCGCTTTTCGATCTCGGCCAGGAGATGGATGTAGCGCGCGGAGTTGAGCTCGACGCCCTTGAAGTCGGCGGCGCGCTGCTCCTTGATGCCGATCAGCTGGGCCAGGGCGATGCCGCCGGAGCTGGGCAGCGGCGCGGTGTAGAGCGTGTTGCCTTGCCAGTCGACGCGCATCGGTTCGCGCCACTTGGCGCGGTAGTCGGCCAGATCCTCTTTGCTGATCAACCCGCCGTCACGCTGCATCTGGGCGACCAGCAGGTCGGCGGTCTTGCCCTTGTAGAATTCGTCCGGACCCACAGCGGCGATACGCGTGAGGGTCTCTGCCATCTGTGGCTGCTTGAATACCTCGCCCGGGCGCATGGTGCCGAAGTAGTCGGTGAAGTTGGTCTGGCCGTTGAACAGGCCGATGGCGTCCTCGCGGTACTGGAACTGCTGGTCAGCGACCTTGAAGCCGTCGTTCGCATAACCGATGGCGGGGGTGATCAGATCGCTCCATGGCAGTTTGCCGAAACGCTTGTGCGCCTCCCACAGGCCCATCACCGTGCCGGGCACGCCGGCAGCCTGGGCGCCGACCAGGCTGAGGTTTTCGATCACCTCTCCCTTGTCGTCCAGGTACATGGTCTTGGTCGCCGCCTTGGGTGCGGTTTCCCGGTAGTCGAGGAAATACGGCTTGCCGTCCATGAACAGGGTCATGAAACCTCCGCCTCCGATGTTGCCGGCTTCGGGGTAGGTGACGGCCAGGGTGAAGGCGGTGGCGACGGCGGCATCCACCGCGTTTCCCCCGTTCCTGAGCACCTGGGCGGCGACCTTGGCGGCGTACTGATCCGGTGCGGCGACAGCACCGCCTTCCAGACTGGCGGCCAGCACGGCATTGCTGCCGACGGCGAGAGCGACGCTGAGCGTCAGAGTCTTGAAGTGAAAAACGCGCATGGAGAAACCTCGGTTTTTATTGTGCCTGTTGAGTGTAGGCCTGCGACCCGCCGTTTGATCATTGCAACGCCCCGCGGGCAATGCAGCCCGGGACGCTCTGCGTCCATCAGGATCGTCAGCGTCACCAGGCGTGACGCGGAGCGGCGCAAACGCAGTTGCCCACTTAGACGTGGGCACCTCGGTAAAGCCCCTCCCACAAAAGCGGCGCACTCTGTGGAAGGGCTTTAACCGCGAGCTTTTAGTGGATCACTTACCCGACTTGACCGAGGTCCATGCCCGCGTACGCACGCGCTCGATCTTCTGCGGCAGCGGCTGTACCACGTACAGCGACTTCTGCAGCTCCGGCGTCGGGGTCAGGTCATGGTCATCAGCGATTTCCGCGCCCACCAGCTCCATGCCCGGCACGTTGGGGTTGGGGTAGCCGAGAAAATCGCTGATCGGCGCGATCACCTTGGGTTCGAGCAGGTGGTTGATGAAGGCGTGGGCTTCGTCGACGTTCTTCGCGCTCTTGGGGATGGCCCAGGTGTCGAACCAGATCGGCGCGCCTTCCTTGGGCAGGCGCCAGTTGATCACCACGCCGTTGCCGGCTTCCTTGGCGCGGTTGGCGAACTGGTAGAAGCTGCCGGAATAGCCGATGGCCACGCAGATGTCGCCGTTGGCGATATCGGTCATGTACTTGGCCGAATGGAAATAGGCCACGTACGGGCGCACCTTGAGCAGCAGCTCGGTGACCTTGTCGTAGTCGGCGGGATTGGCGCTGTTGGGGTCCAGGCCCAGGTAGTGCAGGGCAATGGGGATGATCTCGGTGGGCGAGTCGAGCATGGCCACGCCGCAGGATTTCAGCTTCTCCATGTACTCGGGCTTGAACACCAGATCCCAGCTGTTGACCGGCGCATCGTCGCCGAGCGCGGCCTTGACCTTGTCCGGGTTGTAGCCGATCAGCACGGTGCCGTACATGTAGGGCACGCCGTACTGATTGCCCGGGTCGTTCTTCTCCAGCAGGCCGAGCAGCACCGGGTCGAGGTTCTTCCAGTTGGGCAGCTTGGACTTGTCCAGCGGGGTGAACACGCCGGCCTTGATCTGGGTTTCGAGGAACTGGTTGGAGGGGATCACCAGGTCATAGCCGGAGTTGCCGGTGAGCAGCTTGGCTTCCAGCGCCTCGTTGGTCTCGAAGGTGTCCCAGGTGATCTGGATGCCGGATTGCTTCTGGAAGTCCTTGGGTACCTCCGGGAGGATGTAATCCGCCCAGTTGTACACGCGCAGCTCCTTGGCCTGCACCGCGCCGCTGAGCAGGGTGGCGCCGCACAGGGCGGCGCCGAGCATCTGTTTGATGGCTTTCATCGTTTCTCACCCCTGAAATGTTGCTCTTGTTTGGCAGGTTCTTGATCGCGGACGAGGCGTCATTCAGGCGCCCTCGAAGCCTTCCAGCACGTTGACCGCGTTGATGCCGATGGCCTCCACCGCGTAGCCGCCTTCCATGATGAACAGCGTCGGCAGGCCCAGCGCGGCGATGCGCCGGCCCATGGCCAGGTAGTCCGGGCTGTCGAGCTTGAACTGCGAAATCGGGTCTTTCATGTAGGTGTCCACGCCCAGCGATACCACCAGCACCTCGGCGCCATATCCGGCGATGCGCTGGCAGGCCTGTTCCAGCGCTGCGCTCCAGGTCTCCCAGGAGCTGCCCATCGGCAACGGGTAGTTGAAGTTGCAGCCCTCACCGTCGCCCTCGCCCAGTTCGTCGGCATAACCGAGGAAGAACGGGAATTCCTCGGCCGGGTCGCCGTGGATCGAGGCGAACAGCACGTCGCTGCGCTGGTAGAAGATGTCCTGAGTGCCGTTGCCGTGGTGGTAATCGACATCGAGGATGGCGACTTTCTTGCGGCCCTGATCGAGGAAGGCCTGGGCGGCGATGGCGGCGTTGTTGAGGTAGCAGTAACCGCCCATCAAGTCGCCAGCGGCGTGGTGGCCTGGCGGACGGCACAGGGCGAAGGCACTGTGGGCGCCATTGGCGATCTCGGCCTGGGCGCTGAGCGCCACCTGCGCGGCGCTGTAGGCGGCCTGCCAGGTGCCGGCGGTGATCGGCGCACCGCCGTCGAAGCTGTAGTAGCCGAGCTGGCCGTGCAGGTCATTGGGGATCATCCGCCGCAGGGTGCGCGCCGGCCAGGTGAACGGCAGCAGGTCGTCCTTGCCGCCCTGCTCCTGCCAGCGCGCCCAGGCACTCTTGAAGAATTCCAGGTAGGCCTTGCTGTGGATGCGCTCGATGGGCGCCAGGCCGAAATCCTTGGGCGCGCGGATTTCGCCCAGCCGGCGATCCTTGACCCGTTGCAGGATATGGTCGGCGCGCTGCGGCTTCTCGAAGCAGGGCATCAGTTGCCCGTCGATCAGCTCGCATTTGCCGTGGTGCAGGTGGTGGTCGTCACTGTAGTAGGTGAGCATGCAAGGCGCTCCAGGCTCGTTGTTGTGCCTGCATTGTTCGCCTGCTCGGTCGGCGCCGAGAACGCTGGCAACGGCCAAAAGGGGATCGAAATGGCCAAATTGCAATGGCACAGCCCTGGACCGCACACCCCGAGTCCGGCGGCGCTGAGGGAGGCCCTTCAGCGGCGAGCCTTTATCGCGGCTGAAGCCGCTCCTACGGATCGAGTGGTTCTCACGATCCCCGTGGGGGTACATATCGGAGGCTGCGCGCTCGCTGCCAAGTACTGTCAATCAGAGAGCCCAGTCAGGGGGTTCCCATGCAGCGTGGCAACCATCAAGCGAAATGGCCAGATTTCACGCCCACATACGAGGCCGTGGGAGGCGCTTCAGCGGCGAGCCTTTATCGCGGCTGAAGCCGCTCCCACGAGGCGGCTGGTGGCCGGATGCAACCTGGCGAAAGGCGCCAGGCATTCCCGGATGGCATCCGGGTCAGGCACGAAAGCGACTCGGCGGCACGCCACTCCAGCGCTGGAAGGCATGGCGGAAGCTGGCCGTTTCGCTGAATCCCAGCACTTCAGCGATGCGGTACACCGGCCACTGCTGCTCGCTGAGCAGCGCCTTGGCGCGTTCGAAGCGCAGCTCGTCGAGCAGGCCCTGGTAGCTGGTGCCCAGCTCCTGCAGATGGCGGCGCAGGGTGCGCGGCGAGCAGTGCATCTGCTGCGCCAGGTTCTCCAGCCCCGGTGGCTCGGCCAGTTGTGCGGCGAGCAACTGGCGCACCCGCTCCAGCCAGGCCTGGCGGCTGCCGAACTCGGCGTTCAGGCGGCGGCAGCGCTCCACCATGTCGCCATGGGTAACGCTGTCGGCCAGCGGCAAACGGCGCTCCAGCAACTCGGCGGGAAAAGCGAAGGCATTACGCTGCGCTGCGAAACGCAGCGGGCAGGGAAAGCTGTGCGCGTAGCGTTTCACGTAGCGCGGTCGGGCATGGGTGAACTCTGCGCCTGACAGCGGTAGCGGCTGGCGCAGCAGTTCGTCGCCGATCAGCTTCAGCGAGGCCAGACACATTTCAACGTTGAATACTTCCAGCGCTTCGGCATGGTGGTAGCCGCTGGCGCTGATCCAGGCCTGCTCGCCCTCTACTTGCAGGTCGAGACGAAAATAGGTGCCGAGCAGTGCCGGGTACTGCAGCAACAGGCGCCAGGCGTCACCAAAGGTGGCAGCCGAGAGCGCGGCGTAACCGAGCAGCCCATAGGAGGAAACATGCAGACTGCGCCCCAGCTCCAGCCCCAGATCGGCACGCAGGGCCAGGGCATTGGCGCACACCTGCAGTTCCTGCACCCGGGTGATGCGCGCATCGGCATTGTCCAGATCGGCCGCACCAATCCCGCTCCCGGCCAGCAATTGCGGTTGCAGCTCGGGCTGGTCGGCGAAGCGTTGCAGGATTAGGGAAACCACGTGCAGGGTGGTCAGCGAGGCGTGCAGCATGATGCGTTCCGTCAGTGCAGATGGACAAAAGAACGCAAGAAGCATGCCTTGCACTTTCATATGCCAAGGCATTCAGGCCGGCGTCGCGCGCCGCGTACTCGTGCAAGGTCTGCCAAAGGTCGGGCGTGCTAAAGTCCGCTGCCGTTTTCAAGGATGAACCTCATGCGACCCCTGCTGCGTACCGCTTTGCTACCCCTTTGCCTGCTACTCGCTGCCTGCGGGCAGGAACCCCAGGTCAAACTGCGATTCGACGAATCCATTCGTGAGGGCGCCGGCATAAGAGGCACCTATCTCGATAGCCTGCAAAGACTCTTCCAGGAGTTGGGTTATCGCCCGGGCCATCTGCGTTACACGCTGGTCGATGGTAATGAGCAGGCGCTTATGGTCAGGCTGCAGTCCAAGCCACTGGAGCCTGTGCAGCGTGAAGCCCTGACCGCGCGTTTGCAGCCGATCTTGCAGGCCAGAGAACACTGGCCGGCCACCCTAGAGATTACCGGCATCGAGGGTGAGCTGCCGATGCCGCTGCGCACCTCGTTCATCGCCCGTGGCCGACCGTTCCTGGTCAAGCAAGAGAAGCTCAACGCGCTTGCCCGAACCTCTGCATTGGAAGAAGTGTTCTGCCGTATCGAGGTGCAACTGAATGAGCAACTGCCCGCGCTGAGTTTTCAACGAGCCCGAAACTGGGGCGATGAAGGCAAGCCGGGCAGCATTGGCCAGCTCTACCTGGACATGGAAAGCGAGCGCAGGCCGGCCAGGCTTCACTTCAGCGATCCGGAGTTGCAGAAGGCCGTGGACGAACGCCGGGTAGAAGTGATCATCGACAACGACGACGACCTGACAGGGCCTATCAGGAAACTGGTGTTCGAGATCGGCAGCATGGGCAAACACGTCCTGATCGGACAACGCACGCTACTGGGCGACGGCTATCACGAGCGCTGCGCCGACCTTGCGGTAGAGGTTGGCCGGCCCTTCACCCTGTTCATGGGCCAGGGCGTCGATCGCCTGACGGCATTCGAGCTGCTCGACAACGAGGGGTAATACCCGCCCGAAGGCGGGGATCCTGATTAGCGATTACGCAGGATAGCGTTGATGAAATCGCCCTGGTTGGGCTCTTGCGGATGGGTGGTGAACTGCAAGCGGCCGTCCTTCTCACGCAGTTTCATCTGCTCGCCGAATTGGCAGTCGACGCTGTCGAGGCTTTTGGCCTCGGCCATGTAGCGATCATCCTTGCCACACAGATAGGCCATCTGGTTGACCACCTCTGCGCAGAAACTCGGCACGCTGAGGCTGATCAGTTGCTCGTCGGCCATGCCCTTCCAGTCGACGGTGGTGCTCAGCTGCGCACCACAGGCCTGCGAGGCTTCAGCGTCCGCCGCCTGCAAGCGCGCACTGTACTCGGCCACGCGTTTTTCACGGTCGAAGGCGGCTAGCTTGGCCTGTACGCCGTCCTTCTCCTGCTTCTGGTAGAGCGCGAGCAGCTCGCCTGGCTTGAGCGCCTTGCTCTTGTCTTCGTCGTAACCCAGCTCGAAGCCCTGAGTATCAGGCAGGTTGAGCTGGAAGCTCTCACCACTCCAGGCACGGCGCTTGTTCAACAGGTTGTAGGCACGACCGTCGAGGCGAATGCTGTAGTCGCGCTGCTCGTTGCCCAGCTCGCGCACCTCGGTGAGAAACACCACCTCGTCGAGCGGATGGTTGATACCGCGCACCTGTACCAGGGCCTGTTTGCCGTCAGCTGACGGGGCAAGCGCCAAACTGACGCCCTGGCCGGCGTCGAATACCTGCGGATGCTTGGCCAGTTCAAGGGCGAACACCTGCAGCGAGAGAAGAGAAAGGGCAAAGCACGACAGATAGCGATTCATGCGGCACGTCCTTGTACGGGAATGAAGGCTGCGCAGTATAGCCAGCGCCAAGACGGCAATCTGTGCGCCCGTCCTCGCACGGGCTGTAGGAAAATCGCCAGTCGACGACTGGCGACCCTCCCTGCCGGCTCAGAACTGCAGCACCACCCGCCCCTCGATCTGTCCGCCGCGCATCTGATCGAAGATGCCGTTGATGTTGTCCAAGCTGTCGCTGTGCACCGTGGCCTTGACCAACCCTTCGCCGGCAAAGTCCAGCGCCTCCTGCAGATCGGCGCGGGTGCCGACGATGGAGCCGGTGATGCTGATGGCCTTGAGCACCACCTCGAAAATCGGCGTGGGGAAGTCGCCCGGCGGCAGACCGACCAACGCCACCGTACCGTGCCGGCGCGCCATGCCGATGGCCTGGCCGAAGGCGGCGTTGGACACTGCGGTGACCAGCACGCCGTGGGCGCCGCCAATATCGCGCTGCACCACCTCGGCCGGGTTCTCCTTGCGCGCGTTGATGGTCAGGCTGGCACCGAGCTTGCGCGCCAACTCCAGCTTGGCGTCGTCGACATCCACCGCGACCACGTGCAGACCCATGGCGCGGGCGTACTGCACGGCCACGTGACCAAGACCGCCAATGCCGGAGATGGCCACCCACTGGCCAGGGCGTGCCCTGGTTTCCTTGAGGCCCTTGTAAACCGTAACCCCGGCGCAAAGGATCGGCGCGATTTCCAGAAAATCCACGCTTTTCGGCAGAATACCGACGTAGTTCGGGTCAGCCAACACGTATTCGGCGTAACCACCGTTGATCGAATAGCCGGTGTTCTGCTGACTCTCGCAGAGCGTTTCCCAGCCGGTCAGGCAGTGTTCGCAACAGCCACAGGCGGTGTAGAGCCAGGGCACGCCGACACGGTCGCCTTCCTTCACCCGAGTCACGCCGCTGCCGACCGCCGCCACATAACCGACGCCCTCGTGACCGGGAATGAACGGCAGGCTCGGCTTCACCGGCCAGTCGCCTTCGGCTGCGTGCAGGTCGGTGTGGCATACACCCGACGCTTCGATCTTCACCAGAATCTGCCCCGGGCCGGGTAGCGGGGTTTTCACCTCCTCGATACGCAGCGGCTGGCCAAAGGCGTGGACGACTGCGGCTTTCATGGTCTGGTTCATACGCTGTTCCTCTTCCATGCGAGTGTCTGGCCAGTGTGCGCGCGCAGCCCACGCCGGCATTGCTCCAGAGCAAGGTTTAGGCGGTTTTCCCCGCATCGCACCGCCGGCATGACAAACGGTCGTCGCCACTGCCCGTCAGCGGCGGCTTTGCGTTATACTGCGCGGCCTTCGGCCGGCAGCACCCGGCCAACGAATCATGACAAGCCACGCTGGCTAGCCCGCGTGGCTTGTTGGTTTTTGACGCGCCGCGAGGCGCCCGAGAGAAGAGGCACTTTGATGAGCGCACTGGTTGGCGTGATCATGGGCTCCAAGTCCGATTGGTCCACCCTTAGCCACACCGCCGAGATGCTGGACAAGCTGGGCATCCCTCACGAGGTCAAGGTGGTTTCCGCCCACCGCACCCCGGACCTGCTGTTCCAGTACGCCGAAGAGGCCGAGGCCCGCGGCATCCAGGTGATCATCGCCGGTGCCGGTGGCGCCGCTCACCTGCCGGGCATGTGCGCGGCCAAGACCCACCTGCCGGTGCTTGGCGTGCCGGTGCAGTCGTCCATGCTCTCGGGCGTCGACTCGCTGCTGTCGATCGTGCAGATGCCGGCCGGTATCCCGGTCGCCACCCTGGCCATCGGCAAGGCCGGCGCGGTCAACGCCGCCCTGCTCGCCGCCAGCATCCTCGGTCACCAGCACCCGCAGTTCCATGCGGCGCTGAAGCAGTTCCGCGACGAGCAGACCAACACCGTGCTGGAAAATCCGGACCCGAGGGCGCAGTAATGAAGATCGGCGTGATCGGTGGCGGCCAGCTGGGCCGCATGATGGCCCTGGCGGGCACTCCGCTGGGCATGAATTTCGCCTTCCTCGACCCGGCGCCGGACGCCTGCGCCCAGGCGCTTGGCGAGCATATCCGCGCCGACTACGGCGATCAGGATCACCTGCGCCAGCTGGCCGACGAAGTCGACCTGGTCACCTTCGAATTCGAGAGCGTGCCGGCGGAAACCGTGGCCTTCCTTTCGCAGTTCGTGCCGGTCTACCCGAGTGCCGAAGCCCTGCGCATCGCCCGTGACCGCTGGTTCGAGAAATCCATGTTCCGCGAGCTGGGCATCCCCACGCCCGAGTTCGCCGACATCCAGTCGCAGGCCGACCTCGATGCCGCCGTGGCCAGCATCGGACTGCCGGCCGTGATGAAGACCCGCACCCTGGGCTACGACGGCAAGGGCCAGAAGGTCCTGCGCAAGCCGGAAGACGTCACCGGCGCCTTCGCCGAGCTGGGCAGCGTGCCATGCATCCTCGAAGGTTTCGTGCCCTTTACCGGCGAGGTGTCGCTGATCGCCGTGCGCGCCCGCGACGGTGAAACCCGCTTCTACCCGCTGGTGCACAACACCCACGACAGCGGCATCCTCGCCCTGTCCATCGCCAGCACCGATCACCCGCTGCAGGCGCTGGCCGAGGACTACGTCGGCCGCGTGCTGGACAAGCTCGACTACGTTGGCGTGCTGGCCTTCGAGTTCTTCGAGGTGGACGGCGGCCTCAAGGCCAACGAGATCGCCCCGCGCGTGCACAACTCCGGGCACTGGACCATCGAGGGCGCCGAGTGCAGCCAGTTCGAGAACCACCTGCGCGCCGTCGCCGGCCTGCCGCTGGGCTCCACCGCCAAGCTGGGCGAAAGCGCGATGCTCAATTTCATCGGCGAAGTGCCGCCGGTGGACAAGGTGATCAGCATCACCGACTGCCATCTGCACCACTACGGCAAGGCCTTCAAGGCCGGCCGCAAGGTCGGCCACGCCACCCTGCGCAGCGCCGACCGGGCCAGCCTCGATGCCGGTATCGCTGCCGTCGAAGCCCTGATCAGCAAGACGTAATCCGGCCACTGGCGAACCGATAGTACCTGCGTCGGTCAGATATCAGGTTGCCGCAATCGCGGTGACCTGGATCAAGGAGATACGCCAATGGGCATTATCGGCACCATTTTCATCGGCCTGATCGTCGGTCTGGTCGCACGCTTCCTCAAACCCGGCGATGACAGCATGGGCTGGATCATGACCATCCTGCTCGGCATCGGCGGATCCATTGCGGCCACCTACGGCGGCCAGGCGCTGGGCATCTATGAAGCCGGCGAGGCCGCCGGTTTTATCGGCGCAGTGATCGGCGCCATCGTTCTGCTGGTAATCTACGGCGCGATCAAGAAGAGCTGAGGCCCTTCTTCAAGGAGCCGATGGACGCCTGGTCCCTCGGCTTCTCATTCACGCCGCCACGAGATGCCTGATTCCATGCGCCACCTGCTGTTCGCCCTGTTACTGCTTACCGGCCTGGCTCACGCCGAACTGCCGGAAACCGACTGGCTCGACCTGATGCCTCCCGAGGACCGCAAGGCCCTCGAGGAAATGCCCGAGATCAGCCATGACAGCCCCGAAGGCGACAGCACCTTCTACAGCGAAGGCGGCCTGCGTCAGCAGGATCAGGACCTGCCGGCGGTGATGTACTCCACCAGGACCGTCGCCGCACTCGACGGCAAGGCACTCCGCCTGGGCGGCTATCCGGTGCCGCTGGAAAGCGACGAGAAAGGTAACAGCACCCTGTTCTTCCTGGTGCCCTATCCGGGCGCCTGCATCCACGTGCCGCCACCGCCGCCCAACCAGCTGGTGCTGGTGCGCTACCCCAAGGGCATCGCACTCGAGGACATCTACGCACCGCTGTGGGTCAGCGGCACGCTGAAGGTGGAGCAGATCAGCAACGAGCTGGCCGACGCCGCCTACGCCATGGAGGCAGGCGAAGTGCGCCTGGTGACCGACGCAGATCTTTATTGATCGCCCTGGAGTCCGCGCATGAAAGCTGCCGCCCTGATATTGCTGTGCCTGTTCACCAGCGCCGCGCTGGCCCTTGAGCCAGGCGAGCGCCTGGCGCCCTGGACGCTGCTGGATCAGTTCGATGCGCCCTACACCCTGAACGACGAGACGCAGATCCTGCTGGTCGCCCGCGATATGGACGGCGCCAAGCTGGTCAACGCCGCGCTGGAAGGTCAGCCAAAGGGTTATCTCGAGCAGCGCTACGCGGTCTTTCTCGCCGACATCAGTCGCATGCCCGGCGTCATCGCCAGCCTCTTCGCCCTGCCGAAGATGCGCGACTACAACTACCGCATCCTGCTCGACCGCGACGCCCGCATCGCGCCGCGCTATCCGGCTGGCGAGGGCGAAGTGCTGTGGTTGCAGCTAAAGGATGGGCAGCTGGTTCGGCAACAGGCCTTCACCAGCGCCGAGCCGCTTCGCCAGGCGCTGGAACAGCAGGGGCCGCACTAACCGGCCAGTGGCTCGCTGGACAGTCGCAGCTCCAGCCGATGCCGCTCGCCAGCGTTCAGCTGCACGACGTCTTCCAGTACGTTGGCCGTCTCGATGCAGAGCATGTTCTGCCAGGCGTCATCGGGAAACTGCGACAGCCGCCTGGCCTTGTCGATCCACGGATTCCACAGCACGGCCGAACGTGAACCACGGGCATCCAGATGGATGCGCCGGCCCCAGCCGGGGTCGACGATGCTCAACCGTGCTGCGGTATCGAGATAGATGCGATCGGTTTCCGCGTCGAACACCAGCGCGTCCAGCTGACGCAGCTCCTGCCAGTTCTGCAGCGTGTCGATATAACGACAGGCCTGCAGTCCCTCGACGCTGACCTGACGCACATCGCTGACGGCAAAGTAGCTGTGCAGCGCCTGGCTCAGGGTCAGCGGCGTGACGCCCCGGTTGTGGGTTTCCAGGCTCATGCCGAGGTCCTGCGCCAGGCGCACGACGAAGGTCAGACCGGCATCCCGGGGCCAGCCTTCCAGAGGCTGGGTGCGCGTGTCATAGGCAAAGCGCAGGGTGACGACATCATCCTCTTCGTCGATGCCTCGCAACTCCCAGTCCAGCGCCCGCACCAGGCCATGGGCCGGCGCCTGCTCCAGCTGATAATGCGCCTGCACGGCCTGCGGATTGCGCCGCAGATCACCGAACCAGGGCCAGCACACCGGCACTCCACCGCGCACGCTCTGCCCACGCTGATACGCCGCATCCGGGCTCAGCCAGATCAGCGGGGGCTGGTCGCCCTGCCGGTAGCTGAGGACCTGCGCGCCTTGCTCAGCCACCAGCAGCTCGCTGCCAGCAGCGCGGATCCGCCAGCAGGTCAGTTGGTCCAGTTCCACGCGTTCGACTTGGGCGGTACTCATGACGACCTCTCGTTGAGATAGATGACCGATAGTGTGACAACGCAGGAAGCAAAACGCCCGTCACAGGGACGGGCGTCTGCTGACTGCAAGCTATGACCTACTTGCCGTAAACCTGTTCCGGCAGCCAGGTGATCAGGCCCGGGAAGATGTAGGCGATCACCAGTAGCAGAATCTGGATCAGGATGAACGGCACCACACCCTTGTAGATGGTGCTGGTGGCAATGCTCGCCGGCGTCACGCCACGCAGGTAGAACAGGGCGAAGCCGAACGGCGGCGTAAGGAAGGACGTCTGCAGGTTCAGCGCAATCATCACGCCCAGCCAGATCGGGTCGAGCCCCATGGCCAGCAGCACCGGCCCGACGATCGGCACCACCACGAAGGTGATCTCGATGAAATCGAGGATGAAGCCGAGCAGGAAGATCACCACCATCACCAGGAAGAACGCACCGGGCACGCCGCCTGGCAACTGCGCGAACACGTCCTCGATCAGCACTTCGCCGCCGAAGCCGCGGAACACCAGGGAGAACAGCGAAGCACCGATCAGGATCATGAAGACCATGGCACTGATTTCGGTAGTGCCGTACGCCACTTCCTTGAGCTGGCCGAAGTTCAGCTTGCCCTTGCTGAAAGCCAGCAGCATCGCGCCTACGGCGCCCAATGCAGCCGCTTCGGTGGGGGTTGCGTAACCCGCGAGAATCGACCCCAGCACCGCGCCGATCAGGATCAGCGGCGGCACCAGTGCCTTGGCCAGCTTGCCCCATTCGATGGGACCGAGTTCTTCCTGTGGCAACGCCGGCAGTTTCTTCGGCTGGAAGATCGCAGTGGCGATGATGTAGAGGATGTACAGGCCGACCAGCAGCAGGCCGGGCAGCAGCGCGCCGACGAACAGGTCACCGACCGAAACGGTCTTCGGCGAGAAGATGCCCATTTTCAGCTGCGCCTGCTGATAGGCGCTGGACATCACGTCGCCCAGCAGCACCAGCACGATGGATGGCGGGATGATCTGGCCCAGCGTGCCGGTGGCGGCCAGGGTGCCGGTGGAGATGGCCGGGTCGTAGCCGCGGCGCAGCATGGTCGGCAGCGCCAGCAGGCCCATGGTCACCACGGTGGCACCGACGATGCCCGTGGAGGCCGCCAGCAACGCGCCGACCACACACACGGAAATCGCCAGACCGCCGCGCAGGGTACCGAACAGGCGCGACATGGACTCGAGCAGATCTTCAGCCACTCGCGAGCGTTCCAGCATCACGCCCATGAACACAAACAGCGGCACGGCGAGCATGGTCTGGTTGTTCATGATGCCGAACAGGCGGTTCGGCAGGGCGCTCAGATAACCTGGATCGAAGGTGCCGGTAAGCACGCCGATACCGGCGAACAGCAGGGAAACGCCGGCCAGGGTGAAAGCCACCGGGAAGCCGGCCATCAAGGCCACGCAAATACTGACGAACAGCAGAATCGCCATCAACTCAGCCATGTTTCACCTCCGGAGCCGGCAGGCGACCGCTGATGACGTAGAGCGCCTTGATCAGATTGGAAATGCCCTGCAGTACCAGGCTGACGACCAGCACCAGGATGATGCTCTTCTGCAGGAAGACGAACTTGAGGCCGCCGGACTCGCTGGAGGCCTCCAGCGTCGCCCAGGAGTTGCTGACGTAATCCCAGCTGGCCCAGCCGAGGAACAGCGCCACCGGCAGCAGGAACAGCAGGTTACCGAAGATCTCCACCAGCGCCTGACGGCGGCCGCTGAACTTCTGGTAGAAGATGTCGACACGCACATGGCCGTTGCGCTGCAGCACCCAGGCTGCGGCCCCCATGAACACCAGTGCGTGAGCGTATAGAACTGCCTCCTGTAGAGCGGTCGCACCGATACCGAAGCCGTATCGCAGGACCACGACGATGGCGGTACCGATCACCAGAAACACGGTCAGCCATGCGCAGGCCTTGCCGAACCAGCTGTTGAGAGCATCGATTAAATTTGCAATAGCGAGGGGAAATGAAGGCTTGTCGGACATAGTGAGTCCTTATCGTTATGAGTAGGAGACAGACAGCGGCCGGTTGGCTGCACATCACGCCACCAGCGGCCTTGTGGGCCGCAGGCCGGCGATTCTAGGCAGGCAAAGGGTATTGCAGCAATGCCCGTACAACTTTAGTCGCAGTCGCTAGGCTTGTAGGTCACGAACCCCTATGTTATTCACGCCCGGTCTACCCCCGGCGATCCCGTGGTAAGACCAATACAACAATAAAGGAGCATTGCATGAAACGTCGCGACATACTCGCCGCAGCGGGCGTAGGCCTTGCAGCAACCGCGCTGGCTGGCTGCAAAGAAGAAGCCAAGAGCGCCGCAGCACCTCAAGAGGGTTCGAGTTCCCAAACCTTCAACTGGAAGATGGTCACCTCCTGGCCGAAGAACTTCCCGGGCGTCGGCGTGGGGGCCGAGCGCTTCGCCAAGCTGGTCGACGAAATGAGTAACGGCCGCCTGAAGGTCAAGGTGTACGCGGCCGGCGAATTGGTACCGGCACTGGAAGTGTTCGATGCAGTCTCCCGCGGTACCGCCGAAATGGGTCACGGCGCACCCTACTACTGGAAAGGCAAGGTACCGGCGGCCCAGTTCTTCTGCGCCTCGCCGTTCGGCCCCAATGCCCAGGAAATGAACGCCTGGCTGCATCGCGGCGGCGGTCAGCAGCTGTGGGAAGAGGTGTACAAACCGTTCGGCGTACTGCCGATGGCCTGCGGCAACACCGGCGTACAAACCGCCGGCTGGTTCAACAAGGAAATCAACTCGGTCGACGACTTCAAAGGTCTGAAGATGCGTACTCCTGGCCTGGGCGGCGAAGTGCTGACCAAGATGGGCGGTACCGTGGTCAACATGCCGGCTGGTGAGATCTTCACCGCCATGCAGACCGGCGCCATCGACGCCACCGAGTGGATCGGTCCATACAACGACCTTGCCCTTGGCCTGCACAAGGCAGCCAAGTACTACTACACGCCGGGCTGGCAGGAGCCGAGCGTACTGTTCGAACTGGACGTCAACCTAAAGGCCTGGGAAACCCTGCCGGCCGATCTGCAGGCCATCGTTCGTGCCGCCGCACGCGACGTCAACGGCGACATGCTCGACGACTACAACGCCAAGAACATGGAAGCCATGGAACAGCTCAAGGCCGATGGCGTGGAAGTACGCCGCCTGCCGGATGAAGTCCTGGCCCGCCTGAAGGAAGTGGCGGCCGAAGTGGTCGACGCCAGCGCAGCGGCCGACCCGGCAGCGAGCAAGGTCTGGGAGCATCAGAAAGCCTATCTCAAGCGCCTGTACGACTACGCCGAAAGCAACGAGAAGGACATCTACAACATCCGCGGCTGATCACTCAGCACCTAACAAAACGCCGGCTATCAGCCGGCGTTTTCGTTACTGCCATTGGCGGCCTCAACCGCGACGAGGCGGCACCGGACGGGTACGGCCACTACCGTCGATGGCAACGAAGACGAACACCGCTTCGGTGACCTTGCGCCATTCGTTGGACAGCGGATCGTCGCTCCAAACCTCGACCATCATCTGGATCGAGCTACGGCCAATTTCCAGCGCCTGGGTGTAGAAGGACAGTTGCGCACCCACCGCGACAGGCACCAGAAAGGCCATGCGATCGATAGCCACGGTCGCCACGCGGCCACCTGCGACCTTACTCGCCATCGCGGTGCCGGCGAGATCCATCTGCGATACAAGCCAGCCACCATAAATGTCACCAAAACCGTTGGTCTCGCGCGGCAACGCGGTGATCTGCAGGGCGAGATCACCCTGGGGAATCGGGTCTTCCTGTTCGTAGTCGTTCATTGGCTCGAGACTCGCGGCGCGGTTGTTGTTCTGGGCGCGGAACCCGCATGGCACACGGGCGCAGCGAGTATACCGACTGCGCAGTCGACGGGCGACCACTCTGGCCTGCCATAACGCCTCAAACCGCTGCGGCTCGTCGGGCAAAACGCACGACCAGAACAACCTCATTCGGGCAGGATGCCCGTCACAATGTGCCATCAAGCAAATATAACTCGATGATTATAAAGGCTTTTATATAAGCGATCAGTCTGGCACGGGCGCTGCAATGTCTTTATTGGGCGACCGGTCAAATACCGGCCGCGAAGCAAGAAAAGGACGAGACGGACATGCCAGACCCCTGCGCCATCCGCCTCAAACGCAACAGGAGAACGGCCATGTGGATAGTTGCTCTGGTACTTGCCAGCTTGCTGCTTCTGCTCAGTTTGACGCTTGCCAGCGTCCTGCTGATTGGCCAAACCCTGTGCGCGAGCCGCAACACCGCGGAGCTGGAGCTGCCCACGGGCGCTGCGCCCCAGCCTCTGCTGCCGAGCAACGCGCAAGACCCCTGGCCTGCCTGGGCCATTATCCACTGAGGAGAAACACCATGCTTAGTTGGGCAGTCACATTCCTGATCATCGCCATCATCGCCGCTGTACTGGGCTTCGGTGGTATCGCCGGCACCGCTGCAGGTATCGCCAAGATTCTATTCGTGGTGTTCCTGGTGCTGTTCATCATCTCGTTCGTCATGGGCCGCCGCCCGCGGATGTAGGGAGACGTAGATGCATTCGATCCACGCCATCGCTGCCGCCCTGCTGATGGGCGGCGCCCTGGCGGCTCAGGCCGCCGACCGCGATGCCAGCTTCCAGCCAGGCGAGTTGCTGAGCAGCAATGCCGAGTACCGCGAGGCCTGGCAGGATCTGGTCAAGGATGAAGAGCGCCTGCCGGACTGGCTGATCAATCTCAGCGGCCTGTCCACCCCCATGCAGGCGGTGGAAGCCGACAATGACCGCTATCTGGTGGGCCAGGTATGCGAGGCACAACGATGCTTCAGCCAGCGTGCCTATGTTGCCTTCGAGTGGGAGGACGATGACGCCTACGCGCTTTACGTGCAGGTGCCGGACGGCCTGCCCGAAGACCGCGTGCCAAGCGAGCACGCCACTTTGCGCTGGTTGGGCGACCCGGACGAGGAGGTCCAGCAGATGCTGATGGAACAGCTGCGCAGCGATCCCAACTGGTATTGAGTAACGACCGTTTGCCGGCTGTCCCATAAGTCCCCGCCGGCACGTTATCATCCCCCGCCATAACGGCATGCCCTCCCTCGTCCGGCGCTTCGCGCCACCTTTTCCTTCAAGGAGAAGGCCATCAAGGAAGGCGTCGCTCGCGACTTCGAGCTAAGGGGGATCGCAATGCTCAATGGCCTTTGGCTGGGCTTTTTTCTGCTGGGTGCCACCGCCGCTCTGGCGCGCTGGTTGATCGGCGGCGACGCCAGCGTGTTCGGCGCCATGGTCGAGAGCCTGTTCGCCATGGCCAAGCTCTCGGTGGAGCTGATGGTGGTGTTGTTCGGCACCCTGACGCTGTGGCTGGGCCTGCTGCGTATCGCCGAGAAAGCCGGACTGGTCGATCTGCTGGCACGTCTGCTGGGGCCGCTGTTCGCCCGCCTGATGCCGGATGTGCCGCGCGGCCACCCGGCGCTGGGGCTGATCAGCATGAACTTCGCAGCCAACGGCCTGGGCCTGGACAACGCCGCCACGCCGATCGGCCTCAAGGCCATGCGCGCCCTGCAGGACCTCAACCCGAGCGCTACCACGGCGAGCAATGCGCAGATTCTGTTCCTCGTTCTCAATACCTCCTCGCTGACCCTGCTGCCGGTGTCAATCTTCATGTACCGCGTGCAGCAAGGCGCCGAGGATCCGACCCTGGTGTTCCTGCCCATCCTGCTGGCCACCAGCGCCTCGACCCTGGCGGGTCTGCTGGCGGTGGCTGTGATGCAGCGTCTGCGTCTGTGGGACCCGGTGGTGCTGGCCTACCTGATTCCTACCGCGCTGCTGCTGGGCGGCTTCATGGCGCTGCTCGCCGGCATGAGCGCCACGGCTCTGGCGGCGCTTTCCTCGCTGCTCGGCAATCTCACCCTGTTCGGCCTGATCATGCTGTTTCTGGTGGTTGGCGCCCTGCGCAAGGTTGCGGTGTACGAGAGCTTCATTGATGGCGCCAAGGAAGGTTTCGATGTGGCCAAGAGCCTGCTGCCGTATCTGGTCGCCATGCTTTGCGCCATCGGCGTGCTGCGTGCATCCGGCGCGCTGGATTTCGGCCTGGACGGCATCCGCTGGCTGGTCGAGACGCTGGGCTGGGATGCGCGCTTCGTCGACGCCCTGCCCACCGCGCTGATCAAGCCGTTCTCCGGCGGCGCAGCGCGCGCCATGCTGATCGAGACCATGGAAAACTTCGGTGTCGACAGCTTCCCGGCACTGGTGGCGGCCACGGTACAGGGCAGCACCGAAACCACCTTCTATGTGCTGGCGGTGTACTTCGGCGCGGTCGGCCTGCAGCGCGCCCGCCATGCGGTGGGTTGCGCGCTGGTCGCCGATGCAGCGGGGATCATCGCCGCGATTGCCGTGTGCTACTGGTTCTTCGGCTAGGCACCTGTCACTCGCCAAAGCCGAGGGTTCTGCCCGCCCAGGTCAGCAAGGGATCGTCGTGCTGGTATTCGCGCAATGCCAGGAGCTTGGGCGCGATGAATGTCTCGAAGTCCTCGGCCTGCTCGAAATACACCCCGGTGAAGATGGTGAACATCGATTTGTTGCCGACCGTGGCATAGAACAGATTGCCAACCGGCTCGCCGTCCTGGGTCAGCAGCTTGAGACTGGCGCGACTGGCCAGCCTGGTTTCCAGCGGCAGATCCTGTTGCAGCAGACCGCTGTCACGCAGGCCGAAGGACGCGCCGAAGGTCTCGGCGTAGCTGGTCATCAGTGCATCGCCGGCGCGTGGATACAGCGAGACGCCGGTGTAGAGGTAGAACCAGTCGCTGCCCCGGCTTTCGAAACTGAGGTCGATGGTGCGCGTGGCATAGGTCACCACCTTCTGGTAGCGCCCCTCCTGCGGCGCCTCGTAGCTGGCGAAGTCTTCCCCGCTGAGCAGCAGGCGGCGCTCCTCGGCTAGCGGCGGTTCGTTGTCGATACAACCCGCAAGCGACAGCAGGCTCATCAGCAGCAAGAGTCTGAACATGGCATTTCCTCCCTGAAATCAGCCCGGGCAGCTTGCCCGATCCTGCCGCACCTGGCCACCAGGCACTTCCGGCAATGTGCGCATCGGCACAGCCTTCAGGCGCCTGCCGCAAGCACTGAACCGGCGGCCAAACAATGGCGTCGCCGCCGATGCAGCCTTGCCGCTTGCGTCAGGGCATCAACTGCCGCTCAGGCGAAAGCCGACCTTGAGCGTGACCTGATAATGCGCCACTTTGCCGTTCTCGATATGGCCACGGGTGCCCATCACCTCGAACCAGTCCATGTTGCGCACGCTCTTGGCGCACTCGGCCAACGCGTTCTCGATGGCTTGTTCAATGCTGGTCGGCGATGTACCGACGATTTCGATTTTCTTGTAAGTGTGATGGTTGGACATGACGCGCCTCCGCTCGTTGTGGAAATACTCTCAAGACTAGACGCCGGAACAGGCTCAACGTTCTCACGATGTCTATCCATGGCCGCCATCCCGTTCCCAACCCATGTCCGCCAGGCTTACAATCGTTAAAAATTCCCATTTACACCATAATTTCTATTGGGGCCCGTAATGTCCACGGCATCCTGCAATACGGATCTGCACAGGCTCTACCGCGAGCATCATGGCTGGCTGAACGGCTGGCTGCGCCAGCGCCTGAACAATTCGGCCGATGCCGCCGATCTGGCTCAGGACACCTTTGTCCGGGTGTTGCAGGCGCGTAATGCCGGCGCGCTGCGTGAACCGCGACCTTATCTGGTAACGGTCGCCCGGGGTCTGGTAATCGATCTCTATCGCCGCCGTTCGCTGGAGCAGGCCTATCTGGAGGCGCTGGCATTGCGTCCGGAGCAGTACGCGCCGTCGGCCGAGGAGCGCGTGCTGATTCTCGACAACCTGGAGGCCATCGACCGCATGCTCGACGGCATGGGCGAGCGCACGCGGGGCATCTTCCTCGCCGTGCAGCTCGACGGCCTGAGCTACGAAAAGACAGCGCTGCGCATGGGCGTTTCCGTGACCACGGTGCGCAAACACCTGGCCAAGGCGCTGCTGCACTGCCTGCTGCTGGAGGAGGCATGAAGGCGATTCTCACCGAGGCGGTGGACTGGTATGTGCGGCTCAACGACAGCCAGGCCGATGCCGCCACCGAGCACGCGTGGCAGCGCTGGGTGCACGCCGATCCTCGCCATGCCGAGGCGTGGCAGCGCCTGCAGCGCTTGCAGCAGCGCCTGGCAGTGACTTCGCCGCAGTTGGCCGCCGCTGCACTGCAGGGCGCGCATCAGGGCCGGCGCACAGCGCTGAAGACGCTGGCGGTGCTGCTTGGCGCCGGTGTGGTCGGCTGGCAGGGCTATCGCGTCTCACCGCTGAGCGCCGATTACACCACGCGGGTCGGTGAGCGCAAGCGGGTGATGCTGGCCGATGGCAGTCGCCTGGAACTCAATACCGCCACCCGGGTGGATATCCGCTTCGATACGGCGCAGCGCCTGATCCGCCTGCAGGAGGGGGAAATCCTCGTGCAGAGCGGGCCGGACGTGCGGCCGCTGCGGGTGCAGACCGCCGAGGGCAGCATCCGCGCGCTGGGTACACGCTTCCTGGTGCGCCAGTTGGAAGAGCGCAGCGAGGTCACGGTCGAGGAGCACGCCGTGGAGGTTCAGCCACGCCTGGCCACGGCCGCGCCGACGCGGGTGGAGGCCGGGCAGGGGGTTAGGTTCAGCGCGCAGCGCGCGGGAGTCGTGCAGGCGTCCACGGCCAATGCTTCGGCCTGGACCCAGGGCAGGCTGGTGGCGGTCGACTGGCGGCTGGATCGCCTGCTCGGCGAGCTGTCGCGCTATCGTCATGGCTACCTCGGTTGCGCGCCGCAGGTGGCGGCCATGCGCCTGTCCGGCGCCTTCCAGCTGGATGACGAGGAAGCCATTCTGGCCAGCCTGGAGGACGCCCTGCCGGTCAGGGTGCAGCGCCTGACGCGCTACTGGGTGCGTATCGAACAGCGCGGCGCGTAGTCGCGGCGAATGAGCTTCAACCGAACGCATCGAACGCCGCTTGAGCAGCCCTGTAGCCCGGCTGAGCATCCTTGCTAAGCAGAAAGTTTTTTCATTCATCGGTAACAGATTCTCATTGCCTGTTCGGCTCCCACTGCACGCGCGCAGACGCCGCTATTGCCAATTGTCCAGGAGCCCCCGATGTCCGCTTGCCCTTCCCCGCTCGCCCGCAGCATTCGCCAGGCCGCACTGACGCTGAGCCTTTCCGGCTCGCTGCTGGTGACTGCCAGTGCCTGGGCGGAGCCGCTTAGCTACAGCATCCCAGCCGGTAGCCTGGCCGCTGCGCTGAGCCAGTTCGCAGCCGCCAGTGGTGTCACCCTTAGTTTCGGCAGCGGTGAAACCGCGAACCTCGAAAGCGCCGGCCTGCAAGGCGAATATGAGGTGAAAGAAGGCTTTGCCCGGGTGCTGCAGGGCAGCGGCCTGAGCGTTCGGAAGGCCGGCGACAAGCGCTACGTGCTGGTACGCGCCCAATCGGGCGAGGCGCTGGAGCTTAGCGCGACGACGGTCACCAGCGGTCAGCTGGGCGTGACCACGGAGGGCACGGGCAGTTACACCACCGCCTCGGCCAGCACCGCAACCGGGCTCAATCTGTCGATGCGCGAAACGCCTCAGGCCATCAGCGTGGTGACCCGTCAGCAGATCGAGGATCAGAACCTCATCGATATTACCCAGGTGCTCGAACGGACCCCGGGCGTGGTGGCCAACAACATGGGTCCCGCCGGCAGTGACGCCAACCAGATCTATGTGCGCGGTCTGCCGATCGACAATATCCAGGTCGATGGCATCAGCCGCCCCAGCACCTATGGCTTCAACGATGACCTGGCCGACATGGCCATCTACGACCGCGTCGAAGTGGTGCGTGGCGCCACCGGCCTGATGTCGGGCACCGGCGACCCCAGTGCCACGGTCAACCTGATCCGCAAGAAGCCTACCCTGCAGACGCAGCGCAAGCTGACCCTGCAGGCCGGCAGCTGGGACAATTACCGCAGTGAGCTGGACGTCTCTGGCAGGCTCTCGGAGAGCGGCCACCTACGCGGCCGGGCGGTCGCGGCGAAGACCGACAGCAAGAACCATGTCGACCGTCAGGCGCTGGAAAAGCAGGTGGCTTACGGCGTGCTGGAGTGGGACATCAGCGACACCAGCATGCTGACCGTCGGTGCCGAGTATCAGGACCTGGACAACGACGGCGCCGGCAACCACGGCTTTCCGATGTACAACAGCGACGGCAGCCACTTCAAACCGTCGCGCTCGTTCAACTCCGGCGCCGACTGGGGCTACCACAAGCGCGAGACCAAGACCCTGTTCACCACCCTGGAGCATGCGCTGAGCAACGGCTGGCAGGTCAAGTTCAATGCAGAGCACAGTCGCCGCAGTTATGACGATGCCTTCGCCACCGCTGCCAATGGCCGGGTCAACGCCGATGGTAGCGGCGTCAGCACCTGGACCGGGCGCTGGGCTGCCGAGCCTCGGCAGACCTCGTTCGACCTGTCGGCCACCGGGCCCTTTGCCTTGTTATCCCGCGAACACGAGCTGTACCTGGGCGCCAGCCACCACCGGGCTTACTACCGCAATGGCGGCTATCCGCTGTGGACGTTCCAGGATATCGACAACATTCATACCTGGGATGGCTCGCTGGCGGTGCCTGACGCCATTCATAACCAATCCACGGAAGACGCACTGGATGAGACCCAGCTGGGCCTGGTGGCAGCGGCCCGCTGGAGCCTGACCGACAGCCTCGCGCTGATCACCGGGGCGCGGATCATCGACTGGCAGCGCGACAAGTCGTCTCACTCTCTGGCAAGCGGCGAGGTCACCCGCTCCAAGGAGCAGGAGAACGGTATCGTCACGCCCTATGTGGGCCTGGTCTACGACCTCAATGACAACTGGTCGGCCTACGCCAGCTATACCACCATCTTCAATCCGCAGGACCGCCAGCAGTTCGACGGCACTTATCTCGAACCCAAGGAAGGCGAAAACTACGAGCTGGGCCTCAAGGCCGAGTTCTGGGACAAGCGCCTGACCGCAGGTCTGAGCGTGTTCGAGGTGCAACAAGACAACCTGCCGGTGGCCGACCCGGACAATCCCGGTTATTCCATCGCCGAGTCCGGCACCAAGACCCGTGGCTTCGAGGTGGAAATGGCCGGCGAGCTGTTGCCGGACTGGCAGGTCTCGGCCAGCTACAGCTATGCGCTGATCAAGGACTCGGACGATGAGCGCCTGCTCAGCGAAGTGCCGCGCGATACCCTCAAGTTGTTCACCACCTATCGCCTGCAATCGCAGCCGCAGCTGAAGGTGGGCGGCGGCGTGCGCTGGCAGGGTGAGGAGTATTACAAAAGTTCCGGCCCGAATGGCGAGACCTTCATGCAGGCCCCCTACAGCGTGGTGGACCTGATGGCGCAGTATGCCCTCACGCCCGAAACCAGCGTCTCACTCAACCTGAACAATGCGCTCGACGAAACCTACTACACGGCAATCGGCCCACGCGGCTGGCACGGCACCCCACGCAACCTCACCGCGACGCTGGTGCATGCGTTCTGAGCAACGGGCACGCAAGCGGCAAGGCCGGGATACCCGCTCGGCGAATGTGCAAAAGCGGGAAGCGCTGGTTCAGCGCCCCGCCCAGGGCCGGCTCGCCTGGCAGCATCAAGCCCCACATCTCGCCGGCAATCTGGAAAACGCCATGCCAACCCCTGGCTGTGGCTACGTCGTCCAGCGCGATGATGCCTGGAGCCTGGAGTCATCGCTCAAACGGGCATTGATCCAGCTAACCCCATCCTCGATTCCGCCAAAGGGATAGAGGTGCCAGCCGATGCTGCCCAGTTGCCTGCCACCCAGGCCGGCCTGCAGCTGGTCCCAGTAACGTTCGGCGCCCACGCGCTGCATCAGATTGGTCATCGACAAGCCGTAACGCCGCAGGATCGAAGCTGAGGTCGCCACGCCGAACTGACGGGCGAAGCGCAGCAGCTTGCCGACATCGGCCGGGCCTGGCACGCCGATGCGCACAGGCGTGTCGATACCCTGCTGGCGCAGTTGCTCGATCCAGCGCACCACCGCCTCGGCATCGAAGCCGAACTGTGTGGTGATCTCCACGTCGCAGCCAGCCTCGCGCAGAAAATCCAGCTTCCATTGCAGGGCGCGCATGAGCTCACCCTTGTCGATCTTCGGGTGTCCTTCCGGGTAACCGGTAATCACCACCTGATCGATGCCGTGGCGCTCCAGCACACCACTGGCCAGCAGCGTCAGGGAGTCCTGGTAGAGCCCGGCAGGCGTGGCCGGGTCACCGCCGACGAACATGAAGCGCTTGGGCGCCGCCTGCTCGATCAGCGCGCCGATCAGGTCGTCACGATCGCCCTCGCTGCGCAGCCGGCGTGAGGAAATGATCGGCACCGGCTCGGCGCCGCAGGCCCGGATGATCTTCGCCGCATGAATACGCTGGGCGTGATCCTCATTGCCCAGAAAGGCAATGTTGATCGGCGTGCCGGCCGGTATCGACGCCCACGCCTGCTCGACTTCGCGGATACCCTTGCCGGTCACCTCCAGCGTATAGGGGGTGAAATCGACGGCACTGCTGCAAAGGTTGGACATCGATGCCTCGTCTGAACCGGCCGGACCGCTGAGGGAAGGAAAGTCCGGCGATGCTAGCAACCGACTCCGCGCCCTGCCTCGCTGGTAACGTCGCGCTCTTGGACAGAGACGACCTGGCCGATACCCTTGCTCAGGCCGCCAGCTCTTCGCGCAACCAGTGCGCCAGGCGCTCGCTGCGCGGGTCGGTGCGGCGCGTCCACAGCGCCAGACAGCCACTGGTTTCGACGAAGCCCCAGGGCGCGGCCAGACGACCGGCGCGCAGGTCGTCGGCCACCAGCGTTTCCGGCGCGATGGCAACGCCAAGCCCGGCGGCCGCCGCCTCCAGCAAATAATAGAGATGCTCGAAACCCTGGCCCTGTTGCAGGCGCTCGGGCGTCAGGCCCTGGGCCTGTGCCCACTGCGGCCAGGCCTGCGGGCGCGAGGTGGTATGCAGCAGCGCCTCGGCGTAGAGCGCCTCGGGCAAGGCAGCAGCCAACTGCGCATGGTTGGCATAGCGCGGGCTGAGCACCGGGCCGATGCGCTCGGGCGCCAGCTCGAATACCTGCATGTCGGCCGGCCAGGGCGGGTCGGCGAACAGCAGAGTGGCATCCACCTCGGCGCTGCGCGGGTCCAACTCGCCCTGGCTGGCCGAGAGTTGCAGGCGCAGTTCGGGCAATTCGCGCTGCAGGCGATCGAGACGCGGGATGAACCAGCGCGCCAGCAGGCTGCCGGGGCAACCGAGCACGAAGGGGCGCTCTTCGGTTTCGCGACGCAGCGTGGCGCAGGTTTCGCGCAGGCGCTCGAAGGCCTCCGAAGTGGCATCGCGCAGGCGAACGCCGGCGGCAGTGAGCTTGACGCCACGGCCGTCCTTGTCGAACAGACCGAGGCCCAGTTGCTCTTCGAGTACGCGAATCTGCCGGCTGACCGCGCCGTGAGTGACGTGCAGCTCCTCGGCGGCGCGACTGACGCTTTGCAGGCGGGCGGCCGCCTCGAAGGCGCGCAGCGCGTTGAGTGGGGGCAGATCGCGGCTCATGGGAGAAGTGATTTTTCCTGACAAGTCAGGGGCATCTAATCACGTTCCCCGCGGGTCGCCAACCTGCCGCCTGCTTATTGCCGCTGCAGGCGGTGGCCGAAGCCGCTGGTTTCCACCTCCGGGTCGTCACCTTGCCAGGTGACCTGCTGATCAGTCCCATTGACCTCCAGCCGCACTGGCCCTCGTAGATCGAGCGTGAGTACGTTGCCGCCGCCATATAGCACGACCTGTGCGGGCTGCTGACCGTCGCCCTGCACCTGGGCCGTGATCTGGTGATCGGCACCGTCCACATCCAGGCCACCGAGCCGCGCAGCCTCTATCTGGTTCTCCCCGCCGGTCACTTCCAGGCCGGCGGCATTGTCCAGGCTGATCACGTGTTTCGAACCGTGCACCTCGACGCGACCACAGTCGCCACTCAAGCGGAAGTGGTTGTCGGCGCCGCTGATGCTGACGTCCTGCCCCTTGCACGTGACATCGCGTGAGTTGCCAATACCATGGAGCTCCAGTGTGGCAGCCTGAGCCGTCGTCGCCAGTGCTGCGCAGATTACGCTGACCGCCATTACCCTGTGCATTCGTGTCTCTCCCTGTGGGGCGACGCCATGCCGCCTGCGGCTGGGACAGATTAGGCAGCGCCGAGTTCTGCTCATGTGTCGCGCGCGTGCGCTGCGTCACACCGGCAGGCCTTTTTATTCGTGAGTTTTTCTGACAAATAAACTCAATCAAATCGCTTTTCGCCACGTCTCATGGGGCTAGAATGGGCCCATCACTCACTCGCCCTGCCAGCCACTGGCTGTCGACAAGGAGCACGCCATGACCTCATTTCGCACCGGCCCCGACGCTCGCGGCCTGTTCGGCCGCTTCGGTGGTCAGTTCGTCGCCGAGACCCTGATGCCGCTGATCAACTCGCTGGCCGCCGAATACGAGCAGGCCAAGAACGATCCGGCCTTCCTCGAAGAGCTGGCCTACTTCCAGCGCGACTACATCGGCCGCGCCAGCCCGCTGTATTACGCCGAGCGCCTTTCCGAGCACTTCGGCGGCGCGAAGATCTACCTCAAGCGCGAAGACCTGAATCACACCGGCGCGCACAAGATCAACAACTGCATCGGCCAGATCCTGCTGGCCAAGCGCATGGGCAAGCAGCGCATCATCGCCGAGACCGGCGCCGGCATGCACGGCGTGGCCACTGCCACCGTGGCCGCGCGCTTCGGCATGCAGTGCGTGGTGTACATGGGCACCACCGACATCGACCGCCAGCAGGCCAACGTCTTCCGCATGAAGCTGCTCGGCGCCGAGGTGATTCCGGTCACCGCCGGCACCGGCACGCTCAAGGACGCCATGAACGAGGCCCTGCGCGACTGGGTGACCAACGTCCACAACACCTTCTACCTGATCGGCACTGCCGCAGGTCCCCATCCGTACCCGGCCATGGTCCGCGACTTCCAGTCGGTGATCGGCAACGAAGTGCGTGAGCAGATCCTGGCGAAGGAAGGGCGTTTGCCCGACTCGCTGGTGGCCTGCATCGGCGGCGGCTCCAACGCCATCGGCCTGTTCCACCCCTTCCTCGATGACCAAGGCGTGCAGATCGTCGGCGTCGAGGCGGCCGGCCACGGCATCGACACCGGCAAGCATGCGGCGAGCATGGCCGGTGGCGCGCCGGGCGTGCTGCACGGCAACCGCACCTTCCTGCTGCAGGACGACGACGGCCAGATCACCGATGCCCACTCGATTTCCGCCGGCCTCGACTACCCCGGCGTCGGCCCGGAACACGCCTGGTTGCACGAGATCAAGCGCGTCGAGTACGTGCCGGTCAGCGATGACGAAGCCCTCGAAGCCTTCCACCAGTGCTGCCGCCTGGAAGGCATCATCCCGGCCCTGGAAAGCGCCCACGCGCTGGCCGAAGCCTTCAAACGTGCGCCGAAGCTGCCCAAGGATCACCTGATGGTGATCAACCTGTCCGGTCGTGGCGACAAGGACATGCAGACCGTGATGCACCACATGCAGGACAACCAGGAGAAACACGCATGAGCCGCCTGCAGAACCGTTTCGCCGAACTGAAAGCGGAGAACCGCGCCGCGCTGGTGACCTTCATCACCGCCGGTGACCCCGACTACGCCACCTCGCTGAGCATCCTCAAGGGTCTGCCGGACGCCGGTGCCGACGTGATCGAGCTGGGCATGCCGTTCACCGACCCGATGGCAGACGGCCCGGCCATCCAGCTCGCCAACATCCGCGCACTGGCCGGCAAACAGGGTATGCAGCAGACGCTGCAGATGGTTCGCGAATTCCGCGAAGGCAACCAGAGCACGCCACTGGTGCTGATGGGCTACTACAACCCCATCTTCGTCTACGGCGTCGAGCGCTTCATCAGTGACGCCAAAGAGGCCGGCGTCGACGGACTGATCGTGGTCGACCTGCCGCCGGAGCACAACGACGAGCTGTGCGAACCGGCGCAGAGCGCAGGCATGGACTTCATCCGCCTGACCACTCCGACCACCGACGACGACCGCCTGCCCATCGTGCTGGCCGGCAGCTCCGGCTTCGTCTACTACGTGTCGGTGGCCGGCGTCACCGGTGCCGGTGCGGCGACCATGGATCATGTCGAGGAAGCTGTGGCCCGCCTGCGTCGCCACACCGATCTGCCGCTGTGCATCGGCTTCGGCATCCGCACCCCGGAGCACGCTGCCGAAGTGGCCAGGCGCGCCGAGGGCGCGGTGGTCGGCTCGGCGCTGATCGACAAGATCGCCGAGGCGAAAAGCTCGCAGCAAGCCATCGACGGCGTGCTCGGCCTGTGCCGCGAACTGGCCGAAGGGGTACGCGGCGCACGCCGCTGATCGCCCTTCAGGCAAGAAAAAACCGCTGCACCTGGCGACAGGGCAGCGGTTTTTTCATTATGGCGTCAGCCGTCTACTCGCCCGCGCGCTTGAGCAACTGCTTGCAACGGTCGGACAGGTGCACCACACGCAGATGCTTGCCGGCGCGTTCGTAGCGTTCGCGCAGGGTCTTCAGCGCGGCAATGGCCGAGTAGTCGACGAAGCTCAGGTGGCGGCAGTCCAGGGTCACCTGCTGCGGGTCGTCGGCCGGCTCGAACTGCGCCAGGAAGGTGGTGCAGGAGGCGAAGAACAGCGTGCCATGCACGCGGTACAGCTTGCTACCATCGGCCTGTATATCGCTGTCGGCATAGAGTTCGCGGGCGTGCTGCCAGGCGAAGTTGAGCGCGGCGATGACGATGCCGCAGAGCACGGCGGTGGCCAGGTCGGTGGCCACGGTGATGGCGGTCACGGCGACTATCACCAGCACGTCGTTGGCCGGCACCTTGCCGGCCACGCGCAGGGAGCCCCAGGCGAAGGTCTGCTGCGCCACCACGAACATCACACCGACCAGTGCCGCCAGCGGAATGCGTTCGATCAGCGGCGAGAGGAACAGCACGAAGAGCAGGATCATCACCCCGGCGACCACGCCGGACAGCCGCCCGCGCCCGCCGGAGCTAAGGTTGATCACGGTCTGGCCGATCATCGCGCAGCCGCCCATGCCGCCGAACAGGCCGGAGGTCATGTTGGCCACGCCCAGCGCCACGCATTCGCGATCAGGATGGCCACGGGTGGCGGTGATCTCGTCGGTGAGGTTCAGCGTCAGCAGGGTTTCCAGCAGGCCGACCAGGGCCATCAGTATCGCGTAGGGGGCGATGATGGCCAACGTATCCAGGTTCCAGGGGATGTCCGGCAGCACCAGGCTCGGCAGGCCGCCGGCAATATGCGCCATATCGCCCAGGGTGTGGGTCGGCAGCTCCAGCAGGTAGACCAGCGCGCCAATGCCGAGGATCGCCACCAGCGCCGGCGGCACCGCGCGGGTCAGGCGTGGCAGCAGGTAGACGATGACCATGGTCAGCGCCACCAGACCGAGCATCAGGTACAGCGCCTTGCCCTGCAGCCAGTGGCCGTCGTGCTGGAAATGCTCGAGCTGGGCCAGGGCGATGATGATCGCCAGGCCGTTGACGAAGCCCAGCATCACCGGGTGTGGCACCATGCGGATCAGCTTGCCCAGGCGCAGCAGACCGAACGCCAGCATGATCAGGCCGCCGAGCAGCACCGTTGCCAACAGGTACTGCACACCGTGCTGCACCACCAGGGCGACGATCACCACCGCCATCGAGCCGGCCGCGCCGGAGATCATGCCCGGCCGGCCGCCGAACAGCGCGGTGAGGGTGCAGATGATGAAGGCGCCGTACAGCCCCATCAGCGGGTTGACCTGGGCCACCAGGGCGAAGGCGATGCATTCGGGCACCAGGGCGAAGGACGAGGTCAGGCCGGCCAGCAGGTCGGCGCGCAAGCTTGCAGATTTCATGAGCAGGTGCGGGTCGCTAGAAGGGCGCGCATGGTAACCCCCGAGTCCGCTGACGGCCAATGGTCCTGCCCACTGGTTCCTGACGAGGTCATGCCGTAGGGTGGACGACGCACGATGACCACAACGAACAGGAGACCTCCCCATGAGCAAGAACCTGCTGATCACCGGCGCCAGCCGTGGCATCGGCCGCGCCACCGCCTTGCTGGCCGCCGAGCACGGTTGGCGCGTAGGCGTGAACTACCGTACTGATAGCGCCGCAGCCGAGAGTGTGGTGGCGCAGATCGAAGCCATGGGCGGCACTGCCGTCGCCTTATCGGGCGATGTGGCGGTTGAAGAGGATGTGCAGCGCCTGTTCGCGGCCATGGACAAGTTCGGCCCGCTGCACGGTCTGGTGGTCAATGCCGGCATCGTCGCGCCGCCCATGCCGCTGCTGGAGATGAGCGGCGAGCGTCTGCAACGGATGTTCGAGGTCAACGTGCTGGGCAGCTACCTGACCGCTCGCGAAGGCGCCCGGCGCATGGCGCGCAGCCGCGGCGGCGAGGGCGGTTCGATGGTGCTGGTGTCGTCCATCGCCGCCAGTCTCGGTTCGCCCTTCGAATACGTCGACTACGCCGGGGCGAAAGGCGCCATGGACGTGCTGACCCGCGGCCTGGCCAAGGAGCTCGGTGGCGAAGGCGTGCGGGTCAATGCCGTGCGCCCCGGGCTGATCGACACCGAGATCCACGCCAGCGGCGGCCAGCCGGATCGCGCCGAGCGCCTCGGCAGAACCACGCCGCTGGGGCGCGCCGGACGTGCCGAGGAAGTCGCAGAAGCGATCGTCTGGCTGCTCGATGACAAGGCCAGCTACACAACCGGTGCACTGATCGATATTGCCGGCGGCCGATAGCGCCCAGAGTCGTGGCTAAAGCCCCTCCCACACATTGGTGGTCAGGCCTGCGCACCAAAACTAACGGCTTAATCCCAGCGCGGCGCAAAGCCCGGGTTGGCAACGCGCTCGCCACGATCCAGCGCCTCGATGGCTGCCATGTCTTCGGTGCTCAGGCGCAGCTCGGCAGCGGCCAGGTTGGCGGCCAGGTTCTCGCGCCTGGTCGAGGAGGGGATCACCGTATAGCCCTGCTGCAGCGACCAGGCCAGGGCAACCTGTGCCGGGCTGGCGCCATGGGCGGCGGCGATGCGCTGGATCTCCGGTTCGGCCAGCACCTTGCCGTAGGCCAGCGGCATGTAGGCGGTCAGATGGATACCCTGCTGCCGGGCGAATGCCACCAGCTTGCGATTCTGTAGCAACGGATGGATTTCCACCTGGTTGGTGGCGATCTCGTCCACGCCCACGGCCTCGATGACCTGGCGCATATGGGCGATGGTGAAGTTGGACACACCGATGGCCGCAGTCAGCCCCTGGCGCTTGGCCTCGAGCAGTTCGCCCAGGTACTGCGCCACGGGAATCTCGTCATTCGGCGACGGCCAGTGGATCAGGGTCAGGTCGACCCGCTCCAGGCCCAGGCGCTGCAGGCTCTCGCGCAGGCTGGGAAGCACCCGGCCACTGCCGAGGTTCTCGGTCCACACCTTGGTAGTGACGAACAGCTCGTCACGCGCCACGCCGCTGCCGGCAATGGCCTGGCCGACCTCGGCCTCGTTGCCGTAGATCTGCGCCGTGTCGATATGCCGGTAGCCCAGCTCCAGACCGGTACGCACCGAGTCGACGGCGACCTGATCCTTGAGACGGAAGGTGCCGAGACCGAAGGGGGGAATGAATTTCATGAGAAGTTCCTCATAGATCGGGAAACGCTGGCCGAGCATCGGGGGGCAACAGGTATCGAAAGATTCGGCACCATCGATCAAGCAAAAGTTGCAGAACCTTGCCTGGCGGCGCGCGGGGTTGAGATGGCGCAGTATCCGCGCCAGACTCCTGCGGAAAAAGCCGGAAACTCCGCAAACACCTTTGACTGAAGATCAACAATGAAAACCAGCCTGGAAGAAATGCTCGCCTTCGTCAGCGTGGTCGACAGCGGTTCGATCAGCGCCGCGGCCGAGCAGCTGGAACAAACCGCCTCGGGTGTCAGCCGCGCACTGAGTCGCCTGGAGGAAAAGCTCGGCGTTACCCTGCTGCGCCGCACCACGCGACGCCTGGAGCTAACCGAAGAGGGTGAGGTGTTCCTGGCTCAGGCGCGGCGCATCCTCGCCAGCGTCGAGGACGCCGAGGAGCAGATGACCCTGCGTCGCCAGGCACCGGCAGGGCGCTTGCGCATAAATACCGCCTCGCCCTTCATGCTGCATGCGATCGTGCCGCTGATCGGCGAATTTCGCGCGCTTTATCCGCAGATCGAGCTGGAACTGAACAGTGACGACCGCATCATCGACCTGCTGGAACGACGCACAGACCTGGCCATCCGCATCGGTCATCTGCCGGACTCCAGCCTGCACGCGCGGCCCCTGTGTCACAGCTATCGGCGCGTGCTGGCCAGCCCCGAGTACCTGCGCCGGCATGGTACGCCGGCACGCACCGAAGACCTGTCGGGACACAGCCTGATCGGTTTCACCGAGCCCGACAGCCTCAATGAATGGCCTCTGCGCCATGCGCTCGGCGAGCGCTGGCGCATCACTCCAAGCCTGCGCGCCTCCAGCGGCGATACCGTTCTCGCGCTGGGCCTGGCCGGCGAGGGTGTGGTGTGCCTGTCGGATTTCATGACCGATACCGCTCGCGCCAGCGGCGCACTGGTGGAGGTGCTGGCCGAGCAACGGGTGGAGGTGCGCCAGCCAATCAACGCGGTGTACTACCGCAACACCGCGCTGGCGTCGCGCATCACCTGTTTTCTCGATTTCCTCAGCGAGCGACTGGGCTGCCCGGCCTGAGACACAACGACCGTAGCCCGGATGCAATCCGGGGAACCCGCAGATAGGCCCCGAGTGCATCCGGGCTACACGACAGCACAACGAAAAAGGGCGACTCATCGAGTCGCCCTTTTCTGCATCAGCGTCAGGTCATTGCGCGGCCTGCAGGCTCCACTCGGCCAGCTTCTGCTGCTTGTAGCTGAGGGCGGCGGCCGGCACCGGGGTGACCTTGCCAGTCTCCATCCAGCGTTTGAGGCGGTTGGCGTCGGCCATATGGGTGTACTTGCCGAAGGCGCCGAGCACCACGAAAGCCACCGGACGGTTGGCGATGGTGGTGGCCATTACCAGGCAGCGACCGGCGGCGTTGGTGAAGCCGGTCTTGCTCAGGTTGATGTTCCAGTCGGCCTTGCGCACCAGCGCATTGGTATTGCGAAAGCCCAGGGTGTAATTGGGCTTGCGGAAGGCCACGGTGGCTTCGGAATCGGTGCTGAACTGGTGGATCAGCGGGTACTGGTTGGCCGCCTTGACCATCAGCGCCAGATCACGCGCGGTGGCAACGTTCTGTTCGGACAGGCCGGTGGGTTCGACGAAGTGGCTGTTGTGCATGCCCAGCGCCCTGGCCTTGGCGTTCATCGCCGCGACGAAGGCCGCGTGGCCGCCCGGATAATGGTGAGCGAGGCTGGCGGCGGCACGGTTCTCCGAGGACATCAGCGCCAGGTGCAGCATGTCGCGCCGGCTGATCTCGCTGCCAATGCGCACGCGGGAGAACACGCCCTGCATTTCCCTAGTGTCGCGGATGGTGATCGGCAGTACCTCGTCCAGCGGCAGCTTGGCGTCGAGCACCACCATGGCGGTCATCAGTTTGGTGACCGAGGCGACCGGCAGGCGCAGGTCCGCGTTGCTGGAATACAGCTCCTGGCCGGTTTTCAGATCGATCAGCAAGGCGCTGCCTGCGGCCAGCTCCTGCTTGGGCTGGGCCGGCGCGGCCTGGAGGTTCGAAACAACAAGGCTACCGCACAGCAGCAGGCCCAAAATCGAATGACGAAGTTTCACGGTTCAGCTCACCGGTTGGAGTGGAGGGGCCGCAAGCACATCGCGCACGATGGCGGTGTGTGGCGGCGCTCAGTATAGGGACTCATCGCTCGCTATTGCAGTATGGCCCGGTTAAACGGTCGCCGCTGGCGAATCCAGCTCGGCCTGCAACCAGTCGACGAAACGCGCGGTCAGACGCTGACGCCTTTTACGCTCGGGCAGTACCAGGTAGTAGCCGAGCGCCGAATGCGCTTCGGCCTCGCCCAGACGACAGAGCAACCCCTGAGCGAGAAGTTCATCCACCAGATGGCGCCAACCGATGGCCACACCCTGCCCGGCGATGGCGGCCTGGATCAGCAGGGTGTAGTTGTCGAAGCGCAGGGCGCCGGGCGTGGGCAGGCTGGCGATACCCAGCGCGCGAAACAATCCCTCCCAATCGAACCAGCGAGAGCGGTGTTCCGGACGCAGGTGCAGCAGCGGCAGCTCGGTCAGCACCTGAGCCGGCAGCGGAGGCTGGCGCTCGCCGAGCAGACGCGGGCTGCACACCGGGAACACCTCTTCGCGAAACAGCAGATGCGCTTCGCCGTGCTTGAAACGGCCATCGCCGAAGCGGATCGCCACGTCGATGTCACTGGGCACCGTGGCCGGATCTCGCTCGCTGGTGATCAGGCTGACGTCCACCTCCGGGTACAGGCGATTGAAACGCTGCAGGCGCGGCATCAGCCAGTAGGCGGCGAAGGCAAAGTCGGTGGCCACCTGCAGCACCTCATGTTGCTGACGCGTGGTGACGGCAGCGAGACCGGTATCGAGGGCCGCCAGCCCTTCCTGCACATGCGCCAGCAGCAGCTCGCCGGCCTCGGTCAGGACGATGCCGCGATAGATGCGGTCGAACAGGCGCGTGGCCAGCTGCTGCTCGAGGCGTTTGATCTGCTGGCTGATGGCCGGCTGGCTGCTGCCGAGTTCGCTGGCCGCTGCGGTGAAACTGAGCTGGCGCGCCGCCGACTCGAACACCCGCAGCGCGTCGAGCGACAGCCCATCGATGGCTTTGAACATAAGCTCTGCTTATCCGAGGCATGTGTCGCAGCCGGGTTTACCCTGCTGCCGTTCTACCGGAATCATGGCACCCGCACTGTCGCATAAACCAACAATATGGAATAGCCGACCCCATGAAGCGCCCGAACATCCTCTTCATCATGGCCGACCAGATGGCCGCACCGATCCTGCCGCTGCACGATGCCGCCTCGCCGGTGCAGATGCCGCACCTGATGAAGCTGGCCGAGCAGGCCGTGGTGTTCGACTCGGCCTACTGCAACAGCCCGCTCTGTGCGCCGTCGCGCTTCACTCTGGTCAGCGGCCGGCTGCCATCGAAAATCGGCGCCTATGACAACGCCGCGGATTTTCCCGCCGATGTACCGACCTACGCCCACTACCTGCGCCGCCTCGGCTACCGCACCGCGCTGTCGGGCAAGATGCACTTCTGCGGCCCGGACCAGCTGCATGGCTATGAGGAGCGCCTGACCAGCGACATCTATCCGGCCGACTACGGCTGGGCGGTGAACTGGGACGAGCCGGACGTACGCGCCAGCTGGTACCACAACATGTCCTCGGTGCTGCAGGCCGGCCCCTGTGTACGCAGCAACCAGCTGGATTTCGACGAGGAGGTGGTGTTCAAGGCCCGCCAGTACCTCTACGACCACGTGCGCCTGACGCCCGAGCAGCCGTTCTGCCTGACCGTGTCGATGACCCACCCGCACGACCCCTACACCATTGCCCGCGAATACTGGGATCGCTACGAGGGCGTGGACATCCCCATGCCACGCCAGCACATCGAGCAGAGCGAGCAGGACCCGCACTCGCGGCGCCTGCTCAAGGTCATCGACCTGTGGGACAAGCCGCTGCCCGAGGACAAGATCCGCGACGCCCGCCGCGCCTACTTCGGCGCCTGCAGCTATATCGACGACAACATCGGCAAGCTGCTGGGGACCCTGGAGGAATGCGGCCTGGCCGAAGACACCCTGATCGTCTTCTCCGGCGACCATGGCGACATGCTTGGCGAGCGCGGCCTCTGGTACAAGATGCACTGGTTCGAGATGTCCGCCCGCGTGCCGCTGCTGGTCCATGCACCGAAGCGCTTTGCCGCGCATCGGGTCAGCCAGTCCGTGTCGACCCTCGATCTGCTGCCAACCCTGGTGGAACTGGCCGGCGGCCAGGTCGAGCAGGGCCTGGAACTGGAAGGTCGCTCACTGCTGCCGCACCTCAAGGGTGAGGGCGGGCATGACGAAGTGCTCGGCGAATACATGGCCGAAGGCACGCGCAGCCCGCTGATGATGATTCGCCGCGGGCCCTGGAAGTTCGTCTATTCCGAGGACGATCCGCTGCTGCTGTTCAACCTGCAGCACGACCCGGCCGAGCGCGAGAACCTCGCCGGCAGTGCCGACCATCAGACCCTGCTCGCCGAGTTCATCGCCGAAGCGCGCGAGCGCTGGGACATTAGCGCCATCCACGCCGCAACCCTCGCCAGCCAACGCCGCCGCCGACTGGTGGCCGAGGCCCTGAGCCAGGGCAAGCTGACCAGCTGGGATCACCAGCCCTGGGTCGACGCCAGCCAGCAGTACATGCGCAACCACATCGACCTCGACGACCTGGAGCGCCGCGCCCGTTTCCCTCAGGTATGAACCTTTACCGACTGCCGCCCCCAAAACAGAAGAAAAAAGGAGAGACGTCATGAACCGATTCAGTGTGCTGTTACTCGCCACCGCGCTCAGCAGCGCCGGCAATGTGTGGGCCGAGGATGCAGCCTGCAGCACGGTCAAGCTCGGTGACCCCGGCTGGAGCGACATCGCCGTGACCAACGGCATCGCCAGCTTCCTGCTCGACGGCCTGGGCTACGAGACGCAAAGCCAGACCCTGGCCGTGCCGATCATCTTCGCCGGGCTGCAGAAGGGGCAGATCGACGTGTTCCTCGGCAACTGGATGCCGGCGCAGCAGAGCAACTACGACAAGTTCGTCGCCAGCGGCGATCTGGACAAGCTGGCGCAGAACCTCGAAGGCACCGAGTACACCCTGGCCGTGCCAGCCTATGCCTACGATGCGGGGGTAAAGACCTTCGCCGATCTGGACAAACACGCCGACAAGTTCGACAAGAAGCTCTACGGCATCGCCTCCGGCTCGCCGGGTAACGATTCGATAAAGCAGATAATCGCCGCCGACGAGTTCGGTCTGGGCGACTGGAAACTGGTGGAGTCCAGCGAGCAGGCGATGCTGGTGCAAGTGGGCCGCGCGGTGAAACGCGAGCAGTTCGTGGTCTTCCTCGGCTGGACGCCGCACCCGATGAACGTGCAGTACGACATGAAGTACCTCAAGGGCGGCGAGAATTACTTCGGCGACAGCGGCCAGGTCAATACCCTGGCGCGCAAGGGCTATGCCGAGCAGTGCCCGAACGTCGGCAAGCTCCTGAGCCAGTTGCGCTTCACCCAGGACATGGAGAACAGCATCATGGACCAAGTACTGAGCAAGCAGGCCAGCAACGACGCCGCGATCAAGGCCTGGCTCAAGGCCAACCCGCAGGTGCTCGATGGCTGGCTGCAGGGCGTCACCACCCGGGACGGTGGCGACGGCCTGGCTGCGGTAAAGGCGCGACTTTGAATTAACCGCCGCAAGTGAGTAGGGTGGAGTCGCCTACGGCCCACCCTTGAACCGAACCATGCGCCTACCCGACCGACAGACCCTGCTGCCGTTTCTCCGCTGGTTGCCCGGCACCAGTCGCAAGACCCTCGGCAACGACCTGCTGGTGGGCCTGACCGGCGCCATCCTGGCCCTGCCGCAGTCGCTGGCCTACGCGCTGATCGCCGGCCTGCCCGCGGAGTACGGGCTGTACGCGGCCATCGTGCCGGTGATCATCGCCTGCCTGTGGGGCTCGTCCTGGCACCTGATCTGCGGGCCGACCGCCGCCATCTCCATCGTCCTGTTCACCAGCGTTACGCCCATGGCGCGCATGGGCAGCGACGAGTTCATCGCCCTGATCCTGCTGCTGACCTTTCTCGCCGGGCTGTTCCAGTGGCTGCTCGGCCTGTTGCGCTTCGGTGCACTGGTGAACTTCGTCTCGCAGTCGGTGGTGCTCGGCTTCACCCTCGGCGCGGCGCTGGTAATCGCCATCGGCCAGATGCCCAATCTGCTCGGCGTCGAGGTCGCCAGCCAGCCCACGGCGCTGACCAGCCTGCTGCAGATCGGCCAGCACCTGCCCGAGGCGCACTGGCCGAGCCTGGCGCTGGCGGCCTTTACCCTGCTGCTCAGCGTGGCCGTGCGCAAACTCTGGCCAAAGGCACCCGCACTGCTGATCGGCCTGGTCTGCGGCAGTCTGCTGACCTGGCTGCTACCGGCACGCTTCACCGCTGACATCGCCCTGGTGGCGCCGTTCGAAGGTGGCCTGCCGCCTTTGACCATGCTGAATTTCGACCTCGACGACGTGCTGCGCCTGCTGCCGGCAGCGGTAGCCTGCGGCATGCTCGGGCTGGTCACCAGTCTGTCCATCGCCCGCGCGCTGGCGGTGAAGTCGCACCAGTTCCTCGATGCCAACCAGGAAGTGCGCGCCCAGGGCCTATCGAACATGATCGGCCCGTGGTTTTCCGGCTCGCTGTCGGCCGGCTCCTTCACCCGCTCGGCGCTGAACCTGCAGGCCGGCGCACGCACACCGCTGGCCGGGGTGTTCTCGGCATTGCTGGTGGCGCTGTTCGCGGTGTTCGGCGCAGCGCTGCTGACGCATATCCCGCTGCCGGTGATGGCCGCCGGTATCCTGCTGATCTGCTGGGGCCTGGTGGATCTGCCGGCGATCCGAGCGCTGCGCAAGGTCAGTCGTGCCGAGTTCGTGGTGATGCTGCTGACCTTCGTCGCCACCCTGGTGCTGGAGCTGCAGACGGCAATCTACGCCGGTGTACTGGCATCGCTGTTCTTCTACCTCAAGCGCACCTCGCAGCCGCGCGTGCGCCTGTGGCACGACGGCGACGACGAAATTCTGCGCATCGACGGCTCGATCTTCTTCGGCGCCTGCCAGTACATCCAGCAACTACTGCAGCGCAGCCGCGGCCAACGCCTGGTGATCGACGCACGGCACATCAACTTCATCGACTATGCCGGGGTGGAGATGCTGCACCAGGAAGCGCGCCGCCTGCAGGCGCTGCAGCGCAGCCTGGTACTGCGTCAGGCGCGGCCGCAGGTGGTGGAGGAAATCCTCAAGCTGGAAGGTGCGCAAAGCTGCCCGGTGTTGTTCGAGGATTGAGCCAGACAGCTCGCTCCGGCGCTCATTCGTCTTCGAGTGCGCTCAGGTCCAGCGGGCGTACCTGGCCGAGCCAAAGGGACCAGTCGCGGTGGTCGCGCAGATCGTCACCGGTAATCGGATGGACCAGCACATTGAGGCCGTCGCGCCGCTGCATCAGCCAGGGCACCAGCTCAGCGAACAGCTCGGGGCGGAAGGCCAGCTGGCAGCTCCAGTCCGGATGCGGACCGACCGGGCGCTCATGCACACGTCCCATCTTCAGCGGGAAACAACGCGCCGCTTCTTCGCACAATGCGCGTGCTTTATCGAGGCTGCTGGCGTCGAAGTAGACGTGGGCGTGGTAGCCCCTGATCCTGGGTAGCGCGTGCTCTTCCATCACTCTGTCCTCAAGCCAGCAATTGACGGCGCAGTTCGGTCAGCACGGGTGCCGTATCCGGCCGCACAGCGCGCCACAGCTGAAACGCTTCGGCGGCCTGCTCGACCAGCATGCCCAGGCCATCGAGGCAGCGTGCGGCGCCCTGTTCGGCAGCCCAGCGATTAAACGCCGTTGGCTCCTTAGCGTACATCATGTCGTAGCAGACCGTGTGCCCGGGCTGGATCAGGCCCGGCGCAATCGGCGGCAACTCACCGCCAAGGCTGGCCGAGGTGCCGTTGACGATCAGATCCACCGGCGCGTCGATCCAGTCGAAACCGGCGGCCACCAGTGGGCCGCGATCGGCGAATTCGCGCACCAGCTGTTCGGCCTTGGCCACGGTGCGGTTGACGATCACCAGCACGGCCGGCTTCTGCGCCAGGAAGGGTTCCAGCACGCCGCGCACGGCACCGCCGGCGCCGAGGACGAGAACGCGCTTGCCGGCCAGGCTGAAGCCGGCGTTGTCCTGCAGATCGCGGGTCAAGCCGGCGCCATCGGTGTTGTCGCCGAGCAGCCGGCCGCCTGCCAGTTTTTTCAGGGTGTTCACTGCACCGGCGCGGCGCGCGCGCTCGGTCAGCTCGTCGGCCAGGCGAAAGGCCTCTTCCTTGAACGGCACGGTCACGTTGCCGCCCAGCCCCTCGGTAAAGAAGGCGCGGGCATTGCCGGCGAAGTCATCCAGCGGCGCCAGGCGCGCCTCGTAGGTAAGCGCCTGACCGGTCTGCTCGGCGAACAGGCGATGGATCAGCGGCGATTTGCTGTGGCCGATGGGGTTGCCGAAGACGCAGTAGCGGTCCATGGAAAATCCTGTAACGGTAGAAATCTACAAACTGACGCCGTCCTGTAGGAGCCCCGCCTCGGGGCGAAGCCTCTGCGTTGCCCCGTCAGCACACGCAGCCGCCATTCGCTGCGGGGCGCAGCTCCTACAAGAGAGAATGGAAGCTAGGCCTGCGCCAACCAGTCGCGATCGGTGAGGAAGTATTCGGTCAGGCGAGCTTCCTCGCTACCCGGCTCCGGCTTCCAGTCGTAGCCCCAGCGCACGTGCGGCGGCAGCGACATGAGGATCGACTCGGTACGCCCACCGGACTGCAGGCCGAACAGGGTGCCACGGTCGAATACCAGGTTGAACTCGACGTAGCGGCCGCGACGGAAGGCCTGGAACTCACGCTCACGCGCACCGAAGGGCATAGACTTGCGCCGCTGAACGATCGGCAGATAGGCCTGAATGTAGGCGTCGCCGATGGCGCGGATAAAGGCGAAGCAGGTGTCGAAATCCCAGTCGTTGAGATCGTCGAAGAACAGCCCGCCGATGCCACGCGGCTCACCGCGGTGCTTGAGGTGGAAATAGCGATCGCACCAGGCCTTGAACTTGGGATAGACCTCGGCACCGAAGGGCGCGCAGGCGTCATGCGCGACCTGGTGCCAGTGCACGCAGTCCTCTTCATTGGCGTAGTAGGGCGTCAGGTCGAAACCGCCGCCGAACCACCACACCGGTTCCTCGCCTTCCTTCTCGGCGCTGAAGAAGCGCACGTTGGCGTGCGAGGTCGGCACGTAGGGGTTTTCCGGGTGGATCACCAGCGATACGCCGAGCGCCTGAAAACCGCGTCCGGCCAACTCGGGACGATGGGCGCTGGCCGACGGCGGCAGACTGTCGCCGAATACATGGGAGAAATTCACCCCGCCCTTTTCGATCAGTGCGCCGTTCTCGATCACCCGCGTACGACCGCCACCGCCGGCCGGACGCTGCCAGGCGTCCTCGACGAAAACGGCCTGGCCGTCTTCGGCTTGCAGGGCGGAACAGATGCGATCTTGCAGGTCGAGCAGGTAGGCCTTCACGGCCTCGGTACGGTCAGTCACGGCGGCACCTTGAACAGAGAACAGGGCGGAATCGGCGGGCAGCATAGCATTCACCCAGGCACATCCGCAGTTGACGTCGGTCAATCGGGGCGATTGGATAGGCCCTTTCGCCGCGCGGCGATTCAAGCCAGACAAGGAATCTAAGATGGCCAAGCGTATTCAGTTCAGCCAGCACGGTGGCAGCGACGTGCTGGAATATCGTGACTATCAGCCGGCAACGCCAGGCCCACGCGAAGTACGGGTGGCCAACCGGGCCATCGGCCTGAACTTCATCGACACCTACTTTCGCAGCGGCCTGTACCAGCCGCCGGCGCTGCCTTCGAGCCTGGGCACCGAGGGTGCGGGGGTGGTCGAGGCAGTCGGCAGCGAGGTCGACGGCTTTGCCGTGGGTGATCGCGTGGCCTATGCCACCGGCCCGCTCGGCGCCTATAGCGAACTGCACGTGCTGCCAGCCGACAAGCTGGTGAAACTGCCGGACAGCATCAGCTTCGAGCAGGCCGCCGCGGTGATGCTCAAGGGCCTCACCGTGCAGTACCTGCTGCGCCAGACCTATGAACTCAAGGGCGGTGAGACCATCCTGTTCCACGCGGCCGCCGGCGGCGTCGGCTCCTTCGCCTGCCAGTGGGCGAGAGCGCTAGGCGTCAAGCTGATCGGCACCGTCAGCTCGGCGGAAAAAGCCGCGCGCGCCAAGGAGCAGGGCGCCTGGGCAACCATCGATTACAGCCACGAGAACGTGGTGCAACGCGTGCTGGAGCTGACCGATGGGGCCAAGTGCCCGGTGGTCTATGACGGCGTCGGCAAGGACACCTGGGAAACCTCGCTGGACTGCGTGGCTCCGCGCGGTCTGCTGGTCAGTTTCGGCAATGCCTCCGGCGCGGTCACCGGGGTCAACCTGGGCATCCTGGCGCAGAAGGGTTCGCTGTTCGTCACCCGCCCGACCCTGGCCGGTTACGCCACCAGCGCCGAACGCCTGCAGGCCATGGCTGACGAGCTGTTCGGCATGATCGCCAACGGCAAGCTGCAGGTGGAGATCAGCAAGCGTTACGCCCTTAAGGACGCCGCCGCCGCACAGGACGCGCTGAGCTCACGGCAGACCACCGGCTCGACCATCTTGCTGCCGTAAAACAGTCGCGGCTAAAGCCCCTCCCACAGCCGCCACGATCTTGGGAGGGGCTTAGCCGCGAGCTTTTAAGCGCCTCAGGACGGGCGAATCACATCGCCCGTACGCAGGTCGCGAATCAGACTGGGGTTCTTGCGCCCACCCAGCGCACCGCCCAGCACCTTGTCCAGTTCACCCGGGAAATACTGCTCGACACGTAGACGCGAACGCGCCGAAGGACGTCCGGCCGGGTTGGCCGAGGTGGAGATCAGCGGGCCTGTATAGCGGCATAGCGCGCGTACCAGCGGATGATCGCTGACGCGCAGGGCAACGGTATCGTGCATGCCCGTGACCCACTCTGGCAGACGGTTCTGATGCGGCACCAGCCAGGTATTGGGGCCTGGCCAGCTGCCGGCCAGGCGCTCCTGCCAGACCTGGGGCAGGTCATCGAGGAGGAAGTCGAACTGCTCGATGTCATCGGCGACCACGATCAGCCCCTTGTGCATCGGGCGCTCCTTGAGCGCCAGCAGCCTGTCCACCGCCTCTTCGTTCCACGGGTCGCAGCCCAGGCCCCAGACCGCCTCGGTCGGATAGGCGATCACGCCCCCCTCACGTACCACACGCGCCGTTTGCTGTATCTGCCAGTTGCTGGCCATCGACTGTCTCCACTGAAGCGATGGCCGGAAGTCTATCCAAGACGGCGCTGCGACTGTAGCCCGGATGCGATTCGGGAAAATTACCGAGCCCGCCCCGGATTGCATCCGGGCTACGCAGCTGGGGTGAACATGATCCTGTGGGAAAGGCTAATGGCCTTGATGCGCCGAGCGGGTAGGAGCGGCGCCCCGCCGCGAACCGACATGACGCGGAATCCAAGCGCTTCGCCCCGGGGCGGGCCTCCTACGGAAAGCGGCTTGGGGCCTTATCTGATCAGCATTACGCAAAAGGCCCAGTTAAGGCCGGCGCGCCAGCCAGCGGCCGGCTTCATTGCACACCAGGCCATCGAGCTCCAACTCGGTCAGCGCCGCCAGCACCTGCGCCAGGGGCCAGCCGCTGGCCTGCACCAGCGCCTCGGTGTTGTGCGGTGCGGCATGCAACAAGGCCAGCAGCGGGTGTTCGATGCTGGCGCTTGGCTGCGGTGATTGCGGCGCGTCGGCCGACGTCTGCCACCCACGCAGCGCTTCGAGAATATGTTCGATGCTTTCCACCAACGTGGCCCCATCGCGGATCAGTTGGTGACAGCCACGAGCGCCTGGGTGATGAATCGAACCGGGGATGGCGTAAACCTCACGCCCCTGCTCCGCGGCCAGTCGTGCAGTGATCAGTGAACCACTCGAAGGGCTCGCCTCGACCACCAGCACGCCCAGCGCAAGCCCACTGATGATCCTGTTGCGCCGGGGGAAGTTGCTTGCCTGCGGCGGACAGTCCAGCGGCAGCTCGGAGACCAGCGCGCCGCCCTGCTCGATGATCCGCGCGGCAAGCCGCTCATGTCGCCGCGGATACAGGCACTGCAGGCCGGTGCCCAGCACGGCTACCGTTTGGCCGTCACCTTCCAGCGCGCCCTGATGCGCGGCGCCATCGATACCCAACGCCAGTCCGCTGGTGATGACGAACCCACCGCCGGCCAGGCTGCGGGCAAAGGCCCGCGCATTATCCAGGCCGGGCTGCGAGGCACGCCGGCTGCCGACCATGGCCAGTTGTGGCGCCTCCAGCACGCTCGGCTCACCCGCCACGAACAACAGCGGCGGCGCATCGGCCAGTTCGGCCAGCAACGCCGGGTAGCGCGGATCGTCCCACATCAGCACATGCTGATCAGGCTCCTGCAGCCACTGCAACGCAGCACGCGCCCGCTCGCGGATGTCCTCACTGCGCCGAGGCTCGGCGCAGGCGGCCGGCAGCCCCAACGCACGCCAGGCACTGGCAGGCGCACTCAGCGCAGCCGAGGCGCTGTCGAACGCACTCAACAGTTTGCGAAAACGTCGCGGTCCCAGTTCCGGCAACAGGTGCAGACGCAGACGGGCTTCAAGCTCGGCAGGAGAAACGGCGGGGCAAAACGAGGAGGATATAGACATGAGGTTCTTCCCTGATCAGTGACACCGCCATCCTGGCGATCAGAAAGCACGAGCCCCGCATTCGCGGGGCTCGTCGGGCATTAGGGGTTGCGGACCTTGTCCATCACCGCGAGCTGGCGGCTGGCCTGCAGAATCAGACCGTAGCTGAGCTTGTCGTAGGTGCGGAACACCATCAGCAGGCCGGAGCGCTCGTCCGGGATCTTCACGCTCTCGCCGGTGACACGGTCGCGCACGGTTTCGCCGGTCTTGTACACCGCCAGCACGTTGCCAATCTCCAGGCCGTCGCGGGCGCCCTTGTTCAGGGTGACCACGTCGAACTGGCCAATCTGATTCACGCCACGCGGCACGTCGAGAATAACGCCCCTGATCTCACCGGCTGGCTCACTGGGCATGAAGGTGGAGTTGATCGCACGCTCCTCGGTGGGGAACAGGCGGTCACCCAGACGCACTTCCTGAGTCGAGCGGCTGAGCAACAGGGTACCGATATCGCCTTCCTCGGCGACGATCTCGCCGGTGCCGATATCGTCGGCGTTGATACCGAGGAACTCCTTGGTTTCAGGGTCGGTGTACGTCTTGCCCTGGCGGAATACGCCGTAGATCGGATGCTGCTCATCGAACTGGCCGCGGGCGTAGATGCGATCGCCGGCACCACTGACCACGCGCTCGGCGTTGCCGGCTACGACATAGGGCTTGCCGTTGAATTCTTCCGGGGTGTCGACGATACGGTTGCTCAGCAGGAAGCTATTGATCGCCTCCAGCGGGATGGTCGGGATCGCCTCGGCCATCGGCGTGCTGCGCACTTTAGGCGACAGCTTGATGGTGCCGCGTGACTCACCGCGGTTGAGCATCAGACGCGGCTGACCATCGACATAGACCAGATTGAGGGTGTCACCGGGGTAGATCAGGTGCGGGTTGGCCACCTGCGGGTTGGCGTGCCAGATCTCCGGCCATTTCCACGGCTGGCTGAGGAACTTACCGGAAATATCCCAGAGCGTATCGCCCTTGACCACGGTGTAACGGTCCGGATGACCGTCCTTGAGTTGCACTGCGGCCTGAGCCAAGCAGGTCAGGGCCAATCCGCCGGCTGCCAGGAGCAGGGCGAGTAGTGATTTCCTCATACGGTGAATCCCTTTATTATGTGTCTTCACGTGAAGCGCCCTAGCGCCGCGTGCCAAACCCGCTGAATACGCGGCGTGAAGCCGTTTTTCAATGCTGTTCATCATCTTAGCAGCGGATTTTGACTTTATTCCACAAGTGCATCACAAACGCATATGGCGATCCTGAATATCCTCGAATTTCCTGATCCACGCCTGCGTACCATCGCCAAACCGGTGGACGTCGTGGACGACTCCATCCGTCAGCTGGTCGACGACATGTTCGAGACCATGTATGACGCTCCGGGTATCGGCCTGGCCGCGACGCAGGTCAACGTGCACAAGCGCGTGGTGGTCATGGACCTGTCCGAGGACAAGTCCGAACCGCGGGTTTTCATCAACCCCGAGTTCGAACCGCTGACCGACGAGATGGACCAGTACCAGGAAGGCTGCCTGTCGGTGCCCGGCTTCTACGAGAACGTCGACCGCCCGCAGAAGGTCAAGATCAAGGCCCTGGATCGCGATGGCCAGCCTTATGAACTGATCGCCGAAGGCCTGCTCGCCGTGTGCATCCAGCACGAGTGCGATCACCTCAACGGCAAGCTGTTCGTCGACTATCTGTCCAACCTCAAGCGCGACCGCATCAAGAAGAAGCTGGAAAAACAGCATCGCCAGCGCGCCTGACCTCCGATTACCCGAAAGGCTTGCCACGGCAAGCCTTTTTCTTTGGTGACTGCCCCATGCGTATCGTCTTTGCCGGCACCCCGGAATTCGCCGCCGAACACCTCAAGGCCCTGCTGGACAGCCAGCACGAGATCGTCGCCGTCTACACCCAGCCGGATCGCCCGGCGGGACGTGGCCAGAAGCTGATGCCGAGCCCGGTCAAGCAGCTCGCCGCCGAGCACGCTATACCCGTCTACCAGCCGGCCAGCCTGCGCAATGAAGAGGCCCAGGCCGAACTGGCGGCGCTCAAGCCGGACCTGATGGTGGTGGTCGCCTACGGCCTGATCCTGCCGCAGGTGGTGCTCGACACGCCGCGCCTGGGCTGCATCAACAGCCACGCTTCCCTGCTGCCACGCTGGCGCGGCGCGGCGCCGATTCAGCGCGCGGTGCAGGCCGGCGACCTTGAGTCCGGCGTCACCGTGATGCAGATGGAAGCGGGCTTGGACACCGGACCGATGCTGCTCAAGGTCAGCACGCCAATCTCGGCAGAAGACACAGGTGGCAGTCTGCACGACCGCCTCGCCCAGCTCGGCCCGCAGGCAGTACTACAGGCCATCGTAGGCCTGGCTGCCGGCACGCTGAAGGGCGAGGTGCAGGACGACACCCTGGCCAATTACGCGCACAAGCTGAATAAGGAAGAAGCGCTTCTGGACTTCGGCCGCCCGGCCGTGGAGCTGGAACGCCTGATTCGCGCCTTTCACCCCTGGCCGATCTGCCACACCACGCTCAGCGGTGATGCGCTGAAAGTGCATGCCGCCGAGATCGGGGAGGGCAAGGGCGCTCCCGGCACCATCCTCGCCGCCGACAAGCATGGCCTGACCGTGGCCTGTGGCGAGGATGCGCTGCGCCTGACCCGCCTGCAGTTGCCCGGCGGCAAGCCGCTGGCCTTCGCCGACCTCTATAACAGCCGCCGCGAGCAGTTCGCGCCCGGCCTGGTGCTCGGTCAATGAACCCACGCCTGGCTGCTGCACGTGCCCTGACCGCTGTACTCTCCGGCAAGGCTTCGCTGGGCAGCAGCCTGCCGCCGCAGCTGGACAAGGTCGAACACCACGACCGCGCCCTGGCGCAGGACCTGGCCTTCGGCGCCGCCCGCTGGCAGCCACGCCTGCAACTATTAGCCGAGAAACTGCTGGAAAAGCCGTTCAAGGCCGCCGACAAGGATGTCGAGGCGCTGCTGCTGATCGGTCTCTATCAGTTGCTGCACAGCCGCATCCCCGAGCACGCCGCCATCGGTGAGACGGTCGGCTGCGCCGGCGCGCTGAAGAAGCCCTGGGCCAAGGGCCTGCTCAATGCCGTGTTGCGCCGCGCCCAGCGTGAGCACGAAACCCTTTTCGCTGAGCTGGACCGCGACCCGGTGCTGCACACCGCGCATCCACGCTGGCTACAGAAGGCGCTCAAGGCGCACTGGCCCGAGCACTGGCAAGCCATCTGCGCCGCCAATAACGCGCACCCACCGCTGATTCTGCGGGTCAGTCGCCGCCATGGCAGCCGCGACGCCTACCTTGAGGAACTGCGTGGTGGCGGCTTTGCCGCCGAACCCTGCCGCTTCAGCCGCGACGGCGTGCGCCTGCTGCAGCCCTGCGACGTGACCGCGCTGCCCGGCTTCCGGGAAGGCCGCGTCAGCGTGCAGGACGAAGCCGCGCAACTGGCCGCCGACCTGCTCGAGCTGGCGCCCGGCCAACGCGTGCTGGATGCCTGCGCCGCACCGGGCGGCAAGACCTGTCACCTGCTTGAAGTCGAGCCACGCTTGAGTGAAGTGGTCGCCGTGGATCTGGAGGCCAAGCGCCTGGCACGCGTGCGCGAGAACCTCGAGCGCCTGCAGCTGGAGGCCACGCTGGTCGCCGCCGACGGCCGCGATACCGGCGCCTGGTGGGACGGCCAGGCGTTCCAGCGCATCCTCCTCGATGCGCCCTGTTCGGCCACCGGCGTGATCCGCCGCCACCCGGATATCAAGCTGACCCGCAAGCCCGAGGACATTCCCGCCCTGGCGCAGTTGCAGGGTGAACTGCTCGATGCCCTGTGGCCGACCCTCGCGCCCGGCGGCATCCTGCTCTACGCCACCTGCTCGGTGCTGCCGACGGAGAACAGCGACACCATCGCCGCCTTCCTCTCTCGCACCCCGGACGCGCAGGAGGTCGCCATCGACGGCGACTTCGGCCTGCAACCGGCGCACGGTCGCCAGCTGCTGCCGCAGCTGGACGGCCATGACGGCTTCTACTATGCCAAGCTGATAAAGACCGCTGTGACCAGCCACAGCTAACGGAGCGATCAGTGAAAATCATCATTCTCGGCGCCGGCCAGGTGGGCGGCACTCTGGCGGAACACCTGGCCAGCGAGGCCAACGACATCACCGTGGTCGACACCGATGGTGATCGCCTGCGCGATCTGGGCGACCGCCTGGATATCCGCACCGTGCAGGGCAAGGGCTCCTTCCCCACCGTGCTGCGCCAGGCCGGCGCCGACGACGCCGACATGCTGGTGGCGGTGACCAACAGCGATGAAGTCAACATGATCGCCTGCCAGGTGGCTTACACCCTGTTCCACACGCCGACCAAGATCGCCCGTGTGCGCGAGGCGGCCTATCTGACCCGCGAGGCCTTGTTCGACAACGAAGCGATCCCGGTCGACGTGCTGATCAGCCCCGAGCAGGTGGTGACCAACTACATCAAGCGCCTGATCGAATATCCGGGCGCCCTGCAGGTGATCGACTTCGCCGAAGGCAAGGCCCAGCTGGTGGCGGTCAAGGCCTACTACGGCGGCCCGCTGGTGGGCCAGCAACTGCGTCAGCTGCGCCAGCACATGCCCAACGTCGACACTCGCGTGGCAGCCATCTTCCGTCGCAACCGGCCGATCATGCCCAAGGGCGATACCGTCATCGAGGCCGATGACGAAGTGTTCTTCATCGCCGCCAAGGCGCACATCCGCGCGGTGATGAGCGAGATGCGCCGCCTGGAAGACAGCTACAAACGCGTGGTGATCGCCGGTGGCGGCAACATTGGCGAACGCCTGGCCGAGGCCATCGAAAGCCGCTATCAGGTGAAGATCATCGAGATGAACCCGGCGCGCTGCCGCTACCTCTCGGAAAGCCTCGACAGCACTATCGTGCTGCAGGGCAGCGCCTCCGACCGCGACCTGCTGGTGGAGGAGAACATCAACGACGCCGACATCTTCCTTGCCCTGACCAACGACGACGAAGCCAACATCATGTCGTCCTTGCTGGCCAAGCGTCTCGGCGCGCGCAAGGTGATGACCATCATCAACAACCCGGCCTACGTCGACCTGGTCCAGGGTGGCGAGATCGACATCGCCATCAGCCCGCAGCTGGCCACCATCGGCACCCTGCTGACCCACGTGCGCCGCGGCGACATCGAAAGCGTGCACAGCCTGCGCCGCGGCGCGGCCGAAGCACTGGAAGTGATCGCCCATGGCGACGCCAAATCGAGCAAGGTCATCGGCCGCGCCATCGAGGACATCGCCCTGCCGCCGAGCACCACCATCGGCGCCATCATCCGCGACGAACAGGTGCTGATCGCCCACGACGACACGGTGATCGAGTCCGGCGACCACGTGATCCTGTTCCTGGTCGACAAGAAGTACATTCGCGACGTAGAGCGCCTGTTCCAGGCGGGTCTGACGTTCTTCTAAGCCGGAGAAGACAAATCTCGTAGGAGCGAGCTCTGCTCGCGAAGCTTTTCGCGCGTCTGAGATTCGCGAGCAGAGCTCGCTCCTACAATCGACACGAGCGTGGCGACGAAGGAGGCCCTGATGAGCACCGAGGCACTGGAAAAGATGCTGGCCAAGGGCATGGACAACGCCCTGCTGCGTTTCGGCCTGGGCAAGGCCCATCTGGATGGCGGCGACGCAGCACAGGCCGCCGAGCACCTGCAGCGCTGCGTCGAGTTCGACCCAGGCTACTCGGCGGCGTGGAAGCTGCTGGGCAAGGCGCTGCAGGCCGAAGGCGACACCGAGGCAGCACGCCGGGCCTGGCAGCAGGGGGTCTCAGCCGCCCAGGCCAAGGGCGACAAGCAGGCCGAAAAGGAAATGTCGGTGTTTCTGCGCAAGCTGGACAAGCAGGGGAGCAATCGCGGCTAAAGCCCCTCCCACAAGTTCCGTGGGAGGCGCTTCAGCGGCGAGTTTTGTGGCCGACTCAGGCGGTGGCAGTACGCTGCGGCAAGGCCCGCACGATGGCACTGAGCAGCATCCCGTACAGCGGCACGAAGAGGATCAGACTGATGGCCAGCTTGATCACGTAGTCCACTGTGGCGATCTCCACCCAGTTGGCCGCCATGAACGGGTCGTCGCTGTGCCAGAAGGCCACCGAGAAGAACAGGAAGGTATCGAGCAGGTTGCCGAAGATGGTCGAAGCCGTCGGCGCGACCCACCACTGACGCATCTTGCGCAGGCGGTCGAACACCTGGATATCCAGCAACTGGCCGAAGGCGTAGGCGAGGAAGCTGGCCACGGCGATGCGGAAGACGAACAGGTTGAATTCGCCCAGCGTCGCCAGACCGCCGAAAACCCCTTCATGGAACAGCACCGACACCACGTAGGAGGCCACCAGCGCCGGCAGCATGACCCGGGCGATCACCACCCGCGCGGCATGCTTGCCGATCAGACGCACGGTGAGGTCGGTGGCCAGGAAGATGAACGGGAAGCTGAACGCGCCCCAGGTGGTATGCCAGCCGAACAGGGTGATCGGCAGCTGCACCAGATAGTTGCTGGCGATGATGATGAGAATATGGAAGGCGATCAGGCCGGCCAGCACGGGCCGACTGACCGACGCGGGAATCAGGGTCATGTCTGTGTCCTTTTTCGTAGAGTGGGGTGAGGGAACCCACTGCCGCAGCCGACATGGCTTTGAGCGGCGCGCATTCTAGCCTGTTGTTGACTTGCGGGATAGGTTTTCCGACGAAGCTGATCCCTGGCCTGGACGAGCAAGGCAGACATCGCCGCGCAGACGATCGCCACAGCAACCTGGCCTAGCGCTCATTGCGCAGACGCCAGGCCCGCCGCAGGACCTGCACCGCTTCGACGATCTGCGCTTCTGGCACCGCTGCGAAGCCCAGCACCAGGCCGGCGCGGGCATCGCCAGGCTCGGTGCTGTCCTCCAGCCAGTAATCACTGAGCGCATTCATCTCCACCCCGGCAGCCCGCGCGGCACTGACCAGTTCGCGCTCGCGGGCCAGGTTGTCGACACGCACGCACAGGTGCAGCCCGGCTTCCACACACGGCAGCGGCGCGCAGCCTGGTATCGCCTGTGGCCAAGCCCGCACTAGGGCATCGCGACGCTGCCGCGCCGCCTGGCGCATGCGTCGTACATGACGCTGAAAATGTCCGGCAGCGATGAACTCGGCCATCACCGCCTGGTTGCCGATCTCCGAGTGGCGCATCTCCACCGCCTGGCGCTGGGCGAAAGCCTCCGCCAGGGCGGGCGGCAGCACCAGATAGCCCAGGCGCAGTGCCGGGAAAGCGATCTTGCAGAAGGTGCCGACGTACAGCACGCGGCCCTGTCGATCCAGCGCGGCCAAAGGCGCCAGCGGCGTACCGCTGTAGCGATACTCGCCATCGTAGTCGTCCTCGACGATCCAGCCGTCCTGGCGCTCGGCCCATTCCAGCAGCTCCAGACGGCGCGCCAGCGACAGGGTCACGCCGGTCGGGTACTGGTGCGACGGCGTCACGTAGGCCAGGCGACAGCCCTCGATGGCAGACAGCGCTCTGGTATCCATGCCCTCGCCATCGAGCGCTACGCCACGCAGATCGGCCCCGGCGGCGGCAAAGGCATGGGCAGCGGCGCGATAGCCGGGGTTTTCCACCGCCACCCGCTCACCGGGCCGCACCAGCAACTGCGCGCAGAGGCTGATGGCCTGTTGGGCGCCGCAGGTGATGACGATCTGCCGCGGGTCACAGGCCAGCCCCCGGCCATTACGCAGGTAGGCGGCGACCAGTTCGCGCAACGTGCGGTCGCCGGCCGGGTCACCATAGCCCAGCCGGGCCGGTGACGGCCGGCGCCAGAAGCGCGCCTGCAAGCGTGCCCAGGTCTCGAAGGGAAACAGATCGAAAGCCGGCACGCCGATGCGAAAGGCTCGCGGCGCACCCGCTACCGGCATGGGCAAAGCCTGTCGCTGCAGCGCTGCGCCCAGAGCCGGAGCGCAATGAGGTGCTGGCGTTGCCGGGCGCGCCAGCGCCAGGTCCGCCACGTAGGTGCCATCGCCCACGCGACCTTCGATATAGCCCTCGGCGTAGAGCTGGTCGAAGGCGCGGGTCACGGTATTGCGCGAGATCGCCAGCAGACTCGCCAGATCGCGGCTGGCCGGCAGACGCGTATTGCCTGGCAGGCGACCATCGAGAATGCGCTCGCGCAGCGCCTGGTAGAGCTGGCGCGCCAGGCCGGCGGCAGGGTCGAGGCGAATGCCGGAAAGGTCGACTGGCAAAGGGGGCGTAGCGGGCATGATTGGCTCCATGAAACTGCCTGTAAATGGATCTTACAGGGAACCAATATCCTGCCTAGCATGAGCCCATCACGCCAGGAGACGCACCATGTACCGCCCCGCTGCCTTCCGCCAGGACGACCTGGCCACTCTGCATGCACAGATCGATGCCAGTGGCCTGGCCATGCTGACCAGCGCCGGCGAACAGGGTCTGCAAGCCAGCCACCTGCCACTGCTGCTGGAGCCGGGCGAAGGTGAGTTCGGCACGCTGTACGGCCACTTCGCCCGTGCCAACCCGCACTGGCGCGACCTCGCCAGCGGCGCCGAGGCGCTGGTGGTGTTCAGCGGCCCGGACGCCTACATCCACCCGGGCTGGTACCCGGCCAAGGCCGAGCACGGCAAGGTGGTGCCAACCTGGAACTACATCGCCGTGCACGCCTGGGGCCAGGCCGAGGTGTTCGATGAGCCCGAACGTCTGCTGCAACTGGTCAGCCGTCTGAGCGATCGCCATGAACGCCAGCAGGCGCAGCCCTGGGCGACAAGCGATGCCCCCCGCGAGTACCTCGACGCCATGCTGCGCGCCATCGTCGGCTTCGCTCTGCCGATTCGCCGACTGGAGGGCAAATGGAAGCTCGGCCAGAACCGTTCGGCCGCCGATCAGGCTGGCGTACGCGCAGGGCTGAGCGCCTCGCCCAATGCACGCAATCAAGAACTAGCCGCCCGCATGCTCACCCTCGACTGACAGGAACACCGCCATGCTCGAAATCCGCCCGATCACCGCCGACGACCACGCCGCCTGGCTGCCGCTGTGGCACGGCTACCAGCGCTTCTACCAGGCCGAAATTGCCAACGCGACCAGCGTACTGACCTGGCAGCGTTTCCTCGACCCGACCGAACCCATGCATGCCGCGCTTGCCTGGGCCGATGGCGCAGCCGTCGGCCTGGTGCACTTCATCTACCACCGCAGTTGCTGGACCGAGGGCGACTATTGCTACCTGCAGGACCTGTACGTAGCCGAGGACATCCGCGGCACCGGCATCGGTCGTGCGCTGATCGAACATGTCTATGCGCAGGCTCGGTCAGCCGGCGCCAGCCGCGTACACTGGCTCACTCAGGAAACCAACTACCGCGGTCGCCAGCTCTACGACCGCATCGCCGACCGCACCGGCTTCATCCAGTACAGGAAGCTGTTTTGATGATCCAGGATCTCAGCCACTGGCAATCTCGCCCGACCCCGGATCAGCGCACGCTGCCGGGCCGTTTCGTACGCCTGGAGGCGCTCGATGCCACACGCCACGGTGATGACCTGTGGGCCGCCCTGCAGGGACCGGACCCGGCACTGTGGGACTATCTGCCCTACGGCCCGTTCAACGAGCGCGGCGCATTCGATGCCTGGCTCACCGCTAATGCCGGCAGTCGCGATCCGCTGTTCTACAGCGTGCTGGAGCAAGGCTCGGGTCGCGCCCTGGGACTGTTCAGTTACCTGCGCATCACCCCGCAGGACGGTAGCATCGAGATCGGTCACGTGGTGTTCGGTGCGTCGATGCAGCGCACACCAGGCGCTACCGAGGCGGTGTACCTGCTGGCCCGCCACGCCTTCGACGATCTCGGCTATCGCCGCCTGGAATGGAAGTGCGACAACGCCAACGCGCGTTCCAGGCGCGCCGCCGAGCGCTTCGGCTTCGTCCACGAAGGGCTCTTTCGTCAGCACATGGTGCGCAAGGGCAGAAACCGCGACACCGCCTGGTTCGCCATCATCGACGGCGAATGGCCCGCGCGCCGGGAGGCCTTCGAGCGCTGGCTGGCAGCAGACAACTTCGCCGCAGACGGCCAGCAGAAACAGCGCCTGGAAGCCTTCAGAGCCTGATCAGGCGGTCGGCACCACGCGCTTGGCCGACTGGAAATGACGCTGCCAGTAGGCATTGTTGAGGCGGTCGATGCGCACCTTGGTGCCACGACGTGGCGCGTGGACGAAGCGACCCTCACCGATGTAGATGGCTACGTGATCCACCGAGCGGCTGCGGATACGGAAGAACAACAGATCGCCCGGCTGCAGATCGCTGCGTTTCACCGTGGGCGCATCCAGGCGCGACAGGTCTCGGGAAGTACGCGGCAGCTCGAGGTCATCCTGGGTCTTGAAGGCGTACTGCACCAGACCGCTGCAGTCAAAGCCGTGGCGCGGGCTGGCGCCTCCCCAGCGGTAGGGCGTACCCAGCGCACCGAGGGCGCGGTCGATCACTTCCCGAGCGGGTTTGGGCTTGGCCACTTGCTCAGTGGCGGGAACGGTGTAGACGCGAAAGGTGGCGGAGGCTTGGGTACAAATTCCCAGTAAAAGAGCGCCTCCCAGGCAAAATGACATGAAAAACTTATTCAAACCCAGAAACCCTGGTACCGGCCTTTGTGCGGAAGCCCTTCCGAATCAAGGCATTGCATCGGAAACGAGCCTCCTACCCGTCCCGGTGACGGACCGGCTGGAGAAGACTTTGGTTCACTTCGATGCACGGCGAGTCGACGAACGGTTTGCCTCTGATCACAACGGACAGGCACCAGATAGCCTCCGCTTGCGCTCAGAACACTGCTCAGATAGCTCCTTGCGCCGGAGCCGCCCTCATACTTCGCCGCTCAACTGGCTGGCATGGCCTCCGCGTCCCGTTTCGTAGGGGCGGCTTTAGCCGCGATTTTTCGCGGATGAATCCGCTCCTGCGGAATCACGGCAATTCATTGGCACGCGGCAGCGAGACTAACGCGGCTGCCGTGCCTTGATCGCCGCCAGCATCTTTTGCGCCAGCGCGGCGTAATCACCGTCGAAGTGATGACCACCCTCGATCATCAGGTGCTCCCCCGGGGCACCGGCTTCGGTGCAACCGCTTTCGGGCGCTTCCTCGCTGCCGTAGATGCAGTACACCTTGCTCGCCGGCACCTTGCGCAGCTCGGGGCCGGTCGGCGCCTCCGCGCCATCCTTGCCGAGCCAGCCGCTGAGGGCGATCTCGAAACTGCCGCTGCGGGCGAAGGCCAGCAGCAACATCGCATCGACCTGCCGCTGATCACTGGCCGGCAGGCGATTGTAGATCGCCGGCAGCACATCGGCGCCGAAGGAGTAGCCGGCGAGCACGAAGCGTTTCACATGCCACGTGTCGCGGTACTGCTGCATCAGCCGCGACAGATCGGCGGCGCTCTGCTCCGGGCTCTTGTGCTGCCAGTAGTAGCGCAGGGTGTCGATGCCCAGCACCGGATAGCCGGCAGCGGCCATGTGCTCGGCCGAGGCACGGTCGAGATCGCGCCAACCGCCATCGCCGGAATAGAACAGGGTCAGGGTTTCGGCCGGTTGCCCCGAAGGGTGCTCAATCACCGGCATCGCCGCGCCCTGGCCGGCGAGCAGGTGCTGCAGCTGATCGGCCAGCAGCGTTGGCAGCGGCATGCCCAACGCGCCGATGCGCGGCTCGCCATTTTGCTGCTCACGCAGTTTGCTGCTCACGCAGGAAGCGGGCGTTGTCGTCACCCGGGTTGTCGTTCCACAGGGCGATCCAGTGACCGTGCTCTGCCTTTTGCGGCAGGGGCTCGGCGCAGTCCGGTGTTGCCAGGTCGAAACCGACCGAAAGTGCCCGTGCCTGATCATCCTGCTGCGACGCCAGCCAGCGCCAGGCCGAGGTCGCTGCCGGGCCGATGCCGGCGACCAGGGTCGGCGCGCCGCCCAGCTTCTCGCGGGCCTGGCTGATCAGTTGCCGTTGCGCCTTGCAGTCGCCAGGCGAGAAGGGCAGTTGCAACAGGCGCAGATCGCCGGCTTCGGCGAGACGGTGCAGCATGGCTTCATCCAGCGCCTGCTCGGTCGGTGCGATCAGCAGCACACGCTGACGTGCCTCGCCCTGGCTGAGCAACTGCGCCGATTTACCCTGAATCTGCACCCTCTGCAGATGCACGGCCGCGCGCATCGACCACCACCAGCCCGCCGCCCCCGCGGCCAGTGCCACGGCCAGCAACAGCGCACCCCGCCGCCTTGTCATTCTGCTCATCTCAGCGCCTCACCAGTCCACCCAGGCCGCCGGCGATCAGCGCGGCGGTATCAGCCAATGCCACCCAGGGATCGAGCCCGGCCGGCACGGCCAGGTAGCGCGGCTCCCACTGCGGCAGGAACTTGTCCTTGAAGCGGCGCAGGCCCTGGAAGTTGTAGAAATTCTCGCCGCGGTCGAACACCAGCGCACCGAGGCGCAGGGGCAGCGGCGCCCCCTTGCGCGTCTGCAGGCCGGCCAGGGGCACCATGCCGAGGCTGAAGCGCGCATAGCCCTCGCCCTGGAACTGCTGGATCAGGCCGAGCATGAGGAACTCCATGGTCGACTTCGGCGCATCCGGCAGTACGCGCATCAGATCGAGGCTGGCCACAGCACGCGTCTCACATTCCAGCAGGTTGGCGAAGGCCACCGCATGACCTTCGAAACGCACCACCACGACGCGAAAGTGCGCCAGGTATTCGGGACTGAAACGGCCTAGGGAAAAGCCCTTCTCGCGTACGTTCTTGCCCTGCAGCCAGGCATCGGAAATCGCCTGCAGCTCTTCCATCGGTACCTGGCCCGGGGCATGGAATTCCAGGCTCAGGCCGTCGCGCTGGCCACGATTCCAGGTGTAGCGCAGCGCCTTCATCTCCTTGCCGTTGCTGGCCAGGTCGAAGGTTTTCAGGTCCACCAGCGCCTCTTCACCGAGCTTCAGCGCGGTCAGGCCGATGTCGATATAGCCGGGCAGATTCTCCGCGCGCACCTGATAGAACACCGGCCGCGCATGGTGGCGGTCGCACAGGTCGCGAAACTGCCAGATCAGCTCGGCACGAGCAGTCGCCGGGCCGATGGGGTCGAACAGTGCCACCAGGCTGCGCCCGCGGCGGGCGTACATGAGGAAGGCTTCACCATCAGGGTGGAACAGCAGCGCCTTGTCGCCACTCAGTGCCAGGCCGCCCTCAGGCTGACGCGAGGCCTGAACGATGGCCCGCGCGCGCAGCAACGCCTCCTGGTCCGGCAGGCTGATATTCGGCGGTGTGGCGCGCAGCAGCCAGGTCAGGCCGACCGCCAGCAGCACCAGCGCGCTGCCCAGCGCCGCTCGCAGGCCACGCGGGGCGTTGGCGTCCAGTTCGAACTGCCACCACAGCTGATGGCTGTAGGCGACATCCTGATAGGCGAACAGCAGCAGCCACACCGATGCCGCGATCACACCCGCCGTGGCCGCCAGCACCAGCCCCGAGGCCGGTACGTCCATCAGCCGGCTACGTCGGTAGAACTCGCGGCGAAACAGCGCCAGCAAGCCGGCGATGGCTGCCAGGGCCAATGCCTCCGGCCAGTCGAAGCCTTTGAGCAGTGACAGCACCACCCCCAGGCAAAGCAGCACCAGAGTCAGTGCCCAGGCCGCCGACAGACGCCGGCGCAGCCCTTGCGCCAGCAGCAGACAGAGCGTGCCCACCAGGCTGGCCGCCAGGTGCGAGGCGGCGATCAGTTGCGGCGGCATGAGAAAGCCAAGAGCCTGCAGATGCTCGTCCACTGTCGGCGTCACCCCGGAGAACAGCAGCACCGCGCCGGCGCAGAACACCAACAGCGCCAGCAGCGGCGCCGCCATGCCGCTGGCCATGCGTGCCACCTGGCGCGGAAACCACAGGCGACGCGCTTCGGCAGCCAGCAGCAGGAGCCCGGCCGCCAGCAGCGGCAGGATCACATAGAGCAGGCGGTACAGCAGCATGGCGGCGACCAGCCCGGCCGGGTCGATACGCGTGGAAAAGGCCGCCAGCAATACCGCCTCGAACACCCCGACGCCACCCGGCACATGGCTCAGCACGCCAGCGGCCAGGGCCAGCATGTAGATCAGCACGAAGGAAGAGAAAGGCGGCGCCTCGGGCAGCAGCAGGTACAGCACGCTGGCGGCGATCAGCACGTCGAGGCTGCTGATCAGCAGCTGCGTCAGGCTCATGCGCAGGCCGGGCAGACGCAGGCTGAAGCGCCCCAGATCCACCTGCCAGCAGCCGGGCGCGGGGCGCTCGGCCAGACGCTTGCGGCTGACCAGCCGCGCCACGGTCAGCGCCGTGGCCAACACGGCAACGGCCAGCCCTGCCAGCACGGGTTCGGACAAACGCAGCGCGGCCGAGGCATCTTCCAGATCGAACAGAGCTGCCAGGGCCGCGAGAATCGGCAGGCTGACGCCCAGCGACAGACTGGCGAAAAGGCTCATGCGCGCCACATCGCCCGCACCTAGACCGTTGCGCCCATACAGCCGATAGCGCACCGAACCGCCGGACAGCGCCGACAGACCCACGGCATTGCCGATGGCGAACGCACAGAAGCCGCCCAGCGCCAGGGTCGGCGGCGGCAGATGGACATTGGCGTAGCGACTGGCCGACCACTCGTAGGCGAGCATCACCGCAAAGCCCAGCACAGTGGCCAGCAGGGCGCCGAGCAGCGCCTGCGACGACACCGCCGCCAGGGATTCACGGACCTGATCCGGGTTGATCTCGCGCACTAGGTGCCAGCAGGCGACCAGCGCCAGGCCGAACAACAGCAGCGAAAGACCGAGGCCGATCAGGTGGCGATTGCGTTGCAGCCAGCCAGGTTGAGAGGAAGAAAGCAGATCAGGCGCATCAGCGCCCTTGGCGGGAAGTTCGGGTACCACTCGACTCATGTCGAAAACGCCTCTGACGGACGCCACCTCGGGGTGAGGTCATGATCAGAGTGCAGATGTAACAAAATGTTCCATGGGCCCGAAACATTTATTGGCGGGGGCTAAACCGAGGCGAATCGCTCAGGCCTCGCCGAGAAACCGCAGACCAGCCCCTTCGGCGTCCACACGCATCACTTCCATCTTCAATACCGGCGCGGGGAAGGGCAGATCCTGTACCTGGCCGGTGACCTCGGTGCCGACCGCCAGGGCGGTCATGTCCGGGTGCTTCACATAGACGCCGCTATCGGACAGGTCACGGGTCTGCGCCAGCAGCTCACCGAAACTCGGATGACTGATCTTGATCCGGCACTTCATCGGGGTACGCACCTGCTGACGCTGGTTGGACATGACGGCTCCATGATTGGACGGGCGATGCCGCCTTTAATAGCGCATTAGCGCGCAGGCGCCCAGCAGGCGGCGGAAAAAAGGCGCCATCCAGGCGCCTTCCTTAATGACGCTCAGAGCGTCAGTACCACTTGGCCTCGCCGTCCGGGCGCTTCTTGAAGCGCTTCATGCTCCACATGTACTGGCTCGGGTAGTTGCGCACGTAGCGCGACACCACTGCGCTCATGGCCGCCACGCCTTCTTCGACGTTCTCGCTGTACATGCCTTCCGGCGCCGCCTCGAGGATCACCTTGTAGCCGCTGCCGTCCGGCAGACGCAGCGCATGCAGAAACACACCGACCGCCTTGCCACCGGAGAGCATGCCGGGGACGAATTTGCTGGTCAGCGCGGTGGTACCGAGGAAGGGAACGAACACACCTGATGAACGGCTCGGTTCCGGGTCGGCCGGAATACCCACCGCGCCGCCCTTGCGCACTTCCTTGATGACGCTGAGGATGCCTTCCTTGGTCGACGGCGCAACGCGGTTGCCCATCTGTACGCGCTGCTGCTGCAGCAGCTCGTCGACCGCCTTGAGCTTGGGCGGGCGGTAGAAAATGATCGGTTTGCACTGGTTGCAGTAGAAGTGGTTGAGCACTTCCCAGTTGCCCAGATGGCTGGTGATGCCGACCACGCCCTTGCCCGAGGCCAGCGCCTGTTGCAGCACTTCCAGGCCTTCCACTTCGCGGACCAGAGCGAGCGACTTCTGCGCCGGCCAGATCCAGGCGCAGGCGCTTTCGGTGAGGGTCTTGCCGATGTCCTTGAGGCTCTGCCCGACGAGCCTGTCCAACTCGGCCTGGTTAAGTTCGGGGAAGCACTTGCTCAGGTTGATGCGCACCACCTCGCGCGAGCCGTTCGGCAGCTTCCACATCAGCCAGCCGATGGTATTGCCCACGGCCTGCACGGCGCGCCAGGGCAGCAATGCGAACAGGCGCAGGAAACCGACCACCAGGGCGCCCTTGAGTTTTTCCACGACAGACTCCGACCACTCACAAAAGCGCCAATTGTACCGTTGGGCGACCGCGCAGTCAGTAAAGGCTCGTCCGAAGCCGCTGCTGCAGGTCACGCTCGTAGGCTTCGACATCGAACTCGTCGTAGATGTGGCGAAAAATATCGCCGGCACTCGGCAGGCTGGCGCGTTCCACCTGACGCGAGACATCCCACAGCCCGGAGCGCACCGCCGCCTTGGAGCACTGGAAGTAGCAGGTCTCTATATGAATACGCAGCGCGCTGCGCGGCAGCTTGCCCTGGGCGCGGCCCAGCTCCAGCAACTCGGGATCGAGGGTGATTTCCGCCCGGCCGTTGACTCGCAGGCTTTCGCCGACGCCCGGGATCAGGAACAGCAGCGCCACCTGCGGGTTCAGCACGATGTTGCGCAGGCTGTCGATGCGGTTGTTGCCGGGGCGATCCGGCAACAACAGGGTCTGGTCGTCGAGGATGTGCACGAAGCCCGGCGCATCGCCTCGCGGTGAACAATCCAGGCCATCCGGGCCGGCGCTGGCCAGTACCACGAAGGGCGAGGCCTGGATCAGCGCGCGGTAGGGTTCGATCAGCCGCGGCAGTTCCTTGCGCCGCGAGCGCTCGTGGCTGTCGCCGTAAACAGCCTGCAGTTCGTCCAGGGTGGTGATGGTCGTCATGAGCCCTTCAGTTGCGCGTAGCGGTCGCAGTCGGTGGTGTGGTCCATCACCATACCCGTGGCCTGCATGAAGGCATAGCAGATGGTCGGCCCGACGAAGTTGAAGCCGGCCTTGCGCAACGCCTTGCTCATCGCCTCGGCCTCCGGCGTCACCGCCGGCATCTGGCTGCGGTCGCTGAAATGATTGATTTTCGGCGCGCCACCGACAAACGACCAGAGCCAGACTACCGGATCCTCCAGTTTCAGCCAGGCCTGGGCGTTCTGCCGCACGGCCTTGAGCTTGAGGCGATTGCGGATGATGCCGGGGTCCTGCATCAGCACTTCGATCTCTTCGTCGGAGAGCCGCGCCAGGCGCTCGGGGTCAAAACCATGCAGCACCCGACGATAGCGCTCGCGCTTCTTCAGCACGGTGATCCATGACAGACCGGCCTGCGCGCCTTCGAGCAGGAGCATTTCGAACAGCTGGCCGGCATCGCGCTGCGGCACGCCCCATTCCTCGTCATGGTAGGCCTGGTACAGCGGATCATCGGTACACCAGAAGCAGCGGGGCATGGTTGAAAGCCTCGGTCAGGATGGAAGGGGGACTATAATCATAGCTGTATATAAATACAGCCTTAGCAAATATCGCTTTAATCCCTGCAGGCGCGAATTCATTCGCGATTCTGGACGGTGCGGCGCTATCCATCGCGAATAACCCGCTGCTGCCTCAGCCGCGCTCTGTGCCAGCCGTACCCTGCGGCTTGCGCCGAGTTTCGATATACTCCCCGGCTTTCCCTCGCAAGCCTCCACAGGTGATTTCTTCGTGAGCCAGAACAAGCCTGCCGTGCGCACCTTCCAGGACCTGATCCTGGCCCTGCAGAACTACTGGGCCGAACAGGGCTGCGTAGTGCTGCAACCCTACGACATGGAAGTGGGCGCCGGCACCTTCCACACCGCCACTTTCCTGCGCGCCGTCGGCCCGGAAACCTGGAACGCCGCCTACGTGCAGCCTTCACGTCGCCCGACCGATGGCCGTTACGGCGAAAACCCCAACCGCCTGCAGCACTATTACCAGTTCCAGGTGGTACTCAAGCCCAACCCGGAAAACTTCCAGGAGCTGTACCTGGGTTCGCTCAAGGCCATCGGCCTCGACCCGGAAGTGCATGACGTGCGCTTCGTCGAAGACAACTGGGAATCGCCGACCCTCGGCGCCTGGGGCCTGGGCTGGGAAATCTGGCTCAACGGCATGGAGGTCACCCAGTTCACCTACTTCCAGCAGGCCGGTGGCATCGAGTGCTACCCGGTGACCGGCGAGATCACCTATGGTCTGGAGCGCCTGGCCATGTACCTGCAGGGCGTCGACTCGGTCTACGACCTGATCTGGACCGACGGCCCGTTCGGCACCGTGACCTACGGCGACGTGTTCCACCAGAACGAGGTGGAACAGTCCACCTACAACTTCGAGCACGCCAACGTCGAGAAGCTGTTCGAGCTGTTCGATTTCTACGAGAGCGAGGCCAACCGCCTGATCGCCCTCGACCTGCCGCTGCCGACCTACGAGATGGTGCTCAAGGCCTCGCACACCTTCAACCTGCTCGACGCCCGCCGCGCCATCTCGGTGACCGCTCGCCAGCAGTACATCCTGCGTGTGCGTACCCTGGCCCGCGACGTGGCGCATAGCTACCTGAAGGCGCGTGCGCGTCTTGGCTTCCCCATGGCCACGCCCGAGCTGCGTGACGAAGTGCTGACCAAGCTCAAGGAGTCGGGTCTGCTGCAAGACGATGGGCAAGGTAACAACGCGGAGGCACAAGCATGAGTGCGCACGACTTTCTGGTTGAACTGGGCACCGAAGAGCTGCCACCGAAAGCCCTGAAAACCCTTGGCGATGCCTTCCTCGCGGGCGTGGAAAAAGGCCTCAAGGCTGCCGGCCTGAACTACGCCAGCGCCCGCGCCTACGCTGCGCCACGCCGCCTGGCGGTGCTGGTCGAGCAGCTCGAAGCGCAGCAGGCCGACCGCAGCATGAACCTCGACGGTCCGCCCATCCAGGCCGCCTTCGACGCTGACGGCAAGCCGACCCAGGCCGCTCTGGGCTTCGCCCGCAAATGCGGCGTGGATATCGCCGAGATCGACCGCAGCGGGCCGAAGCTGCGTTTCGCCCAGCACATTCCCGGCCAGCCGGCGGTGAACCTGCTGCCCACCATCGTGGCCGACTCGCTGAACGACCTGCCGATCCCCAAACGCATGCGCTGGGCCGCGCGCCGCGACGAATTCGTGCGTCCGACCCAATGGCTGGTAATGCTCTTCGGTGACGAAGTCATCGACTGCGAGATCCTCACCCAGAAAGCCGGTCGCGTGTCCCGCGGCCACCGCTTCCACGCCAACCGCGACGTGCGCATCAGCAGCCCCAAGGCTTACGCCGAAGACCTGCGCAGCGCCTACGTGCTGGCCGACTTCGCCGAGCGCCGCGAAATCATCAGCCGCCGCGTCGACGAGCTGGCTGCCGCCGAGCAGGGCACGGCCATCGTGCCGCCGGCGCTGCTGGATGAAGTCACCGCCCTGGTCGAATGGCCGGTGCCGCTGGTCTGCTCGTTCGAGGAGCGCTTCCTCGAGGTGCCGCAGGAAGCGCTGATCACCACCATGCAGGACAACCAGAAGTATTTCTGCCTGCTCGACGCGGGCGGCAAGCTGTTGCCGCGCTTCATCACCGTGGCCAATGTCGAGTCCAAGGACCCGGCGCAGATCGTGCTGGGCAACGAGAAAGTGGTGCGCCCGCGCCTCACCGACGCCGAGTTCTTCTTCAAGCAGGACAAGAAGCAGAAGCTGGAGAACTTCAACCAGCGCCTGGCCAACGTGGTGTTCCAGGCCCAGCTCGGTTCGGTATTCGACAAGGCTCAACGGGTATCGGCGCTCGCCGGCTTCATCGCCCGCGAAGTCGGTGGCGATGCCCAGCGCGCCGCCCGTGCCGGCCTGCTGTGCAAATGCGACCTGGCCACCGAGATGGTTGGCGAGTTCCCCGAGATGCAGGGCATCGCCGGTTACTACTACGCGCTCAACGATGGTGAGCCGGAAGACGTCGCCCTGGCCCTGAACGAGCAGTACATGCCGCGCGGTGCCGGCGCCGAACTGCCAAGCACCCTGACCGGTGCCGCCGTGGCCGTGGCCGACAAGCTCGACACCCTGGTTGGCATCTTCGGCATCGGCATGCTGCCGACCGGTTCCAAGGACCCCTACGCCCTGCGTCGCGCCGCCCTCGGCGTGCTGCGCATCCTGATCGAGAAGGGTCTGGATCTGGACCTGGCTGCTGCGGTGGACTTCGCCGTTGTCCAGTACGCCGGCAAGGTCAAGGCCGACGGCCTGGCCGCCCAGGTGCTGGAGTTCATCTTCGACCGGCTGCGCGCGCGCTACGAAGACGAAGGCATCGACGTGGCCGTGTACCAGGCGGTGCGCGCTGTCAATCCGACATCTCCACTGGACTTCGACCAACGTGTGCAGGCGGTGCAGACCTTCCGCAAGCTGCCGCAGGCCGAAGCCCTGGCCGCCGCCAACAAGCGCGTGTCGAACCTGCTGAGCAAGGCCGAAGGTGGCGTCGCTGCCCAGGTGGAGGCGCACTACTTCGACAACCCCAGCGAGTTCGCCCTGCACGCCGCCATCCAGCAGGCCGACCACGCGGTACAGCCGCTGGCCGCTGCCCGCCAGTACGACGAGGCGCTGGCCAAGCTGGCCAGCCTGCGCGAGCCGGTGGACGCCTTCTTCGAGGCGGTGCTGGTCAACGCCGAAGATGCGCGCGTGCGCGCCAACCGCTATGCCCTGCTGGCCCGCCTGCGCGGGCTGTTCCTCGGCGTGGCGGACATCTCGGTACTGGGCTGATGGAAAATAGGTAGGAGCAAGCTCTGCTCGCGAACCAAGCACATAAAAGCTTCGCGAGCAAAGCTCGCTCCTACCCCTAGTATCTGAAACGGCTCCCATGAATCTGATCATTCTCGACCGCGACGGTGTCATCAACGAAGACTCCGACGCCTATATCAAGACGCTCGACGAGTGGATTCCAATCCCGTCGTCGATTGCCGCCATCGCACGCCTGTCCAAGGCCGGCTGGACGGTGGCCGTGGCCACCAACCAGTCCGGCATCGCCCGCGGCTATTACGACCTGGCGACCCTGGAATCGATGCACGCGCGCCTGCGTCAGCTGGTGGCTGAGCAGGGCGGCGAAGTCGGCCTGATAGTCCATTGCCCGCACGGGCCGGACGATGGCTGCGAGTGCCGCAAGCCGAAAGCGGGCATGCTCAAACAGATCGCTGCGCATTACGCCACGGATCTGACGGGAATCTGGTTCGTCGGCGACAGCAGCGGTGACCTGCAGGCTGCGCTGGCCGTCGATTGTCAGCCTGTGCTGGTGAAAACCGGCAAGGGCGAACGTACCCTGGCCAAGCCTCTGCCGCCAGGAACCCTGGTATTCGACGATCTGGCGGCCGTCGCCGATCGACTGCTCTCATAAGGTGCGAAGCTTCATGGCGATCCTGCAGGCTTTCAGAGTCACGCTTTTCTACCTGCTGCTGTCGTCCAGTTCGTTCTTCTGGTGCCTGATCAGCCTGGTGGTCGCGCCTTTGCTGCCGTTCCGCCAACGCTACCGCTTCGTCGTTCAGGCCTGGTGCAGCTGCGCCGTGTGGCTGGCCAGGGTGATCGTCGGCATCCGCTATGAAGTGCGCGGGTTGGAGAACATCCCGCAGCGCCCCTGCGTGATCCTCGCCAACCACCAGAGCACCTGGGAGACGTTCTTCCTCTCCGCCTACTTCGAGCCGCTCAGCCAGGTGGTCAAGCGCGAGTTGCTGCGCGTGCCGTTCTTCGGCTGGGGCATGGCGCTGCTCAAGCCCATCGCCATCGACCGCAGCAACCCCAAGGCCGCACTCAAGCAGCTGGCCAAGCAGGGCGACGAACGTCTCAAGCAGGGCGCCTGGGTGCTGGTATTCCCCGAAGGCACGCGCATTCCGCCGGGGCAGATCGGCAAGTTCTCCCGTGGCGGCACCGCACTGGCGGTGAATGCCGGTCTGCCGGTATTGCCCATCGCGCACAACGCCGGCGAGTTCTGGCCCAAGGCGGGCTGGGGCAAGCGCTCGGGCACCATTCAGGTGATCATCGGCGCGCCGATGTATGCCGAAGGTGAGGGCCCGCGCGCCATCGCCGAACTCAACGAACGCGCCTTCCAATGGGTCTGCCAGCAACAGACCGAGCTGCGCGGTGAAGAGCCGCTGCTGAGCCGCCTGGGCGAATCACTGTAACGGACGGATGCTGTCGAACGCCTGCCACAGCGCCCGCCCGGGGATGTGCAGGTCAATCGCCGACGCTAGGAAATTCGGGGCACAGGGTATAACGTGCGGCAATGCCAACGCATGCCTCATAAGCCTCGACGGGCGCACAGTATCGCCCAAGCAGATGGCCGATCATTCGATCAGGAAAAGGACTTCACTGCCATGCCGTCGATCTACCAGCTCAAACCGGCCTTCCAGAACCTGCTGCGCCCCGGCGTCGAGCGTCTGTATGCACGCGGCGTGACCGCCAACCAGGTGACCCTGGCCGCCGCCGTCGTCTCCGTGCTGCTCGGCGTTCTACTCGCAGCCTTCAGCCATGTCGTCTGGCTGTTCGCCCTGATCCCCCTGTGGATGCTGCTGCGCATGGCGCTCAATGCCGTCGACGGCATGCTCGCGCGCGAGTTCGGCCAGCAGTCGAAGCTCGGCGCCTACCTCAACGAGCTGTGCGACGTGATTGCCGACAGTGCCCTGTATCTGCCCTTCGCCCTGCTGCCCGGTGTCTCGCCGCTGCTGGTGGTCCTGGCGGTGGTGATGGCGGTGATCAGCGAGTACGCCGGCGTGCTCGGCCCCATGGTCGGCGCCTCACGCCGCTATGACGGGCCGATGGGCAAGAGCGACCGCGCCTTCTGCTTCGGCGTGATCGGTGCCGGCGTCGCCACCGGCCTGCTGCCTGCCTTGTGGATCAACCTGGCGCTGGCGCTGATCCTGGCCCTGCTGCTCTATACGCTCTATAACCGCGTTCGCCAGGGGTTGGCCGAAGCGGCCTGACCCATTCAAGGAATAAGGAGATTCCATGCGCCCCGTACAACTGCACACCTTTGCCACCCACGACGGCGTCGAGCTGAACTATCGCCACTGGCCGGCGACTGTGCCCGCGGACGGCCCACGCCAGGCGGTGGTGCTGTTCCATCGCGGCCATGAGCATGGTGGACGCATGGGCCACCTGGTGGACGAGCTGGAGCTGCCGCACTGCGACTTCTTCGCCTGGGATGCCCGTGGCCATGGGCTGTCGCCCGGTGCGCGCGGCGACAGCCCGAGCTTCGCCATCAGCGTGCGCGACGTGCAGACCTTTATCGAGCATATCGGCAGCGCACACGGCATAGCCGAAGAGGACCTGGCGGTGGTGGCGCAAAGCGTCGGCGCGGTGATCGTCTCCACCTGGGCTCATGACTACGCGCCGAAGGTGCGCTGCCTGGTACTCGCCTCGCCGGCCTTCAAGGTCAAACTCTACGTGCCCTTCGCCCGGCCCGGCCTGAAGCTGCTGCACGCCTGGCGCGGCAACTTCTTCGTCAACAGCTACGTGAAGGCGAGGTTCCTCAGCCACGATCCCGAGCGCATCGCCTCCTTCGAGAACGACTCGCTGATCGCCCGGCCGATCTCGGTGACCATGCTGCTCGGCCTGTACGAGGCGGCCGAGCGCGTCGTCGCCGACGCCCAGGCTATACAAGTGCCGACCCAGCTGCTGATCTCCGGCGCCGACTTCGTCGTCCATCGCAAACCGCAGGAGGACTTCTTCGAGCGCCTCGGCAGCCTGCGCAAGGAAAAGCACCTGCTGCCCGGCTTCTTCCACGACACTCTTGGCGAGCGCGACCGCGCCCATGCCCTGAGCCGCGCGCGACGCTTTATCCTGCGCAACTTCGAGGAGCCGCTGGCGCGGCCCTCGCTGCTCGATGCCGATCGTCTGGGCGCCACATGCGCCGAAGCCGAGGAACTGGCCGCGCCACTGCCGAGAAACTCGCTGCGCGACCTCTACTGGCGCGCCACCCGCGCCGGCATGCGCCTGGGCAGCACGCTCTCGGCCGGGGTGAAACTGGGCTTCGACACCGGCTTCGATTCCGGCAGTACCCTCGATTACGTCTACCGCAACCAGCCCACCGGCAAGGGCGCACTGGGCCGGCTGATCGATGCGAACTACCTGGATTCCATCGGCTGGCGTGGCATCCGCCAACGCAAGCTGCACGCCGAAGAGTTGTTGCGCCTGGCCATGGCCCGGCTGCGCGAGACGGGCAGGGCGGTGCGCATCGTCGATATCGCCGCCGGCCACGGCCGCTACATCCTCGAATCGCTGGAGGGCCAGCAGCAGCGCCCCGATTCGATCCTGCTGCGCGACTACAGCGACATCAACGTGCGTGACGGCAATGCCCTGATCCAGCACAAGGGCCTGGGTGACATCGCCCGCTTCGTAAAAGGCGATGCCTTCGACCGTGACGATCTCGCTGCGCTCGAGCCGAAGCCGACCCTGGCAGTGGTCTCCGGCCTGTACGAGCTGTTCGGCAGCAACCAGATGGTCGGCGACTCGCTGGCCGGGCTGGCCGCAGCGGTCGAGGAGGGCGGTTACCTGGTCTACACCGGCCAGCCCTGGCACCCGCAGCTGGAGCTGATCGCCCGCGCCCTGACCAGCCACCGCGGCGGCCAGGCCTGGGTCATGCGCCGGCGCAGCCAGGCGGAGATGGATCAGCTGGTGGAAGCGGCGGGCTTTCGCAAGGTGGCGCAGCGCATCGACCAGTGGGGCATCTTCAGCGTATCCCTGGCACAACGGGTGAAGTGATGGACAACACGCGCGAACAGGGATTGTGGAAGCGCGGCGTACTCTGGCTGCTGTTGCTCGGCCCGCTGTTCTTCGCCAGCTACGGCTTCGCCAACTGGCTGACCGGGCAACGCGATGATGTCGGAAGCCTAGTCTTCGCCTGGGAGCCGCAGATCCCGCTCTGGCCCTGGACCATCGTGCCGTACTGGTCGATCGACCTGCTCTACGGCCTGTCCTTCCTGTTGCCGGCCTGCCGCCGCGAGATGGATCGCCACGCCCTGCGCCTGCTCGCCGCGCAGGTGATCTGCGTCGCCTGCTTCCTGCTCTGGCCGCTGCGCTTCACCTTCGAGCGGCCACCGCTGGACGGCACCTTCGGCCTGATGTTCGACGTACTGATGGGCTTCGACAAACCCTTCAACCAGGCGCCGTCGCTGCATATCACCCTGCTGGTGATCATCTGGGCGATGTTCGCCAATCACACCCGCGGCCCGTTCTGGCGTGGCCTGCTGCACGGGTGGATGGCGCTGATCGGCATTTCCGTACTGACCACCTGGCAGCATCACTTCATCGACCTGCCCACCGGGGCGCTGGCGGGCTTCTTCTGTCTGTGGCTGCTGCCGCTGCAGGGCGCTACGCCGCTTACGCAGATGCGCCTGGCCAGCGATCCACGGCGTTGGCGCCTGGCGCTGCGCTATGGGCTTGGCGCAACGCTGTGCGCCGTGCTGGCCGTCAAGCTGGGCGGTGCCTGGCTATGGCTGTTCTGGCCAACCGTTGCCCTGGCCATGGTCGCACTCAACTACCTGTTGTTCGGCGCTGGCGGCTTCCAGAAGCAAGCCAACGGCCGCCTCAGCCCGGCCGCGACAGCGTTGCTTGCGCCCTATCTGCTCGGTGCCTGGATCAACTCGCGGCTATGGACCTATCGCCAGCCAATGCCGAGTCAGGTGGTGGAGGGCATCCATCTTGGCCGCCTGCCCGGCGAACTCGGTGGCTACGCCGCCATGGTCGACCTGTGCGCCGAACTGCCGCTGCTGCACACACCGAGCGCCTACAGCAGTCTGCCGTCACTGGATCTGGTGGCGCCGGATACGCTGACCTGCCAACGCGCCGCCGAAGCCATCGAACGCCTGCGTCATAACGGCCCGCTGCTGGTGTGCTGCGCCCTGGGCTACTCGCGCAGTGCCACAGCCGTGGCGGCCTGGCTGCTGTACAGCGGCCGCTGCCAGAGCGTCGCGTCCGCCGTTGAGCTGATCCGCCAGGCCCGACCACAGGTCGTGCTCAAACCACAACATCTGGCCGCGCTGCAGGGCATGCTCGTTGCCAGCCCGCCACTGGAGGTCGCTCATGCAGGCTGATCTGCTATTGGTTGCGGCCTTGTTGCGCCGTGGGCGTAGCCTCGATCACTTTTCCAGCGCGCTGAGTTTGGTCGCCGTGCTCTTCGGCCTGGCGCCTTGGCTGGGTGCACCGCCAAGCCTGATGCTGGCGCTGCTCTGCGCAGCGCTGCTGGTCGCCGGCCTGGCCGAAAAATACTGGGCGTTGCGCGCGGCGCTGGATGCCGAACTGTTCCAGCGTCTGGCCGAGGCCGGCGAACAGCTCGACAGCCAGACTCATGCGCTGGATCAGGCGCTGCAGAAGCTGGGACTGCAGAATGCGCAGCAGGCTGGTCGCGACTGGAGCCTGCGCGCTCAGGGTGCGCTCGGCCTGCTACGTAAACAGGCGCTGTGCCTGCTGCTACAGATTTTCATCGTCGCACTCGGGTTCTTCATCGTTTTCGCTTAAGGAGTCGCCATGCTCGCCGCATTGACCGCTTTCGCCATTACCTCGGCAGCTCGCCTGCTGACCGGTGCCCGAGCCTTGTGGCTCGGCAGCACCGCGCAGGCGACGCAACGCCTGTACTACGCCAACCACAGCAGCCATGGCGACTTCGTCCTGCTCTGGGCATCGCTGCCGCCGGAACTGCGCAAGCGCACCCGGCCGGTGGCCGGCGCCGACTACTGGCAGAAGCCGGGCGTGCGCAGCTTCCTGATCAATAACGTATTCAACGGCGTGCTGGTCGACCGCGAGCGCAAGGAAGGCGCCAACCCACTGCAGGCGATGCTCGATGCGCTGGACGGCGGCGACTCGCTGATCATCTTCCCCGAGGGCACACGCAATCTCGGCGACGAGCCGCTGCTGCCGTTCAAGAGTGGCCTCTATCACCTGGCCCAGGCGCGCCCCGACGTGGAGCTGGTGCCGGTGTGGATCGCCAACCTGAATCGGGTAATGCCCAAGGGCAGGGCGCTGCCGCTGCCTCTGCTGTGCACCCTCAGTTTCGGCGCAGCGCTGGAGCGCATCGAGGGCGAGAGCAAGGACGCCTTCCTGGAACGCGCACGTAACGCCCTGCTGGCACTGGCACCCGAGGAGGCCTGAGATGGATAACAACACTTTGCTGCTGTTCGCCGGTATCGGTGCCCTGCTCCTGCTGGCCAGCCTGGTCGGCTTCGTCCTCAAGCGGCGCAGTGGTGATCAACCCAACCCGGTGATCGACAACCTCAACGCGCGGATCAACGCCTGGTGGGTGATGGTGCTGGTGATCGGCATCGCCTTCCTGTTCGGCAACATCGGCGTCGTGGTGCTGTTCTACTTCGTGTCCTTCTACGCCCTGCGCGAGTTCATGACGCTGACGCCGACCCGACGCAGCGACTATCCGGCGCTGGTGGCAGCCTTCTATTTCGCCCTGCCGATGCAGTACCTGCTGATCGCCTTCGGCTGGTACGGCCTGTTCGCCATCTTCATCCCGGTCTATCTGTTCCTGCTGCTGCCGATCCTCGCCTCGCTGGGCGGTGATACCACGCGCTATCTCGAGCGCGCGGCCAAGGTGCAATGGGGCTTGATGATCGCTGTGTACTGCATCTCCTCGGTACCCGCGCTGCTGACCCTGGACATCCCCGGTTACGAGGGCCGCAACCTGCTGCTGATCGCCTGGCTGATCATCGTCGTGCAGCTCTCCGACGTGCTGCAGTACGTGTGCGGCAAGCTGTTCGGCAAACACAAGATCGCCCCCAATCTTTCGCCATCCAAGACCATCGAAGGATTTATCGGCGGCGTGGCACTGGCTACCCTGATCGGCGCCATGCTGTGCTGGATCACCCCCTTCGCCTTCTGGCAGGCCGGGCTGTTCGCCCTGCTGGTGTGCATGCTCGGTTTCGCCGGCGGCCTGGTGATGTCGGCGATCAAGCGTGATCGTGGCGTGAAGGACTGGGGTCATATGATCGAAGGCCACGGCGGCATGCTCGACCGCCTGGATTCGGTGTGCTTCGCTGCCCCCGTGTTCTTCCATATGGTGCGCTACTGGTGGGCCTGAGCCCGTGAGGGGAATTGCCCCAGAGTCAACGCAGATCAGAAAACAAGAAGGCTGACATGATCGCCCACACCCAGACACTGTTCGGAGCCGTCGCACTGGTCGCCGTGATCATGGGCAGCTGTCTGATCCTGGTGGGCCAACTGCGTCATCGCGACGGCATGCTCACCACCGGTCTGGGCATGTTGTCCCACTCGCTGGCCTACATCGGCTTCACCCTGTTCGGGCAGGTGTCGATGTGGTTCAGCTATGTGCTGGCCAACACACTGCTGTCCACTGCGCTGGCGTTCTACACGGTCAGCCTGCCGCTGATCCACGGCAGGCGCCCGCCCTGGCGACTGGCCTTTGCCTTCCCGCTGCTGCTGGGCGTGCTACTCAGCCTGCTGATCGACACCCAGGAACCCCGCCAACTGGTCGCCTGCCTGCTGCTGTTCAGCCAATGTCTGGTGATTCTGCACCTGAGCCGCCGCCATGCCGTGCTCGGCGGGCGCGCCCACCGAATCCTGATGATCGGCGCAGGCATCAGCCTGTTCGGCCTGGGCATCCGCGTGGTGGTCATCCTCAGCGGCGCGCCGGCGGAGATGCACTACGACGTCAGCAACCTGAAACAGACGGTATCGGTCGCCCTCGGCGCCGCCACCATCATCATGTTCTCCTTCGGCCTGGTGCTGCTGTCGCGCGAGCGCATCGAATCGGAGCTGCGCCAGACCGCCCTGCGCGACACGCTTACCCGATTGCCCAATCGCCTGGCGATACTCGAACAACTCACCGACGAGCTGGAGCGTGCTCGACGCCAACGCACGCCGCTGTCCATCGCCATGCTCGATCTGGATCACTTCAAGCAGATCAACGACAGCCACGGCCATCTTGTCGGCGATGCCGTGCTCAGGCACTGCGCGGACCATCTCCAGCAACGGCTGCGGCGTAACGACAGCATCGGCCGTTATGGCGGCGAAGAATTCCTGCTGATCCTGCCCGGCACCGACGCCAGTGGCGCACTGGAGCTGGTCGATCAGCTTCGCCAATCCCTGACCCAGCACCCGGCGCAGGTCGACGACAAGACCATCACCTTGAGCTTCAGCGCCGGCGTTTACGGCAGCACCAGCCCCGTCGCCGAGGACTTCACCGGCATGCTGCTCAAGGCCGACACCGCGCTCTATCGCGCCAAGCACGCTGGGCGTAATACGCAGGTCCTGGCTACGGCGGACTGACAGGAGGGGCTCGGATTTGCGGGCAGACCTGTGTCATGCCTGGCTACCAGCGTTCAGCGTCGCCTGACTTTTCTGCAGGCAACAAAAAACCCGCCGAAGCGGGTTTTTTAAGACCTTCCGACATCCTGTCGTTTGCCGTCCTGGCGCGGTCTGTCTTCCGTGACTCGGGACATCCAGTTCCCGGTAGATGTGCGTAGATTAACCAGCGCGCTGACTCGAGGGGAGAGGTCCGTTGCGCTTCGGCGTGTAAGCCTTTTTCCATAGCGGCACTCGCAAAAAACCACGATCTGAGTCTGACGCTAATCAGAAGACAGCTTTACTCGTCCACAAACACGCCACACAGATCAATCACGAATCGCGCAGGTTGCGCCTCTCCTGCCGCTACGACGATAAGTACCGAACGATTGGCGTCTAGACCATTAACGCGTTGTATGTACAGAGCAAGATTTCCTTGCTTATACGCAGGCGTTTCGCCTGGAAAATCCAGATGCTTTCTTGCGCCAGGAATCAGACCTACCAGCGCATCTGCCTGCAGTTCACCAAGTTCCCATAAATACTGGACCTGCCGGTTGTCGAAGAGCACTGATCCGAAATCTGTAGTATCCAACATTGAGCTGAACACATAGAAATCGCTTTCAGCGCCATCGAACAGCCGTTTTTTTAACAAGATTACTCATGAATCCTTGATAAAAAGGGCGGACAGATTTCTTTACTGGCCCACACCACCGGTGGCCGATAATAAATCTGTCCATTTTTAGGCGCTTAAGAAAGCATCATTTTCTCTATAGAAATTTATTGCGCCTCTGATTTTTTCTAAAGGTGCGTTTTTACCACCATTCAGATTAAGCAAAATACCTTCTAACGTGCTTGTCAGTATCCACGGATATAGATTCTGATCTTCCAACTCTTTAGGTAAGAAAGCACCACTTGCGGATTCATACACTTCATCATCAGCAAGCTCGTCTATCTCTTCTTCTGTAATTATATAGAACTCATTACTCTTTGAAGAGTTATTCCACTGCTCCATATTGGTATAAATCCACTCTTCCTGGCTCTCTGCTTGGAAGGTTTTTACTAATTCTTCAAGAGATCTAAATTTTTTCATATTTCACCTACAAATTGAGCCGCCGCCCCACTTATTTCTGCCGCCGCGGCCAGAAGGGTGGTAATCCTTATGCCTAGAATTATGGTCCTTTGAATCCACTAACTGAAGCAGGCCGCCAATATTTTCATGGTGATGCCATGGCAAGCTAGCAGGTGCGGTACCTTTAAAAGCACCGCGTTTCCCTGGTGAAACGTGCGCAAAAGTGCCAGGATACTTTGGCTCTATTTGAGCCATAAGACTCGGATTATTTTTCATCTGATAGTAAAGCTGGCGATTCGATTCCTGAAAATGCTTATAGTCGCTGAGACGATACATATCCTTGGGAAGCCTTGCCTCACCAAACACATCGTATACACCCGGATTATTACTGACCCACCCCCACGGATCCACCCACCCATACGGCTCCGGTGCGTACTGGAACAGGTTTATCCCACCCGCCAAGCCAATCGGGTCCGGGCTGATAAACCGCCCGATATCCGGATCGTAGAACCTGAAGGTGTTGTAGTGCAGCCCGGTTTCGCGGTCCAGGTACTGGCCCTGGAAGCGCAGGTTCTGCTCTTCGACAAAGAAGCTTTCCTGCTGTTCGGCCAGGGTGTTGCCCCAGACCTGGTAGCGGGCCTGCCAGATGCAGCGGCCGTCGTCTTCAGTGAGTTGCTGCGGTAACCCGTTTGGATCGGGGTAAAAAATAAATCTGTCCCCTTTTTGTAAGCCTTTTGCCATAGTGACAATCGCAAAAAAAACCTGACTTGAAGCCTGACGCTAATCAGATGGCGAATGAAAAGGGGTTAGATCTATTAACTGACCAGCACCAACGGTGGCCGAAAATAAAATGTGTCCCTTTTTTGCTGTCCCCTTTAGCTTTTTGTGTGGTCCCCTTTTTTGTGTCTTATATGTATTTTAAAGGGGCGACCAAAAATAAGCCTCTTTTCGCCCTTTGGATCGCCTATTACTTTCCGCTGCTAGAGAAAACCAAGTCAACGATTTCTTTTGTATAAGCTTTTGCATTTGGAATACGAGATGCTTTTATATACTCTTCCAATTGCAGTAAATCTTTTTTTGCAAGAACATACTCCAGAACATTTGCCAGCAAGAATCCTTGAGAATATTCGCCAAAATCTACCGAACCCTCACTCTCGCTATCTTTATAGCCTTCTTGCTCACAATCGACGTTATGATTTTTTGTGAACTTAGCGGTCGAGTAAGTTATGATGCCAGCTCTATCATTGAGAAGCGTATCACTGACATCTTCGAAGGAAAGGCCTGATAGTAAAACTCTCTTTGACTCTATATTTGCAAAGACGTCCTCGTAGCTAGGCCTGATTTTTATAGGGATCAAGGATTTTATTTCTCTAACAATACCTTGGTAAAGATCGCTCTGAACTATGCACTTAGTATTGTTCACGACATCGATCACCATACGTCTACTCCCTTGATAACTCTAAGCATAATAGGGGGACAGACCACAATTTACGGACAAATTAATCGTGGCCTGCCCGCCTGAATGTTCTCTAGGCTCTTTTTATAAGCCCTATCTGTTCAGTATCGACTATGTCCATCCCCTTTAAATGAAGATTTTTTAATTCATTAACGGCCTGCTCAGATAAAAAAACAAACCCCAACAGACTTGTCTCATTTATACTAAAAAAATCTAATCCCAAGCCTTCTTTGATGACAAGACTGCTGATACTCTTTATTTCTCCGCTTTTGCGAAACTGGATACTTGATCTCTCAAAATCAATGACATCTGAAGTTTGCCGATCCTCTCGTCGCTGGCGAATAAAACAGTAGGAATTGCTCTTCATTTCGACCCCTTTGGGATCTACGATGCTTAACTTAGAAACTTCCCACCGAGCCTTTGCAAATCCGTTGAGTGCCGATAGGAATCTTTCGCTTACTATATGCCCACCAAAACTTGTACTGAAGTCAAACTCGTAGCACTTGTCCTTAGTTACCAAGGTCAGTTTTTCTGGGAGTTTTGCAAGCTTCTCTCCTGGCTCCGCATAGTGCCAATCCTGCTCCATTGGCTTATCGTATATTCCGACTTCAAATGACTCGTGAATAACGCCATCAATAAAGCTTGGGCAATTTTTATCTTTTTTATATGAAAGTATGTAATACATATTCGCCTCTTGTTAGCAAAGCCGGCCAGTGCTGGATTTTGTCTGTATCCTGCCGGATATAGTCTTCTTACGAAGGCTATGCTGGAGTGATGAAACTTGCTGTCTAGCTTGAGCCTTGGTTATGGCCCCTGCAGTATATCTATCCTCAATTCTCGATAGCTTACCGTCGACTAGATTCGAGTAATCCTTATGTGAGCCATTATGATAAATCGGCACACCAATTGATTTTGCCTTAGCTTGACTATCAGGCATAAGAAGGCCATTCCCCGATTTGTCACGTGTTCCGTCAAGACCAATAGATTTCATAAACCTTTCATGTCGCTTCCAAACAGCCACAGGAATGACGTGTTGTGCCTGCATGTTGTCGCCGACAACACCGCCTAATGCACGGTCAAGTGTCGAGCTGGGACTCCACCCCCACGGATCCACCCACCCATACGGCTCCGGCGCGTATTGGAACAGGTTGATCCCACCCGCCAACCCAATCGGATCCGGGCTGATAAACCGTCCGATATCCGGATCGTAGAACCTGAAGGTGTTGTAGTGCAGCCCGGTTTCGCGGTCCAGGTACTGGCCCTGGAAGCGCAGGTTCTGCTCTTCGACAAAGAAGCTTTCCTGCTGTTCGGCCAGGGTGTTGCCCCAGACCTGGTAGCGGGCCTGCCAGATGCAGCGGCCCTCGTCTTCGGTGAGTTGCTGCGGTAACCCGTTCGGATCGGTGTGGTAATAGCGCAGGCGGGCGTGTTCGCCCTGGCCGAAAAAGGGGACAGATTTATTTATTGGTTCAAAACACTGGTAGCCGAAAATAAATCTGTCCCCTTTTCCAGTCCCCTTTTCCAATTGATCTTGATCTCGGCCATCGGCGATTCGCGCGGGTCTGCCTTATGGGATTGTTTTATGTGCTGTGTATTGCTGAGAAATTACTTCAACATAACTATCATTCCCGCAGACCAAGTAGTGCCTTAGATTAAAAATATTGTGAGGATCGTAAATTTTCGACTTCAGCTTTAGCTTTTCCGAGTTCTCTATTGTGTATATCCCTGGAGTCTGATTTTTTTTTGCCCCTCGCGCACTGCACTCGCCGAGTACAATATCCTTGTGATGCAGTTCAAAAAAATTCATTGTTACGCAAGTTAACTCTGCGGTAAGCGGAAAATGTATTTTGACTTTAGTATAGGAGTCTATTTGCATTGCATCTGGTATACGCGCATCGACTTCAATGGTAGATCCTTCTACGTCGGAGTAGACCACATGTACGCCAACCGTAGATATTTCAAAGTCAACATTTTCCGGGGTCAAATATATTTTCATTAACGGCATCCTGTGACTCTTTTGATTAACCCTGTCCCATTTTTGTTGGCAGTTATATTGATCGACCGTGACGGCGGGCGATTCTTAATATCTTTCACCAAGTGACTAAAGCAAAAAGGGGACAGATTTATTTATTGGCTCAAAACACTGGTAGCCGAAAATAAATCTGTCCCCTTTTGGATCCTTCCGCCTGCCTAACCCTCCTTAAAAACACCTATATATTTTAGACCGTTATAACTATCCTTGGTCGACTTCTCAAGCACAAGATCAGCATCTTGATACCAAAAAATCGCATTGGCTTTTTTTATACTCAAAGAATCACAGCGAGCCTTAGCTACCGGTAGCTCATCATCATCTATAGCAGCTTCCGCCAAAATATCATCTAAAGAGACCTCCTGCTCTCGACGAGGAATGATGCCTATAAAATCTTCGTCATACCAAACGATACCGATATCCTTGCAAAAACCACAGAGTTTATAACCTGGGTCAGCAAAGTCCCCTTCAACAGAGTAATCAAGCTCAAAATAGCTCATATACTCTTCTTCTTTTGAGAAATTGCTTCCCACCCAGATATGAATAGCTTTCGCGTCATCGAACATTTAGGAGCACCTGCTTAATTTCATATGTTTCCTATGATCTCTTGCAATGATCATCTTAGCTTCTCTTTTGCTAGCCACCTGCTATAGATCTGCAATTAACTTGTTATGGAAGAGAAACAATAGGAGACAGACCACGATTTACGGATAAATTAATCGTGGTCTGTCCCCCTATTCCCTGCCAAATCCAGTTCGACTTTGAATTTTTCAGTTGCGGATGCAACTTCCACATGTGCAGGATTTGTGACGTGAAACGGCACAACGATACAACGCTGAGCAGTTTCATCTAGAGCAAAACTATTTGTTAGGCTCAAATACACGTTCGCACCGAAAGCGTCTTCAGGCAAAGGATCGAATACAACGTAGTCGCGATGCAGAACCGCCCCCTGCTCCAAGTTGACCTTACCCCATTGACTGGATGACTCATCGAAGGGGCACGCACGAAACTGAATTTGGCTGTGGGATACCAGCAGATCTACAGTCTGAGCTTTACGCTCCATAAATAAATCTCAATCTAGACAGAGGCGGGAATAAATTTCAATTGCAAAGGGGCAGATTTATTTATTGATCCTGATTGCTGGCGGCAGAAAATAAATCTGTCCCCTTTTTGCCTGTCCCCTTTTTGCCCTCTTTTATTGGTTGGGTGTTGCCCCAGACCTGAATATCTTATTGTACATCTATCAACTTTGAATTTGACCAAGCTATTCCTGAAAGTTTATATTCTTGACAGGCATCATAAAAATCTTGCGAAGCATAAATTCGAGTTCTACTCTCTTGAAGCATAAACAAATAACCAGCTTCGACAGCGGACTGCTTAAGTGCTGGAGTGTAAAGTATCCTTGCACCATCATGCTCTCTATACTTTGAACGCTCCCATATAACAGCATCATTAATAACACATGTTACATGAAAGCCAATGAACTCCTCTGAGTGTGTACGCAACGGCACAAACTGGCCACTGCTACACAGCCTATCTTTAAGGCATTTGTAGGCCTTGCTACTCAATATGAGCAAGGAGTTGCTTCCAAGCAGTGAAATATCTGCGAATTTCTTTTTTTTCTCATCAGGATTTGGAACTATTGCAAGAGGTATTAGCTTGGATTGTAGTTTCGCCCCAAAGCTGGCCAATAGAAGCGGGGCATAGCTATTTTTCCATTCCAGAGCATCGTCAAGGTCATCTTCAAATACAAATGAGCGATATTTATCGCTAACTGTTGGCTCATAAATATTTCTCATGCCAATTCCTTAATTAACAACGGTTGACCAAGAGGAATTTCTATGCGCACTTAACAGTTCTCCTCTCAACAAGCTAAGCTCTTTTAGTACAGCAGCCTTTCCACCCGCTACATCCGCATCAATAATCCGCTTATTGACCGCATCAAAATAAGCATTAGGGTGCTTTCCATTATTAAGTATCCCCGGCAACCCATCATTGTTGTTTCGATTTGGCAACCAAACACCATTATCCGCAGAGTCAACATCTATCTTGTGTTTTGCTAAAATCTTTCGTGCTGGAGCCGCTTTTTTTGATGTGTCCCCTACAATATGATGCGCAGCAGAGTTTTTAGGCCTATTTTTTAGATTGCGGCCTAACCTTTGGGAGCACCACCCCCACGGATCCACCCACCCAAACGGCTCCGGTGCGTACTGGAACAGGTTAATCCCACCCGCCAACCCAATCGGATCCGGGCTGATAAACCGTCCGATATCCGGATCGTAGAACCTGAAGCAAAAAGGGGACAGATTTATTTATTGGCTCAAAACACTGGTAGCCGAAAATAAATCTGTCCCCTTTTGGATCCGGACCACTTCAAGCAGATCAACGACAGCCACGGCCATCTGGTCGGCGATGACGTGCTCAGGCACTGCGCGGACCATCTCCAGCAACGGCTGCGGCGTAACGACAGCATCGGCCGTTATGGCGGCGAAGAATTCCTGCTGATCCTGCCCGGCACCGACGCCAGTGGCGCGCTGGAACTGGTCGATCAGCTACGCCAATCCCTGACCCAGCAACCGGCGCAGATTGACGACAAGCACATCGCCTTGAGCTTCAGCGCCGGTGTTTACGGCAGCACCAGCCCCGTCGCCGAGGACCTCACCGGCATGCTGCTCAAGGCCGACACCGCGCTCTATCGCGCCAAGCACGCCGGGCGTAATACGCAGGTCCTGGCTACGGCGGACTGACAGGAGGGGCTCGGATTTACTGGCAGACCTGAGTCATGCCTGGCTACCAGCGTTCAGCGTCGCCTGACTTTTCTGTAGGCAACAAAAAACCCGCCGAAGCAGGTTTTTTAAGACCTTCCGACATCCTGTCGTTTGCCGTCCTGGCGCGGTCTGTCTTCCGTGACTCGGGACATCCACTTCCCGGTAGGTGTATGTAGATTAGCCAGCCTACGCAGGCGACGGGAGAGGCCCGTTGCGCTTCGGCGTGTAAGCCTTTTGCCATAGCGGCGGACATAGAAAACGATGCGTGAAGGCCTAACACGGTTCGCGTGGTAGCAACACAATCAACACCCCTCTCCCATTTATGGAAGAGGGGAGAGGGCCGAGAACACCGCAAATTGGCAGTGTTACCTTTTCTGAATGCAGCCCGCCTCACCTCGGAGAAAAGTTGACCTGAATCGTGATCTGTCCCTCCTGAATGTTCTAATAAACATCCACTCCATGATGTGCATCAAGCAAAGAAAGTCCGGAAATTTTTGAGCGCGTCAATGCCTCACCGAGTTCAGATGATACAAAGATTTCACCGAGGGATTCTTGGGCACGAACAATAGACGCCCCTTCTAAACACTTCTCGGGAAGTGAGTGCACATGATAAAAGCGCAAGCCGTATTCTGGCATTCCGTCAATAGTTGGTCGGTAGTCAGATCTAGCCAGATCAAAGCAGGGCTTTTTAGTTAAAATATTTAAAACAAAGTATCCATCGAGCATTTGCCCATCAATCATCACACTAGCGGGACTGAGCTCAACTTGATCTGTATGCGCTTTAATTACCTCCGCCATACGCTGAGAGATCAATGGAGGTCCATCGCTTTGTATATAATCAAGTCTCTTGAGTTTCTCTATATCTATTTTTTTTCTATTTGAGAATTTTGCCGTTACGGTCTCTGATACCGGATGGCACTTTCTAAACTCCGTAAGGTCTGTGCTGGCGTCATGATCGTATATGAGTGAGAGCTTCTCTGGATAGTCCTCGCTCACCCTAAGTAAATACATATTCATCCTCCGCACCGCATGGTTCTAACAGAATTTTTATTTAGTCGCGTTTTCCCACTTCTCAAGCCCGCTCGCTCATTCTTAATCACACCATTTACGGCGCTTTTATACTGATCTGGCGTCCATTTGTTTGACTTTCCGACTGCCAAAATATCATCAAGCTGTCGTTGAATCGAGGCATTGTAACCTGGATGAGACCCCTTATGAATTGTTCTGGTTGGGTGGGCACTTTCATTCGTCGGCAAATAAATAATATTGCGGCTACTATGCATTTTGAAATCTGCATTTTTCAACGCTGGATGATTCTCTAAGGACTGCGGGATGATGTGATGTTTCTGGAACCCCTCCAGACTTTTCATATTCTGGTAAGTCCACGTCTTTAGTCCCCACGGATCCACCCACCCATACGGCTCCGGCGCATACTGGAACAGGTTTATCCCACCCGCCAACCCAATCGGATCCGGGCTGATAAACCGTCCGATATCCGGATCGTAGAACCTGAAGGTGTTGTAGTGCAGCCCGGTTTCGCGGTCCAAGCAAAAAGGGGACAGATTTATTTATTGGCTCAAAACACTGGTAGCCGAAAATAAATCTGTCCCCTTTTGGATCCGGACCACTTCAAGCAGATCAACGACAGCCACGGCCATCTTGTCGGCGATGCCGTGCTCAGGCACTGCGCGGACCATCTCCAGCAACGGCTGCGGCGTAACGACAGCATCGGCCGTTATGGTGGTGAGGAGTTTTTGCTGATTCTGCCCGGCACCGACGCCAGTGGCGCGCTGGAACTGGTCGATCAGCTACGCCAATCCCTGACCCAGCACCCGGCGCAGATTGACGACAAGCACATCGCCTTGAGCTTTAGCGCCGGTGTCTACGGCAGCACCAGCTCCGTCGCCGAGGACCTCACCGGCATGCTGCTCAAGGCCGACACCGCGCTCTATCGCGCCAAGCACGCCGGGCGTAATACGCAGGTTCTGGCCACGGCGGACTGACAGGAAGGGCTCGGATTTACTGGCAGACCTGAGTCATGCATGGCTACCAGCGTTCAGCGTCGCCTGACTTTTCTGCAGGCAACAAAAAACCCGCCGAAGCGGGATTTTTAAGACCTTCCGACATCCTGTCGTTTGCCGTCCTGGCGCGGTCTGTCTTCCGTGACTCGGGACATCCAGTTCCCGGTAGATGTGAGTAGATTAACCAGCCCACGGACGCGGCGGGAGAGGTCCGTTGCGCTTAGGCGTGTAAGCCTTTTGCCATAGCGGCAGATGCAGAACGATGCACGAAGGTCTGACGCTGTTCAGGCAGCAACGAAACGATCAGCACCTCTCTCCCATTTGTGGGAGAGAGTTGGGGGAGAGGGACAATGATCCCACAGATTGTCGGTCTTACTTTTCCGAATGCAGCTGCCCTCGCCTCTGAGAAATTCCACCTAAAGCGTGGCCCGCCCCTAACTCTACAGGCCCCTTTTCCACGTACAGCTTACTAAACGTTTTTTGACTTGAAGAACTCGTAATATTTCTTTGGCTCTTCCTTAAAAACCCTAGCCTTGCCGAAATCAAAAGCCTTCTTGAAGTAGTTGAAGGCTGCATCATGATCGTTGAGCTCGTAATAAACTTTCCCTAGATTCATCCAAGGGCCCACATCAATATTTGACTCCCTGATATCTAATTCAATAGACGCCCAATGCAGTGCACTTTTAAAGTCTTCGAGTTGAAAAAAAGACTCATAAAAACAGCCAACCAGCCAGCTACTAATCATGGTCCATTCTATTTTAGGATCAGGCAAAAGATTCCAAGCTTGATTATAAGCAGCCAGCGCTTTCTCGTGCGCACCTTCATCTGCCATCACATTACCTGACTCAATAACGTTAATGATTTTCTCTGCTAGGTCTGGCTGTTCTACTTCTAGATCTCTCATTTCTCACCTTAGAAATAGGTTGATTTTTCAGCAGGCCCAATAAAACCTCTAGGATCTCTGTAAGTTTCCCCGAGGCTTGCACCTTTAGAACGATTATGTGAAAAGTACTCTAGCTCATAGTTGTCTGAGTCTCGCATCCATGCACGGACCTCTTTCGACTTGGCACCGTGGAACCCACCTTTCTGATTCCAATAGCTGACCGCATCTGTTTTATGTGCCATATCAGCATACTTGACGTTATACCACTTCCCGTCAGAACTCTTGAATTTCATATTGGCGCCTGTACCTCGAATGCGCCCCTCAGTTCGCATTCGCGCGATAACAGCCTTTCCGGTTTTACTATTTTTACTCGGTGTTCTACCAACGTAATTCGAAGCAAAAAGGGGACAGATTTATTTATTGGCTCAAAACACTGGTAGCCGAAAATAAATCTGTCCCCTTTTGGATCTTTCCGCCTGCCTAACCCTCCTTAAAAACACCTATATATTTTAGACCGTTATAACTATCCTTGGTCGACTTCTCAAGCACAAGATCAGCATCTTGATACCAAAAAATCGCATTGGCTTTTTTTATACTCAAAGAATCACAGCGAGCCTTAGCTACCGGTAGCTCATCATCATCTATAGCAGCTTCCGCCAAAATATCATCTAAAGAGACCTCCTGTTCTCGACGAGGAATGATGCCTATAAAATCTTCGTCATACCAAACGATACCGATATCCTTGCAAAAACCACAGAGTTTATAACCTGGGTCAGCAAAGTCCCCTTCAACAGAGTAATCAAGCTCAAAATAGCTCATATACTCTTCTTCTTTTGAGAAATTGCTTCCCACCCAGATATGAATAGCTTTCGCGTCATCGAACATTTAGGAGCACCTGCTTAATTTCATATGTTTCCTATGATGTCTTGCAATGATCATCTTAGCTTCTCTTTTGCTAGTCACCTGCTATAGATCTGCAATTAACTTGTTATGGAAGAGAAACAATAGGAGACAGACCACGATTTACGGATAAATTAATCGTGGTCTGCCCCCCTATTCCCTCCCATAAATACTGGACCTGCCGGTTGTCGAAGAGCACTTGTCCAAAATCTGGCGTATCCAATATTGAGCTGAACACGTAGAAATCGCTTTCAGCACCATTGAATAGTCGTTTTTTATTTTTAATAAGGTTCTTCATGCCTTGAAAATAAAGACAACTTTTCACTCCTAACTAATCTGCACTGGCCGCTCAAGCCTACTCTTTAACATGCGAACCACCCTTTGGACTGCCTGCTGCCGAGGGCAATATAAGTGAAAAGTCTAGCCCTTATCGAAAGCCCTCGACGAGTGACAGATCTTTCTCGCCGCCCCATGGATCATCTAGCAAGTACTTGGGTTCGACTTTTGCGTCCACCGGGACCAAGGTTATCTTGTAGAAAATCTCGTCGCCTTCACAGACTTCAAAGTACAACGCGTAGTCACGTTTTACCAAATCCAGTTCGACTTTGAATTTTTCAGTTGCGGATGCAACTTCCACATGTGCAGGATTTGTGACGTGAAACGGCACAACGATACAACGCTGAGCAGTTTCATCTAGAGCAAAACTATTTGTTAGGCTCAAATACACGTTCGCACCGAAAGCGTCTTCAGGCAAAGGATCGAATACAACGTAGTCGCGATGCAGAACCGCCCCCTGCTCCAAGTTGACCTTACCCCATTGACTGGATGACTCATCGAAGGGGCGCGCACGAAACTGAATTTGGCTGTGGGATACCAGCAGATCTACAGTCTGAGCTTTACGCTCCATAAATAAATCTCGATCTAGACAGAGGCGGGAATAAATTTCAATTGCAAATGGGCAGATTTATTTATTGATCCTGATTGCTGGCGGCAGAAAATAAATCTGTCCCCTTTTTGCCTGTCCCCTTTTTGCCAGCACCAGCGGTGGCCAAACCAAATCTGTCCCTTTTTCTCTATCTCTGCTTATGCGATAGCGGTAGTATCTGTAGCATCCACCAACAGTAAATTTTTAATTCCTGCATCTTGAATTCTTTTAGCGAGAGCGTTTGAGATAAATATATTACCCTCAGACTCATGCGCCCTAACTATATTTGCCCCGTCCAGCACTGTATCAGGATATGTCTTTATTGAGTAAAATCTGAGGCCTTCCTCAGGATAACCATCAAGAATAGGACGATAATCTGAAGCCTCAAGGTCAATGCATTGCTTCTTATTGAGCACATTCAGGGCAAAGAAGCCTGGCACAATCTCTCCGGCTATTACTATTTTGGCCTCAAAGATTTCTACGTCCTCTGGGTAATCAACGAGGATGTCAGCCAGTCGCTTACTGACGAATGACATCATATCGCTCTCAATAATATCGAAAGACTGTATTTCCTGGACGCTAAGCTTTTTCTCGCTCTTTGCTATAAAAACCGGATTTTTTTCCTCAAGCGGCGTGCACATACTTAGTAATGAAGCCTTAGTGCTTGCCTCTTGGTCGTATGTAAGCCAGAAGCGCTCTGGGTAATTTTCAGCTGTTTCAAGAAGTAGCATGTTAGCCTCCGCAGCGTACTGCGCGTATAGAATTTTTATTTAGCATAGTTCGCCCATTTCTCAATCCGGCGCGCTCATTTCTTAGCACCCCTGATACCGCTTTTTTGTAGTCAGCTTCTACCCATCCATTTTTCTCGCCGACTCGCGCTATAATATCCAACTGCTGCCGGACACTCTTGTTGTACCCGGGGTGAGACCCTTTATGGATGGTCCTAGTGGGATGTGCAGTCTCATTAGTCGGCAAATAAATAATATTGCGATTACTATGCATTTTGAAATCTGCATTTTTCAACGCTGGATGATTCTCTAAGGACTGCGGGATGATGTGATGTTTCTGGAACCCCTCCAGACTTTTCATATTCTGGTAAGTCCACGTCTTCAGTCCCCACGGATCCACCCACCCAAACGGCTCCGGTGCGTACTGGAACAGGTTGATCCCACCCGCCAACCCAATCGGATCCGGACTGATAAACCGCCCGATATCCGGACCGTAGAACCTGAAGGTGTTGTAGTGCAGCCCGGTTTCGCGGTCCAGGTACTGGCCTTGGAAGCGCAGGTTCTGCTCTTCGACAAAGAAGCTTTCCTGCTGTTCGGCCAAGGTGTTGCCCCAGACCTGGTAGCGGGCCTGCCAGATGCAGCGGCCGTCATCTTCAGTGAGTTGCTGCGGTAACCCGTTTGGATCGGGGTAAAAAATAAATCTGTCCCCTTTTTGCCCTTCAGAGCAATAGCGTCAGGAATAAAACTGTGCTGTCGCTCTGGCGTGTCGGCCTTGAATACCTCAGGCGTTCGGCCAGCCATCTATCCTGTTCGGCCCTTACCAAAATGGAGCTATTGCTACGTGACGAGGTTCACCGGCAAGCTCGGGCACTGGAGTAGACTTGTGGGGATTCCTCAGAATCTGTCCCCTTTTGAATCCTCTGGTGCGCACAAATCAATGACTCTGCCCCCATGATCCTTGGCTCACAACAGATAGCCAAACAAATTTCTTCTCTCTTTCGAGCAGATATTATCAACTGGCGTCTAGCCAAAAGGAAAAATCTGAAATATAAATCTCATCAAGGATCAAACTTAGTGGTATATCGTTGATGCTGTCAGCAATCTCATCATAAGGTTGGGGTAATATGTAGGAAAAGCCGAAATCATCATCAATTATGATTGATCCATTGAAAATTCTTTGGCGCGTTGTAAGTTTTTTTATCTGACCAAAAGACATTCCTGTGGAAAGTATACCCCTATACAGACCTTTGTAATTAGCGTTGCAGCCAATGGAAAAAATAGTTCCGTCGGAAAGTGTCGAGAGGGTAAGCGTATCGTCAATCTTGTAGGCTGTCCTCGTTTCATTATCGGGAAGCACGTAACTTTCTATCTTGACCTTGTGATTTTCATGCAGCTCGCTCATGTATTCGGCGACATTACTCATCAGTTGAATATTTGCTACTGAGCATTTTGATTTTATTTCGGCTTTGAAATCAATCATTTCATATTCCATTCATCAATACGCCATCGACGTAGACGGGTGAATCTTTAATGAGGTCGTAATTTTTGAACTCTCCATGGCCAATTCTTCCGAAAACAATGTCTTCCCCTGCTTTATTTGTTTTATATATTTTCCAATAGTCATTGCCATGAATGTTAGGTTGACTGGAGCTTCCGCCCGGATGATAGTCAAGCTTATAAGTGGCCCCGGATTTTGTGGTTCGTACATACTGAACGTGCTGGATCGCACCCGGCCTTCCGGCCTGCGGATAGATTTTTTGTCCAGCCCCGAGCCGTCAGATAACGGTCGACGCTTGCAGGGTTCTTGCCCGTCAGCTTTCCAACCCATCGTTTGGTAATCGTATTTTTTCTGCTAAAGCCTTTCGCCAAGGAGCAGCTTAGGCCTAAAGGGTCTGCATAGGTGACGGGATTTGGCGCATAGGCATAGAGATTCAGCCCACCCGCCAACCCAATCGGATCCGGGCTGATAAACCGTCCGATATCCGGATCGTAGAACCTGAAGGTGTTGTAGTGCAGCCCGGTTTCGCGGTCCAGGTACTGGCCCTGGAAGCGCAGGTTCTGCTCTTCGACAAAGAAGCTTTCCTGCTGTTCGGCCAGGGTGTTGCCCCAGACCTGGTAGCGGGCCTGCCAGATGCAGCGGCCGTCGTCTTCGGTGAGTTGCTGCGGTAACCCGTTCGGATCGGTGTGGTAGTAGCGCAGGCGGGCGTGTTCGCCCTGGCCATCGACGCGCGCCAGCGGGTCGTAGCTGCCTTCGTCGTAGAGGTAGAGGCTGTGCCGGCCGTTGCGGGTTTCGCTGAGCAGGCGCATGCCGTCCCAGGTGAAGTCGGTCTGGCCGAGCAGCACGCCATGGGCATCGTAGTGGCTTTTGCCGATACGCCGACCAAGCGGATCGTAGTGCATGACCACGCGGCTGCCGTCGTTGTTGGTGACTTCCCGCACGCGGTGTTCGGCGTCGTAGCTCAGGCGCTGCACCTGGTGACGACCGCTGCGTTTTTCCACCAGTCGGCCGAAGGCGTCGTAGCGGTAGCGCTTGTCCTGGTAGGTGAGCAGTTTGTTGTGGCGCACCCAGCCGCTGCTGGCGGCATCGCCACCGACCGGGTGCAGCAGGTTGGCGGCCGCGTCGTAGCTGTAGGTTTCCAGATTGCCGCGAATCAGGTCCTGGCTAGCGATGATGCGCCCGCTGGCATCGTAGTGCAGCTGCTGCTTCTGTTCGCGCTGGCTGGCCGGGTCACGGTCGAGGCGGCCGATCAGGTTGTCGCTGGGATCAAAGGCATAGCGCCGCTCGGCTTCGGCCGGCAGCTGTACAGGTTGCTCCAGGCGCCGACGCAGGCGTGCGGTGAGGCGTCCGGTTCGGTCGTACTGGCTGCGGGTAATGAGCTGCCCCTGGGTGCGCAGCACCTCGCGATGCAGGCGGTCGCGCTCGAAGCGGCTGACCAGTTGATCATCCAGGTGGAGCAACTGCAAGTGGCCGCTGCCGTAGTACAGGCGGCGGATACGGCGCTGGTCAGGCAGTTGCGTTTCCAGCAGGTTGCCGAGCTCATCGTAGGCATGCTGCAGGGCGCCGGCGGCGCTCTGCTCGCTGAGCAACTGGCCAAGGGCGTCGTAGGCGAAGGCCAGCGACTGCACCTGACCATCAGCCGCAGTGAAGTCGACCCCCGTCAGGCGATCGAGCGGGTCATAGCTGTATTCGGTGCGACCGTCATCGGTGTGCTTGGCGATCATCCGGCCAGCGGCATCGCGCTCGAAGCGGTGGATGATCGGCGCCGGCGGCGTCTCCGGGACGCTACCCAGACCCGTGCCGTGTGGGGCTGGGGTATAGGCCAGGCCGATGAGGTTGCCCTGCGGGTCATAGCGATAATGCCGAGCGCTGTCGTCTAGGTCATGCTGGGCGGTGAGACGGTCGAGCACGTCCCAAGTGAAGCGGTAGCGTTCGTCGTTCTCGTTGCTCAGGGCGAGCAGACGGCCATAGGCGTCGTATTCGAAGCCGACGCTGCGGCCCAGGGCATCGATGCGCTGACGCACCTGGCCACGGCGGTCATAGCGATAGCGCACGGGCTTGCCGGCAGGATCGAGGTAGGCGCTGAGCTGGCCGATGGCGTCGCGTTGAAACTCCTCGCAGCGGCCGTCGGCGAGTTGCGTCTGCAGCAGGCGTCCCTGGCTGTCGTAGTGGTAGCGGGTGATCTCGCCGAGGGCATCGGTGATCTGCACCAGGTTGCCGCGCTCGTCGTAGGCGAAGCGCGTGGGGTAGCCGGAACAGTCGACCTGCTCGGTGAGCTGGCCGAGGGCGTTCCAGCGCAGGGTCTTGCGCTTGCCGCTGGCGTCGATGATCTCCACCGGCAGGCCGCTGGTGTCGTAGCGGTAGCGGGTGACATGGCCTAGCGGGTCGATCTCGGCGATGCAGTTGCCGCGCTTGTCGTAGCGGTACTGCCAGGCATTGCCGGCGGCGTCGGTCTCGGCTTCCGGCAGCGACCAGTGACCGAGCCACTTAGTGAAGTCGCGACGCCCCAGCGGGTCGAGGGTTTCGCAAAGGTTGCCGGATTCGTCATAGGCGAATTGCCAACGCGCGCCATCCGGTGCGACGGCGGCCAGCAGCTGGCGCTCGTCATTCCATTCGAACAGCCAGAGCTGGCCGAGGGCGTCGCGATAGCGGGTGATCTGGTACTGGCTGTTCCAGTGACGTTCGCTGGTGCGACCAAGGCCGTCGATGACCCGGGTGATTCCCGCCTCCAGATCGTAATGCAGATGGTATTCGTCGCCGTCGTCGGTCCAGTGCCGTGTCACCCGCCATTCGCGGCCATCGGCACCCTGAAACTCGCCCCACTCGTAGAAGCAGCGCAGACCGGTGGGACGCTGGTGCTCGATCAGACGACGGCCGCTGTCGTAGACGAAGCGACGCAGCAGTTGGCCCTTGTCGTCGCGGACTTCGCTGAGATCGCCCTGTGCGTCATAGGCGTAGGCGACCAGCACCTCGCGCCGCTCATCGGCGAACAGGCGCTCGACCCGGCCCAGGCGCTGCGGGTGCCGGGCATCGGCAATCAATTCGATGCACAGCTGGTTGTGGCCATCGCGCACGGCGCGCAGCCGGCCAGTGGCGTCGTATTCGAGCAGCAGGCGGTTGTCGTTGCGATCACCCAGCTTGCTCAGGCGCAGCCGATGCGGCGCTTCGGACAGAGGCTCGAACAGGCGGTAGAGGCCATCGACGCTTTCCACCAGCAGTGCACCGCTTTCATCGCGGCGGAAACTCAGACCTTCGCCCGGGCTGTAGCAGGCATCGCCCGGTGGCAGGCTGCCAATCTCGATGGGGCGGCCCTGCTCGTCGATATACGTCAGCGCTTCGCCACCCTGCGGGTGGGCGCGCACCTGCACGGCGATCTCGAACGGCAGGCTCCAGCCGGCACCCAGCAAACCGTCACGGCGCTCGTCGCAGCTGCTGTAGAAGCGCTGCCACTCGATGGGCATCAGCCCCGGCAGGACGAAGTCGAGGTCGTCGTCTTCACCGAGCACCTTGGCCCCGGTGCTGGCGTGCACCGGATTGGGTGCACCGCTGCTGGCCGAGCCGAGAGCGTTGGCGATGGCGTTGGTGGCATAGGCGGTCGCACCGCCCATGGCCATGTTGCCGGCGAAACCAGCGACCAGGCAGGGCAGCTTGCTGCACAGCTTGCGTGGGTTGCCACGTAGCGCCATGAGCACAGTCAGGGCCAGGCCGATGCCGGGGATCTTGCCGCTGCGAATCGGCTGCACCACCACGGCGTCGCCACCGATGCGCACGTTCGGCGAAATGTTGCCGCTTTCCACCACCGTGGCTTCACAGGTGCTGCGATCACCACTGCGCACCGCCGGCTGACCTTCGATGCTGACCTTGATCGAACCTTCGGCCAGCAGTTGCACCGGCATCGGCGGGTGCTTCTTGCACTCGATGGCATCCAGCGGGCAGGGGATGACGCCAGGTGCCGGCTGGGCAACCGTCGGCTGCCACATCTCACTGAAGAAGTTCTTGGCCATGTCGAGAAAGCTCGGCTCAGGCTCCTCGGCGGGCGGTGCCTGCTCCAACTCGGTGCCGGACGGCGCAGCGGCGCTACCCAACTTGCCAGCGGCGCGCGCGGAAGGCAGGCCGTTGGTTTTGGTCTTGTTGGCGCCGGTAACGATCTTGGCTGAACATTGGGCGGGGAGATGGCGTTGCCCAGGCCTTCGCAGAGGGTCGTGAGACCCTTGGTCCCAGCCGGTTTTGTTCATGCCGACCCCCACGGCGATCCCCACTACTGCGGCGAGAACAAAGCCACCGAGACCGCCGGTGAGGACGGTCAGGCCGGTGGCGGCGACCACCGCGGCACAGGCCACGGCGGTAATGGCGGCATAGGCAGCCACTTCCAGCACGCCGCCGACGATGTCGGCGAGCATTGTGGTGTGCAGCAGATCGTCGCCGAGCCGGGCAGCCCAGAGCGCATCAGACATCGCAGGTCATCCGTTGAGGCTGTGCTTGATCTGTTTCGCCAACTTGGCGAACGGGGACTTGGGATCGCTGCTTGCTTCTTGAATGGTGTAGCTCATCGGGCGTTTCCTTCCTTTGGGTGCCGTGGACGTATCCTGGTGACAAGCCCAACTACGGGAGCTCGGTATCCAGTGCTCGGCCAGCTATGAGCAGGTGGGGTTTGTGAAGCGGTTACGATTTCGTCTGGAAATATCAACAATCCGGGGCAAATCAAGGCTCCGGGCAATGGCTAGCCGACCCGACACCAGCTGCCTCGCTGTGCCCGTTCGGGCAGGATGAGCCTCCAGATAGCCTCACATTGCTGGCATTGATAGAGCACTTCGCCGCCCAGGACGTTGGCCGGTGCCGTGTACCAAGCGGGTGCCGGCACGGGTGTAAAGACGCCCGACGCGCTACGCAGGCAGCCGTCGCACTGCTCGAAGTCGTGATAGTCGCGAAACTCACCGGCCTGGTAGACCCTTGTGCAGCTATGACAGGCCGCCAGGCATTCCAGAAATGCCGGCTGCGGGTCACCGCGGCGCAGCTTCAGGTAGGTGGTCCGTTTGAGCTGGCTGCTGGCTGCATCGGCGTGAGCATCGACCCAGGCGGCCACCTCGTCCTGAGTGATTCGCTCGGCGCGGCGAGCCTGCAAGAGCAGGCTGAGTTGATCAGGGTCCACTTGGCGGCGCTCCATTCATGGGGATGACCCAGGACTCGTCCCAGGTTGAGGTCTGTGCAAGGAACTGGCTGTTGCCACCTGAACCGGCGGCCGGATAGGCCTCGGTCACAGGCTCCCAGCCGATCGGGTGAGAGTCTCCCAACGGCCTTGGGACGCGGGCGTCGATGACCTGTGAAGCGGGTATCTTCAGCACCACTTCGTGCTGGCCCCAGTGATCGAATACCTGGCTCTTGTCCATGCTGACCTTCGGGTCCAGGCCCGGATTATCGAAGGTCATGTAAGCATCACGGTTGATACGCCCCGCATCGCGGTAGTACTTCAGCGTCCGGTAGTTCGTTGCACGGTAGACATAGTCCGAGTGTTGCAGGCGTGATTGCAACTGCGCATGCAAGGCACCGCCCTGTTGGCGCGTCTGCGACACCATTCTCTTGTATTGCTGAAATAAAAATAATAGGGGACAAAAAATAATAGGGGACAGACCACGATTTACGGATAAGTTAATCGTGGTCTGTCCCTCTATTCGTATTCGTATTCGTATTCGTGCCCCCTATTCGCGCGCCCCTATCCATCGCCATGCTCGATCTGGATCACTTCAAGCAGATCAACGACAGCCACGGCCATCTTGTCGGCGATGCCGTGCTCAGGCACTGCGCGGACCATCTCCAGCAACGGCTGCGGCGTAACGACAGCATCGGCCGTTATGGTGGTGAAGAATTCCTGCTGATCCTGCCCGGCACCGACGCCAGCGGCGCGCTGGAGCTGGTCGATCAGCTTCGCCAATCCCTGACCCAGCACCCGGCGCAGATTGACGACAAGCACATCGCATTGAGCTTCAGCGCCGGTGTTTACGGCAGCACCAGCTCCGTCGCCGAGGACATCACCGCCATGCTGCTCAAGGCCGACACCGCGCTCTATCGCGCCAAGCACGCCGGGCGTAATACACAGGTTCTGGCCACGGCGGACTGATAGGAGGGGCTCGGATTACTAGCAGACCTGAGTCATGCCTGGCTACCAGCGTTCAGCGTCGCCCGGCTTTTCTGTAGGCAACAAAAAACCCGCCGAAGCGGGTTTTTTTAAGACCTTCCGACATCCTGTCGTTTGCCGTCCTGGCGCGGTCTGTCTTCCGTGACTCGGGACATCCAGTTCCCGGTAGGTGTGTGTAGATTAACCAGCCCACGGACACGGCGGGAGAGGTCCGTTGCGCTTCGGCGTGTAAGCCTTTTGCCATAGCGGCACTCGCAAAAAACCATGATCTGAGCCTGACGCTAATCAGAAGGCAGCTTTACTCGTCCACAAACACGCCACATAGATCGATCACGAAGCGCGCAGGTTGCGCTTCTCCTGCAGCTATAACGATGAGTGCCGAATGATTGGCGTCTCGACCATTAACGCGTTGTATGTACAGAGCAAGATTTCCTTGCTTATACGCGGGCGTATCGCCTGGAAAATCCATATTTTTTCTTGCGCCAGGAATCAGACCTACCAGCGCATCGGCCTGCCGTTCACCCAGTTCGCATAAATACTGGACCTGCCGGTTGTCGAAGAGCACTGGTCCGAAATCTGGCACATCCAATATTGAGCTGAATACATAGAAATCGCTTTCAGCCCCATCGAATAGTCGTTTTTTATTTTTAACTAGATCATTCATGCTTCAAGAATAAGCTTTTTTATCTCCAAGTTTTGATACTCTACTGCACTATCTGTGCGCCGCATTTGGTGTTACGCAAGAGCACCGATACGCTGAAGAGGTTTGCGTCTAACTTCCTTACAAGTCCTCCTCATGGACTAGTCCTTGGACAAAATTAGTAAAACTGGAACAAATTACCGTTTCTGATTTTTTTTGATTCTCTTCAAAGCTGAGCTCGGCGTAAAAATTATCAGTCGTAAAATAGCTAACCAGCCCAGAGTCTACATTTAGGCAAAAATAGTTCCCCCCCCAGTCGTTAGCAAAGGGAAGTAGATTCTCAGGAATCACCTGCTTATCTCTCATTGAAAGGTAAGTTGATAGCAGGTTCGATGGAGAATCGGAAATTGGCTTGAAAGATGCGACCTCTAAAGGCTCTTCAATTTCCGCACCAACCCAATACGTGCGATCAGGAACGCCACCATTATATTTAAGATAATGAGCCCTAAACTCATCAGGCAATTTTTTTCCAACCTTAGCTTCAAAACTATTCAGCTGCGTCAGATCGACTGAAGCTTCAGTATTAGAGAAAACATTTTCATTCATGAACAACTCTCACTTATCAACAACGCCCAACTTTAGATCTAGGAATCTTATTAGCAAGCCATCCTTTCTTTGAAGATACCAAAATTGCTTCAGCACTTTCGTACTTTACCTTGAAATGTTTTTCATACTGGGACACAGACCCTGCATGAGGGAATGTTGCCTCATGAGCAGAGGTCTTAACCAATTGCATCGTGGTGGTACCAGTTTTCGGGTTAAAGTCATCAACATGGTGCCAGGTGTAACCCGTTGCCGCTTTCTTAGAAATACCAGCCTCTTTAAATGCTTGAGTGAAATCGCGCCCGCGACTTCCCTGCATTTTGATAACCACAATATTCTTTTGTGAGCCGACTGTGGGGAATAAATCACTACTCCCAGTAAAGTCTACCCCTGTGAGGGCCCACCCCCATGGATCCACCCACCCATACGGCTCCGGCGCATACTGGAACAGGTTGATCCCACCCGCCAACCCAATCGGGTCCGGGCTGATAAACCGTCCGATATCCGGATCGTAGAACCTGAAGGTGTTGTAGTGCAGCCCGGTTTCGCGGTCCAGGTACTGACCCTGGAAGCGCAGGTTCTGCTCTTCGACAAAGAAGCTTTCCTGCTGTTCGGCCAGGGTGTTGCCCCAGACCTGATAACGGGCCTGCCAGATGCAGCGGCCGTCGTCTTCGGTGAGCTGCTGCGGTAACCCGTTTGGATCGGTGTGGTAATAGCGCAGGCGGGCGTGTTCGCCCTGGCCGTCGACGCGCGCCAGCGGGTCGTAGCTGCCTTCGTCGTAGAGGTAAAGGCTATGTCGACCGTTGCGGGTTTCGCTGAGCAGGCGCAGGCCGTCCCAGGTGAAGTCGGTCTGGCCGAGCAGTACGCCGTGGGCATCGTAGTGGCTTTTGCCGATACGCCGGCCGAGCGGATCGTAGTGCATGATCACGCGGCTGCCGTCGTTGTTGGTGACTTCCCGCACGCGGGTGTTCGGCGTCATGGCTCAGGCGCTGCACCTGGTGACGGCCGCTGCGTTTTTCCACCAGGCGGCCGAAGGCGTCGTAACGGTAGCGCTTGTCCTGGTAGGTGAGCAGTTTGTTGTGGCGCACCCAGCCGCTGCTGGCGGCATCGCCACCGACCGGGTGCAGCAGGTTGGCGGCGGCGTCGTAGCTGTAGGTTTCGAGATTGCCGCGAATCAGGTTCTGGCCCCGGTTTGGTATACCGGTGACTTTGAGGCTACGTTCCGTTTGTGCGCCGTCCATGTCGTACTGATCCGGTCTGGCTCCTCGAAGCGGTATACAGTACGGCTAACTCGCCTACTAACTGGAGGCGTCAAGCATTTCATTAGCCCAAACGGATCGAAGCACTTACTCGGCTAATCTTTTCACTTAATCACCTTGAAATACGCCTATATAATTCAGACCGTTATAACTATCTTTGATAGGCTGCGTAAGAACCAGATCCGCGTCTTGGTACCAAAAAATCGCATTGGCTTTCTTGATTCCAAGCGCCTCACAACGCGCTTTGACCAGTGGCAGTTCATCTTCATCTACAGCGGCTTCGGTCAGAATTTCATCTAGTGAAACCTCATACTCGCAACGAGGAATAATGCCAATGAAATCTTCGTCATACCAAACAATACCAATATCTCTGCAGAAGCCACAGAGTTTGTAGTTTGGATCGTCAAAATCACCTTCGGCAGCGTGATCAATCTCGAAATAGCTCATGTATTCGTCCTCTCGCGAGAAGTTACTACCTACCCATACATGAACATTTTTATTTTCACTTGACACTTATATACATCCTAGAAAGGGATAGTTTTCATTGAAAGCCCTCGACGAGTGACAGATCTTTCTCGCCGCCCCATGGATCATCTAGCAAGTACTTGGGTTCGACTTTTGCGTCCACCGGGACCAAGGTTATTTTGTAGAAAATCTCGTCGCCTTCACAGACTTCAAAGTACAACGCATAGTCACGCCGCACCAAATCCAAGTCGACATTGAATTTCTCAGTTGCGGATGCAACTTCCACATGTGTGGAATTTGTGACGTGAAACGGCACGACGATACAACGCTGAGCAGTTTCATCTAGAGCAAAGCTGTTCGTTAGACTCAAATACACGTTCGCACCGAAAGAGTCTTCGGGCAAAGGATCGAATACAACGTAGTCGCGATGCAGAACCGCCCCCTGCTCCAAGTTGACCTTACCCCATTGACTGGATGACTCATCGAAGGGGCGCGCACGAAACTGAATTTGGCTGTGGGATACCAGCAGATCTACAGTCTGAGCTTTACGCTCCATAAATAAATCTCGATCTAGACAGAGGCGGGAATAAATTTCAATTGCAAATGGGCAGATTTATTTATTGATCCTGATTGCTGGCGGCAGAAAATAAATCTGTCCCCTTTTTGCCAAATGAAGCTTTGTTCAGGGCTTTTTTTCCAAGTAAAACTTCAGGTATTTTTTGGGCCGTTCCTGAAAAGCTCGCGCCTTGCCAAAGTTGTAGGCTTCGTTGAAGTATTTGTAGGCTTGGGCTTGGTCTCCCAGTTCAAAGTAGACCATTCCCAAGTTAATCAACGGCCCTGTATCGATATCCGACTCCCGCCCATCCAAGGTCTTTTGTGCCCAGTCCTTAGCCGCCTCGAAATCCCCTTTGTCGAAATGCAGATTGAAAAACGAACCTGTGACCCACGATGACAAGGGTGTCCACTGCAGCTTGGGCTCAGGAAGCAAGTCCCAAGCATTCTGGTAATGGGCTTGAGCTTGTTCTTTTTTGTTTTGCTCATCGAGTTCGTTACCCGATGCCATGACACGCATTATTTCGTCTGCGAGTGTCGAGTTCACGTCTGCCAGGTCTTTCATCACGCCGGTCCTTTACTAATAAATGGGCTTTTCTGCGGGGCCAATAAAATCGCCGGGATCCCGGTACCTGTCCGTCAGGAGCGCGCCTTTGGACCGGTTATGGGAATAGTATTACAGCTCATAATTGTCGGGGTCACGCATCCACCCCCTCACTTCTTTGGTTTTGGCACCATGAAAACCGCCTTTTGAGCTCCAATACTTAACGGCATCGGTTTTGGCCATATCAGCGTCTTTAATCGAATACCATTTTTTATCAGTACTCTGGAACCTCATGTTTTTCCCGGTACCGATGATCTTGCCTTCGGCTCGCATCCGCGCTATCACCGCTTTGCCCGTACGGCTGTTTTTTCCAGGGGTTCTGCCAACGTAGTTCAGGCGGCAAGACAAGCCCAATGGATCAATCCACCCAAACGGGTTGGGACTGTAGGTGAAAAAATTCAGACCACCGTCCAACCCAATCGGATCCGGGCTGATAAAACGTCCGATATCCGGATCGTAGAACCTGAAGGTGTTGTAGTGCAGCCCGGTTTCGCGGTCCAGGTACTGGCCCTGGAAGCGCAGGTTCTGCTCTTCGACAAAGAAGCTTTCTGCTGTTCGGCCAGGGTGTTGCCCAAGACCTGATAACGGGCCTGCCAGATGCAGCGGCCGTCGTCTTCAGTGAGTTGCTGCGGTAACCCGTTTGGATCGGTGTGGTAGTAGCGCAGGCGCGCGTGTTCACCCTGGCCATCGACGCGCGCCAACGGGTCGTAGCTGCCTTCGTCTTAAAGGTAGAGGCTGTCGGCTATCCGGGTCTCGCTGAGCAGGCGAAGGCCCCCTCCGAGCGATAGGATAGCCATGCTCAGGTTTACCAGTCGAACATCGCGGTGTAGTTTTTCTGGTCGCCAACGCCACGCAGGCAACTGGCATTGTGCGCCAACACTGATTGTTCCAACTGGCCCTTAATTAGTCGAATAGCCTTGTATTGCGAGCGACACTCCAGCTTGCTGCCAACCACAGGGGCTACATGCAACACCATGATGATCGGCACATTCTGAAAAGTTTCGACATGTGCCTGGCCATTCTTGCCAATACTGAAATGACACGGCGAGGGAATGTCGAGTGGCAGTATGCTCTGGTCTGGTTTGCGCAAAGCGCAGCGTTGTTGCTGGTTCTCCAGCACATAAGGCTGGCTCAACAATGTAGCATGCATCGGCAGGCTACTATCGGCAACTTGGCCGGCCTGTGCCACGGATGGAAAGAGTGCGGCGATCAAAGCAAGATGAGCAGCCCTGATCACGTTCGCCACCGGAAAAAATCGATGAACCTGTCGGCCTATCTGACACATAGCACTTTTATCGACTCTTGATATGTCCAGCTTGTTGTCGCGCATGCAAAGAGGCCCACGCCCTGAGCGGAACCGACTTGCTCGCTGAACAGTTGCTCGATAGCGCTCAAATCGTGCAGGGCACGCTTCATGGCTTCGTGAGTGAGCCGCAGGGAGTCGCTCATGCTGCGATTGGGAGTGCCCTGGCGCATCGAGCTGGAGAAAGTCGCTGTCGTATTCCAAATTTTCGCCACAGGGCCAAGTATCCGAAACGGCGGCAAGCAAAAGCGAAGTTTCCACGGACTCGATCTCCTTATCGATTTTTAACTGCGCTACATAAATGCCATAAATTCATCCTAGATGGCTCTTTGATAACTAACCATTAATGTTATTTGCCGCTACGTAATATCCAGGCTCTCGTTATATTTTAATTTAAAATATAAAAAGTCGAGATAATATGCCGACCATTCATCGCATTTGTAAACTTATGCAAAGTGCGCTAATTTGCGAGTTTTAACACATACTGAATCTCGGAACAATTGCCAAGATCGCCTGTTTCTTGGTGAAAGAGAACGGTTGACGAATGTTTCACTAGGGAGCTCATACCGGCCTGAAAGCTCATCACTGAAGGCTTTCACGGTGTTACCAAGGGTCTGCAGGGAGGCAACATCGTGCTGCCTTGACCATCACCAGCCACACAAGGTCGCGCCCAGCCAACGTCCCAGAACACCTTGTAACATGCGTGGTGGGCATTCACCACGCCCCGGATATGATTGGTTCTACCAGGCCCGGTGCGCCTGGTTTCCTCGAAAAAATTGTCTTATGCAAAACAAGGGCGGTCGATACTACACACTGGCAACCACTAGCCGTCTCTCTTACGGAGTTTTCCCCTCGGCTGGGGACCATGCATCGGTCCCTTCACCAGCACCGACGCTTGCCAACCGCACTCCACTTGCGCAACAAGACGATGCACTGCTGCGGGCCTTCTTCGCTATGCCGGACTAAATCACCGACGCCTCCCGGAAACCTTTAATCCGGCTCTGACACCGGCACTGCGCAAGTCGCTACCACACGGCTGTGAGCTTCCAAGTGGTTCAACCGGTAAAATCATCGCTAGCAATCAGCACTGAACGTCTGCATCAGCTTGCTCGGTAGCAGCATGTTGCAGACCTACACATTGGATTTACAAGGAGCTAGGGGAGTGAAACCAGATCTGGATTTCCTGACAATATTGAGACGGCATTTTCCGATATTCATTGGCGCCTTTTATCTTGCTCTCTTTGCCTTGGCGATAAGCCTTTACCTGCTACTCGAACTGTATCCACCCGCCCGGGCCGATTACGGTACCTATATAGTTCAGACCAACCTCGGCATGTCGGTTTACCTGTGCTCCGCTAACTTTCTGGTTATTCGCGGCCGTCCTTGGGCGCCATGGCTGATTGTCGCAGCCATGGCGGCCTGCATACTGGTCCTCGTCGGGACCTGGGGAAGAGGGGCACCTGACCTGCTGTACTCCATCGGTCTGCTGCTGTCTTTGGCTACCTTGATGGCGCTCAACAGCAAACGCTACCGCGCTATGCAGACGGCCATGGTAGATGTGCGCGCCCAGCGCACGGCGTGGCGTCAGCACCACAGGAAACGGCGATAGCTTGACCTTCTTCAAACGGGTCGAACAATACCTTGTCGAGTTCTAAAGCAGCTGCCGTCTCTTTAAGCTGTTGATCATATTAGCAATTTCATCGGCATCAACGAGGCATCATTACCCATGGTGAAGCACTCTGATGAACCTTATTGGTCTTTACGAGGAGCTGGAGTGAAGCAAGGACTCGATTTTCTCTCGATACTGCGCCGGCACTTCCCGGTCTTTATCGCCGCTTTCTTTCTGGCGCTTTTTTCCCTGGCGATCTGTCAGATTCTGCTGCTGGAAGTCTATCCGCCGAGCCTGGATGACTATGGCATTTACATGATGCTAGGCAGCGGCGGCATTTCCTTATACCTGTGCGCGGCAAACCTTCTGGTGATTCGCGGTCGCCCCTGGGCGGTATGGCTGATTGTGACGGCCATGTCTGCGTGCATGCTGGTGATCGTCGGGCACTGGGGCAGGCGAGCGCCAGGCCTGCTGTATTCTATCGGTCTGCTGCTGCCGTTGAGTACCCTGCTGACCCTAAACAGCAAGCGCTACCGTGCCATGCTGGCGGCCATGGTGGAAGTACGAGCGCAACGCGCTGCGTGGCGTAAGCGCTACAAATAAGAGCACTAAACCTTAGCTCTATAGCCCGCTCAAATTAAAAAGCCCCTGCCGATTTGCTTCGGCAGGGGCTTTTTATTTCACACCAACTGGCGACTAGCTAGCAGTTCGTCAGAAGTCCAGGTTCGACACCGCCAGGGCGTTGGATTCGATGAAGTCGCGGCGCGGCTCCACGGCATCGCCCATCAGGGTGTTGAAGATCTGGTCGGCAGCGATGGCGTCCTCGATGGTGACCTTGAGCATGCGGCGCACTTCCGGGTCCATGGTGGTTTCCCACAGTTGATCCGGGTTCATCTCGCCGAGACCTTTGTATCGCTGCACGCTGTGGCGCTTGGTGCTTTCGTGCATCAGCCAGTCCAGCGCTTCCTTGAAGGTGCTGACCGGTTTCTTGCGCTCACCACGCTGTACGTATGCGCCTTCTTCCAACAGGTTGTTCAACTGATCGCCCAGAGTCGTGACGGTCTTGTAGTCATTACTGGCGAAGAAGTCGCGGTTGAAGGTGGTGTAGCTGGAAAGGCCATGCGCCTTGACCTCCACTTCGGGCAGCCAGACATGACGCTCGCGGTCTTCGCGCAGGCTTGCAGTGTAGGTCTGACCGGACTTCTCCATGCCTTTGAGACGGGCGCTGAAGCGCTCCAGCCATGCCTGCATGCCGGCATGGTCAGCAAGCTGCTCCAGACCAATGCTCGGCAGATAGACGAAGTGTTCGGTGATGTCCTTGGGATAAACGCGCGACAGGCGATCCAGGGTCTTCATCACGCGGCGGTATTCGCCAACCAGCTTCTCCAGAGCACCACCGGATAGGCCCGGGGCATTCTCGTTGACGTGCAGGCTGGCATCCTCCAGAGCCGACTGGGTCATGTATTCGTCCATGGCCTCGTCGTCCTTGATGTACTGCTCCTGCTTGCCCTTCTTGACCTTGTACAGCGGCGGCTGGGCGATGTAGACGTAGCCACGCTCGATCAGCTCCGGCAACTGACGGAAGAAGAAGGTCAGCAGCAGCGTGCGGATGTGCGAACCGTCGACGTCAGCATCGGTCATGATGATGATGTTGTGGTAACGCAGCTTGTCGATGTTGTACTCCTCACGCCCGATGCCACAGCCCAACGCGGTGATCAGCGTGCCAACTTCGGCGGAGGAGAGCATTTTGTCGAAGCGCGCCTTCTCGACGTTGAGGATCTTGCCCTTGAGCGGCAGGATCGCCTGGGTCTTGCGGTTACGGCCCTGCTTGGCAGAACCGCCCGCGGAGTCACCCTCCACTATGTAGAGTTCGGACAACGCCGGATCTTTCTCCTGGCAGTCGGCCAGTTTGCCGGGCAGGCCTGCGATGTCCAGAGCGCCCTTGCGGCGAGTCATCTCACGCGCCTTGCGCGCTGCTTCACGGGCACGGGCAGCGTCGATCATCTTGCCGACCACGGCCTTGGCTTCGTTCGGATTCTCCAGCAGGAAGTCGGCGAAGTACTTGCCCATTTCCTGCTCGACGGCGGTTTTCACCTCGCTGGAGACCAGCTTGTCCTTGGTCTGCGAGCTGAATTTCGGGTCCGGCACCTTCACCGAGATGATCGCAGTCAGACCTTCACGAGCGTCATCGCCAGTGGTGGCGACCTTGAACTTCTTGGCCAGGCCTTCCTGCTCAATGTAGTTGTTCAGGTGACGGGTGAGGGCGGAGCGGAAGCCCGCCAGGTGGGTACCACCGTCACGCTGCGGAATGTTGTTGGTGAAGCAGAGGATGTTTTCGTTGAAGCTGTCGTTCCACTGCAGGGCCACTTCCACGCCAACGCCGTCTTCCTCGCGCTGGATATTGAAGTGGAACACCTGATTCACCACGGTCTTGTTGGTGTTGAGGAACTCGACGAAGGCCTTCAGGCCACCCTCGTACTTGAACAGTTCTTCCTTGCCGGTACGCTCGTCGCGCAGCAGGATGCCCACGCCGGAGTTGAGGAACGACAACTCGCGCAGACGCTTGGCCAGGATGTCCCAGCTAAAATGGATGTTGGCGAAGGTTTCTTCGGACGGCTTGAAGTGGATCTGCGTGCCGGTGCCATCGGTGTCGCCAACAGCAGCCAGGGGTGCTTGCGGGACGCCATGCACATAGGTCTGTTCCCAGATCTTGCCGCTGCGGCGAATGGTCAGTACCAGCTCCTTGGAAAGGGCGTTCACCACCGACACACCCACGCCGTGCAGGCCGCCGGAAACCTTGTAGCTGTTGTCGTCGAACTTACCGCCGGCGTGCAGCACGGTCATGATGACCTCGGCTGCCGAGACGCCTTCTTCCTTATGCATGTCGACCGGGATACCGCGGCCGTTGTCACGCACGCTGATCGACTCATCCGGGTGGATGGTAATGGTGATCTCGCTGCAGTAGCCCGCCAGCGCTTCGTCGATCGAGTTATCGACCACCTCGAACACCATGTGGTGCAGACCACTACCATCGTCAGTGTCACCGATGTACATTCCGGGACGTTTGCGTACGGCGTCCAGTCCTTTCAGCACCTTGATGCTGGAGGAGTCGTACGTTTGATTCTCGCTCATGCCTTCACTCCCGATGGTCTTGGGTCTGGGTGATACGGCCATGTTCCACGTGGAACATGGCAACCGGCGTATCCGTCTGCCAGCCTTCCCTCAACAATTCATGATCCACACAGGTGATGAACACCTGGCAGCGCAAATCTTCCAGCAACCGGCATAACGCCTGACGATGCTGCTCATCCAGTTCCGACGGTAGGTCGTCCACCAGATAGATACATTGACCACGCTTGGCTTCATTCACCAAGTGGCCCTGGGCGATGCGCAAAGCACACACCACCAGCTTCTGTTGTCCTCGCGACAGGATCTCTGCCGCGTTGTGCCCTGCAAGCCGAAGGCGTAAATCAGCACGCTGCGGACCTGCCTGCGTATGCCCAAGCTGCTGATCGCGGAAGAGGGAGGCGGCGAGCACTTCGCTCAGCTCACGATCCTTGTCCCACCCGCGGTAATAACTCAGGGTCAAGCCTTCCAACTGCAGCAATTCGCCAAGAGTACGCTCGAATACCGGCTTCAGTGCCTGGATGTAAGCGCGCCGATAGGTATCGATCTCTTCGCTTGCGCTGCACAATTCGCGGTCCCACGCGGCCTGCGAAGCACCGTCAAGTGTACCATGGCGCAGCCATGAGTTCCGCTGCCGCAGGGCTTTCTGCAGGCGTTGCCAGGCACCAAGAAAACGATGTTCCACGTGGAACACACCCCAATCGAGGAACTGCCGACGAATCTTCGGCGCGCCTTCCAGGAGACGAAAGCTGTCGGGGTTGATCAGCTGCAACGGCAACAGGTCGGCCAGCTGTGCAGCGCTGCGAGCATTCTGCCCGTCGATACGTATTTGCAGCTCGCCCTGGCGATCCCGCGAAATACCCAAATTGCTCGAACCGCCCTGGGCCAACTGCACCTGACCAAATACAGTACAGGCAGGTTGCTCGTAATGAATGACAGGCTGCAGGCGGGTACTGCGGAAGGAACGGGCCAGGCCGAGCAAGTGGATGGCCTCCAGCACGCTGGTCTTGCCGCTGCCGTTGGCGCCATGAAGGATGTTGATGCGGGAGGAGGGGGAGAGGGTCACCGGGTGCAGATTACGCACCGCGGTGACCGTGATACGGCTGAGGGACATTAAAGGCTTAGAGCCTCATCGGCATGACGACATAAGAGGAGTCGTCGTTGTCGGCTTCCTGCAGCAGGGCGCTGCTGTTGGAGTCGGAGAGAATCAGGCGAACCTGCTCGGTGCCCATGACGCCCAACACGTCCAGCAGGTAGCTGACGTTGAAACCGATTTCCAGACCGCCGCCGTTGTAGTCGACCACGATCTCTTCCTCTGCCTCTTCCTGCTCCGGGTTATTGGCCTGAATCTTCAACAGACCAGACGCCAAGGTGAGGCGGATACCGCGATATTTTTCGTTGGAGAGGATCGCGGTACGGCTGAAGGCTTCACGCAGCCCCTGACGATCGGCCAGCACCAGCTTGTCACCGCCGCGCGGCAATACGCGTTCGTAATCCGGGAATTTGCCGTCCACCAGCTTGGAGGTGAAGGTGAACTCGCCGGTGTTGGCGCGAATGTGGTGTTGACCCAGGACGATGGCGACTTCCGCATCCTGCTCGGTGAGCAGGCGGGCCAGTTCAAGAATACCTTTGCGTGGCACGATGACCTGATGCTTGCCTTCCTGCTGGATGGCGGCCTCCATGGAGCACATGGCCAGGCGATGGCCGTCAGTGGCCACGGCACGCAGCATGCCGCTCTGTACTTCCAGCAACATGCCGTTGAGGTAATAACGCACGTCCTGCTGAGCCATGGCGAAACTGGTGCGCTCGATCAAGCGACGCAGCTTGGCTTGCGGCAGGTTGAAGGTCAGCGAGCCCGGGCCTTCTTCCACGGTGGGGAAGTCGTTGGCTGGCAGCGTCGACAGGGTGAAACGGCTACGACCGGCCTTGACCAGCAGCTTCTGGTCATCGACGCGGATGTCGATCAGCGCATCGGACGGCAGGCTCTTGCAGATATCCATCAGCTTGCGCGCTGGTACGGTGATCTCGCCTGGCTCGGCAGCATCTTCCAGCGTGACACGACCAACCAGCTCGACCTCGAGGTCGGTACCGGTCAATGACAACTGCTGGCCTTCGACCACCAGCAACACGTTGGACAATACCGGCAGCGTCTGGCGTCGTTCCACGACACCGGCGACCAGTTGCAGAGGTTTCAACAGGGCTTCGCGTTGAATGGTGAAATGCATGGTCTAGTCCCTTGCCTCGTGGAGCTGCGAATCAGGTTGTAAGCGTACGCAGCAGGTTCTTGTAGTCCTCGCGGATATCCGCGTCGGATCCCCTAAGTTCAGCAATCTTACGGCAAGCGTGCAATACCGTGGTGTGATCACGACCGCCGAAGGCCACACCGATTTCCGGCAGGCTGTGATTGGTCAGTTCCTTCGACAGCGCCATGGCCACTTGGCGCGGTCGGGCGATCGAGCGTGAGCGACGCTTGGAGAGCAGATCGGTAATCTTGATCTTGTAGTACTCGGCCGTGGTGCGCTGGATATTGTCGATGCTGACCAGCTTGTCCTGCAGGGCCAGCAGATCCTTGAGCGACTCGCGGATCAGTTCGATGGTGATGTCGCGGCCCATGAAGTGCGAGTGGGCGATCACCCGCTTCAGCGCACCTTCCAGCTCACGTACGTTGGAGCGAATGCGCTGGGCGATGAAGAATGCGGCATCGTGCGGCAGATCAACCTTGGCCTGATCGGCCTTCTTCATCAGGATCGCCACTCGGGTTTCCAGTTCGGGCGGCTCGACCGCGACGGTCAGGCCCCAGCCGAAGCGCGATTTCAGTCGCTCCTCCAGCCCTTCGATCTCTTTGGGGTAGCGGTCGCTGGTGAGAATCACCTGCTGGCCACCTTCGAGCAGTGCATTGAAGGTGTGGAAAAACTCCTCCTGGGAGCGCTCCTTCTTGGCGAAGAACTGGATGTCATCGATCAGCAGCGCATCCACCGAACGGTAGAAACGCTTGAATTCGTTGATGGCGTTGAGCTGCAACGCCTTGACCATGTCAGCGACGAAACGCTCCGAGTGCAGGTACACCACCTTGGCATTGGGATTCTTCGCCAGCAGGTGGTTACCCACGGCATGCATCAGGTGAGTCTTGCCCAGACCCACACCGCCATAAAGGAACAGCGGGTTGTAGCCATGCTTGGGATTGTCCGCTACCTGCCAGGCCGCGGCGCGAGCCAACTGGTTCGACTTACCCTCGACGAAGTTGTCGAAGGTAAAGGTGCGATTGAGGTAACTGGTGTGCTTGAGGCCGCCTTCGACCTGCACGGTACGCTCGGTGCGAGGCGCCACCGCAGGGGTCGGAGGTTGCGGCGCCGAACCGGCCATGGAATCGAAGCTGGCTCGCGAGGGTTCTTCCTGAGCGGGTGGAGGAACCGGCTTGCTGACCGCAGCAGCAGCCTGAACCTGAGCAGCGCGCGCGGCGGCAGGAAGTGGCGCAGTGGGCGCTACCCTGGCAGTGGCAGCGCGTTTGCTGCCTATTAATAAGGAAAGCGCAGGGACCAGGCCACCAGCACGCTCGCCGAGCAGCTCGAGCAAACGACTGAGGTATTTCTCGTTGACCCAGTCGAGCACGAAACGATTGGGCGCATACACACGCAGCTCGTCGCCTTCGGCCTCGACCTGCAGAGGACGGATCCAGGTGTTGAATTGCTGGGCCGGCAACTCATCGCGCAGAAGCTCGACGCATTGCTGCCATAGTTCCACTGACACTGACTATCCCCTATCCAGGCGGCGGTGCAAAAACAGCCGCCATTGTACCGACCCACGGCTGAGTTATCCACACAACATGAGCTAGATGGCCAAGTAAAATCAAAGCCTTAGTCACATTCACGAGACTTATCAGCAAGCCCCTGAACCTTGTGGATAAGCACCCAATAAGCCTTTGCAAAACCATGTGGATCAGCATGCGGATAACCAGGCTGTGGGTAAAACGTCAATCCATCCTCAGGTTGTAGGCAGCTAGCGCACAGATCAAACACCTGTTCTGGACAGGCTTATCCTTTGCGCCCAGGCACGGAGCGTGCCGCCTTCAGAGGCTTGTCCACAAGCCAGGACAAGACTAATCAACATAAACATAGAAAAAGAGCTTTAAACCCTTTTCCTTCTTTCTATTTCTATCTGGAGAATAAGGTTGGTTGGAAATTGACCTACTGCGCGGCTTTCTCTAGAATTGCCGGTCTCTTTAAACCAGGGTCATTCCGACCCTAGTCGATCACCCAGGTAACGCACCATGAAACGCACTTTCCAACCCAGCACCATCAAGCGCGCTCGTACCCACGGTTTCCGTGCCCGCATGGCCACCAAGAACGGCCGTGCCGTCCTGTCGCGTCGTCGCGCCAAGGGCCGCAAGCGTCTGACTGTCTAATTCATCCAGACAGGTGGTGAGTCGAGGCTTCGGCCGGGAAAAGCGACTGCTGACTCCCCGGCAATTCAAGGCAGTCTTCGACTCCCCAAGCGGCAAAGCTCCGGGCAAAAGTGTCCTGCTGCTAGCGCGCGATAACCAGCTTGATCATCCCCGCCTAGGTCTGGTGATCGGCAAGAAGAGCGTCAAGCTCGCCGTCGAGCGCAACCGCATCAAGCGTCAAATCCGCGAGTCCTTTCGCCTCAATCAGGACAACCTGACAGGCTGGGACATCGTGGTGGTCGCCCGCAAAGGGCTAGGTGATCTGGAGAACGGCGAACTCGCTCAGCAGTTCGGCAAACTCTGGAAACGCTTGGCCCGAAGCCGGCCCAGTCGCGACGCAGAATTATCCTTCGGGACAAGCGACAATCCCCATGCGTAAAGCGGCTCTAGCCTGCATTCAGGTTTATCGCTACGCCATCAGTCCGCTGATGGCCAGTCACTGTCGCTTCTACCCCAGCTGCTCCTGCTACGCCTACGAAGCCATCGAGCAACATGGCTTGCTGCGTGGTGGCTGGCTGGCAGCTCGCCGTCTCGGTCGCTGCCACCCCTGGAATGCCGGCGGTTTCGATCCGGTTCCTCCCGTAAAAACATCCCGTTCCCCTTCGATGGCCGAATAATCATGGATATCCAACGTTCGATCCTGATCGTCGCCCTGGCAGTCGTGTCCTACCTCATGGTCCTGCAATGGAACGAGGACTATGGCCAGGCTGCCCTGCCAGCCGAGGTTAGTACCTCGACCGCTGCGACGCCTGCCCTGCCCGATACGCCTGCGGCTACCGCCAGCGCTGGCAGCGACGACATCCCCACTGCAGTGGCCGAGCCTAGCGCAGCTGCCGTTGCCCCCACCGCAGTTGCCAGCGACGAGCTGATCCGCGTCAAGACCGATGTGCTCGACCTGGCCATCGACCCACGCGGTGGCGATATCGTGCAGCTGCGTCTGCCGCAGTACCCGCGTCGTCAAGACCGTCCGGACGTACCGTTCCAGCTGTTCGACAACGGCAGCGAGCGCACCTACCTGGCGCAAAGTGGCCTGATCGGCCAGAACGCTCCGGACAAATCCAGCGGCCGTGCCCTGTGGTCCAGTGAGAAGCAGAGCTACGAAATGGCCGAAGGCCAGGACAGCCTGGTGGTCGATCTCACCTACAGCGAGAACGGCGTCAGCTACATCAAGCGCTACAGCTTCAAGCGCGGCCTCAACCCGCAGTGCTCGGCGCGTGAGCAGGAGCTGAAGAAGCCTGGCTGCATCGATCCGTCCGCCTACCAGGTCGACGTGCGTTACCTGATCGACAACCAGAGCGATCAGGCCTGGAGCGGCAACCTGTTCGCTCAACTCAAGCGTGACAACAGCGGTGACCCTTCCTCGACCACCGCCACCGGCACTGCCACCTACCTGGGTGCCGCGCTGTGGACCAGCGAAGAGCCTTACAAAAAGGTGTCGATGAAAGACATCGACAAGCAGTCCTTCAAGGAAACCGTGCAAGGCGGCTGGGTCGCCTGGCTGCAGCACTACTTCGTCACCGCCTGGGTGCCGAACAAGGACAGCACCAACCTGGTACAGACCCGCAAGGACAGCCAGGGCAACTACATCGTAGGCTTCACCGGCCCGTCCGTGCAGGTTGCTGCCGGCGCGCAGGGCGAAACCGGCGCGATCCTCTATGCCGGTCCCAAGCTGCAGGAGCACCTGGGCACCCTGTCCCCGGGTCTGGAGCTGACCGTCGACTACGGCTTCCTGTGGTTCCTGGCACAGCCGATCTTCTGGCTGCTGGAAGTGATTCACGGCGTACTCGGCAACTGGGGCTGGTCGATCATCGTCCTGACCATCATCATCAAGCTGATCTTCTTCCCACTGTCGGCTGCCAGCTACCGTTCGATGGCGCGCATGCGTGCCGTATCGCCGAAACTACAGGCGCTGAAGGAGCAGTACGGTGACGATCGCCAGAAGATGTCCCAGGCGATGATGGAGCTGTACAAGAAAGAGAAGATCAACCCGCTGGGCGGCTGCCTGCCGATCCTGGTGCAGATGCCGGTATTCCTCGCCCTGTACTGGGTGCTGCTGGAATCGGTCGAAATGCGTCAGGCCCCATGGATGTTCTGGATCACCGACCTGTCGATCAAGGATCCGTTCTTCATCCTGCCGATCATCATGGGCGCTACCATGTTCATCCAGCAGCAGCTCAACCCGACGCCGCCGGACCCCATGCAGGCCCGCGTGCTGAAGCTGATGCCGATCATCTTCACCTTCTTCTTCCTGTGGTTCCCGGCTGGTCTGGTGCTGTACTGGGTGGTCAACAACTGCCTGTCCATCGCCCAGCAGTGGTACATTACCCGCAGGATCGAAGCGGCAGCGAAACCGGCCAACGCCTGATTAGCCAGAGCTTCCAAGCCTCAAGCAAACGCCCCATGATTGGGGCGTTTTGCTATCCAAGCATTTGTCGTAGGAGCGAGCTCTGCTCGCGAATCGCTGTTATTCACAGCTATCCACCCTCGTTCCTACAGCCACCCGTACACATCGAGTAAGCCACCATGAACCATGCCCGAGACACCATCGCCGCCGTCGCCACCGCACAGGGCCGTGGCGGCGTGGGCATCGTACGGGTGTCCGGCCCGCTGGCCGGGCAACTGGCCCAGGCCATCTGCCGACGCGAGCTGAAACCCCGCTTCGCCCATCACGGCCCATTCTTCGCCGAGCATGAGCTGCCGCTGGACGAAGGCCTGGCTATCTACTTCCCTGGCCCGAACTCCTTCACCGGTGAAGACGTGCTGGAGTTGCAGGGTCATGGCGGCCCGGTGGTGCTCGACCTGCTGCTGCGTCGTTGCCTGGAACTGGGCGCGCGTCTGGCCCGGCCCGGTGAGTTCAGTGAGCGCGCCTTTCTCAACGACAAACTCGACCTGGCCCAGGCCGAAGCCATCGCCGACCTGATCGAAGCCAGCTCCGAACAGGCCGCGCGCAATGCGCTACGATCCCTGCAGGGCGAATTCTCCAAACGCGTGCATGCGCTGACCGAATCGCTGATCCAGTTACGTATCTATGTCGAAGCCGCCATCGACTTTCCCGAGGAAGAAATCGACTTTCTCGCCGATGGCCATGTGCTGAACCAGCTTGACGCCGTTCGCACCGACTTATCCACAGTGCTGCGCGAAGCGGGCCAGGGCGCTCTGCTGCGTGACGGCATGACCGTGGTTATTGCCGGTCGCCCTAATGCCGGCAAGTCCAGCCTGCTCAACGCTCTGGCCGGCCGTGAGGCGGCCATCGTTACCGACATCGCCGGCACCACCCGCGACGTGCTGCGCGAACATATCCACATCGACGGCATGCCGTTGCACGTGGTCGACACCGCCGGCCTACGCGACACCGATGACCAGGTGGAACGCATCGGTGTGGAACGCGCGCTTAAGGCCATCAACGAGGCGGATCGCGTGCTGCTGGTAGTGGACTCCACCGCGCCGGAAGCTGCCGATCCTTTCGCCCTGTGGCCCGAGTTCCTCGAACAGCGCCCGGACCCGGCGCGGGTCACCCTGATCCGCAACAAGGCGGATCTCTCCGGCGAAGCAGTCAAGCTGGAAACCAGTGCCGATGGCCATGTCACCCTCAGCCTCTCGGCCAAGTCTGCAGACGGCCTGGAACTGCTGCGCGAGCACCTGAAAGCCTGCATGGGTTATCAACAGACCGCCGAGAGCGGCTTCAGCGCCCGCCGCCGCCACCTCGAAGCGCTGCACCAGGCCGAACAGTACCTCGAGCACGGCCGCAACCAGCTTACCCTGATGGGGGCCGGCGAGCTACTGGCCGAGGATCTGCGCATGGCGCAACAAGCCCTGGGCGAGATCACTGGCGCCTTCAGCAGCGATGACCTGCTGGGCCGGATCTTCTCCAGCTTCTGCATCGGCAAGTAAAACGCTCCCCGTGCACTTGTCCACAGCGCTTATGTAGGAGCGGATTCATCCGCGAAGAGAGCATGGGTTCCCGCCGCTAACCTTCCCTCGCCATTCCCGAATTTCATCAAGCTGCGAATTGCGGGCCTGGCTCAGGATACGCTCTCCTCCTGGCGCCAATCCTAATCATGGGCTCGCCCAACCCTCCTTCCCTGTGCTTAAAGCCCTTTAACGCCGACACATTGCCGAAGCGAATATCTTATAGCCCGATCCCTCGGACTACGGTTATCCATCACGAAATAAACCCTGTGGAAAACCACCCCTGAACCCTGCACATAAACCTATTACAAAGCTGGGTGTAACTACACCTGTGGGTAACAGCCCGTTCCATCCACAGTGACTCAGCAGCTTTCTCAATGGAAGCGAGCAGGAACGACACAGCTTTATCATTCTCTGTACACCAGTTATGACAAGGCCTGTAGCATCTTATCCACAGAAAGGCCTGGCTCTATACATAAACATAAAGAACAAGCTTTATAAAAATTCTCTCTTTCTATTCTTTATAAGCCTGAGCGCATTTCTTCCAGGCCCAGGGGTGATCAGGTCGAGGATCCGGCTGATAGAAATGTGACCAACCAGTTGGCTATTTTTTGTTCAGAAGGCTTCATTCAGCAGGCTTAAGTCCCTATACTTGCCGCCTTTCTTTCAGACCCCTTCTCAACAGGCACGAGGTGCGTGGTGGATTTCCCTTCCCGTTTTGACGTGATCGTGATCGGCGGCGGTCATGCCGGTACCGAGGCAGCCCTGGCTGCAGCACGCATGGGCGTGAAGACCCTGCTGCTTACCCACAATGTCGAGACCCTCGGGCAGATGAGCTGCAACCCGGCCATCGGCGGTATCGGCAAGAGCCACTTGGTCAAGGAAATCGATGCCCTCGGCGGGGCCATGGCCACCGCTACCGACAAAGGCGGCATCCAGTTCCGTATTCTCAACAGCCGCAAGGGTCCGGCGGTACGCGCAACTCGCGCTCAAGCTGACCGTGTCCTGTACAAGGCCGCCGTACGCGAGATTCTGGAAAACCAGGCCAATCTGTGGATTTTTCAACAGGCGGCCGATGACCTGATTGTGGAAAACGCCGAGGTCAAGGGCGTCGTCACCCAGATGGGCCTGAGATTCCACGCGGATTCCGTGGTGTTGACCACAGGCACCTTCCTTGGCGGACTTATCCACATCGGCATGCAGAACTACTCCGGCGGCCGTGCCGGTGATCCGCCCTCCATCGCGCTGGCGCATCGACTGCGTGAACTGCCACTGCGTGTCGGCCGCCTCAAGACCGGTACGCCGCCGCGCATCGATGGCCGCTCCGTGGATTTCTCGGTAATGACCGAGCAACCCGGAGATACGCCTACGCCGCTGATGTCCTTCCTCGGCAAGCGTGAGCATCAGCCCAAGCAGATCAGTTGCTGGATCACCCACACCAACGCGCGTACCCACGAGATCATCGCCGCCAACCTAGACCGTTCGCCGATGTACTCGGGGATGATCGAAGGCGTCGGCCCGCGCTATTGCCCGTCGATCGAAGACAAGATCCATCGCTTCACCGACAAGGACAGCCACCAGGTGTTCATCGAGCCGGAAGGCCTGACCACCCACGAGCTGTACCCCAACGGGATTTCCACCTCGCTGCCGTTCGACGTGCAGCTGCAGGTGGTGCGCAGCATTCGTGGCATGGAGAACGCGCACATCATGCGTCCGGGCTACGCCATCGAGTACGACTACTTCGACCCGCGCGACCTCAAGTACAGCCTGGAGACCAAGGTCATCGGCGGCCTGTTCTTCGCTGGCCAGATCAACGGCACCACCGGCTACGAAGAGGCCGGTGCCCAGGGCCTGCTCGCCGGCTGCAACGCTGCCCTGCGCGCGCAGGGCAAAGAGGCCTGGTGCCCGCGCCGTGATGAGGCTTACATCGGTGTTCTGGTCGACGACCTGATCACCCTCGGCACCCAGGAGCCGTACCGCATGTTCACTTCGCGCGCCGAATACCGGCTGATCCTGCGCGAGGAAAACGCCGATTTGCGCCTGACCGAGAAAGGCCGCGAGTTGGGCCTGGTGGATGACGAGCGCTGGGCGGCATTCGAAGCCAAGCGTGAAGGCATTGCCCAGGAAGAACAGCGCCTGAAGAGCACCTGGGTGCGCCCGGGCACGCCGCAGGGCGACGCCATCGCTGCGCGTTTCGGCACGCCGCTGGCTCACGAGTACAACCTGCTCAACCTGCTGGCCCGTCCGGAAATCGACTACGCGGCCCTGGCAGAGATCACCGAATCGCCGGCTGTGGATAACCAGGTGGCCGAGCAGGTCGAGATCAAGACCAAGTACGCCGGCTACATCGACCGTCAGCAGGACGAGATCGCCAGACTGCGTGCCAGCGAGGACACCAAGCTGCCGGAAGACCTGGACTACAGCGCCATTTCCGGCCTGTCCAAGGAAATCCAGTTCAAACTCGGCAATACCCGCCCCGCCACGCTTGGGCAGGCCGGGCGCATCCCCGGGGTCACCCCGGCGGCGATTTCCCTGTTGCTGATTCACCTGAAGAAGCGCAGCGCCGGCCAGAAGCTGGAGCAGAGCGCCTGATGTCGGTCACTCAGCGTCACGCCGAAGAACTGCTGCAAGGCGCCCGCGAACTGGGTATCGAGCTTAGCGAGCGGCAGCAGGACCAGCTGCTCGCCTACCTGGGCCTGCTGATCAAGTGGAACAAGGCATACAACCTCACCGCCGTGCGCGACCCCGACGAGATGGTCTCGCGCCATCTGCTCGACAGCCTGTCGGTGGTGCCGTTCGTGGCCGAGCGTGGGGATAACTGGCTGGACGTCGGCAGCGGTGGCGGCATGCCCGGTATTCCGCTGGCGATCATGTTCCCCGAGCGCCGTTTCACCCTGCTCGACTCCAACGGCAAGAAGACCCGTTTTCTCGTCCAGGTGAAGCTGGAGCTGAAACTCGCCAACCTCGAGGTTGTCCACAACCGCGTCGAAGCCTATCGACCCGAGCAGGCATTCGACGGCATCAGCTCGCGGGCTTTCAGCAGCCTCGAAGACTTCAGCAACTGGACACGCCACCTGGGTAACGCCGACACCCACTGGCTGGCGATGAAGGGTGTGCATCCGGATGACGAGCTGCAGGCCCTGCCGGCGGACTTCCGTCTCAGTGCAACCCACGTGCTGCGGGTTCCAGGTTGCCAAGGCCAGCGCCATCTGTTGATACTGCGTCGCTCGGTCTAAGGGGGAAGGAAGATGGCCAAGGTATTCGCGATCGCCAATCAGAAAGGCGGCGTGGGCAAGACCACGACGTGCATCAACCTGGCCGCTTCTCTGGTCGCGACCAAGCGCCGCGTGCTGCTGATCGACCTCGACCCGCAGGGCAACGCGACCATGGGCAGCGGTGTCGACAAGCACGGTCTCGAGCACTCGATCTACGACGTACTGATCGGCGAGTGCGACCTTAGCCAGGCCATGCAGTTCTCCGAACACGGTGGCTACCAGCTGCTGCCGGCCAACCGCGACCTCACCGCCGCGGAAGTCGCCCTGCTCGAGATGAAAATGAAGGAAAGCCGCCTGCGTTACGCCCTGGCGCCGATCCGCGAGAATTACGACTACATCCTTATCGACTGCCCACCGTCGCTGAGCATGCTGACCATCAACGCCCTGGTCGCCGCCGATGGCGTGATCATCCCCATGCAGTGCGAGTATTACGCGCTCGAGGGGCTTTCCGATCTGGTCAACAGCATCCAGCGCATCGCTCAGCTGCTCAACCCCAAGTTGCAGATCGAAGGTCTGCTGCGCACCATGTACGACCCGCGCATCAGCCTGACCAACGACGTCAGCGCCCAGCTCAAGCAGCACTTCGGCGACAAGCTGTACGATGCCGTGATCCCGCGCAACGTGCGCCTGGCCGAGGCGCCGAGCTTCGGTATGCCGGCGCTGGTCTACGACAAACAATCCCGTGGTGCCATTGCCTATCTGGCATTGGCCGGCGAGCTGGTGCGCCGTCAGCGCGCCGCCGCGAAAACCGCTACCGCTTAAGGAACATCCGCATGGCTGCGAAGAAACGAGGTCTGGGTCGAGGTCTGGACGCCCTGCTCGGTGGCAACACCGTCAGTGCACTGCAGGAAGAGGCCGCCCAGGTCGACACACGCGAACTGCAATACGTGCCGCTGGAACTGATCCAGCGCGGCAAGTACCAGCCGCGTCGTGACATGGACCAGACTGCCCTGGAGGAACTCGCCGCTTCGATCCGTGCCCAGGGCGTGATGCAACCTATCGTGCTGCGTCCCATCGGCGACGGCCGTTTCGAGATCGTAGCCGGTGAACGTCGCTGGCGTGCCAGCCAGCTGGCCGGTCAGGACAAGATTCCGGCCATGGTCCGTGAACTGCCCGATGAAGCCGCCATCGCCATGGCACTGATCGAGAACATCCAGCGCGAGGACCTCAATCCGATCGAGGAAGCCGTGGCCCTGCAGCGCCTGCAGCAGGAATTCGAGCTGACCCAGCAACAGGTCGCCGATGCGGTCGGCAAGTCGCGCGTCACCATCACCAACCTGCTGCGTCTGATCGCCCTGCCCGAGGAGATCAAGACCCTGCTCGCCCATGGTGATCTGGAGATGGGCCACGCCCGTGCGCTGCTCGGTTTACCCCCCGAACAGCAGGTCGAAGCGGCGCGACACGTTGTCGCACGTGGGCTGACCGTTCGTCAGACCGAGGCGCTGGTGCGCCAGTGGCTGAGCGCCAAACCCGCCCCGGCAAAGGCCAAGGCCGACCCGGACATCAGCCGCCTGGAACAGAAGCTGGCAGAGCGTCTGGGCTCGCCTGTGCAGATCAAGCACGGCAGCAAGGGAAAGGGACAGCTGGTGATTCGCTACAGCTCCCTCGACGAATTGCAGGGTGTACTGGCGCACATTCGTTGAAACAATTCAGTCTGTAGTCCTACTTCGCTCCTACTACAGCACGGTTGATCGGGCGCAGGCTGGCCCATATACTCCCCGCGCAATTTTGTCGGCCACGGGCCGAGGTTCGGCGGCTTTTCGGGAGAGGTCGATGGGCATCCCCAGTAAGGCCCCGTTTCATCGTCAGCCAGGGTTTCCGATCCTGATTTTTCAGGCCATCGTGACGGCTGTGATCACAGTGTTTTTTGCCGTCAGTGGCGGATGGGTCGCGGCCTATTCGGCATTGCTGGGAGGGCTGATAGCCCTGCTGGCCAACGCGTATTTTGCATTCAAGGCCTTTCGTTACTTTGGCGCGCGTTCGGCCAAGGCCATCGTCCAGTCGATCTGGGCCGGGGCCATGGGTAAATGGATTATCACGGCAGTGCTGTTTGCGCTGGCGTTCGTAGGGGTTGAACCACTGGACCCGATGACGCTGTTCATCGGGTATCTGCTTGCCCTTCTGGCAGCAGCCTGTGCGCCCCTGCTCATGAAAGTTTTCTGAAGCATTGGACCGTTTGAGGCGTTTATGGCTGATACCCCAGCAGAATATATCCAGCATCACCTGCAGAACCTGGTCTACGGCGCTCATCCGGACAAGGGCTGGATCATTGCCCAGACCCCGGAAGAAGTGAAAGCGATGGGCTTCTGGGCCGTCCATGTGGACACCCTGGGCTGGTCGCTGTTCATGGGCCTGATCTTCATCACCCTGTTCCGCATGGCTGCCAAGCGCGCCGTGACCGGTGTACCGACCGGCCTGCAGAACATGGCCGAGATGTGCATCGAATTCGTCCAGGGCATCGTCAAGGACACCTTCCACGGCAAGAACCCGCTGGTTGCGCCGCTGGCCCTGACCATCTTCGTCTGGGTGTTCCTGATGAACAGCCTGAAGTGGATCCCGGTCGACTACATTCCGGGTCTGGCGCACGCCATGGGCCTGCCGTACTTCAAGATCGTCCCCACCGCCGACCCCAACGGTACCTTCGGTATCTCGCTGGGCGTGTTCCTGCTGATCATCTTCTACAGCATCAAGGTCAAGGGCATCGGTGGCTTTACCAAGGAACTGTCGTTCACCCCGTTCAACCACTGGGCGCTGATTCCTTTCAACCTGTTCCTGGAAATCATCGGCCTGCTGACCAAGCCGCTGAGCCTGGCCCTGCGTCTGTTCGGCAACATGTATGCCGGTGAAGTGGTGTTTATCCTGATCGCGCTGCTGCCCTTCTACGTTCAGTGGGGTCTCAACGTGCCATGGGCTATCTTCCACATCCTGGTCATCCCGCTGCAGGCGTTCATTTTCATGGTGCTGACCGTGGTTTATCTGAGTGCTGCGCACGAAGATCACCACTGATCGACATCGAAAAACCCGAAAACCCCTAACTCGTAACCTTAACCTCTAAAAACTCTGGAGCTAACTATGGAACTCGTCTACATCGCCGCTGCCATCATGATCGGTCTGGGTGCCCTGGGTACCGGTATCGGCTTCGCCCTGCTGGGCGGCAAGCTGCTGGAATCCACCGCTCGTCAGCCTGAGCTGGGCCCGCAGCTGCAAACCAAGACCTTCCTGATGGCCGGTCTGCTCGACGCCGTTCCGATGATCGGTGTTGGTATCGCGATGTACCTGATCTTCGTTGTCGCGGGTTAAGAGTTCCTGAGTTCGAGGCAGCATGATGTGTGCTGCCTCTTCAGGCTTTTCTTCCCCGGAACACGAGATAGCACGAGGTAAATCGCTGTGAACATTAACCTGACCCTGTTCGGTCAAACGATTGCCTTCGCTATTTTCGTCTGGTTCTGCATGAAGTTCGTATGGCCGCCGCTGACGCAGGCCATGCAGGAACGCCAGAAGAAAATCGCAGAAGGTCTGGATGCTGCCGGGCGCGCTGAGCGCGATCTGCAGTTGGCCCAGGAACGCGCTGCCCAGATGCTTCGTGAAACCAAAGAGCAAGCTGCCGAAATTCTCGATCGGGCGAACAAGACCGCCAACGCAATCGTCGAGGAAGCCAAGGCCCAGGCCCGCTCCGAAGGTGAAAAGCTGATCGCTGGCGCCAAAGCCGAAATCGATCTGGAAGTGAACCGTGCCAAGGATCAACTGCGTTCGCAGGTAGCAGCTCTGGCTGTCACCGGCGCCGAGCAGATCCTGCAGTCCTCCGTGGACGGCGCTGCGCACAACGATCTGGTCGCAAAACTGGCCTCTCAACTCTAAGCGAGGCTCGCGATGATCAATACCAACACGCTCGCTCGGCCCTACGCGAAAGCCGCGTTTGAGTTTGCCAGTGCTGCACAGCAGGCCGATGCCTGGCTGAACATGCTGTCGCTGTCCGCGGCTGCGGTTCAAACGCCGGCCATGGCTCAGCAGTTGGTCAACCCGGCGTTGACCGATGAGCAGAAAGTCAATGTTCTGGCGCAGATCTGTGCCGGTCACATCGACGCTTCGTTCAGCAACTTCCTGCGCTCGCTGGGCAGCAACGACCGACTGTCGCTGCTGCCGGTAGTACGCGAACAGTTCGCCGTGCTGAAGGCTGAAGCCGAACGCGCCCTCGATGTCGAGGTCGAGTCGGCTTTCGAGCTCAATACCGAGCAATTGCAAACTCTGGCTGCCGCCCTTTCCAAGCGGCTCGATCGCACCGTCCAGCCCAAGCCCGTGGTCAATCCCGCCCTGATCGGCGGCGTTGTCATTCGTGCAGGTGACCTGGTCATCGACGGTTCGGTCCGCGGCAAGCTGAACAAGCTGGCCGAAGCGTTGAAATCCTGATTTGAGGGAACTGGCATGCAGCAATTGAATCCTTCCGAAATTAGCGAAATCATCAAGCAGCGCATTGAGTCGCTTGATGTAACCGCTCAAGCCCGTAATGAAGGCACCATCGTCAGCGTTTCCGACGGTATCGTGCGCATCTACGGCCTCGCCGACGTCATGTACGGCGAGATGATCGAATTCCCTGGTGGCGTGTACGGCATGGCCCTGAACCTGGAGCAGGACTCCGTGGGTGCCGTGGTACTGGGTAACTACCTGACCCTCGCCGAAGGCATGAGCGCCAAGTGCACCGGCCGCATCCTGGAAGTCCCGGTTGGTCCGGAACTGCTGGGCCGCGTCGTCGACGCACTGGGCAACCCGATCGATGGCAAGGGCCCGATCAACGCTCAAGCTACCGACGCTGTCGAGAAAGTGGCTCCGGGCGTGATCTGGCGTAAGTCGGTCGACCAGCCGGTGCAGACCGGTTACAAGTCGGTCGATGCCATGATCCCGGTCGGCCGTGGCCAGCGCGAGCTGATCATCGGTGACCGTCAGATCGGTAAGACCGCTCTGGCCGTCGACGCCATCATCAACCAGAAAGACAGCGGCATCCGCTGCGTCTACGTGGCCATCGGTCAGAAGCAATCGACCATCGCCAACGTGGTACGCAAGCTGGAAGAAGCTGGCGCCCTGGCCAACACCATCGTGGTTGCAGCTTCGGCTTCCGAATCCGCTGCGCTGCAGTTCCTGGCTCCGTACGCCGGCTGCACCATGGGTGAATACTTCCGTGACCGCGGTGAAGATGCCCTGATCGTGTACGACGACCTGTCCAAGCAGGCCGTTGCCTACCGTCAGATCTCCCTGCTGCTGCGCCGTCCGCCAGGCCGTGAAGCCTACCCGGGCGACGTGTTCTATCTCCACAGCCGTCTGCTGGAGCGCGCTTCCCGCGTTTCCGAAGAGTACGTCGAGAAGTTCACCAATGGCGCCGTAACCGGCAAGACTGGCTCGCTGACCGCTCTGCCGATCATCGAAACCCAGGCCGGTGACGTTTCCGCGTTCGTTCCGACCAACGTGATCTCCATCACCGACGGTCAGATCTTCCTGGAATCGGCCATGTTCAACTCGGGTATCCGTCCGGCCGTCAACGCCGGTATCTCGGTATCCCGTGTCGGTGGCGCGGCCCAGACCAAGATCATCAAGAAGCTCTCCGGTGGTATCCGTACCGCTCTGGCTCAGTACCGTGAACTGGCGGCATTCGCCCAGTTCGCTTCTGACCTGGACGAAGCCACCCGCAAGCAGCTCGAGCATGGTCAGCGCGTAACCGAGCTGATGAAGCAGAAGCAGTATGCGCCGATGTCCATTGCCGAAATGTCGGTGTCCCTGTACGCAGCCGAGCGTGGCTTCCTGCAGGACATCGAAGTCGCCAAGGTCATCAGCTTCGAGCAGGCCCTGATCGCCTTCTTCAAGCGTGATCACGCCGACCTGATGGCGAAGATCAACGAGAAGGGTGACTTCAACGACGAGATCGACGCTGGCCTGAAAGCCGGTATCGAGAAGTTCAAGGCCACCCAAACCTGGTAACCGCAGCGGGGGCTTCGGCCCCCGCCTGCTTGAACCAAAAGGTGTGAAATGGCAGGCGCAAAAGAGATTCGCAGCAAGATTGCGAGCATCAAAAGCACGCAAAAGATCACCAGCGCCATGGAAAAAGTGGCGGTCAGCAAAATGCGCAAGGCTCAACAGCGCATGGCTGCCGGTCGCCCCTACGCCGAGCGTATTCGTCAGGTGATCGGTCACCTGGCCAAGGCGAACCCGGAATACCGCCACTCGTTCATGGTGGAGCGTGATGTACAGCGCGTCGGTTATATCGTGGTGACCTCGGATCGTGGTCTGTGCGGTGGCTTGAACATCAACCTGTTCAAGGCGCTGTTGAAAAGCCTGAAGGGATGGCGCGACCAGAAGGTCGACGCCGATTTCTGCGTGGTGGGCAGCAAGGGCGCGAGCTTCTTCCGCAGCAACGGGGGCAACGTGGTTGCCGCCATCAGCAAGCTGGGTGAAGAGCCGTCCATCAACGACCTGATCGGTAGCGTCAAGGTCGTGCTGGATGCCTACGCCGAAGGCCGTATCGACCGCCTCTACCTGGTCTCGAACAAGTTCGTGAACACCATGGTGCAGAAGCCGGAAGTGCAGCAGCTGCTGCCGCTGGCCGCGAGCGAAGAGCAGGGTGTACAGAAAGGTCTGTGGGACTACGTTTACGAGCCGGACGCCCAGCAACTGCTGGATGCGCTGCTGGTGCGCTACGTTGAATCGCAGGTCTATCAGGCCGTGGTCGAGAATAGCGCGTGCGAACAGGCTGCGCGGATGATCGCGATGAAGAACGCAACCGACAATGCCGGTGAACTCATCAAGGACCTGCAGCTGGTTTACAACAAGGCTCGTCAGGCAGCGATCACCCAGGAAATTTCGGAAATCGTCGGCGGCGCTGCCGCGGTTTAAGAACGGTTCAACTGTTTAGAACGGTTGAAAAAAGTCAGAGGAACCAAAGATGAGTAGCGGACGTATCGTTCAAATCATCGGCGCCGTTATCGACGTGGAATTCCCGCGCGATCAGGTACCGAACGTATACGAAGCCCTGAAGGTACAGGGCGCTGAAACCACCCTGGAAGTCCAGCAGCAGCTGGGCGACGGCGTGGTACGTACCATTGCCATGGGTTCGACCGAAGGCCTCAAGCGTGGCCTGGACGTCAACAGCACCGGCAAGGCCATCTCCGTACCGGTCGGTAAAGCGACCCTGGGCCGGATCATGGACGTGCTGGGCAACCCGATCGACGAAGCCGGCCCCATCGGTGAAGAAGAGCAGTGGGAAATCCACCGCGCTGCGCCGAGCTACGCCGAGCAAGCCGGCGGCAACGATCTGCTGGAAACCGGTATCAAGGTAATCGACCTGGTCTGCCCGTTCGCTAAGGGCGGTAAGGTCGGCCTGTTCGGTGGTGCCGGTGTGGGCAAGACCGTAAACATGATGGAGCTGATCCGTAACATCGCCATCGAGCACAGCGGTTATTCCGTGTTCGCCGGTGTGGGTGAGCGTACTCGTGAGGGTAACGACTTCTACCACGAGATGAAGGACTCCAACGTTCTCGACAAGGTAGCCCTGGTCTACGGTCAGATGAACGAGCCACCAGGCAACCGTCTGCGCGTCGCGCTGACCGGCCTCACCATGGCCGAGAAGTTCCGTGACGAAGGTCGTGACGTTCTGCTGTTCGTCGACAACATCTACCGTTACACCCTCGCCGGTACCGAAGTATCCGCACTGCTCGGCCGTATGCCGTCGGCAGTAGGTTACCAGCCGACCCTGGCCGAGGAGATGGGCGTTCTGCAGGAGCGTATTACCTCCACCAAGAAAGGCTCGATCACCTCGATCCAGGCCGTCTACGTACCTGCGGACGACCTGACCGACCCAAGCCCGGCGACCACCTTCGCCCACTTGGACGCCACCGTCGTACTGAGCCGTGACATCGCTTCCCTGGGTATCTACCCGGCCGTTGACCCGCTGGACTCCACCAGCCGTCAGCTGGACCCGAACGTGATCGGCCAGGAGCACTACGAGACCGCTCGTGGCGTTCAGTATGTTCTGCAGCGCTACAAGGAGCTGAAGGACATCATCGCGATCCTGGGTATGGACGAACTGTCCGAAGACGACAAGCTGCTGGTAGCGCGCGCTCGTAAGATCCAGCGCTTCCTGTCCCAGCCGTTCTTCGTGGCTGAAGTCTTTACCGGTGCCCCGGGCAAGTACGTGTCCCTGAAGGACACCATTGCCGGCTTCAGCGGCATTCTCAAAGGCGACTACGACCACCTGCCGGAACAAGCGTTCTACATGGTAGGCGGCATCGACGAAGCCATCGAGAAAGCCAAGAAACTGTAAGTAACGGGTGCGCCCTCTAGGGGGCGTCCGGGCCGGATAGGGCTGCTGCCCGATCCGGCCTCTCAACCGAGGCATTGTTATGGCTATGTCAGTCCACTGCGATATCGTCAGTGCGGAAGAAGAGCTGTTCTCGGGGCTGGTGGAAATGGTCATCGCCCACGGTCACCTCGGTGACCTGGGTATCCTGCCGGGCCACACCCCGCTGCTGACCGATCTCAAGCCGGGTCCGGTGCGAGTGATCAAGCAGGGTGGCACCGAGGAGGTGTTCTACATCTCCGGTGGCTTCCTGGAAGTTCAGCCGAGCATGGTGAAGGTTCTTGCCGACACCGCTGTTCGTGCCGGCGACCTGGATGAAGCCGCAGCCATCGAGGCGCGCAAGGCGGCCGAGAAGGCGCTGAGCGAGAAGGGCACCGAGTTCGACTACGGCAGTGCTTCGGCACGCCTGGCCGAGGCTGCTGCCCAGCTGCGCACCATCGAAGAGATGCGCAAGAAGTTCGGCGGCCGCAGCCGCTGATCGCGTATCGCGGTATCACGCAAAGGGGCGACTTAGGTCGCCCCTTTGCGTTTCTGGCAAAATAGCGCTCTTTTCGCGCGGCGCTTTCTCGCCGCGGACCTATCCTGCCCAGCAAGGAGCTTTCTATGAGTCTGGATATCGTCATTCTTGCCGCCGGCCAGGGCACGCGCATGCGTTCCGCTTTGCCCAAGGTACTGCACCCGGTCGCCGACAAGCCCATGCTGGGACACGTCATCGACACCGCACGCAGTCTGCAGCCCGACAGCATTCAGGTGGTGATCGGCCACGGCGCCGACAAGGTGCGCGAGCGCCTGGCCGCCGACGACCTGAATTTCGTCATCCAGGCCGAGCAGCTCGGCACCGGCCACGCCGTGGCCCAGGCCCTGCCACAACTCAGCGCCGAGCGTGTGCTGATCCTCTACGGCGATGTGCCGCTGATCGAGACCGCGACCCTCGAGCGTCTGCTGGCCTTGGTCAGCGACAACCAGCTGGGCCTGCTCACCGTCGAACTGGCCGACCCGACCGGCTACGGTCGCATCGTGCGCAACGAGCAAGGCGTGGTGCAGGCCATCGTCGAGCACAAGGACGCCAGCGAAGCGCAGCGGCAGATCCGCGAGGGCAACACCGGCATCCTCGCCGTGCCCGGCAAGCGCCTGGCCGACTGGCTGGGCCGCCTGTCCAACAGCAACGCCCAGGGCGAGTACTACCTGACCGACGTGATCGCCATGGCCGTGGCCGACGGCCTGACCGTGGCTACCGAGCGTGCCAGCGACGAGATGGAAGTGCTGGGCGCCAATGACCGTATCCAACTGGCTCAGCTCGAATGCCATTACCAGCAGCGCATGGCCCGCCGCCTGATGGCCCAGGGCGTTACCCTGCGCGATCCGCATCGTTTCGACGTGCGCGGTGAGGTGAGCGTCGGCCGCGACGTGACCATCGACATCAACGTGATCCTCGAAGGCAAGGTGGTGATCGAAGACGATGTGCAGGTCGGCCCCAACTGCGTGATCAAGGACTCGGTGCTGCGCAAGGGCGCCATCGTCAAGGCCAACAGCCACCTGGACGGTGCCGAGATGGGCGAGGGCGCCGACTGTGGTCCGTTCGCGCGTCTGCGCCCGGGCACCAAACTGGGCGCCAAGGCCCATGTGGGTAACTTCGTCGAACTGAAGAATGCCGTCATGGGCGAAGGCGCCAAGGCCGGCCACCTGAGCTACCTGGGCGATGCCGAGATCGGCGCGCGAACCAATATCGGCGCCGGCACCATCACCTGCAATTACGACGGTGCCAACAAATTCCGCACCGTCATGGGCGAGGACGTCTTCATCGGCTCCAACAGCGCGCTGGTGGCACCCGTAACGTTGGGCGACCGCGCGACCACGGGTGCCGGTTCGGTGGTGACCAGCGATGTGCCGGCGGACACGCTGGCAGTCGGCCGGGCCAAGCAGCGTAATATCGAAGGCTGGAAGCGGCCGACCAAGAAGTGAGTGCGACCTAACCTGGGCGGCCAGCCTGTGGATAACCTGCCGGAGGCAGTCCCGTATGTTCGGTGTGACGGATTATGCCGCCTTCGTGGTGGCCTTCATCATCCTGCTGGCCATTCCAGGGCCGGGTAACCTGGCGCTGATCCTGTCCACCGGCAAGGGCGGGATTCGCGGCGGGCTGGCTTCGACCTTCGGCATCATCTTCGGCGACCAGGTGCTGCTATGGCTGGCGGTGGCCGGGGTCGCCGCGCTGCTCAAGGCCTATCCGGCGGCCTTCCATGTCGTGCAGTGGCTCGGTGCGGCCTACCTGATCTACCTTGGCCTGCGCATGATCCTGGCCAAGCCAGGCGCGGCGCCGACGCTGGACATCAAGCCGCGCCAATACCTGTGGCAAACCCTGGTGATCACCGTCTTCAACCCCAAGGCCATCATCTTCTACATGGCCTTCTTCCCGCTGTTCATCGACCCGCAGCGCCATCAGGGGCTGATTACTTTCGGTTTCATGGCCGTGACCATCATGGTGCTGACCTTTTTCTACGGCCTGCTAATCGTGCTGCTGACCCATTTTCTCGCCGAGCGCATGCGCGCCAACCCACGTATCGCGAGGGCTCTGGAAAAACTGGCAGGGCTGTGTCTGGTCGGCTTCGGGGTCAAACTGACGTTGAACTGACCGACGGACGCTTGCGGGCCTTTCGATCATATGTTTTGATTCGCGCCATTATCTTTCGAATCGAAACTTAAGCATGTCGAAGCGCAACACGCCGCAACGTCGTCACACTATCCTTGCCTTGCTTGTCGAGCAGGGCGAGGTGAGCGTGGACGCTCTGGCCCAGCACTTTGCCACCAGCGAAGTGACCATTCGCAAGGATCTTGCTGCCCTGGAAAAGAACGGCCTGCTGCTGCGTCGCTATGGCGGCGCCGTGCCGGTGCCGCAAGAGCTGATCAGCGAGCCGACGCAGCCCATCTCCCCCTACAAGCAGGCGATTGCCCGTGCCGGCGTGGCACGTATTCGCGAGCACGCGCGCATCATCATCGACAGCGGCACCACCACGGCGGCCATGATTCCGCAGCTTGGCTACAAGCCTGGTCTGGTGGTGATGACCAACTCGCTCAACGTGGCCAACGCCCTGCGCGATATCGAACACGAGCCGGTGCTGCTGATGACCGGCGGTACCTGGGATCCGCATTCGGAGTCCTTCCAGGGCCAGGTGGCCGAGCAGGTGCTGCGCTCCTACGACTTCGACCAGCTGTTCATCGGCGCCGATGGCATCGACCTGGAGCGCGGCACCACCACCTTCAACGAACTGCTCGGTCTGTCGCGGGTGATGGCCGAGGTGGCCCGTGAAGTCATCGTCATGGTCGAGAGCGACAAGATCGGCCGGCGCATTCCCAATCTGGAGCTGCCCTGGAGCAGCGTCCATACCCTGATCACCGACGAGCGCCTGGATGCCCAGGCGGCCGAACAGATACGCGCGCGCGGCATTCAGCTGATCCTCGCGCCGCTGGAAAACTAAAAAGGAGAGCCCCATGTGTGGAATCGTTGGCGCCATCGCCGAGCGCAATATCACCCCGGTCCTGGTCGAAGGCCTCAAGCGCTTGGAGTATCGCGGCTATGACAGCGCCGGTGTGGCGCTGCTGACCGAGCAGGGCGCACTGGATCGCCGCCGCCGCGTCGGCAAGGTCAGCGAACTGCAGGCCGCGCTGCAGGCCGAGCCGCTGGCCGGGCGTCTGGGCATCGCCCACACCCGCTGGGCCACCCACGGTGCGCCCAGCGAGCGCAATGCCCACCCGCATTTCTCCGGTCATGAGCTGGCCGTGGTGCACAACGGCATCATCGAGAACCACGAAGAACTGCGCGAGCGCCTCAAGGGCCTGGGCTACGTCTTCACCTCCGATACCGACACCGAAACCATCGTCCACCTGCTCGATCACAAGCTGCAGCAGCTCGGTGACCTCAGCGCTGCGCTCAAGGCCGCGATTCCGGAACTGCATGGCGCCTATGGCCTGGCGGTGATCTCGGCCCGCCAGCCGGATCGCCTGCTCGCCGCGCGCAGCGGCAGCCCGCTGGTGATCGGTCTGGGCCTGGGCGAGAACTTCCTCGCCTCCGATCAGTTGGCCCTGCGCCAGGTCACCGACCGCTTCATGTACCTGGAGGAAGGCGATATCGCCGAGATCCGTCGTGACGGCGTGCAGATCTGGGACGCAGCCGGCCAGCCGGTGCAGCGCGAAGCCGTGCAGTACCACGAAGGCGCCGAGGCTGCCGACAAGGGCGAATACCGCCACTTCATGCTCAAGGAAATCCACGAGCAGCCCAAGGTTGTGCAACGCACCCTGGAAGGCCGCCTGGGCAGCGACCACGTGCTGGTGCAGGCCTTCGGTCCGCAGGCGGCCGAGCTGTTCGCCAGGGTGAAGAACGTGCAGATCGTCGCCTGCGGCACCAGCTACCACGCCGGCATGGTTGCCCGTTACTGGCTGGAAGAGCTGGCCGGCATCCCCTGCCAGGTCGAGGTGGCCAGCGAATTCCGCTACCGCAAGGTGGTGGTGCAGCCCGACACCCTGTTCGTCAGTGTCTCGCAGTCCGGCGAGACCGCCGACACCCTGGCCGCGCTGCGCAACGCCAAGGAGAAGGCACCAGGGCAGGGCGGCTACCTGGCCAGCCTGGTGATCTGCAACGTCGGCACCAGCTCGCTGGTGCGCGAATCCGACCTGTGCCTGTTGACCCAGGCCGGCCCGGAAATCGGCGTGGCCTCGACCAAGGCCTTCACCACCCAGTTGGTCGGCCTGATGCTGCTGACCCTGGCCTTGGGCCAGGTGCACGGCAACCTGGACAAGACGCTGGCCGCCGAGCTGGTGGAAGAACTGCGTCGCCTGCCGACCCGCCTGGGCGAAGCGCTGGCCATGGACAAGACCGTGGAAAAGATTTCCGAGCTGTTCGCCGAGAAGCACCACAGCCTGTTCCTCGGCCGTGGCGCGCAATATCCGGTGGCCATGGAAGGCGCGCTCAAGCTCAAGGAAATTTCCTACATCCACGCCGAGGCCTACCCGGCCGGCGAGCTCAAGCACGGCCCGCTGGCCCTGGTGGACGCTGACATGCCGGTGGTCACCGTAGCGCCGAACAACGAGCTGCTGGAAAAGCTCAAGTCCAATCTGCAGGAAGTACGTGCCCGTGGCGGCGAGCTGATCGTCTTCGCCGACCAGCAGGCCGGCATGAGCAATGGCGAGGGCACCCATGTGGTGGCCATGCCGCATATCCACGACCTGCTCGCGCCGATCCTCTACACCGTGCCGCTGCAGCTGCTGTCCTACTACGTGGCCGTGCTCAAGGGCACCGACGTCGACCAGCCGCGCAATCTGGCGAAAAGCGTCACGGTCGAATAAGGCCGCCCAGAAAGAAAAAGCCCGTCCAGATGGACGGGCTTTCGCGTTTCTATCACACCGAAACGCCGCTCAGGTGCAGCTCTTCGGGGCGCAGCGTAAGCACACGAACGCCGTCGCGGGTGACCGCCACGGTATGTTCGAACTGCGCCGAGAGCTGGCCGTCACAGGTCACCACTGTCCAGCCGTCGCGCAGGGTACGGACATCCGCCTTGCCCTGGTTGAGCATGGGCTCGATGGTGAAGGTCATGCCTTCGCGTAGCGTCAGGCCGGTGCCGGCTTTGCCCCAGTGCAGCACTTCCGGCGGCTCGTGCATTTCTCGGCCAATACCGTGGCCGCAGTAGTCGCGAACCACCGAATAGCCGTGGGCGCGAGCGTGTTGTTCGATGGCATGGCCGATATCGCCGAGGCGGGCGCCCGGCCTCACGGCTGCGATGCCCTTGCACATCGCTTCATAGGTCACTCGGGCGAGCTGACGAGCCTGGTCCGACACCTCGCCGATCAGGTAGGTCTTGCTCGAATCGGCGATGTAGCCGTTCTTTTCCAGGGTGATATCGAAATTCACCAGATCACCGTCGCGCAGGACATCGTCGGCGCTGGGTACGCCATGGCACACCACTTCGTTGCGTGACGTGTTCATGGCGTAGGCGAAACCATACTGCCCCTTGCTCGCCGGACGCGCCTCGAGTTCCTCCACGATGTACTTATCCACAAGGTCATTGACCTGCAGAGTGGACATGCCGAGCAGATCCAGGTGATCCAGATAGCCGAACACGGACGCGAGCAATCTGCCGGACTCTGCCATCAGGGCGATCTGTTCGGGCGTCTTGCTCATGAGGCGTCCGCCATACGCGGTGGTACCGCCACGCCGGCCGCGCGCATCTCGGCGGCCATCACCTCATTGAAGCTCAGCGTCGGGTTCATCTCGCAGAGCATGCCGATGCGAATCCAGAAGCCTGCCTGGGCATTGATGGAACGGCCCGAGACGCTGCTCGCCCGGCGGATCTGGTCATGCAGCTCGTCATCGATATTGACGATACCCATGCTGATCTCCTTTATATGTTTCGTAAATGAAGCGTATATAAACATGTATCGGTTCAGTTCGCCAGCGGGGGCAAGTGGGGCCTTCTCATCCCTTACACTATCCGTCCGCCCGCCAGGCATTTCGGCAGGCGCACCCCTGACAGGCTGGAACGGGAGAACGGATGAAGCGCGCAGATGTGAAACGCAGAACGGCCGAGGGCGTTCTATTCGATACCCAGATCATGGCTAATCCGGCCAATACGGCTGAGTGGATCGTGTTTTTCAAGAAAGATGCCGGCCGCAGCTTCTTTCTGGTGGATGAAACCGAGCAGGTAGAAACCTTTGCCAGTCTGGATGAGCTGGTGCCGGAGCTGCGGATTCTGGGTATCAAGCGGGTTGAGGTGCAGCTCTGAGCAGTTGCTCACAGTTGCCGTGGATCAACATGTGGATATCCTCGTGATACCTGGCTGTAGGCCTTATAGATAGGGGCTTTCAGCGACTTGTACAGAAACTGTTCGCTAACATTCCGGTTGTCCACAGAGCGTTTGGATAAAAGGCTGGTTATCTTGTTGATAAGTAGCCGAAGGCCTTGTCTGGCAGGGCTTTCAGCGAACTGTACGGTTTCTCGCCAGGCTCAGTGGCTGCCGGGACGGTAGAGATGGCGATGAGTGGCGTCATAAAGCGTCGACTCGGCAAACGCACCGGGATCCAGTACCCGCCCGACAAGGATAAGGGCTGTGCGGCGAAAGCCCTTGGCGGCGACTTTCTCCTCGATATCGGTCAGGGTGCCTACCACCCAGTCCTGATCCGGCCAACTGGCCCTGTGGATAACGGCAATGGGGCAGTCGGCGCCATAGTGCGGCAGCAGTTCGCTGACGATAGCCGGCAGTTGGCGTACACCGAGATGGATGGCCATGGTTGCGCGGTGCCTGGCCAGGTCATGCAGCTGTTCGCCCTCGGGCATTGGCGAGGTGGTGCCATAGCGGGTGAGGATCACCGTCTGGGCGATATCCGGCAGCGTCAGCTCGGATTCCAGCAGCGCCGCGCAGGCGGCGGTGGCGGTGACGCCCGGGACGATCTCGAACGGAATGCCCAGGGCACGCAGTTCGCGAATCTGCTCGCCGATGGCGCCGTATAGCGAAGGGTCGCCGGAATGCACTCGCGCTACATCCTGGCCACGCGCATGGGCCTGATGCAGCAGGGTGACGATTTCTGCAAGATTCAGCTCGGCGGTATTCACTACCTGTTCGGCGCTGTGGCCTTGCAGCACCGCTTCGGGCACCAGCGAGCCGGCATAAAGGATCACCGGGCAGCTGCGTATCAGGCGCTGGCCCTTGACGGTGATCAGCTCGGGGTCGCCGGGGCCGGCGCCGATAAAGTAGACGGTCATGCGGGTTCTCTATCGAATATGGCCAGCGCGCAGGTGGCGCTGGCGCTGCGGGTTTTCTCGCCGAGCCGGCGCGGCGCTGTGCCTATCTTTGCCGCCAGCGCCAGGGCACAAGGCTCGGCTACGGCGGGGCTGCCGGCGGTGGCTTGGCTGAGGGCGCTTGCGCCTGTCGGCGTCTGATAGCCAGCCAGTTGCTCGGGCGAGAAGAACACCAGCTCCAGACCCAGATGTTCGGCCAGGCCGTGCAAGCCGGCTTCGTCGCGTTTGTGGGCGATGCTGGCCAGGCCCGCGAGATTGTCCACCGTCAGTTCATGCCGAGCCAGGCTGTGGATAAGCAGTTCGAGCAGCTCGTCCCGGCTGCAGCCGCGGCGGCAACCCAGCCCGGCGACGATCTGTGTCGGTAAGGCGGATGGGTGGTCGGAGGCAGTCGGCAACATGAGCAGTATTCGGGCTGAGCGGTGGCGTAGCTCATCATGGCACTTGCCAGCGGTCAACCGCGATTGACCGGCCGCCGCGGCCTGCGTAGCCTTCTCGCTTTTGAGGTTCTTCGCCGCCGAAGCGCGGCGAAGCTAAGAGGGAACAGGGTCGATGCCCTGGCTGCCCCCGCAACTGTGAACGGTTATGCCCTTCGTTAAACCACTGCCAATCGCGGGAAGGTGAAGGGATGCGCGCCGCGCAAGCCGTGAGCCAGGAGACCTGCCTCGACTGACCAGCCACTTGCTCGGACGGGGTGATCCGACGCGGCCAGCACGCCTCTGCGTGCCCGCCTGCGCGTACCCGTCCGCCGAACTTACCGACGCCACGGGGCCTTCCATGAAAACCCTCGCCAAACTGCCTGTCACCATCGTCACCGGTTTTCTCGGTGCCGGCAAAACCACCCTGCTGCGCCACCTGCTGGCCAATGCCGGCGGCCGCCGTATCGCGGTGATCGTCAACGAGTTCGGCGAGCTGGGTATCGATGGCGAGGTCCTCAAGCAATGCTCAATCGGCTGCAGTGAGGAGGAAGCCAATGGCCGCGTCTTCGAGCTGGCCAACGGCTGCCTGTGCTGCACCGTGCAGGAGGAGTTCTTCCCGGTGATGCGCGAACTGGTAGCGCGCCGTGGCGACCTCGACCATATCCTCATCGAAACCAGCGGCCTGGCACTGCCGAAGCCGTTGGTGCAGGCCTTCAACTGGCCGGAAATCCGCAACGCCTGCACCGTCGATGCGGTGATTACCGTGGTCGACAGCCCGGCGGTAGCTGCCGGCACCTTCGCTGCCTTCCCCGACCGGGTGGACGAGCAGCGCAAGCTCGACCCCAATCTCGACCACGAGTCGCCGCTGCATGAACTGTTCGCTGACCAGCTGGCCAGCGCCGACCTGGTGATCCTCAACAAGGCCGACCTGCTCGATGCCGAGGCGTTGGCCGCGGTGCGCGCCGAGGTGGCCGAGGAACTGCCGCCGGCGGTGAAGGTGATCGAGGCGCACGGCGGCGAGCTGCCGCTGGACGTGCTGCTGGGTCTGAACAGCGAAACCGAGCTGCATATCGACAGCCGCCGCACCCATCACGACGATGAAGACGAAGACCACGATCATGAGGAATTCGACTCGTTCCACGTGGAACTACCCGAAGCCGAGGAGGCGCGCCTGCTGACCGCGCTGAAGGCCGCGGTGGCCAAGTACGGCATTCTGCGGGTGAAGGGCTTCGCGGCGATCCCTGGCAAACCCATGCGCCTGCTGGTGCAGGGCGTCGGCCAGCGCTTCGACCGCCACTTCGACCGCGCCTGGCAAGCAGGCGAGCCGCGCCTGAGCCGCCTGGTAGTGATCGGCCAGCAGCTCGACCGCGCGGCCATTCAGGCCGCCCTGCTGGCCGCGCTGGCCTGAGTGATTGTGGGAGGGGCTTTAGCCGCGACCCGGTTCGCTGCCAGTCGCGGCTAAAGCCCCTCCCACAGAACGACTATGCACCTCCTGCGCACCCAGCCCGGCGCCCAACTGCCGGCCGACAGCATCGCCGACCTCGGCCAGACCCCGGCCGAGCTGGTGATCCTGTGTACCGGTGATTCGCACCTCTCACTGTTGGCCGAAGCGGCACGGCAGCTGCCGGAGGACTACCCCAGCCTGCGCCTGGCCAGCCCGGCACAGCTGAGCAACAACGCTTCGGTGGACTACTACGTCGAGCAGGTGTTGCAGCATGCCAAGGTCATTCTGATCTCGGTGCATGGCGGGGTCAGCTACTGGCGTTACGGGGTCGAACGTCTGGTTGAGCTGGGTGCGCGCGGTGCCACGGTGATCATGGTGCCGGGTGATGACAAGCCTGACCCGGAGCTGAGCGCCCTCGGCAACGTCGCTGAGGAAGACAGCCAGCGCCTCTGGCAATACCTGCGTCAGGGCGGGCTGGACAATGCCCGCCAGCTGTTTCGCTGCATCGGCAGCCGCTGGCTGGGGCGTGACGAGGCCTGGCAGGAGCCGCAACCGCTGCCGCGTGTCGGCCTCTATCACCCGCAGCACAGTCCAGTCACTCTGGCCGACTGGCGTGCGCAGTGGCAGCCGGACGCGCCTGTGGTGGCGCTGCTGTTCTACCGCAACCATGTGCAGTCGGCGAACACTGCCTTTGTCGATACCTTCTGCCAGCACCTGTTCGGCCAGGGCCTTAACCCGCTGCCGATTGCGGTGGCCAGCCTGAAGGAGCCGGCCTGCCTGGATCAGGTGCAGGCCTGGCTGGACGAAACGAACGCCGCGCTGATCATCAACACCACCGGCTTTGCCCTGTCCAACCCCGAGGCGCCGCAGGAGCGGGTGTTCCGCCGCGACATCCCGGTGCTGCAAGCCATCTGCTCGCTGGACAACCAGGCGCAGTGGCAGGCCAGCGCCCAGGGCCTGGGCTCGCGCGACCTGGCCATGCATGTGGTGCTGCCGGAGCTGGATGGCCGGCTGATCGGCACTGCCATCAGCTTCAAGGGCCTGGCCTGGCGCAGCGAACGCAGCCAGAGCGATGTGGTGTGCTATCAGGCTCACGAGCCGGGGATGGAATTTGTCGCCGAGCTGGCACGTAACTGGTGCCAGTTGGCGCTCAAAAGCAACGATCAGAAGCGAATCGGGCTCATCCTGGCCAACTACCCGACCCGCGATGGCCGCATCGGCAATGGCGTGGGTCTTGATACGCCGGCTGCCGCGCTGAATATCCTCCGCGCCCTGCAGGCGCAGGGCTACCCGGTGGATAACCTGCCGGACAGTGGCACCGCACTTGTCCACAGCCTGCTCGGCGGCGTCACCAATGATCTGGATGGACTGGACTCACGGCCCTGCGCGCAGAGCCTGGCGCTGGATGATTACCTAGGGTTTTTCCACAGCCTGCCTGAACAAAATCAACAAGCCGTGCGCGAGCGCTGGGGCGAGCCGCAGGACGATCCCATGTTCCGTAGCGGGCGGATGATGGTTGCCGGCTTACGCTTCGGTCTGACCTTCGTCGGCATCCAGCCGGCGCGCGGCTATCAGCTCGACCCGGCGGCGGTGTACCACGACCCGGATCTGGTGCCGCCGCACGGCTATATCGCCTTCTACGCCTGGCTGCGCACGGCCTTCGCCGCCGATGCGCTGATCCACGTCGGCAAGCACGGCAACCTGGAGTGGCTGCCGGGCAAGAGCGTCGGCTTGTCCGAGGGCTGCTGGCCGCAGGCGCTGATCGGCCCGCTGCCGAATATCTATCCCTTTATCGTCAACGACCCGGGCGAGGGCGCGCAGGCCAAGCGCCGCACCCAGGCAGTGATCATCGACCACCTGATGCCGCCTTTGACCCGTGCCGAAAGCTATGGCCCGCTGCGCGATCTGGAGCGCCTGGCCGACGAATACTATGACGCCAGCCAGCTCGACCAGCGCCGCGCCGTGGAGCTGCGTGGCGAGATTCTGGCCAAGGTACGCGAGGCCAGTCTTGACCGCGAGCTGGGCCTGCAACTCAATGACGATGCCGACAGCTGGCTGCCGCAGCTCGATGCCTACCTGTGCGACCTCAAGGAGTCGCAGATCCGCGATGGCCTGCACGTGTTCGGCGAATCGCCGGCCGGGCAACTGCGCCGCGACACCCTGCTGGCGCTGCTGCGCATTCCCCGTGGCGATGGCCAGGGTGCCAATGCCAGCCTGCTGCGCGCGCTGGCGCGCGGCCTTGAGCTGGGCCTCGACCCGCTGGATTGCGATATGGGCCAGCCCTGGGCGGGGCTGCGTCCCCAGGCATTACAGGCTGTGGATAACGGCCTTTGGCGCACCGTCGGCGATACCCGCGAGCGCCTGGAGCTGCTGGCGCTGGGGCTGATCGAACAGCGCCATGCAGGGGAGCGCAGCGAAGCCTTTGGCGCCGAGGTGGCGCTGATTCTCGATGGCCTGGCCGAGCATATCGCGCCGTTGCTGGATGCCTGCGGCGACGCCGAGATGGGCGGCCTGCTGGCGGCATTGGAAGGGCGTTTCGTGCCCGCCGGGCCGAGCGGCGCGCCCAGTCGCGGGCGCCTCGACGTGCTGCCTACCGGGCGCAACTTCTTCACTGTCGACGTGCGCCACCTGCCCACTCCTACTGCCTGGCGCCTCGGCGTGCAGGCAGCGGATCGCCTGCTGGAGCGCCATCTGCAGGACGAGGGCGACCACCTGCGCCAGCTCGGTCTGTCGGTATGGGGCACGGCGACCATGCGTACCGGCGGCGACGATATCGCCCAGGCGCTGGCGCTGATGGGCGTGCGCCCGGTTTGGCAGCCCGGCAGCCAGCGCGTCGAGCGTTTCGAGGTGTTGTCGCTGGAACAGCTCGGCCGCCCCCGGGTGGATGTCACCCTGCGCGTCTCGGGGTTCTTCCGCGATGCCTTCAGCAACCTGATTCGCCTGTTCGACGAGGCGGTGCAGGCGGTGATCGAGCTGGACGAGCCGGAAGACATGAACCCGCTGTCGGCGCGAGTCTGGCGTGAGTCGCTGGCACTCAAGGACAGCGGCCTAGATGAAGCCGAAGCGCGGCGCCAGGCCGGCTGGCGGGTGTTCGGCGCCAAGCCGGGCGCCTATGGCGCCGGGGTGCAGAACGCCATCGAGGAGCGCCTGTGGCAGAGCCGCGCGGATCTGGCCGAGGTGTATCTGAACTGGGGCGGCTACGCCTACGGCAGCGGCGCCGAGGGTGCACCCGCGCGGCAGCGCTTCGTCGAGCGTCTGGAACAGATGCAGGCGGTGCTGCACAACCAGGACAACCGCGAGCACGACATTCTCGATTCCAACGACTACTACCAGTTCCAGGGCGGCATGCTGGCGGCGGTGGAAACCCTGCGCGGGCTCAAGGTGGCCAGCTATCACGGCGACAACAGCCAGCCGGACACGCCACGCATTCGCAGCCTCAAGGAAGAACTCAACCGCGTGGTGCGTGCCCGCGCGGCCAACCCCAAGTGGATCGAAGGCATGAAGCGCCACGGCTACAAGGGCGCCTTCGAGCTGGCCGCGACCGTCGACTACCTGTTCGCCTTCGACGCCACCAGCGAGCTGGTCGATGACCACCAGTACGCGCTGCTCACCGATGCCTACCTGCTCGACAAGGACACCCGCGACTTTATCCAGCAGCACAACCCGGGGGCGCTCAACGATATCCTCGAACGCCTGCTGGAAGCCCAGCAGCGCGGCCTGTGGGAGTATCCCGGCGAGTACCGCGAAGCCTTGGAAAACCTGCTGCTCGATAGCGAGGAAAGCTGATGCGAGCGTTTTTTCTCCCCTCTCCCATTTATGGGAGAGGGGCCGGGGGAGAGGGTTCATCCGGCACCGCCGAGACCGTAGGGTGGGTTAGCCGCCTGTCATGGTTGCTGGCCAACTCGCTGAAGCGGGTGCGGCGTAACCCACCATTGGAGCTATACGGTATATCGCCTGGTGGGTTACGCGGCGCGCCGAGTTTTTCTGCAGACACAAGGCCGGCGTTCAGCGCCGTTAACTCACCCTACGGGTGTAGCGTGCCCATTGTGGGGGGCGCCTCAGCGGCGACGTGCTCGCGGCTAAAGCCCCTCCCACAAAAGCCAGGTGCGACCGCTCACCTCCACGGATCACTGCCATGACCGAACATCACTTCCCCCTTGCCGCCGTGGTTGGCGCCAATTCGCTGAAACTGGCGTTGTGCCTGGCGGCCATCGATCCGGCCATCGGCGGCGTGTTGATCGAGGGGCCGCGCGGCATGGCCAAGTCGACCCTGGCCCGTGGCCTGGCCGACCTGCTGGAGGGGGGGCGCTTCGTCACCCTGCCGCTGGGTGCCAGCGAGGAGCGCATAGTCGGCACCCTGGATCTGGACGCGGCGCTGGGCGAGGGCCGGGCGCAGTTTTCCCCCGGCCTGCTGGCCCGCGCCAACGGCGGCGTGCTCTATGTCGATGAGGTCAATCTGCTGCCGGATCATCTGGTCGACCTGCTGCTCGATGCCGCCGCCAGCGGGGTCAACCATGTCGAGCGTGACGGCATCTCCCATCGGCATGCCGCGCGCTTCGTGCTGATCGGCACCATGAACGTCGAGGAGGGCGAGCTGCGCCCGCAACTGCTCGACCGTTTCGGCCTCAACCTGGCCCTTGATGGCCAGCCGCAACCGGCCGAGCGCGCCGAGATCGTCCGTCGCCGGCTGGCCTTCGATGCCGATCCTGCTGCTTTCCTGCAACGTTGGCAGGGCGAGCATGATGCCCTCGCTGCCCGTTGCCAGAACGCCCGCCAGCGCCTGGTCGATATCCCGCTGGATGACGCCGCCCTGGGTGAGATCAGCCAGCGCTGCTTCGCTGCCGGCGTCGATGGTCTGCGCGCCGATCTGGTCTGGCTGCGCGCCGCCCGCGTCCATGCCGCCTGGCGCGGCGCGGCGGCTATCGAGCCTGTGGATATCGACGCAGTGGAGGACTTCGTTCTGCGCCATCGCCGTCGCCAGCAACGACCGCCGGCTGCCACGCCGCCCGAGCAGAACCAGGCGCCGCAGCAGGCGCAGGAACAGAGCCAGGGCGAAGGCCAGTGGGGTGAGCTGCCGGCGCAGCCACAGGCCATGGGCGAGCGGCGGGTGCCGCCGCGCTGGCCAAAAAAGCCCTGAGCATCCGCCCGCGCATAGCCACAGGCGCGGATGCCCGTAACCGGCCCGGACGACTCGGCGGTGGCCTGCGTGGCGCCGCACGAGCTGGCGTGGCCGACCGTATCGACTGGCCGGCGACCCTGCGCCAAGGCAGGCCGCAGCGCCGCGAACAGTTAGTGCTGCGCCCGCGCAGCCGGCAGGCCGAAGAGCTATGGCTGGTGCTAGTGGATGCCTCCGCTTCCACCCGTCGCCACGGCGCGCTGAGCCTGGCTAAAGGCGTGCTCGCTGAAATGTTCGACAGCGCCTATCGCCAGCGCGCGCGCCTGGCCGTTTTGCAGGCCGGTGGCCGTGAAGCGCAATGGCTGTGGCAGGGGCGCAAGGCCAGTGCCGAGCTGCATCGCTGGCTGCACGAATTGGGCGCCGGTGGCGGTACGCCGCTGCTCGACGCGCTGCGCCAGGCCGGCGACTGGCTGTTGCGTCGGCAGCGCGTGAAACCGTACGAACGCCAGCGCCTGCTGATTCTCACCGACGGTCGCCTGCGCGACCTGCCAGCGCTGGCGCCGCTGCCATGCCCAACCCTGCTGCTCGACACCGAGCGCGCGCCCATCCGCCTGGGCCGCGCCCGCCAGTTGGCGCAGGCGCTGCAGGCTGACTACCACCATATCGACGACCTGGCGCCCGGCGTGCCAGGGCGCACCTGGAGAACCCCATGAAAACCCTGCTGCTGGTCGGCATCGGCGCCGGCGACCCGGACTACATCACCTACCAGGCGATCAAGGCGCTGCGTCGCAGCGACGTGATCTTCCTGATGGACAAGGGCGCGGCCAAGCACAAGCTCAACGCCCTGCGCCGCGAGATCTGTGCGCGCTTTCTGGAAGGCCACACGCCGCGCTTCGCCGAAGGCCTGCAACCGGAGCGTGAACGTGATGCCGCCGACTATCGCGCCAGCGTCGACGATCTCAACCGTGACAAGCAGGCGGTGTTCGAGCAGCTGATCGACGAGCAGATGGCGGACGGCGAGACGGCGGCATTCATGGTCTGGGGCGACCCCTCGCTGTACGACAGCAGCATCCGCATCATCGAAGCCATCGCCGCGCGCCGTAGCGATTTCGTCTATGACGTGATCCCCGGCATCACCAGCCTGCAGGCGCTGACCGCGCGTCACCGCATTCCGCTCAACAGCATTGGCCGCGCCGTGGAAATCACCACCGGCCGCCTGCTCGCCGAAGGTTGGCCGCAAGGCGTGGACAGCGTGGCGGTGATGCTCGACGCCAAGGACACCTACCGCCGCTTCGTCGGCCAGGGACTGCATATCTACTGGGGCGCGTACGTCGGCACGGCTGATGAAATCCTGATTGCCGGCCCGTTGGATGAGGTGGCCGAACGCATCGCCACGACCCGTGCCGAGGCACGCGAGCGCAATGGCTGGATCATGGATAGTTATCTGTTGCGCAAGGAAGGGATGGAGCAGGGCTGAGAATAGAAGTGGTGAACGAGAAGCAGACGTAGGGCGGACATCGGTTTTTATGTCCGCCAGTCTGTGGATTGCGCCCCCAACTGGTGGATGAGAAACGCGTCAAGCACCCTACGCGGCTGCTGGACAGTAGCAAGTTCTCCGTATAGCAGCGCAGCGTTATCCACAGGCCTGCAGCGTCTTTTCCATCACCACGGTGCGTTCCGCCCCGTGGTATTCATCGCGCACTTTGCGATAGCCCAAGCCGGCGTAGAAGTCTTCGGCGGTAAGTGAGGACGGCACCCTCAGCTTGGCCATGCCGGCGTTGATTGCCTGGGCGTGGAGGGTTTCCATCAGCCGGCGGCCTACTCCGTTGCCCTGGTGTGCGGGATCGACGAAGACCGATCTGACCACATCGCCGTCGAGGCTGGCGGTGGCAATCAATGCGCTGTGCAACGAGGCGACGAAGACCATGCGCTTGCCGAGCAGCGCAGCAACAGCTTCAGGCGTGAAGCTTTGCTCGACCCGATCGATCACCTCGGGTGGGTAGTCCGAGGCATTCGACTCGCGTAGTGCGGTGATCACAATTCGGCTGATTGCTGCCACATCTTCCTTTGTCGCCAACCTGATCATGCAGTCCATGCGTTCTCCCTCCGTTGCCGCTCGATGACTCAATCAGCGTTATCGTCGATTGCTTCCTTATAAACCTGCACGCCCCGTGCCTTGTGATTGGCCAGCGTTGCCGGACGGTTGTTCACCGTACGCGGGCGGGTGGCTTACAACCAACTCCAGGACAGCCCGGTGTATACGCCGAAGCCTTCGCCCGGCGTCGAACGCGCCACATCCGCACCGTTGTCGTTATAGCCCGGCGTCACGGTGGCGGCGTAACGTTTGTCGGTCAGGTTGCGCAGGTCGAGCCAGGCTTGCCAGTCGTCTTTCGGCGAGGCATAGCCGAGGGTGGCGCCGAAGGTGGCGTAGGCATCGGCGTAGTAGGAGTTGGCGTAGTCCACTGCCACCTTCGAGGCGTACTGGGTGTTGAGGCCGGCGTAGAAGCCGCTCGGGTGGTCGTAGCGTAGTTCGGCCTGGTAGTAGTGGCGCGGCAGGCCGGGCAGGCGGTTGTCGCCGAAGGCGTCATCGTCGCGGTAATGGAAGTCGCTGAAGGTGTAAGCCTGGCGCAGGCTCAGGGCGCCGGCCGCGCCGCCTTGCCACAGCGGGCTGGTCAGGCCGGCTTCGATGCCCTGGTGCACGGTTGGGCTGGCGTTGGATTCGGCGAAGACGTTGGGCTCGATCTCGACGGTGAGCAGTTCATGGCGCACCTGCGAGTAGTAATAGGTCAGCTCCCACTGGCCCAGTGCGGAATCACCTCGGCCGCCAATCTCGAAGGTGGTGGCGGTCTGGTTGTCCAGGCTGATGGCGTCGCGCTGGCGATTGCTCCAGGGCTGGTTACTGGTGGGAAAGCGCAGCGGCGAGCTCCAGAGCATCGACCAGGCGTGCGGCGGCTCCACCGAGCGGCTGATATTGCCGAATAACTGCACATCCGGGTTGAGCTGGTAGCGCAGGCCGATACGTGGCGCGTAGTCCCAGGTGCTTTCGTCGAGCTTGTCGTCGTTGGCCGGCCAGGTTACCTGTACTTCGCGGCGGGTATGGATCAGCGCCAGGCCGCTGGTCAGCCACAGGTCGGGCATCAGCTCAGTGTCGTTGCTGAAGTGCAGCACATTGTCCGAACCCAGATGTTCATAAGCACGCATCAGGGTGCCGGCCGGATAGGGCGTGCCGTTGACATCGATCGGCAACGCTGCGGTTTCCTTCGCTTTGCTACTCGGCAGATTGGTGGTGCTGCGCCAGCCGATGGTCGTGCTGCTATTGAGGCCGAACAGGGTGTGCCTGCGCGTGTAGTTCAGAGTGCCGCTGATATCGCTGTAGTCCACGCGGATGCGATAGGTGTTGCCGTTGGGCAAGCGGGTTTCGACGATATCCATCGGGTAGTGGTGGTAGGCCAGGCCGGCGACCAGGGTGGAGTCGTCATCGATGCGCCAGGTGGTCTTGTTGGCCAGCCAAGTGCTGCCGGGCTGGTCGCGGTGGGCATCGATGCGCAGGTTGTTGGCAGCGGCCTGGCGTGGATCGTCCTTGAGCTGGGCCTTGGTCAGGCGGCCAGGCGTTTCGTGTTCGGTTTCGCGATAGCGCAGGTAGAACCGCGTTTCCAGGTTCTCGTTGAGCCGGTAGCCGAAGTTGGCGGCGATGCCTTTGCCCTTGCCGGAAGCCTGATCCTGATATCCGTCGGTGTGGCTGTCGGTCAGGGCGAGGTAGTAGTCGAAGTCCCCCAGCACCTGACCGGAAGCGATGTTGCGCTTCTGGTAGCCATAGCTCCCGGTTTCATAGCGCAGTTGCAGCTTGGGCGCGGTGTAGCCGGTGTGGGTGATGTAGCCGATGGCGCCGCCCAGGGCCAGGGAACCACGGTCGAAGCCATTGGCGCCGCGCAGCACTTCGGCGCGACTTATCCACAAGGGCTCCAGCAGTTCGTAGGGCGTACCGCCGGAGCCAGTCAGCGGCAGGCCGTCGAGCAGAATATGGGTGCCGGAGGCGTGCGAGCCGGGGCCGCGGTTGATGCCCGAGCCGCGCAGGCTGATCTTCGCGCCCTCGTTGCCGGGCGATTGGGCGTAGACGCCGGGCTGGTAGGCCAGTACATCGGCGACACCGGCCACGCGGCCCTGCTCGACCTTGTCCATGACCACCAGGTTGGTGGCGCCGGGTACGCGGGCGAGTTCCTGAGCTGCTTCCTCCGTTTCGCTCAGCTGCCTGCCGCTGACTTGCAGCGAGTCGAGCTGCAACGGCTCGTCAGCCATGACGCTGGGGGCGTTCAGGCAGGCGAGGGCGAGCAGGGTAAGACGTGCGGGTTGGCGGGAAAGCGGCAGGGGCAGCATGCAAGGGCTCCGTTGAGCGGACGGCGAGTGTGTCTGATGGAGGCCGACGAGGATTCGTCACGACAGCGTGGCGCTGGCGCGGGGGCACATCATGCCGGTTTTGCCCGTGCTGCGCAGCGGGGTGCTCAGGGAGAACGAGGTCAGGCGTGGCGGTCGCGCAACGGGCCGACCGCATCCTGTGGATAAACCTCAGACCAGCCCGGACTTGTCCAGCCCGAACTGCTTGTCGGCGGTACCCGGCACGGTGCGGAACGCCACGTTCAGGCGGTTCCAGCCGTTGATGGCGACCACCAGGAAGGTCAGGTCGGACAGTTCCTGTTCGGAGAACTGCTCGCGCACGCTGGCGTAGATGGCATCGGAGACACCCTGCGGCGCCAGCTGGGTCAGCGCCTCGGTCCACTCCAGAGCGGCGCGCTCGCGTTCGGAGAACAGCGTCGACTCGCGCCAGATGGCCACGTGGTGCAGACGCAGCTCACGCTCGCCATGGATCTTGGCTTCCTTCACATGCATGTCGACGCAGAAGGCACAGCCGTTTATCTGCGAGGCACGCAGGGTGACCAGGTGGCCGATTTCGGCGAGGAAAGGCGTTTTGTTCAGCAACATGGAAAATTCCACGTACTTGCCGGAGGCCTTGGGCGAAAGCTGGAAATAGTCGAGACGCTGGCTCATGGTTTTCATCCGTATTCTGTTGAGAGGAAACCGATGCCCCTCTGCGACTGGCAGAACCACTGCGGCCCGGTGCGAATGAATGTACGCACCAGTGGCCTAGCCACATAGATCCATTTTTACGGATTGTTATTGGTCCACTTTTCGCGAACACACTCCTGAGTGGCCAGGACCATCGAGGCAGCTGTTCTTGAAGTGAGGCTTGCGACTGAGGAGCGGCAAGCCTTTAGCCACGTCTGTTGCCGTTTCAGGCGGGTTGATAGTTCAACGGCCGCTTCGAAGACTCCGGCAGGGCCAGGCCGCCGGCCAGCGCCAGCAGAGCGATAACGATCAGGTAGTAGGCTGGCGCCATGCGGTCGCCGGTCTGCTCGATCAGCCAGGTCGCCACCAGCGGCGCGGTGCCACCGAAGATGGTGTAGGCCAGGTTGTAGGTGAAGGCCGAGGCGGTGTAGCGCACCCGGGTCGGGAACTGCTCGGACAGCAGCACGGCGGTGACAACGCCGCAGATCACCGCGCCGACAGCCAGCAGCATGGCGCCCAGCGCCGAGGGCAGCAGCGCGCCGGAGGTGGCCAGGGTAAAGGCTGGGTACACCGCAACGATCAGCGCGACCCCGGCGGTCAGGATGGTGCGGCGGCGGCCAACGCGATCCGAATAGCGTCCAACCAGGGGGCACAGCAGGGCAGCGAAGATCAGCGCCACCAGGCTGGCCAGCAAGGCGGTCGAGCGTGCCGCACCACCGACCACCTGCATGTAGGTAGTGAGATAGGTGGTGAACATGTAGAACGACAGCGCCGTGGCGGAGATGAACGCGCCCAGGCAGGCGATGGTGGCGCCGTGCAGGCGCAGGGTTTCCTTCAGCGGCGAATGCTCCGGCGCAGGTTCGGCGGCCATTGCCTTGAACGCCGGCGACTCGTCCAGGCGCAGGCGCATGTACAGCCCCACCAGGCCCAGCGGCGCCGCAATGAGGAAGGGCAGGCGCCAGCCCCAGGCCTGCATCTGCTCGCTGCTGATGATCTGATCGAGGCCGAACACCAGGCCAGCCGCGCAGGCGAAGGCGAGGAAAGTCGACACCGGCACGAAGCTGCCGTAACGGGCCTTCTGTTCGGTGGGTGCGTGCTCCATGACGAAGGCACAGGCGCCGGCGTATTCGCCACCGGCGGAGAATCCCTGCAGGCAGCGCGCCAGCGCCAGCAGCAGCGGGGCGAGCAGGCCGATGCTGGCGTAGGTCGGCAGCAGGCCGATCAGTGTGGTGGCGCCGGCCATCAGCAGCACGGTGATCGAAAGCACGCGCTTGCGTCCTATGCGGTCGCCGAGGATGCCGAAGAAGATCCCGCCCAGCGGACGCAGGGCGAACGACACGGCGAACACCGCGAAGGTTTGCAGCAGCGCCAGAGTCGGATTGCCCGGTGGGAAGAACAGCGAGGCGATGGTCACGGCGAGGAAGCCGTAGACGGCGAAGTCGAACCACTCGACGAAGTTACCGATGGCCGAGGCGGCGATGACCTTGTGCAAGGTGGCCGGGCTGACTTGCTGACCCCTGTGGATGGCATTCATGCGGCGCTCCTGATCCCTGATTCAGACGGTTTCAGGCAGGTTACGGAGCCATGGCGCGCCTGAGGGCTTCGCAGACGACGGTGGCGTTGCCGTGAGCGACGCCTCTACAGCCTCAGCGCGCCAACGGCAGTGCGATGCCGATCAGCACGAAGAGCACCCCGCAACTGCGATTGAAGGCGCGACCGCCGCGCTGCAGCCAGGGCCGCACGCGAAAGGCCAGCAGCGCCAGTAGCAGCTCGACGAGAAACTCGACCACGGCGAAGGTGGCAGCCATCACCACGAACTGCACCGCCAGGCCGCGCTGCGGGTCGAGGAATTGCGGCAGGAAGGCGCCGTAGAACAGGATCACCTTGGGGTTGGACAGCGCCGACAGCAGGCCCTGGCGAAACAGCCGGCCGGCGCTGGGGCGGGCGCCGCTATCGGCCAGCGTGAGGTTCATCGGTGGCGAGCGCCACAGTTGCACGCCCAGCCAGATCAGGTAGGCGCCGCCGATCCACTTGAGTGCCAGCAGCGCGGTGGGAGCGGTCTTGAGCAGGGCACTGAGACCGAACATGGCCAGGGCGATCAGCACGCTGAAACCCACCACACCACCGAGGATGGTGGCCAGTGCCATGCGCGCGCCGTAGAGCCCGCCGTGGGTCAGCGCCAGCAGGCTGTTGGGGCCTGGCGTCAGCGCCAGGCCGAGGGTAGCGACGAAGTAGACGAGCCAGAGTTCGACGGCCATGTGGGTCTCCTGAGAATGCGCAGCCAGTCTAATCAGCAGCAGGGGCTGGATTGAGGTAAATTCTGGTCATATAACAGTCGATTCTGGACTAGGCATGAGCGAAAGCCCCGATCTGCGTTTCCTTCTGCTGCCGCTGCCGGAGTTCGCCCTGCTGCCGTTCGGTGGCTTTCTCGACAAGCTGCGTTTCAGCGCCGATGACGAGGACTACAGCCGCCAGCGCTACTGCGCCTGGACGATTCTCGGCCTGCAGCCGGGGCATGTGTCGTCGAGCAGCGGTGCGGCGTTGCGAATCGAGGTCACGCCGGAGGAACTCGACCTGGCCGACTACGACTATCTGGTGCTGTTCGGCGGGCGCAGCGCACAGGCCACGGCGGCGCTGGCGCCGGCCTACCGTCCCTTGTTGCGGCGCGCCGTGCGCGCTGGCGTGAAGCTGGCTGCGATCGACAATGCGAGCTTTCTGCTGGCGTCCTGTGGCCTGCTCGATGGCCATCGGGTTGCGCTGCACTGGCGTCACGAGGCGGAGTTTCGTGCCAGCTTCCCGCGCCTGCGTCTGGCGCGCGAGCGTCTGTACAGCATCGAGTCCGAACGGATTTCCTGTGCCGGGGGCACGGCGGCCATCGACCTGGCGGTGGAACTGCTGGCGCATGGCTGTGGCCGGGCACGGGCGCTCAAGGGCCTGGCCGATATGCTGGTGGACGAGACGCGTAGCGGCCAGCACGCGCTGCGCTCGCTGCAGGGCACTTCCAGCGGCGAGCGCCACGTCGATCGTGCCATCGCTCTGATGCGCCAGGGTCTGGCCAGCGCCGAGGGCATCGAGCGACTGGCGGCCAGCGTGGGGATCAGCCGTCGTCAACTCGACCGTCTGTTTCACGCCCGTCAGGGCATGAGCGCGCGCGAGTACTGGAACGAGCTGCGCCTGCAGCACGTGCGCTGGCGCCTGCTCAATTCCAGCCACAGCCTGGCGCAGATCGCCGACGAGGTCGGCGCCAGTGATGCCAGCCACCTGGGCAAGCTGTTCCGCCAGCGTTTCGGTACCACACCCGGGGCGATGCGCCGCCAAGCCAAACCCACGGCGTAGGAGCGGCTTCAGCCGCGAAGCTGTGACAGCAACGGCAACCACACCGAGGCCAGCAGCAACAGGGCCATGCAGCGGTTGAACAGCAGCAACCGCGACGGTTGCCGCAGCAAGCGCGTGCTGCTGATGCCGAGCAGGCCCCAGGCCAGCAGGCAGGGCGTGGACACCAGCAGAAACAGCGTCGCGTAGCTCGCCACCGCGCCGAACGAGGCCCGGCCGTCGAGGAAGATCGCGGTGACCGACACGGTCATCAGCCAGGTTTTGGGGTTTATCAGTTGCAGGCCGGCCCCCTGGATGAAGCCCTGACGCTGGTCGACCCCTTGCTCGTGCAGATCGGACGCGTCACGGCGCATCAGCTTGCAGGCCATCCAGCTGATCCAGATCGCGCCGGCCCAGGTCATCGCTATCTGCAGCAGCGGCGCACGGGCCAGCAGTTCACCCAGGCCCAGGCCGACCAAAAGCAGCATCAGGCTGGCGCTCAGGCTGGCGCCTACCGCGATGGCCAGGGCGATTGACAGGCCGAAGCGGGCGGCACTGCCGAGGATCAGCAAGTTGGTCGGCCCTGGCGTGATCGAGGCCGCCGAGGCGAAGAGGATGAAGGGCAGCCACTGGTTCATGGCCAGCCTCGGGATGCGGTAACAGGCATGGGGTTCGCTCCATAACGGGTATGGCGCGATTGTCCGGCGGCCGCATTCAGCGGTCTTGAAGCTTTGTGCAGAGGCTGCGGTAGGCGCCGGGGGTGAGGCCATTGGCGCGGCGAAACCATCGGCCCAGATGGCTCTGGTCGGCGAAACCCAAGTCACTGGCGACCTGCGCCGGTGCCGTGCCGAGGGCCAGCAGCCGGCGGGCGCGCACCAGACGCAGCTGGATCAGGTAGCCATGCGGGGCGATGCCGAAGGCCGCCTTGAACGCGCGGCTGAGGCGAAAGCGGTCGACGCCGCAGACCCGTGCCAGTTCGTCGAGGCCGATGTTCTCGTGAAAGTGTGCGTGCAGGTACTCGCGGGCACGCAGCGCCACGCTGGGAATCTGCGGGTTGCCCGGCAGGCGCTGGCGCCAGTTCAGGCTGCGCGAGATGCGTTCGAGCAGCGCATCCAGCGCGGCGTCGCGCACCATGCGCGGCTCGTCGTCGTTCAGCGCTTGCAGGGCATTGGCGATGCACGGCAGTAGGCCGGGGTCGTCCGGCTGGGTGCGCGGTACGCCGGGCAGGCAATCGCTGGGCGCCTGTTCGAACAGCGCCGGCAGCGCGCGCTGCAGCCAGGCCGGCTCGAGGTAGAGCGTGGAGTAGGTGAAGCCGCCCGGTGTCGGTGCGTGGCCGTCGTGGATGTCGCCGGGTTCGAGGAAGAAGGTCTGCCCGGCGACGCTGCTGAACAGCGCACGGCGGCAGTGGAACTGCTGCACGCCCTGTTCGGTGAAGCCGATCAGGTAGCTGTCGTGCCAGTGCGGGTCGTAGGCGTGGCCCTCGAAATGCGCGCGGATCACCTCGATGCCGGTATCGGCATCCTGCTTGAGGTCGACCCATGATTGCGCGTTCATTGCCCGGCTCACAGTGGAAAATGGAACGCCTGAGCTTAACCCGTTTGTCGGGTATGCCTAGAACGTTTGTGCAGATGGCTGGGGCTGTGGATAAAACCAAGCGCCTTGATCCGTGGGAGCGGCTTCAGCCGCGAAAATTCGCGGATAAATCCGCTCCTACAAGCGCTTGGCAATCCTGCATGAGGACGATGGTTTAGTCGGCTTGCACGGGGTACCAACGCGGTGTGTAGACCCACTCGCCGCCATCGGCACGCGGGAAGCGGCGGGTCTGGCTGGAGCCGATGATCACCAGGGTGCGCATGTCGACCATCTCCGGGGTCAGCTCGCCGAGGGTAAGGCTGCGCAGGGCTTCGGCGGGGCGGCCGATATCGCGGCCGAGCACTACCAGGGTTTCCGGTTCGCGGTGCTGGCGCAGCAAGTCGAGCGCGCGGCCAAGCTGCCAGGGGCGGGCCTTGGAGATCGGGTTGTAGAAGGCCATGGCCAGATCCGCTGCGGCGGCATGCTCCAGGCGTTTTTCGATCACCGCCCAGGGCTTGAGGTTATCGGACAGCGAGATCAGGCAGAAGTCATGGCCCAGCGGCGCGCCGGCCTTGGCGGCAGTGGCCAGGGCAGCGGAAACGCCCGGCAGCACCTCCAGCTCGACGCCATGCCAGGCCTCGTTCTGCAGACTTTCCAGCGCCTCCATCACGGCGGCGGCCATGGCGAACACGCCGGGGTCGCCCGAGGAGATCATCACAACGCGGCGACCGCTGGCAGCCAGCTCGAAGGCATGGGCGGCGCGCTGCAGTTCTTCGCGGTTGTCGCTGGGGTGCACGCATTGATCGGCGCGCAGCGGGCCGGCCATCTTCACGTAGGTGTCGTAGCCGAGCAGATCTTCGGCTTCGTCCAGGGCGCGGCGCACGGCCGAGGTCATATGCTCGGCTGCGCCGGGTCCGAGGCCCACCACGCTGAGACGGCCACGGCGCTGGCCCAGGCTCTCGATATCCAGCGGCTGTTCGCCCAGCAGCAGGCGCAGGCCGTTGCCTTGGTGGCATTCGGCAGGCAGTTGGGAGCCGCTGTGGATAAAACGCAGTGGCAGCCTGAGTTCCTGTGCTGCCGCGTGCAGGTCGGCGTTGGCCATCCAGGCTTTGTCCGCGAGCAGAACGGCCAGCGCTTGCGGCGCCAGCTTGGCATCGCTCAGCGCCTGCTGCAGTCGGGTGGCCAGGTCGGCGCTGGGGCGTTCGATCAGCGCAGCGGCAACGCGCGGGTGGATCAACAGTTCGTCCGGTTGCGCCGGGCGCGCCTGTGCGGTGATGTGGATAACCCGACTGGCGGCGTCATCCACCGGCAACTGCGCGGCCTCCAGCCAGGGCGCCTGGCCTTCGATGCGCACGCTTTCGCCGCCGAGCAGGTCGCTGACGAAGCGCTTGCCCTGCTGCAGGTCGGCCAGCGCATAGCCGGTCGGCGGCTCCAGCAGGCAGGTGCCGAAGCGCAGCTCGCCGCTGGTGGTGATGGCCGGCGTCACGCCCAGGTGCGCGGCGATCTCGCGGGCCAGGCGGTTGACTCCGGCCAGGCCACCGAGCAGCGGCACCACGGCGCTGCCGTCCTCGGCCAGGGCCAGCACCGGCGGCTCGGCGCCCTTTTCCGCCAGCAACGCGGCCAGGCTGCGGATGACGATGCCGGCGGCGCACAGCACCACCAGCGGCTGGCCTTCGCGATACAGCGCGCGCAGCTGCTCGCCGAACTCGTCGTAATGGCGCTCGGCGCCATCGACACGGCCGCGCAGACCATGGATCACGGCCTGTGGATAAAGCCCCTTGAGGCGTTGTGCAGTGACCAGCGCGCTGGCGCCGAGGATGACGATATTCATGCGGTAAATCCTGTAGCCCGGATGCAAGCCGGGGAATGGGGCGCGATCCGTGGGAGACGCTTCAGCGGCGACTGTCGCCTCCCACGACGCCCCTGCAAGGATTGCGTAGGGCGCGTGGTGACGGGTTTTCATTCACCCTCTGAACTGTAGGAGCGGCTTCAGCCGCGAAGCGCTTTCGCGGCTGAAGCGGAATGCCGCCCAGCCGCTCCTACAGGGGAAGAGAGTGTTCACCCCCGCCATTTCTGGCCGGGCACCAGAATCATGGAAAAGTACGGCGAATCCATCGGCTCCACCTCGTCCAGCGGCACGATCTTCTGGCTGGCCATGGTGGCGCGCTCGACGTAATGGGCGCGGCCATCCAGGCCCAGCTTACGCAGCACGCGGCGCACCTTGTCGAAGTTGCGCCCGAGCTTCATCACCACGGCGGCCTCGGCGTCGCGCAGGCGCTGTTCCAGTTCGTCTTCCGGCAGCACGCCGGAGAGCACGCTCAAGCTCTGGTTGCGGTACACCAGCGGCGTGCCGAGCACCGAGGCGCAGCCGAGCATCGAGCACACGCCGGGCACCACCTCCACCTCGTAGCGCTCGGCCAGGCGGTCGTGCAGGTACATGTAGGAGCCGTAGAAGAACGGGTCGCCCTCGCAGATCACCGCCACGTCCTGGCCGGCGTCCAGCAGCCGGGCGATCTGCTCGGCGCAGGTGTCGTAGAAGTCGGCGATCACATCCTCGTAGGACAGCGGCGGGGCGAGCTTCTCGGTGGTCACCGGATAGACCAGCGGCAGGCGCTGCTGGGCGGCGTCCAGGTGCTCCTCGATAATGCCGAAGGCGTTACCGCCGTGGCCGGCGTTGTGCTTGGCCTTGGCCACGAAGTAGGCCACCACCGGTGCCGACTGCAGCAGACGCAGGGCCTTGAGGGTAAGCAGCTCGGGGTCGCCGGGGCCGACGCCGAGACCGAGCAGACGACCGGCCATCACTCCACCTCCGAAGCCAGGGCGTTGACCGCGGCCACCGCCATGGCGCTGCCGCCACGGCGGCCACGCACGATCACGTACGGCACGCCGCGGCTGTCTGCGGCCAGGGCATCCTTGGATTCAGCCGCGCCGATAAAACCCACCGGCATGCCGATGATCAGCGCCGGCTTGGGGGCGCCGGCGTCGAGCATTTCCAGCAGGTAGAACAGCGCGGTGGGGGCATTGCCGATCACCACCATGCTGCCTTCGAGATGTTCGCGCCAGTGCTCCAGGGCCACCGCTGAGCGGGTGTTGCCCAGTTCGCGCGCCAGCTCCGGCACGCCGGCGTCGTGCAGGGTGCAGATCACTGGGTTGTTCGCCGGCAGGCGCGGGCGGGTGATGCCCTCGGCGACCATGCGCGCATCGCAGAGAATCGGCGCGCCGGCCAGCAGCGCGGCGCGGCCGGCGGCGCCGGCACCGGCGGAGAAGCGCAGATCCTCCACCACATCGACCATGCCGCAGGCGTGAATCACCCGCACGGCGAGCTTTTCCAGGTCGGCGGGAATGCCGTCGAGATTGGCCTCGGCGCGGATGGTGGCGAAGGAGCGGCGGTAGATTTCCTGGCCGTCGCGGATGTAATCAAGCATCGGGTGTTCCTGCGGGGTGTTGGCGGGCGAACCAGGCGCCGGCCTCGTCGATGGTCATGGCCGGCGCCAGCAGACGGCCTAAACCGGGCGTCTCGGGCGTGCGTTGGTAGAGCTGGTAGTGGTCGGGCGTGCTGGCCAGCAGGGTGTAGGGCTGCACCCGCGCGCTGGCGCAGCTGCGCGGGCAGGCGCTGAGATGTACCTGTGGTCGGGCGCCGCTTTCGCGCAGCAGCTCGGCCAGATGCAGGGCGTGGTGCTTGCTGTCGGCCAAACCGCGGGCGCAGGCGGCCGAACCGGTGCAGGCGACCAGGCCGAGCAGCGGCTCGTCGGCCTGGGTCAGCAGGCCCAGCTGGTCCAGCTCAGCCAGCAGCTCGCTGGCGCGGATTTCGGCGACGTTGCCCAGTAGCAGACCCTGCCAGGGTGTCAGGCGCAGTTCGCCGTCGCCATGGCGCTCGCTCAGCTCGGCCAGCGTGGTCAGTTGTTCGGCGTGCAAGCGGCCCAGTTGGGCGCCAGCGGCTACCATGCACAGGCCGCTTTGCGCCTGTGGATAAATGCCAGCTGGGGCGCGTCCGACGCTATCAGTCGGCTGCCAGGTGGCCGGTGCCGGCTGCAGAGGGAGATCCAGTCGGGTCTGCAGGCGTTGCAGCAGGTCGGCTGCCGAATTGTGCGTCAGCAGTTGGCGCATGCGCGTCTGCGCTGAGGTGGTGAGCTCGAGGAACAGCAGCAGGAGCTGGCGCACCAGCTCGACTGCTTGAGTCGCCTCGACTCTCGCCAGTGGTGCGTCGCCGGGGCAGCCGGCCAGGCCCAGAACGAGATGGCGTTCGTCCTCGGCGGCCAGCCACAGGTCGTGGGGGTGTTCACGCATGGCCAGGGCTTCACCGCCGTCCAGTTGCAGGGCGAACTTGGGCGACAGGGCATGCAGCGCCGGGGTGTCCTGCAGCAGGTCGAGCAACTGGCTGGCCAGCGGGCGCACATCCATCCGCATATGCGGATCGAGGCCGGCGGCAGGGCTGAGCAGCAGGTTGCGCACATCGTCGGCGGCGGCCACGCGTGGGCCAAGGCCAGCGCCGAGCAGCGCGTCGACCAGCGTGCTTTCCTGGCCGGGCAGGACGCCGCGAATCTGCAGGTTGCTGCGGTTGGTCAGCTCCAGCACGCCGCTTGCGCAGTGCCTGGCCGCCTCGGCAATCACGCGCGCCTGGGCGCTGCGCAGCACCCCGCCGGGCAGCTTGATGCGGCAGATGCCGCCATCCAGCGCGGGGACGATGCGCTGCAGGCCGGGGCAGGCGGAAGGACGAATGGAGGCGTTCAAACGGTCACCTGTGACTAACGACGCGGCGACCGAACCAGCGAAATCCCATAGGGGACTCCATGGCATCGGTACACCCCGCCCGATGTTGGCACTCGCGACCAGCGTTCGTCGGCAGGTCTCCTGGCTGACAGGTCATGATCCGCTGCGCCTTCCCGGTTACCCAGTGGCCGATTGCATTGGACTCGCTGTTTACAGTTGCGGGGGCAGCTCGGTCGCGATCAGAGATCGCTCCGGATTCCCTCTTAGGCCCGTTTTATAGGGGGCACCGACGAAGGCTGTATTATGCCCGCTTTGCCCGGCGTCGCGACACGCGCCCTGTCGGCTACTTGCGAGGAAGGTGGATGAAACCCTGGTTGACCCTGGTCGGCATCGGCGAAGACGGCTACCCCGGCCTGGGCAAGGCCGCGCGCCGCGCGCTGCTGGCGGCTGCGCGCATCGTCGGCGCGCCGCGCCAGCTGGCGCTGCTGCCGCGGTGCATCGGTGGTGAGCGGGAAACCTGGCCCAGCCCCTTCGATCTCGAGCCGCTGCTGGCGCGGCGTGGCGAGGCCGTGTGCGTGCTGGCCAGCGGCGATCCGATGTTCTACGGCGTCGGCGCCAGCCTGGCGCGCCGGGTGCCGGCCGACGAGTTGCAGGTACTGCCGGCGCCATCCTCGGTGTCGCTGGCGGCGGCGCGTCTGGGCTGGCCGCTGCAGGGGGTTGAGGTGGTCTCCTTGGTCGGCCGGCCGCTGGCCACGCTCAACGCCCGGCTGTTTCCCGGCGTGCGCCTGTTGGTGCTGAGTGCCGATGGCGACACGCCCGCACAGGTTGCCGCAACGCTGCGCGCCCGTGGTTTCGGTACCAGCCGCCTGACCCTGCTGGAACACCTTGGCGGGCCGGAGGAGCGCCGAGTCGATGGTCTGGCCGAAAGCTGGAGCCTGCCGCGCGGCGCCGACCTCAACCTGCTGGCGGTGGAATGCCTGGCCGACGCCGGTGCGCAACTGCTGCCGCCGACCTGCGGCCTGCCGGACGACGCCTACCGCCACGACGGCCAGTTGACCAAGCGTGACGTGCGTGCGGTGACCCTGGCGCGCCTGGCGCCGCTGCCCGGCGAGCTGCTGTGGGATGTCGGCGCCGGCTGTGGCTCCATCGGCATCGAATGGATGCGCGCGCACCCGGCCTGCCGTGCCATCGCCGTCGAGGCCAATGAGGGCCGTCAGGATCATATCCGCCACAATCGCGATGCCCTCGGCGTACCCGGGCTGCAACTGGTCGCCGGGCATGCGCCCGAGGCGCTGGACGGCTTGCCGGCGCCGGATGCCATTTTTATCGGCGGCGGCGTCACCGTACCCGGTGTGCTGGATGATTGCTGGGCCGCGCTCAAGCCCGGTGGCCGCCTGCTGGCCAATGCCGTGACCATTCAGAGCGAGGCGGCGCTGGTGGCCTTCCGCGAACGGCAGGGTGGCGAGCTGCTGCGGCTCACTGTGGCCCAGGCGCAGCCGCTGGGCGGCTTCGACACCTGGCGCGCGGCGCTGCCTATCACCCTGCTGGCGGTGCGCAAACCGTGAGCGCGCGACTCCTGCTGCTCGGCGGCACCACCGAGGCGCTGCGCCTGGCCCGTCGCCTCGGACCGGAAACCGTCTACAGCCTGGCCGGCCTCGGCCGGGTGCCGGACGACCTGGCCTGCCGCGTGCGCGTCGGTGGCTTTGGCGGTGCCGAGGGCCTGGCGGCCTTTATCGCCGAAGAAGGCATCGAGGTGCTGCTGGATCTGACCCACCCCTATGCCGCGCAGATCAGCCATAACGCCGCCCGCGCCGCCGAGATCGCCGGCGTGCCCTGCTGGGCCCTGCGCCGCCCCGGCTGGCAGCCGGGCGCGGGCGACGACTGGCGCGAGGTGGATGGCTGGGATGAACTGACCCGCGCGTTGGCGCCGTTCCAGCGGCCGTTTTTCACCTCCGGCCGTGAGCCGCTGGCACATTTGCACGAGATACCCGAGCACCAGCACTGGACGGTGCGCTGCCTGCAGAGCGAACCGGCGCCGCCGCGCGCCGAGATCCTCGGCGCGCGCGGACCGTTCTCGCTGGACGAGGAGCGTGCACTGTTCGCCCGTATCCGCTGCGACGTGTTGATCAGCAAGAACAGCGGCAGCGCCTCCACCGAACCCAAGCTGCAGGTCGCCCGTGAGCTGGGCCTGCCGGTGCTGCTACTGCGCCGTCCCGAGTTGCCGGCTGTGACGCGCGAGTTCACCGAACCGGACGCCCTGTGGGAGGCGCTGCAGGCTTTCCTGTAGGAGCCCCGCCCCGGGGCGAAGCCTTGCTTTTTCCATTCGTCTGTATTCGCCGCGGGGCGCGGCTCCTACAAAGCGGCATCGTGGTGGACGCGAAAAGCGCCGTCCACCCTACGCCTATGTTGCGTTAATTCCGTAGGGTGCGCCGCGCGCACCGGGCTTTCTATCACCCGCTGGATTGCCTCCGGACCACGACGCGCTGCTAGACTGCCGGCCCGTTCTGGAGACCGTCATGAGCCAAGCCCCCTACGCCCGCGTTCTGTTCATCGGCCCCGGCCTTGGTCGTGGAGCTTCTGCCGAGCGTTTGCAGCAGCGCGTCGAAGCGCTGCTGGGCGAGGTGCATCTGCATGACAGCGAGCAGGACGGCTTCTGGCAAGCCATCGACCAGGCGCCGCGGCCGCTGCTGGTGGTGGATCTGGAGCCGCGCGCCGATGCCGCGCACCGCGACTGGTTGCGCGAACGCATCGCCGAGCGCGGCGATGGGGCAGGGGTGTTCGTGGTCTGCACGGCGCTGGAGGAAGCCTGGCTCGACGGCCTGGGCGTGCTGCTGGCGCATCGCGAAGCGCACCTGCCCTGCAGCGACGTGCCGCCCGTGCCGGCGCATCACGCCTGGTCGCAGATCCCGCCGCATGCGCAGCGCCTGCTGCTGTGCAACGGCCCGCGCTGCACGCGCAAGGGCGCGCTGGGCCTGTGGAAAACCCTGCGTCAGCGGCTCAAGGCCGCTGGCAGGCTGGAGTGCGAAGGCGGCGTGCACATCACCCGCAGCCAGTGCCAGTTCCCCTGTGACCTGGGCCCGACCGCGAGCCTTTATCCACACGGCGAGTGGTACGGCATCAGGGACGAGGCGGCGGTGATTCGCCTGGTCGATGAGCGCCTGGTAGCGGGCAGGGCGCTGCCGGAACTGCGCATCGACGAGCCGGGCAGCAATTAGCAACTCGGATTACGCCTGCGGCCAATTCAAGCTATGAGCAATCGCCGCTAAAGCGCCTCCCACAATTACCCTCGCGCCTTGACTTGAGCGGGTGTGGGTGGTCATATCCGCCCCGCTTCAGGTGTCTCACGCCGCCGCGCGTGAGGTGAAACGGGAAGTCGGTTGAAGTCCGACGCTGCCCCCGCAACGGTAAGCGAGCGACCGCATCGATACGCCACTGTGCGCCACGCGCATGGGAAGGCGATGCGTTCATGACCCTCGCAAGCCCGGAGACCGGCCTGGAGTCATTTGTCTGGCAACCCGCGGTGGGCGGGCGTTGACTCCAGTAGGGCGCCGCCGTGCCCCTGTCTGCTGTTGCGCATTTCCATCGGATTGCCGTGCCTTCCCTCTACCGATGGAACCCCTATGGCGCGCCATTTCCGCTTCAATCAATGTTTACCGACCGTTTCGGTCGCAGACCCCCTTCGGCTGCTTTCCAGGCTGCGAATGTCGATAATGTTATGTTATAACAATAACATTTCATCCCTTGATTCTCCGCGCAATCCTGGAAATCCTGCCGTGCGAAACCCTGTTCTTCGCTGCACCTGGCCGCTGGCCCTGCTTTGCAGTGGCATGGCGCTGGCCAACGAGGCCGTCGACCTGCCCGAACTCACCATCCGTGCCAAGGCCGCCGAAGAGGGCGAGAGCGATCTGCATACGCCCACCACCTCCGGTTCGCGCCTGGAGCTTTCGGCCCTGCAAACCCCGGCCAGCACCAGCAGCCTGAGCGGCGCCGAGGTACGCGGGCGCAACAACCTCTCGGTGCAGGACGCCGTGACCCGCACACCGGGCATCAGCAGCATCGGCACCCCCGGCAATGGCGGCACGGCGCTGTCGGCGCGCGGTTTTACCGGCCATGCGGCGACCATGCAGCTGTACGACGGCACCCGTCAGTACGTCGGTGCCGGCACCGTGACCTTCCCGGTGGACACCTGGTCGGTGGCGCGTATCGACGTGCTGCGCGGCCCGGCCTCGGTGCTCTATGGCGAGGGTGCCACCGGTGCGGTGATCAACGTGGTGCCGAAGAAGCCCTTCGCCGGCGAGATCCGCAACCAGCTGCGCCTCGGCTACGGCAGCGACGACCGCCGTCAGGCCGCGCTGGACAGCGGTGGTTCGCTGAACGATGCGCTGAGCTATCGCTTCAACCTCAACCAGCAGGCCAGCAATGGCTGGGTCGACCGGGGCGATTCGGACAGCGTCGCGCTCAGCGCCGCCCTGCGCTGGGACGCCCATGACGACCTGAGCTTCACCCTGTCCCACGACCATGGCGACCAGAGCCCGATGCGTTATCTCGGCACGCCGCTGGTGGCCGGCAAGTACCGCGAAAGCATCCGCGAGCGCAATTACAACGTCGCCGACGCGGATATCCGCTACAACGACCAGATCACCCGCCTGGTGACGGATTGGCGTATCAACGACGCGCTCAGCGCCAGCAACCAGCTCTACTACATCAAGACCCAGCGCTACTGGCGCAATGCCGAGGCCTATCGCTGGCAGCCGGGTGATACGGTCGAGCGCAGCGAGTTCTACCGGATCAAGCACACCCAGGAGCAGGTCGGCGACCGCCAGACCTTCACCCTCGATCACGCCCTGTTCGGCCTCGATAGCCGCACGGTGGTCGGGGTGGATTACAACCGCATCCACTTTGCCCGCCAGCACGATTTCGCCAGCAGTTTCAGCGACAGCGTGCCGCTGGTCGGTTCCGGTGGCGGCCAGTACCAGAGCACCGATCCGCTCGGTTACGGCCCGCGCGAGCGCAACCTGGCGTGGCAGTTCTCGCTGTTCGCCGAGAACCGCACCCAGCTCACCGAGCGCCTGGCGCTGGTGACCGGCGTGCGCCGCGATCAGGTGCATATCCAGCGCGACAACTTGATCGATGGCAGCAGCGCTGATCGCAGCCTGAGCGGCGATAACTGGCGCGCCGGGCTGGTCTTTGCCCTGACCCCCGATCTGTCGCTGTACGGCCAGTACGCCACCAGCACCGAGGGGGTGAGCAACCTGCTGACGCTTAATCCGACCCAGCAGCAGTTCGACCTGAGCGAAGCCAAACAGACCGAAATCGGCCTCAAGCAGATGTTCTGGGGCGGGCAGGGCGAGTGGACGCTGGCCGCCTACCACATCGTCAAGAAGAAGCTGCTCAGCCGTGAAACGCCGACCTCGCCCACCGAGCAGATCGGCCAGCAGTCGTCCGATGGCCTGGAAGCCACCCTGGAACTGGCGCTGGGTCAGGGCTGGGAGGTGTCGGCCAACGCCGCCCTGGTGCGCGCCGAGTACGACGATTTCATCGAAGGTGGCGGCGACCGCAGCGGCAATCGCCCGACCGACGTGCCCAGGCGCACCGCCAACCTGTGGCTGAACAAGGCGCTCGGTAGTGGCGTGGAGGCCGGCATCGGCGCGCGTTATGTCGATGCGCGCTACGCCAATAGCGCCAATACCGCCAAGGTGCCCGGCTATACCGTGGTCGACGCCAACTTCGCCTGGCAGGCGTTGCCGGATGTGCGCCTGGGTCTGGAGCTGAACAACCTGTTCGACCGCCAGTACGCCACCAGCGCCAGCAGCGACGGTGAGCAGTGGTACCTGGGCGCGCCGCGTTCGTTCTTCGTCACGGCGGATTACAGCTTTTGAAGCGGGCGTGCCTGTGCAGGCGTGCCGCGCGTGGAGACTTTGTGTGTCAGTGAATAGTGCCGCAGGCTGGCCTGCCAGTCTGTTCTCGCCGCCCGCGAGCCGCCGTACGGCGGCGCCTGAGCCGCGCCTGCGCATCCGTGACCTGGCCTGGTCGCCGGATGGCCAGCGCGTCTTGCTCGAGGCCATCGACCTGCAGATCGGCGATGGTGAGCTGCTCGGTCTGATCGGCCCCAACGGCAGTGGCAAGACCAGCCTGCTGCGCTGCGCCTATCGTTTTCAGCGGCCCAGCGGCGGCAGCGTCGAACTGGACGGCGAGGCGCTGTGGCAGCGCCCGCCGCGCTGGAGCGCACAGCGCGTGGCGGTGGTGCTGCAGGAATTTCCGCAGGACTTCGGCCTGCGCGTGCACGAGGTGGCAGCCATGGGCCGTACGCCGCACAAGGGCCTGTTCGACGGCGACGATGCCGAGGACCAGCGCCTGGTGGATCAGGCGCTGGCCCGTGTCGGCCTGAGCGGCCTGGCGCAGCAGTCCTTCGCCTGCCTCTCGGGCGGCGAGAAGCAGCGCGCTCTGCTCGCCCGCGCCCTGGTGCAGCAGCCGCAACTGCTGATCCTCGACGAGCCGACCAACCACCTCGACCCGCGCTACCAGCTCGAACTGCTTGGCCAGATCAAGGCGCTGGGTCTGGCGACCCTGGCCAGCTTCCATGATCTGAACCTGGCAGCGGCCTTCTGCGATCGCCTCTGCGTGCTCGACCAGGGCCGCCTGGTGGCCGTCGGCACGCCCGCCGAGGTGCTCACCGCCGAGCTGCTGCAGCAGGTGTTCGGCGTACGGGCGCTGGTCGATACCCATCCACTGGCGGGGCATCCGCGTATTACCTGGATTGTTTGATGAAGCGTTTACGCACGGCTGAACCTGTAGGAGCGAGCTCTGCTCGCGAATCTTGGGAAAAGGCAAAAGCTTCGCGAGCAAAGCTCGCTCCTACATTCGTTGGCGCAATCCTGCTGGCGCTGATCAGCCCCGCCTGGGCCGTCACCGTGACCAGCTGCGATCGTCAGGTGAGCGTTGCCCAGCCGCCGCAGCGGGCGATCAGCCATGACGTCAACATGACCGCCATGCTCCTGGCCCTGGGGCTGAAGGAGCGCATGGCCGGCTACACCGGCATCAGCGGCTGGAAGACCCTCGACCCGAGCATGCGCGAGCAACTCGCCGGCCTGCCGGAACTGGCGGCGCGCTACCCGTCGCTGGAGAACCTGCTGGGTGCCGGTACCGACTTCGTTTTCGCCGGCTGGAACTACGGCATGCGCATCGGCGGCGAGGTCACCCCGGCCAGCCTGGCGCGTTTCGGCATCCCGGTGTACGAGCTGAGCGAGTCCTGCGCGCATGTGCTGCCCGGCCGCGTCGCCAGCCTCGAGGATGTCTACACCGATCTGCGCAACCTCGGCCGCATCTTCGCCGTCGAGCCGCGCGCCGATGAACTGGTGCAAGGCATGCAGCGACGCGTGGCGGCAGTGCAGGCGCGCCTGGGCGAGCAGCCGACGCGGCCAAGGGTGTTCGTCTACGACAGCGGTGAAGACCTGCCTTTCAGCGCCGGGCGCCAGGGCATGCCGCAGCCGCTGATCGAGGCGGCCGGTGGGCGCAACGTGATGGATGGCGTGGCCGGCAGCTGGATCAAGGTGGGTTGGGAGTCGGTGGTCGAGGAAGACCCCGAGGTCATCCTGATCGTCGACTACGGCGAGCGCACGGCGGCGCAGAAGCGCGACTTCCTGCTGCAGCATCCGGCGCTGCAGGGGGTGACGGCAATTCGGGAGAAACGCTTTGTGGTGCTGCCCTATCTGGCCGTCACGCCAAGCCTGGACAACGCCGCCGCCATCGAAACCCTGGCCGCCGCGCTGCACCCCGAGGCGCTCGCCCAGTGAATCGCTATCGCCTGCTATTGCTCGGGCTGGCCGTGCTGCTGGCGCTGTCCTGCGCCTGGTCGCTGGCATTTGGCGCGGCGCAGGTGCCGCTCGAGCGCGTGTGGGCGATCATTGGCCAGCACCTGTTCGGCATCACGCCGCAGGTGCCGGTCAACAGCGGTCAGGACAGCATCGTCTGGCAATTGCGCGCGCCACGGGTGCTGCTTGGTGCGCTGGTCGGCGCCGGGCTGGCGCTTGTCGGTAGCGTGCTGCAGGCGGTGACGCGCAACCCGCTGGCCGACCCGCATCTGCTCGGCGTCAGTTCCGGCGCGGCCTTCGGCGCGGTGGTCGTGGTGCTTTACCTGGGCGAGTTCGCCGGGCTGCTCAGCCTGCCGCTGGCGGCCTTCGTCGGCGCGCTGGCGAGCATGCTGCTGGTGCTGGCCATCGCCAGCCGCAGCGGCCGTCTGCACAGCGAGCGCCTACTGCTGGCCGGGGTGGCGGTGTCCTTCGTGATGATGGCAGCGAGTAACCTGCTGCTGTACCTGGGCAACCCGCATGCGGCCAGCTCGGTGCTGTTCTGGATGCTCGGTGGGCTGGGCCTGGCGCGCTGGGAACTGCTCTGGCTGCCGGCGCTGTGCCTGGCGTTGGCCCTGGCGGTGCTGCTTGGCCTGGGCCGGGCGCTGAATGCGCTGATGGCCGGCGAGCAGAGCGCGGTGAGCCTGGGCCTGGAACCACGCCGGGTGCGCCTGCTGGTATTCGTGGTGGCGTCGCTGCTGACCGGGGTGCTGGTGTCGCTGTCCGGTGCCATCGGCTTCGTCGGCCTGATGCTGCCGCACGTGGCGCGCTTTCTGGTCGGCGCCGAGCACCGCCGCCTGCTGCCGGTGGCGACGCTGCTGGGGGCGCTGTTCCTGGTCTGGGTCGATGTCGCTGCGCGCACCTGGCTGGCGCCGCAGGACCTGCCCATCGGCATCGTCACCGCTGCCATCGGCGGGGCGTTCTTCGTGGCGCTGCTGCGGCGCCGCTAGTCGTCCGGATCGAACCCGGCCGCACCGCTCAGGTCATCTGCTCTAGGCTTCATTCACCTGGCCGGAGGAATGACCATGCTCGCGCAACTGCCCACCGCACTTCGTGATCTACGACTACCGCTGCGCCTTAAACTGTGGGACGGCAAGCAGATCGATCTGGGGCCGAAGCCGCGGGTGACGCTGGTGGTCAAGGACCCCAGCCTGGTCACCCAGCTGGCCCACCCCAGTCTGGATGCGCTGGGCGCTGCCTATGTCGAAGGCCGGGTCGATCTGGAAGGCCCCATCGAGGAGGCCATCGAAGTGGGCGATGCGCTGAGCAGTGCACTGCTCGGTGACGAATCCGCACCGGTCGAGCCTTACGCCGCGCACGACAAGCGCAGCGATGCCGAGGCCATCAGCTATCACTACGACCTGTCCAACGAGTTCTACCGCCTGTGGCTGGACCGCGACATGGTCTATTCCTGTGCCTACTTCGAAACCGGCCAGGAGAACCTCGACCAGGCTCAGCAGGCCAAGCTGCGTCACCTGTGTCGCAAGCTGCGCCTGCAACCCGGTGACAGGCTGCTCGACGTCGGTTGCGGCTGGGGCGGCCTGGCGCGCTTCGCCGCGCGCGAATTCGAGGCCGAGGTGTACGGCATCACCCTAAGCCAGGCGCAGCTGGAGCTGGGCCTGCAGCGGGTGGCCGAAGAGGGCCTGGAAAGCCGCGTGACCCTGGAGCTGCTCGACTACCGCGACCTGCCGCAGGACGGTCGCTTCGACAAGGTGGTCAGCGTCGGCATGTTCGAGCATGTCGGCCACGCCAACCTGCCGCTGTATTGTCAGCGCCTGTTCGCTGCGGTCAGGCCCGGCGGCCTGGTGATGAATCACGGCATCACCTCGCGCTTCACCGACGGTCGCCCGGTCGGTCGTGGTGCCGGCGAGTTCATCGACCGCTACGTGTTCCCGCAGGGCGAGCTGCCGCACCTGGCGACCATGGCCAGGGCGATCAGCGAGGCCGGGTTGGAGATCGTCGATGTGGAGAGCCTGCGCCTGCACTACGCGCGCACCCTGCAGCTGTGGAGCCAGGGGCTGGAGAAACGGCTGCAGAAAGCGGCGCAGTGGGTGCCGGAAAAATCCCTGCGCATCTGGCGCCTGTACCTGGCCGGCTGCGCCTACGGCTTTCAGCATGGCTGGATGAATCTGCACCAGATTCTCGCGGTGAAGCCGCGCGACGATGGCGGCCATGATCTGCCCTGGACCCGCGCTGATCTTTACGCCTGATGGGGTAACATGCGGCTCGTCCTGATCCCGCGAGTCGCCCATGCCCCTGTCGCTGCGCCCCCGCTACCGCGTCCTCTTCACCGTGCTGGCGATTGCCGCCGGTCTGCTGCTGAGCCTGTGGCTGGGTGGTCGCTATGCCGAGCGGCGTGCCTGGGACGAGCGCAGCGTCGAAGCGCGCGGACAGTTGCAGCTCTACGCCCAGTCCATCCGCACCCTGGTCGAACGCTTCAGTTCGGTGCCCGAGGTGCTGGCGCTGGACAGCGATATCCGCAGCCTGCTGCGCGCGCCGCATGATCGTCAGCTGCGCCTGGCACTGAACCAGCGTCTGGAGCGGCTCAATGCCGCGGCGGGTTCCACCGTGCTGTACCTGCTCGATGCTCAGGGCGAAACCCTGGTGGCCAGCAACTGGCGTGACTGGAGCAGCTTCGTCGGCAACAACTATGCCTTTCGTCCCTACTTCCAGAACGCGCTGCGCGATGGTGGCGCGCGCTATTTCGCGGTGGGCGTGACCACCGGTATTCCCGGCTACTTCCTCTCGCACGTGGTGCGTGGTGACGACGGCGAGCTGCTTGGCGTGCTGGTGGTCAAGCTGGAGCTGGAAGACCTGCAGCGAGAATGGGTCGGCCAGCCCGGCGTGCTGCTGGTCGCCGACAGCTATCAGGTGGTGATCCTCAGCAACAAGCCGGCCTGGCGCTTCCGTGCGTTTCAGCCGCTGGACGAACAGGCGCGCGCCGAACTGGTGGAGGTACGGCGATACGCCGAGCAGGCCTTGCAGCCGCTGACGCATCAGTTGCACCGGCAGATCGATGCTGACGCCGACTGGGCGCGCGTCGATGGCCCCGACGGTGATCGCGACTACCTCTGGCAGCGCCTGTACATGCCCGAAGAGGGCTGGACCCTGCATCTGCTCAGTGAACCGGCCGGTCTGGCCGACAGCGTGCGCAGCTACCGCCTGGCCGCTGCCGGTGTGTGGATGACGTGCGCCTTTCTGCTGCTGTTCCTGGCCCAGCGGCGTAAGACCCAACGTCTGCAGGTCGGCATTCGCGAGCGCCTGGAGCGCGAGGTGGCGCTGCGTACCGCCGAGCTGCGCGAGGCCCAGGACGGCCTGGTGCATGCAGCGAAGATGGCCGCGCTGGGGCAGATGTCGGCGGCCCTGGCGCACGAGATCAACCAGCCGCTGACTGCGCTGCAGATGCAGCTCGGCAGCCTGCGTCTGCTGCTCGACAGTGGCCGTCCCGAGGCGGTGCGCGACGGGCTGCAGCGTATCGACGGCCTGCTGCAACGCATGGCCGCACTGACCGGCCACCTCAAGACCTTTGCCCGCAAGACCCCCGCCGGCCTCAGCGAGCGCCTGTGTCTGGGCGACGTGCTGGAGCAGGCGCTGCAGCTGCTGGCGCCGCGCATGCGTAGCGAACAGGTCGAGCTGCGCACGCAGATCGACGACCAGGCAGAGGTGCTTGGCGATGCCATTCGCATCGAACAGGTGATGCTCAACCTGCTGCACAACGCCCTCGATGCCATGGCCGATAGCGAGCCGCGAATCCTGCTGGTACGCATCGCCCGTGAAGACGACAGCTGCCTGCTCAGCGTCGAGGACAGCGGTGGCGGCATCGCCGAAGAAACGCTCGGCCGCGTGTTCGAACCCTTCTTCACCACCAAGCCGGTGGGGCAGGGTCTGGGGCTCGGTCTGGCGGTGTCCTACGGTATCGTGCGCGATCTCGGCGGCAGCCTGGAGGCGCACAACGGTGAACGGGGTGCAGTGTTCACGCTGCGGTTGCCGGCAGCGCTTTGACTGCCTGTTAGCGGGTAGGGCGGATGGCTGTTTTCATCCACCAAGGTTGCCGGTCACGGTGGATGGATGAAGCGTCATCCACGACGAGCCCTTGCAGGAGCGGCTGGGCGGCATTCCGCTTCAGCGGCGAAATGCAGGCGCAGCTATCGCGGCTAAAGCCGCTGCTACGGGTTCTCATCCTACGCTGCGGGTTGTCTCAGCGGATTTCATCCGGGCTACACTGCCCGCCGTTCTGAAGAGGAGGTGCCATGAGCGCTCAGGTCATAGTGGTCGACGATGAAGCGGCGATTCGCGAGGCGGTGCAGCAGTGGCTGGAGCTGTCCGGTTTCCAGGTGCACACCTGCGCCAGCGCGGCCGAAGCGCTGGCGGTGGTCGATCGCGATTTCCCCGGCATTGTCGTCAGCGATGTGCGTATGCCCGGCAGCGATGGCCTGCAACTGCTCGACAAGCTGCTGCAGATCGACAGCGATCTGCCGGTGATCCTGGTCACCGGCCACGGCGATGTGCCCATGGCGGTGCAGGCGCTGCGTCAGGGCGCCTATGACTTCATCGAAAAGCCCTTCACCCCCGAGCGCCTGCTCGACAGTGTGCGCCGTGCCCTGGACAAGCGCCGCCTGGTCTGCGAGAACCGCCAGCTGCGCCAGCAGGTGGCGAACAAGGGCCGTATCGAAAGCCAGCTGATCGGTATTTCTCGGCCGATGGAAAACCTGCGCCGGCAGATCCTCGAACTGGCCGGCACCTCGGTCAACGTACTGATCCGCGGCGAGACCGGTAGCGGCAAGGAGCGCGTGGCGCGCAGCCTGCACGATTTCAGCCCGCGCGCGAGCAAGGCCTTTGCCGCGCTCAACTGTGCGGCGATTCCCGAGACCATCTTCGAAAGCGAGCTGTTCGGTCACGAGAGCGGAGCCTTTACTGGTGCCCAGGCGCGGCGCATCGGCCGTATCGAGCATGCCGACGGCGGCACCCTGTTCCTCGACGAGGTGGAGAGCCTGCCGCTGGCGCAGCAGGTCAAGCTTTTGCGCGTTCTGCAGGAAAAGACCCTGGAGCGCCTGGGTTCGAACAAGAGCATCCAGGTCGACCTGCGGGTGATCAGTGCGGCCAAGCCGGATCTGCTCGACGAGGTCAAGGCCGGGCGTTTCCGCGAGGACCTGGTGTACCGCCTGAACGTCGCTACCCTGCACATTCCACCGTTGCGCGAACGGCGCGAGGACATCCCGCTGCTGTTCGAACATTTCGCCCACGAAGCGGCGCAACGCCATGGCCGCGAGGCGCCACCGCTGGCGCCCAGCGAACTGGCACGCCTGCTCGGCCACGACTGGCCGGGCAACGTCCGCGAGCTGATCAACGCCGCCGAGCGTCATGCCCTGGGGCTGTCCAGCCCGCCGCCCGCCGAGCGCTTCGCCGGTCAGGCGCTGGCGCAGCAGATGGAGGCCTTCGAGGCGCAATGTCTGCACAACGCCCTGCTGCAATGCCAGGGCAATATCGCCGCGGTGATGGAAATGCTCGAGCTGCCGCGGCGCACGCTCAACGAGAAAATGCAGCGCCACGGCCTGGCGCGCGGTGATTATCTGCCGGGCGGGGCGGAGTAGCCGTCCTGCATCCTGGGTTCAGCGGTTTTTGCGTGTTCTTCGGCCCTCTTCCCCGAGTGGGAGAGGGAGTAGAACGCGCGAGGCCTGCGATAGGCGGATTCTTGCCTGCGACCGCTGAAGTGTAAGCGGTTTCCTGCTCAGCGCCCCTTTGGTCTCCGGATAAAACCCCTCTATATCGGGCTTCTCAGGCCCTGGCACGGCATCTGCTATGTGGGTTGTAGCCGCGCGGCAGCTTGCCGACGCGGCGACCATAACAACGACAAGAGGTCAGCCCCATGAACTGCCATGCCCCTCGCGCCATGCCGCACTCGCTGCTTTGCATGGGCCGCCTCCCCACCGCGCCTGCCGCGGCTCTTGTCCAACGTTGCACCCTGCGCCGCTGATCGCGCGCCGCCGATGCCGCCTCGGTGGCGTCGACTAGAGTGAAACTCTGCATAAAGCCATAACAACGACGGAGATATTTCCATGCGACTGACCAAGAAACTCAGCCTGTTCGCCGCTGCCGCGGCCATCACTGCCAGCACCGCAGTGCTCGCTGCCCCGACCTTCATCAACGTGCTCACCGGCGGTACCAGCGGCGTGTACTACCCGATCGGCGTGGCTCTTTCGCAGCTGTACAGCAACGGCATCGAAGGCTCCAAGACCTCGGTTCAGGCGACCAAGGCCTCGGTGGAAAACCTCAACCTGCTGCAGGCCGGTCGTGGCGAGCTGGCCTTCGCCCTCGGTGACTCGGTCGCCGATGCCTGGAACGGCGTGGAAGACGCAGGCTTCAAGGCGCCGCTGAAAAAGCTCCGCGCCATTGCCGGCACCTATCCGAACTACATCCAGATCGTCGCCAACGCCGAATCCGGCATCAAGACCCTGGAAGACCTCAAGGGCAAGCGCATTTCCGTCGGTGCGCCGAAGTCCGGCACCGAGCTCAACGCCCGTGCCATCTTCGAAGCCGCCGGCCTGAGCTACAAGGACATGGGCAAGGTCGAGTTCCTGCCGTACGCCGAGTCGGTCGAGCTGATCAAGAACCGTCAGCTGGACGCCACGCTGCAGTCCTCCGGCCTGGGTATGGCCGCCATTCGTGACCTGGCTTCGACCATGAAGATCAGCTTCGTCGCCATCCCCGCCGAAGTGACCGCGAAGATCGACAACGCCGCCTACGAGGCCGCCACCATCCCGGCCGGCACTTACGACGGCCAGGATGCCGACGTACCCACCGTCGCCATCACCAATATCCTGGTCAGCCATGAAGGCGTTTCCGACGAAGTGGCCTACCAGATGACCAAGCTGATGTTCGACAACCTCGACCGTCTGGGCACCGCTCACTCTGCGGCCAAGGACATCAAACTGGAAAGCGCTACCAAGAATCTGCCGATCCCGCTGCACCCGGGTGCCGAGCGCTTCTACAAGGAAGCTGGCGCGCTGTAATGCAGGGCTGGCCGTGGCGTTGCGCCACGGCCTGTTTGCTCTGTATCGACGCCGATGTTGCTTCTGTAGGAGCGGCTTCAGCCGCGATGTCCGCGAGCAGATCGCGGCTGAAGCCGCTCCTACAGCGCAATGGCTAGAACCCCCAGAATCGCGAATAAAACCGGCGCTCACAGGCGGTAGGTTTTGTTGGCGACTCTGTCACCGCAATCGAAGTAGTCATGAGGTTTGCATTCCATGAGTGAGCAGAATCAGGGTATGGGCGCCAGCCCATCCGATTGGCCGAAGGCATTGTTCGCCGTCGCGCTGCTGTTTTCCGTTTTCCAGATCGTCACGGCGGCGTTCCACCCGGTATCCACCCAGGTGCTGCGCGCGGTGCACGTCGGCTTCCTGCTGCTGGTGGTGTTCATCAGCATCCCGGCTTTCGGCGCCAAACGTACCTGGCAGCCCCTGGCCTGGCTACTGGGCCTGGCCGGCATGGCCACGGCCATCTATCAGTGGTACTTCGAGGCGGACCTGATCCAGCGTTCGGGTGACATGACCAGTACCGACATGATCGTCGGCCTGACCCTGATCGTGCTGGTGTTCGAGGCCGCGCGGCGGGTCATGGGCATCGCCCTGCCGATCATCTGCGCGCTGTTTCTCGCCTACGGCATGCTCGGCCAGTATCTGCCGGGTGACCTGATGCACCGCGGCTATGGCCTCGACCAGATCGTCAACCAGCTGGCCTTCGGCACCGAAGGCCTGTACGGCACGCCGACCTACGTATCGGCCACCTACATCTTCCTGTTCATCCTGTTCGGCGCCTTCCTCGAGCAGGCCGGGATGATCAAGCTGTTCACCGACTTCGCCATGGGCCTGTTCGGCCACAAGGTCGGCGGCCCGGCCAAGGTCTCGGTGGTGTCCTCGGCGCTGATGGGCACCATCACCGGGTCCGGCGTTGCCAACGTGGTCACCACCGGGCAGTTCACCATCCCGCTGATGAAGCGCTTCGGCTACCGCCCGGCCTTCGCTGGCGGCGTCGAGGCGACCTCGTCGATGGGCAGCCAGATCATGCCGCCGATCATGGGCGCCGTGGCCTTCATCATGGCCGAGACCATCAACGTGCCGTTCTTCGAGGTGGCCAAGGCCGCGCTGATCCCGGCGCTGCTGTACTTCGGCTCGGTGTTCTGGATGGTCCACCTGGAGGCCAAGCGCGCCAACCTGCGCGGCCTGCCCAAGAATGAATGCCCGAATCCCTGGAAGGCCGTGCGCGAGCGCTGGTTCCTGCTGATCCCGCTGTTCATCCTCATCTACCTGCTGTTCTCCGGGCGCACGCCGCTGTTCTCCGGCACCGTCGGCCTGGCCCTGACCGCCATGGTCATCCTCGGCTCGGCGATCATCCTGCGGGTGTCGTCCAAGGTCATGCGCTTCGCCTTCTGGATCGCCCTGGGCGTGCTTTGCGCCGGTTTCTTCCAGCTCGGCATCGGCGTGGTGTTCGGCGTCATCGCGGCGCTGGTGGCGGTGTGCTGGTTCGTCAAGGGTGGCCGTGAAACCCTGACGCTGTGCCTGCACGCGCTGGTCGAAGGTGCGCGTCACGCGGTGCCGGTCGGTATCGCCTGCGCCCTGGTCGGGGTGATCATCGGCGTGGTGTCGCTGACCGGGGTGGCCTCCACCTTCGCCGGCTACATCCTCGCCATCGGTCAGGACAACCTGTTCCTCTCGCTGGTGCTGACCATGCTCACCTGCCTGGTGCTGGGCATGGGCATTCCGACCATCCCCAACTACATCATCACCAGTTCGATCGCCGCGCCGGCACTGCTGGAGCTGGGCGTGCCGCTGATCGTCTCGCACATGTTCGTCTTCTACTTCGGCATCATGGCCGACCTCACCCCGCCAGTGGCGCTGGCCTGCTTCGCCGCCGCGCCGATCGCCAAGGAGCGCGGGCTGAAGATCAGCCTGTGGGCGGTGCGCATCGCCATCGCCGGTTTCGTCGTGCCTTTCATGGCGGTGTACGCACCGGCGCTGATGCTGCAGGGCGACAGCCTGCTGGCCACCTTCTACGTGCTGTTCAAGGCGGCGCTGGCCATTGGCATCTGGGGCGTGGTGTTCACCGGCTTCCTGCAGGCCAAGCTGACCTGGTGGGAGCGCATCCTGGGCCTGGCCGCCGGTGCCAGCCTGATTCTCGCTACCCCGATCAGTGACGAAATCGGCTTTGCCCTCAGCGCCATCTTCATCGGGCAGCACCTGTGGCGCGCCCGTCGCGCCGAGGCGGCGACGGCGTGATCGGCCTGTGCCTGGGGTTGGCCGGCGCGGTGTGGGCAGAGTTGCCCACGCCGGCCTTCACCCTGGCCTGGACCCACACCATCGAGAAGATCCGCTGGGAAGAGGATTACCGCGTCACCACCGAGGGCCTGGTCCTCGGTGAGGCGCGGGTCAAGGGTTCCGGCGCCGGGATGGAAATTCCCGATGGCGCCGAACTGCGCAATGGCAGCTGGCACTACCAGCGTCAGCTACCGCCTTTGCAACCCCTGCGAGTCGGGCGTACGCCCGAAGCCGGGGATTACCAACTGTGTATCGACCAGCGTTGTCGCCCGATGAGCGACTGGCTCGGCCCGCCACAAGCGAGCCAGCCGGCGTTGGAACTCTGGAGCTGTGAACTGAGCTCCGCCGCGGCTGACGCGGGCTAGGTTCGCCAGAGCGAATCCATGTTCCCGGCGCCACAAGTGCCGGATCAAAAGAAGGAAACCCCCATGCGGCGCAAGCCTCTGGGGGTTTTGTTCGTCTGCGCGGCGCGAATCTTATGCGCTTATGAACTGTCCAAATCGCCGCGGGGCGCGCCTCCTATCGGAGCGGCGGCCCGATGCCCTGGTGCCCCGAGGTACCATCGGTCTGGCCCACTATCCGCTCAGGAGACCTGTCATGCGCATCCTCTCTCGTTCCGTTCTACCTCTCGCCCTCTGCCTGTCGCCAGAGCTGGCCAGCGCCCTGGATATCCAGCCCGGCGTCTGGGAGGTCAGCTCGCACAACATGCAGGTGGGCGGCCGCGCCATGCCCGGCATGCAGGAAATGCTCGCGCAGATGCAGAACCTGCCACCCGAACAGCGGCAGATGATGGAAGGCATGATGGCCGAGCAGGGCATCAAACTCGGCGCCGGCGGCGTGCAAATGTGCCTCACGGCCGAGCAGATCAAGGCTCAGGAAATCCCGCTGCATGATCCCGACTCAGGCTGCAGCAACGAGATTCTCGAACGCAGCGCGGCGGTGTGGAAGTTCCGCTTCACCTGCCCGCAAGCCCAGGGTGAAGGGGAAACGCACTTCGTCAGCGACAAGGAGTTCACCACCCAGGTCAAGGGCACCTATAACGGTCAGCCGAGCAGCATGGAAAGCCGTGCTCGCTGGATCGGGGCGGACTGTGGCGTGCTAAAAAATGAGTGATATGCAGTTCAATATGTAAATAATTCGTATTGACGGCTATTTTCTTCTGCTGCGAGAATTTGTCGCTAATTATTTGCATTTGCGTTTTGCAAATGCCTGCCAGTGAGGCGACCAGCTGCGAAGGGACTGTCAGCGGCTAACGACAGCGCATCAGGAGTATGTCCCTTGTTCAGCAGAAGAACCCACCTGGCCGTGGCGATCGCGGCCGCCTGCAGTTTCAATCATGCCGTGGCCAGCGAGCAGGAGCAGATCGAGCTCGATGCCCAGACCGTGGTCGGCAACAGTGCAGCGGCCGAGGTCGACAGCTACAAGTCCACGCCCAGTAGTGCTGCGACGAAACTCGACCTGACCCCGCGGCAGACGCCGCAGTCGATCTCCACCCTGAGCGGCGCCCAGCTGCGCGACTTCAAGCTCACCAGCGTCAACGATGCGCTCAAGGCCGTGCCGGGCGTGCAGGTGCAGGAAGTCGAAACCGATCGCACCTATTACACCGCCCGCGGCTTCGACATCACCAACTTCCAGTACGACGGCATCGCCGTACCCTTCGTCTACGGTAACGTCGAGGGTGATCTGGACACCTCAATGTACGAGCGCGTGGAGGTGATTCGCGGCGCCAACGGCCTGATGTCAGGCACCGGCAACCCCTCGGCGACCGTCAACTTCGTGCGCAAGCGGCCAACACTGGCGCCGCAGGCGCGTGTTGACCTGACGGCTGGCTCCTGGGACAAGCGGCGTATCGATACCGACGTATCCGGCGCGCTCAATGATGCCGGCACGCTACGTGGCCGCGCGGTGTACGCCAACGAAAACAAGAACTCCTACCTCGACCGCTACTCGCGCGAGAAGAACGTGTTCCATGGCGTGCTGGAGTTCGATCTGGACGAGCGCACCCTCTTCACCCTCGGCCATACGCTGCAGACCAGTGATGCCAACTCGCCGATGTGGGGGGCTTTGCCGCTGGTCTATCAGGATGGCGGTAAAACCAACTATTCGCGCTCTACCAGCACTTCCACCGATTGGGCCTATTGGGACAACCAAGAAAACCGCACCTTTGCCGAGCTGGCGCACACCTTCGATAACGGTTGGCAGGCCAAGACAGTGGTCACCCGTGTCGAGAAGAAAAGCGATGGCTCAATGTTCTATGTCTACGGCACGCCGAACCGCCAGACGGGTGCGGGCCTGTATTCCTATCCGTCCGAATACAATGAAAAGAACAAACAGCTGATTGTCGATCTTCAAGCCAGTGGCCCTTTCAATCTGGGCGGTCGTCAGCACGAAGCGGCACTGGGTGGTAGCTGGTCGCGCTCCGAGCTTGAGGATCTGTCCTGGTACGACTCCAGCACCGGCACCATGCTGCCGCCGCTGGAGCAGTGGAGCGGCAATTATCCGAAGCCCCTTAACGACAACGGCAGCAACGGCAGTGACTTCACCGACCGCATGAAGAGCGTCTACGGTGCTGCACGCTGGAGTCTGACCGATGATCTGAGCCTGATCACTGGTGCTCGCGTGGTCGACGTGAGGAGCGACGGCACCAACTACGGCGAAGCCAAGTCGTCGAAGAACAGCGGCAAGGTGGTGCCTTACGCGGGCATCGTTTACGACGTCACCGATCAGTATTCGGTCTACGCCAGCTATACCGAGATTTTCACGCCGCAGACCAAGAACGATGTGAGTGGCTCGCGTCTGGCTCCCCTGGAAGGCGTGAACTATGAAGCCGGTATCAAGGGTGAGCTGTTCGAGGACAGGGTCAACGTTTCCCTGGCGGTATTTCGCACCGAGCAGGACAACTTCGCCGAGCAGGCGGGCATGAATGGCTCGGTGGCTTACTACCGCGCCATCGAAGGTCTGACCAGCGAAGGCTATGAACTGGAGTTCTCGGGTGAACCGCTGGACGGCCTGCAGCTCAGCGCTGGTTACACCTTCGTCGATATCACCAATGCCGACGGCTCGCATGCTGTGACCTACTCGCCCAAGCACATGATCAAGACCGCCGCTACCTACCGCATTCCGGGTATGGAAAAGCTCAAGGTCGGGGCCGCGGTGCGTTGGCAGGACGATATCAAGATCGCCGTACCGCTGACGGCCGATGACGGTTTCACTTCGATTGGAAGTGCCGACGCCAAGCAGAAGGCCTACGCCGTGGTCGATCTGATGGCCAGCTACGACATCGACCCGAACTGGAGCGTGTCGGCCAATCTCAACAATCTCACCGACGAGAAGTACCTGAACAGCCTTTACTGGACTCAGGCCTATTACGGTGCCCCACGTAACGTCAGTGCCACCCTGACCTGGAAATACTGACAGCCAGGGCCGCCCGTGTGTGCGGCCCTGACGAGAGAATCCGATGCGCCCGATTATGGTATTGCTGCACCGCTGGTGCGGCCTGTTCATCGCCCTGTTCCTGTTTACCGCCGGCCTGACTGGCGCTGTCATTTCCTGGGATCACGAACTGGACGAATGGCTCAACCCGCACCTGTTCGATGCGCAAAGCGCAGGGCCGGCGCAGGACCCGCTGCAACTGGTGGACGCCCTGGAAGCGCGCGACCCACGCCTGCAGGTGAGCTTCATGCCGCTGGCGCTGGAGCCCGGCCATGCGCTGGGCATCTTCGTCGACCCGCGTATCGATCCGGCCACCGGCAAGGCTTTTGAGCTGGGCTTCAATCAACTGGGCATCGACCCGGTGAACGGCAATGTCCAGGGACAGCGCGAATGGGGGGCGATCTCCCTGAGCCGGGAAAACCTGCTGCCGTTTCTCTACAAGTTGCACTACAGCCTGCATATCCCGGAAGGCTTCGGTATCGAACTGGGCGTGCTGTTCTTCGGCATCGTCGCCATCGTCTGGTGCCTCGATTGCCTGATTGCACTGTGGCTGTCGTTTCCCAACCTGCGCAGCTGGCGCAAGTCGTTCGCCTTTCGCTGGAGCCAGGGCGGCTACAAGCTCAACTTCGACCTGCATCGCTCTGGTGGCGTATGGATCTGGTTGCTGCTGCTGATTCTCGCCGTCACCTCGGTATCGATGAACCTGGAGCGGCAGGTGACCCGGCCGCTGGTCGAACTGTTCTCGCCGCTGACGCCAAGCCCGTTCGCCAGCCGCACGCCGGTTACGCTGGATGAACAGATCGTACCGCTGATCGACCGCCGTCAGGCCATCGCGGTTGCCAATGCCGAAGCGCGCCGGCTGGGCTGGGACGCGCCTCCCGGCGGACTGTTCCATTCGGCGGAGTTCGGCGTGTATGGCGTCGGTTTCTACGAGGCCGGTGATAATCACGGCGATGCCGGGCTGGGTAACCCCTGGATCTATGTCGACAGCCGCAGCGGTGACCTGGCCGGTGCGCACGTGCCGGGTACGGGCAGCGCCGGGGATATCTTCCTGCAGGCGCAGTTCCCGCTGCATTCGGGGCGCATCATCGGTTTGCCGGGGCGCATCCTGGTGTCGTTGCTCGGCTTGGCCGTTGCCGGCCTGTCCGTCACAGGTGTGGTGATCTGGGCCAGAAAACGTCGCTCGCGCGTGTTCACCGAACGACGCCAGCGCGGTAGTTCACAAGCCGTGGCGTAGGCGAAGGGCTGCAACCTGGTCGGCCCGCTGTTCGAGGAAGCGGTCGAACGCCTCGATCAGCTGCGGGTGGTGGATGCTGGACAGGTAGTAATGGTCTTCCACGTGCGGCAGCGTTGGGTCGAAAACCAGACTCTCCGCCGCCATGTCCATCTGCTTCAGTTGGTAAGCCACCACCCTGGGGTTGAGGTAGACCGCGTCAACGCGGTCGCTACTGGCCATGCGCAGCAGTGATTCGATCTGGTTGGCCTGGATCAGCCGGATACGCCCGCCGCGAATCTCGGAGAGATACGGCCAGGGCGTGAAGCCGTTCTGCGTGCCAAGCAGCTCGATGCGCTGCATGCCCTGGCCGAGGTGCTTAGGCTTGACCAGTATGCCGTCGACGTAGGGCGCTGCCGGTTGGCTGTAACGCACCGCGTGACCGGCCTTCTGGTCAGCATTCCACTGCGGATGATCGGGGAACTTGAGGTCGACCCGGCCAGCGAGAAAATCACTGAGCAGGCGCCGAACCGGCAGCGGCGTGTAGACGAAGCGGTAGCCGTACTCGGCAGCGAAGGCGTCCAGCAGGTCGCGGGCATAACCGCGGTACTCACCGCCCTCTACATCCGAGTAAGGCTGATAGGGCTGCAGTTCGACGCCGACGCGAATCTCTTCCTGCGCCAGGGCGGGCAGAACCAACAGGCAAAGGCTGAGCAGCAGGGCAGGGCGTGTTTTCATGCAGGCAGGTCTCGCTGACGGCTAACAGCGGCTGGCCCGGTAACCATAGCCGTGCCTCCGGGCCCGTTCAAAGTTTTCCGCGCTGACCCTGGGCAGGCGAAACCAGGCGCCGCGCGCGGTCTCAGAGAATCGGCGAGATCAGCCGCGCGACGCGCATGCCCAGTTGCTGCAGGCGATGCAGGTTGCGTCGGTCGGCATTGACCAGTTCGCGCGAGCGGCTGAAATCCTCTTCCAGCATGGCGGCGACCTGGGCGTTGAAGGTCTCGTCGAAGGTCAGCAGGCTGGCCTCGAAATTGAGGCGGAAGGAGCGGTTGTCGAGGTTGGCGCTGCCCAGCACGCAGGCGTCATGGTCGATCAGCAAGGCCTTCTGGTGAAGGAAGCCAGGCTGGTAGCGGAAGATGCGTACGCCGGCGCGCAATGCCTCGAAGGCATACAGGCTGGAGGCGGCATAGACGATGTGGTGGTCGGCTCGCGCCGGCAGCAGCAGGCGGACGTCCACGCCACGCATCACGGCCAGGCGCAGGGCGGCGAACAGTGCTTCGTCGGGGACGAAGTAGGGGCTGCTCAGCCAGGCCCGTTCGCGCGCCGCGTGAATCGTTTCGACGAACAGCAGCGAGCAGGTCTCCTGCGGGTCTGCCGGGCCACTGGTGATGACCTGGCAGAGCTGACCGGGTTCGTCCTGCTTGCTCGGCATCAGCAGCGGCGGCAGTTTCCGGCAGGCCCAGTACCAGTCCTCGGCGAAGGCCTCCTGCAGGCTCGCCACCACTGGTCCGCGCACCTCCACATGGGTGTCGCGCCAGGGGGCCAGCGGCGGCATCTGGCCGAGGTATTCGATACCGACGTTGAGCCCGCCGAGAAAACCGATCTCGCCATCGACCACCACGATCTTGCGGTGATTGCGGAAATTCAGCTGAAAGCGATTGAACAGCCCGGCGCGGGTGGGGAAGGCGTGCACCTGCACGCCGCCGCGGCGCAGGCTGTCGATATAGGCGCGTGGCAGTGCATGACTGCCGACGCCGTCATACAGCACGTACACCTGCACGCCTGCGGCGGCGCGCTCCAGCAGCATGTCGCGCAAGCGCTGGCCGAGGGCGTCGTCACGGATGATGAAGAACTGCAGCAGGATCGCCTGCTGGGCGCTGGCCAGGGCCCTGAAGATGGGCTCGAAGGTGGCCTCACCGTCGATCAGCAGTTCCACGCGGTTGCCGGTCAGCCCGGGCAGGTGCGACAGGCGCGGCAAGGCACGAAAGCGGTCATATGCAGGTGATTGATGCGCTGCCTTGGCTTCCTCGACCCAGGGGCGCCAGTCCTGTTCGGCCATGGCGTGGCGCATTTCCTTGTCGGCCTGGCGCCGCGCCTTGACGTAGGCGTCGAAACGGCTGCGGCCGAATACCAGATAAGGCAGCAACGTCAGGTAGGGCATGAAGAACAGCGACAGCCCCCAGGCCAGCGCGCCCTGTGCAGTACGCACGGTCAGTACGGCGTGTATCGAGGCCAGCACGCCGAGAGCATGGATTGTCGCGATCAGGTAACCGAACAGGTGGGGAATGCCGTAATCTGCGGGCATGCAGGGTCTTCCTTTGCACGGGCCGTGTGCAGCTGACCATGGGGATTGCGCAGCGTTCGCCGCCATCCTGCCACGGCGACTGGACGAATGGCAGTGTCGGGCAAAATGCCAGCCGTTAGGGAATCATTCGCGGCTCTCATGTGTCTTTGGGTCTGAGTGAGCGGAATTCATGTGTTACCCTTCCTGTCTCGACCCGCTTGTAGGTCGTCTTTAATTGGAGGAAGGCAACCGTCCTGTTCACGCTCGTCCAGCGAGTCAAACGCATCAAGGAGCACGCCACGTATGGGAAACGTCCCTTCGCATGACACGACCCCGCCACCCGCAGCGGAAACTCATGAAGGCATCCCGGCACCGACCGGTGAAGCCAACCTGATCGATACCGATTACGTCATCGGTCAGGACAACATCAAAGGGCAGTTCATCTTCGCCCTCGACATTCACGGCAAGGTTTTCACCATCTCCGCGCTGGTCGCGGTGATCTTCGTGGTCCTCGCCCTGGCTCTGCAGAACCAGATCGAACCGCTGTTCAGCGGTGTGCGCGACTGGCTCACCCATCATATGGCCTGGTTCTTCATCGGCGCCGCGAATATCTTCGTCCTGCTCTGTCTCGGGCTGATCCTTTCGCCCTTGGGCAAGGTGCGTATCGGTGGCAAGGAGGCAACGCCCGACTACACCTACATGGGCTGGTTCTCCATGTTGTTCGCTGCCGGTATGGGCATCGGCCTGATGTTCTATGGGGTGTCCGAACCCATGTCGCACTACAGCGCGGCGATGGGCGGCATCACGGTCGGCGAGGACGGCGTGCGCACCGACTGGGCACCGCTCGACGGCGCCGCCGGCAATGCCGAGGAAGCCGTGCGCCTTGGCATGGCAGCGACCATCTTCCATTGGGGTCTGCACCCCTGGGCGATCTATGCAATCGTCGCGCTGGCGCTGGCCCTTTTCTCCTTCAACAAGGGGCTGCCGCTGTCGATCCGCTCGATCTTCTACCCGATCCTCGGTGAGCGCGTGTGGGGTTGGCCGGGTCACGTGGTCGACATTCTCGCGGTGTTCGCCACCCTGTTCGGCCTGGTCACGTCGCTGGGGCTGGGCGCGGAGCAGGCGGCTGCGGGTCTGGAGTACCTGTTCGCCATTCCGGCCACGGACATGACCAAGGTACTGCTGATCGTGGCCATCACCCTGATCGCGCTGGCTTCGGTGGTTGCCGGTCTCGACAAGGGGGTCAAGCGCCTCTCGGAGATCAACATGGGCCTGGCCATGGCCCTGTTGCTGTTCATCATCATCGCCGGGCCGACCCTGTTGATCTTCACCGATTTCTTCAAGAACCTCGGCGCCTACCTGCAGTATCTGCCGGCACTGGCCAACCCGGTCGGCCGTGAGGATGCCAACTTCAGTCAGGGCTGGACCGCGTTCTACTGGGCCTGGTGGATCAGCTGGTCGCCGTTCGTGGGCATGTTCATCGCCCGCGTCAGCCGTGGTCGCAGCGTACGTGAGTTCCTGATCGCCGTACTGCTGGTGCCGTCGCTGGTATCGGTGCTGTGGATGACCGCCTTCGGTGGCACCGCCATCAACCAACTGCTGGTCGATGGGTTCACCGGTGCGCAAGATGCCGGCCTGGAGCTGAAGCTGTTCAGCATGCTCGGGGAAATGCCGCTGACCGCCATCACCTCGTTCATCGGCATCGTGCTGGTGGTGGTGTTCTTCATCACCTCTTCGGATTCCGGCTCTCTGGTGATCGACACCATTACCGCTGGCGGCAAAGTCAACGCGCCGGTACCGCAGCGCGTGTTCTGGGCCAGTATCGAAGGCGTGATCGCCATCGCCCTGCTGCTCGGTGGTGGCCTGGTGGCGTTGCAGGCGATGGCCGTATCGACCGGCCTGCCGTTCACCATCGTGCTGCTGGTGGGCTGCATTTCCGTGGTCAAGGGGTTGATGAGCGAACCGCGCTGACGCTCGCTTTTCATCCCGCTCAGAAGCGCGCCTGCGGGCGCGCTTTTTTATTGCCGCCTTGTTTGCAGGCGTGCGCGCGGATGGGCCTTCAGCGACATTCGCAAGCGCAAGCAGCAGCCTTTGCAGACCGTCGTGAAGCCCGGTTCCTGGCGAGTTGTGTCAGAACCCCGGCAGACGTTATTTTGTCGCCCGTCGCTCCTTTCCACCCTGCGGTCGTTAACGGGAAAAACCGCGACGTTTCCGCAGCGCAGGCCCGATTTTCCTTCTGTTAGCGTCAGCTCCGCGTAATAGCAGCGGCGGTCGCCGCATTGCTCGCGAATAAAACAAGAAGGAGCAGCCCCTTGAGCCAAGGCCCCGTATCACGAAAGAACGACTCATCTGCAGACGGCATACCCGCCCCTAGCGGCGCAGCCAATCTTATCGACACCGATTATGTGGTTGGCCAGGACAACATCCGTGGCCGGTATCTGGTCAATCTCGATATCCATGGGGTGGTATTCCTGGTATCGGCGATAACCGCATTCATTTTCGTCGCGCTGGCGCTGGCCATGCACGATCAGGTGGAACCGCTGTTCAAGGCCGTGCGTGACTGGCTGACAGTGCACCTGTCCTGGTTCTTCATCGGTTCGGCGAACATCTTTGTGTTGCTGTGCCTGGGCCTGATCGTTTCGCCTCTGGGCAAGGTGCGCCTGGGCGGGACCCTGGCTCGCCCCGATTACTCCTACTTCTCCTGGTTCGCCATGCTGTTCGCTGCGGGCATGGGCATCGGCCTGATGTTCTATGGCGTCGCCGAGCCTATGTCGCACTACGACACTGCCCTGGGTGGTACGGCCGTGGATGCCAATGGCGTGCGTACCGACTGGGCGCCGCTTGACGGGGCCGTAGGCAACTCTGCCGAGGCTGCTCGCCTGAGCATGGCCACCACCATCTTCCACTGGGGTCTGCACCCCTGGGCGATCTACGCCATCGTGGCGCTGGCGCTGGGGCTGTTTGCCTTCAACAAGGGGCTGCCGCTGTCTTTCCGCTCGATCTTCTTCCCGCTGCTCGGTGAGCGTGTGTGGGGCTGGCCGGGCCACATCATCGACATCCTCGCCGTATTCGCCACCCTGTTCGGTCTGGTCACCTCTCTCGGCCTGGGTGCCGAGCAGGCTACCGCCGGTCTGCATACCCTGTTCGGCCTGCCGGCCGATACCACCACCAAGGTGCTGTTGATCACCGTGATCACCCTGATCGCGCTGTGCTCGGTACTGACCGGTGTGGACAAGGGCGTGAAGATTCTCTCCGAAGTGAACATGGGCCTGGCCTTCGCGCTGCTGCTGTTCGTGCTGCTTGCCGGTCCCACCGCGTTGTTGCTGACCGGTGTGCTGGATAATCTGGGCGCCTATCTGCAGTACCTGCCGGCCCTGTCCAACCCGGTCGGGCGTGAAGACGCCAACTTCAGCCAGGGCTGGACCGCGTTCTACTGGGCCTGGTGGATCAGCTGGTCGCCGTTCGTGGGCATGTTCATCGCTCGCGTCAGCCGTGGTCGTACCGTGCGTGAATTCCTCACTGCCGTGCTGCTGGTACCTTCGCTGGTGTCGGTAATCTGGATGAGCACCTTTGGCGGCACCGCGCTGCACCAGGCTCTGGGCGGCCTGACCGAACTGCAGCAGGCGGCTCTGGAACTGAAGATGTTCATCATGCTCGATCAGCTGCCGATCAGTGCCATCAGCTCCTTCGCTGCGATTGTCCTGGTCGTGCTGTTCTTCATCACTTCGTCGGACTCCGGATCGCTGGTCATCGATACCATCACCGCGGGCGGCAAGATCAATTCGCCGGCTTCGCAGAAGGTGTTCTGGGTGATCATGGAAGGTGCGCTGGCCGTAGCCCTGCTGCTCGGCGGCGGTCTGGTGGCGCTGCAGGCCATGGCGGTTTCCACCGGTCTGCCGTTCACCATCGTGTTGCTGGTGGGCTGTGTGGCAATCGTCAAGGGGCTGATGAGCGAACCGCGTTGAGCCTGACGCGAGCCGTCCAGAGGAGCATTCAGCCCCTGTAGGCACCTGACGGTCCCTGAACACGAAGCCCCTATCAGTCGATAGGGGCTTCGTCGTTTATGGCTGAGGCAAATGCAATTGATCGGCGCAGCAGAGGCCGATTTCCGCCATTTAGATTCGGGTCGGTTCCGATCAGCCTCTAATGCCAGTCAGGTAAGGCTGTACGCGTTTAGCAGGCCGTTGAAAAACGTAGGCGAGGCAGCCAATGCAAGGCAAAAACAGGCGAAAAACGACCGGGGTCGCGTCCGACTTTACGAGCTGTAAATGAGCATTTTGAGCCTGTTTTTAACGCAGCAGTGGCAACGCAGATAGTTTTTCAACAGCCTGTTAGCTCCCCCTCTCCCGTTTACGGGAGAGCGGCTGGGGGAAAGGGTCGAAATACCGCGAAACGGTCATTGACCCCTCTCCGAACGCGGCCCGCCCCCTTCCCCCAGGGGGACTGATCGTAGCCAGTCGGCGCTTAGCTGATCGGCATTGGCAGGCTGTTGAAACAGCCTGTTAACCCTTACGCCCTTTTTGAAAGTTGGGGTGGGCCGGCTTCTGATCCCGGGATGTTCCAGCTACCCGCCTTCATAGGGCATGAGGAAAACAGGCGCGTATGCGACCTGTGAGCCGATCATGGCTCTGCCCAGATTCAGCCGTGAGTTGCTCTAGGCGACAGGCGTGCGCCTGTACAAACGAAAACGCCCCGGATCGACCGGGGCGTGTTCAGAGCAGGCCGTGCATCAGCACTCGACGATGTTCACCGCCAGGCCACCACGAGCGGTTTCCTTGTACTTGGTCAGCATGTCGGCGCCGGTCTCGCGCATGGTCTTGATCACCTTGTCCAGGCTCACGTAGTGCGCGCCGTCGCCATAAAGCGCCATGCGCGCGGCATTGATGGCCTTCACCGAAGCGATGGCGTTGCGCTCGATGCAAGGGATCTGCACCAGGCCGCCGACCGGGTCGCAGGTCAGGCCCAGGTGGTGTTCCATGCCGATCTCCGCGGCGTTCTCGACCTGCTCCGGGGTGCCGCCCAGTACCGCACACAGCGCGCCGGCAGCCATCGAACAGGCCACGCCCACTTCGCCCTGGCAACCCACCTCGGCGCCGCTGATCGAGGCGTTTTCCTTGTACAGGATGCCGATGGCACCGGCGGTGAGCAGGAAGTCGATGATGCCGCGCTCGTTGGCACCGGAGATGGCATTGACGTAGTAGTGCAGCACTGCCGGGACGATGCCGGCGGCGCCGTTGGTCGGTGCGGTGACCACGCGGCCGCCCGCCGCGTTCTCTTCGTTCACCGCCAGTGCCCAGAGGTTGACCCAGTCGAGCATGCGCAGCGGATCTTCGATGTAGCTGCGCTGGAAGCCGCCCAGCTTGCGCGCCAGGATGGCAGCGCGGCGGCGTACCTTGAAGCCGCCGGCGAGGATGCCCTCGGTACGACAGCCGCGGTCCACGCAGGCCTGCATCACCTTCCAGATGTTCAGCAGGCCGGCGTCGGTTTCTTCGTCACTGCGCCAGTGGCGCTCGTTGCGACGCATCACCTCGGCGATGCCGATGCCGTGCTCGCGGGTCAGCTTGAGCAGATCGGCGCCGCTGCGGAACGGCAGCGGCAGGGCGGTGGCATCCGGAGCGATGATCTTCTGCTTGGTGCCATCGGCCAGCACGGCCTCGCTGACCACGAAGCCCCCGCCGACCGAGTAGTAGGTGGCCTCGTGTACCTGAATGCCGGCTGCATCGAAGGCGGCGAAGCGCAGGCCGTTGGCATGCAGCGGCAGCGCCTTGCGGAACATTTTCAGGTCGGCCTTCTCGTCGAAGCGGACTTCATGCTTGCCGGCCAGCACGATGCGCTTGTCGCGGCGGATGCTCTCGATGTACTCGGGCACCAGATCCACATTGACGGTATCCGGCTCATGGCCGCTGAGGCCGAGCAGCACCGCCTTGTCACTGCCATGGCCCTTGCCGGTGGCGCCCAGCGAGCCATACAGCTCGGCGACCACACGGGTCACCTTGGGCATATGCTCGTGGTTTTCCAGGGCGTGGGTGAACAGCGCGGCGGCACGCATCGGGCCGACGGTGTGGGAGCTGGACGGGCCGATACCAACTTTGAACAGGTCGAAAACGCTGATAGCCATGGCGAAGTTCTTCTTGTCGAGTGAATGGACACGCGCCCGGTTACGCGCGTGCGGAATGCCCCTATCTAAGAACGGCCATATCATTATGTATACTGATTTATTTTTAACGTATTCGTTAGCGTCGCTTAACTGTTGAGATCGCGTCATGGACATCACCCGCCTGCGAACCCTGCGCGAACTGGCGCGCTGCCGCACCATGGCGGCGGCTGCCGAGTCGCTGCACCTGACGCCCTCGGCCGTGTCGCAGCAGGTTGCGCAGCTCGAGCGCGAGGTGGACGTGGCACTGATCGAGCGACGCGGCCGCGGCGTGGTGCTGACCCCGGCCGGTGAGCGCCTGGTGGCGCACGCCGAGCGCATCCTCACGGTACTCGACGAAGCGCGTTCGGAGTTGGCGCTGCTGCGCGGCGAAATCGCCGGTGAGCTTCGGGTGGCGGCCTTCCCCTCGATCGCCGTGGCGGTGATCGCGGAAACCGTACGGGCGCTGCGTAGCGCCTATCCGCGGTTGAACGTGGTGGTGCTGGATCTGGAGCCGCAGGAGAGCCTTAGTGCCCTGGGCTCCTGGCAGATCGACGTGGCGGTGATCGACGACCTGGCCGTGACTCCGGACGAGAACCGCGAGCACTATGCGCTGATTCCTCTGACCCAGGATCTGCTGCACGTGCTGCTGCCCGTCGACCATGCCCTGGCCAGACGCGACAGCCTCACCGTCGCCGACCTGCGCGACGAAGCCTGGGCGCTGGATTCCAGCGGCAGCTCGTTCGGCGAGTTCATCGCCAACCTGTGCCGCCGTTCCGGTTTTGCGCCGCGCATCAACGCCCACTGCGCCGGTTTCGAGATGGTCGCGGCCATGGTCGCCTCGGGCAACTCCATCTCCATCGTCTCCGGTCTGCGTCTGGTGCGGCCGCTGCCGGGCGTCACCGCCGTGCCGCTGCTGCCGGATATCCAGCGCGGCGTGTTCCTCGCCTACCGCAAGGGTGAGCGCGATCATCCGGCGGTGAATGTGTTTCTCGACGAGGCGATTTATACGGCCGACAGGGTATTGGGCTAGCGCCACCGAGCCCTGTGGGAGGGGCTTGGCCGCGAGACGGTGCTCAGCCAGTCACACCTCATCCGTCCCCCGCCCGGCGGTGGATAAGCTTCGTGTTATCCGCGCCACTTGTCTAAGCCTGTAGGAGCGGCTTTAGCCGCGATGCGTTCGGCTTTTCGATGTGTCCGCACTTCACATGGGTACCCCGAGCTTTACTCCGCGGGCGTGGCGCACTCTTGAGCCGCTTCAGCCGCCAACCTCGCCCTGTCAGCCTTGCTAACGTACTTGGGTTTGTTGCTTTTGGGCGCAAGCTTGGCGTTGGCCTTCTTGGCGTGGGCTTCGAGCAGTTGCTTGATCTTTTTGCGGCGATTCATGGTTGTGAGTCTGCTTTGTCCTGAATTGATGATCCTCATGCGGTGCCCGCAGGATGGGTACCGCTATGCTCAACCACCCCCCTCGCTACTTAATGCCCGGCTTGCAACGCGGCATTGGAAAGCAAAAGCTTCGCGGCTAAAGCCGCTCCTACAACGTGGGCGGTTGGTTTCAGCTCCAGAGCGCCCCGACCGGCGTATGCGGTGGGTAGTGCGTCGCCACCTGTGCCTGTAGCAGTTCGCCACAGGCCAGGGCGTCGGTCAGAGCATGGTGGGCGGAGTAGAGCGGCAGTCCATAGCGCAGGCGGCTGTCGGCCAGGCGGATGGAAATGGGCTCGCGGCCGCGCAGGCGGCCCCACCAGCTGACCGTGCGCTTGGGGTACAGGCGTGCTTCCAGCTCCATGGTGTCGATGATGGGGAAGATCAGCCCTTCACCCAGATGCTGGTGCAATGCCTGATCGAGGAAGTTGCGCTCGATGTTGCGGTAATGCGCAACCACTACCTTGCCGGCCAGGGCTTCGAGCAGTTCGTCGAGCACGCTGGCCAGGCGTGGCGCGTGGCGGATGTCGGAATGGGTGATGTGGTGAAAGGTGACCGATTCGGCGCTCAGTTCGCAGGTGGGTTTGACTACCCAGTAGCGCGCTTCGGCGCAGTGGATGCGCTGCAGGTTCAGCGGCACCAGGCCGAGGCTGACGATGGCGTGCCTGCGCGGATCGAGGCCGGTGGTCTCAACGTCCAGTGCGACCAGCGGTGCCTCCGCCAGTGGCGTTTCGGCGGCGATGCAGCCTGCGCCGTAATAGGCTCGCAGGCGTGCGTCCTGGCTGCTGGCCGCGCGTTCTGCGAAGAGCTGCGGCCAGTCCTGATTTTGATACGTAGTCATTGCGGGCGAGAGAGTGGCTGGGCCGGATAGCGGAAACGCAGGAATTTCTGGGCGTTGCTCACGACCTGGAAGGCTTCCTTGAGGTGGTGGCGTTCGCTGGAGCTGAATTTCTCCGGCTCGACGTAGTTATCGGGTGGGTTGCCGGCTTCCACCTCGCGGGCCTGGTGGCGGATGCGCACCAGGCTGAGGAACTCGAAGGCGTAGCGCAGATGATCAAGGGCTTCCTTGGGCAGCAGCTTGGTGGCCGCGATGGCGTCGAGGCGTTCCAGCGAGTTCTGCGCCTTGGAGCCGCACGCCAGAGCGTGCACGCGGATCAGGTCGGTCAACGGCGCAGTACCGCGGCCCTTGAGGTTGATGATGTTCTTCTGGCGGCCATCGGTTTCCATTACGAAGGTACGGAAGAAGCCCAGCGGCGGGGTGCGATTGAGCGCATTGCGTGCCAGGGCCGCAAGGAAGGCAGGGCTGGCGCTGGCTTTCTCCGCCAGCAGTTCCTTGAGGTTTTCCACCAGCGCGGTCGCGCCATACACGCCATCGAGGTCGAAGAAGATACTGCTGTTGAGCAGGGTTTCCGGGTTGGGCTTCTCGATCCATTGATTGAAGTAGCCGCGCCAGACTTTCAGTGGCTGGCGCCATTTCGAGTTGCTGGCCATGATGCCGCCCTTGCAGTACGCATAACCGCAGGCGGACAGGCCATTGCTGACGAACTGCGCCAGTTCGGCGAAGTAGGCGTCGTGCTGATTCGGATCGAAGCTGTCGTCGAGCACCAGGGCGTTGTCCTGGTCGGTGAGCAGCAGTTGTTCATCACGCGCCATCGAGCCGGCGATCATGAAGCAGTAGGGCACCGGCGGTGGCCCGAGTTTCTCCTCGGCCAGCACCAGCAGGCGCCGGGTGAAGGCGCGCCCGATACTGCTCATGGCCCGCGCCACCATATGCGCGCTGGCATCGTCGGCGACCATGCGCACGAAGGTGGCGTGCAGGTCCGGCAGCAGGCTCTTGAGGCCTTCCACCGAGTTCTTGTTGAAGATGCTGTTGACCAGATAGAGGCTGCTGCGCGACTCATAGCGGATGACGTCGGCGAGGGAGATCATGCCGACCGGGCGGCGGCGCTGCAGCACGGGCAGGTGATGGATGTTGTTGCGCAGCATGCACAGCATGGCCTCGAACACCGACTCGTCGGCCTGCACGGTGACGGGGCCGGGCGTCATCACCTGGCTGACCGGCGTGTCGCCTGGCAAGCCTTCGGCCAGCACGCGGGTGCGCAGGTCACGATCGGTGAGAATGCCGGCCATTACCTGGTTCTGCTGATCGGCCACCTGCACCTGGGCGGGGTTGGGCCAGCGCCTGCCGGGGTTGACGATGATCACCGAGGACACGCTCTGCTCGCTCATGACCTTCGCCACCTGCTGGACCGGCATGTCCAGCGGGACGCTGACCGGCGAGCGCCCGATGAGTTTGCGCACTTTGATCTTCATCAGCTCACTGGCCTTGCCGTGGCTGTCTTCCAGAGCGGATTTGAGGCGCGACTGGCCTTCGGCCTCGACGAAGTCGGCAAAACTGTCGAACTGATCGCATAGCTGCTGGAACAACGCACTGGGGATGAAGTAGATGAGGCAGTCTTCCAGTGCCTTGGCCGCCAGGCGCACCTTGTTGCCCCGCAGCAGGCCAGCCTGGCCGAAGACGTCGCCTTCGGTCAGGCGGTTGTGCAGTTCACCCCCGCGTCGATAGGTTTCCACTGCGCCGCTGCGCACGTAGTGCAGCTCGTGAATGGGCGCGCCGGCGGCGAGAATTTCGCTACCGGCCTTGAAGTAGCCCACTTGCACCTGACGGGCGATCTCGTCGAGAGTCTGCTCCGGCAGGTTGTCGAAGGGGGCGAAGCGACTCAGGTGGTCGCGGATTTCGATCAGCTCGATCTGCATGGGGGCCTCGCTGATTGCTGGCATTCAAGGATACGAGCATAGCGAAGGGATGTCGTCCCACCGTGTCGCTATGAGGAAAGTGGCTGTCACAACAGGCCAAAAAAGGAGCAGGTATGCAACATCCGGACTTATGGTGGAGCGTGGGCATCCTGCTCGTGCTCGGCGGATTGACGGTCTTCTACTACAACCGTCTGGTATTCAACCGCCACCGCGTGGCCGAAGCCTGGAGCGGCATCGATGTGCAGCTAAAGCGCCGCGCCAGCCTGATTCCGGCGCTGGTGGAATGTGTGCGTCAGTACATGCGCTATGAGCAGAGCGCGCTGGAGACGCTGGTGCAGCAGCGCACTCGCGCCGTGCAGCTGGCCGATTCGCCAATGGGCCAGCGGGCACCGGTGGAGGCCCAGCTGGGCAGCCAGTTACGCCAGCTGTTCGCCCTGGTCGAGGCTTATCCCGAGCTCAAGGCCGACAGCCAGTTTCGCGAGCTGCAAAGCAACATCAGCGAAGTCGAAGATCATATCCAGATGGCCCGGCGTTATTACAACGGCGCGGTGCGCGAGCTCAACGTGCTGGTCGAATCGGTGCCGAGCAACCTGGTGGCGAGGCTGCTGCGCTTCACCACTGCCGAATATTCCGCCCTCGCCGATGCGCGCGAGGGGCAACCGCCGAAAATGGAGTTCTGATCATGCCGGGATGGCTCAAGTCGCTTGTCTGCCTGTTTTTGCTGGGCCTGGCGGGCACCACGCTGGCGAGCGAGGAAGAACGCATTACCGACTACTCGGTGAGTGTCGAGGTACGTACCGATGGCAGCCTGCTGGTGACCGAGCTGATCACCGTCGCGGCAGCGGGGGAGCGGATCAGCCGCGGCATCTTCCGGGATTTCCCGGTGCAGAGCATCAGCCGTGAACGGCTGCTGCGCCGCGTCGGCTTCGAGGTGCTGGAGGTGCAGCGCAACGGCCAGCCGGAGCCCTATCAGCTGGAGTCGAGGGGCGCCGTCGAGCGCGTTCGCATCGGCTCGGCCAGCCGCAAGCTGGAGCCGGGGCGCCATCGCTATCGCATCGTCTACCTGACGCAGCGGCAGTTGATCGAGCGTGCCAACGAAGACGAGCTGTACTGGAACGTCACCGGCAACGGCTGGATCTTCCCCATCGACCAGGCGCGCATCCGCGTAAGCCTGCCCGACGGCGCGCAGATTCTTCGGGTCGATGGCTATACCGGGCGCAGCGGTGCGCAGGACAAGAACTTCCGGGTGCTGACGCAGAACGACGGCGAGCTTCGCATGGAGACCACCGCGCCTCTGCCTGCCTATGCCGGCTTCACCATCGCCGTGGCCTGGCCCGCCGGGCTGATCGAGCGGCCCGGGCTGGGTAAACGCCTGCTCTGGGTGCTGCAGGACAATCCGGGTACGGCACTGGGCAGCCTGGTGTTGCTGGCCTTGCTGAGCTACTTCCTGTGGCAGTGGCGGCGCGTCGGCCGAGACCCGCAGAAAGGCCTGATCATTCCGCTGTTCCAGGCGCCGGAAGGGTTGTCACCGGCAGCGGCCGGCTTCGTCTGGCATCAGGGATTCGGCATGCGCTACAGCCCGACGCGGGCACTGACCGTGGCGTTGACCTCGATGGCGATCAAGCGCGCGGTGAAGCTGTCCGACAGCGACCAGGGCTACACCCTCGAGGCCGCCGGAAAGCCGGTGCCCCCCCTGCATCCGGGTGAACGCAAGGTGTATGGCGCGCTGTTCAGCAGCGCGTCGAGCCTGACCCTCGGGAGCCATTACGAGCCGAAACTGAAAAAGGCGCTCGATGCGCTGCAGGCCAGCATCAGCGCGGACTATCACGCGGCCTGCTTCAGGCTCAACCGCCGACAGTGGTGGCGCGGCGTGGCTCTGACCGTGCTGGGCGTGCCGCTGACGCTGCTGCCCGGCCTGAGCGGCGCCGATGTGTTCGTTGTGGGCATGATGTCGCTGTTCGTACTGGCCTTCGGCGCCGTCGGCATCGGCGGTGTGTTCGTGGCGTTGCGCAGATGGCATGCCCGTCGTTACGGGCAAATGCTCTTCGGCCTGATCTTCGCCGTACCCTTCGGCAGTGTCGGCCTGGGCGTGCTGACCATGATGGGCAGCACGGTGCCCACGCTGGGGGTCTGGAACCTGGTGCTGGTGGTCGCGTTCGTGCTGCTCTGCGGGCTGTTTCGCTGGCTGCTGGAGGCGCCGACCCTGCGCGGGCGCGAGGTGCTCGACAAGCTCGAGGGCTACCGTGACTACCTGCAGCTGGCGGAAAGCGAGCTGATGGAAAAGGTCGCCGAGGCGCCGGTGATGAGCATCGCCCTGTACGAGCAGCACCTGCCCTACGCAATGGCGCTGGGCGTCGAGCAGCAATGGAGCGAGCGCTTCGACCGGGCGCTGGCCAGCGGCCTGGTGGAAGCACCGGCGCAAGGCTACAAGCCGGACTGGTATTCGGGCCGCAGCATCACCAGCTCGCAGTCGCTGAGCAGCAGTCTGTCATCCAACCTGGGCCGGGCGACGGCCGCCTCTTCGGTCGCGCCCAGCCAGTCGTCTTCATCCTCGTTCGGCAGCTCCTCGGGTGGCTCGGGCGGTGGTGGCTCCTCCGGCGGCGGTGGGGGCGGCGGTGGTGGTGGTGGCTGGTAGGGCTCAGCTCCAGTTCCAACGGCTTTCGGCCACGGCATCGTGGGCGTGCAGGCTTTCCGCATGCACGACCTTGAGGCGGAAGGCGCTGGCCTGCGGCAGGCTGCGCAGGGCTTGATGCAGGCGGCGCGCGGCGTCTTCGCAGAACATCAGGTTCTGTCCGTTGGCCAGGGCGAAAGCCTGTTCATCGGCGCGTTTCACCGCTGTTTGCACCGGCGTGCCGAGGGCCTGCTCGGCGCTGTCGATCAGCGCCAGCACGGGCAGCTCGGTGCAGTCGGGCGCCAGGCGCAGCTGCAGGGTCGCGGTGCTGCGCTGGCTGTGTGGCGTGGCGACGATGCCCTGGGTCGAGCCAAGCCAGTCGAGCACCTCCTGATAGTCCATGGATTGCCGGGCGAAGGTTTCGGCGAAACGCTGCTGAATCAACTGGCGGGCCAGCGCCGCCGAGCAGGGGCAGGTGGACGAGTAGCCGACCTCGACTTGCAGCTCGATGCTGACGCCACGGCCGTCCTGTCTGGCGCGCAGTTCGAAGGGGTAGGCCTTCCAGCCGCTGAGTGGGCTGACCAGCGCAACACGCTCGAGCGGTACCTCGCCGCGTAGGGTCAGGGTGGCGCTGTCGGACAGTGCCTGGTGGCTGCTCAGGCAATCATCCAGTACCTGCAGCAGGGCAGGCACGTCCAGTTGCTGGTGCACCATACGCTGCGCCGCCAGATACAGGCGCGACATGTGAATGCCGCGCGCGCCGGCGTCGTCGAGGCTGACGCCGATATCGACACTGGCGTTCACGGCCGCGCCCGCCAGGCGAATGGGTAAGGCGATGCCGGCCATGCCGACCCAGTCCAGTGGCACAACATGGTGAGTGGCTTGGGCGGCAATATCCGGCAGGGGCAGTTCGTTCATCGCAAATCCATGGGTTGCTGTCAGAAATAAATGTTATGTTATAACAATTAAAACACGTTAGCCGATTTGCCATGACCCCGACCCTGCCTACCGAAGCCGAGCTGCTCGCCCAGCCGGCAGATGACTACATGAACGATACGCAGCAGCGCTTCTTCCGCGAGCTGCTGCTGGCTCAGCGTGCCGATCTGCAGGCGCGTATCGACGAGGAGTTCAGCGAGCTGCGCCAGTCCGAAACCAGCAGCGACGTCGCCGATATCGGCGCCGCCGAGGAGCAACGGCAGTGGCAGCTGCGCCTGCTGGAGCGGGAAAAGAAGCTGCTCGACAAGATCGACCAGGCGCTCGAACGCCTGGCGCGTGGCGAATACGGCTGGTGCGCCGAGACCGGCGAGCCCATCGGCCTGAAACGCCTGCTGCTGCGCCCGACCGCGACCCTGTGCATCGAAGCCAAGGAGCGTCAGGAGCAGCGCGAAAAACATCAGCGTGACCGTGACTGAACGAGGAACCCCCCATGAACCCACGTCTACCCGTTACCGTGCTGTCCGGCTTTCTTGGCGCCGGCAAGAGCACACTGCTCAACCATGTGCTGAAGAACCGCGAAGGTCTCAAGGTCGCGGTGATCGTCAACGACATGAGCGAAATCAATATCGACGGCAGCGAAGTGCAGCGCGACGTCAGCCTCAACCGCGCCGAAGAGAAACTGGTGGAGATGAGCAACGGCTGCATCTGCTGCACCCTGCGCGAAGACCTGCTCGAAGAGGTCGCCCGCCTGGCCAGCGATGGCCGCTTCGACTACCTGCTGATCGAATCCACCGGCATCAGCGAGCCGCTGCCGGTGGCCGAAACCTTCACCTTCCGCGACGAGCAGGGCCGCAGCCTGTCCGACCTGGCGCGGCTGGACACCATGGTCACGGTGGTCGACGGGGTGAACTTCCTGCGCGATTTTCACGAGGCCGAGAGCCTGGCCAGCCGTGGCGAAACCCTGGGCGAGGAGGACGAACGCTCGATCACCGATCTGCTGATCGAGCAGGTGGAGTTCGCCGACGTCATCCTCGTCAGCAAGATCGACCTGATCAGCCAGGCCGAGCGCGAGGAGCTGATGGCCATCCTCCGCGGCCTCAATACCCACGCCGATATCCAGGCCATGAGCATGGGCCAGATCGCTTTGGACAGGATTCTCGACACCGGCCGTTTCGATTTCGAGCGCGCTTCGCAGGCGCCGGGCTGGCTCAAGGAACTGCGCGGCGAGCACGTGCCGGAAACCGAGGAATACGGCATCGCCTCCAGCGCCTACCGCGCGCGTCGGCCCTTCCATCCGCAGCGCTTCTTCGACTTCCTCTCGCAGGAATGGAGCAACGGCCGCCTGCTGCGCTCCAAGGGCTTCTTCTGGCTGGCCAGCAAGTATCAGGAGGCCGGCAGCTGGTCGCAGGCCGGCGGCCTGATGCGTCACGGCCTGGCCGGACGCTGGTGGCGCTTCGTGTCCAGGCAACACTGGCCGCAGGACGAGGAAGGCCTGCAGGCGATCATGAAGCACTGGAGCGCAGAGGTCGGTGATTGCCGCCAGGAACTGGTGTTCATCGGCCAGAACATCGACTTCGCCCGCCTGACCGCCGAGCTGGACGCCTGCCTGCTCACCGATGAGGAAATGGCCGGCGGCCCGGAAGCCTGGCGTCTGCTCGCCGACCCGTTCGGCGCCTGGCAGCAGGAGGCCGCCTGATGTTCGCCCTGCAGTTGCCGAAAGTGTCCCGGCAGGTGCTGGGAGCGGATATTCAGGTGCTCGGCGAGGTGCTGCACGACGGCGTCAACCTGGCCGTCTGGCAGCGCCGCCTGCCGGCGCAGATCGCCGACTTCGCCGATGCGCTGCTGGCCCAGGGCGAGCCCCTGGCGCATTCCATGACCCTGGAACTGCCGCGTGCCGACAGCGAGCCGAAGCTGAGCGGCCTGGTCGCGCAGTATGCCGACCTGCCGGGCCAGGCCGCCTTCCTCGCCGACGTGGCCTGGCTGGTGCGCGCCTACGCCTGCCTGCTCGATGCCCAGCGCATAGGGCTGCGCCTGCGCGCGCTGGACAAGGCCATGTGCCCGCGCTTTCACGTCGACCATGTACCGCTGCGGCTGATCACCAGCTACGCCGGGGTCGGCAGCGAGTGGCTGGAAGAGGGCGCGATGTCGCGCAGCAGGCTCGGTCAGCCGGAGGCAGAACCTACGCAAGAGGCGTTGATCCAGCGTCTGGATAGCGGGCATGTGGCGCTGGCCAAGGGCGAGAAGTGGCAGGGCAACGAAGGCCGCGGGCTGATCCATCGATCACCGCAGCCGCCGGCCGGTCAGCGGCGCTTGTTGCTGACCCTGGACTGGCTGGCCTGACATCGCCACAAGCTGCGCGGCAAACATGTCATGGAAGCCGTACCTCGGGCGTAATGCTGTCCGCTTAAGGCGGTAGACGCTTGGCTCCCCTTTCCCATTTATGGGAGAGGGGCTGGGGGAGAGGGCTGAAACGCTGCAAAACTTCCGCTCTCCCCACCGGGGCGAGGGGACTGCTTGCGTTCGACTGTTGCTTGTGGGAACAGCTTCATGCCGCGAGGCGAGGCCTATGCTGCTGCCAGGCATGACGGAAAAAAATAGGCCGGAGCGACTGCCCCGGCCTTAAGCACCAAGAGATCATGTCGACGCGTGACTCGACATGAGGGTTACGTGAGGTACCCGCGGTCATTAGGCGCTTTCTGGATGACACTTTGATGTCAGTCCCCGCGTTTGTTCGTAAGCGGTTCAGGTCAGGGCTTGATCCACTTGCCCTGATACTGGCTGGTGCAGGCCGGCTCCAGATACAGCGCGTCGCTGGCCACGCCGTAGTAGTGGATGTCCTGCTGGTACAGGTCACTGCCGGCGCGCGCATTCTGGCAAATGCCATAGGCGCCCTGCGGACATTGCTCGACGAATTCCACCTCGACCGTCTGCCCCTGCAGTTGCGGCTGGCAGAAGCCATCGCGAAACAGCGTGGCGGGAATGTTGCGATTTTCCTGGCAGACCTTCACATCCAGACGCTCGGCCTGGCTATGCACCACGCAGGCTTCGGCCAGGACCAGGCCCGGTAGCAGAGAGAACAGCAACAGCCATGCACGCATCGTTTCGACTCCCGAAAAACTGCCAGCGAATCTAACATGCTGCTTCCTTGCAGTCTGTGCTGGCACTTGCCTGGCGAACCACCGACGATAGATTCATGCTCAGTCAAATTCCTACCCACCTTATCGCCGGCCCGCTGGGTGCCGGCAAAACCAGCCTGATCCGTCACCTGCTGGCGCAGAAACCTGCGGCTGAGCGCTGGGCGGCGCTGATCAACGAATTCGGCCAGATCGGTCTGGATGCCGCGCTGCTGGAGCAGGGCGACGACGGCATCGCCCTGGCCGAGGTGGCCGGTGGATGCCTGTGCTGCGTCAACGGTGCGCCCTTTCAGGTCGGCCTCGGCCGTCTGCTGCGCAAGGCCAAGCCTGATCGCCTGTTGATCGAACCATCCGGCCTGGGCCATCCAGTGCAGTTGCTGGCGCAATTGCGCCAGCCGCCCTGGTTCGGCGTGCTGGCCGTGCAGCCGGCGCTGCTGGTGCTGGATGCCGCCGCGCTGGCCGCCGGCCAGCCGCTGCCGGACGTGCAGCGTCAGGCGCTGGATGAGGCTGGTCTGCTGCTGTTGAACAAGAGCGAAGGCCTGGGTGCCCAGGCGCGAGCGCGGGTTGCTGCCGGTCTGCCTGCCGTGCCGCTGCACTGGACCGAACGGGGGCGGCTCGACCTGGCCTTGCTGCCCGGCCTGGCAGCACAGGCGTCGCCCATGCAGGTAGGTGGCGAGTTCCCTGCTGCCGCGCCGGGGTTGGCGCAGATCTGGCGCGATACCGCCGAGCCGATCTGCCAGGTGCAGGCTCAGGTCGAGGGCTGGAGCATCGGCTGGCGCTGGCATCCTCAGCAGATGTTCGACCTCGCGCAGGTCGCGGATTGGTTACGCAACCTCGGCTGGCGCCGAGCCAAGGCCGTGCTGCACGGTGCCGAGGGCTGGCGTTCGCTCAATGCCGTGCAAGGGCAAGCGCTGCAGGCTTGGGGCCCGAGCGAGTGGCGCAAGGACTCGCGGCTGGAACTGATCTTCGATCGGGCGCAGGACGTCGAAGCGCTCAGCGCCTCGTTCGCCACCTGCCGAATTCCTGCGACCGGCTGATACACTCGCCGCGCTTTCGTCGTTGTGGATAACTTTCATGCACCTGCTGCCCTGGTCTCATGACACCTCTGCCGGTTTTACCCTGCGCGGCTGGCATACGCCGCCATCGGGGAAACCGTTGCTGCATTTCCTGCACGGCAACGGTTATTGCGGGCGGGTCTATACGCCGATGCTGGCGCTGCTGGCGGAAGATTTCGACCTCTGGCTGTGTGACGTGCAGGGCCATGGCGACAGCGATCACGGTGGTCGTTTCCACGGCTGGAACCGCAGCGCCGAACTGGCGGTAGAGGCCTTCGAGGCCCTGCGCGGCCGCTTTGGTGAGGTGCCGCGCTTCGCCCTGGGCCACAGTTTTGGCGGCGTGCTCACCAGCCTGATCCTCGCGCGCCATCCCGAGTTGTTCCAGCGTGCGGTACTGCTCGATCCGGTGCTGTTCAGCCCGGCGATGATCGGCGTGATGGCGCTGTCAGACGTGGTCGGCCTGGCGCAGCGCAACGGTTTGGCGAAGAAGGCGAAGAAGCGTCGCCGGCAATGGCCGGATCGCGCCAGTGCGCATGCCGCTCTGCATGGCCGCGGCATGTTCCGCGGCTGGGACGAAGCGGCGTTCGACGCTTATATCGAGCATGCGCTGAAGGATGTTGAGGGTGGCGTCGAGCTCAAGTGTCGGCCCAGCCGCGAGGCCGATATCTTCGGTTCCTTCCCGCGGCGCCTGTGGCCATCGCTGGCCAGGGTGACGACGCCGACCGAGGTGATCCACGGCGCCAGCACCTACCCGTTCGTGGCCCGCTCCGTGGCGCGCTGGTGTGCGAGCAACGCCCATGTGCGCAGTCAGGTGGTGCCGGGCGGGCACTGCTTCATGCAGGAGCAGCCGGCCGATAGCGCCGAACGCGTGAGCGATTTCCTCCTGCGGCGTGGCTGAATCAGGCCAGCGCTACTGGGCCTTGCGCCGCCAGTCGTCGAGGCGGATGACGTTACCCGGATGGGAATGCTGCACCGCGACCGGCTCGGGTTGCGGCTCCAGTATCGGATGGGGTTCCAGTTCGATGCGCCCGAGATGCGGGCCGAACATGCTGATATGCCCGCGCAGGCGCTGCTCACCGGTGACGGTGAATTCGAAGTCATACAGCCGCGCCAGGCGCCGATGGCCCCTGCCATCGCGCTCGATGGCCAGGCGGCGCAGCGCCACGGCGCCGTCGAGCAGTTCCACGTCGAGCTTGGCGCAGTGCTGCTTGGCGTACGCCAGTGCCCGCTCACGAATGCCATGGCCGCGCCAAAGCCAGGCGCAGACGGCGGCGAACAGCATCAGCAAAAAGACATCGAACAGGTTGATCATGGCGACTCCGGCTCTGGGAGACAGAGCTTAGCCTATCTGCCACGCAGTTCTCAGCACATGAGCTTGTCCGTGTGTCGGCTGTGCACTAGCGTGTGCGCACTTCATTTGTGAAAAGGACGTCATCATGCATTGCCCCGCCTGCCGTACCAGCCGCCTGCAACCGGCAAAACTCGAAGATGGCCTGCTCGGCCATGGCTGCCCGCAATGCGCTGGCACGCTGGTCAGCCTGCTGCATTACCGCGACTGGGCCGAGCGCCAGCCGGCGCAGGAGACGCCAACAGCCCTGGCCGCCGAAGCCGAAGTGGGCGAAACCAGCCACGCGCTGAGCTGCCCCAAGTGCGCCAAGCTGATGAGCAAGTACCAGATCAGCGGCACCCGCGCCAATCGTCTGGACCTGTGCGGCACCTGCGACGAAGCCTGGCTGGACAGCGGCGAATGGCAACTGCTCAAGGCCCTGGAACTGAGCCAGCGCATGCCGGCGATCTTCACCGACGCCTGGCAGCGCCAGGTGCGGCAGGAGGCCAGCGAACAGGCGCGGCGTGAGCGCTTCAGCCGCATCGCCGGCGAGGAGGCCATTGCCCGCGCCGACGAGATCCGCGCCTGGCTCAAGGATCATCCGCAGCGGCGCGAACTGCTGTTCTACATCGGTCACGACTGAGGGGCGTTCTTTTCCTCACTCAAGGCCTGGTAACGCTGTTGCAGCTCCTCGCGGATCTGCCGGCGCTGCTTGGCCTGGCGCTGACGGCGCAGGCCGTCGGGGGTGTCCGGGTGCAGTTCGGGCACCACTGCCGGGCGGCCGTGCTCATCCATCGCGACCATGGTGAAGAAACAGCTGTTGGTGTGGCGCACCGAGCGTTCACGGATGTTTTCGGTGATCACCTTGATGCCTACCTCCATGGAGGTGCGCCCGCAGTAGTTGACCGAGGCGAGGAAGGTAACCATCTCACCGACATGCACCGGCTCGCGGAACATTACCTGGTCCACCGACAGGGTCACCACGTATCGCCCCGCGTAGCGGCTGGCGCAGGCATAAGCCACCTCGTCCATGTACTTGAGCAGCGTACCGCCGTGAACGTTGCCGGAGAAATTGGCCATGTCCGGGGTCATCAGTACGGTCATCGTCAGTTGTGCGGTTCCGGCTTCCATCGTTGCTCCGAGTACATGTGGACTGCTGAGAAAAAGGTCTGATGCAAGATTCAAACTAAACCTGTTTACGATCTGCTGCGCGTTGGCTGAACGGCCCCTCATGATGCTCTTTACAGCAGGCAAACTGCGCTTCTCCGGTTGATTTCGCCACCGTATATTCCAGTTCGCCATCGTGAACAGGCTCTAAACTCGCCCATTTCCATTGCAAGGATGCCATCCATGCTGACCCGCTCGAAATTTCTCTCTCTGCCGCTGCTGCTGGCGTTCACCAGCGCCGCGCAGGCAAGCGATGACTGCGCCACTGCAGCGCAATGCAACCAGTTGGGCAGTGCCGCCTATCAGGCCGGCCGTTATAGCGATGCCATCGAGGCATTCGAGCGTCAGCTACGCCGCGTCGAGCAGGGCGACGAGGCGCAGTTGGAGCTGGCCTTGAACAACCTGATTCTGGCCAATCTGCGCGCGGGCGATGCCGGCATGGCGCGGGCCTGGCTGGGGGTGGCGTTGGACAACCACCTCAGCGGTTCTTCGACCCGCCTGCACATGGGCAAGGTGGCCGAGGCGGTGGATTACCAGGCGCTGGCGGCCAGCCCGCAGGGCCGCTATCTGCGCTATGGCGGTCAGGCGGTATGGAGCGAATTGCAGATCAGCACTGACCCGGCGGGCGGTTACCGCGCCAGCTTCTCGCCGCTGCGCGCCGGGGCACGGGTGGAAGAATACGGCCCGGCAGCTATCGGTGATCTGGAGGGACGCCTGCAAGGCGAGGGCGCAGTGATGAAGCTGGAAGATGCGCAGCTCGGCACCGGCTGCGCCGTGCAATTGCTGCGCGAAGGCATTGCCCTGCGCGTGCTGGAAGTATTTGACGAGGGGTGCCAGGACTACGGCGGCATGGGTATCAGCGTGGCCGGGAGTTACATCAAGGTCGATGCCCAGGTGCGCCCGTGAACCTGCGCCGTGCCGCCCTGTTTGGCGGTTTGATCCTGGTCGTGACGCTTCTGGCCGTTGGCAGCGCCTGGCTGCGTGACGAGCCGCTGGATGCCGAGGTGCAGCACTGGCAGCGGCAGGTGCAGGCGGCGGCTGGCGAAAGTCGGGCGTACCTGTATCTGAGCGGCCTGGATGCGCCTGTCGATCAGCAGCCCGAGGCGCTGGGCACCGTGCGTCTGCAGCAGTACGAAAGTTGGTACGCCGGGCACGGCGTGACCGATGGCGCTTATGTGGCGCCGACCACTGCCACCCTGCCGGTTCCCCAGGGGCAACTGTTCTGCCAGATCGAGACGCCCGGCTGCTTCGACAGCCTGCTGGCGCAGGCCGACCAGTTGCCCGCGTTAAGCGTGGAGCAGAAGGTATTGCGCGAACGCTACAGACAATTTCTCGGCCTGGATGATTACCGCACGCTCACCTCGGTGAGCATCGCCGAACCGGTGCCGCAACTGACCTATGTGTACAAGGGCCAGCAGCTGTTCGATCTGTTCGTGCTGCAGATGGCCCTCGAGGGTCGCGGCGATGCGGCGCAGGCTGGGTTGCAGGAGGAACTGGGATTGCTGCGTCAGCAGCTGGTGCGCGCCGACAATCTGGTACTGAAGATGCTGTTGGGCGTGCTGGTCAGCCGCAACCTGGAGTGGCAGGTTCGCCTGTATCGCCACGGGCTGACGCCGCGGCCGGAGGTTCCGGCGCGGTTCGGCGAGGACGAGCGTTCGCTGCTGAGGCCGATGCAGCGAGAGTTCTTCGGCATCGCGCAGATGTATGCGCAACTGCCAGGCAACGCCACCGGCAGCGAATACCTCAGCCTGCTGCTGTTTTTCCGCGAGCAAATGACCATCAACGCCAGCCTGGCGCCTTATGCACGAGCCGCCGAATTGTCGCAGCTGCCGCCGGAGGCGTTCGCCGCGGCGCTGCAGGAGCCGGCTCCCGAGCCGCCTGCCGTTGGCGGCGTGCGCAACCGCGTCGGCAACATCCTGCTGGCTATCGCCGGCCCGGATATGCGCCTGTATGCCGGGCGCTTGCAGGACCTGGAGGCCAAGCGTCGTTTGCTGGCCGTGCTGGTGAGCCTGCCGCTCGGGAGGCTCGATGCCGAGCGACTGGCCAGCTTGCCGGACGCGCGCAATCCGTACTACCCGACACGTTTGGCCAGGTCTGATGGGCGCGGCCAGCTGTGCTTCGACGGCCCGCATGAGGCCGCCTTCAACGGCCGCTGCATGCCCTTGTAGGATGGCGTACGGATCAGGCGTGAGTCAGGTACCAGCGCCAGTCCTGCTCGCCCACCTCGCCCATGAACTGGCGGAACTCGGCCCACTTGATCGCCAGGAACACCTTGAGGAAATCCTCGCCCAGCGCTTCGCGTGCCCAGCTTGAACCTTCAAGGTTGCGCAGGGCGGTGAGCCAGTCGGTGGGCAGCGTTTCGCGGGCCTGCTCGTAGCCATTGCCGACGATGGCCTGGCCCGGGTCGATCCGTTCGCGGATGCCCTTGTGGATACCGGCGAGGATCGCAGCGGCGGCGAGATAAGGGTTGGCGTCGGCGCCGCAGATACGGTGTTCGACGTGACGGCTGTTGGCCGGCCCACCGGGAACGCGGAAGGACACGGTGCGGTTGTTCACCCCCCAGCTCTTGGCCAGCGGCGCGTAGCTGTTGGCCTGGAAGCGGCGGTAGGAGTTGGCGTTGGGGCAGAAGATCGCCAGGGCGTCGTCGAGCGTGGCCATCATGCCGCCGATGGCGTGCCTCAAGAGCGTGCCGTGCCTGCCTTCAAGGTCAGAAAGCTCGCTGGCCATCAGGTTGTTGCCCTCGGTGTCGGCCAGCGACACGTGCATGTGCATGCCGCTGCCGGCCAGGTCACCGAACGGCTTGGCCATGAAGCAGGCCTGCAGCCCGTGCTTGTTGGCCACACCCTTGACCAGACGCTTGTAGCGAACCCCTTCGTCCACCGCCTGCAGGGCGTCGAAACGGTGCTCCAGAGTCAGCTCCAGCTGGCCCGGAGCGTATTCGGAGATTGCCGTGCGCACCGGCAGGCCCTGGGCTTCGCAGGCGGCGTAGAGATCGTCGAGAAACGGCTGCACCTGCTCCAGCTCGTACACGCCGTAGACCTGCGGCGCCTGCGGGCGCACGCCGTTCATCTGCACGGCGGGCTGCGGGCGGCCATTGGCGTCGCGCTGCTTGTCCAGCAGGTAGAACTCCAGCTCCACCGCCATCACCGGGTGATAGCCGTCGGCCTTGAGCGCGTCGATGGTACGCGCCAGCACATGGCGCGGGTCGCCCGGCGTGGCCGGCATACCTTCAGTCGGGTGCATGCTCACCTGCACCTGGCCGGTGGGCACCGTGCGCCAGGGTTGCAGGGTGAGGCTGCCGGGCAATGGGTAGGTCCAGCAGTCGGCATCGGCCACTTCCCAGACCAGGCCGCTCTCCTCGACGTCTTCGCCCTGGATGGTCAGCGACAGGATCGAACTGGGCAGCGGCCGGCCGTTCTCGTACATGGCCAGCAGTTCGTCGCGGTGCAGCAGCTTGCCGCGCGGAATGCCATTGGCGTCGATCAGCATCAGTTCGATGCTGCGCACCTCGGGGTGTTGTTCGAGGAAGTCACGCGCTTCCTGGGGATGGGCGAATTGCATGGTGGTTCTCGCAAAAGGTCGTGGGGCGCCATTCAACCTGTGGGAGGGGCTTCAGCCGCGACTGTCGCCGCTGAAGTGTCTCCCACGGGTATTACTCACGGGCACCGGGAATGGCCAGCAGTTCGGTGAGGGCCGCATCGAGCATGGCGATCAGCCTGTCCACATCTTCGGCCGTGGTGCTCGGGCAGCACAGGGTCATGTTGTGGAACGGGGTGATCAGGATGCCGCGGTTGATCAGGTACAGGTGCAGGGCCATCTGCAGTTCGTCATGGAACGCCGCTTCGGCCTCGGCACCGGTGCGCGGCGGGGTGGCGCAGAACTGGAACTCGCAGCGTGCGCCCAGCTCGGTCACCGACCAGTTCAGGCCGTGCTTGTCGATCAGCTGGCGGAAACCTTCGGCCAGACGTGCGGCCAGCGGCAGCATGTGATCGTAGGCTGCCTGGGTCATCACCTGCTGCAGGTTGGCGCGCATGCAATGCATGGCCAGGGCGTTGGCCGACAGGGTGGTGCCCATGCCGCTGTGGCCGTGCCCCTGGCTTGCTTCACTGGCGCGCTGGCGGGCCTGGGTCATGGCTTCGGCCATCGCCGCGCTGCAACCGAAGATGCCGCAGGGCACGCCACCGGCGATGGGCTTGCCGACCACGAAGAAGTCCGGATCCAACCCCCACAGGCGCGTGCAACCGCCGATGTCGGTGGAGATGGTGTGGGTTTCGTCGATGATCAGCAGACTGCCGTACTTGCGCGTCAGCTCGCGGCATTTCTGCATGAAGCCCGGATCGGGCAGGACCATGCCGATATTGGTCATCGCCGGCTCGCAGAGCAGGGCGCAAACGTCGCCTTGAGCCAATGCGGCTTCCAGCGCCGCGACGTCGTTGAAGGGAATGGCGCGGCTGTGCTCGGTCAGGTCATAGGCCTGGCCGATCAGGCCGGAGCGGTGCACGGTCTGGCCATCGCGCTCGCGCACCATCACGTCGTCGACGGTGCCGTGGTAGCAGCCGTCGAATACCAGCAGAGTCTTGCGGCCGGTGATGGCCCGCGCCCAGCGCAGCACATAGCGATTCGAATCGGTTGCCGTGGCGGTCACCTGCCAGTAGGGCAGGCCGAAGCGCTCGGCGAGTAGCTCGCCGCAGACTACCGCGTCCTCGCCGGGCAACATGGTGGTCAGGCCGTTATTGGCCTGTTCGGCGAGGGCTCGGGCCACCGGCTCCGGCGAGTGGCCGAACATGGTGCCGGTGTCGCCCAGGCAGAAGTCGATGTACTCGTGACCGTCCACGTCGAAGAAGCGCGCGCCCTTGGCGCGTTCGACGAACAGCGGTACCGGCGTCGACCAGTCGGCCATCCAGTGCATCGGCACGCCGCCGTACAGCGAGTGACGGGCGCGCTCGGCCAGGGCCACCGACTTCGGGTTGCGTTCGAGGAAACGGGCGCGTTCACGGGCGGTGAAGGTTTTCACGGCGGATGGGGCGATACCACTGGCAGTCATGTTGAACGCCTCGTTCGGATTTCCGTTTATCATATTTTGTGATCACAAAAATCGCAATATGTCCCCATTTAACCAGTATGGGTTAATATTTTTCTCGTTATGTGATCACAAATGCGGGGTGGCCGGCATCGCTCATTTCTGTCACCCGGTCTTGGTTCAATGGAGAATTTCATGCGCGACTGTCTACTTACTCTGTCCCAGCTTCCTGCACCGCCAAAGGGATGTTGAAACCATGAGCGACAATCTGCAGGAACAGTTGTACCAACGTATTCGCGAAGGCCTGCTGGCGGGACGTTTCCAGCCTGGACAGGCGTTGAAGATCCGCGATCTGGCCGCACAGTGGGGCACCAGCCCGATGCCGGTGCGTGCCGCGTTGCAGCGCCTGGTGGCCGAGGGCGCGCTGGAAGGCGAGCAGCAGCGCTCGGTACGCGTGCCCTTGATGACCCGCGAACGTTACGAAAATATCTTCCAGGTACGCCTGGCGCTGGAAGGTCTCGCGGTGGAGCTGGCTACGCCGCGCCTGAGTCGCGACGACCTGGCCCGGCTGCGTGACTGCGTACAGCGCATGGATGCGGCCATCGAGCAGCGTCAGGTTCAGGACTACCTCAACGCCAATAGCCAGTTCCACCTGCAGCTGTATGGCGCCTGTGGCAACCCGGTGCTGGTGCGTTCGATCGAGTCGCTATGGCTGCAGATCGGCCCCTTCTTCAATCGCCTGTTCACCGGCGCCGATCTGTCGTTACGGCTCAACGACTTTCATGAAGACGCCTTCGCCGCCATCGAGGCCGGCGATGCCAAGGGCGCGCGCCAGGCCATGGAACAGGATCTGCTGTATTTCGCGCGGTTCCTGCTCAACCTGCTGGCGCTGGAGCAGGGCGAAGGGTGAGGGCCGTAGCTGGGTTCAAGCTGGCGCAGCAGGGCCGGTAGAGGGCGTCAGACACCCGTGGCGGGTGCGTGGCGCCCAGCTTCTGCGCAACGCCCCACAAGGTGCGCCGCGCATGCTGCCGGGTTGCACGAGGGCGGTGAGTACGGCCCACTATGGCCGAGGGCGATCAGCTCTCCAGCCAGACGTCGCGGCACCAGTGCCAGACCGAGTCCCAGCTTTCATCGGTGAGCTCGCCCTCGTCACCGTCCCACAGCCAGACCTGACCTTCGACGTCCACCGCGTAGTAGTCGCGGCCGTCCTGGCACAGCGGCACCAGGTCACGCGGCAGGCCGAGGTCCCAGGCTACCGAAGCGACTTCCGGCAGGTAGGTGTGCGAATGCGGGTCGCTGGCGGTCACCGGCTCCAGGCGTCCGTAGACCACGTCACTGACCTTGAGCAGAAATTCGCGCAGTTCGAAGGGCAGGTGGATGAGGATCTGTTCCTGAATTTCCACCAGGGTCTCTTCGTCCGGCAGCTCCAGCGGCACCGGAACCGGCTCATTGAGTTCGCGCAGCTGTTCGATGACTTCTTCCACGATTGGCTCTCCTGATGTGCGGGCAGCTTTATACCCTAGCAGCGGAATTTGGGGTATCGCTGAGGGGGCAGCGAAAAGCCGTTCCAGTTGGCAGCATGGACGATTGTCGCTTGAGCCGAGCGGTCTTTGTCGGCAACCTTGGCGCCCCGCGAGAAAGCCTGGAAGCGTCACTACATGCAGGATGCATCTTCAACCCCAACCGCGCAGCCTCGCGACGGCATCGTCGCGCGCCTGCAAAAGGAATTGCAGACCCGACGCTTCGTCGTAATCAGCCTGATCACCCTCGCCTGGCTGGTCGCGCTGCTGATCGTGGCGTCCCGTGAAGGCCACGGCCTGTTCGACAGCACCCATGTGGTCGTGTACGAGCCCTTCCAGTTGCCCGGCCGCGATGTGCGCGAGCCGCTACAGCCCGCTGCGCTGGCCGGCACGCTCAGACTTCATGCGGGCTTCGGTAGTGTCTTTAACAACCCCGCTCGACGCGACTGGTTCGAGCTGCTGCTGGCCGCGCGTGGCAGCAATGCACTGATGCCGGAAACCATTCTGGCTATCGACAACCTCCGTCTGTTCGCCGCGGATGGCACGCAGCTGTGTGCTCCGGAGCTGCGCCTGGATGCAGCGCAGCGCTCTGTATCGATAGGCCTCGATGCCGACCTGGCGCTATCGCAGGTGCTTGCCGAATACCCGACGCGCGCCATGCCGGCGCACCGCTTCGAACTGTTCTGGACGCCGGCATACAGCCTGGCCTGCGCGTATCAGGAACCGGCCTGGGTGCTGGCCGATGTGCTGCGCCAGGTCGCCGTCGCCGACCAGGCGCCGCTGTGGTTGACACTTTCCGGTGAGGAGAGCGTCATCCGTGTCGGCGACAGCCGCGTCACCGCCCGGCCCGGCGCCGTGCCGGGCGAGTGGTGGGTCGAGATCGTCAACCGGGGCGAGCAGACCTTGCATTTCATGCCGGATGACTACCCGGCGCATCAGGGCTGGCATCGCGTGCGTTACGCCCATTCGCCGTTCTATGACAGTGCCTGGGATCGCCTGCTGCGAAGCAGGGATTTTCTCGCTGCCGACATGTACCAGCTGCGCTTCGAGGGCACGCCGCCGGCGCGCCTGCCGATCAGGCTATGGAGTGGCAGGGAGGAGCGTCTCACGAATGTGCGCTTCTCCACGGACGACGAGCTGCGTAGCGATCCGTCCCTGCCTTCGGCCTGGCACCTGCCGCTGGCGCATACCGGCCTCGCCATGCCCACGCAAATGCCGCTGCAGGCGCAGGGTCAGGAGTATCACGAAGTGTTTCTGCCCATCTCCCTGAGCGCCGTCTGTCAGCTGCGTGTGGTCAGCTCCGAACAGCCGCTGTTGCGCTGGCGGGCCACACAGCGAATAGCGATGGACAACTACCGGCGCTATGCGGCGTTGCCAGCGGAGCAGCTCGATAAGGTGCGCTGGGAGCTGCAGAGCAGCGATGGTGAGCTGCGCTTCCTCCACGACGTTCAGGTCGAGAGCGAGCTGTCCTGCCCGGCCGGCGTGGCCTGGCAGGCATTGCCTCATCAGCCTGGCGAAACGCCCTGGCTGGTTGCGGCCGGCGCCTTGCCGAGCGCGGTGGTGCAGCCCGGGCAGCCGGCGCGCGAGTTGTTCGGCCGGCTGCGCTTTCTCGATGCCAATGGACAGGCGTTGATGCCGGTTGCCCGTTCTGCCGACCTTGAGGAGCCGACCGTCGATGACTTCCTGTTCCCCGGTGATGTGTTCAAGTTTCACGGCGAGGTCACGCGCATCGAGCAGTTGATCACCCTCGATGCCACGCCGCGCACGGTGCGCTGGACGTATCGCTTCATGCAGCTGGAGGGCGACTGATATGCGCGTGCTCACCCTGACCCTGATGCTGCTGGCTTCTTCCGCCGTCGCCTTCGAGCGGGTGCCCCATCGCCTGCTGAACGAGCTTGCGCCACCTGAGCTGGATGGCGACGGCTGTGTGCGCAGCACGGATGAGATTCACAAGGAAATCGTAGACGGCGAGGTCGTCGCTTGCGGTGCGCAAACCAACGGCCAGCGCAGCGGTTACTGGGTCGCGCAAACCAACGGCGGATTCATCGTGCATGGCTGGTATCGCGACGCTAAGAGTGTCGGAACCTGGCTGGCCCTGAGCGCTGCCGGCAATCTGGTCGGTGTCTGGCGATACGACGCTGCGGGCGCCGAGCATGGCGTTTCCTACGGGTTGGAAAAGGACGGCCGGCTGGCCTGGAAACAGATTCACGTACATGGCCGACGGGTATTCAACTGCGAGGGATGGGAGTGGCCATGCTAGAGATGATGGCGTCGCCCGATTGGGTCCGCTGGGTAAGCCTGGCACTGGTAGTGTCGAGCGCGGCGGTGCTGGTGCCGGGCATCATCCGAGGCTGGGCTGTGACTGCGCTGGCGTTCGGGCTGTTGTGTGCGGTCTTGGCGGTGCTCGCCAGCAGCCACTATCTGTTGTTCAACTGGGCGTCGCAATGGTCTCTGGGGCTGCCCGGGTTGCTGTTGGGCTTGCCGCTGATCTACCTGGGCAGCATCGGCCTGCTGGCTCGTCGGCAACCTCGACGGCCGCTGGGCGCCGCTCTGGTTCTGGCGGGCGGTGTGTTCCTGCTGTTTGCGAGCGACAGCCAGCAGCTTTGGCCGGCAACCTTCTACCGACTGCAGGGAGCGCTTCTGGACTATCCGGACCTGGTGCTGCATAGCGGAGAAGATCTTGCCGAGTACCTGCCGCCCGCGGGAACGCGGCTGATTTTCAAACCCGCGGACCAGACGCTCTCATGTGGGTTGTCGAGCGACCCTGAACCGTCATATGCCTCACTGTCCTATCGCCTTGATTGCCGGAACTACTACTGGGGACCGGCGATGATTGCACCTGAGCAAGCTGCCCTTGATGATCTGCCGGTGCTCCATGGCCTTGCGAACCTCTGGTCGGAGACAGGGCCGGGAAATTTCTTCACCCTCACGGGGGTTAAGCTGTTCCCGACGGCGATGGCCGAGTTCGAGCTGCTGTGCCCTGCCGATATGGATTGCCAGGCCGGAAAGCAGGCCATCATGCAGCTACTTGGCTATGAGCGCTGGGATGATTTCCGGGCCTTGCTCCAGTCTCGCCGTGAGCAACTGCTGAAGGCTTACGAGGCCTCTCCCGCAGGGGCACGAAACGAGGCGATCGCCGTGCTTGCCGAGGATGTGCGCGCCCAGCTGGAGAAGCGCGTGGCTGTCATCGTTGCGGTGTATGCCGAGGCACAGGCGCGCAGTCTTACCCTGAGCGATCTGGCGCCCAGCTATTCGAGGCCGGCGGCATTCTCTTCACCCCGCGAGAACAGCGCTGCAGCCTGGAACGGCCTTGTCCGCTCCCTGCGCCAGCTTCCTGTGTCGGTACCGGCAAACGGCACACTAAGCAGGTTGCAGAACGCCGTGCTGCTCGCTGCCGAGCGACAGGATGGTGGTGTGCGGCTGGTCTACCACACAGAGGTGGGGCGGCATGCCGCCAGTACCCTGGTGCTTTTTCTGGTGCCCCTGCTCTGGCTGGTGCTGGTATTCGCTGTGATGTTGTGGCGCTGTCTGCGGCCAGGCGGCCGGCGTTTGGTACCCTGGCGTTTTTGGAGAGTGTCGTGATGATCAGTTGGATCAGCAAGCACCACAGCGAACTCGATGTTCCTGAGCTGTATGCCATCCTTGCCCTGCGCACCCGGGTGTTCGTGGTCGAGCAGAACTGCCCCTACCTGGAAACCGATGGCCAGGATCTGGTCGGCGATACCTGTCACCTGATGGCGCGCGACGATAATTCGCTGCTGGGCTATCTGCGCCTGCTCGACCCGCAGCGCATGGGCGGCGAGGTAGTGATCGGAAGGGTGGTGATCGCCGAGGCGGCGCGTGGCACGGGCCTGGGCCACAGACTGATGGAGCAGGCGCTGGCCGAGTGCAGCCAGCGTTGGCCGGGCGTGCCGCTATACCTGTCGGCGCAGGCGCATCTGCAGGGTTACTACGGGCGTTATGGCTTCGAGCCGGTAACCGAGGTGTATCTGGAGGACGACATCCCGCATATCGGCATGCGCCGGGCCGTTAGCGAGCAGGCGTAATGCACGGATCGTCGGAATCGTAGGAGCGGCTTTAGCCGCGATGGCCGGTGAAACGAAAAACCCCGGGCAAGCCCGGGGTTTTTCATGCGTTGCCCAGAATCAGTTCTGGCGAATGCCGGCGATCAGCCAGGGCTGGTTGTCGCCTTGGGCGCGCTCCAGACGCCAGCTTTCGCTGAACGGTTCGCCCTGGTCGAAGCGCGAGGTCTTCGACACACCGCTGAAGGTCAGGGTGGCGATGGTCTTCTCGGCGTTGTCGTCGACACCATCGAGCTGGACCTGCAGGTCGTCGATGTAGGTGGACTGGAAGCCGTCACCCAGCTCGGCGCGCTCGCGCTTGAGGAAGTCCAGCAGTTGCGGGGTGACGAACTCGGCGATCTTGTCCATCTCGTTCGCGTCCCAGTGCTGCTGCAGGTTCATGAAATGCTCGCGGCCGGCGGCCAGGAAGCTTTGTTCATTGAACCAGGCCGGGGCATTGATCACCGGAGCAGCTGAGGCCAGGCGAGCGCCGAAAATATTGCTGCCGGCTGCCGGCGCGTTGGCGGCATTCGGCATTTCGCGCTGGTAGGGCGCACCGGCAGTTGCCATTTGCGGCTGTTGGCGAGCACGACGGGCGGCGAGGAAGCGGAAGATCAGGAAGGCGATCAGGCCGAAGATCAGAAAGTCCATGATCTGCAGGCCTTCGAAGCCGTCACCCATGAACATCGAGGCCAGCAGGCCACCGGCTGCCAGACCGGCTAGTGGGCCGAGCCAGCGCGAAGCGCCGCTGGCAGCGGCGGCAGGTTGCTGACGACCAGGGGCCGGGGCAGCCTGTTGAGCAGGCGGCGTGGCCTGGCGGGTCTGGTGGCTGGGGGCGGAGCCGAAGGATTTGCCACCGCCGAAACGTTTGGCGTGGGCTTCGAAGCTGAAGGTCAGCGCCAGGCACAGGACCATGGCGATACTGAGGAAACGCTGCATCACGGTTTTCTCTCTGGTGGAAAGCTGATCGGCATCTTGCCCGTCATGGGTTGGCATGACCAGTGACAGAATGTTTCCGGCTTTTGCCTGTAGGGCGAGCACCCTGCGATTTGACCGATTAGCCCGGAAGCAAGCCGGCGACGGCCCGCAACCATGGCCCCGGATTTCATCCGGGCTAGGTGCGTTGCAACAGCAGCGGCAGTGGTCCGGCGCGCAACTGGCCACGCAGGAAGGCGCGGAACGCTGCAGCGTCCTCCTCGGGATGGCGCAACCAGTGCACGAAGCTGCGCAGGTAGGCGTTGGTGAGCAGAGTCTCCTCGGCGATACGGCGCAGATGCAGGCTTTGCCGGCCGGCCGCTTCGCGCCACCACTGCACGGTGCGGCTGATGCGCATCAGGCCGAGCACCTGCAGATGAACGTGTCCGGGTTCGAGCTTGTACAGCAGCATCTGCCCGGTCACCGCGCGATGGGCGGCCAGGCTGTCGAGCCAGGCCAGCAGGCAAGCTTCCAGGCGCTGTTCGGCGTTCAGGCCGGCCAGGTCGGGATTGCGGGCGTAACCGAGCATGGCCTGGTCGGCGCGGTCGAACCAGGTTTCCACCAGATCATCCTTGTCGCGGTAATGGCGGGCGATATCGTCCAGGCCGATTTCCAGCGCGGCGGCCACCTCGAACAGATGCAGGCGCTCCCAGCCGCAGACGTCGGCCAGTCGCAGGGCGGTATCAAGGATGAGGGCAGGGTCGGTCGGCTTTTTCTTCATCCCTGAAGTATGGTCGCCAGCAGACGAGGTGGCGCCCGGAACGACAAACGGGGTCTGATAGGTGAGACCTGGTCGCGCCGAACGGCTAGGAGCGGCGCCCCGCCGCGAAGCTGGGGGTAACGAACGCTTCGCCCCGGGGCGGGGCTCCCACAAGGGTAACTGCTATACCCTGAGCGGCTCAGCGCCAGTCGTACAGCTCCTTTTCCGACAGCGCATGCATCGAGGTGGCCAGCGCCTGGAAGGCTTGCATCGAGGCCCAGATGCGACCGTTGAGTTCGCTCTGCGCAGCCAGATCGCCGAGCACCTGTTCGGTCTCGCGCTGCATGGCCTGCAGCACCTCGTCGGGGAAGCGCTTGAGCAGCGTGCCGCTCTTCTTCAGCTCGTCCAGCGCCAGGGCGTTGTGGTAGACGTAGTCGTCCATCATGTCCTGGGTCGAGGCGCGCGCCGCTTCGGTGACGATGGCCTGCAGGTCGGCCGGCAGCGCATCGAATGCCTTCTGGTTGATCAGCAGCTCGAGCACTGATTGCGGCTCCTGCCAGCCCGGGTAGTAGTAGTACTTGGCCGCCTTCTGCAGGCCGAAGGCGAGGTCGTTGTACGGGCTGACCCAGTCGGTGGCGTCGATGGCGCCGGTCTGCAGCGCGGTGAAGATCTCGCCGCCGGGCAGCACCACGGTGGTGGCTCCGAGGCGGCTCCAGACCTCGCCGCCGAGGCCCGGCATGCGGATCTTCAGGCCCTTGATGTCAGCCAGGCTGTTGATTTCCTTGTTGAACCAGCCGCCCATCTGCATGGTGCTGTTGCCTGCAGTCAGCGGCTTGAGGCCGAACGGCGCGTAGGCTTCGTCCCACAGCGCCTGGCCGCCGCCCTTGCTCAGCCAGGCGTTCATTTCCTGGGTGGACAGGCCGAAGGGCACCGCGCCGAAGAATTGCGCGGCCGGTACCTTGCCCTTCCAGTAGTAGGGCGTGCCGTGGCCGAGTTCGGCGGTGCCGCGCGACACCGCATCGAAGACTTCCAGCGCCGGCACCAGCTCGCCGGCAGCATAGACCTTGATGGTCAGGCGCCCGGCGCTCATGGCGTTGACGCGTTCGGCCAGGCGTTCGGCGGCAGTGCCGGTGCCTGGGGCGTTCTTCGGCCAGGTGGTGACCATCTTCCAGTGGAAGGTCTGGGCGGGCGCTGCGGCCTGGTCGGCCGGAGTGGAATCGTCCTTGCAGCCGATCAGGCCGAAAGCGAGCAGGGGCAGGAGAAGCAGGGTGGAAAAGCGCATGGGGTGGCTTCCAGATAATTTTGCAGGAGCGAATTTATTCGCGATCGCTGGTAAGGCGCCAACCCATCGCGAATGAATTCGCTCCCACAAGGGCGAAAAGCCTTGTGGGAGCGGAGGCGGCTCAACGCCAGTTGTACAGCTCTTTCTCGGTCAGCGTCTGCATGGCGCTGGCTTCTTCGAGGAAGGCCTTCTGCGAGGCCCAGATGCGGCCATTGAGATCGTTTTCGGCAGCCAGGGACTCGAGCACCACCTCGGATTGTTCGCGCATGGCTTGCAGCACTTCATCCGGCAGGCGCTTGAACTGCACGCCTTCGCTCTTGAGGCTTTGCAGCGCCTTGGCGTTGTTGAACACGTAGTCGTCCATCATGTCCAGGGTTGCAGCGCGCGCGGCTTCGACGACGATGGCCTGCAGGTCGGCCGGCAGCGCGTCGAAGGCTTTCTGGTTGACCATGGATTCGACCACGGCCTGCGGTTCCTGCCAGCCTGGGAAGTAGTAGTACTTGGTCGCCTTGTGCAGACCGAAGGCCAGATCGTTGTACGGGCCGACCCAGTCGGTGGCGTCGATGGCGCCGGTCTGCAGAGAGGTGAAAATCTCGCCACCGGGCAGGTTGACGGTGATCGCACCGAGCTTGCTCCAGACTTCGCCGCCGAGGCCCGGCATGCGGATCTTCAGGCCCTTGATGTCATCCAGGCTGTTGATTTCCTTGTTGAACCAGCCGCCCATCTGCATGGTGGTATTGCCCGCCGACAGCGGTTTCACGCCGTAGGGTGCATAGGTTTCGTCCCACAGCGCCTGACCGCCGCCCTTGCTCAGCCAGGCGTTCATTTCCAGGGTGGAGAGGCCGAACGGCACGCTGCTGAAGAACTGCGCAGCCGGCACCTTGCCCTTCCAGTAGTACGGGGTGCCGTGGCCCATCTCGGCCGTGCCGCGCGATACCGCGTCGAACACCTCCAGTGCAGGTACCAGCTCGCCGGCCGCATACACCTTGACGGTCAGGCGACCGGCGCTCATGGCGTTGATACGCTCGGCCAGACGCTCGGCAGCGGTGCCCAGGCCGGGGAAGTTCTTCGGCCAGGAAGTGACCATCTTCCAGTGGAAGGTTTCTGCCGGTTTGGCGGCGGCTTGCTCACTGGCAGCCTTTTCTTCTTTGCAGCCAACCAGGCCGACGGCGGCGATCAGCGCCAGAGCGGCGCCGAACAGATTGCGGCGATTCATCGATTCTCTCCAGATACGGTGTGCTAACAGGCTTCCAGCTTGGCATATGCCAGCATCAGCCACTTGCTGCCTTCGTTTTCAAAATTTACCTGCACCCGTGCCTGTGCGCCGGCACCCTCGAAGTTGAGGATGGTGCCCTCGCCGAACAGGCTGTGGCGTACGCGCTGGCCCAGGTTGAAGGGCGTCTGCGGCACGGCGCTGCCGGCGAACAGGCTGCCAGCGCTCATCGAGCTGGTGCTTACCGGGCGGCTGACGCTGTTGCTGAGGCGCACTTCCTGAATCAGCGGTGCGGGGATTTCGCGGACGAAGCGCGATACCTTGTTGTAGGTCTCGCTACCGTAGAGACGCCGGGTTTCGGCGTAGCTGATCACCAGCTTCTGCATGGCACGGGTAATGCCGACATAGGCCAGGCGGCGTTCTTCTTCCAGTCGGCCCGGTTCTTCCAGGCTCATCTTGTGCGGGAACAGACCCTCCTCCATGCCAACCAGGAATACCAGCGGGAATTCCAGGCCCTTGGCGCTGTGCAGGGTCATCAGTTGAATGCTGTCCTCGTTCTCGGCGGCCTGGGTGTCCCCGGCCTCCAGCGAAGCGTGGGTGAGGAAGGCCTGCAGCGGGGTCAGCTCGTCGTCTTCGTCATTCTCGAAGGCGCGCGCGGCGCTGACCAGCTCCTCCAGGTTCTCCACCCGGGCCTGGCCCTTCTCGCCCTTTTCCGCTTCATGGTAGGCGAGCAGGCCGCTCTGCTCGATGACCACCTGGGTCATCTGGTGCAGGGGCATTGCCATGACCTTCTCGGCGAGGCCTTCGATCAGCTCGATAAAGCCGCTCAGGGCGCTCGAAGCACGGCCCGGCAGTACCTTGTTGGCGAGCATCAGGCGGATCGCCTCCCACATGTGCACGTCATGTGCGCGGGCGTACTCGCGGATGCTCTCGATGCTCTTCTCGCCGATGCCACGCGCCGGCACGTTGATGATGCGCTCCAGCGCAGCATCGTTGCCGCGCCCGTCGAGCAGGCGCAGATAGGCCATGGCGTTCTTGATCTCGGCGCGCTCGAAGAAGCGCTGGCCGCCGTAGATGCGGTAGGGGATGCGCTCGCGCAGCAGCGCCTCTTCCAGTACCCGCGACTGGGCGTTGGAGCGATACAGAATGGCGATCTCGCTGCGCTTGAGGCCGTCCTTGCGCAGCGCGTCCTCGATGCTCTCGACCACGTAGCGCGCTTCGTCGTGCTCGTTGAAGGCGGCGTACAGGGCCAGCGGCTCGCCGTCGCCGCCATCGGTCCACAGCTCCTTGCCGAGGCGCCCGTTGTTGTTGGCGATCAGGGCGTTGGCCGCCTTGAGGATGCCGGCGGTGGAGCGGTAATTCTGCTCCAGGCGGATCAGCTGGGTGTCGGGGAAGTCGCTGGAGAACTGCTGGATGTTCTCGATCTTGGCGCCGCGCCAGCCGTAGATCGACTGGTCGTCGTCACCCACCACCATCAGGCTGTCGCCGCCCTTGGCAAGAAAACGCAGCCAGGCGTACTGCACGGCGTTGGTGTCCTGGAACTCGTCGACCAGGATATGGCGGAAGCGCCGCTGGTAGTGCTCGAGCAGGCCTGGTTTGTCGCGCCACAGGTCGAGGGCGCGCAGCAGCAGCTCGGCGAAATCGATCACCCCGGTGCGTGCGCAGGCCGCTTCGTAGGCCTCATAGATGCCACGCATGGTGGCCAGGAACAGGTCGCCGCCGGCCTGGATGTGCGCCGGGCGCAGGCCTTCGTCCTTTTGCCCGTTGATGAACCACTGCGCCTGCTTGGCCGGCCAGCGCTGTTCGTCCAGGCCCAGGTCACGGATCACTCGTTTGATCAGGCGTTGCTGATCGTCGGAGTCGAGAATCTGGAAGTTCTCGGCCAGGCCGGCTTCCTGCCAGTGCGCGCGCAGCAGGCGATGGGCCAGGCCGTGGAAGGTGCCGACCCACATGCCGGCCGGGTTGTGCCCGAGCATGTCCTCGATGCGGTGGCGCATCTCGGCGGCGGCCTTGTTGGTAAAGGTCACCGAAAGGATCGAATGAGGCGAAGCGCCCATTGCCTGAATCAGGAAGGCAATGCGGTGCACCAGCACGCGGGTCTTGCCCGAGCCGGCGCCGGCCAGCACCAGCTGGCGGCCGAGCGGAGCGGCCACGGCCTGGACCTGGGCGTCGTTGAGCGAAGCGAGGAGGAGTTCGGGGTCGTTTTGCATCGCGGCATTCTAGGGGGCGCGGCAGGGGAGGGCAAACCGTCGGCCAGGCGAAGCGAACCCGGGCTGATGCAACCGACGACCGGTAGGTCAGAGCGCAGATGTGTGTATGCAGGCGGCCAAGGGCCATCATGCCTGGGTGGCGCCCGCCAAAAGTTGGGCGTCAGACTGTGAAATTGCCCACATCTTTGTTGGGCACAGCGTCTGTCTCGGGTATTCTCCCGCGACGTCAGGGCTGAGGGTGCCGATACTGACCCCGCAGATCCTTAGGCAACCATTACAAGAACATCGCCTATGACCGCCACGACTTGCGCCGTAATTCAAGAGGTGACGCTGGACCCGCATCAGGCTGAACGTCAGTTCGCCACGGACATTGCCGTCGAGCGTACCCGTCTGTTGTTTCTGGGCTCGCGCCTGCCTACTTTGCTCATGCTGCTGGTCGGCCTGGCCTGCAGTCTGCTGCTCTGGGACCAGCAGAGCGCAGCGTTGCTCATGGCGTGGCTGGGTTGGGTGGTGCTGCTGGTGCTGCTGCGTCTGACCCAGGTCAATGCCTTCAACGAGGCCCTGCCCAGCCGCCAGGCCGAACCCTACTGGCGACGCATCTTCCTCGTCGGTGCCGCAGCTTCCGGCCTGACCCTCGCCTTCGCCGTGATCGAGCTGGTGCCGGCCGATGTGTTCTATCAGCAGGCGCTGGTCTATGGCCTGATCGCTGCGGCGATTCTCTCGGCCAGCGTTGCCTATGCCGTCAGCCTGTCGGCCTTTCTCAGTTTCGCCTTGCCCTGCCTGGTGCCTTCGGCGGCCTTCCTGCTGCTGGCCGACAACAGCCTGCAACGCGGCTGGGGGCTGCTCGGGGTGATTCTGTTTCTCGCCCTGCTGGTGGTGGCCTGGCAGGTCAATCGCCTGGTGCAGCGCAGCCTGCTGCAGCGTTTTCACAACCTGGCGCTGATCAGCAACCTGGAGCACGCCAAGCAGCGCGCCGAGGGGCTCAACGAAGAGCTGGCGCGCGAGGTGGAGCAGCGCCGCCGCGCCGAACGCGAGCTGCGCGGCGCCCACGGTGAACTGGAAATGCGCGTGGCCGAGCGCACCCTGGAGCTGGACGAGGCGACCCATGCCCTGGGCAAGAGTCAGGCGCGTCTGGCCCTGGCCCTGGAAGCCAGTGAGCTGGGGCTGTGGGACTGGGATCTGGAAAGCGATCAGGTGCACCACTCGCACCTGCGCGAACTGTTCGGCCTGGAGCCAGGTCAGGTGCAGGTGATGCTGCGTGATCTGACCCCGCGGTTGCATCCGGACGACCTGCCGCGGTTGCGCCGCGCGCTGGTCCAGCACCTCAAGGGACGCAGCGAGGACTATCAGATCGAATATCGCGTGCGTCATGAAGACGGCCACTGGGTCTGGGTCGAGGACCGTGGCCGCGCAGTCGAGCGCGATGCTGCCGGCCGTGTGCGGCGCATGCTCGGGACACGGCGCGACGTCAGTGCGCGGCGTGAGCAGGAGCAGCAGCAGCGCCTGGCCGCGACGGTGTTCGAGGCGGCCAGCGAAGGTATCTTCATTCTCGACCCGCACTACCGCGTGCTGGCGGTCAACCGCGCCTTCAGCTCGGTGACCGGCTACAGCAGCGAAGAAGTGGTCGGACGCACGGTGACCAGCCTGATCGGCAGCCGCGAGATGCGCAGGCAGTACCAGATGGTCCGCCAGGAGCTGGACAGCAGCGGCACCTGGCAGGGCGAGCTGATCGAGACGCGCAAGAGCGGCGAGCTCTACCCGCAGTGGCTGCAGCTCAATCTGGTGCGCGATACCAGCGGGCGGCCCAGCCATATCGTCGGCTTCTTCGCCGACCTGACCGCGCGGCGCGAGGCCGAGGAGCGTCTGCGCTACCTGTCGCACTACGACGGCCTCACCGGCCTGGCCAACCGCAGCCTGTTCAAGGAGCGCCTGCACGAGGCCAGCCAGCGTGCGCGGCAGAGCGGTCGCAGTATCGCCCTGGTGCATATCGACCTGGACCGCTTCAAGCTGCTCAACGACAGCCTCGGCCATGAGGTAGCGGACCAGCTGCTGCGCCAGATGAGCCGCCGCCTGACCCAGGCCGTGCCGGAAGCCGACTGCATCGCGCGGCTGTCGGGTGACGAATTCGCCGTCATTCTCGACGCCTACGGCAGCCTTTCCAGTCTGGCACGGGTAGCCAGTCGGCTGTTGGCCAAGCTGCGCGTGCCGATGGACGTCGGCGGCCACGAGCTGGTGGTCAGCGCCTCGCTGGGCATCAGCCTGCTGCCGGACTATGCGCGTGAGATCAGCGCGCTGATCAGCCAGGCCAATATGGCCGTACAACATGCCAAGCACCTGGGCGGCAACACCTTCCAGTTCTTCACCGACAACCTGCAGGCCTGCACCCTTGAGCGCCTGCAGCTGGAGAACCAGCTGCGCAAGGCCATCGACGAGGGCCAGTTGGAGGTGTTCTACCAGCCCAAGCTGAATCTCGCCGACGATCAGCTGAACGCTGCCGAAGCACTGGTGCGCTGGCGCCACCCGCAGCAGGGCATGGTGGCGCCGGGCGAGTTCATCGGCCTGGCCGAAGAGACCGGATTGATCGCGCCGATCGGCGAGTTCGTGCTGCGCCAGGCCTGTCTGCAGGCTCGCGAATGGCAGCGTCAGGGGCTGGCGCAGATACGCGTGTCGGTCAACCTGTCGGTGCATCAGCTGCGTCAGGGCAACCTCACCAGCCTGGTCCGCCTGGTGCTCGAGGAAACCGGCCTGGCGCCGCAGTACCTGGAACTGGAGCTGACCGAAAGCCAGCTGCTCGACAACGTCGAAAGCGTCATCGCCACCTTCCAGCAACTGCGCGCGCTGGGCGTGAAGCTGGCGATCGACGACTTCGGCACCGGCTACAGCTCGCTCAGCTACCTCAAGCGCTTCCCGGTGCACTACGTGAAGATCGACCAGACCTTCATCCGCGACCTGTCGCCAGGCGGCGAGGACGCGGCGATCACCCGCGCGATCATCGCCATGGCCCACAGCCTGGAGCTGAAAGTGGTTGCCGAGGGCGTGGAAACCCAGGCGCAGATGGACTTTCTCAAGAGCCAGAACTGCGACGAGATCCAGGGCTATCTGATCAGCCGCCCGGTGGAGGCCAGCGCCTTCGCCGATCTGCTGCGCGCGCAGCGTGACAGTCCGCTGGATTGAGCGGCGCTTGCTCTGTGCAGATACTCACTTGGCGAACAGCTGACCGATATCCTTGAACGCCTTGAACTCCAGGGCGTTGCCGCAGGGGTCGAGGAGGAACATGGTCGCCTGCTCGCCGACCTGGCCCTTGAAGCGTACGTAGGGTTCGATGACGAACTGCGTCTTGCGGCTGCGCAGGCGCTCGGCCAGCGCCTCCCAATCGTCCCAGTCGAGCACCACGCCGAAGTGCGGCACCGGCACGTCGTGGCCATCCACCGGATTGCTCACCGCCGCTTCCTGATAGGCCATCTTCGGCGCCTCGTGAATCACCAGCTGATGACCGAAGAAATCGAAGTCGACCCAGTGATCGCTGCTGCGCCCTTCAGCGCAACCGAACACTTCGCCATAGAAATGCCGCGCTGCGGCCAGATCAAAGACGGGGATTGCCAGGTGAAAGGGAGTAAGGGCCATCAGGCAGTACCTCTGGTTATTGTCTGTCGGGCTAGCCTAGCAACAGCAGAATCGATTGAAAGCGAATATCCCTGCTCGTCAGCTCAAAAAACTGAATAAATCGAGGCGCTCACGCTGCGAGCAGGCCTCCCGACGCCCGCCGGCGCTGGGTGCCGGGACTGATCAGCCTGTCGCGCTGCCATAAAAAATGCCGCGCGGCTTTGCAGCGGCGCGGCATCGGGTACAGCTCAGGGGGGCGGCGGCGATCAGAACGCCGGTACGACGGCGCCTTTGTATTTCTCTTCGATGAACTGCTTCACCTCGGCGCTGTGTAGGGCCTTGATCAGCTTCTGTACGGCTTCGCTGTCCTTGTTATCGGCGCGGGTCACCAGAATGTTCACGTACGGCGAGTCGCTGCCTTCGATGGCCAGGGCGTCCTGGGTCGGGTTCAGCTTGGCTTCCAGGGCATAGTTGGTGTTGATCAGGGCAACGTCGACCTGGCTCAGTACGCGCGGCAGGGTGGCCGCTTCCAGTTCACGCACCTTGATGGCCTTGGGGTTCTCGACGATGTCCTTCGGCGTGGCGAGGATGCCGGCTTCCGGCTTGAGCTTGATCACGCCGGCCTTCTGCAGCAGCAGCAGGGCGCGGCCGCCGTTGGTGGCGTCGTTGGGGATGGCCACGGTGGCGCCTTGCGCCAGCTCGTCGAGGCTCTTGATCTTGCTCGAGTAGGCGCCGAAGGGCTCGACGTGCACGCCGCCAACGCTGACCAGCTCGGTCTTGCGGCTGGCATTGAACTCGTCCAGGTACGGCTGGTGCTGGAAGAAGTTGGCGTCGAGGTTCTTCTGCTGTACCTGCAGGTTGGGCTGCACGTAGTCGGTGAACACGCGCACCTTCAGCTCCACCCCTTCTTTGGCCAGGGCCGGTTTGACGAACTCGAGGATCTCCGCGTGCGGCACCGGGGTGGCGGCGACGTTGAGGGTTTCGGCCTGGGCCGAGAAGGCCGCGAAGGCGGCGATTGCAGTCAGCAGCTTCTTCATTTCAAGGTTCCTTTTGGGAAGGTTGGCGCGGGTCTCGCGGGTGGCGAGTCGCCGCTTTTCATCATTACTTGCGAGAAAAATGTATGACCAATAGGTCCCCGACCATCTGCAGCACCTGCACCAGGACCAGCAGCAGGATCACGGTGACGGTCATCACGTCCGGTTGGTAGCGCTGGTAGCCGTAGCGCACCGCCAGGTCACCGAGGCCGCCGCCGCCGACCAGGCCGCTCATGGCGGTGTAGCCGACCAGTGTAATGGCTGTAACCGTGGTGGCCGCGAGCAGGCCGGGCAGTGCCTCGGGCAGCAGCGCGCGGGTGATGATCTGCCAGGTGGTGGCGCCCATCGCCTGGGTCGCCTCGATGATGCCGCGTTCCACTTCACGCAGCGCGGTCTCCACCAGGCGCGCGAAGAACGGTGTCGCGCCGACCACCAACGGCGGAATGGCCCCGGCCACTCCAAGCGAGGTGCCGACCACGATTTCGGTGAGCGGCAGCATCAGGATCAAGAGGATGACGAAGGGCACCGAGCGCAGAATATTCACCAACAGCGAGAGCTGGCCATAGAGCACCTTCTGCTCGAACATCTGGCGCGGGCCGGTGAGGAACAGCAGTACGCCGAGCGGCAGGCCGAGCAGCACGGTGAACAGCATCGAGCCGAGCAGCATGTACAGGGTGTCGAGGCTGGCCTGCCAGATTTCCGGCCAGAATACGTTGGGCAGCAGTTGTTCGAGCATCAGCGCAGTACCTCCAGATGCACCTCGGCGGCTTCGAAGCGCGCCAGCGCGGCGTCGATGTCGCCACCGGTCAGGGCCAGGGTCAGCTGGCCATAGGGGGCGTCCTTGATACGGTCGATGCGCCCGGCAAGGATGCTGTAGTCCACCCCGGTCTCGCGGGCCACGGTGCCCAGCAGCGGTGCATAGGTGGCTTCGCCCTGGAAGGTCAGACGCAGGATACGTCCCGAGACGTGGGCGAAGTCGTCGTGTTGCTCAGCCTCGTCGACATGTTCGGACTCCTGCACGAAGCGCCGCGTGGTCGGGTGCTGCGGGTGCAGGAACACCTCGGCCACCGGACCTTCCTCGACGATGACGCCGGCATCCATCACGGCCACGCGGTCGCAGACGCGACGGATCACATCCATCTCGTGGGTGATCAGCACGATGGTCAGGCCCAGTTCGCGATTGATCTCGGCCAGCAGCTGCAGCACCGCAGTGGTGGTCTGTGGATCGAGGGCGCTGGTGGCTTCGTCGCACAGCAGGATCTTCGGCCTTGTGCTCAGCGCACGGGCGATGCCGACACGCTGTTTCTGCCCGCCGGAGAGCTGCGCGGGGTATTTGTTGGCGTGATCCTGCAGGCCGACACGGGCCAGCAGCTCGGCGACGCGGGCGTCGATCTCGGCGCGGCCCAGCTCACCAGCCAGGCGCAGCGGCATGGCGATATTGTCGGCGACGGTCTTCGACGACAGCAGGTTGAAGTGCTGGAAGATCATCCCGACCTGTTGGCGGAAGCGGCGCAGGCCATTGGCATCGAGGGCGGTGACGTCGACGCCGTCGATCTCGATGCGGCCGCCGGAGGGTTCCTCCAGGCGGTTGATCAGGCGCAGCAGGGTACTCTTGCCGGCGCCGGAGTGGCCGATGATGCCGAACACCTGACCGCTGCCGATCTGCAGCGTGGTGGGCTGCAGTGCCGGAATCTCGCGGCCCGCGACGCGGTAGGCCTTGTGGACGGATTGAAACTGGATCACGCGAACGACCTTTTGGGTGTGTTCAAGGGCGGGCCCAAAGGTGAAAGGGGCCGGCCATCGGGCGCCGGGTGGGCGCAAAAGGGCGCTAGTCTACCCGGCGGTATTTAGGCCGAGAAAATCTTTCTTGACCTATGGTTATTACAAAACGGCATTACCGATCAGCGGCGGTGCCGGTGCCCGCTTCACTGGCGCTGCGGGTTCAACAGCAGGCGCGGTACCTGTTGCGGCACAATCTTCTGGCTCAAGTGCGGACGGAAGGTCGGGTCGAGCTTCTTGATGCGGGTCGTGAGCAGCGCCGCGACCCAGGGATAGTCCTTGGCCTCGCGCACTTCGATGTGCACGGCGCAGCGAAAGGTCACGACATCCGCTGCCACGTTGTCGAGCAGGCGGCGCAGTTCCTGATTGTCCTGGCTGTCCAGCATAGGCAGCGCCACCGAACTGGTGGCCGCGCTCGGGTCGATCAATCGGGCGCCGGGCTTGCTCTGGACCACCGGATCGGCCTGACCCGCCGGGATTGCAGAGGCCGCCGCCCTGGCCTGCCGCTCACCGGCCAGGCGCTGTTGGCGCAGCTGCTCCTGGCGCTCGGCGTCAAGCCGGGCAGCGGCCTCGCGCGCCTGTTGCTCGGCTGCCGCCTGGCGCGCGGCGCGGGCACTGTCGATGGCCTGGTTGAGGTCGTGACTCAAGGCGGGTGCCTGCGGCATCAGGCTACGGGCCTGGCCCAGCGCCTGGGCGGCACGGTCCAGATCGCCCTGCTGCAGCGCTTCCTGGCCTTGTTCCATATAGGCCTCGGCCAGCTGGCGCTGATATTGCTCCAGGCGTGTGTCGCGGCTGGCGCGTTGCTGCAGGACGCTGAGCTGGCCGCGCGCGTCGTCGAGACGCTCTTCGGCCAGACTCAGGTCGAGCTCGCGCAAAGCGATGACCAGATCATCGACCGGCGGGAGACTTTGCTGCTGGCTGCTCTGGCAGCCGACCAGCAACAGAACCAGAAAAAGCGGAAGACCACGAAAAGCGAACGACTTCATGACTACGCGTCTCGAATTGTGCAAAAAACGCGCAATCATACAGGTTTGCGGCTCCGATTTCATCTGGCCGCTCTGCCTAGCTCGAACGCCGCCGGGCTACGCAGGGCGCGCCATCAGAAACTGCGCTTGGGCAGGGTGAAGCTGGCCAGGAACAGGGCGGCGGCGCTGACCACGATGGATGGTCCGGCCGGCGTATCCTGATACCAGGACAGCGCCAGGCCGCAGCAAACGGCCAGCAGGCCGAGCAGGCTGGCGCCCACGGCCATCTGCTCCGGGGTGCGCGCGTGGCGCTGGGCAGCAGCGGCGGGGATGATCAGCAAGGAGGTGATCAGCAGCACGCCGACGATCTTCATCGCCACGGCGATCACCACGGCGATCAGCAGCATCAGCGCCAGGCGGATCGCCGCCACCGGCAGACCTTCGACCCGCGCCAGTTCCTCGTGCACGGTGATCGCCAGCAGCGGTCGCCACAGCCAGGCCAGCAGTGTCAGCACAAGCGCGCTGCCGCCGATGATCCAGGCCAGATCGGTGGGGCTGACGGCGAGCAGGTCGCCGAACAGATAGCTCATCAGGTCGATGCGCACGTCATGCATGAAGCTCAGCGCCACCAGGCCCAGCGACAGGGTGCTGTGGGCGAGGATGCCCAGCAGGGTGTCGGAGGCCAGCGGCTGGCGCTGTTGCAGGGTCACCAGCAGCACGGCGAGCAGCACGCAGCCGACGGTCACGGTGAGGGTCGGGCTGACATCGAGCAGCAGGCCCAGCGCCACGCCGAGCAGGGCAGCGTGGGACAGGGTGTCGCCGAAATAGGCCATGCGCCGCCATACCACGAAGGAGCCGAGCGGGCCGGCTACCAGAGCCAGCGCCAGGCCGGCGAGCAGGGCGTTGAGAAGAAAGTCGGGCATCAGTGCTTGCAACCTGGGCCATGAACGTGAGCCGGGCCGTGAATGGTCAGGCCGGGCTTGACCACGCCGCCATGCAGGTCATGAGCGTGATCGTGATGATGGTGATAGACGGCCAGGCTCTTGGCGTCCTGGCCGAACAGCTCGATGAAGGCTGGGTCGCCGCTGACCTGCTCGGGGTGCCCCGAACAGCAGACATGGCGGTTGAGGCAGACCACCTGATCGGTGGCGCTCATCACCAGGTGCAGGTCGTGCGAGACCATCAGCACGCCGCAGCCATGACGCTCGCGCAGCCGCGAGATCAGCCGGTACAGCTCGGCCTGACCCGCCACGTCGACGCCCTGCACCGGTTCGTCGAGTACCAGCAGTTGCGGCTCGCGCAGTAATGCCCGGGCCAGCAGCACACGCTGCATTTCGCCGCCGGAAATGCTCTGCAGCGGGCTGTCGATCACCTGCTCGGCGCCGACTTCGGCCAGCGCTGCCAGCGCGCGTTTGCGGTCCACGCCCGGTACCAGCCGCAAAAAGCGCAGCACCGACAGCGGCAGGGTCGCATCGACATGCAGTTTTTGCGGCATGTAGCCGATGCGCAGGCGTGGCGCGCGACGCACGCTGCCGCGCTCCGGTTGCAGCAGGCCGAGCACCACGCGCACCAGGGTGGTCTTGCCGGCGCCGTTGGGGCCGATCAGCGTGACGATCTCGCCGGGCTGCACGCTGAGCTGCACGTCGTCCAGCACTGCCTGGCCGTTGAAGCTCACAGCGACGCCGTCGAGACGGATCAGCGTCTCGCTCATGACTTGTCCTTGCAGCCCGCGCACAGGCCGACGACTTCCACGGTCTGGCTTTCCACGACGAAACCGACGCCGGCCGCACCATCGACGATGGCCTGGCTGATGGCGGGCTGCTCCAGTTCGGTCGCCGCGTGGCATGCGCGGCAGATCAGGAACTGGCCCTGATGCGCGTGTTCGGGATGGCTGCAGCCAACGAAGGCGTTGAGAGAGGCGATGCGGTGCACCAGGCCGTTCTCAAGCAGGAAATCCAGCGCGCGGTAGACGGTGGGCGGCGCGGCGCGGCGGCCGTCTTCATCACTCAGTACGCCGAGGATGTCATAGGCACCGAGCGGCTTGTGACTGGCCCAGACCAGCTCCAGTACGCGTTTGCGCAGGGTCGTCAGGCGCAAGCCCTGGCGCGCACAGATGGCTTCGGCTTCGGCCAGCGCATGGCTGACACAGCGGGAGTGATCGTGGGGGCGTGCAGACAGGGGCGTGTCGGTCATGGGCAAGGACGGCGCAGGTAAGAGACGTTATTATGTTACCTGTTCAATGTCGCTTGAGTATGCCCCGTGTTACGTGTTTTCTGTTTCATTGCCCTGTTTTTCGTCGCCAGCGCCCAGGCCGAGGTACGCGTCCTGACCAGTATCAAGCCGTTGCAACTGATCGCCGCTGCGGTTCAGGACGGTGTTGGCGAACCTGAAGTACTGCTGCCGCCGGGCGCCTCGCCGCACCACTATGCGCTGCGCCCGTCCGACGTACGGCGTGTACGCGAGGCCGACCTGCTGTACTGGATCGGCCCGGACATGGAGGCCTTCCTGCCCCGTGTGCTGAGCAGCCGCGACAAGCCGCAGGTGGCCGTGCAGGAGCTGCCCGGCATGACCCTGCGTCACTTCGGCGACAGTCATGATGAGCATGATCACCACGAGGAGGGTCATGATCACCAGCATGCACACGCCGCTGACGGCCTTGGCCACGATCACGACCATCGTCCGGGCAGTCTGGATGCCCATTTGTGGCTGGCTGCGGACAACGCCAAGGTGATAGCCGCGCGCATGGCGGCAGACCTGACCAAGTTGGACGCTGCCAACGCCGCGCGTTACGCCGCCAACCTGCAAGCCTTCGAGGCGCGCCTGGATGCGCTCGATGGCCGTATCCGTCCGCAACTGGCCGCCCTGCAAGGCAAGCCGTACTTCGTTTTCCACGAGGCCTTCGACTATTTCGAGGCCGCCTATGGCCTCAAGCACGCCGGCGTGTTCAGCGTGCTGACCGAAGTGCAGCCTGGTGCGCGCCATGTCGCTGCCATGCGTGAGCGTCTGCAGCAGACCGGTCCGAGCTGCGTCTTCAGCGAACCGCCGCTGCGCCCGCGCCTGGCCGAAACCCTGACCGCCGGCCTGCCGGTGCAACTGGCAGAGCTGGATGCGCTGGGCGGCACCCTGCCGGTCAATGCCAGCGGTTACGAGCAGCTGTTGGAAAACCTGGCCGCTGGCCTGAACGAGTGCCTCGGTAGCCTGTAGGGTGGAACACGCTTTATCGTTCCACCAGAGAAGCGCTGGCTGAGCCTTCATGGTGGATGAAAAAGCGCCATCCGCCCTATGCACTGGAAAATCTGCCGGATCTCGCGCGATGGACGCCCCGGATTGCATCCGGGCTACGGGGCGGCGAGGCTGTTGTGGAAGCGGCTTCAGCCGCGACCGCCGAGCTACGAACTGTAACCACCTCCACATTGCCGCTGGCCGGCGCAAACCACTAGGCTTGCGCTTTTGCCGCGAGCGCCTGCCATGTCGCCAACCGCACCTCGCCCGTCCAACGCCACGCTGGTGCTGCTGGCCTCCCTCTATTGCGCGCAGGGCCTGCCGTCCGGGCTGATCGCCCACTCGTTACCGGTGCTGCTGCGTCAGCATGGCGTCGACCTGGCATTGATCGGCCTGCTCAAGCTGCTGGCGCTGCCCTGGCTGCTCAAGGTGTTCTGGGCGCCGTGGATCGACCGCCTGGCCTCGTCCCGGCTGGGCCATCACCGTGGCTGGATTCTGCCGCTGCAGAGCGGAGTCATCGTCTGTGTCGCCGCACTGGCGCTGCTGGCCCCGCAGACCCTGTTCGGTTCGGGCCTGTGGCTGCTGCTTGGCCTGTTGTTGCTGATCAATCTGCTGGCGTCGACCCAGGACATTGCCACCGATGGCCTCACCGTGCGCCTGCTGCCCGAGCGCTGGCGCGGCCTCGGCAACAGCCTGCAGGTCGGCGGCTACAAGGTCGGCATGATCGTCAGTGGCAGCGGTCTGCTGCTGGTGATCGACCCGTTGGGCTGGAACCTGGCTGTGGGGCTGGTGGCCGGCCTGATCCTGTTGATGACTGTGCCGATCTGGTTGTTCCCCGAGCGTCGAACTCTACCCTTTCAGCCCGCTCTGGCGGAGCGCGCCCTTGGTCCGAGCCTTTTGCTCCATCACTACCGCGGCTTGTTGGCGCAGCCGGGCATGCTGCTGTGGCTGGCGGTGGTGCTGACCTTCAAGCTCGGTGACTCGCTCGGCTCGCCGATGATCAAGCCGATGCTGGTGGACCAGGGCTGGAGCATGGGTGCGCTTGGCCAGCTAACCCTGATCAGCAGCCTGGCCGGCATCGCTGGCGCGGTGCTTGGCGGCCTGCTCTACGCCCGTATCGGCGGGCTGCGTGCATTGATCCTGTTCGGCGCCCTGCAGGCCATCGGCATCGCCGCGCTGGCGCTGCTGGTGGGGCAGGGGGCCAATGTTGGCCTGGTCTACGCCGTGACTCTGTTCGAGCAGGTGGCCGATGGCATGTCCACCGTCGCCCTGTTCGCCACGATGATGCGCATGTGCCGCCCGGAACACGAAGGCGCTGACTTCACTCTGCAGGCCTCGGCGCAGTTGCTGCTGTCCGGCTTCGTCGGGGCCAGCAGCGGGGTGTTGGCCGAGGCGTTGGGCTACGAGGGGTTGTTCGTCGGGGCAGGGGTGTTGGGAATGCTGGTGTTGCTTGTGGTGCTCGCGCACGTGCGCCGATCAGCAGCCTGAGCGACGCCGGCGCGAGCCAGTAGCCCGGATGAAATCCGGGGCGGTGCTGAGAAAGCCCCCCGGATTGCATCCGGGCTACGCCTTTATGCCCAATGGCGCCCGTGGCGCTCCAGCAGGTGCTGCAGCTGCTCCGGGCCATCGCTGCCGGCCGGGTAGGGGCGCGGGCTCTGGTAGTGCTGGTGCCAGCCCTGGAGGATGGGGTCGACCCACTGCCAGGCAGCCTCCACCTCGTCGCGGCGCATGAACAGCGTCGAGTCGCCTTCGATCACATCCAGCAGCAGGCGTTCGTAGGCGTCCCAGCGGCGCTGCTGGTTGAAGGCGTTGGCCAGGTTGAGGTCCAGCTCGACAGGCTTCAGGCGCATGCCCTTGCCGGGATTCTTGGCCATCAGCTGCAGGCTGATGCGCTCTTCCGGTTGCAGGCGGATCAGCAGTTGATTGGCTTCGCCATCGTTGAACAGCCGATGCGGTACCGGCTTGAACTGGATGAGGATTTCCGAGGTTTTCTTCGCCAGGCGCTTGCCGGTGCGTAGATAGAACGGCACGCCGGCCCAGCGCCAGTTGTCGATCTCCACCTGCACCGCGACGAAGGTTTCGGTATCGCTGTCGTTGTCGACGTTCTTCTCGAAGTAGTAGGCCGGCACGTCGTGGCCGCCGATCTTGCCGGCGGTGTACTGGCCGCGCACGGTCTTGTCCTGTACGTCGAGGCCGCTGATGGGCTTGAGTGCTTCGAGAATCTTCACCTTCTCGTTGCGCACCGCTTCGGCGTCGAAGCGCACCGGCGCTTCCATGGCCACCAGGCATAGCAACTGCAGCAGGTGGTTCTGGATCATGTCGCGCATGGCGCCGGCCTTGTCGTAGTAGCCGCCGCGGTTTTCCACACCGAGGGTTTCGCACACGCTGATCTGCACGTGGTCGATGTGTCCGGCGCGCCATACCGGCTCGAACAGGGCGTTGGCGAAGCGCAGCGCCATGAGGTTCTGCACGGTTTCCTTGCCCAGGTAGTGGTCGATGCGAAACACCCGCGCCTCGTCGAACACGGCGCCGATCGCGGCATTGATCGCCCGCGCCGACTCCAGCGAATGGCCGATGGGCTTTTCCAGCACGATGCGCGCCGCCGGATCGGCCAGACCGGCATTGGCCAGGTGCGCGGCGATGTCTTCGAACAGGCTCGGCGCGGTTGCCAGGTAGTAGACCCGCACGCGCTGCTCATCACGCCCCAGGCGCTTGGCCAGGCGGCCGAAATCGGCGCTCTGCGCGGCGTCCATGGCGAAGTAGTCGAGGCGTGCGGCGAAGCTCGCCCAGGTGTCGTTGGCGAAGTCGGCGCGCGCAACCTGGGCGCGGCAGTGACGTTCGGCCAGGGCCTGATAGGACTCGCGGCTGTGGCTGCTGCGCGCCAGAGCGAGGATGCGCACATCGGTATGCAGGCGCCCTTCGCGATGCAGGTGGTAAAGCGCCGGCAGCAGCTTGTGCAGGGCCAGGTCGCCCGTGCCGCCGAAGACCAGCATGTCGCAGGGAATACTCAAGGGAAACACTCCGACTCGTGATGGCAGACCGTTGCAAACTACCTGCGATTGCAGGAAAGAGGCAGTGAAAGCTCTTCAAGAATGCCTGTTTTTTTCCAGCGCGCCCGCTGTTTGAAACATTCGTTCAGCTATTCGGCAGCCGCTTGGCTGTGCGCAGGCCCGAGCTATGTAGTATAACTACAAGGTCACTACAACCGCCGACCGCCGATCATAACCGAGCCATGACTCGCCAAGTGTCGCGGTAGACCTTTATCCGCATAGAGCCTACCTCCGTGAATCTGTTGCAACACATCGCCCAGTCGCGCCACCTGCTGCGCAAGTCCGAGCTCAAGGTGGCCGATCACGTCCTGCTCGATCCAGCATCGGTGATGCACAGCTCCATGGCCGAGCTGGCGCACAGCGTCGGCATCAGCGAGCCGACCATCGTGCGTTTCTGCCGTGCCATCGGTTGCAGCGGTTTCCAGGATCTCAAGCTCAAGCTGGCGCAGAGCCTGGCCGCCGGCGCCAGCTTCGGCCAGTTCGCGATTCACGAGGATGACTCGGTCGCCGACTTCAGCCTGAAGATCTTCGACACCACCCTGCATACGCTGATGGAAGTGCGCGAGAAGCTCGATCCCGAGGCGCTGCAGCGCGCCATCGCCGCCTGCTCCAAGGCCCAGCGCGTGGAGTTCTATGGCTTCGGTGCATCCGGTGCGGTTGCGGCTGATGCCCAGCACAAATTCTTCCGTCTGCTGCTCAACGCCGCGGCCTATTCCGACCCGCACATGCAGGCGATGAGTGCCGTGACGCTGCAGCCGGGCGATGTGGCGGTGTGCATCTCCCAGTCCGGGCGTTCCAAGGACCTGTTGATCACCGCCAACCTGGTGCGGGAGTCCGGCGCCAGCCTGATCACCCTGTGCCCGAGCCAGACACCACTGGCCGAGCTGTCGACGGTCAACCTGGCCATCGACGTGCAGGAAGACACCGAGATCTACACCCCGCTGACCTCGCGCATCGCCCACCTGGTGGTGATCGACGTGTTGGCCATGGGCGTGGCCATGGCGCGTGGGCCGAGCCTGGTCAACCACCTCAAGAGCGTCAAGCGCAGTCTGCGTAGTCTGCGCCTGTCACCGAAGTCGCTGCGTAGCAGCGAGGATTAACGCAGGATCTTCAGGGATGAAGTGTTCAGTGGGGCACGCCGGGCTGGCGGCATTGATCGTTCTGTTGGCGGGGTGCAGTACTTTTTTCTCCCGCATGGATGCCGACAAGCAGGTCAAACTGTATCCGGCGACCAAGTACGCAGTGGATGCTGCCGGCGATGGCTGGTGCTGGATGTTTCTGGCTTGTCCCGTGTTGATCGTTTCCCTGCCGGTTGACGCTGCGCTGGATACGCTGCTGTTGCCGGTCGATGCAGTTCGCGTGCACAGCCGTCGAAAGTCGAGGAAGATCGAGTCGGCTGAGCTGCGCAAAGTCACCGAGTCTTCATAGCCCTGCCGTCAAAGCGTCATCTCCCCGAGCGAAGCTGGGCGCTCCAGTCCTCGTTCCGGGAGAACCGAGATGCCTCGTATCTTCGATGACGCGCAACTGCACGACCAACCCGACGCCAAGACCCGGCGCAAACTGCAAGACCAGCGCCGCATGGCCTATCGTCGGGCCATCGAGCACTACGCCGAGCAGTGCCAGTTGCAGCGCGAGCTTGCCGATTTCCCCGAGCTGGTGCCCGCCGGCTACCTGCTCAATGCCGAGCGCACCTCGCGCCGCGCAGCCTGATTGCTTGTGCTGCCCTGCCCTGCCACGGGCAGGGCGGCGAGCTTGCCCGATTCTACGAACTTATTGCCCGGTTCTGCCTATCTCACCGGCAGGCGGCGACAGCCGCTTTTGCGCCCACTAAAGTGACCCTCCGGCCCCTTGCGTGCGGGCCTCACCGTGATCGCCAGCGCGGCCTGGCGAAATGACCTAGACACCATCAGAAAGGTGGGCAGACCATGATTACCCTGAATCTCAACGGCCAGGACCATGAACTGGACGTGGCGGGCGATATGCCGCTGCTCTGGGCCCTGCGTGACGTGGCCAATCTCACCGGCACCAAGTACGGCTGTGGCATGGCGCTGTGCGGCGCCTGCACGGTGAACGTCGATGGCCAGCCGACCCGTTCCTGCATCACGCCGGTATCGGCCGTGGCCGGCAAGCGCATCAGCACCATCGAGGCGGTTGGCGAGGACGCCGTGGGCAAGGTGGTCCAGGAGGCCTGGCGCCAGCTCGACGTGGTGCAGTGCGGCTACTGCCAATCCGGGCAGATCATGGCCGCCACGGCGCTGCTCAGCGGCAACAAGGCGCCGAGCGACGCCGATATCGACGCGGCCATGAGCGGCAACATCTGCCGCTGCGCCACCTATGTGCGGATTCGTGCCGCCATTCACGACGCTGCCGGCAAGCTGGCCTGAGGAGGCGCATGAACATGGGCAAGATCGAAACCCCCGACAGCGCCACTCGCGGCATTCTCAACGTCAGCCGTCGCAGCCTGCTCAAAGGCGCCGGCGGCCTGGCCCTGGGCATCTTCTTCGCGCCGCTGCTGCGCGGCATGGATGCACTGGCGGCAGGCGGCCCGCTGGAGCCGAACGCCTTCGTGCGTATCGACCTCGATGGCACGGTGACCGTGCTGGCCAAACATCTGGAGATGGGTCAGGGCAGCTACACCGGCCTGGCCACGCTGCTGGCCGAAGAGCTGGATGCCGACTGGGACCAGGTACGCGTCGAAGGCGCGCCGGCCGATGTGAAACGCTACAACAACCTCGCCTTCGGCCCGATGCAGGGCACCGGCGGCAGCACCGCCATGGCCAACTCCTGGGAGCAGATGCGCAACGCCGGCGCCACTGCCAAGGCCATGCTGGTGGCGGCTGCTGCGCAGCGCTGGGGTGTGCCGGTCAGCGAGATCAGCGTCAGTCAGGGCGTGGTCAGCCACGCCGGCTCAGGCCGCAGCGCCGGCTTCGGTGAGCTGGTCGAGGCCGCCGCGCAACTGCCGGTACCGGAGCAGGTACAGCTCAAGGATCCCAAGGACTTCAAGCTGATCGGCAAGCGCGATCTGCGGCGCAAGGACAGCCTGGACAAGACCAACGGCAGCGCCGTGTTCACCCAGGACTTCAAGCTGCCGGGCATGCTGGTAGCCATGGTCGCCTACCCGCCGCGTTTTGGCGGCGTGCCGCGCAAGGTGGACAGCAGCAAGGCCAAGGCGGTGCGCGACGTGGTCGAGGTGGTGGAGTTCCGCGACCTGCCCCACGGCCGAGCGGGCGTCGCCGTGCTGGCGAATAACACCTGGGCCGCGCGCCAGGGGCGCGATGCGCTGGTGATCGAGTGGGACGAGAGCCAGGCCTTCACCCTCGGCAGCGAGGAGATTTTTGCCCAGTACCGCGAGAGCGCGGGCCAGCCGGGCCTGCCCGCCGCGAGCAAGGGCGATGCCGATGCGGCGTTGGCCCAGGCGGCGAAAACCGTCGAGGCTGAGTACGAATTTCCCTACCTGGCCCATGCGGCGATGGAGCCGATGAACTGCCTGGTGAAACTCTCCAGCGAGCGCTGCGAGATCTGGAACGGCGAGCAGTTCCAGACCGTCGATCAGGCCATCATCAGCAGCTACCTGGGCCTCAAGCCCGAGCAGGTTTCGCTGACCCAGCTGTACGCCGGCGGCAGCTTCGGCCGTCGCGCCAGTTCGGTTTCCGACTACCTGCTGGAGGCGGTGGCCATCACCAAGGCCGCGCGCGACAAGGGCGTCGATGCGCCGGTGAAGATGGTCTGGACGCGCGAGGACGACACCCGCGGCGGCTTCTTCCGGCCGCTGTACCTGCACCGCGTGCGTATCGGCCTGGACCAGGCCGGCAAGCTGCAGGCCTGGCACAACCGCATCGTCGGGCAGTCGATCATGAGCGGCACTTCGATGGAGCCTTTCTTGATCAAGGACGGGGTCGACCATACCTCGGTGGAGGGCCTGTCCAACCTGTCCTACGCGGTGCCCAACCTGCGGGTGGAGCTGAGCACGCCGACCAATATCAGGGTGCCGGTGCTGTGGTGGCGCTCGGTGGGCCATACCCACACCGGCTTCGTGGCCGAAACCATGATCGATGAGGCGGCCGTGGCCGCGGGCCAGGACCCTTACGCCTTCCGTCATGCGCTGCTCGAAAGTCATCCGCGTCATCGTGGCGTGCTGGAGCTGGCGGCCAAACAGGCCGGCTGGGACAAGCCACTGGCCGCCGGTGCCGAGGGCGAGAAGCGCGGGCGGGGCGTTGCCGTGCACGAATCCTTCGGCTCCTTCGTGGCGCAGGTCGTCGAGGTCACGGTCAAGGCCGATGGCAGCTACCGTCTGGATCGCGTGGTCTGTGCGGTGGACTGCGGCATCGCCATCAATCCGGACGTGATCCGCGCGCAGATGGAAGGCGGTATTGGCTTCGGTCTGGCCGCCGCTCGGCACAGTGCGATCACCCTGAAGGAAGGGCGGGTCGAGCAATCGAACTTCCACGACTTCCAGGTGCTGCGCATGAACGAGATGCCCAAGGTGGAGGTGCATATCGTGCCGTCCGCGGCGAACCCCACCGGTGTCGGCGAGCCTGGCGTGCCTCCGCTGGCGCCGGCCCTGGCCAACGCCCTGTTCGCCGCCACCGGCGTGCGCCTGCGCAAGTTGCCGTTCCCGGCGCAGATCAAGGCCTGAAGCTGGCTGCAGCAAACAAGGCGCCCGGGCAATTGCCCGGGCGTTTTGGTTTGTGGGGCACTTTGGGAGGTGCTTTAGCGGCGAGATCGCTGCAAAGGTGTTCGCGGCTAAAGCCCCTCCCACAGGGGAAGATCAACCGTGCCTCGGGAGGTCGTTCTAGTGTAGGAGGCGCTTTAGCGGCGAGCTTTGGCCATTGATCGCGGCTGAAGCCGCTCCTACGGGATCGTGTCGGGCGTTCAGCATGTAGGGTGGCCTCGATGCAGTCCGGGGATCAGGACGCACTTAGTCTGGTCGCCGGCTCGATATCGCTGCAGTCCAATGGTGTTGGTGTATGGATCGACGCCCGGCGGTGCATGAGCATGCCGCCATCGCGCTGGTTCATCGCCGCGGTCATTTCCGCGAGGATCGCCGTGGCCACGCTTTCCGGCGTGTCGCCGCCGATATCCAGGCCGATGGGGTAGTGCAGGCGCTCCAGGGCCGGCAATTGCGGGCTGTGCTGGCGTATCTCGTCCAGCAGTCGTTCGGTGCGGTCGCGTGGCCCCAACTGGCCGATATAGGCGGGCGAGCCCTGCAGCACGCTGCCCAGCCAGTGGCGATCCTGGCTGTAGCTGTGAGTCATGATCGCCACCATGGCGCCGTCGGTGAGTGTGTGCAGGTCATAGGGTGGTCGCGCATCGACCTGCAGCACGGCGTCGGCGTCGGGAAAGCGTTCGGCGCGGGCGAAATGGGCGCGGCCGTCGACCACGGTGACGTGCCAGTCCAGCAGTTTGGCCATATGCGTCAGCGGCTGGGCGTCATGCCCGGCGCCGAAGATCACCAGGCGTCGCTGCGGTGCCAGGTATTCGCAGAACACCTCGATATCGCCGCGCTCAACACGGTAGCTGCGCAGGGAGGAGCGGCCATCGCTCAGGGTGCGCTGCAGATCGGCGCGCACCTCGGCGTCGAGTGCTGCATCCAGCAGGCGACCACTGTCACTGAGCGAGGGATGCAGGCAAAGACGATCACCCACGCGCACGCGGGCGTTGCGATAGCTGCCGATCACCGTGGCCACCGCGCCAGCCTGGCCGCTTTCGCGCACCCGGCGCAGCAACTCGAGTACCGCCAGCGGCTTTGCCGCGCTGTGGCGTTCGAGCAGCACGTGCACGGTGCCGTTGCAGCCGAGGCCAAAGGTCAGTGCGGCGTCCTGATCGTCATCGTCGTCCTGGGTAGCCGTGCTGTAGCGGCGGATCACGGCCTCGCCGCTATCGGTCAGCCACCAGGCCTTCTTCGCCACTTCGGATTCCAGGCAACCGCCACTGATGGTACCCACGGTACCGCCGTAGAGCGGAATCAGCATGCGCGCGCCGGGGCGGCGGTAGGCCGAGCCCTCCACCTTGACCACCGTGGCGAGCACGGCCTGGCCATTGTCGCGTTCCAGCCCGCGGATGGCGCCGAGCAGGGCGCTGATTCCCGACAACATTGCGTTCTCCCAGGCAGGTTTGGATGGTAGAGGGGCTCAGGCTGGCAATTTCGCGCAGATCGACCGGAAGAGGTTATGCCGATCCTGCGAGATTCTTGCCTGATCCTGCGTGGCCACCTTCGAAGCGCTCGGCCAGCTTGACGATCTGCGCGCGCTCGGTACGGATGAAGTCGACGAAGGCCTGCGCTACAGGTGACAACCTGCGACCGCGAATATTCACTACGCACCAACTGCGCTGTAAGGGCAGTTCACTCACCGGCAGCTCACGCAGCAGGCCATGCTGCAATTCCATGCGCACCGCATGACGCGGCAACAGGGCGATGCCAAGCCCGGCCAGTACCGCTTCGCGCTGCGATTCCAGCGAGCCGATCTCCAGCGTAAGCGGAAAGTGTGCGCGTTTCTGGTGGCAGTACTCCTCGCAGGCGCGGCGCGTGCCCGAGCCGCTTTCGCGAATCAGCAGCGGATAGGCGGTGAGATCCTGCAGCTGCAGGTTGTCGGCCTCGCACAAGGGGTGATCCGGCGCCGCCACGGCAATGATCGGGTTGTTGAGGAAGGGCATGAAGTCCAGTGCCATGTCCTGTGGCACCTGGCTCATGATCATCAGGTCGTCTCGGCTGAGGGTCAGGCGGCGCACCACCAGCGCATGATTGACCACCGTAAGGTTGAGGCTGACTTCCGGGTAATGGCGCCTAAAATCGGCGAAAAGGTGGGGAATGAAATACTTTGCGCTGGATTCCACGCACAAATTGAGCTGTCCCTGCAGCGAGCCCTGCAAGTCCGACAGCTGCATGTCCAGGCTTTCCAGGCGGCCGAAGATGTCGCTGCTGGCGCGCCTGAGCGCCTCGGCCGCTTCGGTGAGGTAGAGCTTCTTGCCGACGTACTCGAACAGCGGCTGGCCGACCAGCTCCTCCAGTTGGCGGATCTGCAGGCTGACCGCCGGCTGGGTCAGCGCCATTTCGTCGGCGGCACGGCTGTAGGAGCCGTGCTCGCATACGGCCCGGAACACCTGAAGTTGGCGCAGGGTCATGCGCAGCAGGGTTTTACGCACGTTTTCGTCCTCGTTCGGTCAGCGCATAAGTAATTACTTATGCACGATCAAATAATTATTCATTTTGGTTAATTCGTATAGCCGGATAGGGTTTCACCACGTTTTGCAACCAACTGTTGCAGCGTCCCTTGCAGCTCTGCGCTGAGGATTGGATCGTGATAAGAAAAATACTGATCGCCAACCGTGGTGAGATTGCCGTCCGCATCGTGCGGGCCTGCGCCGAAATGGGCATCCGCTCGGTGGCCATCTATTCCGAAGCCGACCGTCATGCGTTGCACGTCAAGCGTGCCGACGAGGCGCACAGCATTGGCGAAGACCCGCTGGCCGGCTATCTGAACCCGCGCAAGCTGGTCAATCTGGCGGTGGAAACCGGCTGCGATGCGCTGCACCCCGGCTACGGTTTTCTTTCCGAGAACGCCGAACTTGCAGAGATCTGCGCTGAACGCGGGATCAAATTCATAGGCCCGAGCGCGGAGGTCATCCGCCGCATGGGCGACAAGACCGAAGCGCGCCGCAGCATGATGGCCGCCGGTGTGCCCTGCACCCCTGGCACCGAAGGCAACGTCGCCGACCTGGCCGAAGCCCTGCGCGAAGGCGAGCGTATCGGGTACCCGGTGATGCTCAAGGCCACCTCCGGTGGTGGCGGTCGCGGCATTCGTCGCTGCAACAGCCGCGAGGAGCTGGAGCAGGCCTACCCGCGGGTAATCTCCGAGGCGACCAAGGCCTTCGGTAGCGCCGAAGTCTTCCTGGAAAAATGCATCGTCAACCCGAAGCACATCGAGGCGCAGATCCTCGCTGACAGCTTCGGCAACACCGTGCACCTGTACGAGCGCGATTGCTCGATCCAGCGCCGTAACCAGAAACTGATCGAAATCGCCCCCAGCCCGCAGCTCACCCCCGAGCAGCGCGCCTATATCGGTGACCTGGCCGTGCGTGCAGCGCAGGCCGTGGGCTACGAGAACGCCGGTACCGTGGAGTTCCTGCTCGCCGAAGGCGAGGTGTACTTCATGGAGATGAACACCCGGGTGCAGGTGGAGCACACCATCACCGAGGAAATCACCGGCATCGACATCGTTCGCGAGCAGATCCGCATCGCCAGCGGCTTGCCGCTGTCGGTCAAGCAGGAAGACATCATCCATCGCGGTTATGCCCTGCAGTTCCGCATCAACGCCGAGGACCCGAAGAACAACTTCCTGCCCTCGTTCGGCAAGATCACCCGTTACTACGCGCCGGGCGGCCCCGGTGTGCGTACCGACACGGCGATCTATACCGGCTACACCATTCCGCCCTATTACGACTCGATGTGCCTGAAGCTGATCGTCTGGGCGCTGACCTGGGAAGAGGCGATGGACCGCGGCCTGCGTGCGCTGGACGACATGCGCGTGCAGGGCGTGCGCACCACCGCGCCCTATTACCAGGAAATCCTGCGTAATCCGGAATTCCGTAGCGGCCAGTTCAATACCAGCTTCGTCGAAAGCCACCCGGAACTGACCCAGTACTCGATCAAGCGCAACCCGTCGCACCTGGCCATCGCCATCGCCACCGCCATCGCTGCCCACGCGGGCCTGTAGGGGACATCATGAGCAAGAAGATCACCGTTACCGATACCGTCCTGCGCGATGCCCACCAGTCGCTGCTGGCGACCCGCATGCGCACCGAGGACATGCTGCCGATCTGCGACAAGCTCGATCGCGTCGGCTACTGGTCGCTGGAAGTCTGGGGTGGGGCCACCTTCGATTCGTGCGTGCGCTTCCTCAAGGAAGACCCGTGGGAGCGCCTGCGCCAGCTCAAGGCCGCGCTGCCCAACACCCGCCTGCAGATGCTTCTGCGCGGGCAGAACCTGCTCGGCTACCGCCACTACAGCGATGACGTGGTGCGCGCCTTCGTGGCCAAGGCCGCGGTCAACGGCATCGACGTGTTCCGCATCTTCGATGCGATGAACGACGTGCGTAACCTGCGCGTGGCCATCGAGGCGGTCAAGGCTGCCGGCAAGCACGCCCAGGGCACCATCGCCTATACCACCAGCCCGGTGCACACCAACGAGGCCTTCGTCGCCCAGGCCAAGGCCATGCAGGCGATGGGCATCGACTCCATCGCCATCAAGGACATGGCCGGCCTGCTCACGCCCTACGCCACCTTCGAGCTGGTCAAGGCGCTGAAGGCCGAGATCGATTTGCCGGTATTTATCCACAGCCACGACACCGCCGGTCTCGGCGCCATGTGTCAGCTCAAGGCCATCGAAGCCGGTGCCGACCACATCGACACCGCCATCTCCAGCCTGGCCTGGGGCACCAGCCACCCGGGCACCGAGTCGATGGTCGCCGCGCTCAAGGGCAGCGAGTTCGACACCGGCCTGGATCTGGAACTGATTCAGGAAATCGGCATGTACTTCCATGCCGTGCGCAAGAAGTACCACCAGTTCGAGAGCGAGTTCACCGGCGTGGACACCCGAGTGCAGGTCAACCAGGTGCCGGGCGGAATGATTTCCAACCTGGCCAACCAGCTCAAGGAACAGGGCGCGCTGAATCGCATGAACGAGGTGCTGGAAGAGATTCCGCGTGTGCGTGCCGACCTCGGCTTCCCGCCGCTGGTGACTCCGACTTCGCAGATCGTCGGTACCCAGGCGTTCTTCAACGTGCTGGCCGGCGAGCGCTACAAGACCATCACCAACGAGGTGAAGCTGTACCTGCAGGGCCGCTACGGCAAGGCGCCGGGCAAGGTCGACGAGCAACTGCGCAAGCAGGCCATCGGCAGCGAGGAAGTGATCGACGTGCGCCCGGCCGACCTGCTCAAGCCCGAGCTGGCGCGCCTGCGTGAAGAGATCGGCAGCCTGGCCAAGTCCGAAGAGGACGTGCTGACTTTCGCCATGTTCCCCGACATCGGGCGCAAGTTCCTCGAAGAGCGCGCGGCCGGCACCCTCAAGCCGGAAGAGCTGCTGCCCATGCCGAATGGCCAGGGCAAGGCGGCGCCAGTCGGTGGTGAAGGCGTACCGACCGAGTTCGTGGTCGACGTGCATGGCGAAAGCTACCGCGTGGACATCACCGGCGTCGGCGTCAAGGGCGACGGCAAGCGCCACTTCTACCTGTCCATCGACGGCATGCCGGAAGAGGTGGTGTTCGAGCCGCTCAACGATTTCGTCGCAGGCAGCGGTGGCAAGCGCAAGCAGGCCGGTGCACCGGGCGACGTGTCCACCACCATGCCGGGCAACATCGTCGATGTGCTGGTCAAGGAGGGTGACAAGGTCAAGGCCGGTCAGGCCGTGCTGATCACCGAAGCGATGAAGATGGAAACCGAAGTGCAGGCGCCGATTGCCGGTACCGTCAAGGCCGTTCACGTGGCCAAGGGCGACCGCGTCAATCCGGGCGAAGTTCTGGTGGAAATCGAAGGTTAACCTCTATGGAGCCCGGCCTGTTGGATGGGCAAGTTTGACGGGGCGTATAACCCGGGCTCCTTTTTTATTCGTTGGCGTCCCTGACCGGACGCCCAGGGTTCGAGACCCGGGAGCCGCAAGGCTCCTTTTTTTGTCTTCGTGTGACTGGCGTCTTCCAGGTTTCCGGTCATGCCCCGGCACATCGCCACCGCGGCGAGGTAAAACAGAGCGATCAGCACCGCTCTGTGCCGGGGCTTGACCCTTTCCTTTGGCCACGCGGCTGGCGGATGATGCGAGCCTCGAAGCTGAACGGCGCCGCGCGCGCTTTGCACTCACTGAGGTAGAACGGGGAGGTTACCCAAGTGACTCTGGATCCGGTGGTGTTGTTCTTCGTTTTCGGCCTGGTCGCCGGCCTGCTCAAAAGCGAACTCAAGCTGCCGGCGGCGCTATACGAGACCCTGTCGATCATTCTACTGCTGGCCATTGGTTTGCACGGTGGTGTGGAGCTAGCCGAGCAGGCCAGCGCTCAATTGCTCGGTCAGGCGGGGTTGGTATTGGCGCTGGGCATCCTGCTGCCGATCCTGGCTTTTGTCCTGCTGCGGGGGCTGCGTTTCGATCGCATCAATGCGGCGGCAGTGGCGGCGCACTATGGCTCGGTCAGTGCGGGTACCTTTGCCGTGGTGGTGGCCTATCTGCTGGCCAAGGGCGTCGAGTTCGAGAGCTATATGCCGCTGTTCGTGGCGATTCTGGAAATTCCCGCAATCCTGGTCGGTATCGTTCTGGCCAAAGGCATTTCGCGTGATACTCATTGGGGGGCATTGGGCCGGGAGATCTTCCTTGGCAAGAGCATCATGCTGCTGCTCGGCGGTCTGGTGATCGGTGCCATTGCCGGCAAGGAGGCGATCAAGCCGCTGGAGCCGCTGTATACCAGCATGTTCAAGCCGGTGCTGGCGTTCTTCCTGCTGGAGATGGGGCTGATCGCGTCGGGCCAGCTCGGAGCGCTGAGGCAGTTCGGCCTGCGCCTGGCGGCCTTCGCTCTGCTGATGCCGCTGCTCGGTGCGCTGATCGGCGGCCTGCTGGCGCGCTTCATGGGCCTGAGTCTGGGCGGCACGGCGATGCTCGCCACGCTGTCCGCCTCGGCCTCCTACATCGCGGTGCCGGCGGCCATGCGCCTGGCCCTGCCCGAGGCCAACCCATCGCTGTCGCTCACGGCCTCGTTGGGGATAACCTTCCCCTTCAACATCCTGATCGGCATTCCGCTGTATCTGGCGCTGGCCGAACGACTGATTGCCTGGGGGTTCTGAGATGAATGCACACAACCGCTCCCTGCTCACCGTGATCTGCGAGGCGGCGCTGGAGAAGCGTCTGCTGGCCGATCTGGAAACGCTGGGCGCACCCGGCTGGACCATTTCCGATGCACGCGGCCGCGGGCATCGTGGCGTGCGTAGCGCCGGCTGGGACACCGAGGGCAACATCCGCCTGGAGATCATCTGCAACCGCGAGCTGGCCGAGCGCATCGCCGAGCATCTGCAGGTGCGTTACTACGACCACTTCGCCATGGTCTGCTACCTGGCGCAGGTGGAAGTACTGCGAGGGGAGAGGTTCTAGAGCGCGCCAGGGGCGGAGCCGCCTGGGCTGGAGGAGCATCGCGGCTAAAGCCCCTCCCACGTTCACGGTGCGTTTTGTGGGAGGGGCGTTAGCCGCGAGTCTTTGTATCAGTCCTGCGGATAGCGCGCGCGCGGGGTGGCCATCGGGACCTTGTCGCCATCGAGCGGCAGGAAGCTGCCCAGCTCGGCGTCATAGGCCTTGATCTGGCTGGTTTCGATGTCATAAACCCAGCCATGGATGAACAGCTGACCGCGTGCCAGTTTGGCCGCCACCGACGGGTGCGTGCACAGGTGGTTGAGCTGCGCCACCACGTTCTCTTCGGTGAGCACTTCCAGGGCTTCCTGGTTGTTGCTGCAGTTGCAGTTCTCGGCAACCACGCTGCGGGCGACCTCGGCGTGGCGCAGCCAGGCTTTGACCGTCGGCATGGATTCCAGCGATGCCGGGTTGAGCACCGCCTTCATCGCGCCGCAGTCGGAGTGACCGCAGACGATGATGTGCTGCACGCCCAGGGCCATCACCGCGTACTCGATAGCGGTGGACACACCGCCCATCATCTGCCCGTAGGCCGGCACCACGTTACCGACGTTGCGGTTGACGAACAGGTCGCCGGGCGAGCTCTGGGTGATCAGCTCCGGCACCACACGCGAGTCGGCGCAGGTGATGAACATGGCACGCGGGTTCTGGGCGGTGGCAAGCTTCTTGAACAGCTCTTCCTGCTGCGGAAACACCTCGTTGCGAAAGCGCTTGAAGCCACTCACGATGCTTTGCAGCGCCTGGTCGGCAGTTTCGCTGCCCTCGTGGACCTGAAGCGGAATCACCTGATGTTTGTAAGGCATGCCCTAACCTCTTTGTTATCTGAAAAATACGCTGCTAGAACGACAGTCGCTGCGCTGCTCGAGTCACACGCCAAGTGTCCCCTGTGCCAGGTGGTGCGACAACCGGCAGGGTCGTCAACCTGAGGCGGGTGTCGGCAATGGGTACGCAGCTGTTCGCATTCGTCAGTACACCGAGCCAGGCTAGCGCGCTGTCAGGTGATGGCGGTCCAGCTCATGCAGGTAGGGCAGGTCGGGGCCGACGCGCGAACAGGTCAGGGCGGCCGCCTCGATGGCCAGGTGCAACATGGCGTCGATCTGCTCGCGGCTCAGGGTCGCCAGCGCCTCGGGGTTGTCCAGCTGTTGCCGTGCCAGGTAACTGAGCAGCGCGGCCTGGAAGGTATCGCCAGCGCCGACGGTGTCGCGGGTGGCCACGGCCTGCGCCGGCGCCGACCAGTGACCGTGACGGCTGTGGACGCTGGCGCCTGCGCTGCCATGGGTGAGGAACACCAGCTGGCAGCGCTCGTTAAGCCAGCCCGCCGCGACCTGCTGCGGATCGTGCTCCGGATAGAGCAACTGCAGATCCTCTTCGCTGACCTTGATCAGATGAGCGTAGCCGGCGAAGGTCTCGACGCGCTCGCGCCAGCGGGCGATATCCGGCGCCGGGCCGAGACGCACGTTGGGATCAAGGCTGATCAGGCGCCGGTCATGCTCGCGCTGCACCAGCATCAGCAGCGTCTCGGCCACCGGCTCCACCACCAGAGAGAAGGAGCCGAGGTGCAGGCCGCGTACCCGCGCATCCAGGGTCGGCAGGTGCTCGGCAAGCAACTGGCGGTCGGCGCAGCCTTCGCCGCGGAAGCTGTAATGCGGCGAACCGGCGGCGTCCAGGCCGACCATTGCCAGGGTGGTCGGCGCATCGCTGGCGATCAGGTAGGCATCGCTTACGCCCTCATCACTCAGCACCTGGCGCAGGCGCTGGCCGAGGCTGTCCGAGGATATGCCGGTGAACAGCGCCGCGTCGGCGCCCATACGGCGCAGGCCCAGCGCCACGTTGAACGGCGAGCCGCCAGCGATGGCCCTGAAGGCCAGCTCGTTGCCACGCCCGCCGTCGCTCTGCATGAACACGTCGAACAGCGCTTCGCCACAGACCAGGTACATATTCATCTCCGTATCGATTCAAGAGCACATCTATAAACCACCTGCCTCATTCAAGCCCCGATGCACAGAAGGGTAGGAGCGGCGCCCCGCCGCGAACCTGGGCGACGCGCACTGAAAAAGCTTCGCCCCGGGCGGGGCTCCTACGAAAAGCCGTTTTGCAAAGCGGCTTTCATCGTCAGCGAGGCTCTCACTGCGGGTTGTCCTCTGCGAGCCTGTCGACCTGCTCGCGGTAGCGTTGATAGACCGCCTCGTACTGCGTGGTGCGCGCCGGGTTCGGCTGCGTCTGCGTGCAGGCATCGAGCTGCACGCAGCGCTCGCACAGCGCGGCCAGTTGCGCCCGGCGGTCGCCGCCAGGCGTCAGGCACCAGGCGGCCTGGATGGCGGCGCCCAGCGCGGCGGCTTCGGTGTGCTGCGGGCAGACCAGTGGCGTGCCCATGATATCGGCGATCACCTGGCGCCAGACCGGGCTTTTCGCTGCGCCGCCGATCAGGCGAATGGTTTCGCTCTGCAGGCCGCTGGCGCGCAGCAGGTCGAGGCCGTAGCGCAGGCCGAAGGCAGTGCCCTCGACCACCGCGCGGCACAGGTTGGCGCGGGTCAGGTTGTCGCTGTCCATGCCCAGCAGACTGGCGCGTGCGTGCGGCAGGGCCGGCACGCGCTCGCCGTTGAAGAACGGCAGCAACAGCAGGCCTTCGGCGCCGATGGGCGCCTGCTCGACCAGCTCACCGAAGCTGTGCATATCCAGCTCGAGCAACTGCTGGATCAGCCCGCTTGCACTGGTCAGGTTCATGGTGCAGATCAGTGGCAGCCAGCCGCCGGATGACGAGCAGAAGGTGGCTACCTGCGCGTGCGGGCTGATCATCGGCTGATCGCTGTAGGCGTAGAGCGTGCCGGAGGTGCCCAGGCTCATGGTGATCGCGCCGGGGCGGATATTGCCGGTGCCGATGGCGCCCATCATGTTGTCGCCACCGCCGCCGGCCACCACTGCATCCGGGTTCAGGCCCAGTTGCCGGGCGATCTGCGGGCGGATGCGACCTACCGGCTGATCCGCGTCTATCAGCTCCGGCAGCGCGCGCTGCAGGCGCCCGCTGGGGTCGATGAAGTTCAGCAGCTCGACATCCCAGCTGCGCGTGCGCACATCGAAATAGCCGGTGCCGGAAGCGTCACCGTACTCGCTGCAGGCGCGGCCGGTGAGCCAGTGGTTGAGGTAGTCGTGCGGCAGCAGGACATGCGCGATGCGGGCGAAGACATCGGGGTGCTGCTCCTTGGTCCAGAGCAGCTTGGATACCGTATAGCCCGGGGCGATGGCCACGCCCAGGCGCTGCAACGAGCCAGCTTCGCCGCCGAGATGAGCGAGCAGGCGCTGGTTTTCCGGAGTCGATTCGGTGTCGCACCAGAGCTTGGCCGGGCGCAGCACGAGGCCCTGCTCGTCGAGCAGCACCAGGCCATGCTGCTGGCCGGACACGCCGATGCCGAGAATCCGCTCGCCGCTGATACCCGCAGTCGCCAGCGCCTGTCGGGTCGCCTGCTCGAAAGCCTCCAGCCATTGCTGCGGCTGTTGCTCGCGGCGGCCATTGGCGCCGCTCTGCAGCGTGTGGCTGGCGCTGCCTGCACCGAGCACCTGGCCACTTTCTGCATCCAGCACCAGCGCTTTGGTGCCCTGGGTGCCGCAGTCGATACCGAGGTACATGGCTCAGTCGCCCAGCAGGGTCTGCAGGGTGCGGGTCACGCCGAGCTTGCGCAGGCTGTCGTAACACAGCTCGAAGGCCGCGACGAAGGCTGCCGACTGCGGAATCGCCGCACCGAAGATCGCCTCGACGCCGAGCACGCGCTCGCGCACCTGGCCTTCATCGGCTACCAGGGCCTGACAGAACTCGGCGCGTGGATCGGGGATGCGATAATGCGCGCCGGTCTCGTCGACACCCCTGAGGTACAACGCCCAGGCCGCGACCACCAGCGCCGCGCGCTCCAGCGGACGGCCATCCTCGATCAGGCGGTTGATTGTCGGCACGATGAACTTGGGAAACTTCGATGAACCATCGGAGCAGACCCGCTCCAGCTGATCGGCGATGGCCTGGTTGGAGAAGCGCTCGATCAGGGTGTCCTTGTAGTTGTCCAGGTCGATGCCCGGCACCGGTGCCAATTGCGGCGTCACGTCGAGGTCCATGAAGGTGCGCACGTAGCGGCGCAGCAGCGGGTCGTTCATGGTCTCGTGGACGAAACGATAGCCCTTGAGAAAACCCAGGTAGGTCAACGCCAGGTGGCTGCCGTTGAGCAGCTTGATCTTCATTTCCTCGTAGGGCGTGACGTCGTCGGTGAACTGCACGCCAACCTCTTCCCAGGCCGGACGGCCGCTGACGAACCTGTCCTCCAGCACCCACTGCACGAAGGGCTCGCAGACCACCGGCCAGGCGTCGTCAACGCCGTACTGTTCGGCCAGTTGCTGACGATGGGCGGCGCTGGTCATCGGCGTGATGCGGTCGACCATGGCATTGGGAAAGCTCACGTGGCCGTCGATCCACCTGGCCAGCTCAGGGTCTGCCAGGTGGGCGAAGGCCAGCAGCGCCTTGCGCGTGACGTCGCCGTTGTGCGGCAGGTTATCGCAGGACATCAGGGTGAAGGCCGGAATGCCGGCAGCGCGACGTTTGGCCAGGGCGGCGCAGAGAAAGCCGAAGACGCTCTGCGGCGATTCGGGGTGGCGCAGGTCGTGGGCGATGGCCGGCAGCTCGGCAAGAAATTCGCCAGTGCTGTCGTCGATGCAGTAACCGCCTTCGGTGATGGTCAGCGAGACGATACGAATGGCCGGGTCAGCCAGCTTGTCGATCAGCGCCTGTGGCGACTCCTCGGCCAGCAGCATGTCGCTGATCGCGCCGATCACCCGCACCGGCAGGTTCGGCTCGTCGCCCAGTTCGACCAGGGTGTAGAGGTAATCCTGGCCGGCCAGGGCATCACGCATGGCGCGGTCCTCACTGCGTACGCCGACGCCGCAGATGCCCCAGTCCAGCGCCAGGCCCTGGTTCATCAGGGCGTCGGTATAAACCGCCTGGTGGGCGCGGTGAAAACCGCCGACGCCGATGTGGGCGATGCCGGTGCGGATCATCTCTGCGGTGTAGCTGGGCAGCGCGACGGCGCCGCCGAGCCGGGAAAGCTGCTGGCGATTGAGTTTCATCTGGAACATCCCGTGATGGAGCGGCGTCAGGCGGCCTGCTGCAGTGGTTTGGCGACGGCCTGGCCATCGGCGTTGAAGAGGTGGCAGTGCGCCGTGTCGAAATCCAGCGTCAGGGCGTCGCCATAACGCGGCGCGAAGTCGCCGCGTACGCGCACCGTGAGCATCTCGCCCGAGGTGCAGCGCACATGGCAGAAGGTGTCGCTGCCCAGGCGCTCGCTGACGTCGGCGGTCACCTGCATGCGGCCCGCGCCGGTGCTGACCACGTTGAGGTGTTCCGGGCGTACGCCCAGGGTCACCGTGCTGCCGACGCTGAGACCGGCAGCGGACTGCGGCAGCGTCAGGTGCGTGCCGCATTCCAGCTGCACGTCGCAGCTGCCGGCCTCGACTCTGTTCAGGGTGCCGCGCAGAAAGCCCATCTTCGGCGTGCCGAGAAAGCCGGCGACGAACAGGTTGGCCGGGTGGTGATACAGCTCCAGCGGCGAGCCCACCTGTTCCACGCGGCCACCATTGAGCACCACCACCTTGTCGGCCAGCGTCATGGCTTCGACCTGATCATGGGTCACGTAGATCATGGTCGCCTGCAGCTCCTTGTGCAGCCGCGCCAGCTCCAGGCGCGTCTGCACGCGCAGGGCGGCGTCGAGATTGGACAGCGGCTCGTCGAACAGGAAGATCTTCGGATTGCGCACGATGGCGCGGCCGATGGCCACGCGCTGGCGCTGGCCTCCGGAGAGCTGCCTGGGCTTGCGTTCCAGCAGTGCTTCCAGCTGCAGGATGCGCGCCGCATTGGCGACCTTTTCCTCGATTTCCTGTTTGCCCACGCGGGCCAGGTCGAGGGCGAAGGAGAGGTTCTTGCGCACGGTCATGTGCGGGTACAGGGCGTAGGTCTGGAAGACCATGGCCAGATCGCGCCTGGCCGGGGCGACGTCGGTGATGTCCTTGCCGTCGAGTTCGATATGGCCGCTGCTGACCTCTTCGAGCCCGGCGATCAGCCGTAGCAGGGTGGATTTGCCGCAGCCCGACGGGCCGACGAAGACCACGAACTCGCGGTCGCGGATGTCCAGGTCGATACCCTTGATGATCGCCGTGCCGTCGAAGCCTTTTTTAAGGTTGCGGATCTTCAGATCAGCCATGTCGAAGTTCTCCCGTTATTTCACTGCGCCGAAGGACAGGCCGCGGACAAGTTGCTTCTGGCTGATCCAGCCGAAGATCAGGATGGGCGCGCAGGCCAGGGTCGAGACCGCCGAAAGCTTGGCCCAGAACAGCCCCTCGGGGCTGGAGTAGGAGGCCACCAGCGCGGTCAGCGGGGCGGCGGCGGAGCTGGTCAGGTTGAGCGACCAGAACGCCTCGTTCCAGCACAGGATCAGCGACAGCAGCATGGTCGAGGCCAGGCCGCCGCGGGCGATCGGCAGCAGCACGCGGACGATCTCCTGCCAGGTGGTGGCGCCATCGAGGCGCGCTGCTTCGAGGATGTCCACGGGGATGTCCTTGAAGTAGGTGTAAACCATCCATACCAGGATCGGCAGGTTGATCAGGGTGTAGATGATGATCAGCGCCAGTCGCGAATCGAGCAGGCCGAACTGCTTGGCCAGCAGGTAGATCGGCACCAGTACTCCCACTGGCGGCAGCATCTTGGTCGACAGCATCCACAGCAGCGTGCCCTTGGTGCGTTTGCTCTCGAAGAAGGCCATGGAATAGGCCGCCGGCACCGCCAGGAGCATGCCCAGCAGCGTCGCCGAGGCCGAGATCAGCACCGAGTTCCAGGCGAAGGCGAAGTAGTCGCTGCGCTCGTTGATGTGCAGGTAGTTCTCCAGCGTCGGCATGAAGATGAACTGCGGCGGCGTGGCGAAGGCGTCGATCTCGGTCTTCAGGCTGGTCAGTACCATCCAGAAAATCGGAAAGAAGATCACCGCGGCGATGGCCCAGGACAGCGTGCCGATGACCAGGCTGTGCAGGCGACGGGATTGTTTCAGCGTCAACATGATGCGCTCCTACTGCCGCTCGGTCAGGTTCCTGCCGATCATGCGGATCAGCACGATGGCGGCGATGTTGGCGATGACCACGGCGATCAGCCCGCCGGCCGAGGCCATGCCGACGTCGAACTGCAAGAGCGCCTGGGTGTAGATCAGGTAGGCCAGGTTGGTCGATTCGTAGCCCGGTCCGCCGCTGGTGGTGGTGTAGATCTCGGCGAATACCGAGAGCAGGAAGATGGTCTCGATCATCACCACCACCGCAATCGGCCGCGCCAGGTGCGGCAGGGTCAGGTGCCAGAAGATGGCGATGGGCCCGGCGCCGTCGAGGCGCGCGGCTTCCTTCTGCTCCTGATCCAACGACTGCATGGCGGTCATCAGGATCAGGATGGCGAACGGCAGCCACTGCCAGGACACGATCATGATGATCGACAACAGCGGGTGGTGCGCCAGCCAGTCCACCGGCTGGGCGCCGAAGAACTGCCAGATGGCGGCGAGAATGCCCGACACCGGATGGAAGATCAGGTTCTTCCACAAAAGCGCGCTGACCGTGGGCATGATGAAGAACGGCGAGATCAGCAGCACCCGCACGATGCCGCGGCCGAAGAACTCGCTGGCCTCCAACAGCGCGGAGATCAGCACGCCGAGCACCACGCTGATCAAGAGCACGCTGCCCACCAGCAGCACGGTATTGCCGGCGCCGGAGAGGAAGGCGGCATCGGTGACGAAGTATTCGAAGTTCTCCAGGCCGACGAAATCGTTCTCGCCCGGGTAGAGCAGGTTGTAGCGGATCAGCGAGAAATAAATGGTCATGCCCAGCGGCACGATCATCCAGATCAGCAGCAGAAGCACCGACGGGCTGACCAGAAACCAGCCCGGTGCCAGGCGCCGGGGGTTGCGCCCGCCAGGCGTGCTGACCTGTGCAGCAGGGGTGTCGATGGCCGAGGTGTTCATGGTGCCTCCGAAAGGCAGTGTCGTGGTGACAGACGCGGTTCGTAGTTAGGCCCCTAGCTGGGATACTCTGGCGCCTCTCGCTCAAGATGGCGCCGTAACCCACCATTGGTGCAACGCCGGCTATCGCCTGGTGGGTTACGCGCCGCGCTGTCATCGCGGCGTCTGGGCTGCCATTGGACGCGGCGCTAACCCACCTTACCGGCTACGGCTTCTCTACTTGGGATACCCGGCGCGCTTCATTTCCCGCTCGGTGCTCTGCTGCGCGGCTTGCAGTGCCTGATCTGGTTTCATCTGGCCGGTGAGCGCCGCAGCGAACAGCTTGCCGACGCTGGTGCCGATGGCCTGGAACTCGGGAATGGTCACCAGCTGGATGCCCACGTAGGGCACCGGCTTGGCGCTGGGGCTGGCCGGGTCGGCCTTCTGCAGCGAATCCAGGGTGACCTTGGCGAACGGCGCGGCCTGCATGTAGGCATCGCTGTAGGTCGAGGCGCGGGTGCCTGGCGGCACGTTGGCCACGCCATCACGCTCGGCCACGAGCTCGGCATAGGCCTTGGAGGTCGCCCAGGCGCTGAAGGTCTTGGCCGCTTCCTTGGATTTGGAACTGGTCGGAATCGCCAGCGCCCAGGAGTACAGCCACGACGCACCCTTGTCGGTAACCTGAGTCGGCGCGAAGGTGAAGCCGACCGAATCGGCGACCTTGCTCTGCGATTCATCGGTGACGAACGAGCCGGCCACGCTGGCATCGACCCACTGCGCGCACTTGCCGCTGTTGAACAGCGCCAGGTTCTCGTTGAAGCCATTGCTGGAGGCGCCGGGCGGGCCGTACTTCTTCATGTTGTCGACATAGAAGTTCAGCGCGTTCTGCCATTCGCTGCCGGTGAATTCCGGCTGCCATTGCTCGTTGAACCAGCGCGCGCCGTGCGCGTTGGCCAGGGTGGTGATCAGGGCCATGTTCTCGCCCCAGCCGGCTTTGCCACGCAGGCACAGGCCATAGACGCCCTTGTCCGGCTGGTGCAGCTTGCCGGCGAACTCGGCGAGCTGATCCCAGGTCGGCCGCTCGGGCATGCTCAGGCCGGCCTGCTCGAACAGGTCGGTGCGGTAGTAGGTGATCGAGGCTTCGGCGTAGAAGGGCAGCGCATACAGCGTGCCCTTGGCCGACAGCCCTTCGCGCACCGAGGGGAAAACGTCATCGAGATCATAGTCGGCCGGCAGGTCGGTCATCGGCTCCAGCCAGCCTTTCTCGCCCCACAGTGCCGCTTCGTACATGCCGATGGTGAGCACGTCGAACTGGCCGCCCTGAGTGGCGATGTCGGTGGTCAGGCGCTGGCGCAGCACGTTCTCCTCGAGCACCACCCACTTGAGCGTGATGTCCGGGTTCTGCTGTTCGAAGGTTTTCGCCAGACGCTGCATGCGAATCATGTCGCTGTTGTTGACCGTGGCGATGGTGACGGTCTCGGCGCTCTGGGCGACCGCGGTGAGAGACAGGCAGGAGGCTGCAACGAGGGCTTTGATCGAGTGGTTCATGCTTGTGAACTCCTCTCCCGCGCCGGTGCGGCTACGGAAGAACGTTATTGTTTTTGTTTCGCTCGGGCCGGATTACACCCCCGCAGACTCGCGCGAACAAATCCTTGAGCGCACAGCGATCGATACTTTTTTGCACTTCAATATCGGCTGGAAGACAGCACGAACGCAGATTAAACCGCTTGGCAGAGCGGTCGCTGCGATGCGTGGAGCGTAAGTCGCCGCCGATTCAGTACAGGTTTTGCTCAGTCAGGCGCTGTACTACCAGCTTGCGGTAACCCGTAGGCGTCATGCCCTTGAGCTGCTGGAAGCGGCGATTGAAGTTGGAAATGTTGCTGAAGCCGGATTCGAAGCACACTTCGGTTATCGGCTTGTCGCTTTTGCTTAGCAGTTCGCAGGACTTGCTCACGCGCAGGCGATTGACGAACTCGACGAAGCCGCGGCCGGTCGCCTGTTTGAAGAAGCGCGAGAAGTAGGTGGGCGTCATGCCCAGGTGCTCGGCGACTTCTTCCTGGCTGATGCCCTGGGCGTAGTGCTGAAAGATATAGTCCACCGCGCGGTTGATGCGCTCGACATGCTGTTCATCGCCGAACTCGGAGGAGGTCACGGTCGAGAGCAACTGGTAATCCTCACTACCGGCCAGCAGCTCCATGAGAATGAAGAAGTGGCCCAGGCGGCTGATGCCTCGGCTGTCTGCAATCTTGCCCAGCAACACGGCGGCCTGGCGAATCACCTGCGGATCGCGAAACTCGATGCCGAACTGCGCGCGGGCCAGCATTGGCTGCAGCCCCTTCAGTTCGGCGAATACTGCGGTGCCGCTTTCCAGCACTTCGTCGGTGAAGTTGACCAGCATGTCGCGGGTCTCGACCACTTCGCCGTCCTCGACCTGGCTGATCCAGTTATGCGGCAGGCCGGGGCCAGTGAGGAACAGGGTGTAGGGCGAGAAATTGCCAATGTAGTCGCCGATGAACACCTTGCCCGAGCTGGCGACGATCAGGTGCAGCTCGTATTCCTTGTGGAAGTGCCAGCGTACCAGCGGCGAGGGAAAGCCGTGCTGACGGTAGATCAGCGAATGGCCTTCGTGGTCGTCCATCAGTTCGTAGGACGGGTCGGCTACGCGAGATGTACGGGTCATGGGCTTGTTTGGCGAATGCGGGAGTCCCCTGTTTTAACATATCGAGCGGCGCGGCCAAGTCAGAGCAGGCTCAATTGCGCACCCGGGGGGCAGAACTGCGAACAGTCCAGCGTAAAACTGTCACGACGGTCCAGGCCAAGCTTGCGCCGCGCCAGGCGGAAACGCTGCTGCAGCAGATCGGCGAACTGGCCCTCGCCGCGCATGCGGCTACCGAAGCGGCTGTCGTAGTTCTTGCCGCCACGACTCTGACGAATCAGGCTCATCACGTGCTCGGCGCGCTCGGGAAAATGCACCCGCAGCCACTCTTCGAACAGATCGGCGATCTCCAGCGGTAAACGCAACAGCACGTAACCGGCCGAACGTGCGCCGGCATCGCGCGCGGCTTCGAGCAGTTGCTCGAGTTCCATGTCGTTGATCATCGGAATCATCGGCGCACACATCACGCTCACCGGCACGCCGGCCTCATGCAGCGTGCGCATGGCGCGCAGGCGGGCGGCCGGCGCCGCGGTTCGAGGCTCCATGATGCGTTTCAGCTCGTCGTCCAGGGTGGTCAGGCTGAAGGCCACGCTGACCAGGTTATGGCTGGCCAGTTCGCTGAGCAGGTCGAGGTCGCGCAGAATCAGCGAACCCTTGGTGATGATGTGCAGCGGGTGCCTGTAACGCAGCAGTATCTCCAGCGCCTGGCGCGTCAGGCGCTGTTCGCGTTCGATGGGCTGGTAGGCGTCGGTGTTAATGCCCAGGGCGATGGGCTGCGGTACGTAGCCGGGCTTCTGCAGTTGCTCTTCGAGGCGCTCGGCCAGGTTGGTCTTGGCGATCAGGCGTGTTTCAAAATCGATGCCCGGCGACAGGTCCCAGTAGGCGTGACTCGGTCTGGCGAAGCAGTAGATGCAACCGTGTTCGCAGCCGCGATAGGGGTTCACCGAACGGTCGAAGCCGACGTCCGGGGAGTTGTTGTGGGTTATCGCGGTCTTGGCCTTTTCCCTGCGCACTTCGGTGGCGCGGCTCAGGGGCGTCTCTTCCTGATACCAACCGTCGTCTTCATGCTCCGAGCGTGTCGGCGCGAAGCGGTTGTGCGGATTGCTGGCGGTGCCACGGCCTCGTGGCGGCAGGCTGGCGGACATGCTCGGACTCCATAAGAATACTGTATAAAAATACAGTTATCTGAAGTCCGAGCAAGTCCCTTCCGTCGCGTGAAGATCAAGCCGCCGCGGTCTGCGGTGCCTCCTCGCGCTTGGCGTAACGCTGCGCCAGCACCGCGCAGACCATCAGCTGGATCTGGTGGAACAGCATCAGCGGCAGAATCAGCACGCCGATGGCGCCGCCAGCGAATAGCACCTGCGCCATGGGCACCCCGGTGGCCAGGCTCTTTTTCGAACCGCAGAAAAGAATGGTGATGCGGTCCTCCAGGCTGAAGCCCAGCCATTTGCCCAGCAAATGAGTCAGCACCAGGGCCAGGGCCAGCAATACGCAGCAGGCGAAGGTCACGGCCAGCAGGGTGAGCAGCGGTACCTCCTGCCACAGGCCGCCGATCACCGCGGCGCTGAAGGCGGTGTAAACCACCAGCAGGATCGAGCTCTGGTCCACGTATTTCAGCCAGCTCTTGTTCTTCGTCACCCAGGCGCCGATCCAGCGCTGGGCGATCTGGCCGAGGACGAACGGCAGCAGCAGTTGCAGGCTGATCTTGCCGATGGCGTCGAGGGTCGAGCCGCTGTCGCCCTGCACGCCCATCAGCAGCGCCACCAACAACGGGGTGACGAAGATGCCGAGCAGGCTGGACGCCGCCGCGCTGCAGATGGCTGCCGGAATATTGCCGCGCGCCAGCGAGGTGAAGGCGATGGCCGACTGCACGGTGGCCGGCAGGGCACACAGGTAGAGCATGCCCAGATACAGCTCATTGCCCAGCAACGGCTCCAGCGCGGGCTTGAGCGCCAGGCCGAGCAGCGGGAAGAGTATGAAGGTGCAGGAGAACACCAGCAGGTGCAGGCGCCAGTGTCCGGCGCCGGCGACGATCGCCTGGCGCGACAGCTTGGCGCCATGCAGGAAGAACAGCAGAGCGATGGCCAGGTTGGTGATCCACTCGAAGATCGTTGCGATCTGGCCGCTGGCAGGCAGCAGCGTGGCGGCGAGCACCACGGCGAGCAGAGTCAGGGTGAAGGCATCGGGTAACAGGCGGCGCAGGAACATGGCGAATCTCGGGCTTGCGATACGGAAGGTCGCCACATTATCGTCATCGAGAATTTCCGACTAACGCCAAAGAGCCAGCAAGTGTCGCCAAACAGATATCCAGCAGCCTTCTATCGTAACCTCCCCGAGCTGCCGAGCCTGCCACGGCCGCTGTATGGCCGGGTCGAATCGCTGACCAATCGGGCGCTGACCTTTCGCCATACGCACCCCTGGGTACAGCTGTCCTATGCCATCGCCGGCGTGCTCGAGGTGCAGACCGCCGGCGCGCGCTTCGTCGCTCCACCGCAGCGCGCGGTGTGGGTGCCGGCCGGCGTCGAGCACCGCGTGTTCAGCTCGCCGCGCACCGAAATGCGTAGCCTGTACATCGATGGCGAAGCGGTACCCTGGGGGCCGGGCGCGTGTCGGGTGCTGGCGGTCAGCCCGCTGCTGCGCGAGCTGATCCGTCGCTTTAGCGCTCTGCCGGCCGAATACGACGAACAGGGCGCGCCGGGCCGGCTGGCCGCGGTGTTGCTGGATGAGCTGCAGGCCGCACCGGAAGTGGCGCTGATGTTGCCGCTGCCACAGGATACGCGGCTGCGCGAGGTGTGCCAGGGGCTGGAAGATGCCAACCTGCGTCAGCTTGGCCTGGGGGAATGGGCTGCGCGCCTGGGCGTATCGGAAAAGACCCTGAGCCGGCTGTTCCTGCGCGAAACCGGTCTGAGTTTCCGCGCCTGGCGCCAGCGTCAGCGCCTGCTCGATGCGCTGGCGCCGCTGGAGCAGGGCGAACGCGTCACCGACGTGGCGCTGGCCTGTGGTTACGACTCGCTGTCGGCCTTTATCGCTGCCTTTCGCCAGCAGTTCGGCGTAACCCCGGGGGAGTTCTTTCGCGAGTAGCTGTGCCTTGGCGCTTTACTGCAGCTCCACGGCGAGCGCCTTGCCACCGACCTGTTGCCAGGTGCCGCGCAACGTGCCGTCCGCTCGTAGCTGCAGATCGAAGCGGGCCGGCGTGTCGCCGCCTTCCTGCAGGCGCAGGCGGCCGTCGCGCAAATCTCGACCATCCAGCTCGATACGCGTGGCGTACTTGTCGTAGAAGTAGGCGCTGGACTGCGGGCGGCTGTTCTCGCTGGTGCCTACGATCAGGGTGATGGGGTAGCGACCGTCGATCTTGCCCCAGTACACGCCGCCAGCCTTCAGATCGCCTGGATGCTGGCAGTCACTGCGTCGCTCCAGCAGCAGGCAGCGCCCGTAGGTGCTGAGGTCAGCGTCAAGCTGGGCGTAGGGCACACTGTTGACGAAGTCGCCGAGGTCATCCAGAGCGCGAGCTGCGTGGGGAGCGCAACCGCCGGCGGTCAGCGTCAGTCGTTGTTTGCCGAGTTGCAGGCGGTCGTAGCGAAGGTCGGCAGCGCTGCGACTGGGCAGGCAATGTCGATACATGCCGCGCTGTTCGTCGCTGTATTCGTCGTGGTCGTCAGGGGAGAGCGATACCTGCTCGTCGCCATATCCGCTAGGGACGGGGATGCCGGCCAGATAGTCTTCGATGCGCTTGCTTCGTTCCCTGCCGATGCGTTCGCCCAGGCGCTGCAGACCGGCCGATGTGAAGAGCTGGCTCAGGCCTATGGGGTGGCCGCTGGCCAGATCGAACAGGTAAGTGACATGGCCCATGCTGGTATAGGCCCCGGTGTATTCGCCGCTGATGGTCAGGGACAGAAAACCTGGTTGTTCGGCATCGATCCGGTAATCCAGGCTGTTGGTGCCCCAGATTTCACCTTCCTTCGGCCAGATGCGCTCGAAAGGTGAACGCTCGAAGCGCCCAGGCCGCCCCTCCAGTTCCATGGCGTGCAGGAAAGTGTTGATGCGCCTCACCGCCAGGCTGTCGCCTTGCAGCACGGGGAAGCGATAGGTCGCCCAGTCGCTGCGCTTGGCTTCAAGGTCTTCGAAGCGCAGCTCGGCTGCCACCGGCAAGGCGGCGCTAAGCAGTAAAAGAGAAAGAAAACGCATAGGCCCTCCATGGCCAGAAGTCGAGTTACTCGCTGGGCTTTTTCAGCTTGGGATTGGGGAAGAACTGCACCGCCTGCACATTGGGATCGGCCGCCTTGGGCTTGAGGCCGCTGACGTTGACCCGGGTCGGCAGCTCCTTGGGTACCGAGTTGCCGCGCGCATCGAGGGTGTCGGCATAGCCGCACTTGACGCATTCGCGGTGCGGCACGCCGTCGACGTTCCACATCTTGATGCTGTCGGTTTCGCTACACGCCGGGCACACGGCACCGGCGATAAAGCGTTTCGGGGTGCTGTTCACAGGTGCATCGCTCATGCGGCCTCCTGGCTCAGGCCGAGGTGACGCAACAGGGCATCGATGCTCGGCTCGCGGCCGCGGAAGTCGACGAACAGCACCATCGGTTCCTGCGAGCCGCCACGGGCGAGGATCGCTTCGCGGAAGGCGCGGCCGGTGTCGGCGTTGAACACACCTTCTTCCTCGAACTTGGAGAAGGCATCGGCGCTGAGCACTTCGGCCCACTTGTAGCTGTAGTAACCGGCCGCATAGCCGCCGGCGAAGATGTGCGCAAAGCCGTTGGCGAAACGGTTGTAGGCCGGCGGGCGCAGTACCGAGACCTCATTGCGCACGCCTTCGAGCACGTCCAGCACGCTGCGGCCGTCGCCGTGGCTGGCGTGCAGCTCGAAGTCGAACAGGGAGAACTCCAGCTGACGCACCATCATCAGCCCGGACTGGAAGTTCTTCGCCGCCAGCATCTTGTCCAGCATGGCCTGCGGCAGCGCCTCGCCGGTTTCATAGTGGCCGGAGATCAGCGCCAGGCCTTCGGGCTCCCAGCACCAGTTCTCCATGAACTGGCTGGGCAGCTCGACTGCATCCCAGGCCACGCCGTTGATGCCCGAGGCGCCGGCGTGCTCGACGCGAGTCAGCAGGTGATGCAGGCCATGGCCGAACTCGTGGAACAGGGTGGTGACCTCGTCGTGGGTCAGCAGCGCCGGCTTGCCGCCGACCGGCGGGGTGAAGTTGCACACCAGGTTGGCCACCGGGGCGATCAGCCTGCCCTGGGCATCGCGGCGCTTGTCGCGGGCGCCGTCCATCCAGGCGCCGCCACGCTTGTTGGCGCGGGCGTAGAGGTCGAAGAAGAAGCGCCCGACGTGCTGGCCGTTCTCGCTGATCTCGAACAGGCGCACGTCCGGATGCCAGGTGTCGAAGTCTTTCAGCTCGCGAATCTCGATGCCGTAAAGCTTCTGCACGATGGCGAACAGGCCGCTGAGCACCTTGTCCACCGGGAACCAGGCGCGCACTTCTTCCTGGGAGATGCTGTAGCGCTGCTGGCGCAGCTTCTCGCTGTAGTAGCCGACGTCCCAGCTTTGCAGGTCATTCAGGACCTGTTCGGCGGCGAAGGCTTTCAGTTCGGCCAGGTCCTGCTCGGCGAAGTGCTTGCTGCGCACCGCCAGGTCGCGCAGGAAGCTCAGCACCTGGTCGGTGGATTCGGCCATCTTGCTGGCCAGGCTCAGCTCGCTGTAGTTGGCGAAGCCGAGCAGGCGCGCCAGCTCCTGGCGCAGGTCGAGAATCTCGGCCATCAGCGGGCCGTTGTCGTTCTGCCCGGCATTCGGCCCCTGGTCGGAGGCGCGGGTGCAGTAGGCGGCATACACCTCTTCGCGCAGGGCGCGGTCGTCGGCGTAGGTCATCACCGCGTAGTAGCTGGGGAACTCCAGGGTGATCAGCCAGCCGTCCAGGCCCTTGGCCTCGGCAGCCTGCTTCATCTGCGCCTTGGCCGAATCGGTCAGGCCGCCCAGGCGCGCTTCGTCGGTGACGTGCTTGGTCCAGGCCTGGGTGGCGTCGAGCAGCTGGTTGGAGAACTTGCTGGTCAGCTCGGACAGGCGCATCTGGATCTCGCCATAGCGCTTCTGCTGCTCGGCCGGCAGGTCGATACCGGAGAGGCGGAAATCGCGCAGGGCGTGTTCGAGGATGGTCTTCTGCGCCACGTCGAAATCGGCGGCAGCCGGGCTCTGCGCCAGCGCCTCGTAGGCCTGGAACAGCGGCTTGTTCTGGCCCATTTCGGTCCAGTACTCGGACAGCTTGGGCAGGCAGGCCTCGTAGGCGGCGCGCAGCTCGGGACTGTTGCACACCGAGTTGAGATGGCTCACCGGGCTCCAGGCGCGGCCCAGGCGTGCGCCCAGTTCGTCCAGTGCCAGCACCAGGCCCTCCCAGCTCGGATTGGTCTGCTGCTGTTCAAGCAGCTTGGCGATGGCCGCGCGGCTGTCGGCCAGGATCTGGTCGACGGCGGGCTCGACGTGCTCGGGTTTGATCTGCGAGTAGGGCGGCAGGTCGAAGTCTTGCAGCAGGGGATTGTTCGCGGTCACGACGAGGCACCTGTGGCGAAGGAAGAGAGGCTGCGCCGGGGAAAATCCCAGGGCGATTGCAGTCGATATGGGGGCCATCTTAATTACAATCAAGCTTTCCCGCAGCCCAGGAGCCTCTATCGTGGCGATTCGCAAATACCAGCAACACCTCCCGCAACTGGGCGCGCGCGTCTTCATCGACGCTTCTGCCGTGGTCATCGGCGACGTCGAGCTGGGCGAGGACAGCTCGGTGTGGCCGCTGACCGTGATCCGCGGCGATATGCACCGCATCCGCATCGGCGCGCGCACCAGCGTGCAGGACGGCAGCGTGCTGCACATTACCCACGCCGGCCCGTTCAACCCGGAGGGCTTCCCGCTGATCATCGGCGACGAAGTGACCGTCGGGCACAAGGTCACCCTGCACGGCTGCACCCTGGGCAACCGCATCCTGGTCGGCATGGGCAGCATCGTCATGGACGGCGCGGTGGTCGAGGACGAAGTGATCATCGGCGCGGGTTCTCTGGTGCCGCCGGGCAAGCGCCTGGAAAGCGGCTACCTGTACGTCGGCAGCCCGGTGAAACAGGCACGTGCGCTGACCGACAAGGAGCGCAACTTTTTCAGCTACACGGCCGGCAACTACGTGAAACTCAAGGACCAGCATCTGGCCGAGGGTTACGACCAGTGAGTGGCGAACTGATCATCCGCCCCATCGAGGCCGCCGATTTCGATCAGGTCTGGCCGATCATCCGTGACGTGGTGCAGGCGCAGGAAACCTACGCCTTCGATCCCGACATGGATCGCGACACGGCCTGGAAACTCTGGGTCGAACTGCCGCGCGCCACCTTCGTCGCGGAACAGGACGGGCAGATTCTCGGCACCTACTACATCAAGGCCAATGCCGCCGGCCCTGGCGATCACGTGTGCAACTGCGGCTATATGACCGCCCCGGCTGCACGCGGGCGTGGCGTCGCCGGCCGACTCTGCGCCCATTCGCTGAGCGTGGCGCGCGAGCTGGGTTTCAGCGCCATGCAGTTCAACAGCGTGGTGGCCACCAACACGGTGGCCGTGGCGCTATGGCAGAAGCACGGTTTCGAGATAGTCGGCACCTTGCCCAAGGCCTACCGTCACGCCAGGCATGGGTTGGTGGATTGCTATGTGATGTATCGCGCGCTGGGTGTGTGAGGCTCGGGCTGCCTGCACGGCAGTGAAGGACGCTCGCGCAGGTGGTCGGCGTCGATGTCGTTTCTGAGCTGCCTACACGGCAGTGAAGGGTATACCGGCGGCCAGCCTGATTCGGGGGCTTTTTCTGAGCTGCCTACACGGCAGTGAAGACCTCGTTCACGGCGGATCGTGAGCTGGGCACTTTCTGAGCTGCCTACACGGCAGTGAAGCCTTCGTGCTGTCCGGCTACAACGGCGGCAATTTTCTGAGCTGCCTACACGGCAGTGAAGGTGCGGGTAGACCGGCTGCCGGCCGTGCGCGATTTCTGAGCTGCCTACACGGCAGTGAAGTGCAGTTTCGCCTGCCGAGTGACTACCAGATTTTTCTGAGCTGCCTACACGGCAGTGAAGCACCATGGCGCAGGCCTTCGCTGTTTTGCCTGTTTCTGAGCTGCCTACACGGCAGTGAAGCAGGCGATCCGCTCAAAGCGCTGCATCATGCCTTTCTGAGCTGCCTACACGGCAGTGAAGCTTGGCCTTGCGCGCGGCGTCCACTTCTTCCTTTTCTGAGCTGCCTACACGGCAGTGAAGGAAAACATGCCGCTTTCCCAAGATGACCTGCATTTCTGAGCTGCCTACACGGCAGTGAAGCACGGAGCGCGCGAACAACTTTGCCGATGCAATTTCTGAGCTGCCTACACGGCAGTGAAGTCTATTGTCAACCTTTTTCGGTTGACAACAAATTTCTGAGCTGCCTACACGGCAGTGAAGTAGAGCCCCGGAACCCTAACGTATTGATTGTTAAAGAGCCTTTCTATTTTGTGGTTGAAAACCCTTTTTCGGAGCCGCTTGCAAGTGTTTGATTTTGCAAGGGCTCCGCTTGGGAGTGGGAAAAAGGGTCAGAACCAGGGGATGCTGGCCTGGGCGCTCAGGCCGTAGGCGCCGAAGGTGCCGGGGGTGGGATTGTCGAGCAGCGGACCGTGGCGGATAAACAGGCGGAAGCTGTGACCGCTGCCGTTGCTGCGCAAGGTGACATAGGGCAGGTTGCAGCTTTGCTGGCGCTGTCGGGGATGCGCTGGCGCGCCTCTTGCTCGCTGATGCCGTGACGCTTGATCAGGCGGCGGCGGGCGCGCTCCGGGTTGCTGTCCACCTGCACGCGGCTGACGCAGCTCCAGCGCACCTGCGCGGGAATCGGCGTCAGTTCGCCCAGATGCAGGTGGTCGCGCATGCCGCTCAGCCAGTTCAGCGCCAACAACCGGTCTAGTGCCTCGGCGCTGCCATGCAGGCGCAGGAGGCTGCCGAGGCCGTGGCTGGCGCGTTCCACATCCGGGAAGCTGATGCCCACATCGCCACGGCGCAGGTCATGCAGGCCGCGGTGCAGCTTGGCCAGCAGCGCGCTCATCAACTGCGTGGCCGGGAACTCCGGGTCGGGTAGCAGTTTGAGGTCGAGGTAGTGGTCCATGGTTAGCCCGCCTCACCGAAGACGCCACCGCGAATCAGGGTGGCCATGACGAAGTGCTGGTCACCGATGCTGGGCACTTTGTCCTTGAGCAGCCAGTTGTCCAGCAGGTTGTAGAAGTCCGCCTTGGCCTTGGGTTGACGATAGGCGCGGCCTTCGGTGGTTACAGAGCCGTAGGGTTCGACGGCGATGGGGCCGAGCTCGCCAGCGTCCGGATACCAGGTGTCAATGGTGCGCAGGGCATTGCCGAGCTTTTGCGAATGCATCCCGGCGATGCCGTCGACGCTGTACAGGGTCTTGCTCTTGTCGCCCTTGCCCCGGTCGAGGATCAGTTCCTGCGAAGGGAAGACTTCCTGGCCTGCCCCCATGCGTACATAGGCGGTAATGCCCAGCAGCAGGTGACGTTCGCCACTCAGGCCGGCCGCGATCAGGCTGGTCAGTTCGTCCAGCGACGCTGCCGCCGGGCCGCTGGCGTCGAAGTTGCGTAGGGACAGGCCCAGCGCATCGAAGCTCCACTGCTTGGCCGCTTTGCCATCGACCAAGTGGGCAATCTGTACCTCTACCTGTTCAGCACCGATACGGTTACGCCACAGGAAGCGACCATTGGCCAGGTTGTGTGCGTAGCGACGTGCCAGTTCAGCGAAGCTGTGGCTGGCGACATAACCCTGCACGGTGTCCAGCAATTTCTGTCGGTAATCGGCATCGTTGCAGGCCGAGGGGGTGCCGGCGCCGCCGAGCACACGCAGGGTGAAGCTGACGCGCAGCGTGTCGGCGTCATGCGGCAGGGCCGCGACGTCGACGGTCTGCAGGTTGGGGTTTTCGATGGCCGCGTCGAGCTTGGCCGGATCCTGATCCTTGGCCTTGAGGCGATTGGAGATGGTGCCGCGCACGGATTTTTCCCGCACGGCGAGCGGCTGCCAGTTGTCGCGCGTCTGCCAGTCACCGGCATGAAACAGCGCATCGGAAGGGTCGAGCTTGCGCTCGAAGGCCAGGACGGAAGCAGTTTTCAGAGGGGCGGTGGTCATGATGGTCACTCCATGTCATCAGTGCAGAGGTTTTGGCTGTAAAGGTTGTGGCAGCGGTACAGGCCGGCCTCGGGGTCGGCGCTGGCGTACCAGAGCAGGTCATCGACATCGCGCAGCCGGTGCGGGCTGAGCCATTGGCCGATGGAGTAGAGACTTTCAACGAAACGCAGCGGGGTTTGCCCGTCCCGCGCGTTGGCCACGCTGCCGGCGGCTTGCAGTGGGCCGAGGGCGCCGTAACCGACCGGGATCGGCACCAGCCAGCCATTGGGCACTACGCGCTGGGCGCGCCACTCGACTTTGGCAGGCTGGCTTTCGCTGGCCGGGCGGGCTTCCTGGGCGCGCAGGTTCAGGCGTGAAAGGTCGAGCCAGGCATCGAGCAGATCGGCGTTGGCGTTCTCGCCACGTAGTTGCTGCAGGTGGTTTTGCAGCAGGTCGTCGCGACTGACCAGGGCAAAGCCCGGTAGCCAGCGGCGGCGCAACCGACGGAACTGGGCACTGCGTTCCTCGCCCTGGGCCAGGGGCTGCAGCATCGGCTTGTGCTGCGGGTCGAGGAATACACTGCCCCCGGCGATACGCATGCCGCCCAGCAGGTCGGCGATGTCGCGGGCAATCTGCTGGCGCTGTTGCCAGTCGCCCTGTACCGGGTTGGGCTGGCCGTCTTCGCTATAGCCGCTGACGCCGAAGATCAGGGTGATATCCAGGTGGATGCGCCCCTCTTCGACAATGGCGGCGGTTTCACCGCGCTCGTTGACCGGGTTGCGGGTCAGGCGGAAGGCGCGTTGATAGCCCCCAGTGACCTGCGCCTCGTGGCTGTGGCAGACCACGCCGACGCTGTCGAACATCAGGGCGAAGCGGCCATCGAGCTTGCGTTCCAATGCTTGCATCAGGCCAATGAACGCGCTGATGGCGGGGAAGCCCCAGGTCAGCGGGCTGGAGATGGCGTTGGCGTTCTGCACCCGCAGATGGGGGACGATCAGCAGGCCGTTTGAGGAGGGAAGTTCACTCATGTTCGGCCTCCAGGTCGCGTTGCTCGCGCTCGAATTGTTCGACCCAGGCCCGGTTCAGCCAGTCGAGGTCGAGCCACAGGGCATTGCCGCCGGCCTTTTTGACCCAGTAGCTGTTCTCCACATCGCCGACCGATAGCTTGCTGACCAGCCGTGCATTGAGCCAGTTGGCGAAGCGTTCGCGAATTTCCGTGAGCCACTCCATGCGTCGCCATTCGCTGGCGAAGATGGCGTCGTGCTCGGCGCGGCGGAAATCCAGCCACAGCTGCTCGGCGCGGTTGAGGTTGCACTCGGGCTTGGCCGACCAGCCGGGCTCGAAGGCCCAGAGCTCGGCGGCGTACAGCAGCAATTCGTCGATCAGCTCGGTGAGCAGTTCATCGCGGCTGTTGCGGGTATGCACATTGGGTGGCGGGCCGCTGAGCAGGAAGTCGCGCAGGTTGCGCGCCAGCTCGGCCACCGCCGGGCGCTGGCCGAAAGCGGGGAAGATCGAACCGTCACGGGTGCGGATCGGCAGGCGTACGTCGCGCTGCTGCCAACTGGGCGGCAGGGAGGCGAGCAGGTAGTTGTCGCCACGGCGTTCGCTGTTGAGCTGGGAGATGTTCTGCGGTTTGGTGCCACCGAGCTTCTGCACGGCCAGGTCGGGGTATTCGTGGATCACGCCAGGGTGAAACTGCTTGTCGCGGCGTGCCTGGCGCGCTTCCTTGGCCGGCTCGCCGAAGCGGTCGGCCTGGATCTCCTGATACACCCGATGCGCCAGCGAGCTGGCATATAGCGGGGCGAGTAGATGGTATTGCTCATCGTCGCGCGGATCTTCGCCAACCAGCCAGTACAACTGCTTGCCGTGGGTGTGGGAGGCCAGGCCGTCGCGGGCGCGGGTGATGCCGGTAAAGGCGGTGGCCAGGATCTGCGCTTGCTCGCCATCCTCATGCAGCGCGGCGATGGCGTCGGCATCTTCTGCCAGCAGCAGGTCGAGCAGCGTCTGGCCGTCGTGCTGCAGCTTGAGCAGCTTGTAGACATCCAGCGCGGCGGCATTGCCCACCACATCGCCGGCAAAGTCGTCGCCCAGGCAATGGCTGCCGACCAGCGCATGCTGCGGCAAGCTGTTCGGCAGGCAGTAGAGGTTGGTGCCCTTGGCATCCGGATGAATGGCCTTGAGCGTATGGGTCACCGCCTGGATCTGCCCGGCGCGGCGGGCGGCATCTGCCAGCCAGGCTGCCGGCTGGTATTGCTCGAGCAGGGTGGTGCGCTTGGGGTCATCATTGGCCAGACCTTCGAGCTTGGTGGCCAGGCGTTCGGCGATAAAACCTTGGATGAGATTGCGGATTTTGCTTTGTCGGTGTGGGGACGGGTTGTGCATAGCAGCGTGTCCTTATGCTGGGAGGCAATACGAAACGTAGCATTGTTTTGCCAGTATTTTTGATTGCCCATCTGAATCAGAAGAATTGAGCCATTTATGCTGCATCCTCTTTGAAAAGAATCATATACACTGCAAATAAGTGCTTGTGAATCTTAAAAGCTTCATTTAATAATGAAGTAAATATGCTTCGATTGGATTTATTTGCAGCATAAAAAGCTCTCTCTATTCAATAGAGCCTTATGTGCTGCACTCTGGATAGAGCGAGTGAGGAGGCCCATGCGCAGCACAGTGCTGACCCAGATCAAACGCCGACGCCTGCAACTCGGCCTGAAAGGCACGGATATGCCGTTGCGGGTGGGGCTCAATCGCCAGCAGTACGGCAAGATCGAGAAAGACGGTAACCCCAGCCTGGCTACCCTGGACAAGATCGCCGAAGGCCTGGATGCCACTCTGATGCTGATCCCCAAGGAGCTGGCACGTCAGGTCGAGCAACTGCTGGAGGCCGGCCCCGCCAAGGCACAACAGAACTACGCCATGGACCGCTCGCCATCGTCTGCGCCTGGCGCGGGCGTCAAGGAAACCATCGAAGACCCCTGGCAAGAGCTGGGTGACGACTGATGGCCGGCGAGCAGGTTTCGGCACTCAGGCTGACGTTGCATGGGCAGTTGGTGGGTTACGTGGCCGGCTATGCACATAACCGCACGGTGTTGTCGCTGGCGCCGTCGTTTGTTGAGGATGCCAACCGTCCCGCGCTGACCCTGTCACTGGCCAACCCGGCCACCTTCGCGGCCCGTGCGGGCAAGAGTTTCCCGGTGGCGACCAATATGCAGTTGCACCCGCTGCTGAGCAACCTGCTGCCCGAAGGCGCGCTGCGCCAACTGCTGGCCCAGCGCTTGAAGGTCCACGAGCACAACGAGTTCCCGCTGTTGGTACACCTGGGCGGCGACCTGCCCGGTGCGCTAATCGCCGAGCCGGTTGCTGCCGAGGCTATCCCGGATGCGGCCTTCGGTGATCGTGGGCGGCTCGACCGAGTGGCGGTGGATACCGTGGACCGGGTGGCGCATTTTTCCCTGGCGGGGGTGCAGATGAAGTTTTCCATGCACCAGCGCGATGGCCGTTACCAATTGGGGGATGCGGCGGCGCCCGGTGACTGGATCATCAAGACGCCCTCCACGGTGCATGATCATGTACCGCTCAACGAATACACCTGCATGCACCTTGCGGCGCTGGCCGGCGTGGATATACCGGAAATCCGTCTGGTAGAACTCGACAAGCTCGAGCGTCTGCCGCAGATCAAGCTGCCGGATGAAGGTTATGCCTATGGCATCCGCCGTTTCGATCGGGCCGAGGGCAAGCGCGTGCATGCCGAGGACTTCGCCCAGGTGCTGTTCGCCTATGCGGCGGACAAGTACCAGAAGGCCAGTTACGAACAGATCGCCCGACTGATCTATCAGAATACCTACAGCGGACAGCGCGACGTGGTGCAGATGGCTGTGCGCTTGCTGGTCAACATCCTGCTGGGCAACGGCGACGCGCATCTGAAGAACTGGAGCGTTCTCTATCCCGATGGCGTGAACCCGGTGCTGTCGCCGGCCTACGACATCCTCTTCACCAAGGCCTATATCCCTGCCGAGCAGCACTACGCGCTGAACATGGCGCAGACCAAGCAGTGGTACGAGGTATCGCTCGAGCACTTCCGGCGCTGGGCCAAGCGCGCGGACCTGCCGGAGTCGCCGATTCTCTACAACCTCAAGGCGGCCCTCGATAAGGCTCGCGCGCTATGGCCGGCAGCCCTGCGCGACAGCCCTATGCACGAAGCGCACAAGGCTGTGCTGCGCGAGCACTGGCGGGCGCTGCATGGGGATTTTCGGATTGATAGTTAGCTACTGACATCACGGGTTCCTACCCAACGGAGTCGCGGCTAAAGCCCCTCCCACAGGTCTTCAAACGCCGTGGGAGGGGCTTTAGCCGCGATGCTCTAGCCCTGCTACACGCCGCGCAGGGTGTAGGGGAATCTCACCTGCGCTTGGCAAACCCCAGCACTGGGTGAAAGCGCCAGCCGCGCTCGCTCTCGGGCAGGCTGACGGTGCCGAAGCGCTGGGCACAGCCCTCCAGGCTCATGTCCAGCTCCTGCGCCAGTTCAGACAAGGCCAGGAGGTAGTCGGTAGTGCCCCAGGGGCTGATGCGCGGGCCGGCCAGTTCGTGGTCTGCGATGCGCTGGTGCAGGCTGTTTTCCACCGGCACGTAGATCAGCTCGTAGCGGCGCTGGCCGGGGTCGATGCGGTGCAACCGGTAATCCTCGCCGTCTTCATCCGGCAGCAAGATCAGCTGCACCCTTGGCTGGGTGTCGAGGCGGAATGGTTGCTGCTGCTGGGCCAGGGCCGTGAGGTGCAACAGCGGCTGGCTCCAGCCGTCATGGGCATTCATTTCTTGTGGCTGGCTGCTTTGCCGTCGCCGTTCGCGCTCTGACAGCATGGACGGATCTGGTGCGGCAGGTTGCAGCATCCAGCCTTGCAGGCGGGCGTGTTCCAGGTCGACCAGGTTGTTCTTGGCATCCAGTGGCGCGGGGCGCTCGAGGATGCGTGGGCGGGCATCGATCTGCTGGTACTGTTCTACCTCCAACAGCGCGTTCAGACGATGGTTGTTCAACCGCCAGGGGTGCTCCGTCTCGAAACCCGGTTTGCAGAAGGCTGGCTGGTCGCGCCGTTCGGCATGGCGCAGATTGCTGTCGAATATCTGCACATTGGTGGCGCTCCAGGGCTCGGGGCGATGGCGCCGCACGCGCCCGGCCAGCTGGATCAGCGAGCGCATGGACGAAGGTTCGACCAGTGCCCAGTCGTAATCATGGTCGCGGCCCACTTCGGTCACGGGCGAGCCCAGCACGATGAACAGTTGATCCGGCTCATCGTGGCGCTGCAGGCGCTGGCGGATTTCCGGCAGGGCGAATACCGCTTGCGGCTGTTCACGTTGCAGGAAGGTGTCCAGCCGGTTTTCGATGGCCGAGCGCAACAGCAGCGGGAACTGCGAGTGGTACACACAGAGGTGGATGCGAGTGCCTTCGGCGGCGCCCAGGCGAAACAGGGCTAGCGCCACATCGAACAGGGGGTCGATATTGGCCATGCGTACCAGGCCGAAGCTTACGCGCTTGCCGCTGTGCGGGTCGGTTGTGGCGTTGGTGTCGTGCAGGCTGCGGGCGGCGGTCAGTATCTGTTCGGCGAAGGCCGGGCGAATCTCATCCGGGCGTTGGCTGGCAAAGTGCAGGGGCAGCAGTTGCGCCTGGCGGCGCGCGGGCTGCGTCGCGAGCCAGGCGTGGCGGCGCTGGGCAAAGTCCAGGTGGGCGGCGCTGAAACTGGCGCTGTCGCTACAGTCCAGGCGGCTTTGCCGCTGTTCATCGACCCAGGCACAGGCGATGGACGGCAGCTCGCCAGGGCGTTCGCCACGGTGGCGCTGATACTCGACACGGCCGGCGTGATAGGCCTCGAACAAACCCTGGATCAGGGCGGGCGGCAGGGTGGCCGAAGACAGCAGCACGCGGCTGCCCAGCAGCCCGGCCCAATGCACCAGGCGCGCCAGGGCGGGTAGGTCGGCGATATCGAAATCGTCCGGCTCGTCGAGCACCAGGTCGCCGCTCATCAGGCGCAGCATCGGTGCGATCTGCCGTCCGCCGCGCTGGCTCTCGGTGGCAGGGGTCAGGTGGTCGATGGTGCAGACCAGTACCGGCGCGATCAGCAGGGCGCGCACCTGGGGTTCGTGGATCACCTTGTTGAGCAGCGGATGGGCGTTCACATTGCCGTCGAAGCGCACATGACCATCGTCTTCGAACAGTGCCTGGCTGGAAGCCGAGCCGCTGCTTTCGGCGAGCGCCTGCTGGCGCTCGAACAAGGTGCTGTTGGCCGCGCCACCGACGCGAATGGCCAGGTCGTCCTCGTCCAGTCGAAGGCGTTGGCGGAAGGCGCGCCCGGTTTGCAGGGTCAGGCTGCGCAGGCCAAGGGCGAAGGCACAGCGCATGCCGCGCTCGGGGTCGCTCAGGGCATACATGATGCGTGCATTGCCCAGGGTCTTGCCGCAACCGGTGGAGGCCATATTGACGATAAAGGCACCGTGCCGGGCAGCCTGTTCGCGCATGCCGGCGGCCAGATCGAAGGCCTTGTCCTGCCAACGGAAGCGTTCGGTGCCGCTGCGCTTCTTCAAGCCCTTGTGCCGGCTCAGGCGTGGCAGGCTGCGTTCGAAGTCGGCCAGGCGATGGCCGATCAGCCCGGCATTGGCCTCGACCCCCAGCAGATGCTCGTCGAGGCCCTGGTTGAACTTGCCGCTTTTGCGCTCGGTATTGGCCCACAGCGGATAGCCCGCCTCGCCCTGCACCCGGCCCGGGCCGGTGAGGCTGGAGTAGTGGTGATCGGCGAGCATCAGGTTCAGGCGTGCCAGGTGCATCAGGTAAGGGCTCTCCAGCCAGTCTCGCTGGGTGCGGCGTGGCAGCAGAGCTAGCAGGCGGTGGGCCTGCTTGCTGGCGCGTTCTCGCCAGCGTTTGGTGGTCACGGGCAGGCCGTGGGGGAAGTGCCAGTAAGCTTCGATCTGCGCCCTGTCCCGGGTAGCACAATGCTCGTTCCAGCTGGCGTCGATATCTCCCGGCAGGTTCTTCAACATGCCGAGCTGGAAGTGGCGGATCTTACTGCCCAGGCGCGCGTCCTCGCTGGGCATCAGGGGCAGGCGGTGATGGGTCAGCACCAGCCAGGCCAGGGCGGCGGCCAGAGGCGGCAAGTTACGAAAGGGCTTGTCGCAGTTGGGGTCGAGGCCATCGCGTTGCAGGCGGCTCAGCCAGGTGGCGTCATCCTGCTCGCTGGGGCTGGCCAGGCGCGCCAGCCAGGTCGGGTCGCCGTCGTTGCCGACGAAGGCCTGGAACAGACGCAGCGATGTCCATTCGTGGCGATACAGGTTGCGCTCCATGGGCGCGCCAGGTTTGAGGCGGTTCTGGAAGGCCAGGCTGGCTTTGCCCAGATCATGCAGCAGCGCGGCCAGGGCGCTGAGCAGACGAAGGTCCTCGGCGCTGTGCCAGTCGTTCTCGTCATCCTTGCGCAGCACATCGCGGCGGGTGCTGTCGGTGGGCACCGCGCCCTGCTCGTTGAAGCGGCTGGCGTCGCCGACTATCCACAGCAGCTCGCTGTGATCCTTGCCGCGTATCCAGTGACAGGCCACGGCGGTATTGCGCCTGGCACTCTTCTTCAGCAGCTTGCGCAGGGTATCCAGGCCGGCCTGGGTGATCGGCGTTTGCCAGGTGCGCTCGCCGCGGCGCTCGGCGAACTGGTCGAGGATGCGCCGGCTCTCCACCAGGGCGCGTTTGTCGCACTGACTGATCAGTAACACGTTCATGCGCCAACCTGCTCGGCCACTGCCTTGAGGGTGTCGATCATGAAGTCCAGCGATTCGCCACGCGTGAGGTTTTCGATGCAGGCCTGGCGAAACTCCTGTTCCTCGTCGCCACGCACTGCGCTGACGAAGGCCTGCGGCAGGATGCTGGCGTCTTTCACCAAATCGGCCACGTCGAACACCAGGCCGCCGCGGCGCGTTTTGCCGTGCAGCACGGCCAGGCCATGGGGGATGCCAAGCACCCAGGTAGCGCTGGCGGCCAGGCCGTAGGCCAGGTAGTTGCCGTGGTCGAGAAAGCGATTGGCGGGGTCACCGCCGGAGCCGTGCTTGGCGCGGGTGAAGTCGCCATAGCTGACGGCACGGGCGGCGAGGGCGAACAGTTGCTTGCTCAGGCGGGCTTCTTCGGTCAGCAGGAAGGTATTGTCCGGCGCTGCCCGGATAGCGCGCTGCGAGGTATCGAGGGCATGCTCCAGGCTGGCGGCATCGACCTGGAAGCCGGCATCCTTGAGTGATCGGCTATGCAGCCAGCCCTGGCGGATACGTTGCAGGCGCGCCAGTTGAAAAGCCTTGGCCGCCTCCAGGCGCTTGTCATCGTCGAACCAGAACTTCACCCACTTCTGCAGGTATTCGGTGGGGCGGTATTCGCTCTGCGGTGAGAACCAGGCGACTTCCACATCCATCTCATTGGCCGAGAACAGTGGCGTGCCGCCACCGCCACAGAAACCCACCAGCACGCCAGCCTTGGCCAGCTCACGCATCGCCGCCTGGGTGATCGAAGTGCCGGTGCCGAGCAGGATAGTGGTGGTGTTGGCGATGGGAATGTTCCAGTACAACGACTGCTTGCCGGCATCGGTGACGTACTCCACCCGCCCACCGTTGACCAGCACTCGGCAGTGCTGCAGGTAATAGAGGTTGGCGCGTTTGGAATGGAGGATGGTCTTTAGGTCGGAGGGGCTGATGTCGTCCATGATGACTCCCGTTGGCATCATGGCGGTTTACCATCTTTGCCCGAGCTTGCCGACCCTCTTTTTGCGGGCCATTCAGATGCCTTTATAAATCAAAGGGTTAGTAGAGCAGCGCAGAAAAGGGTATTTGCCGCGTTAGCGCCTGCAGGCCTGGCCAGGCAAGGGATTGGCGAGTAATGTCTCTACTTCACTGCCGAATAGGCAGCTCAGAAAAGGCTGTGCAACGCGCGATCGAGGGCGGTACGCTTCACTGCCGAATAGGCAGCTCAGAAAAACAGCGCATCGCGCCAGATGGGGCGAGGCGGCTTCACTGCCGAATAGGCAGCTCAGAAATTGGGCGTCGATGGCTGGCTCGGGTTATGTCTCTTCACTGCCGAATAGGCAGCTCAGAAATGGCGCCACATTGGTTTGCTTGTGGCCTCCTCCTTCACTGCCGAATAGGCAGCTCAGAAAAGGGAGAACAGCGAACGCCTCAGCCATAGTGTCTTCACTGCCGAATAGGCAGCTCAGAAAGGGCAGTATCGCTGCCGCGGTGTTGGCTCTTACTTCACTGCCGAATAGGCAGCTCAGAAAGTGGGGCAAGGCGCGGGTGCTCGATGGGCGACCTTCACTGCCGAATAGGCAGCTCAGAAATGACCTTGGGCGCCTTCTGCGCCGCTCCGGCCCTTCACTGCCGAATAGGCAGCTCAGAAAAAACGGAACGCGAAAACTCAGCGCATCGACTACTTCACTGCCGAATAGGCAGCTCAGAAAAGACTCTGAATATTCCTCACGGCCCTGGAGGTCTTCACTGCCGAATAGGCAGCTCAGAAACTCAGGGAATTTCCCTGGAGGATGCACAACAGCTTCACTGCCGAATAGGCAGCTCAGAAACGAATGTGCTCGCCTTCCTCGATATGCTGGCGCTTCACTGCCGAATAGGCAGCTCAGAAATCGCGCAGCTCGGCCACCGGCCGGCGCAGATCCTTCACTGCCGAATAGGCAGCTCAGAAAATCAACCGCGCGCTACGCAGCTACAAGCTGCACTTCACTGCCGAATAGGCAGCTCAGAAAACATCGTTTTCGACCCTGATACCGGACTGAAACTTCACTGCCGAATAGGCAGCTCAGAAAACGCGTGCACCCCAGTTCACTGAGAGTCTGCACTTCACTGCCGAATAGGCAGCTCAGCAATTTCGCCGCGGTGTTTTTGCCGGCGTGCCCGCTTGTGAATCGGGTGACAGCGACATGCCCGGCTTTGGCACGGTCCGCGCTCGGGATGGCGCGGCGTTGGGTGGCGCCGGCAATTGCCTTATGCTGTGTGCCCCCCGAACTGCCGAAGCCTGAAGCCTCATGCATCACTCCACCATCCTATTCGACCTCGACGGCACCCTCACCGACCCGCGTGAGGGCATCACCCGTTCGGTGCAGTACGCCCTGGCCAAGTTGGGGATCGATGAGCCGGATCTGACCGCGCTGGAGCACTTCATCGGCCCGCCCTTGCTGCAGTGCTTCATGGCGACCTATGCGCTGGACGAGGCCACCGGCTGGCAGGCGGTCAATCATTACCGCGAGCGCTTCCGGGTCACCGGCCTCTACGAGAATCGCGTGTTCGAGGGTGTCGAGGCGCTGCTCGAAGCATTGGTGGCGCAGGGGCGTACGCTGTATATCGCCACCAGCAAACCGACGGTATTCGCCGAGGAAATCGCCCGGCATTTCGGTTTCGATCGCTACTTCAAGCGCATCTATGGCAGTGAGCTGGATGGCACGCGCACCAACAAGGTGGAGCTGCTGGCTCATCTTCTGGAGTCGGAACAGGTGGCGCCTGACTCGGCGCTAATGATCGGTGATCGCAAGCACGACCTGATCGGCGCGCGCAGCAATGGTTTGCAGGCTGTGGCGGTGGGCTATGGCTTCGGCAGCCGTGAGGAGCTCGTCGGCGAGGCGCCGGCCTTTCATTTCGAGACGCTGGAAGAGATGCACCGGGCGTTCGGCTGCTGAGAACTGTAGGAGCGAGCTCTGCTCGCGAATGAATGAAAGCGAAAGCTTCGCGAGCAAGCTCGCTCCTACCGGGGTGTATCAGCCGTTACGCTGATAAATGATCTTCTTGGTGCCGCCGTCGCAGCTGCCGACGACCATGCTCTGATCCTGAACTTCGTCGTTGGGCACGATTTCCAGGGTGTAACTGGGCACATTGTTGGCCTGAATCTTCGTTTCGATTTCCTGCTTGAGTTCTTCGCAGGGCTTGGGCGCGGCCAGCGCGCCGCCAGCCAGAAGCATCAGGGCCAGGGCGGGAATCAGTCGTTGCATCGCTTGTACCTCCAGTGTTGGGCGAAACCTGAGTAGGTTGGACTGGCAATTTGCCCAGCAGTTCTAGTCGTTTTGCAGCAGGCTTGCCAACCTGGCCCGACGATCCGCTTCGGGCTGGCGACCGAGCGTAGCGACTGCTGCGTAGAACGCGCGCCAATCTCGTCCTTGCTCCTCGAACAGCGCAGCGAAAGCCGGCACCCACTGGTCATAGAGGCCGAAGGGCAGCAGCTTGGCGTTGTTCAGCGGGCCTTCGATCCAGGCGTCATAGCGGCCCTGACCTCCCCATTGTTGGCGCATGGCGCGGTAGTCGTGGCGCAGGCGCTCGAACTCGGCCTGCTTGGCGGCGCGCATGGCTTGCTCCGGCAGCTCGCTGGCATAGAGCTGCTTGAGGCGCTCGCGACTGGCCAGCACCAGTTCGATGAACTGCTGGCGCTGACGGTCATCGCTGGCTGGCGGCGTTTCACCACGGGCCGCGTGCCACTGGCGCAGCCCCTCGCGCTCGACGAAGGTGGCGAAGGACTCGTTGAAGGCGGTATCCCCCGGCAGGTAATACTGCTGGTGCGCCAGTTCGTGGAAGATCACCGCGATGAAGCGTTCGTCGCTCCAGCGCAGCATGGTGCTGAGCAGCGGATCGTCGAACCAGCCCAGGGTCGAGTAGGCCTCCACGCCACCGATGTAGGTATCCAGCCCCTGCTGGCGCAGCAGTGCAGCGGCGCCGCGTGCCCGGCCCTGCTGGTAGTAGCCGCGATAGGCGACGCAGCCGGCGATGGGAAAGCAGTGCAGCTCGGGCTCGAGGGAAAACTCCGGCGTGGCGAACACATTCCACACCACGAAGGGGCGCTCAAGGTCGGCGTATAGCCGATAACTACGGTTTTCAGGCAGCTGCAACTGCGTGCTGGCGAAGTCGCGTGCCTGCTGGCTCAGCGCCAGGCGCCTGGCCAGATCAGGATCGGTGGCAGGGTCTTGGAGCATGCGTTCGACGGGCTTGCGCGCCTGCAGCAGCTGCCATTGGCCCTGGCCGAGATGCGCGTAGTAATCGACGGTCGAACAGCCGCCCAGCAGCAGGGCGAGCAGGGGAACCGCGATGCGGCGTAGCAGGTCGATAGGGCAGGCGTTGGGCATGCCGTCACGCTAGCTGATCGCGTGGGTTGTCTCCAGCCCCTTTCGCCTCGGTTTTGCCGGCTTCCCGGTGTAGGCTGGTATCCGAACCCTTATCGGAGGTCGCCATGCGCGCCCTGCTTCTCGCTCCCGCCCTGATGCTGCTCGGGGCCTGCGCTTCACCCCTGCCCAAGCCCGATCCGCAGCAGGCCTGGGTCGAACTGTATTCCACTGCCGACACCCTGCTGATGGCTGATCGTCTGGACGACAAGCGCTGGCCGGATGGCCGTTACTTTCAGGTGACGCCGGGCCAGCATGAGCTGCAAACGCGCTTTCAGTTCGAGGTGCGCAGCGGGGCGACCCTGGGCATGCAGAGCGAACCGCTGCGCATGACCTGCGAGATTCGCCTGCGTTACGACGAATTCGCCGCGGGCCGACGTTATCGCCTCGAGGCGCGCCAGCAACTGATGAAGGCGCAGGCCTGGCTGTATGACGAGCAGCGAAACGTGCTGGCGCGTGGTGAGGTGCTGCGCTGCGGGACGGCGATCTGAGGCGGCACGGCGCACCCTACTGAGCGTCGGGTGCGTCGCCGGGGTTGGCTCAGGCTTCGAGTATGCCTTCCAGGGTGATGGTCGCCTTGAGCACCTTGGACACCGGGCAGCCGGTCTTGGCCGCTTCCACGGCTTTCTCGAAGGCAGAGCGCTCTGCGCCAGGAATCTTCGCGCGCAGAGTCAGGTGCACCGCGCTGATTTCGAAGCCGCCATCGACCTTGTCCAGGGTTACCTGCGCCGTGGTTTCGATGCTCTCGGCGGTCATGCCGGCTTCGCCCAGCTCTTTGGACAGGGCCATGGAAAAACAGCCGGCGTGGGCGGCACCGATCAGCTCTTCGGGGTTGGTGCCGGGCTTGTCCTCGAAACGGGTGTTGAAGCCGTAAGGGGAATCCTTGAGCGCGCCGCTCTGGGTGGAGATGGTGCCCTTGCCGTCCTTGATGCCGCCCTGCCAGTGGGCCGAAGCTGTCTTCTTCATATGCGTCTCCCAATGAGTGAACGAGGCCGCCGAACTGGCGGCCTGCTCTGTTTCAGAGGGTTGTCACGCTTACAAGTTCTGCTAGCCGCGTTGCAGCTCGGCCAGAATGTCGAAGGCGTGCAGGCGGTCGGCGAAGTCGTACATGTCGCAGGTGAAGATCAGTTCATCCGCCTCGGTTTGTTCGAGCAATTGTTCCAGGCGCTGGCGTACGGTCTGCGGCCCACCGATGGCGGCCAGGCCGAGAAACTCGCTGACGGCCTGGCACTCATGCGGCAGCCACAAGCCTTCCATGCTCGCCACTGGCGCGCGCTGCACCAGACTCTGGCCGCGGATCAACGCGAGGATGCGCTGGAACGCCGAGGTGGCCAGATGCTGCGCCTGCTCGTCGCTGTCGGCTGCCAGCAGCGGCACGCCGAGCATCACGTAGGGCTTGTCCAGCACGTCCGAGGGGCGGAAGTGGTTGCGGTAGATGCGGATCGCCTCATGCAGATAGCGCGGCGCGAAGTGCGAGGCGAAGGCGTAGGGCAGCCCTTTCATGCCGGCCAGCTGGGCGCTGAACAGGCTGGAGCCGAGCAGCCAGATCGGCACGTTGGTGCCGGTGCCGGGCATGGCGATCACTCGTTGCCCTTCCTGGCGCGGGCCGAGGTAGGTCTGCAGCTCCTCGACGTCGTTGGGGAAGTCGTCGGCGCTGCCATCGCGGCTGCGGCGCAGGGCATGGGCGGTGTACTGGTCGGCACCGGGCGCGCGGCCCAGACCCAGCTCGATCCGCCCGGGGTAGAGCGTGGCGAGCGTGCCGAACTGTTCGGCAATCACCAGTGGCGCATGGTTGGGCAGCATCACCCCGCCGGCGCCGAGGCGGATTCTCGAGGTGCCGGCAGCGAGATAGCCAAGCAGGACAGACGTGGCGGAGCTGGCGATGCCGTCCATGTTGTGGTGTTCGGCCACCCAGAAGCGCTCGAAGCCGAGGCTTTCGACGTGCCGGGCCAGCGCCAGTGAATTGTGCAGGGCCTGGGCGGCATCGCCGTCATCGCGGATAGGCGCCAGGTCGAGGGTGGAGAGCTTGATGGAGGCCAGTCGGCTCATGGGGAGTCTCCTCGTTGCATGGCCGGCTACTCTAACCCCTTGGCTCGCGGCCACGCACGTGGTGCGCAGGGATAGTCATCATCGACGCGGATAATGTGCCGGCGCGAGCGGCGCGTTATGCCTGTATTCCCTCTGCGCGCAGCGGACACCACAGGCCATCGAAGCAGTCCTCGCCGCTGAGCAGGCGCTGCAACTCATGCGGTGCACGCGGCCGGCCGAACCAGTAACCCTGCGCATAGTGGCAACCTTCGTTGCAGAGAAAATCGAGCTGCGCCTGCTTTTCCACGCCCTCGGCCACCACCGCCAGGCCCAGGCTGCGGCCGAGGCCGATGATCGCCCGGCTGATGGCCAGCGACTCGCTGTCCTGCGGCGCGCCGGCGATGAAGCTCTTGTCCACCTTGATGATGTGCAGCGGGAAGCGCTTGAGGTAGCCGAGCGAGGAGTAGCCGGTGCCGAAGTCGTCCAGCGCCAGTTGGATGCCGAGGCTGGCCAGCTCACGCAGGCAGGCCAGGTTCTGCGCGCTGTCTTCCATCAACTGGCTTTCGGTGATTTCCAGCACCAGGCTCGACGGCGGCAGCCCGCTGTGCCTGAGGATGTCGGCGACGCGCGCAGCGAAATCGCTCTGCTGCAACTGGCGGCTGGACAGGTTGACCGAGCAGCGCAAGTGCGGCTGTCCACTCAGCTGCCAGTTGCGCACCTGGCTGCACGCCTGCTGCAGCACCCAGTCGCCGACTGCAAGGATTTCGCCGGACTCTTCCAGGCAAGGGATGAACTCCAACGGTGAGATTTCACGGCCTTGATGCTGCCAGCGCAGCAGTGCCTCCACCCCGATCAGCCGCGGTTGGTTGCCGTCCAGCTGGCAGATCGGCTGGTACACCAGGCGCAGCTCGCCGCGCGTGCTGGCCTGAGCGAGGGCGCTTTGCAGTTCCAGCTGGCGTTGCGCCTGCTGCTGCAGCTCGCTGCTGTAGCGGGCAAATTGCGCCTTGCCCGCGCTCTTGGCGCGGTATAACGCCAGATCGGCGGCCTGCAGCGGGTCCAGTGGCTGACCGCATTCCTGCAGGCCGGCGATGCCGATGCTGGCACTGACCGACAAGGTCTGCTCCGGTAGCCGCAGCGGTGTGTGCAGACTGTCGAGCATGCGCTGGGCGACCCGTTCGGCGTCGCCCATGCAGGCCAGGTCGTCGAGCAGGGCGACGAACTCGTCACCGCCGAACCGCGCCAGATGATCGCCCGGGCGCAGGCAGTGGCTGAGGCGTTCGGCCACTTCCACCAGCACCCGGTCGCCGGCCTGGTGACCGAGGCTGTCGTTGATCAGCTTGAAGCGATCGAGGTCGATGAACAGCAGCGCAGCCTCGCGCGCACCCGGGCGCTGGCGGCGCTGCACCGCCTGTTGCAGCAGCTCGCTGAGGCGGGCGCGGTTGGCCAGGCCGGTGAGCGGATCGTGGCGCGCGGCATGGTGCAGTTGCTCCTCGGCGGCGCGGCGCTGGCTGATGTCGCTCTGCGAGCCGGCCATGCGGCGCAGGCCGCTGCTGCAGGTATCGGCGACGCCGCGCACCAGTACCCAGAGATAGCTGCCGTCGCGGCGGCGAATGCGGTACTCGTGGTGCAGGAAGGGCGACAGGCCGCGCAGGTGGTTGTCGATGGCCTGGCGCAGGCCGGGCAGATCATCACTGTGTACGCGGCTGAACCAGCTCTGGCTGGTGGGCGATAGGCTGTCTCGGTCAAGGTCGAGCATGCGAATCCAGCGCTCGGAGAGGTACAGCTGATCCTGCTCCAGCTGCCATTCCCACAGGCCGTCGTTGGCGCCACGCATGGCACGGGCATAGCGTGCCTCGCTGTCCTGCAGCGCCTTGCGCTGGGCGGCGCCGTAGCTGTCCAGAGCCAGGCCGACGTCGAAGAACACCTTCTTGATCAGGCTGGAGAAGCAGTCGCTGGCCACCGATGAGCCGAACAGTTCGCTGAGCAGACGATCCAGGTACAGGCGATAGGCGCCAAGGTACCACTTCAGATCGACCCCCACGCGCTGGTGGACCCAGCCGATGCGCAGCCGCTCCAGCACGTAGGCTTCATCCGGCGGGCTTTGCCAGAGGCCGCGGTAGTACTCGGCCTGACTTCGCTTGAGGCGTTCGATGACGGCCCTGTCGCCGAGAATGGCTGTTGGCGCCGGGTAGTCGGCCAGTTCCTGATAAAGGCTGTCGACGAAGTTCCGGTTGGCGCGTTCGACGCGCTGCGTATAACGCGCCAGACGCTCGTTGTCAGCCTGACGCCAGTCAAGAAAACGCAGGCGCTGCCGCAGCTCTTCCGGATCCGGGGCGATGTGTTGGAGCAGTTCCTGGAATTCTTGTTCGTTGCCCATCTCAGCCTCGTGCTTTTCCTTGGCGCAAAAAAAAAGCGCCGCCGGCCGCGCTTCCCGAAGGAAGGCGGCCAGCGGCGCTCTGTCTTGCAGGCCCTGTGTCCTGCCCGGCAAAGCCGGTCTCCGCGCGGGGGCGGAACCTAATAGGCTTAGCTTTTACCGCATTGCCCCAGCGTGGACAACTCTTCGCGCAGCTGGCTCAGGCGTTTGCGCAGCTCGGCCAGTTGGCCCGACTTGAAGGCGTGTCGGGTGCGTTCGAGAACCTCGATGGCCTCGTCGAGATTGCTCTGCACATCGCCCAGGCTGCCCACCGGCAAGCGTTGCAGCCAGCGGCACAGCGGCTGCTGCTGGCAACCGTCGAGGCTATCGATCACCTGACAGTGAGGTGCCTGATCGCGCAGCATATGGGTTATCTGCTGGCTGGAAACAGTGTCCGGCAGGCTAAGCAGCAGGTGGGTCCGAGACATGGATGATCGCGCTATATGGCAATTGGCTAGCAATACTAGGGTGCCGCTGCTGGCGCTTTATTGATCAGGATCAGTCCGGGCCGCGGTGAATCGACGCATGGCCCGCTCGCTCTGGACGCAATGGCAGGGATCGTGCGGGAAGCTTTCCGGGGAGCGCGTCTCACAAGCGGTTACGACCGATTGGCCAACAATGCGTGCATATTCGCCGTGAGCGGTTAGACTTCCCACCCGGACGTCGCTCACAAGGCGCGCTCGCTCAAAAACAACAGAAAAAGGAGATTTCCCATGAAAGGCAAATCCTTGGCATGGGTCCTGTCCGCCGCGCTCGCGGGCACTGCCCTGAGTGGCATGGCACAGGCCGAAGAGAAATTCGTCACCATCGGCACCGGCGGCCAGACAGGCGTCTACTACGTAGCCGGTCAGTCCATCTGCCGCTTCCTCAACCGTGGCTCGGCCGAGCACGGTATCAAGTGCAACGCCCCGGCCAGCGGTGGCGGCGTGGCCAACGTGAACGGCATTCGCAGCGGCGAATTCAACTTCGGCATCATGCAGTCCGACCATCAGTTCAAGGCCCTCAATGGCGCTGCGCCGTTCGAAGCCGAAGGCGCGATGAGCGATATCCGTGCGGTGTTCTCGCTGCAGAGCGAAGTGTTCACCATCCTCGCCCGCCGTGACGCCAACATCAAAAGCTTCGATGACCTCAAGGGCAAGCGTGTAAACGTCGGCAACCCGGGTTCCGGTCAGCGCGACACCCTGGAAGAGATCATGGCCGTCAAAGGCTGGGATCGTTCCGCCTTCGCCCTGGCTGCCGAGCTGAAGCCGGCCGAGCAGGCCAGCGCACTGGGCGACAACAACATCGACGCCATGACCTACTTCGTCGGTCATCCCAACGGCGCGATCCAGGAAGCCACCACCACCACCGACGCGGTGCTGGTTCCGGTAACCGGCGCCGAGATCGACAAGCTGCTGGGTGAGAAGACCTACTACACCAAGGCTGACATCCCAGGCGGTCTGTACAAGGGCAACGACCAGCCGACTCCGTCCATCGGCGGCAAGGCCGTGCTGTCCACCAGCGCCAAGGCCGATCCGGAAGTGGTCTACCAGCTGGTCAAGTCGGTGTTCGACAATATCGATCGCTTCAAGCGTCTGCACCCGGCCTTCGCTGACCTGAAGGAAGAGGACATGATCAAGGTCGGTCTGACTGCCCCGCTGCACGAAGGCGCCGAGCGTTACTACAAAGAGCGCGGCTGGCTGTAAGTCAGCACCCCGGCGCTAGACGAAACCGCGGCCCTGGCCGCGGTTTTCTTTTGTCCCGGATTTGCCTCAGTCCTGCTCATCGAGCAGGTCGATGGCCAGCCTCTGCAGACGTTTCAGCAGCGCCTGCTGAGCGGCCGAGGGGGTCTCGTCGAAGCGCCGCAACAGGTAAAGGGGCACGGGGATCACGGGTTCCAGCGGGCGGGCCTGAACCTCTCCGAGATTGCCTGACAGGGCCGTGAACGGGTCGACCAGCGCCAGCCCCTGCCCGGCGGCTACCAGCATGCGGGCCAGTTGGTAGGTCTGGACCGAAATGTCGATACGGGCAGGCGGGTCCAGCTCCTGGATGTGCCCGCGCAGCAGACCGCCCAATGCATCTCGTGTGTCCAGACCGATCAGGCTCAGCCCCGCCATGTTCTGCAGGCGCATGGGCGTCGCGCATTCCTGCTCACTCCACCAACCCGGTGGGGCGATGGCCATCATCCGCCCCTGAGTCAGCACTTCAGTGTGCAGGTCCGGATGCTCCACACGTTGCAGCGTCAGGCCCATATCGGCCTCGCGCAACAACAGTGCCTGGATGATTTCGTTGGTGTGCTGGGTCGCAAGGTCGCATCGGGTGTGCGGAAATTCGGCGCGCCAGTCGCATACCACGTCAGGCAGCAGGGTCTGCGCCAGGGTGGGTGTGCAGATCAGGCGCAGCGCCCGTTCCTCGCCGCGGCGCAGGCTATCGGACAGGCGCCGCAGATCCTGCAGCTCGGCAGCGAGGCGTTCGGTCTGTTGCTGCAGTATCCGCGCTTCTGCGGTGGGCAGCAGCTTGCCGCGTACACGGCTGAACAGGGCAAACCCCAGCTGCTGTTCGGCATGCTGCAGAATCTTGCTGGCAGCCGGCTGGGAGATGTGCAGCAGCTCTGCTGCAGCCGTGAGACTCCCGGTCTGCAGGACTGCCTGAAACAGTTCGACGTGGCGTAGGCGCATCAGCAATCAGAGCTCCCGCGTGGTCGAGGGAACATAACCTAGGGTTATGGGCTGCCGCCATCTTTTCATTGGCCGCCCGTTTCGCCCCTCCATACCCTGACTTCATTCAGATGCGGGGGATGGATCATGCGGGTCGCGATTATCGGTGGTGGGGTGATAGGGCTAAGCACGGCCTACGCGCTGCTGCGTCAAGGGTATCGGGTGGATCTGATCGAGCAGCGTGAGGAAGTGGCGCTGGAGACCAGCTTCGCCAACGGCGGTCAGCTCAGTTATCGCTATGTTTCACCCTTGGCCGATGCCGGCGTGCCGCTGCAGGCGCTGTCCTGGATGCTGCAGGGTAATGCCCCGCTGCGTTTTCGCCCCAGTCTGAGCCCGCATCAGTGGCAATGGTGCCTGCGCTTTCTGCTGGCTTGCCGTCGCTCGGTGAACCAGCGCAATGGCGCCCACCTGCTGCGCCTGGCCTTGTACAGCCAGTCGGTGTTGCAGGGCTGGCGTGAGCATGAGGCGCTGGATGATTTCTCCTGGCGTGCCAATGGCAAGCTGGTGATCTACCGCAACGCTGCGAGCTGGAACAAGGCGCGCAGCGCAGTCGGCGAATCGGCGCATCAACGCCTGCTCGATGCCGATCAATGCCTCGAGCTGGAGCCCGCCCTCGAGGGCGTGGCCGGACAATTTCAGGGGGGGGTCTTCGCGGCCGGCGACGAGGTCGGTGATTGTCATCAGTTCTGCCGGCAACTGCTGCGCAAGCTGTGCAGCGATCCTTCGTTCCGCCTGCATGCCGGGCAACGGGTCACTGCAATACCTCTGGAGCACGGCAGGGTGAGGGCCGTGGCGCTGCAAGGCGGGGAACTGGAGGTCGATCATGTGGTGGTCGCAGCCGGTATCGGCAGCGTGGCCTTGCTCCGCCCGCTGGGCTTGCGGCTGCCGATATACCCGCTCAAGGGCTACAGCCTCACCCTGCCGCTGGCCGACCGTGCAGCGGGCCCGGAGACCAACGTCACCGATTACGACCACAAGGTGGTCTACGCTCGCCTGGGCGAACGCTTGCGGGTTGCTGCAATGGTCGATATCGGCGGTTGGGATGCCACGCCAGACCCTGATCGGCTGGCCGAGTTGAGACAGCTTGCCCAGGCCAGCTTTCCCCGCGCGGGCGATTACGCGGCTGCCGAGCCCTGGGCGGGAATGCGCCCGGCGACGCCGGAGGGCACGCCGCTGTTGGGCGCCAGCGGTATCGGCAATCTCTGGCTGAACGTCGGCCATGGCAGCCTGGGCTTCACCCTGGCCTGCGGCAGCGCCGAGGTGCTGACGCAACTGATAGGCCGGCGGCAACCGGCGATCGCTCTCGATGGCTTGCAGTTGGCGTCCTGAGACCCCCCGAACACTCACAACAGCAGGAGTTTGCCATGTCCGTGCAACGTATGCAGACCAACGACCGCCTTTCTGGTGCGACGATCTTTTCCGATCTGGTTTTCCTCTCCGGCCAGGTGCCGGGCGACCGCAGCCAGGACGTAGCGGGCCAGACCGCCCAGGTTCTGGAAAAGATCGACACGCTGCTGGCCGAGGCGGGATCGGATCGGAGCCACATGCTCAGCGCGCAGATCTGGCTGAAAGACATCGAGAAGGATTTTGCCGCCATGAACACGGTCTGGAGTGATTGGCTGCCAGCGGGCTGCGCGCCTGCCCGGGCGACGGTCGAGGCACGTCTGGCTTCTGCCGATGTTCTGGTCGAGATCATGGTCATTGCAGTGCGTAAAACGGCGGCTTAGCGGCCGCATTTGTTCCACCGATGGCGCTGGCGAGACAGCCCATCGACCGTTCGAAACAACAACAACACGAGGACGTTGATATGCAGCAGCATCGAATCATGGGCTTTCTGGCCTGTGTCATGGGCAGCACCTTGCTGAGCAGCCCGCTGGTCGCTCAGGAACGCTACGTGACCATCGGCACCGGTGGACAGACGGGGGTTTATTACACAGCCGGACAGTCGATCTGTCGGTTCCTCAATCGCAGTGGCGCCGAGCACGGCATCAAGTGCAACGCGCCGTCTTCCGCGGGCAGCGTCAGCAACATTGCCTCGATCAAGAGCGGCGACTACGACTTCGGGTTCATCCAGTCCGATCACCAGAACAAGGCGCTCTCGGGCCAGGCGCCTTTCGACCAGGAGGGCGCTGTCGAAGATCTGCGCGTGGTCTTCTCCCTGCAGAGCGAGATCCTAACGGTAGTCGCCCGTGCAGACAGCGGTATCGAGACCTTCGCCGACCTCAAGGGCAAGCGCGTGAACATTGGCGTGCCGGGCTCTGGCAGTCGAGATACCTTCGATGAGGTGATCCAGGCCAGCGGCTGGAGCAAGTCCGACTTCGCCCTCGCCGCTGAACTCAAACCTGCGGAGATGGCGGCCGCGCTGGGGGACAACAATCTGGATGCCATCACCTATGTGGTCGGTCATCCGAGTGGTGCCATCCAGGAGGCCATGGCGACCGTGCAAACCCGCCTGATCCCGGTCAGCGGGCCTGATATCGACAAGCTTCTGGCGCAGGCCAGCTACTTCACCAGGGCGGATATCCCGGCGGGTGTCTATCCTGGCGTGGATCAGGCCGTTCCGTCCATCGGCGGTAAAGCGGTGCTGGCCACCTCGGCCAGGACCGATCCCGAGGTCGTCTACCAGTTGGTCAAGTCGGTGTTCGATAACCTGGAGCGCTTCAAGCGCCTGCACCCGGCCTTTGCCGATCTGCAGGCCGAGGACATGATAAAGGCGGGGCTGACGGCTCCCATGCATGACGGGGCAATACGTTTCTACAAGGAAAAAGGCTGGCTCTAGCCGGGGTGGAGAGTCTCCGGCTGGGCTCTAAACTCTTCGATAACGGGCGCAGTTGAGCTGGGATAGGTAAACTGCGCGCTCAGAGCCCCTGTTACAGGCTCAAAAACCGAGCCCCTCCGTCAGCGAGGGGCTCGCCGTTTTTATCCGAATGACAACGTAGGTGTACGACCCTATGGCCGAAAAACAATTATCAACCGAGGAACTGATCGCCCAGGATGTCGGCGCGCGTTCGCCCGCAGGCCTGATGGCGCGGGTGATCGCCGGCCTCGCCTTGCTCTGGTCACTGTTCCAGTTATGGATCGCTTCGCCGCTGCCGTTCATTTTCGGCTTCGGCGTGCTCAACGATACCCAGACCCGCGCCATTCACCTGGCTTTCGCCTTGTTGCTGGCCTTTCTCGCCTACCCGGCGTTCAAGAAGTCGCCGCGTGATCGCGTACCGCTGCTGGATATCGCCCTGGGCCTGGTCGCCGCAGCCAGTGCCGCCTACCTGTTCATCTTCTACCAGCAGTTGGCGATGCGCCCCGGCAGCCTGACCACGGCAGACCTGGTCACGGCCTGCATTGGCATACCCCTGCTGCTGGAAGCCACGCGCCGTGCGCTCGGCCCACCCCTGGCGATCATTGCGCTGGTGTTTCTCATCTACAGCGTGGCTGGCCCCTACATGCCCGGCCTGCTGGCGCACCGTGGGGTCAGCTTCAACGCGCTGGCCAACCACCAGTGGATCACCACTGAAGGCGTGTTCGGGATCGCCCTGGGCGTTTCCACCAGCTTCGTGTTCCTCTTCGTTTTGTTCGGCGCATTGCTCGAACGTGCCGGCGCCGGGCATTACTTCATCCAGCTGGCGTTCAGCCTGCTCGGTCACTTCCGTGGCGGCCCGGCCAAGGCGGCGGTGCTGGCCTCCGGCCTGACCGGGATGATTTCCGGCTCGTCGATCGCCAACGTGGTTACCACCGGTACCTTCACCATTCCGATGATGAAGCGCACCGGCTTCTCCTCGGAGAAGGCCGGCGCGGTCGAGGTGGCGTCTTCGGTCAACGGTCAGATCATGCCGCCGGTGATGGGCGCTGCGGCGTTCCTGATGGTCGAGTACATCGGCATGTCCTATGTCGAGATCATCAAGCATGCCTTCCTGCCGGCCGCGATTTCCTACATCGCGCTGCTCTACATCGTTCATCTGGAATCGCTCAAGCTCGGCCTGCAGCCCATCGGTGGTCATCAGCCCAAGCCCTGGCTGCGCCGTCTGACCGGCTTCGCCTTCGGCGCGGCGCTGATCAGCGGCCTGTCGCTGGCGGTCTACTATGGCCTCGGCTGGCTCAAGCCGGCGCTCGGCGAGTACGCCCTGCCGGTGATTGGCGTGCTGCTCGCGGTGGTGTACCTGGCGCTGCTGAAAGTCGCGGCCAGCGTACCGGTACTGCCGCCGGAAGACCCCAACGCGCCGCTGGAAGAACTGCCGCAGACCCGCGCGGTACTGCTCTCGGGCCTGCACTTCCTGCTGCCGGTGGTGGTACTGGTCTGGTGCCTGATGATCGAGCGTCTGTCCCCCGGCCTGTCGGCCTTCTGGGGCAGCGTGATGCTGATCATCATCCTGCTGACCCAGCGCCCGCTGCTGAGCTGGATGCGCCGTGATGGCAGCCATGAACATGGCACCTTCATCGATGGTGTGGTCGATCTGCGCGAAGGCCTGATCGCCGGTGCGCGCAACATGATCGGCATCGGCATCGCCACCGCGGCGGCGGGTGTGATCGTCGGCGCGGTTTCGCAGACTGGCGTGGGCCTGGTGCTGGCCGACCTGGTCGAGCTGCTGTCGATGGGCAACCTGCTGCTGATGTTGATGCTGGTGGCGGTGTTCAGTCTGATCCTCGGCATGGGCCTGCCGACCACCGCCAACTACATCGTGGTGTCCAGCCTGCTGGCGCCGGTGGTGGTGGCGCTGGGGCAGCAGAACGGCCTGATCGTGCCGCTGATCGCAGTGCACCTGTTCGTCTTCTACTTCGGCATCATGGCCGACGTGACGCCGCCGGTGGGCTTGGCCTCGTTCGCTGCCGCCGCGGTGTCCAAGGGCGACCCGATCAAGACCGGCCTGGTGGCGTTCTTCTACAGTCTGCGCACCGCCGCGTTGCCGTTCCTGTTCATCTTCAATACCGACCTGCTGCTGATCGACGTCGACTTCTGGCACGGTGTGCTGATCTTCATCGTGGCGACCATCGCCATGCTGATCTTCGCTGCCGGCACCCAGGGCTTCTTCCTGGTGCGCAGCCGTTGGTACGAAAGCGTGTTGTTGCTGCTGGTGGCCTTCACCCTGTTCCGCCCGGGCTTCTGGATGGACATGCTGCACGATCCCTATCAGGACATCCCGCCGGCGCAGCTGGCCCAGGCGCTCAATGGCGTTGAGGATGGGAGCTCGCTGCGTCTGCGTATTCGCGGCGAGGATGCCGTGGGTGATCCGCGCGAGTTCACCGTGCTGCTGCCGGTACCCGATGGTGCCTCGGGTCAGGAGCGTCTGGAGAAGCTCGGCCTGAACCTCTACGAAGAGGGCGACAAGGTGCTGGTGGACAGCGTCACCTTTGGCAGCATGGCTGCCGATGCCGGCCTGGAGTTCGACCAGCAGATCCTCAAGGTACGTGCGCCGACCGATCGCTGGGTCAAGGAATTGATGTGGATTCCAGCGTTCCTGGTGTTCGGTCTGGTCGTACTGCTGCAGCGCCGCCGCAAGTTGATCCAGACCGCTTAGCGGGCTGGGTAACAGACAACAAGGCAGCTTCGGCTGCCTTGTTCGTTTATGCCATGACCGCGGATTGCTAGACTCGCCGGCCTGACCATCCGGACAACAAGGACTCAGCCCGTCATGTCGACGCCGCGCGTGCATTATCCCTGGTACAAGAAGGAAGATACCGACGCCTTCTTCGCCCTGTTTCAGAACAACATCGCCAACTTCGTGATCATCGCCATCAGCATGCTGGGCATGGGCTTTCCTGCCGAGATCGTGTTCGGTCAGGTGTTGCCCGGGGCGGCGGTGGCGGTAATGGCCGGTAACTTCTACTACGCTTGGAGCGCCGCGCGCCTGGCTCGCCGCGAGAACCGCGCCGACGTCACCGCACTGTCCTACGGCATTAGCACGCCGGTGATGTTCGTCTTCCTGTTCGGTGTGCTGCTGCCGGCGAAGAACCTCACCGGCGACGCCGAGCTGGCCTGGAAGGTGGCGGTGGCTGCCTGTTTCATCAGCGGTCTGATCGAGGCGGCCATCAGCCTGATAGGCGGCTGGGTGCAGCGCCACCTGCCGCGTGCGGCGATGCTCGGCGCGGTGGCCGGCGTGGCGCTGACCTTCATCGCTGGCGAGATGCTGTTCAAGACCCTGGAGATTCCGGTGATCGGCCTGCTGGTGCTGGCCATCACCATCGTCGGTCTGGTGGCGCGGGTGAGCATGCCATTCCGCCTGCCTGCCTCGCTGTTCGCCATCGTCGTCGGGACGGCGCTGGCCTACCTGATCGGCGCGGCTGACGGCAGCAAGTTCAGCGATGCCTTCACCCACCTCGGTTTCTATCCGCTGTTGCCCAACCTGGCCTGGTACGAAGGCCTGGGCCTGCTGTTCACCACCATGCTGGCGCTGATGACGGTGATCCTGCCGATCACCCTCTACAACGCCATCGAGACCATGAACAACGTCGAAGCCATGAGCGCCGCCGGGGACAGCTACAGTGTGCGCGAGTGCCAGGCCGTGGATGGTCTCGGCACCTCGCTCGGTGCGCTGTTCGGCGGCGTGTTCCCGACCACCGTGTACATCGCCACCGTGGGTTCGAAGTGGATGGGCGCCGGGCGCGGTTACAGCCTGCTCAACGGCGCGGTGTACGGCCTGGCGACCATGTTCGGCCTGATCGCCTTCATCGCCGCGCTGATCCCGGTGGCGGTGGTGGCGCCCATTCTGGTGTTCGTCGGCATGTCGATGATCGCCACCGCCTTCAACAGCAACCATGCCCGTTACTACCCGGCCGTGGCGCTGGCGATGCTGCCGTATTTCGCCAACTACCTGGCGACTCGTTTCAACCGCGGCGCTCCTGAGGTGGTCGAGGGCATTTCCAGCGCCATCGGCGCGCTGGGGCAGGGCGCCATGTTCAGCGCCATCCTGCTCGGCGCCATGTGCGTGGCGGTGATCGATCGCCAGTTCCGCCAGGCCACCGTGTTCGCCCTGGTGGCGGCCGGCATGGCCTGCGTCGGCCTGATGCACGCACCTAAGCTGGCCTGGTACGCCGCGCCGGACTTCGTCCACGGCTATCTGCTGATGGCGCTGTTCTTCGCCTGGTACGCCTGGCGCGGGGTAGAGCCGAGCGCGCCGGAGCGAGCGGCCGGCGCCGACTGAGTCACTCGCCGCCCTCGAGCCTGAGGGCGCCGGTTTCGCCTCCTTCGAGCACTACGTAAGCGCTGGCGCAAAACAGCGAGTTGAGCCGCTTCATGTCGGCGATCAGTTCCAGATGCAGGGAGCTGGTCTCGATGCTCTGCACGACTTGACGCTGCAGGCGGCCGATATGCGCATGGGCCAGGCGCCGCTCCTGCGCGCGGAAGCGGCGCTTCTCGCGCAGCAGCTGGCTGGCGCTGGCCTGGTCGGCACTGAGGAACACGTTGAGCCCCAGGCGCAGGTTAGCCATCAGCTGCCCGTGCAGGCTGGCAAGTTCCTCCAGCCCTTTGTCGGAGAAGGCCCGACGCTGCGCGGTCTTCTCGCTCTGGATCTTGCCGAGCATGCGTTCGATCAGATCGCCGGCCTGCTCCAGGTTAACCGCCAGTTCCAGAATCTCCGCCCAGCGCCGGCTTTCATGCTCGCTCATGGCCTCGCGCGGAATCTGCGCAAGGTACAGCTTGACCGCCCGGCACAGGCTGGCGACATCGTCATTGAGGCTGCGCAGCTCCTTGGTCAGCGCCGGTTCGTTGTGTTCCAGCACAGGTGACAGATGACTGAGCATGCGCTCGACACGATCACCGGCACGCAGGGTTTCACGCACGGCGTTGGCCAGCGCCAGGCTTGGCGTGGCCAGCGCCGTTGGGTCCAGATGCCGCGGGCGAGCGATGCCGCTGTCGTCGGCGCGGTCCGGCAGCAGCCAGTTGCAGAAGCGCGCCATCAGGCCGACGCTGGGCAACATCAGCACCGCGCGCAGGCTGTTGTAGAGCAGGTGGAAGAAGATCACCAGTTCCGCCGCGCGCCAGTTCAGGCTGTCCAGCCATTCGGCCAACGGCTGCAGCACAGGGAGTACCAGCAACAGGCCGATCAGCTTGTAGATCAGGCTGCCCAGCGCCACGCGGCGCCCGGCGGGGTTCTGCAGGCTGCTGGTGAGAAAGGCCAGCAGGCCGCTGCCGATGTTGGCGCCGATCACCAGGCCGATGGCCACCGGCAGGCTGATCAGTCCGGCGCCGGCCAGGGTCGCGGTGAGCAGCACCGCCGCCAGGCTGGAGTAGGTGAGCAGGGCGAACAGCGCGCCGACCAGCGCGTCGAGCAGCAGGTCGCCGGTCAGCGAGGCGAACAGCACACGGATGCCGCGCGCTTCGGTGATCGGCGCGGCGGCGGCGACGATCAGCTCCAGCGCCAGCAGCATCAGTCCAAGGCCGATGGCGACGCGACCGAGCTGGCCGGCGCGGGTCTGCCGCCGCGAGAGAAAGAATATCACCCCGAGAAAGATCAGCAGCGGGCTCAACCAGCTCAGGTCGAGGGTCAGCACCCGGGCCATCAACGCGGTGCCGACATCGGCGCCGAGCATGATCGCCAGGCCCGGCGCCAGCGCCATCAAGCCCTGGGCGACGAAGGAGGTCACCAACAGGGCGGTGGCGTTGCTGCTCTGCACCAGCGCGGTGACGCCGATGCCGGCGACGAATGCCAGTGGCCGGTGGCTTATGTTGCGGCTGAGTACCTTGCGCAGTTGTGAACCGAACACGCGCAGAATGCCGGTACGTACGATGTGGGTGCCCCAAACCAACAGGGCAATGGCTGACAGCAAATGCAGCAGGGTCAGCATAAATCGGCCCCCTGAAAGACGGCCGATGAGGAATTATGGTTTCGGCCTGTATAGATGAGCATCGGCCGAAATCGCTGATAAAGCCAGTCAACCGTCGCGCAGCACCTTGAGTTCGGCGTCATCGGCGGAGAAACCGCGCTCGAGTTTGAACTTGAGGCTGAGGTCGGTCCGCGAGTCGGCGAACTTGAGCGCTTCGGCCAGGCTGATGCGGCCGGCTTCGAGCAGGGCGAACAGATGCTGATCGAAGGTCTGCAGGCCCTGCTCGGCGGCTCGTGCGATGGCCTCGCGCAGCTCGTCCAGTTCGTCGCGCTGGATCAGGTCGCGGATATAGGGCGTGCCCAGCATCAACTCCACCGCCACCACGCGCTTCTGCTCGATACCGGGCACGAGACGCTGGCCGATCACCGCGAGCAGATTGTGCGCGACATCGGCCAGCACCTGTTTGCGGGCGTCGTCGGGGAAGAAGCGGGCGATACGTTCGATGGCGTGGCTGCTGCTGGTGGCATGCAGGGTGGCGACGCACAGGTGGCCGGTTTCGGCGTAGTGCAGGGCGTGCTGCATGGTGGCAGCGTCGCGGATCTCGCCGAGCATGATCACGTCCGGCGCCTCGCGCAGCACGTTGCGCAGGGCGTCATCGAAGCTGTGGGTATCGAGGCCGACTTCACGCTGGTCGATGATCGAGCGCTGATGGCTGTGCAGGAATTCGATGGGGTCTTCGATACAGACGATATGCCCGCTCCTGTGGCGATTGCGGAAATCCAGCATCGCCGCCAGAGTTGTGGACTTGCCCGAGCCGGCCGCGCCGGTGACCAGGATCAGCCCACGGTCCTGCATGGCCAGCTTCTCCAGCAGCTTGGGCAGGCCGAGCGCTTCGAAGCCGGGAATCTGGCTCTTGATCAGGCGCACCACCATGGCCACTTCGCCGCGCTGGTAGTAGACATTGACCCGGTAACGTCCCGCGCCTTGCAGGCTGACGGCCAGGTTCATCTCCAGGTCGCGTTCGAACTCGGCGATCTGCTTTTGCGTCATCAACTGATAGGCCAGCTGCTGCACTTCGCCAGCCTTCATGATGCGCTGGCCCACCGGCTGGCTATGCCCTTCCACCTTCATGTGCGGCGGTGCGCCGACGCTGAAGAACAGATCCGAGCCGGCATGTTGGTGCATCAGCTGCAGGTAGGGGAAAACATCGGGCTGATCGTTGGGGCTGGTGTCGTTCATCGGCCTGTCGCCATTCGTACGTGGTGCAGCAAGGATAGCCGGCGTCCTGCCAATTCAGTTGTTGCGCATCAAGAGATCGGCGTGAATGGTCGCCCTATGGCTTTTTGCACTGGACAGCCTCGCTTGCGGGAGTGAGAGTCCGTGCTCAAGGCGCAAGGCGATCGCACGCCAATGACTGGAGATTGATGGTGGGATTAGGGCGGGCGGCTCTGTTGAGCCTGCTTTTATGCGCATCGGCGCGCGCCGAGGTGCTGCACTTGGCGACCGGCGATGACTATGCGCCGTTCACCGGCAAGGCACTGGCCGGTCAGGGCATGCTCACCCAGGTGGTGCGCGCGGCGCTGGCCGAGCAGGGCATGGCGATCACGCTCGACTGGCTGCCCTGGAACCGCGGCTACCTGAAGGCCAGGCGCGGCGAGTACGACGCCACCTTTCCCTACGTTCGTTCGGCCGAGCGCGAGGCGGAGTTTCTCTACTCGGCGCCGATTTACGTGACAGACCAGTTTGTCTTCAGTCGTGCAGGTGATCGCATTGAACTCGATGATCTGCCGGCCATGGCGGGGCGCCGGCTCTGTTATCCATTGGGCTGGCAACCTCCGGCGATGATCCAGCAACTGATCGAACAAGGCGTGCTGCACCGGCACTCACCGCTTGGGCTGCAGGAATGTGCGCGGCTGTTGTTGCTGCAACGTGACGACCTGTTTCTCGCCGATCAGCGCCTGGGCGAAAGCGCGTTGCGCGCCACTGGCGCCGAACAGAGCGCCTTCTACCGCTCGCAGGCGTCATTTGAACGCAACACGCTGCACTTCATCGTTTCACGTCAGCATCCGCGCGCGGCCGAGCTGATCGAGCGCTTCGACCGGGGGCTCGAGGTGCTCAAGACGAGCGGTGACTATCAGCGGCTGATCGAGCGCTACGCCGAGTAGCGCCTTACTGGCCCGTCAGGCCAGCAACATCATGATCGCCACCAGGCTGCCTGCGGCCAGCAGCGTCTGCAGGGTGATGATACCGGCCATCAACTGGCTGTCGCCGCCGAGCTGGCGGGTCAGCACGTAGGCGGTGGGCGCCGTGGGCAGGGCGAAGAACAGCACCAGCACCGTGCTTTCCATGGCGGGCAGCGCCAGCGCCCAGGCTACGCCCCAGGCCAGCAGCGGCATTGCCAGCAGGCGCAACAGGCTGTTCCAGGTCAGCGCCGGGATTTCTCCGCCCAGTTGCTCCGGTTTCAGCGCCGCGCCGACGCAGAGCAGGCCCAAAGGCAGGCTGGCCGCGGCGAGCAGGCTGAGCAGGCGGTCGGTGCCGCCCGGCAGGCCGATGCCCGTGAGGTTGAACAGTGCGCCGCCGAGGCAGGCGAGAATCAGCGGATTCTTGATGATCGGCAGCAGCAGACTGCGAACGCTGACACCGCGCTCGGCGGTCAGAGACCAGACCGACAGCACGTTCACCGTCGGCACCATCAGGGCCAGCATCAGGGCGGCGAGCGTCAGGCCTTCCTGGCCGAACAGGCTGCCAACCGCAGCCAGGCCCAGGTAGGTGTTGAAGCGCAGAATGCCTTGCGTGAAGGCGCCAAAACGCCCGGCCGGCCAGCCACGCAGGCGGCGTATCAGCAGCAGCGCCAGCCAGGCGATGCCCAGGCCGAGCAGCACAGCCAGCGCCAGGCGCGGCAGAGCCGGGTTGTTCAGCGGCGCACGGGCCAGGCTGGAGAACAGCAGCGCCGGGAACAGGATGAAGTAGTTGAGGCGCTCGGCGCCCGGCCAGAAGGCCTCGCTCGGGAACTCGCGCAGGCGCAGCCAGTAGCCGGCGACTATCATGGCGAACAGCGGCCACAAGGCCAGCAACAGGTCTATCACGGGAACCCCCGGTGGTGGTGAGCGCCTATCTTGGTCAGCGGCGCGGGGCAATGCAAGGCGGAGGCGGGATGAAGGTCGAACATCAGGGCGGCTGCCAGTGCGGCGCGCTGCGTTATCGGATCGACACGCCGCTGACGGATATCGCGCATTGCCACTGCTCGATCTGTCGGCGCAGCAGTGGCGGCATTCTCACCACCTGGGTCACGGTACCGCGCCGGGCGTTTCACTGGCTGCGCGGTACACCGAAGGCGTTCGCCTCATCGGCCAGCTGCACGCGCTATTTCTGCGCCGACTGCGGCGCGCATCTGGCGCTGTACACCTCGCTCAGCCCGGATACGCTGGACGTGACCGTGGCTACGCTGGACGCACCTGAGCAGGCACCGGCAGATCGGCATATCTGGGTGGGCAGCCGTCTGCCCTGGCTGACGGTCGACCCGCAATTGCCGGAAGAGGATCAAGAGTTGATTCCATAGGGTGTCGACCGTAGCCCGGATGCAATCCGGGGACTGGGCAGAATGATGTGCCGGATTTCATCCGGGGCTACTCAAGAGGCTAGGGCAGCTCCAGGCCGCCGCTGGCCTTGTGCAGGGCACGCAGGTGTTCGCCTAGCGCAACCAGGTTGGCCTCGTTGGCCTCCAGCTCAGCCAGACGCTCGGGCTGCAACAGGTTGCGCACCTCGTCGTCGAGTTCGTCGCTGAGTTGGCGCAGCTGCTGCTGGCGCTCACGGCTGCTGGCTTCGAGGCGCTCCCATTCCTGCTGCTGCGGCAAGCCGTAGCCGCCTTCGAGTAGCTCCGCCGGGCGGCTGAGGAAGCCGCTGCCCGCGAGAATCTTCTCCAAGGCGGCGCCGGCCTTGTTCAGGCTCGGGTCACCAGCAGCACGGCCGGTGAGGTAGCGGCGTTTGAGTTCGTCCTGGGCCAGCAGCAGTTGCCGGCGCAGCGCGGCCTGTTCCAGCAGCAAGAGGGCTGCGCTGGCGCGCAGATCGGCCTTGGCGAACCACTGGCTGCGATCCTGTGCTGGCTGCTCCAGCCAGGTCTCGACGCTGTCCTGAGTGATCGGCAGACGTTCGCGCAGAACGCCGAACATCGCCTGGTAGCGCTCGCGGAAGGAGTCGAAGCGATAGCCCAGGCGCAGTGCTTCACGTGGATCGTCGAGCACGCTGGTGTCGGCCAGGCCGCGAGCATCCATCAGCTCCAGCAGGCCGTTGGGCAGGATGCTGTCCAGCGCATGCAGGCGCGGATTGCCGGTGCCGCTGCGCAGCAACTTTAGGGTTTCCACTGCGCAGTTGTTGGAGACGAAGTAGTAGTCGCCGTCATAGCTCCAGTGCTGGTCGGCGGCGCGTACCACCAGTTGTTCAAGCTCATCGCGCGACAGGCGCAACGGCACTGAGGCCAGACTGCGCAGCTCCACCTTGGTGTATTCGTCGATCACCTGCTCCAGCGGCAGGACGAACAGGCGCGACGGATAGACTCCGGTCAGGCCATCCCAGCTCGACAACTGCACATCGCCGACGAAGGCGCGATAGGACAGCACCAGGTGATGGTCGAGATCCAGGCGACAGCCCGGGCCGCGCGGTCGTCCCGGCGCGCAGACCACCAGGCGCAGCATGCTGTGGCCCCAGCGGCTCATCCAGGCATCGTTGGCCTCGGCGAGCAGATAATCGACCTCATACACGCGCTCTGGGTCGAGTCGCCCCAGGGGCTGAACGGCGAAATCACGTCCGGCGTTGAGGTAGGGATAGTCGCTGGCACAGGGCTCGCCGGCCGGTGTCCAGTCGAAGTGCTCGCGGAAATAGCGCGCCAGCGAGGGGCGGCGGCAGGCATAGCTGGGGTCGAGCAGAAAGTATTCGAGGTTGACCGCGACGAACTCCAGCGCATTGGTCAACTCGTAGCTGTCCGGGCTGCGCGCGACCTGACCGTTGTCCAGGTCGCGCGCGCCACGCTGGCCGACTCGCTGCTGCCAGCCGGCCAGGTCGAGCAGACGAGGATCATCGCTGAGGGTGAAGCGCCGTTCGCTCTGGCCACGGCAATTCTCCGGCAATCCGACCAGGCCCATCGAACTGGCGTGTTGTCTGCACCTGTTGATGTGACGACGCTCGCCTGCAGACCAAAGGCGAGCACGGTCATAAAGGTGTGTCAGCTCATGAAGCAGGGTGGCCAGCAATTCCTGGCGCTGAGTGCCGTGAGGGCGGCCGGTCTGGTTGCGAGCCGCCGTGCCATCGACCAGCTTGGGCAGCAATTCGGCATTCAGTTCGATACCGCTGAAGCGTCCGACCTGGCCGTATACCTCCGCAGGCAGCCCGGTGCGCCAGCTGACCTTCACTTCGCGATCCAGGCGCTGGATGAAGCGCGGCGGCAATGCCGCCATCGCCTCGTTCAGCAGCGCCTGGCTCGCCTGTCGCTGCGCTGCGTCGAGGGTGCTGTCGTCCAGCGTCAGACGCAACTGCGCCTGGGCGACGCCTGCGGCCAATGCCAGCAGCGCGCCGCAGCACCAGGCGAGAAGGTGGGTCACAGAGCGAGAATGGCTTCGGCCAGTTGCAGGTCGCTGGCGGCCTGCGCTTCGGGTAGTTGCTGGCGAATGGTTTGCAGCGCGGCTTCCAGTTGCGCGCCGCGAATTTCACCGGCGCTGGCGACGAAGCTGGCGGCGTCGTCACGAGCCTGGACCACGGCTTTCATGTCGCGCAGCGAAGTGGTGGTATCGGATGTGAAATTGATGCTGCGATCCAGGGCGCGCACCACGATGTTGCTGGTGGCGACTACGGTTTGCGCCTGAGCGATACCGCTGAACAGGGCGCAGGCGGTGAAGGCGATGGCGAATGAACGACGCATGATGACTAGCTCCGAGAACGGCAGAACGGACGATTTGACGTAGGCAGGCCGGCGCGGTTCCCCGCGGCCGGGCAGGTGGGCGAAGTTTACGGGGCGCAGCGCCGGCGGTCAGCAGCGGGCCATTCGCCAGACGTGTGCAAAGTTTTCACAGGCTGAGAATGGCTTGGGCCAATGCAAGGTCATCGGCTTTGGCCAGCTGGGCGTCATGGCTGCGAATCAGTAGCAGCGCGGCTTCGAGACGGGCGCTGCGAATGGCGCCTTCGCTGGCGACGAAACTGGCGGCATCATCGCGGGCTGCCCGCAGCTGTTTCATGTCGCGCAACGAGCTGGTCGCGTCCGAGGTACCCTCGGCAGTGCCGGCCAAGGCTCCGCCCAGGGTATCGGTGGTCGCGACCAGGCTGCTGGCGTTGGCGGTGCCCGCCAGCCCGAGCGATAGCAGGGCTGCAATCAGGGATTTCTTAAGGTGCATATGGGACAACTCCGGTAGGACGGGGCGCTGTTCTGCCCCACCCGCAGCTTAGCCCAACATGCTATCCCGCTCCATTGCTGGCTCAGCGCCAGAATGGCTTGGCCAGTTCCTGCTCACGCTGCGCAGCACTGATGCCGGCGTCAGCCAGTTGCTGATCGTCGAGCAGCGCCAGCTGCCGACGGGTGCGTTGGTTGCGTTGCCACCGACGCAGAGCCGCATATAGACCCAGCCAGCTCGGAGCCTTGGCGCTTACAGGTGGTGAGAGGTGTTGGTGCGTGCGATCCATGGCGTGCTCCCGTCAACAGACAAGGGTGGCAGTACAGGGTCTCGCAAGTGCGCTCGGCTGAGCAGATACAAACGAAGAGAATTGTGCGGGGGCAGTGGTGGTTTTATGGCAACTGTACTACTCGCCTGGGCGACGACTGTTGCAGATAAAACGAAAGCCCCACCGCAGCAGAGACGGTGGAGCTCTCAGAAGATCCCAATTAGGGATGGAGCAAAGCGGGATATCAGCGCCAGAACGGCTTTTGCAGTTCGACGTAACGCTGATTTTCGGTGATGCCGGCGTCAGCCAGCAGGCGGGCATCCAGTCGAGCCAATTGACGACGGCTGACGATGCGGCGCTGCCACAGGCTTAGGGTGGCGATCACGCGGAGCGGCCAGGACGATTTATCACTGGCTGCGCTGTGAGTTTGAAGCAGGGCGGAACTGAGGGTACGTTCCATGGTGGTCATCCTTCCGCTTGTGGCGGGCTGGTGTTTGCTTTCGATGAGCAAATTATCCCGAGCGCAGGTCGGACTCAGTAGTCACAGTTAAATGAAATTGTTGTGCTATTAGATAGGTTGCTTTGTAACTGTTCGGTCAGGAATCGATAGAACTGTACTGGCCATAAGTGAAAAAACTGGGTGCAACCGATATACGCAAGATTTTTCACTAGGTGCAACCTGAAAGCGTCGGGTTTTATAGCGGTACAGTTTTAAATTGATCTGTTGCGGTGGTTTATCTGAAATCAATTTTTTCCGCGGGTGCTGAAAATGAGAAACCCGGCACATGGCCGGGTTTCCTGTCTGACTGATCAGCCTTATTCCACAGCCTTGACCATGTCCTCGATGACCTTCTTGGCGTCGCCGAAGACCATCATGGTCTTGTCCATGTAGAACAGTTCGTTGTCCAGGCCGGCGTAACCGGAAGCCATCGAGCGCTTGTTGACGATCACGGTCTTGGCCTTGTAGGCCTCGAGGATCGGCATGCCGGCAATCGGCGACTTCGGATCGTTCTTCGCCGCCGGGTTGACCACGTCGTTGGCGCCGAGCACCAGCACCACGTCGGTCTGGCCGAACTCGGAGTTGATGTCCTCCATCTCGAACACCTGCTCGTAGGGGACTTCGGCCTCGGCCAGCAGCACGTTCATATGGCCCGGCATACGGCCGGCTACCGGGTGGATCGCGTACTTCACGGTCACGCCGCGGTGGGTCAGCTTCTCTGCCAGCTCCATCAGTGCGTGCTGCGCGCGGGCCACCGCCAGGCCGTAACCAGGCACGATGACGACGGTGTCGGCGTTGGTCAGCAGGAAGGCGGCGTCATCGCTTGATCCCGACTTCACGCTGCGCTGCTCCTGGCTGCCGCCAGCGGCGCCGGCATCCGCGTCGGCGCCGAAACCACCGAGGATGACGTTGAAGAACGAGCGGTTCATCGCCTTGCACATGATGTACGACAGGATCGCGCCCGAAGAGCCCACCAGCGAGCCGGCGACGATCAGCATCGAGTTGTTCAGCGAGAAGCCGATACCGGCCGCGGCCCAACCCGAGTAGCTGTTGAGCATCGACACCACCACCGGCATGTCAGCGCCGCCGATCGGGATGATGATCAGCACGCCGATGACGAAGGCCAGTGCCACCAGGATGGCGAACGAGTTGATGTCGCCGGTGAAGGTGTACACCAGGCCCAGGCCGACAATCGCCAGGCCAACGGCCAGGTTGAGCAGGTGCTGGCCCTTGAACACCACCGGGGCGCCCTGGAACAGGCGGAACTTGTACTTGCCCGACAGCTTGCCGAAGGCGATCACCGAACCGGAGAAGGTGATGGCGCCGATGGCCGCGCCGAGGAACAGCTCCAGGCGGTTACCGGCCGGGATCGGGTCGGCCATGCTGGCGACGATGCCCAGCGACTGCGGCTCGACGACGGCGGCGATGGCGATGAACACGGCTGCCAGGCCGATCATGCTGTGCATGAAGGCGACCAGCTCCGGCATCTTGGTCATTTCCACGCGCTTGGCCATGATGGTGCCGATGCTGCCACCGACCAGCAGGCCGACGATGACGAAGCCCAGACCTTGTACGGCCAGCTCGCTGCCCAACTTGTGAATCAGGCCGATAGTGGTGAGCACGGCGATGGCCATACCGACCATGCCGAACAGGTTGCCGCGACGCGAGGTGGTCGGATGCGACAGGCCCTTGAGCGCCTGGATGAAGCACACCGAGGCGACGAGGTAGAGAACAGTGATCAGGTTCATGCTCATGGTCAGTGCTTCTCCGCCTGCGCTTTCGGCGCCTTCTTCTTGAACATTTCCAGCATGCGTCGGGTGACCAGGAAGCCACCGAACACGTTGACCGCGGCCAGGGCCACGGCCAGGGTGCCCATGGCCTTGCCCAGCGGGGTGACGGTGAGCGCGGCGGCCAGCATGGCGCCGACGATCACGATGGCGGAAATGGCGTTGGTTACGGCCATCAGCGGGGTGTGCAGGGCCGGGGTGACGTTCCAGACCACGTGGTGGCCGACATAGATGGCCAGCACGAAGATGATCAGGTTGTAGATACCGTCGGAAATAAGATCCATGTCTCTACTCCTTAGCCGTTCTTGCGCACGATTTCGCCGGCGTTGCACATCAGGCAGGCCGCGACGATGTCGTCTTCGAGGTTGAGCTGAAACTGGCCTTCCTTGTCGATCACGAGTTTGAGGAAGTCCAGCAGGTTGCGTGCATACAGCGCGGAGGCATCCGCCGGCACCAGCGCGGCCAGGTTGGTATGGCCGACGAGGGTTACGCCGTGCTTGACCACCACCTTGTCGGTTTCGGTCAGTGGGCAGTTGCCGCCTTGGGCTGCGGCCAGGTCGATGACCACCGAGCCCGGCTTCATTTCCTGCACGGTGGCTTCGTGCAGCAGCGTTGGCGCCTTGCGGCCCGGGATCAGCGCGGTGGTGATGACGATATCGGCCTGCTTGGCGCGCTCGTGCACGGCCTTGGCCTGGCGCTCCATCCAGGATTGCGGCATGGGACGGGCATAGCCGCCGACGCCTTGCGCGCACTCGCGCTCTTCATCGGTCTCGAACGGCACGTCGACGAACTTGGCCCCGAGCGATTCGATCTGCTCCTTGACTGCAGGACGCACATCGGAGGCTTCGATTACCGCACCCAGACGCTTGGCCGTGGCGATGGCCTGCAGACCGGCGACGCCAGCGCCGAGAATCAGCACGCGGGCGGCCTTAACGGTACCGGCAGCGGTCATCAGCATCGGCATGAAACGTGGGTAATGATTGGCTGCGAGCATCACCGCCTTGTAGCCGGCGATGTTCGCCTGCGAGCTCAGTACATCCAGGCTCTGCGCGCGGGAGGTACGCGGTGCGGCTTCCAGAGCGAAAGCGATGATGCCGCGGGCATTCATGCGCGCAATGGTGTCGTTGCAGAACGGGTTGAGCATGCCAACCAACACGGCCCCGGCTTTCATGTGAGCGAGCTCGGCTTCGGTTGGTGCGACCACCTTCAGCACGAGATCGGCACCGAAAGCGGTCGACTCGTTACCAATGGTCGCGCCGGCAGTCTCGTAAGCACTGTCCGGAATGCTGGCGCTGATGCCTGCACCTGCTTGCACGGTCACCTTATGACCTTGGCTGACCAGCTTCTTGATGGTCTCAGGGGTCGCGGCAACCCGCGTCTCCCCGGCATGGGTTTCGAGAGGAACACCGATGTGCACTTCTAATCTCCTGCGTGATCTTTTTTGTGAACCGGTGCACTGCGCTGGCGCGCCGGCGATGGGGATCAGCACAAAACCTGCCCGAACGTAGTGGGCGCCGCGATTGTGCAATCGAACGCGGACCCTTACAAGAAGTTATGGAGTAAAAAAAATGGATTACTACAAGTAATGGGTCTATGAGGGATTTTTATACTGCGCGCAGGCCGCGTCGTTTCTGAGGAAAGGCAGGGTTTATGAGACGTTCAGCGGCCTTTCATCATTCATTTAGCGAATGACCGCTGGTCGCATCGGCTATTGTGTGAAAAGTGGCGAACAGAAGCGTTCGAAATAGTGGAATAGCCCGAAAGTATTGGTCTTGACGCAGATAGACTGGAAGATGGCGTTGTAGTGTGACTGTTTTCGCGCTACCCGTATTGATTTTGGCTGAAGCTTGATAATCAAGTGCTCGGTCTCACGACATCGGGCTCGCTTCAATCCTGTCGATAGGCCGCAGCTTGCAGCAACAGCCAATCGCGAAAGGCCTTCAGCGCCGAGGATTCGGCTTTACGCTCCGGCACCATCAAATAGTAGGCGCGGTCGTTATTGGGAACGGCTCGATCGAGGGCGACCACCAGGCTGCCGTCTTTCAACTCTCGCTGAATCAGAAAGGGCGGGATCAGCGCGACGCCCATCTCCTGTTGCGCTGCCTGTGCCAGCATGGAGAACAGCTCCAGGCGTGGGCCGGCCATATCACGGGCGACGCTCAAGCCCTGAGCCGCGAACCATTGGCGCCAGGCGTAGGGGCGAGTGGTCTGCTGCAGTAAGGGGAGTGTCGCGATGCGTTCTGCATCGACCGCGGCGTCGCCTAGCAATGCCGGGCTGCAAACCGGCAGCAAGTGTTCATGCATGAGGAAGTGCGCTTCGGTGCCCGACCACTCGGCATCGCCGTAGTAGATGGCCGCATCGAAGTGGGTATCGGCGAACAGGAAGGGGCGTGTGCGGTTGGTCAGGTGCACTGTCACTTCAGGATATAGCTGCTGGAAGGTTCGCAAGCGCGGCAGCAGCCACTGCGTGCCGAAGGTGGGCACCACCGCCAGTTCGATACTGCTGGTGCCCTGATTGCCCATCAGCGCCAGGGTGTCACGCTCCACGGCATCGAGTTGCGCGGCCACCTTGCGGCTGTAGGCGACGCCGGCCTCTGTCAGCACAACACCGCGACGCGAACGGCGGAATAGCTCGACATTGAGAAAGCTCTCCAGCCCGCCGATCTGCCGGCAGATCGCGCTTTGCGTCAGGCTCAGTTCATCCGCTGCCTTGGTGAAGCTCTGGTGGCGAGCGGCCGACTCGAAGGCGACCAGGGCGGCAGTGCTGGGGATCTTGCGGCGCATTTATGCGTAAGCCTCACTCATATGCCATCTATAAACCCATTTAAGCTATCTCGAAGTGAGCTAAATGCACAGGTCTGTGCGAAATCTGCGTTTGTCCTGTGTGCAAAGCCGGCCTAGGATCGGTCCATTCAGGGTCGACAGTGTCGACCGTTCACTTCACCGCTTCGAGGTTTTCGCGATGGCCAAGGCAAGCTTCAACTGGATCGACCCGCTGCTGCTCGACCAGCAACTGACCGAAGAAGAGCGCATGGTGCGCGACAGCGCCCAGCAGTTCGCCGACGACAAGCTGGCGCCGCGCGTGCTGGAGGCCTTCCGTCACGAGCAGACCGATCCGAAGATCTTCCGCGAGATGGGCGAAACCGGCCTGCTGGGGGCAACCATCCCCGAAGCCTACGGTGGCAGTGGCCTAAACTATGTGTGCTACGGCCTGATCGCCCGTGAGGTGGAGCGTATCGATTCCGGTTACCGCTCGATGATGAGCGTGCAGTCCTCGCTGGTGATGGTACCGATCAACGAGTTCGGCAATGAAGCGACCAAGCAGAAGTATCTGCCCAAGCTGGCCAGCGGCGAATATATAGGCTGCTTCGGCCTGACCGAGCCGAATCATGGTTCCGATCCGGGTTCCATGGTCACCCGCGCCAAGAAGGTCGAAGGCGGCTACCGCCTGACTGGCAGCAAGATGTGGATCACCAACAGCCCGATTGCGGATGTCTTCGTGGTCTGGGCCAAGGACGATGCCGGCGAGATTCGCGGCTTCGTTCTGGAGAAGGGCTGGCAAGGTCTTTCCGCTCCGGCGATTCACGGCAAGGTCGGTCTGCGCGCCTCGATCACCGGCGAGATCGTCATGGACAACGTGTTCTGCCCCGAAGAGAACGCATTCCCGGACGTACGAGGCCTGCGCGGCCCGTTCACCTGCCTGAACTCGGCTCGTTACGGCATCAGCTGGGGCGCGCTGGGCGCCGCCGAGTTCTGCTGGCATACCGCGCGCCAGTATGTGCTCGATCGTCAACAGTTCGGCCGGCCGCTGGCGGCCAATCAATTGATCCAGAAGAAACTCGCGGACATGCAGACCGAGATCACTCTGGCCCTGCAAGGCTGCCTGCGTCTCGGCCGCATGAAGGACGAAGGCACCGCCGCGGTGGAAATCACCTCGATCATGAAGCGCAACAGTTGCGGCAAGGCGCTGGACATCGCGCGTATGGCGCGCGACATGCTCGGGGGTAACGGCATCAGTGACGAGTTCGGTATCGCCCGGCACCTGGTCAATCTCGAGGTGGTCAATACCTACGAGGGTACGCACGACGTGCATGCGCTGATTCTCGGGCGTGCGCAGACCGGCATTCAGGCGTTCTTTTAAGCAGTTACCTATCTCAATGATCCAGGGTGTGCCTGACGCACCCTGCGGAGAATCTCCATGTCTGGCGCCCTTTCCCATATCCGTGTGCTCGATCTATCCCGCGTACTCGCCGGTCCCTGGTGTGGCCAGATCCTCGGTGATCTCGGAGCCGAGGTGATCAAGGTAGAGCGACCGGGAACCGGAGATGACACCCGGCATTGGGGGCCGCCCTATATAAAGGACGCCGAAGGAAATGATTCGCGTGAGGCGGCTTACTTCCAGAGTGCCAATCGCAACAAGCAATCCCTGACCCTGGACTTCACCCAGCCCGAAGGGCAGCGCCTGGTTCGCGAGCTGGTCACACAATGCGATGTACTGCTGGAGAACTTCAAGGTCGGCGGCCTGGCGGCCTATGGCCTGGATTATGAATCGCTGAAAGCGATCAACCCACGGCTGGTCTACTGCTCCATCACCGGATTCGGCCAGACCGGCCCCTATGCCAAGCGCGCCGGCTACGATTTCATGATCCAGGGACTGGGTGGCCTGATGAGCCTGACCGGGCGTCCGGAAGGCGAAGAGGGGGCGGGGCCGATGAAGGTCGGCGTGGCGCTCACCGATATCCTTACCGGGCTCTATGCCACCGTGGGCGTGCTGGCCGCGCTGAATCAGCGTGAGCAGTCCTGTATCGGCCAACACATAGATGTAGCATTGCTCGACGTACAGGTGGCCTGCCTGGCCAATCAGGCCATGAACTACCTGGCAACGGGTGTATCGCCCCGGCGTCTGGGTAACGCTCATCCCAATATCGTTCCTTATCAGGACTTCCCCAGTGCCGATGGCAACTTCATCCTGGCTGTGGGTAACGATGGGCAGTTCCGCAAATTCTGTGAGGTCGCGGGCATCGCGCAGCTTGCCGACGATCCCCGCTTCGCCAGCAACAAGGCGCGGGTGGCGCATCGTGCCGAGCTGATTCCACTGCTGCGCCAGGCCACTGTCTTCAAGACTACGGCGCAATGGATCGAATTGCTGGAAAAGGCTGGTGTGCCGTGCGGGCCTATCAATGACCTGCAGCAGGTGTTCGCCGATCCGCAGGTGCAGGCGCGTGGTCTGCGTCTCGACCTGCCCAATGCATTGGGTAGCAGTACACCGCAGGTTGCCAGTCCGCTACGGCTATCTGAAACGCCGGTGGCTTATCGTTCTGCGCCGCCGTTGCTTGGGCAGCATACTGATGCCTTGCTGCGTAACTTGCTGGGTATGAGCGAAGCACAGGTAGCCCAATTGCGTGAGACGGGCGTGATCTGAGCCTTTCGGTTTGCTCTGTATATAGAGGGCGAAAGTCTTCGATCCTTTTTCTGCAATTATTTCCATGTCAGGGGTTTACAGCTCGCTGTGCTCATGTAGAATGCGCGCCTCGCTGAGACGAACCAGGTTCGACGAAGCGCTAAGTTGTTGAGATAGAAAGAAAATTTCTTCAAAAACAACTTGACGGAGTAACGAGGTGCTGTAGAATGCGCGCCTCACCGAAGCGGAAGAAATGAAGCTGAGGTTGCTCTAAGCGGTTGAGTAGAAAAGAGTTTCTTCGGAAATAAATTCGAAAAACAGCTTGACAGAAAGAAAGGCTGCTGTAGAATGCGCGGCCTCGGTTGAGGCGAAAAGCTTAACCAACTGTTCTTTAACAACTGAATCAAGCAATTCGTGTGGGTGCTTGTGAGGTAAGACTGATAGTCGACAG
>NZ_QYYB01000010.1:0-147367 GCF_018221585.1 Pseudomonas sp. KB-10
CCATGTCACGGGCCATAGCGCGGTAATCGATGTACATGACCAGGTGCTGCGGAATGCTGCTGGTTTCCTCGGTCAGCTCCTGGACGTAGTCAGCCAGCGAGGTGTAGCAGCCGCAGTAATCCTCCTCGGCCGCCTTGCGCGCTTGCTCCAGGTCGTTGAAATGAGCGAGCAGGGCGCCGCCAAACTCGGGGTAATCTTCGATGAAGCAGGCGACCTCGTGGGCGCTTTCGAGGCCCTCATACTCGCCGAGGCGGTAGCCGTCGAAGCCCTCGAAGTCGTGAATGGCGTATTCCTCCGCCCCCTCGACCGGCGAAGCCGCCAGCATGGCGTCGACCTGTTCCTGGATATCGTCCAGCTCCTGGGTGGCGTCGATCCAGACGCCATGCAGGTGACCGGCGTTGTAGGCGGCCAGGTCGGCAACGTAGATCCTGATGTGTTCGCTCATGGCTTTCGCTCCTTCGTCTTCAGGGTTCTGCGCTTGCGCTGCGCATGAACCCCTGCCGACTAGGGCGACTAAGGCGGTCGTGAAAAAATCAGGAAAAATCGCGGAGGCTCCACCCAGCGCAGCGGCCGGGTGGAAACCGTCTATTTTTCTTGATTTTGAGGGGGCAAGAGCCCCTGCTTTGGAAGAAGCAAGGAAAGTTTCACCTCAGGTGCTGCCAGCATCTATCGTTTAGATTTTGGCGCCGCTAAGCTTCCTTCCAGCGCAGTATTGCTGGGGGCTCGCAGACTCACTCAACCAACTGCGGCCTCCGGAAACGCTTCTGCATACGTTCGCCGGCCAGTAGGTCGACCACTTCGAGGTAGATCTGTTCGACCGTCTCGCCGCTGAAATCCTCACCGTAGCGTTTCTTCAGGCCCTGTTCGCTGAGCACCAAGTGTTCGCTGGCGCGTACGCCATGCTGGTCGAGGCAGCCGCGTACGCATTGCAGGCGGCAGCCGTCGATGGCAAGGATCGGCCGACCGCTATTTGCCTTGCTGACTAGCGAGGCAACTCGTCCGCCGACTCCGGCAATGCAGGACATTTCCGCCAGACCAGCGCGATCAAGGCGCACCGCCAGAGTGTTGGCCAACTGCGCGACATTGGAGCAGCCGGAGCAGGAGTAGACCAGGGGTAGCTTGGGATCGCGCATTTGACCTCCTCGCGGGCTGCATTCAGTCGTGGTAGTTGGCCAATCGCGGCTGGTCGAGTACACGAATAACTCGCCGTTCCATGGCGATAAGGCCGTCGTCGATCAGGCGGTGCAGGATGCGCGAGAATGTTTCCGGTTGGATGCCCAACTGAGTGGCGATCAGGCGTTTGGGTGCGCTGAGCTGGATGATGCCATTGCGAGCCTCCTGTTCCTGGCACAGGTAGCGCGCCACGCGCCGACTGGCGTTGCCCAGGGCCAGGGTGTCGATCTCGTTGAGGCGCTGGTGCAGGCGTGCGCTCAGGTGGCCGAGCAGCTCTAGACAGGTCTTGGGCTGCTCCTCAAGAAGGTGCCGGTAGTGCCCTGCGTCAATGCTAATCAGGCTGCTCGGCTTGAGCGCGCTGGCTGTCACAGGATAGTAACGGGTGCCGCTGAACATCAACGCCTCAGCGAAGCTCTGCCCTGACGAGATCACCTCCACTAGCTTTTCTTGGCCTTCTGGCAGCACACGGGTCAGGGTAATACGTCCATCGAGCAGTAGGTAGAAACGGTCTGCCGCATCGCCTTGGTGGAAAAGTACGCCGCCGACCTCCAAGCGTCTTCGGATGGCCAGGCAACAGATCTCCTGAAAGAGAGGCTGCGGCAGGCGGTCGAACAGGTAATGCTTGCGTAGTGCAGATTGGGTCGTGGAATCGGTAAGCATGGTCCACCTCCATGTCCTGCATGTTAGGTGGTCGCGCATGCGTGGCCCATTCCTCCGAGGCGTTACCTCCAAAGAGGCAGACTCAGGCGTGGAAGTCTTCCAGACGCTTTAAGCTGAACAGCAGGCTGGTGCTGATCTGATGCAGCCAGGGGGCGTCAGGCTCTCGGGATGAGCATTGATGCAACTGCTCGAGTTCGCGCAGCAACTGGTTTGCCTCGGTGTGGCAGGCGGCCAGCCGGTCGAGTTCGACCAGTGCCTGATGACAGTGTTCGTGGCAGGTTAGCAGTAGCGATGCTCGATCTAGGCGCAAGGACAGCGACTCGCTCAGTGCCAGTACGCACAGGGTACGTTGACTGTAGGCATAGATCCGGCCGCACTGCGTCAGCCACTTTGCAGTGGGCGAGTCACAGCCGGCGGCGAGTCGCTTGGCCACTTCTAGAGAACGCAGCATTAGTAGCTCGCCGACAGCGAGTGTCGCATGCCGCAATTCATCATCCTCGCTGGCGCCGAGCATCAGGGCGTAGCCCTGCGAGAGCCGGGCCAGGGTGTCGACGCGTTGCTGTTCGGCGCTCCCTTCCATGAGCGCTTGCAGGCGGCTGCAACACTTGTTGAGCTCGTCCAGGCAAGCCTGGCAATGACGCCGGGCCATGTCGTGATCGTCGAGCAGACAGTAGAGCAGGGCCTGCTGGCCTAGGAAGGCCTGCCGATTGGCGAGATGCAGGGCCTTAAAACGGCGCTGATTGGCGTTCAGCGGTGCCTCGAAAGTGGGCAGCCCGGGCAGTAGTAGGGTGCGCAGTAGGGATCTCAAGGCTTTCTCCGGAGTGGGTGCGGGGTGACCGTTCGGACGAGCCTGATTGTGTGGGTCATGAGTTGTCTCTATAGGTTGTGACGGTCCTACCCTAGTGCATACGGCGGATGGCCCCTTGACGGGAATCAAGTTCCGTTACGCAGTGACGGTGCGGTTCCTGACACAGCTCATGACCTTCTTGTCAGTTCCTAGGCTGAACGCTGGACTAGGGCATCTCAACCCACTGAGGTGGAGTTCGAGGCATTGAGTTACAGCGAGAGAACCGTTACCGAGGTGAGTTTCGGGAGGTGAGTCAATGCCAGCGTGCAGACAAGTTGTTGCTAGAGATTCTCCAGTGCCCATACGGCCGCCTCGACTCGCGAGCGCAGGCCGAGCTTGTGCAGCAGGTTCTTCACATGCACCTTGACCGTTCCCTCGGTGATACCGAGCTTATTGCCGATCATCTTGTTGCTCAGTCCGGCGGCTATCATTTTCAGCACCTGGCGTTCGCGCTCGGTCAGGTCCAGAGAGCTGGCACCCTGCGGGGTACGCAAGGCTTGGGCCAGCACGGTGGTCAGCGACGGGCTGATCACCAGGGTGCCGCGCAGTACTTCGCGCAGGCGGGCGATCAGGTGTTCGGGTTCCATGTCCTTGAGCAGGTAGCCGTCGGCGCCGAAGCGCATGGCGTCGCGCACGTCGTGCTCGGCGTCGGACACGGTGAACAGCAGGATCTTGCCGGCGAAGCCCTGCTCGCGCAGGCGCTTGAGCGTCTCCACGCCATTGAGCTGCGGCATGTTGTTGTCCAGCACCACCAGGTCGGGAGTCAGGCGCTGTACAAGCTCGCAGGCCTCGAGGCCGTTGTTGGCTTCGCCCACCACGGTCAGGTCGCCTTCCAGCTCGATCAGCTGGCGCAGGCCGCGACGCATCATCGGATGGTCGTCGACCAGCAGCAGGGTGTGGGGCAGGGTGGCGTTCATGAAAGAGCCTCGGGAGTCGGTTGACGCAGGAATTCCGGACAGAACAGCAGACGCACGCGGGTGCCCAGGGGCTCGCGGGGAGTCAATGCGAGGCTGCCGCCCAGGCTGCGGGCGCGCTCCTGCATGATGTTCAGGCCATGGTGGTGACGGCTGTCGTAAGCGGGATCGATGCCGATGCCGTCGTCTTCGACCAGCAGCTCGACATTCTCGCCGCACTGACGCAGGTGCACCCAGGCCTGGCTGGCCTGGGCATGGCGCGCGCAGTTGGAGAGCGCCTCGCGGGCGATCTGCAGCAGGTGGATCTGCTCGGTGGCCGACAGGGTGAAGGCCAGCGGTTCGGCGTGCAGCAGCACGCGCAGGTTGCCGCGCTCGGCGAACTCGCGGGCGGTGTCGTCGAGGGCCTGCTCGATGCCGCCGTCCTGGATCTGCAGGCGGAAGGTGGTGAGCAGTTCGCGCAACTGGCGATAGGCGCTGTTCAGACCCTCGCGCAGCTCGTCGCTGACCTGCAGCAGCACCTCGCTGCTTTCGCCGCGGCGGATCAGGGTCTGCAGGCGGCTGACCTGCAGTTTCATGTAGGACAGCGCCTGGGCCAGCGAATCATGCAGCTCGCGGGCGATGGTAGTGCGCTCGTCGAGCAGCAGCAGGCGGTTGTCCTGCTCGCGCTGGCGCTCCAGCGACAGCGACGTGCCGATCAGGTTGGCCAGCGCCTGGATCAACTCCTGCTCCCACTGGCGCGGGGTGTGGCCGTCCTCGTAGTGGGCGCACAGCTCGCCCAGGCTGTTGCCCTGCGAGCTGATGATGAAGTCCAGGCCGTTGGGCTGGGTATGGCGCTGGCAGCTGGCGCAGTCGCTGCGCGCGCAGATTTCCCGCGACTCGTTGCCGTGCAGGGCGATCAGGTGCTCCACCGGCGCCTGGGTATCGCCTTTCAGGCACAGGGTCAGGCGCAGGCCGGGCAGGCGCTGCTGGAAGCTGTCGATCAGCTCGTCCAGCTGCTCGGCGTTGGCCGGGCTGCTGGCGATGCTGCGGCTGCTCTGGTACAGCAGCTCCAGGGCGGCATTGCTCTGCGCCAGGTTCTGCGTCTTTTCCGCCACCCGCGATTCGAGGGTGCGGTGCGATTCCTCGATGGCGTCGGCCATGGCGTTGAAGCTCAACGCCATCTGCCCCAGTTCATCGATGGAACGGTACTCGATGCGCGCGTCGAGGTCGCCGGCACGGAAGCGCTCGGTGGCGCCGACCAGCTCCTGCAACGGGGTGATCACGCTGTTCTGCAGCTCGAACATGCCCACCAGCAGGATCACCACGGTCATCAGCAGGGCCGCGCCCTGGATGCTCTGCTGCCAGCTCTGGCGCTTCTCGCTCTGCTTCTGCAGCTGCATGACGAAGTTTTCCAGCTGGCCGACGAAGATCTCCGACTGTTGCTGGAAGGTAACCCGGTCGCCACGCTCCAGGGCTGGCAGCAGCTGCTCGCGCCACTGACGCTGGATGTTGGCGAAGGCATGGCCGACCGGATCGTCGGGCTCGTCGCCGATCATGTGCCTGAGCGAGTTGCTGTCCAGGCGCCGCTGCATGTCGTCGCGCAGGGCGGCGATGGTGGTGGCGTCGTCATTGGCTTCCAGGCGCCAGTTCAGGCGGTAGGTGGCCATGCGCAGCGAGCCGGCGGTGTTGATGGCGGCGGCGTCGTCCTCGCTGACCATGGCGATCAGCACGGCACTGATCGCGCTGCAGAAGGCCAGGGTGGCGATCAGTATCACCGCCAGCCCGGCGCGGGCCGGCAACGAGCCCTTGAACCAGTCCAGCATCGCGCTACCTCCAAAGAGTTCGGAGCGCTCCGCGATCCACCGGCCGAGGCTCTGTTGTTGCGATAAATCAATGATTTAAAAGGATTTATTCTTGATTTTTGCCACTATCACTTTGGTGGTAGTTGGGGCAATGGTAGGTCGTAAGGGCGCCGGTGCTCCTTGATCCAGATCAAGAAACGACGGCCCCCCTGGCAATAGCCTGCAGCCATGAAACAGCTTGGGAGAGCGTTCATGGTGAGCCAGAAAATGCAACAGGGGTTGGTGCTGGGGATGAGTACCGCCGCGTTCACCATCTGCTTCATGGTGTGGATGATGTTCGCGGTACTCGGTGTACCCATCAAGGAACTGCTGCAGCTCAACGAGACCCAGTTCGGCCTGCTGGCCTCGACGCCGGTCCTGACCGGTTCGCTGATCCGCCTGCCGCTGGGCATGCTCACCGACCGCTTCGGCGGACGCATCGTGTTTTTCGTGCTGATGCTGGTCTGCGTGCTGCCGATCTACCTGATCAGCGAGGCCACCCAGTACTGGCAGTTCCTCGTCCTCGGGTTGTTCGTCGGCCTGGCCGGCGGCTCCTTCTCGGTAGGCATCGCCTACGTCGCCAAGTGGTTCGACAAGTCCAGCCAGGGCCTGGCCATGGGCATCTTCGGCGCGGGCAACGCCGGCTCGGCGCTGACCAAGTTCATCGCCCCGGCGATCATCGCCGCCGCCAGCTGGCAGATGGTGCCGAAGGTCTACTCGGCGATCATGTTCATCACCGCGCTGCTGTTCTGGTTCCTCACCTACGAGAACAAGGCGCACCGGGTACCGAGCAGCGTGTCGCTGGGTGAGCAGCTGAAGACCCTGAAGGACCCGCGCGTCTGGCGCTACTGCCAGTACTACTCGATCGTCTTCGGCGGCTACGTCGCGCTGGCCCTGTGGATGACCAAGTACTACGTGCAGGAATACGGCTTCAGCCTGCAGAGCGCGGCGCTGCTGGCCGCCTGCTTCTCCCTGCCGGGCGGCGTGCTGCGCGCCATCGGTGGCTGGATGTCGGACAAGTGGGGCGCGCACAGCGTGACCTGGTGGGTGATGTGGGTGAGCTGGGTGTGCCTGTTCATCCTCTCCTACCCGCAGACCGACTTCACCGTGCACACGGTCAACGGCCCGCAGACGTTCCACATCGGCCTCAACGTCTGGGTGTTCACCGCGCTGATGTTCGTCATGGGCATCGCCTGGGCGTTCGGCAAGGCCTCGGTGTTCAAGTACATCGCCAACGACTTTCCCGATCGCATGGGCGCGGTGTCCGGCATCGTCGGCCTCGCCGGCGGCCTGGGCGGCTTCGTCCTGCCGATCATGTTCGGCGTGCTGGTCGACCTCACTGGAGTGCGCTCTTCCGCCTTCATGCTGTTGTACGGCGTGGTCTGGGTTTCTCTGATCTGGATGTACTTCAGCGAGGTTCGCAAAACCCCAGTCATGGGTTCGGGTTCCACCGCTTCCATGAATTCTGCTTCCTGACAAGGAGATTCAGCATGTCCGCAACCAAGAATCCGGCCATGGGGCAGCCGCCCCGGCAAGGGCCTGTGATCGAGGACTGGCGCCCGGAGGACCCACATTTCTGGGGTTCCACCGGCAAGGCCATCGCCACCCGTAACCTGTGGATCTCGATTCCTGCGCTGTTTCTCGCCTTTGCCGTATGGATGGTGTGGAGTACGGTGATCGTGCGCCTCAATGCCATCGGTTTCAGCTTCAGCACCGATCAGCTGTTCTGGCTGGCGGCACTGCCGGGGCTGTCCGGGGCGACCTTCCGCATCTTCTATTCGTTTATGGTGCCGGTATTCGGCGGGCGCCGCTGGACCGCCCTGAGCACCGCCTCGCTGCTGATTCCGTCGATCTGGATGGGCTTCGCCGTGCAGGACCCGGGCACGCCCTACAGCGTGTTCGTGATCATCGCGCTGCTGTGCGGTTTCGGCGGCGGCAACTTCGCCTCCTCGATGTCCAACATCAGCTTCTTCTACCCCAAGGCGCAGCAGGGCACCGCCCTGGGCCTGAACGCCGGCCTGGGCAACCTGGGCGTGTCGGCCATGCAGTTCCTGGTGCCGCTGGTCATCGGCTTCGGCCTGTTCGGCGCGGTCGGCGGCAAGCCGCAGGAACTGGCTGACGGCAGCCAGCTGTGGCTGCAGAACGCCGGCCTGGTGTGGGTGCCGCTGATCGCGGCGGTGACCCTGGCGGCCTGGTTCGGCATGAACGACCTGGCCAGCGCCAAGGCGTCCTTCGCCGAGCAGGCGGTGATCTTCAGGCGCAAGCACAACTGGCTGATGTGCTGGCTGTACCTGGCCACCTTTGGTTCGTTCATCGGCTTCGCCGCGGCCTTCCCGCTGCTGATCAAGCATTCCTTCCCCGAGGTCAACGCGCTCAAGTTCGCCTTCCTCGGCCCGCTGGTCGGCGCCCTGGTGCGTCCGCTGGGCGGCTGGGTGGCAGACAAGCTGGGTGGCGCGCGGGTGACCCTGTGGAACTTCGTGCTGATGATCGCCGCCGTGTTCGGGGTGATCGCCTTCCTGCCGCAGCACGGCCAGGGCGGTAACTTCTACGGTTTCCTGGCCATGTTCATGCTGCTGTTTGTCACTACCGGCATCGGCAACGGTTCGACCTTCCGCATGATCCCGGTGATCTTCCGCACCCTGCACGAGCGCCTCAGCGCCGGTAAGGGCGCCGCCGAGAAGGAACAGGCGATCAAGGCGGCCGGCAAGGAATCGGCCGCGGTGCTCGGCTTCAGCTCGGCCATCGGGGCCTTCGGCGCCTTCTTCATTCCCAAGTCCTTCGGCAGCTCCATCGCCCTCACCGGCGGGCCCGAGGTCGCCCTGTACGTGTTCGTTGGCTACTACGTCAGCTGCATCCTGGTCACCTGGTGGTGGTACTCGCGCAAGGGCGCAGAGACCCCCTGCTAGTCCGCCACAACCCAAGAAATGACGAGCGCGGGGCCGCCCGCACTCAGCCTGAGAGGAAGAGAAAATGAGCCACATACTCGACCAGCTGCGCTTCTTCAATCGCAAGCAGGGGGAGTTCGCCGACGGTCATGGCGAGACCCGCAAGGAATCGCGTGACTGGGAGAACGTCTACCGCTCGCGCTGGCAGTACGACAAGATCGTGCGCTCCACCCACGGGGTGAACTGCACCGGTTCGTGCTCCTGGAAGATCTACGTGAAGAACGGCCTGATCACCTGGGAAACCCAGCAGACCGACTACCCGCGCACGCGCAACGACCTGCCCAACCACGAACCGCGTGGCTGCCCGCGCGGCGCCAGCTACAGCTGGTACATCTACAGCGCCAACCGCCTGAAGTACCCCAAGGTGCGAAAGCCGCTGCTCAAGCTGTGGCGCGACGCGCGCAAGACCCTGGCTCCGGTCGAGGCCTGGGCCAGCATCGTCAGCGACCCGATCAAGGCCGAGAGCTACAAGAGCAAGCGTGGCATGGGCGGTTTCATCCGTTCCAGCTGGAACGAGGTCAACGAGATCATCGCCGCGGCCAACGTCTACACCGTCAAGCAGTTCGGCCCGGACCGCGTGGTCGGCTTCTCGCCGATCCCGGCCATGTCGATGGTCAGCTATGCCGCCGGTAGCCGTTACCTGTCGCTGATCGGCGGCGTGTGCCTGTCCTTCTACGACTGGTACTGCGACCTGCCGCCGTCCTCGCCGCAGGTGTGGGGCGAGCAGACCGACGTGCCGGAATCGGCCGACTGGTACAACTCTAACTACATCATCGCCTGGGGCTCCAACGTTCCGCAGACCCGTACCCCGGACGCGCACTTCTTCACCGAGGTGCGCTACAAGGGCACCAAGACCGTGGCCATCACCCCGGACTACGCCGAGGTGGCCAAACTCACCGACCTCTGGCTCAACCCCAAGCAGGGTACCGACGCGGCGCTGGCGCAGGCCTTCGCCCACGTCATCTTCAAGGAATTCCACCTGGAGAAGCCCAGCGCCTACTTCACCGACTACGCCAAGCGCTACACCGACCTGCCGATGCTGGTGCTACTCAATGAGCAGGACGGCAGCTACCGTGCCGAGCGCTTCCTGCGTGCCAGCGACCTGACCGACAGCCTCGGCCAGGGCAACAACCCCGAGTGGAAGACCATCGCCGTCGACGCCTCGGGCGAGCTGGTGTCGCCGCAGGGCTCCATCGGCTATCGCTGGGGCGAGAAGGGCAAGTGGAACATCGAGGCCCGCGAGGGCGGCGCCGGGCGCGAGATCGATCTCAAGCTGAGCCAGATCGACAGTGGCGAAGTGGCGGAAGTCGCCTTCCCTTATTTCGGCGGGCAGACCCACGAGTACTTCACTGCCGTGCCGGGCGAGGAGATCCAGCTGCGCCGCGTACCGGTGCGTACCGTGATCCTGTCCGACGGCAGCCAGGCGCGGGTCGCCAGCGTGTTCGACCTGATGGCCGCCAACCTCGGCATCGACCGTGGACTGGGCGGCGCCAACGTCGCCAACCACTATGACGACGACCGCGTGCCGGGCACCCCGGCCTGGCAGGAGAAGATCACCGGCGTCAGCCGCGAGAAGGCCATCCAGATCGCCCGCGAGTTCGCCGACAACGCCGACAAGACCAAGGGCCGTTCCATGATCATCGTCGGTGCGGCGATGAACCACTGGTACCACATGGACATGAACTACCGTGGCCTGATCAACATGCTGATGTTGTGCGGCTGCGTCGGGCAGACCGGTGGCGGCTGGGCCCACTACGTCGGCCAGGAGAAGCTGCGTCCGCAGTGCGGCTGGCTGCCGCTGGCTTTCGGCCTGGACTGGAGCCGTCCGCCGCGCCAGATGAACGGCACCAGCTTCTTCTACAACCACAGCTCGCAGTGGCGCCACGAGAAGATGAGCATTCACGAGGTGCTCTCGCCGCTGGCCGACAAGTCGCAGTTCCCCGAGCACATGCTCGACTACAACATCCGCGCCGAGCGCGCCGGCTGGCTGCCGAGCGCCCCGCAGCTGAACCGCAACCCGCTGCAGATCTGCCGCGACGCCCAGGCCGCCGGCCTGTCGCCGGTGGACTACGTGACCAAGTCGCTGGCCGACGGCTCGCTGCGCTTCGCCTGCGAGCAGCCGGACAACCCGGTCAACTTCCCGCGCAACATGTTCATCTGGCGCTCGAACTTGCTCGGTTCTTCGGGCAAGGGCCACGAGTACATGCTCAAGTACCTGCTGGGTACCAAGAACGGCGTGATGAACGAGGACCTCGGCAAGCGCGGCGGCTTCAAGCCGAACGAGGCCGAGTGGGTGGACGAGGGCGCCATCGGCAAGCTCGACCTGGTGACTACCCTGGACTTCCGCATGTCCTCGACCTGCGTGTACTCCGACATCGTCCTGCCGACCGCGACCTGGTACGAGAAGGACGACATGAACACCTCGGACATGCACCCCTTCATCCACCCGCTGTCGGCCGCCATCGATCCGGCCTGGGAAGCGCGTTCGGACTGGGAGATCTACAAGGGCATCGCCAAGTCCTTCTCCGAGATGGCCAAGGGGCACCTGGGCGTCGAGCAGGACCTGGTCACCGTGCCGCTGCTGCACGACACCCCCGGCGAACTGGCGCAGCCCTTCGGTGGCAGCGACTGGAAGACCGCGGGCGTGGCGCCGCAGCCGGGCAAGAACTGCCCGAACATCACGGTGGTCGAGCGCGACTACCCGAACACCTACAAGAAGTTCACCTCGCTCGGCCCGCTGCTGGACAAGCTGGGCAACGGCGGCAAGGGCATCAACTGGAACACCGAGCACGAGGTCGAGTTCCTCGGCGAGCTGAACTACAAGGTGCGTGAGGAGGGCGTCAGCCAGGGACGGCCGAAGATCGAGTCGGCCATCGACGCGGCGGAGGTCATCCTCTCGCTGGCCCCGGAAACCAACGGCCATGTCGCCGTGAAGGCCTGGGCGGCGCTGTCGGAGTTCACCGGTCGCGATCACAGGCACCTGGCGCTGCCCAAGGAGCATGAGGCGATCCGCTTCCGCGATATCCAGGCGCAGCCGCGCAAGATCATCTCCAGCCCGACTTGGTCCGGCCTGGAAGACGAGCACGTGTCCTACAACGCCGGCTACACCAACGTCCACGAGCTGATCCCGTGGCGCACCATCACCGGTCGCCAGCAGTTCTACCAGGATCACCCCTGGATGCTGGCCTTCGGCGAGGGCCTGATGAGCTACCGGCCGCCGATCAACACCCGCTCGACAGGCTACGTGAAGGGCAAGATGTCCAACGGCAACCCGGAGATCTGCCTGAACTGGATCACCCCGCACCAGAAGTGGGGCATCCACAGCACCTACACCGACAACCTGATCATGCTCACCCTGAGCCGTGGCGGTCCGATCGTGTGGATGAGCGAGATCGACGCCAAGAAGGTCGGCATCGAGGACAACGACTGGATCGAGTGCTTCAACGCCAACGGCGCCCTGACCGCCCGCGCGGTGGTCAGCCAGCGGGTCAAGGAAGGCATGGTGATGATGTACCACGCCCAGGAACGCATAGTGAACGTGCCCGGCGCCGAGAGCACCCAGACCCGCGGTGGCCACCACAACTCGGTGACCCGCGTGGTCCTGAAACCCACCCATATGATCGGTGGCTACGCCCAGCTGGCCTACGGCTTCAACTACTACGGCACCGTGGGCTGCAACCGCGACGAGTTCGTCGTGGTGCGCAAGATGAACAAGGTGGACTGGCTGGACGGGCCTAACGGCGACGCCCTGCCACAACCGCTGCCGACCGAGATCGAGTGAGGAGAGCCGACATGAAAATTCGTTCACAAGTGGGCATGGTCCTGAACCTGGACAAGTGCATCGGCTGCCACACCTGCTCGATCACCTGCAAAAACGTCTGGACCAGCCGAGAAGGCATGGAATACGCCTGGTTCAACAACGTCGAGACCAAGCCCGGTATCGGCTACCCGAAAGAGTGGGAAAACCAGGAGAAGTGGAAAGGCGGCTGGGTGCGCAACAAGGATGGTTCGATCAACCCGAAGATCGGCGGCAAGTTCCGCGTGCTGGCGAACATCTTCTCCAACCCGGATCTGCCGAGCATCGACGACTACTACGAGCCGTTCGACTTCGACTACCAGCACCTGCATACCGCGCCGCTGGGTAAGCACCAGCCGGTGGCCCGCCCGCGTTCGGTGATCTCCGGCCAGCGCATGGAGAAGATCGAGTGGGGTCCGAACTGGGAGGAGATTCTCGGCACCGAGTTCGCCAAGCGCCGTAAGGACAAGAACTTCGACAAGGTGCAGGCCGACATCTACGGCGAGTACGAAAACACCTTCATGATGTACCTGCCGCGCCTGTGCGAGCACTGCCTCAACCCGGCGTGCGCGGCCTCCTGCCCGAGCGGCGCGATCTACAAGCGCGAGGAGGACGGCATCGTCCTCATCGACCAGGAGAAGTGCCGCGGCTGGCGCATGTGCATCAGCGGCTGCCCGTACAAGAAGATCTACTTCAACTGGAAGAGCGGCAAATCCGAGAAGTGCATCTTCTGCTACCCGCGCATCGAGGCCGGCATGCCGACCGTGTGCTCGGAAACCTGCGTGGGCCGCATCCGCTACCTCGGCGTGCTGCTGTATGACGCTGACCGCATCCACGAGGTGGCCAGCACCCCGAGCGAGCAGGACCTGTATCAGAAGCAGCTGGAGATCTTCCTCGACCCGAACGATCCCAAGGTGATCGAGCAGGCGCTGAAGGACGGCGTGCCGCTGTCGGTGATCGAGGCCGCGCAGAAGTCGCCGGTGTACAAGCTGGCGGTGGACTGGCAGCTGGCCCTGCCGCTGCACCCGGAATACCGCACCCTGCCGATGGTCTGGTACGTGCCGCCGCTGTCGCCGATCCAGAACGCCGCCGCCAAGGGCAGCGTGAGCATGGATGGCGTGCTGCCGGACGTGGACAGCCTGCGCATCCCGGTACGCTACCTGGCCAACCTGCTCACCGCCGGTGACGAGCAGCCGGTCAAGCTGGCCCTCAAGCGCCTGCTGGCGATGCGTGCCTACAAGCGCGCCGAGCAGGTCGACGGCGTGCAGGACCTCAAGGTGCTGGAGTCGGTCGGTCTCTCCGTGGCGCAGTGCGAGGACATGTACCGCTACCTGGCCATCGCCAACTACGAGGATCGCTACGTGATTCCGTCGGCGCACCGCGAGGAAGCCATGAGCGATGCCTTCGCCGAGCGTTCCGGCTGTGGCTTCAGCTTCGGCAGCGGCTGCAGTGGCTCGTCGGACACCAACATGTTCGGCGCCAAGAAGGCCAACAAGCGCGACATCCTCAAGACCGTGCAGATCTGGGAGGAATGACCATGCAGATTCTCAAGGTGATTTCCTTGTTGCTCGACTACCCGGAGGAGGCGCTGCGCAGCGCCCACAAGGAGCTGGACGAGGCCATCTGCAGTGCCCGCGAGATCAGCCCGGACCAGCGCGGCTCGCTGCTGCGCCTGCTCGACGAGCTGGCCGGTGACGAGCTGATGGACGTGCAGGAGCGCTACACCGAGCTGTTCGACCGCGGCCGCGCCCTGTCGCTGCTGCTGTTCGAGCACGTGCATGGCGAGTCGCGCGACCGCGGCCAGGCCATGGTCGACCTGATGGCGCAGTACGAGGCCGCCGGGTTCGCCATCGGCGTGCGCGAGCTGCCCGACTACATCCCGTTGTACCTGGAGTACCTGGCCAGCCGCGAAGACCTCGAGGCCCGCGAGGGCCTGGCCGACGTGGCGCACCTGCTGGCCCTGCTGGCGGCGCGCCTGGAGGAGCGCGAGAGCCCTTACGCCGCGTGTTTCCGCGCGCTGCTGCAGATCGCCGGCGAACAGCCGGCGGTGGCGGTGGCCGAGGTGCGCGAGCAGGTGGCCGGCGAGGTGCGCGACGACAGCCTGGAAGCGCTGGACAAGTTGTGGGAGGAGGAGGCCGTGGACTTCCTCAAGGCCGAGCAGCAGGACCGCTGCCCGAGCCAGACCACGATGCCGGGCAAGGCTCGCGAAGAGGTGCCGGTGCCGCTGCACTGGATCGATTTCAAGCAGGACGGGGCGGCCAGCGTGCCGGCCCAGGAGGTGCACAATGGCTAATCTGAACTTCCTCGCCTTCGGCGTGTATCCCTATATCGCCCTGGCGGTCTGCCTGATCGGCAGCTGGGCGCGTTTCGATCTGTCGCAGTACAGCTGGAAGGCCGGTTCCAGCCAGATCTTCAACCGCACCCCGGCCGAACACCGCTACATGCGTATCGCCAGCAACCTGTTCCATGTCGGCGTGCTGTTCGTGCTGGCCGGCCACTTCGTCGGCCTGCTGACCCCGGCCTCGGTCTATCACCATGTGATCAGTACCGAGAACAAGCAGCTGCTGGCGATGGTCTCCGGCGGCCTGTTCGGCGGCCTGTGCCTGATCGGCCTGCTGATGCTGCTCAAGCGCCGCCTGAGCGACGCCCGGGTGCGCGCCAGCTCCAGCTGCTCGGACATCCTGGTGCTGGTCGTGCTGCTGGTGCAGCTGCTGCTGGGCCTGGGCACCATCTATGCCTCGACCCACCACATGGACGGCTCGGTGATGGTGATGCTGGCCGACTGGGCGCAGTACACCGTGACCCTGCAGCCGCAGCTGGCCGCCGCGGCCATCGCCCCGGTGAGCCTGGTGTACAAGCTGCACGTGTTCCTCGGCCTGAGCCTGTTTGTGCTGTTCCCCTTCACCCGCCTGGTGCACATCGTCAGCGCGCCGGTGTGGTACCTGGGGCGGCGCTACCAGATCGTGCGCCAGAAGGCCTGAGGCAACGTCTGGATCGGCTGCGCGTCGGCCGGCCGGTCCAGACCGGATGAATCTTGAGTCGTGTAGCCCGGACAGGCGCCAGCGTCATCCGGGACCAGCAAGGTGGGTGGCGTCACCCACCGCCAAACGAATGCGTGGAGGTGTGACATGGGTTGTGGATGCGGAGGTAGCGGCAACGGTGGTGGTGGCTGCGCCGGTGGTGCCAGCCAGGTCGTGGTGCCCGAGCCGGCGCAGGCCGGTGTGCAGGCGTTCGAGCCGGTGGTCGAGCAGGCGCGGGCCGCGGACGACCAAAGCGAGGATGAGCCCTCGCTGGAACTGATCGCCAGCAGCGAGCAGGAGTGGCCGCGGATCAAGGTCAATGGTGTCGCCATCGCGCCCGAGGCAATCGCCCAGGAGCTGCAGTACCACCCGGCGAACACCCGCCAGGAAGCCATCTTCCTGGCCAGCCAGGCACTGGTGATCCGCGAGCTGCTGCAGCAGCGCATCAGCGCGCTGGATATCCGGGTCCGCGCGGCCGCGGGCGAGAGCGAGGAGGAGGCTGCCACCCGCACGCTGATCGAGCGTGAGGTGGCGCTGCCGCATGCCGACGAGGCGACCTGCCGCGCCTACTTCGAGCGCAATCGCTCGCGCTATGCCAGCGCGCCGCTGCTGGCGGCCCGGCACATCCTGCTGGCCTGCCCGGCCGACGATGCCGAGGAGCGCAGCCAGGCCCGTGACCAGGCTCAGGCGCTGATCGCCGAGCTGCAGGCACAGCCCGAGCGCTTCGCCGAGCTGGCCATGGCGCATTCCGCCTGCCCCTCCAAGGAGCAGGGCGGGGCGCTGGGGCAGATCAGCCAGGGGCAGACGGTGCCGGAGTTCGAGCGCCAGTTGTTCCGCCTGCCGCTCGGCCTGGCCGGGCAGCCGCTGGAAAGCCGCTATGGCTTCCATGTGGTGCTGGTGGAGCAGCGTCTCGAGGGCCAGCCACTGCCGTTCGAGGCGGTGCACAAGAGCATCTGCGCCGAGCTGGACCAGCGTGTGTGGCAGGTGGCCGTGGCGCAGTACCTGAAGAACCTGATCGGCGAGGCGGACATCCAGGGCATCCTGCTCGAAGGCGCCGACAGCCCGCTGTTGCAGTAAACCGGCCCAGGGCCTGGGGAGTACCATGAGCAGCCTGCTGCAGGACGGCTTCGGCCGCAACATCGATTACCTGCGCCTGTCGGTCACCGACCGCTGCGATTTCCGCTGCGTCTACTGCATGGCCGAGGACATGACTTTCCTGCCACGCCAGCAGGTGCTGACGCTGGAGGAGCTGGAGCGTACGGCGCGGATCTTCGTCGCCCAGGGCGTGCGCAAGATCCGCCTCACCGGCGGCGAGCCGCTGGTGCGTCCCGGTGTGGTCGGTCTGTGCCAGCGCATCGCCGCGCTGCCGGGCCTGCGCGAGCTGGTGATGACCAGCAACGGCTCGCAGCTACACAAGCTGGCCAGGCCGCTGGCCGAGGCGGGGGTCAAGCGCCTCAACATCAGCCTGGACAGCCTGCGCCCCGAACGCTTTCGCGCCATCACCCGTACCGGCGAACTGGGCCAGGTGCTGGCCGGTATCGAGGCCGCGCAGGCGGCCGGCTTCGCCAACCTCAAGCTGAACGTGGTGGTGATGCACGGGCGCAATGCCGACGAGGTGACGGACCTGGTCGACTTCGCCCTGAACCGCGGCCTGGATATCAGCTTCATCGAGGAGATGCCGCTGGGGCAGGTGGGGCGCGAGCGCGGCGAGAGCTACTGTTCCAGCGACTGGGTGCGCGCGCGCATTGCCGAGCGCTACAGCCTGCTCGACAGCGCCGAGCACAGTGGCGGGCCGGCGCGTTACGTGCGCTTGCAGGATTTTCCGGACCGGCGCATCGGCTTCATCTCGCCGCACAGCCACAACTTCTGTGCGACCTGTAACCGCGTGCGGGTCACGGTCGAGGGGCGTCTGCTGCTGTGCCTGGGCCACGAACATTCGCTCGACCTGCGCGGCCTGCTGCGCCGTCACCCATGCGACGACGCCCCGGTGCTGGCGGCCATCCGTCAGGGGCTGCTGCGCAAACCGCTGCGCCACGAATTCGACACCGGGGACGTGCAGATCCTGCGCTTCATGAACGCCACCGGCGGCTGATCAACTCCCGCTGGCCCACGCTTGGGCCGTTACCACCTGCCAGGCGGCGTTGCTCCGCCATGGCCGGTGGTTTTTTATTACACGGTACGCGAGAAACGCCCGCTCTGGCCTTCGCCCAGGTAGGCGTCGAACGCCATCGCCACGCTGCGCATCATCAGCTGCCCGCGCGGCAGCAGCACCAGCGCATCGGCGTGGATCTGCACCAGGTCGTCGGCCAGGTGCTCGTCGAGGCTGGCCAGCGACTCGGCGAAGTAGTCGAGGAAGTGGATGCCGTGGCGCGCCTCCAGTTCCGCGAACTCGACCCGGCCATGGCACATCAGTGCGGTGATCACCTCGCGCCGCAGCAGGTCGTCGTCGCTCAGGCGGTAGCCGCGGTGCACCGGCAACAGGCCCTGGTCGATGCGCGCGTAGTACTGCGAGAGTTCCTTGACGTTCTGGCTGTAGCTGTCGCTCACCTTGCCGATCGACGACACCCCGAGGCCGATCAGGTCGCAGTCGGCGTGGGTCGAGTAGCCCTGGAAGTTGCGCTGCAGCGTACCGGCCTCGCGGGCCAGGCACAGCTCGTCGTCGGGCAGGGCGAAGTGATCCATGCCGATATACACGTAGCCGGCCGCGGTCAGGCGCTGGATGGTCAGCTCCAGCAGCTCCAGCTTGCGCTCCGGTGGCGGCATGTCCTCGCGGCGAATCAGCCGCTGGGCGCGCACCATTTCCGGCAGGTGCGCATAGCTGTAGGCGGCGATGCGATCCGGGCGCAGGGCGATGATCTTGTCCAGGGTGGTGTCGAAGCTGACAACGGTCTGCAGCGGCAGGCCATAGATCAGGTCCACCGAGACCGACTTGAAGGCGGCCTCGCGGGCGGCGGCGACCAGCTCGTAGGTCTGCTCTTCGCTCTGCAGGCGATTGACGGCGGCCTGCACCTGCTGGTCGAAGTCCTGCACGCCGAAGCTCAGACGGTTGAAGCCCAGCGCGCGCAGCTCGGCGATGCGTTCGCGGCTGATGGTGCGCGGGTCGACCTCGATGGAAAACTCGTGATTGTCGCTTTCGTCGAAGCGGAAGTGCTGGCGCAGGCAGTCCATCAGTTCGGCGAGCTGTGCGCTGCTCAGGTAGGTCGGCGTGCCGCCGCCGAGGTGCAGCTGGGTCAGGCGTCGCGACGGGCTGAACAGCGCCGCCTGCAGGGCGATTTCGCGCTTGAGGTAATCCAGGTACTCGACGGCGCGGTGGGTCTTCTGGGTGATGATCTTGTTGCAGGCGCAGTAGTAGCAGAGGCTCTGGCAGAAGGGGATATGGATATAGGCCGACAAGGCCTTGGCGGGCGTCCGGTTGCTGCGCTCGGCGGCTTGCCGGTAGTCGTCCTCGGCGAAGGCCTGGCGGAACTGGGGCGCGGTGGGGTAGGAGGTGTAGCGTGGCCCCGGACGGTCGTATTTCTCTACCAGCGAGCGGTCGAAGCGCAGTGGACTGGTCATCGCAAGTGATTCCTGAGCGGCCTGATGCACCGCAGGATACCCCCTGGCGCCGGTCGGCGCGAACACCTGAGCGCAGGTTTGCGGGCAAACTTGATCACGGTCAAGTTGCATCCGTCCTCCTGACGTAGATTGCACAGCATCTTGTGTTTTTTGTTGTTAACAACAGCTAGATGATGTGTCAGGAGGTGATGGATGTGTGCGGATCAGGTCCCCTATCGACCGCAGGCGCTGTTCAAGCGCGATGGCCAGGAAGTGCCCTTCGAGGCGGCCAAGATCGAGCGTGCGATTGCCGCCGCCGGGCAGGCCACGGGCGAGTTCGAGGCGCATGAGGCCAGTGCCCTGGCCGACGCGGTGCTGGCGCGCCTGCTGGAGTTCCACTGCGTGGGCGTGGAGCAGGTGCAGGACCGGGTCGAGCGGGTGCTGATGGAGGCCGGCTACTACCAGACCGCACGCGCCTACATCGTCTACCGTGAACGGCATGGCCGCCTGCGCCGCGAGCGCAAGCAGCTGATCGACGTGGCCGCGTCGATGAACGAATACCTGTCGCGCCAGGACTGGCGCGTGCAGGCCAACGCCAACCAGGGCTACTCGCTGGGCGGGCTGATCCTCAACGTGTCCGGCAAGGTCACCGCCAACTACTGGCTGGACGAGGTCTACAGCGAAGACATCGGCCTGGCCCACCGCGAGGCCGACCTGCACATCCACGACCTCGACATGCTCGCCGGCTACTGCGCCGGCTGGTCGTTGCGCACCCTGCTGCACGAGGGCCTCAACGGCATCCCCGGGCGGGTCGAGGCCGGCCCGCCCAGGCACCTGTCCAGCGCCCTGGGGCAGATGGTCAACTTTCTCGGCACCCTGCAGAACGAGTGGGCCGGGGCCCAGGCCTTCAGCTCCTTCGATACCTATCTCGCGCCCTACGTGCGCAAGGACAGCCTCAGCTACGCGCAGGTGCGCCAGTCGCTGCAGGAGTTCATCTACAACCTCAACGTGCCGTCACGCTGGGGCACCCAGACGCCCTTCACTAACCTGACCTTCGACTGGGTCTGCCCGGAAGACCTGCGCGAGCAGGTGCCGGTGATCGGCGGCCAGGAGATGCCGTTCTGCTACGGCGAGCTGCAGGCCGAGATGGAGCTGATCAACCGCGCCTACATCGAGGTGATGATGGCCGGCGACGCCAAGGGCCGGGTGTTCACCTTCCCGATCCCGACCTACAACATCACCCACGACTTCCCCTGGGACAGCGACAACGCCACGCGCCTGTTCGACATGACCGCGCGCTACGGCCTGCCGTACTTCCAGAACTTCCTCAACTCGGACATGCAGCCCAACCAGGTGCGCTCGATGTGCTGCCGCCTGCAGCTGGACGTGCGCGAGCTGCTCAAGCGCGGCAACGGCCTGTTTGGCTCGGCCGAGCAGACCGGTTCGCTCGGCGTGGTGACCCTCAACTGCGCGCGCCTCGGCTACCTGTACCGGGACGATCTGGACGGCCTGATGCAGCGCCTCGACGCGCTGCTGGACATGGCCTTCGAGAGCCTGGAGGTGAAGCGCAAGGTGATCCAGCACCACATGGATGCCGGCCTCTATCCCTACACCCGACGCTACCTGGGCACCCTGCGCAATCACTTCTCCACCATCGGGGTCAACGGCCTGCACGAGATGCTGCGCAACTTCAGCGGCGACCGCGAGGGCATGCACACCGAGGACGGCCGCCAGCTGGCGCTGCAGGTGCTGGATCACGTGCGCGCGCGCCTGGTGCAGTTCCAGGAGCAGAGCGGCCACCTGTACAACCTGGAGGCCACCCCGGCCGAAGGCACCACCTACCGCTTCGCCAAGGAGGACCGCAAGCGCTTCCCCGACATCCTCCAGGCCGGCACGCCCGAGGCGCCGTACTACACCAACTCCTCGCAGCTACCGGTGGGCTTCACCGACGACCCCTTCGAGGCGCTGGCGTTGCAGGACGAGCTGCAGTGCAAGTACACCGGCGGCACCGTGCTGCACCTGTACATGGCCGAGCGGGTTTCCTCGGCGCAGGCCTGCAAGCAGCTGGTGCGCACCGCGCTGTCGCGCTTCCGCCTGCCGTACCTGACCATCACCCCGACCTTCTCCATCTGCCCGGTGCATGGCTACCTGGCCGGTGAGCACGAGTTTTGTCCGAAGTGCGACGAGGCGCTGCTGCAGAAACAGCAGTGCTGCGGCGCCTGCGGCGGCTGAACCACGATTCCATCCACAGCAAGGAGCGACACCATGAATGCACCCGTGCAACTTCCCGAAGCCCAGCGCCAGCGCTGCGAGGTCTGGACCCGCGTGATGGGTTACCACCGTCCGGTGGCGGCCTTCAATCTCGGCAAGCAGTCCGAGCATCGCGAGCGCCAGCATTTCGCCGAGCCGCGCTGAGTCCGCCCGAAGCCCGGGCCATCGGTGATGGCCCGGGCTTCGCCACGTCCGCCATTGGAGCCACGAGCATGCCTTCAGTGCCTTCGCGTCATGCCTTTCGCCCGCTGCGCATCGGCGGGCTGCAAGCCATGACCACCCTCGACTACCCCGATCATCTGGCCTGCGTACTGTTCTGCCAGGGCTGCGCCTGGCGCTGCCGCTACTGCCACAACCCCGAGCTGATCCGCTGCGGCGGCCCCACCGAGTGGAGCTGGAACAAGGTGCTGGGCTTCCTGCGCCAGCGCCAGGGGCTGCTGCAGGCGGTGGTGTTCTCCGGCGGCGAGGCGACCCTGCAGCCGGCGCTGCCGTCCGCCATGCGCCGGGTGCGCGAGCTGGGCTTCAAGGTCGGCCTGCACAGTGCCGGGATCAAGCCGGCTTCCTTCGGTCGCGCGCTGGCGCACTGCGACTGGGTCGGTTTCGACGTCAAGGCGCTGGAGGAGGAGGTTGCGTTAATTACTGGTGTCAGCGCCAGCGGCCAGGCCAATTGGCGCAGTCTGGAGCTGCTGCTTGAGAGCGGTGTGGACTACGAGTGCCGTACCACGGTGCATTGGAACCTGTCCGACTGTCGGCGCCTGCAGCGTCTTGGAGAGCGTCTGGCGGGGCTTGGCGTACGGCGTTTCGCAGTACAACTGGCGCGCCCCCAGCAGATGCTCGACAGCGACTTGGGCAGTGCTGCCACGCCGGCCCAGGCGGCTGAACTCTGGCCCTATTTCGAGCAGCTATTCGAGCGTTTCGAGCTTCGCGCAAGTTGATTCACCAGCCCCAGAACTGTAACCACCAGCCATAGCCGAGCAGCGTATTGCTCAGCAACAGGGCCAGCATCGGAGCCTGGCGGCTCTGCCAGGGTAACTGGGTACAGACACGCCAGCCCAGGTACAGGCTCCACAGACCCGCGGCAACTATCAGCACTGCTCTGGCCTGGTTTACCCAGAGCAGTTGCAGGCCTTCATAGCGCAGCAGTTTGACGGTGGTCGACGACAGACCGAGAAACAGACCAGCAGCGCCAGTCGGCACCAGGCAGAGGGCCAGATGACGGGCAAAGGCGAGCGGCTTGCCTGCCAGCACACTGCCGGCAATCAGAAGCAGGTGAATCCCGCCGCCCAGGAGCAGGGCGCCGAGTACCAGATATAGGCAGATGCTCAGGCCATCCAGCCAGGTGAAGGCATCGTTGACCTGTGGGTAGTGGGTCAGTACCCACCAGGGCGCATCAGTCTGCAGAGGCCACAGTTGATCATGTGCGACCAGCCATTCGGCCATACTCTGCTTGAGCGCGATGAACCAGGGGCTGATCGTCCACTGGAAGGCAGCCATGGCCAGGCCGATCACTCCGTACAACAGCAGGCGGGCCTCCCACAGATTGCCGTGCTCCCCCAGATGCACGATCTCCTCATTACTGGAGCGGGCAATTAGCCGTACGGCGTCGCGTTGTCCGCTGCAGCGGCCGCAGGCGTGGCAGGCCGAAGCGCCACGCATGCGGCGGATGTCCAGCAACGGTGCGCAGTTGGGGGCGGGCAGATGCGGCGGCAGGTTGGCCTGCCAGCGTTCTTCACTGACCCGATAATGCATGGGCGCGAGCTTGGCCAGCAGAGCAAAAACACCGCTGACCGGACACAGATAACGGCACCAGACGCGCTTGCCGCGGCCATAGAAGAAACCGACCAGCATGGCGGCGATGGTCGATCCGCCGAGAATAAGCAGCGCAGCCTGGGCGTAGTCATAGACGCTGATCAGTTGGCCGTACAGGGTGGTGGCCAGGAAGCCTACCGAGGGCCAGCCAGCCCAGCGCATCCAGCGCGGGATGCCACGCCCCATACCGTGCTGGCTGGCCCATTCACTGAGAGCACCCTCCGGGCAAAGTAGGCCGCACCACATGCGCCCGAACAGCACCACCGAGAGCAGCACAAAGGGCCACCAGATGCCCCAGAACACGAACTGGGCGAGCAGTGTGAGGTTATCGAGCATGCGTGCCTGGTTGTCGGGCAGAGGCAGGAGTGCAGGAGTGACCAGTAGCACGACGTAGAACAAGACCACAATCCATTGCGCTCGCTGTACAGCAACGGAATGGCGGCGCAGACCGTTGCCTATGCCCATTAGGCAACGGCTGAATAGCAGTTTCATGTTGCGGCGCGAATGCTGGGTGAGTTTGCCCTGGGTCGCCTTAGCCACCAGGCCAGCAGCCAGTATGAAACAAGTACGGCTACAGCAACCGCTGATGGCATGGCCCGGTAGCCGGTCATCCCGGCAATCAGCCCGCCAATGCGCGCACCGTCATCCAGCCAGGCCGAGGTATCCCAGAGTGGGTCGCCCAGCCAGCCATATAGCGCCTCAGGAAGATCCATCCCCATCAGCTGACCGGTGGTGCGATCCAGTGCATTCATCAGCATTGAGCCGCCTAGCAGCAGCAACAGGGTTTCACTGATGGTGAAGAACCGTCGCCAGTCGAGAAACCGGCTGCCTCGTTGCAACAGCACAAAGCTTAGCGCGCCGAGCGCTCCACCGAGGAGGGCGCCTGCGATGGTTTGTATGGCGCTGGCGGAGCCGACTGCACCATAGAGAAAAATCGCGATCTCGCTGCCTTCTCGGGCTACAGCCAGTGTCGCGAGCAGTGTCAGCCCACTGTGTCGGCTGTGCGCAAGGGCCTGTTGGGCTCGGCTCTCAAGCGCATTGCGAAGATTGCCGGCGTTTTGCGACATCCACACCACCATTTGCAGAATCAGCAAACTGGCCAGAGCGCTCATCGCGGCTTGAAACCACTCACCGGGAGTGCCGCTCATCCAACTGCCAGCCACGACCATCAACAGGGCCAGCAGGGCAGCCAGGGCGATGCCTGCAGCGACGCCCTCCCAGAGCTTGCGCAAAAGCTGGCGTGCATTGTATTGGCGGCTCAACCAGGCATGCAGCAGACCAATGACCAACAGTGCCTCCACGCTCTCGCGCCAGACGATCAATAGTGCCTGTTCCATGGGAACTCCTTATTGAGCCTCGATGTAGCCGCCGGGCAAATCGAGATGAAACTCGTCGAAGAAGGTGTAGCGACCGGGCTTGAGTGGATGGATCACCACGAATGAGCTGACGCCTGGGCCAAGTACCTTTTCTACCCGCAAAGGCAGGCTTTCGAACTCGACCGGGCCCGCGCCGCGGTTATGCACGATGATCTTGAAACGTTGCTTGGCTGGAACCGTCAGGTGGGGCGGGGTGAAATGCCCATCACGTATCTCCAGCTCGTAGCTGGGCAGCGAGGCACTCCACGCTGGCAACGCCAGCGCGAAGGTAAAGACAGCAAGACATCTCATAGGCGTTTCCTGTGAGCTGAATACGTTACGGACTCAGTAGCCGCCTTTCTTACCGATGCCAGCGTAGGTGAAGCTGTAGTTCAGCTCGCAGGGCTTGAACCAAGGTGCCACGCCCGTTTCCTTGTCGGTATGGCGGCCGAAGGCGTGATGGTGACCACCCGGTGGTGACACGGTGTAGGTCAGCTGGTACTGACCAGGGCCGTCTAGTTTGATGTTGTCACCGTAGTGCGGGCCGTCGCTGGCGACCATGGCGTGGAAGTCACCTTCGATCAGCTTGTCGCTGCCAGCGCGCTGTAGGCGGTAGGAAATCTCAAGGTAGGGCACGAAGCTGCCTTCCTGGAAACCGTGATGGTTGTTCTCCAGAGCACTGATGTCAGCCTCCATGTGTACGTCAGATTCGGCGGCGGGTTTCATCATCCCCGGCGGGTCCATCTCGATTGGCTGCAGATATACAGCCCCGACCTCCATGCCGGCACAGTGTTGTGGCTCGCCGATGGGGTATTCGCGGGCAGAGGCAAAAGGGATGGCGAACATGGCGGCGAGGGGGAGCAGTGGGAGTAACTTCATGCTGTTTGCTTCCATAGCTGGGAGTGTTGGCAGCAGCTTAGAAAGCTTGAGTTCAATCAATAATGATTCTCGTCAATTTTATCTGGAGCATTGGAGATACCCAGATAGAGGTATGGTTCTGTAAAGCTCTATAAGCGATTTTGCCAAGCGAGCCATAACCTAGGAGCGGGACGTGGAGGACCAGAATCCATTGTTAACAGCCATACTGTTGACTCATCGCAACCAGGTTGCTCTAGTTGAGTCGGTGCAGTTGATTTCTCGCTGGTTCCAGCAGAACGGGCTGTCACATGTAACCGAAGCATTGCAGGTGCATATGGAGCAGGTGGTGAACAACGCCCTGCACATCAATAAGCTGCTTGAGGGGCTTGAATAGTCAGACAGGCCTCTCTTGCTAGCTACCTGCACTGGGTTTGTCTTGGGTCATGCAAGATGTGCATTGGCAACCGCCGGTGCTGAATGGCTTTGAAGAGGTACCGATGCGGGAGTGGTTTACTGGGCTGGTGCTGAGCGGTGGACAGGGCTCCCGGCTGGGGGGGGTGGACAAAGGACTGGTGCCGTGGTGCGGCAGGCCTATGGCAGAGTGGGTTGTCAGGCAGATGCGCCCACTGGTTGGTGAGCTGATTATTTCCTGTAACCGTAACGTGACGCGCTATGCCGCGCTCTGTGATCGAGCCCTGAGTGATGATCAGGCGGGCTACCCAGGGCCTTTGGCTGGAATCCTGGCTGGGCTACGCAGCATGCGTGGAACGCATCTGCTGGTGGCGCCTTGTGATCTGCCCGCTGTCGAATCGGAACTGCTGGAAGAGTTGCAGCAGTTGGCTCTGGCTCGGCCTGGGCAAATCGCCGTGGTGCGCCAGGGCGAACGCCTGCAACCACTGCTTTGCGTGCTGCCACGCACGCTGCTAGTCGACATCGACCGGGCCTGGGTAACTGGAGAGCGCAGTCCATGTCGCCTATGGCAGCGTCTGGGCATCTGCGAGCTAGCGTGCCGGGAGGATGATCCGCGTCTACTCAATTTCAACTGTCCCGAGGTTTTACTGGTTGCTCGCCAGTCGCCTCAACGTGAGTGGAAAATCTATGTTGATCATCGATAAGCGTAAGGCCATGGCCATCGCGCCGATTCTGCGCTTGGGCTTTCGTCCATTCTTTCTGCTCGGTGCACTCATGGCGGCGCTGGCCATTCCGCTCTGGGTCGCTGCTTTACAGGGCTGGTCGCTCCCCGCGCCGACGGGAGGTTGGCTGGCCTGGCATCGGCATGAGCTGGTATTTGGCTTTGCCGGAGCCATCATCGCCGGTTTCCTGTTAACCGCAGTACAGACCTGGACTGGCCAGCCAAGCCTGTCAGGCCGACCGCTGGCGGTGCTGGCTGGTCTCTGGCTAGTGGGGCGAGCCGCCTGGTGGCTACCTTCTACATGGCTATTGTTGCTGGTCAACCTGGCTTTCCTGCTGGCGGTTGCCGGCGTCATGGCTCGTCTGCTTTGGGCAGTGCGGCAACGACGCAACTATCCGATCGTGCTGGTTCTCTCGTTATTGGCAGCAGCGGATCTACTGAACCTTCTGGGCATCTTGCAGCAACATGATGGCTGGCAGCGTCAGGGCAGCCTGGCCGCCATCTGGCTGGTGGCGGCGATGATGACGCTAATCGGCGGGCGGGTGATTCCATTCTTCACTCAGCGCGGCTTGGGAAGGGTGGAGGCCGTTCAGCCATGGCCCTGGTTGGATTGGCTGTTGCTGGTAGGTAGTGTCCTGGCGGCCCTGTTGAGCGCGATCGGCCTGCTGTTGCTGCCGAGTTGGTTTGGCGCGGTGCTGATGCTGGTGCTCGGCCTAGGACATGGTATCCGCCTGTGGCGCTGGTTTGATCGCGCGCTGCTGCAGGTGCCGCTGCTGTGGTCGCTGCACCTGGCTTACGCCTGGTTGGTGGTGGCCTGTCTGGGACTGGCGCTGTGGCATGTTGGTGGCCCGGTGCCGTTCAGCCAGGCGTTGCATGGCCTGACGGTCGGCTCCATGGCCGGACTTATCCTGGCCATGCTGGCGCGAGTCTCGTTGGGGCACACCGGTCGTCCGTTGCAACTGCCACGTGGCTTCGCGGTGGCGTTCCTGATGCTCAACCTGGCCGCCTTGCTGCGTGTCCTTGGCGTGTCCTTTGCCTATCAGCCGGCGCTCTGGCTGGCGGCGGGGTGCTGGTGTTTGGCTTTCGCACAGTTTCTCTACTGCTACGGCCCGATGCTGTGTCGCACACGCGCCGACGGTCATCCGGGCTAGGGAGGATGTGTGCTTTATCTGTTACTGAAATTCGCTCACCTGACGGCTGCAGCATTCTTCATCGGCGGGGTGTTCTTTGAGGTGATGATCCTCAGCCGAGCGGCCAGACAGCTGGACGTCGAGCCCCGCGAGCGGCTGTCCAAGGCCCTCGGTCAGCGCGCACGCCAGGTCATGCACTGGGTGGTGCTGGCGTTGTATGGCGCGGGTATCGGCCTGGCTTGGCACTATCGCGCTGCGCTGGCCGATCCCTTGTCCAGCAGCTTCGGCACCCTGTTGACGCTGAAGATCTGCCTGGCGCTGAGCATCCTTTGCCACTTTCTCTTCGTGGTTTTCCTCATGCGTACCGGGCGCATGACGCCAGCGCGTTCTCGCCTGATCCATCTCAGCGTGCTGATACAGATGCTCGGCATTCTGTTCCTGGCCAAAGCGATGTTCGTGCTGAACTGGTAGGCGCAGGCCGCGTGCTGTGGACTGAGACTGCCTAGAAGGTACGGGTGGCTGCGCTGGCAAGTTGCTTGAGGTAGCTCAGGTCACACAGCACCCACTGGCGCAGGCGGCCGCGAAGGCGGCCAGCCTGCTGCCAGTCGGACAGCAGACGACTGAGAGACTCCGGACGGATTCCCAGGTGAGTGGCCAGCTGGCGCTGGCTAATCGGCAGGTTGAGCTGCTCGCCCTGGCGCTGGTGCAGTTTGAGCAGGTAAGCCGCCAAGCGCTGTGAGGCCGAGCTGGCGGTGAGCCAGTCGACTTCGTTGACTTGGCGATACAGGCGCAGGCTGAGGTTTTCCAGCATGCGCATGGCCAATACCGAATCGTTTTCGCAGGCCTTGCGCAGTGCCGCCCGGTTCAGGCGATAGAGCTCGCTGTCGCACTGTGCTCTGGCGTTCATCGGGTAACGGCCATGGGGCATGAACATGGCGGCCTCGGCGATCAACTGACCGCTGTGGAACAGGTGAAAGACCCGTTCCTCGCCCTCGCAGGTAAAACGCATCATCTCCACGCTGCCGTGGCGCACCAGCAGAAAGTGCTCGGCGGCCTCGCCTTCGCGAAACAGCAATTCACCCGCTTCGACACGTAACTGCGTGGCTGAGCGGACGAGCATCGCCAGCAGCTCGCCGGGCAGATCGGCGAACAGGGGGACTGACGAGAGCAGTTGCAGGCAAGCGCTGCGATCTGCGGGAAACTTAACAATTGTCATTTGTAGCTGCTGTGCCGGCTGTAATGATGTGCGAATGAAGATAAGACTTATTCTCGTATCATTCAATCGGCCAGCCTGCACTCGGTTGGCTTCCTTCTGTCTAGCCGCTTGTGCAGCGTTGCTCGCGCCAGCAACGCAAGCCCAGCAGGAGGTCCTGCGCCTGGCCGGCCCTAGCGCTGTGGTCAGTTTCCCGTTGCTGCACATGGTCGAAAGCGGGGCGCTCAAGGCGCACGCCAAACGCGTCGAGTTCCGTCTGTGGCAGAACCCGGACCAGTTGCGCGTGTTGCTGGCCAACGACGAGATCGACTACAGCGCGGTACCGGTCAATCTGCCGGCTCTGGTGGCCGGACGCGGCCTGCCGGTGCGCCTGCTGAACGTCTCGGTGTGGGGGATCATCTGGCTGGTCAGCCGTGATCCGGCGATCCAGGGCTTTGCTGACCTCAGGGGTGAGGAACTGGTGATGCCCTTTCAGCGCGACCTGCCTGCGGTGCTGGTTGATGAGCTGTTGCGCAGCCACGGCCTGGAAGCGGGCAAGGACCTGACCCTGCGTCCTGTACGCGATGGCCAGGATGCCCAGGCCCTGCTGCTGGCCGGGCGCGCCAAGCACGCGCTACTGGTGGAACCAGCGGTTTCCCTGTTGTTGTGGCGCAACCAGCAGCAGAACGGCGCGCCGTTGCGACGCGTGCAGAGCCTGGAGAATGCCTGGAACCAGGCATTTCCCGCGAACCCCGAGCTGCCCCAGGCGGGAATCATGGCCAGCGCGCGCATTGCCGAGCAGCACGAACTGGCGCGTGCCGTGGAGCAGGCCTATGCGCAATCGGCGCGTTGGTGCAGTGCTCAGCCGCGTGAGTGTGCGGAATTGGTCCATCGGCATTTGCCGCACCTGCCGGTGGCTGCCGTCGAGGAGTCGATTCGCGTGACGCGTCTGGAGTCCCGTCCGGCCAGCGAGGCTCGCGAGCAGCTGGAAGCGCTTTATCGGCTGCTCGCCGAGCGCCATCCACAGGCCATCGGTGGTTCGCTGCCGAACGCCGAATTCTACGGGCCATGAGCATGAACGATATCCGTCCCACCTCCTGGCGCTGGGCGTTGTTGGGCGCCGTGCTGATCGTGCTGGGCTGGCAGTTGCTGGCACTGAACCTGGGGCCGTTGCTGATGGCTACTCCGCTGCAGACCCTCAAAGCCATGTGGCAGCTGCCGTTTGAAGCTGACTTTCGTGTGCATGCCGGCGCCAGCTTGTTGCGCATCGGCCTCGGGGTTGGCCTTGGCTGTCTCTTGGGCTTTTGCCTGGGGCTGCTGGCTGGCCTGGATGCCCGTCTGCGCGGCCTGCTGGAGCCCTTGCGCTGGTTGCTGATGGCGACCCCGCCGGTGGTGGTCGTGGTGCTGGCCATGCTCTGGTTCGGCCTGGGCTCGGCGATGGTGGTGTTCATCAGTGTGCTGATGCTGGCGCCGGGCATGTACGTGAATACCGTCAAGGGCATGCTCATGGTCGATCGCGGCCTGTTGGAGATGGTTCGCGTCTACCGTTTCGGCCCGTGGCAGAAACTGCGTTATCTGTACGTGCCGGCCCTGGCGGCGCCGCTCGGTGCGGCATTGCTGATTGCCACCTGCAGTGGTGTGCGCCTGGTGGTGATGGCCGAGGTGCTGGGGGCTGAAAGCGGCGCCGGGTTTGCTCTGGCCAATGCACGCAGCACCTTCGACAGCGCCGGGCTGTACGCCTGGACCCTGCTGATACTGCTGCTGGTGGCGGCGCTGGAATTCGTGCTGCTACAGCCGTTGCAGCGGCGCATGGGGCGTTGGCAGGAGGCCGCCCATGCTTGATTGGTACTCAATCGACCTCGAGTTGGGCGGGCGCACGGTGCTCCGGCAGGTCGACTTTCGGCTACGAAGTGGCGAGCGGGTCGGGATCCTCGGCCCGAGCGGTGCCGGCAAGAGCAGCCTGCTGAGATTGGCGGCTGGAATCCTGAAGGCGCAGCGCGGTAACCAGCAGAGCAGCTTCCGCCACGCCGTGCTGGCCTTCCAGGAGCCGCGCCTGCTGCCTTGGTGCCGAGTGGCCGAGAACCTCGAAATTCCCTTGCGCGCGGCCGGTCGTGACCCGGCGACGGCGCGATGTGTGGCTGCCGAGTGGCTGGAGCGGGTAGGCCTCAGTGAGTACGCACGGTCTTGGCCGAATCAGCTGTCTGGGGGCATGGCGCAGCGCGTGGCGCTGGCCAGGGCGCTGGCGGTGGAGCCTGACCTGCTGCTGCTCGACGAGCCGTTCAGTGCGCTGGACCCGGCTTTGCGCAAGACCCTGATCGATATCTGCCGCGACTGGCTCGAGCAATCCGCGGCGGCTCTGCTGTGCGTCAGCCATCACCCGGGCGAACTGGTCGGCCTGGTTGAACGCTTCGTGCTGCTCAATGCGGGCGGGCTGCAGACGTTCGACGCCGCCGACCGCGCACCGGAGGTGCTGGCTGAGGCGCTCCACCAGACCCTGATGACCCTGGAGACTTCGCTACCGTGAGCTATCCCATTCTGCTGACCCTGCATCTGTTCGCCGCTCTGATCTTCATCGGCGCGGTGTTCTTTGAAGTGTTGATTCTTGAAGGTGTGCGCAAGCACGTGCCGCCCGCGGTGATGCGCCAGGTGGAGCAGGGCATTGGCAAACGCGGGCGCCGCCTGATGCCTTGGGTACTACTGGTGCTGTTCAGCGCCGGCCTGGGCATGGTCTGGCTGCGTTACCTGCCACAACTGGCCGACCCGCTGGCTTCCTCCTTCGGCACCCTGCTGACCCTGAAGATCTGCCTGGCGCTGAGTGTGCTCGGACACTTCTGCACGGCCATGTTCCTGGTGATCAGCGGGCGCATGAATTCCACCTATTTCCGCCGTATTCACCTGAGCGTGTTTACCCACATGGTCGGCATCGTGTTGCTGGCCAAGGGCATGTTTTACCTGAGCTGGTGAGCTTATTTCTGTTCGTGAAGGAGAGTGTCATGCGTCGAACCTTTTACCTGAAGTATCTTTCATTGACACTTCTGGGCGCTCTGCCACTGATGGATTGTGCTGCCGATCCGGTCGAGTTGGAGCCACTGGCAATCAGCGGTCAACGCCAGGCTCCAGCAAATCAGTCGGTTGAAGCTGAGCGCGAAGAGCTGTCCCGAGTGCCTGGCGGTACCAACCTGGCCACGCCGCAGAGCGAAACGCGTTTGGCGACCTTGCGTGATGCGTTGGACTATCAGCCCGGTTTGGTGATTCAGGACTTTTTCGGAGGCACCGATCAGCCGCGCCTGAACATCCGCGGCTCGGGTATTCAGAGCAATCCGGTCAATCGTGGCGTACTACTGCTACAAGACGGGTTACCGCTCAACGAGGCCGATGGCTCCTTCGTCATGGGCCTGCTGGAGCCGCGTAATGCTTCTTGGATCAGTGCCCGACGCGGTGCCAACGCCGGCAGCCCGGGTGCCACCACGCTGGGTGGCGAGCTGGAATTCAATTCGCTTACCGGTGCCGACGAGGCCGGGCGTTTGCGCCTGGAAAGTGGCAGTTTCGGTCGCCAGGCCGTGCAGGTCGCTGCCGGCCTGGCGGAGGCCGGGCACGATGCGCGGGTGAGCATCAGTCAAGATCAGTACGACGGTTATCGTCATCACTCTGCTTCGCACCGCACCTTGGTGCATAGCAACTTTGGCCTGGACTTGGGGGATGGCGTGGAGAATCGCAGCTACCTGTCCTGGAGCGATCTCACCTTCGAGATTCCTAACGTCATCACTAAGGCGCGTCTGGAAGATGATCCGCGTAGCGTACTTGGAGACGGCAATACGGCGCAGGATCACCTGCTCAATGTATATCGGCGCGATCCGCATCGTGATACCCAGCAGTTGCGCCTGGCCAACCGCACCCAGTGGCAGGGCACTGGCTGGCAACAGAGCTTCGGTGTCTACGGGCAGAATACGGTGGACGACTTCACCGACCCGCTCAGCCATACCCTGACCGACAGCGACACGCTCGGAGCCCAGTGGAGCCTGGAAGGCGAGCAGCGCCTGTTCGACTATCGCTTCGGTGCTGGCTGGTCCTACAGCGACATAACCCGTGAGCTCTATGCCAACAGCGGCCAGGACGGCAGTCGCCTGCAGCGCTTCGGCGACTTCGACCTCGAAGCGCGTAACGTCGATCTGCTGGCTGGGCTGGACTGGCATCTGGCGCAGGACTGGACCCTGGTCACCGAGCTGAAATGGAGTGATGTCAGCCGGGATGCCAGTTCGCGTAACAGCAACGCCAGCCTGGATCAGAGCTGGGACTTCGCCACGCCGAAGATCGGCTTGAACTGGACGCCCAGTGAAAACCAGCGCTGGTACGCCAACATCAGCCGTAGTCACGAGGCGCCAACCTTCTGGGAGATTGTCGTCGGGCAGGTGCCACCTACTGCGCCGGCGCAGGCCACGGCGTCGCTGACTGAGCTCAATGTGCAGCGCGCGACCACCTACGAAATCGGCGGCCAGGGGCGTATTGGCAGCAACGAGTGGAGCTTGTCGCTGTACCACAGTGACGTGGATGACGAGCTGATCTCCACCTCCGACAGTCTGGGCGTCAGGGTAGGTACCTACAATTACGCATCGCGCACACGCCATCGCGGCGTCGAGGCGGGAATCAAGGGCCTGCTGCCGACCTCCGCCACGCTTGGCGGGGACCTGGCCTATCGCCTGGCCTGGACCTTCAGTGACTTCACCTTCCGTGGCGGCGAGTTCGAGGGCAATCAGATCGCAGGTGTACCACGCCAGCTGTGGGCGGGCGAGCTGCTTTATCGCCGCGGCCCGTGGAGCATCGGCCCGAACCTGCGCTGGTTGCCGCAGGACACCCCGACCGACCATGCCAACACCCGTAACAACTATCAGGACTCCTATGCCCTCTGGGGATTCAAGGCCAGCTACAAGGTCAATGAAGGGCTGTCGTTGTATCTGCAAGGTGACAACCTGAGCGACGAGGTCTATGCCAGCAGTTATGTGATCCGCAATCGCGCCGACGCCAGCCAACCGACATTCCTCAGCGGCAACGAACGCAGCCTGAGCGTGGGGATGGACTACCGCTTCTAGAGCGGGTGACGAACACGCGCCATAACGCTGGTCAACCTCGGCTCGGCTCGGCTCGGCTCGGCTTCGCGGCGCCGTGATACCTGCTCATCCATGCCGCCCAGCATTCTTCGAGTCGGGCCGGTGCTGACTTCGGCTGGTCTCACCGCCCCCCCCCCCCGAGGTGGATGCGATGGACTTTGCCTTCAGCACCAGAGTGGAAACACTACGCCGGCAGCTGCAGGATTTCATGGATACCCATGTGGTGCCGCGTCATGCCCAGTGGCTGGCGGAGGTGCAGGCCTGATGCCTGCCGGTTTCCTTCATGAACGACCTCAAGGCCCTGGCGCGCAGCGAAGGGCTGTGGAGCCTGTTTCTGCCAGCCCCGCGCAGCACCAGCGCTGGCTGCTGCCGCTACTGGAAGGCAAGATCCGTTCGGCCTTTGCCATGAGCGAGCCGGATGTGGCCAGCTCGGACGCCGGCAACGTGCAGACGCTGATCCGTCGTGACGGCGAGCATTACGTCCTCAACGGGTGCAAATGGTTCATCGCCAATGCCTGTCACCCGCAGTGTCGTCTGCTGATCGTGATGGGCAAGACTGATCCCGAGGCCGCGCCCCATCGTCAGCAGAGCATGCTGCTGGTGTCCTTCGATACCCCTGGCGTGCAGGTGCTGCGCAATATTCCGGTGCTCAACCATGTTTCGGCAGAAGGTCATGCGGAGATTTTGTTGCGCGATGTGCGGGTGCCGTGCGATCACCTGCTCGGCCAGGAGGGCGACGGCTTCATGATGGCCCAGGTGCGCCTAGGACCGGGGCGAGTGCACCACTGCATGCGCGCCATCGGCATGGCCGAACTGGCCCTGCAGCTGCTGCTGGAGCGCTGCCAGGAGCGCCGCACATTCGGCCGCTATCTGGCGCAGTATGCCAATATCGGCGACTGGATCGGCGAGTCGAGACTGGCTATCGAGCAGGCGCGTCTGCTGGTGCCGAAGACCGCCTGGATGCTGGATGAAGTAGGCGCCAGGGCGGCGCGCCGGGAGATCGCCATGATCAAGGCGTAGGTGCCGCGTATGCTCTGCCGGGTGGTCGACCGCGCCATGCAGGTGTTCGGTGCCACGGGCCTGAGTCCGGATACGCCGCTGGCGGACTTCTACACCTAGGGTCGCGCGCTGCGCTTCGCCGACAGCCCCGATGAGGTACATCTGCGCAGCCTGGCGAGCTGGGAGCTGGAGGCCAGCGCCCAGCAGCGCGGGTAGACGGCGGCCTATCTCACGCCGCCGGGTTGAGCCTCAGAACGGCAGGCCGTGGCCGAACGGCTGCAGGTGGGCAAGCAGCAGGAAGAACGAGGCCAGCACGGCATTGATCGACCAGGCCACGGTCAGGAAGCGGGCGATCTCGCCGTAGATGGGCTCGCGCACGTTGCCGGCGTTGCGCCAGACCGCGTTCAGCACCCAGGCGGTGTAGCTGACGAAGGCCGCCAGCAGCAGGGCCAGCGTTACGCTGTCGACTTGCCGGTAGAGCAGCAGGATGGCGCCAAACAGCAGGTGGCTGAGCAGCACGCCCTGCAGCCAGAACACTTGCCATAGCGGGCGACTGCCGGGAGTGTCGAGGTACGTGAGAATCTTGTGTGTATGCATGGTGCGACTCCGTTCGGGAAACTTCATGTTTCAGTCTAGGCGAGGCCAACAACGACTCGACCCGCGTATCGCGGGCCGAGCCTAGCCAATACACATCCAACGTATTTAATTAATCGTTCGGGCACCTCCTTGCGCGCGCAGCGGCACGCTCCTGGGGACAGGTGAGAAGAAGCCAATGACCACCTGCCAGGCCATGGCCAGGGCGCCGACGATGAACACCACGTCGCCGAAAGTACGCACCCAGCGCAGGGTCTGCAGCAGATCCTGCTGCATGAAGGCCTCGCTGCGGGCGTACCACAGGCCCTCGCTGACGCTGGCGTGGAACTGGATGATGCCGATGGGCAGCAGGCTGGTGGCAATCATCAGCACCAGGCCTGCGTTGAGCCACCAGAAGGCGACCTTCATCAGTCCCTGGTTGAACTGCATCTGCGGGCGGATATAGCGCAGCACCAGCAGCGTGAAGCCCAGGGCGAGGAAGCCGTAGACCCCGAACAACGCGGCATGGGCATGCACTGGTGTGGTGTTGAGGCCCTGCACGTAGTACAGAGAGATCGGCGGGTTGATCATGAAGCCGAACACCCCAGCGCCGAGCATGTTCCAGAAGGCCACGGCGACGAAGCACATCAGCGGCCACTTGACCCGCTCCATCCAGGCCGCACGGCTCTTCAGGCGCCAGTTCTCCCAGGCCTCATAGCCGAGCACGATCAGCGGCACCACTTCGAGGGCACTGAAGGTGGCGCCCACTGCCATCACTGGGGTGGTGGTGCCGGAGAAGTACAGATGGTGGAAGGTGCCCGGTACACCGCCGAGCATGAACAGCGAGGCCGAGGCCAGGCTGGCGGTGGTGGCCATGCGCTTGGAGACCAGGCCCATGCTGGAGAAGATAAAGGCCAGCGCGGTGGTGGCGAAGACCTCGAAGAAGCCCTCCACCCACAGATGCACCACCCACCAGCGCCAGTACTCCATCACCGACAGGTGGGTGCGCTCGCCGTAGGCGAAGCCGGCGCCGTAGAACAGGCCGATGGCGATCACCGAGGCCGACAGCAGGGCCAGCAGGTTCTTGTCGCCGGGCTGGCGGAAGGCCGGCAAGATGCCGCGCAGCATCAACAGCAGCCAGAAGGCCACGCCGGTGAACTTGCCGATCTGCCACAGGCGACCGAGGTCGACGTACTCGTAGCCCTGATGACCGAGCCAGAAATTCCACTCGGCCGGCATGATCTGGGCGATGGCCAGGTAGTTGCCAACGAAGGAGCCGAGCACCACGACCACCAGTGCCCAGAACAGCACGTCGACGCCAAGTTTCTGGAACTTCGGATCCTTGCCGCCGCTGATGATGGGTGCGAGGAACAGACCCGCAGCGAGGAAGCCGGTGGCGATCCAGAACAGAGCGCTCTGAATGTGCCAGGTGCGCAGCAGCGAGTAGGGGAACCACTGCGATAGCGGGAAGCCATAGAAGTCCTGGCCCTCCACCGTGTAGTGCGCAGTAGCACCGCCGATCACGACCTGAAAGGCGAACAGTCCGACCACCAGCAGCAGGTACTTGCCCAGCGCTTTCTGCGATGGCGTCAGGGCCACTAGGCTGAGCGGGTCGTGGGCCGGTGCAGTCGGTTCATCCTCCTCGTGATCGCGCAGGAAGGCCCAGGCCCAGACCAGGAAGCCGATACCGGCAATCAGGAGTATCACACTGACGATGGACCAGATCAGGTTCTCCGCAGTGGGCTTGTTGTCGATCAGCGGTTCGTGGGGCCAGTTGTTGGTGTAGGTGGCGTCATGCCCTGGGCGCTCGGTTGCGGCGACCCAGGCTGTCCAGAAGAAGAAGCGGGTCAGCTGCTCGCGCCGGGCGGCGTCGGGCAGGGTGTTCTCCTTCATGGCGAAGCTCTTGCGACTGCCTTGCAGGGCCGGGTCTTTGCCGAACAGCGCCTCATAGTAGGCCGCAGTCTGTTCGACAGCGGCGACGCGGCGTTCGCTGAGCACCAGCACCTCGCCTTGCACCTGGTTGCCACGGTATTCGCGCTTGAGTTGCTGGCGCAGCAGGGCCTGGTGGTCTTCGTCCACCTGGGCATAGGGCACACCGTAGGTGTGCTGCGCGGCCAGGTCGAGCCACGCCGTCAGTTCGCGATGCAGCCAGTCGGCAGTCCAGTCCGGTGCCTGGTAGGCGCCGTGGCCCCAGATCGAGCCGAGCTGCATACCGCCGACGCTCTGCCATGCGGTCTGCCCGTCTAGTATGTCCACGTTGGTAAATAGCAGGCTGCCGTCGGTGCTCTGCACCTGTTCTGGGATTGGCGGCGCCTGACGATACACCTCGCGGCCGAACCAGCCGAGTACGCAGAAAGTCACGCCGAGTACGGCGATCAATGCCCACCAGAGTTTGCGGTACTCACCCATGCTGTACCTCCTTACCGAGGGCACGCGGGAACAGCAGATTGTTTTCCAGGTGGATGTGCTGCATCAGGTCGCAGCGCAGCTCGTCAAGTCCGCGGTACAACGCGCGCCAGGTGTTGCAGGCATTGGCCGGTGGCTGCATGTCATCGGTCAATTCGACGACACGCTCCAGCGCATCGCCGTGCTGGTCGTGCTCGTACCGCATCACCGAGATCGGACCACCAGCCATCGTGCCGCCACCACGCAGGATCATCGGGAAGAGAATCTGCTCTTCCTTCTGCATGTGGCTTTCCAGCTCCTGCTGCATGTCGATCAGCAGATCTGTCAGTCCCACTGGGCAGTGCTCGCGGCCGCCATGCACCTGCTCGACTCTCGCCGCGAGACGAATCAACTCCGGCAGTTGCTGACGGTGCACGTCGTGGTAGCGCTGCAGTATGTGTTCAATCAACTGCTCGTCCGGGACTGTACGCCAATCCTCCGCATCTTGGGCTTCGTCGCTGAGTGAGAGCAAGCGTTCCTGTATCTGGCCGGCATCGATGCCGTGCTCCTGCGCGGCCTGGCGTAGGCTCTTCTGACCGCCGCAGCAGAAGTCAAGGTGGAATTCGTGGAACACCCGGGTCGCACCGGGGATGCTGCAGGCAATATTGCCTAGGGTGCTGTCAAGCAGTTGGCTGGCCATGGAGTTCTCCTATCAGACATATTGGTCTGCATGCTCCATCGCAAGCCCCGTGCCGCTTTCCAACTTGACGGAAATCAAGGGTTTGCGTGCCGCCAGGGTCTAATCTACCCGGAAGAAATCAGGTAGCGGATACCCGAAATGGTAGATTTCACCCCTCTGCAGAACGCCTTGCTCGCCGATCTGGCCAGCGAGCTACCATCTGCTGTACGCCTGCAGCGTCTGGTTGTCAGCCTGCGCGAAATATTCGCTTGCAGTGCGGTGGTGCTGTTGCGTCTGGATGGCGAAAGCCTGCGGCCGCAGGCTGCAGTCGGCTTGGCCCACGAAGCGCTGGGGCGCAGTTTCGTAATCGCCCGGCATCCGCGCTTGGCGCAGATCTTGGCACAGCGCGAGCCATTGCAATTCGCCGCCTACAGCGAGTTGCCCGACCCTTACGACGGCCTGTTGCAGGATAGTCCAGATGAGCCGCTACCGGTGCACGACTGCATGGGCATGAGCCTGTTTCTCGACGGCCGCCTATGGGGGGCTGTGACCTTGGATGCCCTGCGCCGCGGTACCTTTGACCGCAACGCCACCCAGCGCCTGCAGCGTTATGCCCTGTTGATCGAGGCAGCACTGCGGATGTGTCGCTTGGAAAACGAAATTCGCAGCCTGCGCCTGGCCCGACGGGAGGAGGGTGAGGTTGGTGACGAGACTGGCGGCACCATCCTCGGCGACAGCCCGGTGTTATGCCAGTTACTCGACGAGCTGGGCGTCGTAGCGGACTCCGAGCTGCCGGTACTGCTGCAAGGTGAGACCGGCGTAGGCAAGGAGCTGTTTGCCCGCTGGCTGCATGCCCACTCGCCGCGCGCGCGCAAGCCGCTGGTTTACGTCAACTGCGCCGCACTCCCGGAGACCCTGGCTGAGAGTGAGCTATTCGGCCATGTGAAGGGGGCGTTTTCTGGTGCCGCGCAAGAGCGCGCCGGACGCTTTGAGGCGGCCAATGGTGGCACCCTGTTTCTCGACGAGATAGGTGAGCTGCCGCTGTCAATCCAGGCCAAGCTGTTGCGCGCCCTGCAGAACGGCGAGATTCAGCGCCTGGGCGCTGACCGCCCAAGGCATGTCGACGTACGAGTGATCACCGCGACCAACCGGCGCTTGCACGAGGAGGTGCGTGAAGGACGTTTCCGCGCCGACCTCTACCACCGCCTTTCTGTCTACCCGGTGCACATACCGCCGTTGCGCGAGCGCGGCCGGGACGTGCTGGTGCTGGCCGGGCATTTCCTCGAACTCAACCGTGCCCGCCTGGGCCTGCGCTGCCTGCGCCTGTCCGCCGATGCTGAGCGCGCCTTGCTGACCTACTCCTGGCCGGGCAACGTGCGTGAGCTGGAGCATGTGATCAGCCGCGCCGCGCTCAAGGTGCTCAGCCAGGCTGAGTCGCGCACCGCATTGCTCAGTATCGAGGCACCTTGGCTTGGGCTGGATGGCCCGGCGCCGGTGCCGAGCAGCGTCCCGTCGGCTGTGCCGCTGGTACCCAGCGAAAGCCTGCATCAGGCTGTGGACCGCTATCAGCGCGAACTGATCCAGAACACTCTGGCGCAGCATGGCGGCAAATGGGCCACCGCCGCACGGGCGCTGGCAATCGACCCGAGCAATCTGCGTAAGCTGGCACGGCGGCTCGACTTAATCTGACTATGGAGAAACCTATGCTGACCCATCTCGATGCCCACGGCCGTGCCAGCATGGTGGATGTCACCGACAAGACGGTGACCTGCCGCGAGGCCGTGGCCGAAGCCCGTGTGTGCATGCTGCCCGCCACCCTGACGATGATCGCCGATGGCCGTCATCCCAAAGGCGACGTGTTCGCCGTGGCGCGCATCGCCGGTATCCAGGCGGCGAAGAAGACTTCCGACCTCATTCCCCTGTGCCATCCGCTCATGCTCACAAGCGTCAAGGTCGAGCTTGAGGCCGAGGGCGAGGACTGCGTGCATATCGTCGCGCGCTGCAAACTGGCAGGGCAGACGGGCGTGGAGATGGAGGCGCTGACTGCTGCAAGTGTCGCCGCGCTGACCATTTACGACATGTGCAAGGCGGTGGATCGCGGCATGTGTATCGAGGCCGTGCGCCTGTTGGAGAAGAGCGGAGGCGCTTCGGGGACTTACCGGGTGCCTTGATCCAACGCAAGGTGGGCGCCAACGCGTGCCAGCAGACTGGAGCGGCCTCATGTGGAGAAGCGATCAACTGAGTGGCATGTGCCACCAGTAGCATGGCTACAGTCGGCTAGAACGGCAGGCTCCCATGCGCCGCTGGCTCTGCTCGCTTACTCAGCAGGTCCGTCGTCCAGGCGGGGATCCCGTCAGCATGGAATTCTGGGCAGGGCGCCCGGATTGTCTGCATGGCCGCCTGCGTTACCAATTGACTGTAGAGGGCGGCGCCACGTGCGTTTGGCCCCCTGAAAACTGAGGAGAGAAGTATGTTGGAAGTCCATTATTTCGCGGGGTATCGCGAGCAACTTGGGCTGGACCGCGAGTGCCTGGACTGGCAGCCGCAGCTGACCAGCGTAGATCAACTGCGCCAGAACCTGGTGGCGCGTGGCGGTGCCTGGTCGGCACTGGCCGCGCAAAATTTGATGTGCGCGTGTAATCAGGAACTCTGCGGGCTCGATCAGGTGCTGCAGGACGGCGACGAGATCGCTTTCTTCCCGCCCGTCACCGGAGGCTAAGATGAGCGTGCAGGTTCAGGCGCATAGCTTTTCCGCGGCGCAGCTGCTCGACCAGTTGCAGGAGCGCTGCGCTGGTGTCGGTGCGCTGGCTAGCTTCGTCGGCTTGGTACGCGACTATGGCGATGCGGGGGAGGTGCGGGCGATGTTCCTTGAACACTATCCTGGCATGACCGAGCGGGCCCTGGCCGGCATCGAGGCCGAAGCCAGAGTCCGCTGGCCGCTGCACGAGGTGCTAATCGTGCATCGTCACGGCCTGCTGCAGGCGGCCGAGCCGATCGTCTTCGTTGGTGTTGGCAGTGCCCATCGGCAGGCAGCCTTCGAGGCCTGCGCCTATCTCATGGATCAGTTGAAAACACGGGCGCCATTCTGGAAGAAGGAAATGTGCGCGCAGGGCGCTCAGTGGGTGGATGCGCGCGCTAGTGATGCGATCGCCGCACGACGCTGGTAGCCCTCAGCGCGACCGGTGCTGCGGTTGCTCGGCATCCGCCACCGGCTCAGGCACCTCGATGCCCCAGTCACCGTGCAGGTACCAGTCATCGCCGATCATCTCGGCCGGATGCATAGTGCGGTCCGCACCATTGCCGCATGCCAGCGAGTCCGACGGGCAGTAACGGTCGCACCCCCAGCAGATGCGTTCGGGATGACTCGGGTGCAGAGGGAATTTCTTGGCCATGCGAAACGCCTCCCGGCCTTGGTTTCGCGTTCAGGCTAATACCCAGGTACGTGGCAGCCTTGACCGTGGTCAAGGTTTGTCGCGTTGGTCCTTGGTGATACCTCCATTGGGGAATGGGCGGGACGCTCCCGCGGGCTCAGGCTGCGTCCAGTCATACTATGGAGGCGCCAAAATGGCTCACTTGTCTAACCCCGAGTTCCAGGCACTGTGCATCGCCGTGCTGACCGTCAGTGATACCCGCAACCTGGCCAGCGATGGCTCGGGCCAGACCCTGATCGAGGCGCTGGAGAGCGCCGGGCACGCTTTGGTCGAGCGGGCGCTGGTGCCCGACGACATCTGGCAGATTCGTGCACGCCTGTGTGCCTGGGTTGCCGACCCGCTGGTGCAGGTGGTGCTGATCACTGGCGGGACCGGCTTCACCGCGCGGGACAACACGCCGCAGGCCGTGGCGCCGCTGCTGGACAAGATGGTGGATGGCTTCGGCGAACTGTTCCGGCAGATTTCCCTGACCGAGATCGGCACCTCTACCGTACAGTCGCGCGCCCTGGCCGGCATCAGCAACGGCACCCTGGTGTGCTGCCTTCCCGGTTCGCCCGGTGCCTGCAGCACAGCCTGGAACGGGATCCTCCGTGAGCAGTTGGACTGCCGTACGCGGCCGTGCAATTTCGTGCCCCACCTCAAGCGCCTGCCCGAGCAGGCCACGGTGCTGTGCGGGTCGCGCGCATGAACGGCTGCGCTTGCGACCAGCCCGGGCTATGCCCGGTCGATGAAGCCATCGTTGACCTACTGGCCCAAGTGCCGACGCCGCCGGCGGTCGAATGGGTAGCCCTGGAGCAGGCCTTGGGTCGCACCCTGGCCGAGCCGGTACATGCCCTACGGTCGATGCCGGCCTGGGACAACAGCGCCATGGACGGTTATGCGCTGCGTGCCGCCGATCTGCAGGGCGGGCCGGGCTACCTGCCGCTGGCCGGGCGTATCGCCGCCGGCGATGCGGCGCTGGAGGAGCTGCCGTCAGGGCATGCGGTGCGCATCTTCACCGGCGCGCCGCTGCCACCTGGGGCTGACAGCGTTGTGCCGCAGGAGCTGGTGCGGCTGGAGGGCGAGGGCGTCTGGCTGCCCGTCTGTACCCGCGGCGACCATGTGCGTCGGCGCGGCGAGGAGTTCGAGCGCGGTACCTGTGTGCTGTCGGCAGGCATCTGCCTGCGCGCGCCGCAGCTGGGCCTGCTGGCCAGCCTAGGTATTGCCGAGGTGGCGGTGCACCGGCGTCTGCGCGTAGGCCTGCTGAGCAGCGGCAACGAACTGCGCGAACCGGGAGAACCGCTGCATCCCGGACAGATCTACGACGCCAATCGCTACAGCCTGCGCGCCGCGCTGCGCGGCTGGGGACTGGAAGTGGACGACTGCGGTGTCCTGGAGGACGAGCTGAGCGCCAGTCGCGACGCCCTAAGCCTCGCAGCGTCCGAATGGGATGTACTGATCAGCTCCGGCGGCGTCTCGGTCGGTGAGGAGGATCACCTTAAGCAGGCGGTGCGCGAGCTTGGCGAGCTGCACCTGTGGCGCCTGGCCATCCAGCCGGGCAAGCCCTTCGCCTTCGGCAGGGTGTGTGGTACGCCGTGGATCGGCCTGCCCGGCAACCCGGTGGCGGCGCTGCTTACCACTCTGGTGGTGGCGCGGCCCTTCCTGCTGGCGGCACAGGGGCGCAGCGACGTGTCGTCACGCGCACTGCCATTGCCCGCCGGTTTCGACTGGCCCAGGGCCAATGCGCGGCGCCAGTACCTGCGCGCCCGTCTCGAGGTCAGGGATGGTGAGCTGCGTGTGGTGCCACATGCCCAGCAGGGCTCGGCCATGCTAAGTGCCATGAGCTGGGCCGAGGGCCTGGCCGTGGTGGAGGCGGGGCGTACCCTGCGCGCTGGCGAGCCCGTGGGGTTTCTGGCGCTCGACAGCCTGCTGGCATGAGTGGCTTGACCACAATCAAGGCGTTCAGGTTCACGACGCCTAGAGTGGCGCATCGTCGTTGAAGTAGGAGTCGATTCATGCATCTGGTCTGTCCGGCGGGCAGTCTACCCGCCCTCAAGGCTGCCCTGCAGCAAGGCGCGGACGCCATCTACGTTGGCTTTCGCGATGACACCAATGCCCGTCATTTCGCCGGGCTCAATTTGGACGAGCGGCAGCTGGAGACGGGGCTGCACCTGATCCGTAAGCGTGGCCGACAGCTTTATGTTGCCGTCAACACCTATGCCCAGCCCCAGGGCTGGGCGCGCTGGCAGCGCGCGGTGGACCAAGCCGCCGCACTAGGGGTGGATGCTCTGATCGCTGCCGATCCCGGCGTGCTGGCCTACGCCAGCCGGCGGCATCCCGATCTCAACCTGCACCTCTCGGTGCAGGGCTCGGCCACCAACGTCGCTGCCCTGGCGTTCTATCAGCAGCGTTACAACATCCGGCGCGCCGTGTTGCCTAGGGTGTTGTCGCTGGCTCAGGTGCGCCAGGTGGCCGAGAAAAGCACGGTGCCGCTGGAGGTATTCGCCTTTGGCAGCCTTTGCATCATGGCCGAGGGGCGTTGTCACCTGTCGTCCTATGTTACCGGCGAGTCGCCCAACCTCTGCGGGGTGTGTTCGCCGGCTAAGGCGGTGCGCTGGCAGGAGGAAGCCCAGGGCCTCAGCTCGCGTCTGGGCGGCGTACTGATCGACCGCTACGCGCCAGACGAACCGGCCGGCTATCCGACCCTGTGCAAGGGCCGTTTTTTGGTGGACGGCCAGCGCTTCCACGCGCTGGAGGAGCCGACAAGCCTCAACACCATCGACTTGGTTCCGCAGTTGGCCGAGATAGGCATCGCCGCAGTGAAGATTGAGGGGCGCCAGCGCAGCCCAGCCTATGTCGAGCAGGTCACGAGGGTCTGGCGCGAAGCGTTGGATGCCCATGCCAGCGGTCGTTTTGCCGTGCAGGAGCGCTGGCGCAAGGACCTGGCAGGGCTGTCTGAAGGCAGCCAGACGACCCTCGGTGCATATCACCGATCCTGGCAGTGAGGAGCCTATGAAACTGAGCCTGGGACCCGTGTTGTTCTACTGGAGCCGCAGCAAGCTGCTGGATTTCTACGCCGAGATGGCCGCTCAACCGCTTGACATCATCTACCTGGGCGAAACCGTCTGTTCCAAGCGCCGTGCCCTGTCGCTGGACGACTGGCTCGGACTTGCCCGCGAGCTGCGCGAGTGCAGCCGCGCCGAGCTGGTGCTGTCCGGACTGGCGCTGGTCGAGGCTGCTTCCGAGCTGTCCAGCCTTCGCCGCCTGTGCGACAACGGCGATTTGCTGGTGGAGGCCAACGACATGGGCGCGGTACAACTGCTCGCCGAGCGCGGCCGGCCTTTCGTCGCCGGACCGGCGCTTAACTTGTACAACGCCCATGCCCTGCACGAGCTGCTGGAGTGTGGTTTGCAGCGCTGGGTGCCACCGGTGGAGTGTTCCGGTCTCCTGCTGCAGGACTGCCTGCAGCAACTCGATGCCCTGCAGGTCGGTCGGCCTGAAGTGGAACTGTTCGCCTATGGCCATTTGCCGTTGGCCTACTCGGCGCGTTGCTTCACCGCGCGGGCTGAGAACCGGCCAAAGGACGACTGCCAGTTTTGCTGCCAGAACTACCCTGAGGGCATTCCGCTGCTCAGTCAGGAGGGGCAGGCGCTGTTTACCCTCAACGGCATCCAGACCATGTCCGCCGAGGTCGGAAACCTGTTGGCCGACTATCAGGCCATTGCCACGTGTGGCGTGGATGTGCTGCGCCTGAGCCCGCGCAGCGAGGGTATGGGGCAGGTGATCGACGACTTCGCCGCGGTGCGTGACGGGGCGCTACCACCACTGGCGGTCAGTGGCTGCAATGGCTACTGGCATGGCCGACCTGGCATGCTGACGATCGAGGCTGTGGGCCTATGAGTATGGCGCGGTGGCTGGTGAAATTCGGCGAGCCGTTGCTGCCGTATGGACGGCACGTACCCTTCGTCATGCAGCGCCTGGTCATCGAGCGGGCGGCCAGCCGGCTATTTGCCGTGCCGCTGGCCGAGGGGGCCTTCGACCTTCTGCACGGTCGTTGGCTACGCCTGGAGGTCAGCGATCTTGGGCTGACCTGGTGCTTGAGTTGTCAGGACTCGCAGCTGCGCGTGGGCCGGTGCGATGCAGTGGACGTGTGTATCCGCGGGCAGTGGCGAGACTTTTTGCTGTTGGCGAGCCGTCAGGAAGATCCTGACACTCTGTTCTTCCGTCGACGTCTGGTGATTGAGGGCGACACTGACCTGGGCCTGGGTGTAAAGAACCTGCTTGACGGTCTTGACCCCGATCAGTTGCCACCTCGGTTCTGGCAACTGGTACGAGAGATGGGGGCGGCGGTGCGCTAAGAATGCGGTATGGTGAGCTTGGGGGTATGGTCGCGTTTGTTGATCCAGCGATGCTGAATTTCGGCACCTTGTTTGATGATTTCGATACCGCCAAGGCTTGGTGCTAGACAGGGGGCAGCGGGACGATTTCAGGAACCAGGTGAATCAGAACCAGCGAGAGTAGGCTGCAGGCGATGGCGACGGCCGCCAGTGCTAAAAGAATGGCGGGCAGTAGACTCAAGCAGTGTTTTATGGAGCTCCGATTGGATGTCAGCCCAGATGCCACCTAGCTATGACGAAAGCCGGTATGAAGGCATAAGCTGGGGTACCAAGCGCCAGTGTGTTCGTTGCCTGGAGGGCAGTTCCATTTGGAGCTGAGCGGGCCAGATGCCGACGAGCGGGCAAACTGTTCCGGGACAACCGTCGCTTTCATGATTGAGACCTATTTGGATGATTCCGGCAAAGCGCGGTCGATGGGTATGCGTTACGGTTGCGCAACAGCGATTATTTTCTCCGGCGCAGGGCGCGCGCATTAGGGATAGTTGATGAAGGCCGCTGATAGCCATTCGGCGTTTGGCTGTCGTCGAGCACGCTGAATAACAGTGTTCGGGATGGGTAGCCGCTGGCGTACCTTGCGGCCTGTCGTTACTGCTCTTGGATTTCAACGGGTGAGCGTTGGGTTTCTTTCAGCAAATCTATGAATGCCCGAAGTACGGCTGGCACCTGCCTATGACCAGAATAGTAAAGCGCTAGCCCCGGCTCTGCTGGGCACCAATCCCCCAGGATGGTTTCAAGTAGTCCGTCTTTGATAGCTGCTTCAGCATAAAAATCTGGAACATAGGCGATGCCCATACCTTGGATTGCTGCCTTCACCATAAGCCGATTGCTGTTGAGAGTAAGTTGCCCTGGCACGTCGATTGCCACGTCGACGCCGCTCCGTTCGAATTCCCATCGGTAGCGCTTACCGCTGGGAAGCCGGTGACGAATACAATCGTGATCCCGTAGAGATTCCGGTGGCCGCTTGGCCAGATAGGAGGGGGAGGCCACTGTGAGGAAGCGTACTGGCGGGCTGAGAGGGACCGCGATCATGTCAGCGGGAACCGCATTTCTTAATCGCACGCCCGCGTCGAACCCGAGGTCAACGATATCCACCCAGACGTCGTTAGCGCAGAAACTTTCCGTGGTGGCTGACCGAGGCTACTTCTATCGCACGCTGACTGCTTCCGAGGCAAGGAACGCTTGTACGCGTTTGGCGATCAACCAGTCGGTAAAGTCTGTTGCGAAGAATCTTACGGCCAAAAGGAACATGCAGGCGGTAAGTACGCCTGCTAACACGTAGAACGGATCACCAGTAAAAATCAGCAGGAGGCTATGGGCGCCCCCGACAAGAATGGTTCCGAATACGGCAAAGACGCTGAACCAAGCGCCTGCTGTGTCGAGGCGGGTAATGGTTATCACAGGGGCTTTTTGATTCGGGGGCATCAGCAGAAATTTAGAGACACTACGCAGCTGATTGCGGCTCCAGATTCCTCTGCTATCAAGCTCAAGCAGGTACTCGCGTTTCACTCTGCTGGTATCTATACGAGTGGCGAGACGGAATGCCTCTTGTTGAATCGCGCTATCGAAGAACTCTACCAGTTCCGGTGTATTCGATACCGCTTGCCGCAATGCTCTGAGGCGTGCAATAGGTTTTCTGACGAAGTGTTTGTCGTGAAACTCCAGCGTCCTTGACAGCGCAGTTAGCACTTTAAAAAACACACTCCCCAGCGCCACTGCTGCAGCTATGTATGAGACAAATCCCCCTGCAAGCAGTGATTGGAACACTTTTGCTATTTCCATGAAAACCACCAAGCTCCCTATCGATAAGGCAGTTTGCCTGTTGATCGTGGTTCTAGCAAAGCACCAGCCTCGCTGGCGGCACGTACCTAGTGTTCAATGTAATCTTTGATTGCCGTGCCGGCAGTAGCCGTGATGCTATTGGCTCACCTGGGATCAATCGATAGGAGCAGGGATGGGAGTTTTCACTCCGGCTGGAGAAACGCGTGTAGCTGTTCTGGTGGATTGCGACAACGTATCGCCCGAGATTCTGGAGCACGCATTGCGCGTTGTGGCCCAGTTCGGACGTGTCGTCCTGAGAAGGGGGTATGGCAATCACGGCACCTTGGCGAACAAGTGGCAGGAGGCTCTGGTTCGACTGGCCTTCACGCCATGCCTGCAGTACCAGTATGCAGCCGGCAAGAATACCTCCGATATCGCCTTGGCCCTGGATGCAATGGAGGCGCTCTTCGATCACCGTGCGGATACGTTCTGCCTGGTGACCAGCGATTCTGATTTCGCCTACCTGTGCCGCAAGCTCAGGGAGCGCGGCGCTACCGTCTGCATCGTCGGTGAACCCAAGACCCCCGATGCACTGCGCAACGCCAGTGACCAGTTCTTTGAGTGGCGCCGTGAGGAGCATTTCCAGGAACCTGTTGCGGAGCATACCGAGAAGCCTGCGACCAAGGCTGAGTCGAGCTGCAAGCAGGAAACCAGTAAGCCTGAACCCAGCAAGCCGGTCGTTAAACGGCGGCCCCGGTTCGTGGTGGATGCCGTATCCCTGCTTGCAGGCGGAACCAGCGAAGGCAAGGTCACCCTGAGCGCCCTTGGGCAGTACCTCAAGCGTACCGATCCGGCATTTTCGCCAAACGCCTACGGCCACTCTGGTTTGCTCGACATGATCAGAACCTACGACCTGCTGCATCTGATTCAAGAGAATGGCGGGCACTGGACGGTGGGGCTGGCAGCCAAGGAAGAGGAACCAGCTGAACATGCTGCGCACGCCTGAAGGGCGCAGCAAAAAGGGGGCTCAGCCCCCTTGATTCACAGCAACCCAAGCTCAGCGAAAGATACGGTGCGTTGGCCTGCCACGATGACGTGATCCAGCGAGCGAACATCGACCAGCGCCAATGCTTCCTTCAAGCGTTGTGTTAGCACCTTGTCAGCCTGGCTTGGCTCTGGATTTCCGCTTGGATGGTTGTGTGCGAAGATCACTGCCGCAGCATTCAGGCGCAGTGCTTCCTTGACCACCTCGCGCGGGTAAACAGATGCACTGTCGATGGTGCCGCGGAACATCTCGACGTACTGGATGAGGCGATGCTTGGCATCCAGAAACAGCGCTGCGAAAACCTCGTGCTCAAAGCCACCCAGCTTCGCGATCAGGTACTCCTTGACCAGCTCCGAAGACGTGAAGGCTGAGCCTCGCTGAACCTTCTGATCGATCACCTTGCGAGCAGCGTCCAGGATCTGTTCTGCAGTGGCAGGCAGATAGCGACCTTGCTCGTCGCGAATCATCAGAGAAGCGTCAAAGGCGAAAGAAAGCTGCGACATGATCGTGCTCCAGTTGCTCGGGCGGAATTGCCCGGAACCGGCCAAGCACGGCGCAGCGCAGCAGTCAGGGGGCGATAGCCGGCCTTGCCGCAAATGCGCGAAGCGCGTGCAGCCCTTGACGGCGAGAACGCCGTGATAGGGTGAGAGGAAACAGCAAGACCGCCATTCCACCGATCTCACAGACGCCACCAGCAAGCGCAGCGCGCAGGCTCTGCTGTCCGAGCGACAGATGCACGTAGGTGCTGTGGGCGAGCAGTAGAACTGCAGATATGGCCTACACCAGCAACGAGAAAGGAACGAGGCTGGACGCCACTTATAGCCAGTGCCCCATCAAAACGATTGGCAGACGGCCGCTACCGAAATATTCTCCGGTCTCTGGGCTAACGAAGTGCAAACAGTCAGTACTCTGACCCTGCACCCCGTTAGCTCAGAACCTTCCTTCCTGGTCTGTGTAAACAGACCACTTCATTGGCATTTGCCATGGCTCAGGTCAGCCCTGACAGCTCGCTTCGGCGAGCGTCAGGGTCTTTCTGTGGCCAAAACAATCACCCGCGGTATAGATCTCGGCCTGCTCACCGCAGCGAAGATGCGAGCACATACGCTGGTGGATGCGACTCAGGAAACCCACCTCAAAAGCTCGCCTTTCAATAGCGCAGGGCAGCAGATCGCGCTCCGCGATCATCACTGCCCAGAGCCATCCACTGCGGGCGTTGTCGAGCCAGGTCTGTGCCAGCTTCACGCCCTGGTCGAATGCCTCTCTGCAATCTGCAGCCCAGGTGATCTCCATACCTGGATGGCCGTCGTGAGGCGGTAGGTAGGTCATGACACCCTTGCTCATCTGGCACCTCCTCGAACATCAGAGAGGGCGCGGCGATAGAGCACGACCATTTCATCGAGCAGAGCCAGCGCTGAATAAGCAGCGATGCGCACGCGCAGATCCGCGGGCTGCAAGCCTTCAGGTTCAGCCAGCTGATCAAGCAGATTGCCGAGCATGACGCCACGCAGTTCAGCGGCAGCTTCAGAGGGTAGGGGAGAGCGTTCGGATTCATGCAGCGGGCTTCGCTGCAACGGGAAAGGTACAACGCAGGATTCGAACTCAGCCATGGCGCACCTCCAGATCAGAGGTGAACAACAAGACCTGAAGCCCAAGGCGGAGCTCTCGGGTAAAAAGGGGGTAGCGCATTTTCCTTATGCTCCTCAGACGATTAAGGAGCCGCCTACCGCCGTTGCTACACGGTAATGGAGGCGGACCGTGCGGGGGTAGCAAACCGGCGTCCGAGGGAACCGGCCAGGCAAAAGCCTGCCCCACACGGTCCGCCATAGAAGTTAAGCAACCAAGCACATCAAGCGCTGGCTACTCAAACTATGGCGCTACCGCGCCTCGAACGAATCAGGTTGCTACACCCGGCCGTGGGATTTACCACGACGGGCGCACTCTAGCCCGAGGGTTTCAGGATGGCAACCTACTGTGGCGTAGTTGGTGAGGTGTCGAGCACCTCAATCTTGCGGTTTATGGGGTAGTTGGGTAGAGGTCTCACTCCATCTATGGCTATTGGCTTACAGCCTTGCCTCCCTAATCAGCGAAACCATCAGCTACGCTGGTAATGAGGCTCTGGAGGAGTACGCCATGTCTGCCAAGGAAGAGCAGTTGCTACAGTTGCTGGGCCTCATGGCTCGCAGCATGACCCACATGACCGCATCCATTACCGCTATGGCCTTCGAACAGCTTCGAAGCCAGGATGCAATACTGCAGAGTTCAGCCAAACGCATGATCGAGCGCATGCAGGCTATCAATGAAGAGCTCGATCAGCAGTGGGAGCTGGTAGGTCAACTAACCGGCCAGCGGGACCAAGAAGCACTTGTGGAGGAGTTGGATATCTCTTCAGTTCGAGTGCATCGGGAAGCGGAGGCCTCGTGAGGTCTTGACCCTGCTGAAATGGATTTCACCACCAAGGAAGGTAATGCCATGTCCCATCTAATACTCACTCGTCGTGTCGGCCAATCCATTGTGATCAACGTCGCTCCAGGTGCTGATCCCGAACAAGCCCTGCATCAGCTCCTGCGTGATGGCATCACTGTCGAGATCAATCGCGTGGAGCATGGCAATGTACGTGTCTCGATTGATGCGCCGAGGACGATTCAAATTCTGCGGGATGAGTTGATTTATCCGTAGGGTAAGGGGCGACCCGAAGCGACCAGTTGCCAACTGGCAGAAACCGGCCAGACGTGGACATTCAGGGCTCCCTGCTGAATCTGAAGTGGTTCAAGAGGCCATTACGATCCACATCATTTAAGGGGCACCCCATGCATTCTGAAGTGCGGAGATGCCCCTTACCCTCTATCGAGCGGCGTGACAGAACTGCTGGATCGCCACGCAGGCGCTTCTGAGCGACGCATCATCCAGCGCATAGGCGATACGTATATAGCCCGCCAGGCCGAAAGCGCTACCCGGCACCACCGCCACACTGGCTTCATCCAGCAGGGCGTGGGCCACGTCCTCGTCGCTGTTCAGGCTACGGCCGCCTGGCGATACCTTGCCGAGCAACGCTGAGCAGTCGGCGAAGGCGTAGAACGCGCCTTCAGGCTGTGCGCAGTGCAGGCCGGGGGTGTCGTTGAGCATGGCCACCATAAAGTCGCGGCGGCGTTGGAACACCGCGCGGCTCTCATGAAGAAAGTCCTTCGGCCCGCTCAGGGCGGCCACCGCCGCATGCTGGGAAATGGAGCAGGCACCGGAGGTCTGTTGGCCCTGCAGCTTCTCCATGGCCTCCAGCAGCCAGCGCGGGCCGGTAGCGAAGCCGATGCGCCAGCCGGTCATTGCGTAGGCCTTGGACACCCCGTTCATGGTCAGGGTGCGCTCGGCCAAGCGTGGTTCGACCTGAGCCAGGGTGTGGAATTGCTGACCGTCGAAGATCAGGTGCTCGTAGATGTCGTCGGAGAGAATCAGCACCTGAGGATGCTCCAGCAGCACCCCGGCCAGGGCGCGCAGCTCCTCGCGGCTGTACACCGCACCGGTGGGGTTGGACGGTGAGTTGAGGATCAGCCAACGGGTATCCGGGCCGATGGCTTCGCGCAATGCCTCTGCCGTCAGCTTGAAGCCGCTGTCGGCTCCGCAGCTGACAATGCGCGAACGGCCGCCGCAGAGCTGCACCATCTCCGGATAGCTGACCCAGTAAGGCGCGGGGATGATGACCTCGTCGCCCTCGTTCAGGGTGGCGGCCAGGGCGTTGTAGATCACCTGTTTGCCACCGCTGCTGACCTGGGTGTCTTCCCAGCTCACTGCCAGGCCATTTTCGTCGCGGTACTTGGCGGCGACGGCCTCGCGCAGGGCGCGCAGCCCGGCTACCTGGGTGTAGCGGGTGTGGCCGGCCTCTATTGCGGCGATGGCGGCTTGGCGGATGTGCTGCGGGGTGTCGAAGTCGGGCTCTCCGGCACACAGTGAGATGATCCTTGCTCCCTCTGCGCGGCGTGCGGCGACACGATCAATGATTCGATAAGTTGCTGAGGGCTGAGCAGCCGCAAGGCAGCGATTAAGGCTCTGAAAGTCGCGGCTCATTGAGCCACCTCCTGGCGCTTGAGGCCCATCAGTTCGACCGTAGTGCGGCCCTCGCGCAGGGCGTCCATCATCCGTGCCTCCTTGTCGAAGCGAGCCATGCCATCGGCCAGGGTGCGCTCCACTTCGGCCTGGGGAATGATCACGATACCGTCGTCGTCGGCCACCAGCAGATCGCCAGCAACAACCTGGGCACCGTGGAAGGGGATGGGCTCACCAACCGAGGGTGCTGTGGCCTTGATCGTGCCCTTCACCGATACGCCACGGGAGAACACCGGAAAGCCCAGTTTCTCGATGGCCTGGATATCGCGCACTCCGCCGTCGATCACCAGACCGACCACGCCTGCGGCCTGAGCGGCGACGGTCAGCACTTCGCCCCAATAGCCGGCGATAAAGTTGCCGGTGCTCACCACCAGCACGCTGCCTCGCGGCGCTCGCTCCAGGGCCAGATGCAGGGCCAGGTTGTCGCCCGGCGAACACTCCAAAGGGTAGGCCGGCGCGGCGATAAAGGCACCACGCCAGATCGGACGGATCGCCGGGTCCACGGCGGTCGGTAGGCCGGAGGCCTCGTACAGGGTGGAGCTGCCAAGCGCCTTGGCGCGCGGGGCTACAGCCTCGATGTTGTAGAGGCTCATTGAGCTTTCCTCTGCAGGTCGTGATAACCGAGCGCGGCCCGGGCTTCTTTCAAGGTCTTGCCGCCAGCGATCTGCTCGCGGATCTGCGCTTCCACCTGCTCGATCTGGTGGGCGCATTCGGCCACCTCGCGAGCCCGCTGGCGCGGCACCACCACCACGCCGTTGGCGTCGGCGACCACGATGTCGCGGGGGCAGGCACGCGCGCCGCCGATGCTCACCGGCTGGTTCACCGCCACCACCTCGACGCGGTCCTTGCCGGTGCGCATAAAACGGCCCTTGGTGAACAGCGGATATCCCTCGCCGAGGGCCTTGTTCACGTCGCGGCAGACACCGTCGATCACGGTGCCGGCAATGCCGCGTGCCAGGGCGTACTGGGTCATGATGTCGCCCCATACGGTGCAGTCGCTGCGCCCGCCGTTGGCGATCAGCACCAGGTCGCCGGGTGCCACCTCATCAATAAAGTCGCCTACGGTGCCGGGCGGGGTGCTGGCGCTGACGTACTGCACGGTGAATGCCGGGCCCACGGTGACCTGCGGGTAATCGGTCAGCGGCGCGATATCCAGGCACTGCCCGGGCAGGCCCAGCTTGTCCATGGCATCGGACACGGCCGGGGTATCCAGGCCCGCGAACAGGGCGACCAGATCTCTGTCTTCAATATTCATCAGGCTTGCTCCGCTTTGATGGCTTCGAACTGGCTGTCATGCATCACGCTCTCCACCGAGCGTCCGGCCCGGACGGCTTCAACCATCCCTGCCTGGCGACGGTCGATGCGCTCGGCCAGATCGAGGACCTTGTCGATGGCCCCGGCCGGCACGAAAACAGTGCCGCACTCATCGGCGATCACGTAGTCGCCTTCTTTGACCGTTACCCCAGCCATGCTCACGGCGCAGCCGGCATCCACCTGCACCAGGCGATTGCGCGCGCTGATCATGGTGATGCCGCGACCGAATACCGGGTAACCGATGTCTTCGCTGCCCTTGATGTCACGGCTGAAACCGTCGATCACCGAGCCGCGGATACCCTTCTGGCGCGAGGCGTTGGCGAGGATGTCGCCCCAGCTGGAGATGCCATCCACGCCTCCGGCGATCACCAGCACGCGGTCAACGGTCTCGATACGCGCCACCACCGGGGTGATCAGATGCACCGTGGGCGCTGCGTCCTGCTTGCGGGCCAGCTGTACGGTGCTGGCGCGGCCGACAATCTTCGGGCAGTTCCACAGCGGCCGCAGGCCGACGGTGGCACCGGGCAGGCCGAGGAAATCCAGCGCGTCGGACACCGTATTGGTGTCCAGCGCGGACAAGCGATTCAAGGGAGTGGATGCATTCATGGGAAGCGGACCTGGTGGTTTGGAGGCCCGAGTATCGACAGGGGATTTCCATAGGTATATTCCTATTAACCTAAGGCTTTCATACGTCCAACCTATGGAAAAACCATGATCAATTTCCGCCTGATCCGGCATCTCTGGCTGTTCCTCGCGGTAGCCGAGGAGCAGAGCTTTAGCCGTGCGGCCAAGCGCCTGGGCATGTCGCAACCGCCGCTGACCGAGCAGATCCAGATCCTTGAGCATGCATTGAAAATCAAGCTGTTCGAGCGCTCGCGCCAGGGCGCGAAGCTGACCCCGGCAGGGGCGGCCATCCTGCCCGCCGTGCGTAAATTCGCCGAGCAGCTGGGGCGACTCGAGCTGGCGGTGCTGGAGGCGGTTTCCGGCCAGGCCGGTGTGCTGACCATCGGTGCCATCACCAACGCCATGATCGACGTGCTGCCGCCGCTGATCGACCGTTTCAAGGCCGAGCACCCGCAGATCACTGTGACCGTGCGCGAGATTGACAGCGCCGAAGCCATCCCCGCCCTGGAGTCCGGCGATATCGACCTGGCCTTCGCTCGCCTGGAAGGCAACCTCGGCAAGAACCTGCGCTGCGTGGCGCTGACCGAGGATCGACTCGCGGTTGCCATCCCCCGCGACCATCCGCTCGCCGCGCGCTCACGCCTGACCCTGGCCAACCTGGCGGACGAGCCGCTGGTGATGTCCTCGCGCCAGGTCAGCCCGAACTACTTCGATTACCTGATCGGCGTGTGCAAGGCCAACGGCCTGTCCCCACGGGTTCTGCACGAGGTGCGTTCGGTGACCTCGCAGATCGCCTTCGTCAGCTGCGGCCAGGGCGTGGCTCTGGTGCCCGCCTCGATGAAGAAGCTGGCACCGGACAACGTGATATTGAAACCGCTGACGCCCAAACTCAGCGTGGTGACCACTGCCGCCGTATGGGATAGCGCGCGGACCAATCCCTTGGTGGATGCGCTGGTAGCATTGTTGGCAGCGGACTCGAAGTAGCCGGATATCCATAGGTTCAGCGTATGGGTGGCTTACTGGATTAGGAATTTACAGAAGGATTGGCCCATTCCAGAGTAAGGCAACCGTGCAGCCCACCTGCCTTAGGAGTGAAAGACGTGCCCACTCAGCCAGAATTTTCCCGCGTCCTTGTGCCGCTGAACGTCGATGGCGTCGACCTCACAGTGGCGGCCCTGCACCGTGGCGGCGACAAGGCACCCATCGTCTTCCTGCACGGCTTCGGCTCGACCAAGGAGGACTATGCCGACATCGTGCGCTATGCCGCCTTCAACGGGCATCCGTTCCTCGCCTACGATGCGCCCGGCTGTGGCGAAACCCGCTGCGCCGATCTCGCGCGCATCGGGATTCCCTTGCTGGTGAACACCGCCCTGGCAATGCTGGAGCACTTCGACATCCAGCGCTTCCATCTGGTCGGCCATTCCATGGGTGGCCTGACCGCGCTGATGCTGGCCCACCAGCATCCTGAGCGGGTGCTGAGCTTTGTCGATATCGAAGGCAATATTGCACCGGAAGACTGCTTTCTCAGCCGGCAGATCCACGATTACGCCCGCGAAGATGCCGAGCGTTTCTTCGACGACTTTATCGAACGCACCCGCCATGCCCCGGCTTACGCCAGCGCGCTGTATGCCGCCAGCCTGCGGCACAAGGTGCGCGCCGGCGCGGTGCGCGGCATCTTCGAGTCGATGGTAGAACAGTCCGACCACGGCGAGCTGATGGACAAGTTTCTCGCACTGCCTTGCCCACGCATGTTTATGTACGGCGAGCAGAACACCTCGCTGTCCTACCTGGCCTACATCCAGAGCCAGGGCGTGCACCTGGCGCAAATCCGCAACTGCGGGCACTTCCCCATGTACTCCAACCCGGCCGACATGTGGGAACAGATTGCCCGCCTGCAGCGCTTAAGCGGCGCGTCCTGATCGACCGCCCCGGCGATAGAACGCCCCCGAATTTCCGATAACGCCGTTGGCCAGTGCATGCGCCGGCCAGCGGCGACCTACGCGCTTGCCTGCCGGTAAGGCGCGTGCTGCCCCCCTCACAACAACAAGACACAGAGAGGCAACGCCATGCTCGATCTACTCAACGACCTGCTCTGGAGCAAGGTCCTTATCGTCACACTGGTCGGTCTCGGCCTCTACTTCACAATCGCCTCGCGATTCATCCAGGTACGCTACTTCGGCAGCATGTTCAGCATCTTTGCCCAGGCTTTTCAGCGCCAGAAGGGCCAGCTCAGTTCCTTCCAGGCCCTGATGCTGTCGGTTGCCGGTCGCGTCGGTGCCGGCAATATCGCCGGCGTGGCGGTGGCCATTACCCTGGGTGGCCCGGGTGCGGTGTTCTGGATGTGGCTGGTCGCTCTGTTGGGCATGGCCACCAGCTTCTTCGAGTGCTCGCTGGCGCAGTTGTACAAGCGCCGTGAGGCCGACGGCACCTACCGCGGCGGCCCGGCGTTCTACATTCTTCATGGTCTCGGTCAACGCTGGCTGGCGGTCGTCTTCTCGGTTCTGCTGCTGGTGACCTACGGTTTTGGCTTCAACGCGCTGCAGGCCTACACCGTGGCCAACTCGCTGCATGACACCTTCGGCATCTCCACCCAATTGAGCGGCATCGCCGTCGCGGCGGTGATCAGCCTGATCGTATTCGGCGGTATCAAACGCATCGCCAAGAGCGCCGACATTCTGGTGCCGGTGATGGCGCTGTCCTACATCTTTATGGCCCTGGTAGTGGTCGGCATGAACCTAGAAAGGGTGCCTGCCACCCTCGTGCTTATCGTCAATAGCGCCTTCGGCCTGGAGCCGGCTTTCGCCGGCGGCATCGGTGCGGCCATCCTGATGGGCGTCAAGCGCGGTCTGTTCTCCAACGAAGCCGGCCTAGGTAGTGCGCCGAACGTGGCGGCCATTGCCGAAGTCAAGCATCCGGCCGCCCAGGGCATCGTGCAGTCGCTCAGCGTGTTTATCGACACCTTGCTGATCTGCACCAGCACCGCGCTGATCATTCTGCTTTCGGGCATCTACCAACCAGGTAGCGAAGTGGCCGGTGTGGTGCTCACCCAAAGCGCCATCGCCGCGGTTGTTGGCGAGTGGGGCAGGGTATTCGTCAGCCTGGCGCTGCTGCTCTTCGTCTTCACCACCCTGGTCTACAACTATTACCTGGGCGAGAACGCACTGCGCTTCTTCAGCGAAAAGCGCCTGCCGCTGCTTGCCTACCGCGCCCTGGTGATCGTCCTGGTGCTGTGGGGGGCGACGCAGGATCTGTCTACGGTATTCGCCTTCGCCGACGTCACCATGGGCCTGCTGGCCGTGGTCAACCTGCTGGCACTGACCCTGTTGTTCAAAGTCGGATTGCGCGTGATGCGTGACTACGACGAGCAATGCAAGGCGGGTATCAAGGAGCCCGTACTCGATCCCAGCCGTTTTGCCGACCTTGATTTGGACCCGAGCGTCTGGTCAGCAGTACATGAAAAAGTGCAGAAGATATCACCCAGCCAGGCAAGCTCTGCCGCTCTAGCTGCTAAACGGAGTTGATACTAAGGTTGCTGACGCCTGACTACAGGTCGCGCCTAGCCACTCCCAGCGGTTGCCACAGGTGGCTGTCACACACGGGCCAACGGACCCTTTGGCTCTAAACTGAACGGCCGCTATTGGGCTGATAGCGGTCGCTGGTGGCAGGCCGCTTCAGGCCAGGAGCAGTCATTAGGTGTCTGCAAAATCTGGGGCGATTCAACTACCACGCAGGGCGAATCTCATCCGTAAGGGGAAGAGTCTGGTTCAGGGGCCAACGCATGCTGCCGAAAACGTTTCTAGGTCCGCAGCTCTTCTCCCGGCACTGCTCGCCAACATCCTCGGTGCGAAGAGCATCGCTCTCTGCGAACAGATGAAACACACATTTGGATCCCGCTTCGCGAAATACAAATACGCCACTTTCAGTGGGTACAGCCAAGCCATGCAGTCGGCATACATGACCTCCACCGCCTGTTGTCCAGAACGTGAAAAGTAGTTTTCCATCAGACTGCATCTGGGTCTCAAGAAAGTCTCCTGGAGAACCGCGACGACCATCGGGAATAGCGTTAAGTGTCTGAGAAACCGCGTCACCAGCCAGAGTCAGAACCGATGCCAAAAACCACGAGAAGCGCATAACAATTCCTCCCTGATGACAATTGAATCGTACCCCTCGTGGACGAACGGAGTGAGTCCATTTCTAGGCGACCACGCCTGGCCGATCTCTGCCGATTTTCCAGCAGTAGAAGTGGAGAAGGCAGAAACTTTCCTCCGCCCGGTAGGAGCCACGCCGTGCATGTCCATTGTTTGGGATTGGTTTGCGCCTCGTCGCCAAGCCTCACGCATCTTCCGGCGCCACGCCCTGTGGTCGCTTGTAGGCCATACCGACAGAGCGCGGGGCGGTATGGACGAAGCCGAACTGCGCGTACAGGTCTTGCGCCTGGCCATCGGCGATCAGGCTGACATAGCCGCTTTCGGGTACCTCGGCTTCGATGTATTGCAGTATTTCCCCCATGATGCGCTTGCCCAGGCCCTTGCCCTGGTGTTCCTTGAGGACGGCAATGTCCACCACCTGAAAGAAGCAGCCTCCGTCACCGATGATGCGGCCCATGCCCACCGGCTGCGCGTCATGCAGGATCTGTACGGCGAAGAGTGTATTGGGCAGTCCCTTCAGCGCGGCCTCGATGGTTTTCGGGCTGAGCCCCGAGGCAAGGCGCAGCGCCCGGTAGGTCTCGACGGAGGGCGTTTCCAGCACGCAGGAGTAGGTCGTCATATGTTTCGCTCGATAGGTGCAAACGGACGGCCAGGCGCTATGCCTGGATGCGGACATCGGCAGCTGGGATAACGGTGGCGCGCTTGCCGAAGCTGGTCATGTTGGCCAGCGTGACGTTGTGGTGGGCGGTGATCTGCGCAGCCGTCAGGACGCCGTTGTCCACCGTCGAGTGGGCGTTCTCGACCAGGGTCACCTCGTAGCCCAGCGCCAGGGCGCGGCGGGTCGTGGTATCGACGCAGAAGTCGCTCTGCAGACCACAGATTACCAGGTGGGAGATATCCCGTGCCTGCAGCAACTGGGTGAGGTCGGTGCGATGGAAGGAGTCCGGCGTGGTCTTGCGAGCCCGCAGATCGCTCGGTGAGGTCGTCAGTCCGTCGGCGAGCTGCCAGGGGGCGGTGTCGAAACGCAGGGGGCCGTCATTTTCTTCGTGCTGGATCAGCACAACCGGTGCGTGAGCGGCCCGTGCCTGCGCCGAGAGCGTGTTGATTCTTTCGATCACCCGGTCGCTGTCGAACGCAGCGTATTCTCCGGTACACAGTGCATGTTGAACATCGATGATCAGCAGTGCAGTCGACATGGCTTCCCTCCACGAAGTTGATGCATGGAACAGGGCAAGCCCGGCAAGGGGGCAGGGCCCTGGTTCGATGCATGGAGGGCAGATGGTAGCGCCTGCTCGGCCACTCGACCATCGCTTTGCAACTCAGGGCAGGGTGGTCGTGCAGTGCGCAATCCGATCAGTCAGGGCGCGGCTCGTTCGTGGCACTTTGCCTGGTTGGGTAGCTTCAAATGTTAGTCGTTATCATTTATATTCGCGCACTTTCCGACATCCAGCGCGCACGAACCCTTGCCTCACGCTCCGGCCAAACCGTCCCTGATTTCGACCCTAGCCCGGCATTATGACGAGCTGGTCGACTCTGTCCGTCGCCGTTTCGGCGACCGTCAGGCCGCGCATGAGGTGGTGCACGATGTCTGCGTGCAACTGCTGGAGTCGCCCGAGAAAGAGGCGGTACGCGTACCCTTGGCGCTGCTGCGCAAGATCACCCATGATCGCGCCATCAGCCACTACCGCAGCGAGCGCCGCCGCCAGGCCTGGGTCGACGACCAGGCGGACCTGGCCGAGGTGCTCTGCAGTGCCCCGGGCGTGGAGCGTCAGCATGCCGCTGCTGACGAGCTGGAGCGCTTGAGCGCGGCCATTGCCGAACTGCCGCCGCGCTGCCAGCAGGTATTCGTCATGCACAAGATTCACGAGCTACCGCAGCAGGAGGTCGCCGAGCGACTGGGGATTTCGCTGAAGGCGGTGGAGAAGCACATCAAGGTCGGCGTGGCCAAGTGTCTGGCCCGCCTGGGCTACCAGAAGGCGCGCGCATGAACTCGCCGACCGACGAGCAGGATGCTACCGACGATGCGCTGGCACGCCACCGCGAGGCGCTGAAGAAGCGTTTCCCGCTGCCGCCACCAGCCAGCAAGCCGCGCCAGCGTGTCGCCACGCTGGGCGTGCTGATCGGCGCGCTGGCGCTGGGGTTGCTCTGGCTCGATCCGGCCTATCGCAGCGAGCGCTACAGCAGTGCTCCGGGCCAGGTCCGCAGCATCGCACTGGCCGACGGCAGTCGCCTCATGCTCGATGGCGCCAGCCAGGTTGACGTCAGTTGGCACCTGCGTAGCCGCCGTGTCGAGTTGCTGGCAGGGCAGGCATTGTTCGATGTTGCTCCGGCCACCTACCGGCCGTTCCGCACGCTGGCCGGTTCGGCTGAAATCACGGTGGTCGGTACCCGCTACAGCGTCAGGCGTGTCGCGGAGCAGGTGCGCGTGGCCGTCGAGGAGGGCCGGGTCGATGTGCGTGGCCTGCACGATGAGCTGCTGCTCACGCCCGACCAGCAGGTGCTGGTGCGCAACGGCCAGCCGGGCAGCCCGGAGCGAGTGGATGCCAGGGCGCTGAACGGCTGGATCGACGGTCGCGTGGTGTTCGATCGCACACCGCTGGTCGAGGTGCTGGATACGCTCAGGCGCCAGCGCGACACACGGGTGCAGCTCGACGACCCGGACCTGGCGCAGCTGCCGGTGTCCGGTACTTTCGCCAGCGCCAACCTGGACGCTCTGCTGGTCTTGTTGCCGAAGATATTGCCAGTGCAGTTGCAGCGCGCTGCGGATGGCTCGCTGAGCCTGAGCCGGCGTGCAGCGGAAAAATAATTTCATCGCGAGGTAGGGGTTGCTCGCCGCTGTGGCGGCTATCTCCAGGAACGTCCTCTATTTTCCCGGAGCCCTACCAGTGAAAACCCCGACCCGGCGCCTTACCCTGTTGGCCAGCAGCCTGCTGCTGGGCCTGTCGTCGATGGCCCAGGCCGCCAGCGAAATCGATTTCGACCTGCCCGCCGCGCCCCTCGAACAGTCCCTCAACAGCCTGGCAGCCCAGTCCGACAGCCAGATCCTGTTCTCCAGCGATGTGACCCTCGGCAAGCGTTCGCCGGCCTTACGCGGCCGCCTGAGCATCGGCGAGGCCCTGCGGCGCCTGCTCGATCACAGTGGCCTGGATGTGCAGCAACAGGATGATCACACCTTCATCGTGGTGCCGCGCGCCGTGGCCGCCGAGCAGGCGAACGCCTCTGGCGCTGCCGTCGAGCTGGCCTCCATGGAGGTGACCGCATCCCGCACCGCCAGCGCGCTGGTGCCGCAGGTGCGTCAGGTCAACGTCATCGAGCGGGAGCAACTGGAAACGCAGCGCATGGCCTCCGCCAGCCTGGCGACGATACTGGCCAAGAGCATCCCCGGCATGTCCGATTCCAGTCGCACCGTTACCGACTACGGGCAGACGCTGCGTGGTCGTACCATGCTGGTGCTGGTCGATGGCGTGCCGCTGAACACCAACCGCGACTCCTCGCGGAACCTGGCCAACATCGACCCGGCGCTGATCGAGCGCGTCGAGGTCATCCATGGCAGCAGCGCGATCTATGGCGCCGGCGCCACGGGCGGCATCATCAACATCACCACCCGTCCGGCAGGCGGTGACATGCGCGCCGAAACCACGCTGACCGGCACGTCGTCGCTGACCCAGCTCGACCACGACGGCCTCGGTGGCCAGCTGCAGCATCACCTGTCCGGCTTCCAGGGTCCGTTCGACTACGCCCTCGACGTCGGCGCCCGGCATATCGGCAGTTCGTTCGATGCAGACGGTCGACGCATTGCCCCGGAGCCCAGCCAGGGTGACCTGTTCGACTCCAACGCCTTCAACCTCGGCGGCAAGCTCGGCCTGCGCATCGACGAGAACCAGCGCATCCAGCTCGCCCTCAGCCACTACGATGCCCAGCAGGACAGTGACTACACCTCCGACCCGTCCGTGGCCCGCTTGCCCGCCGGCACGGTGCCGGCGCAGGCGCTCAAGGGCATCAGCCTGGACGAGCAGAACCAGATCAGGAACAGCATGGCCAACCTGCAGTACAGCCATGACGACCTGCTGGGCAGCCGCATGGCGGCGCAGCTCTACTACCGTGACTATTTCACCCGCTTCACCCCGTTCGATGCCCGTGGCGTGGCGACCCGTGGTCGTTTCGTCGACCAGGTGATGCAGAACAGCGAGGTCATCGGCAGCCGCCTGACCCTGCGCACTGCACTGGGCGACAGCACCGAGCTGGTCTGGGGCGGCGATCTCAACCACGAGCGCAGCGACATGCCGCTCGACATCTTCGACCCGGCCATCTACGACGCCAGCGGTGGCACCGACTTCGACAAGATCGGCAAGATGACCTACATGCCGGAGCTGACCACCTTCAGCACCGGCGCCTTTGCCCAGTTGCAGCACCGCTTCAACGAGCAGTGGTCGATCGACGGCGGCCTGCGCTACGAATACGCCACCGCCAGGTTCGACGACTTCATGCCGCTCTCCGAGATTCACAACGCCAGCCCGGCGCGCGTGGAAGGGGGCACGGTGCGTTACGACGACCTGCTCTACAACGTCGGCGTGGTGTTCTCGCCGGTTCTGGGCCAGGAAATCTACGCGGCCTTCAGCCAGGGCTTCCAGCTGCCGGACATCGGTGTACAGGTGCGTAACGCCCGGCGCGGTTTCGACATCGACTCCTCCGATCTGGAGCCGGTGAAGACCGACAACTACGAACTGGGCTGGCGCGGAGACCTCGGCGAGCAGACGCTGGCCTCGCTGGCGCTGTTCTACACCACCTCGGACCTGGGTGACGTGCAGAGCTTCAACAACGGCCTGATCCTCAAGCGAACCCAGGAGCGCATCTACGGTATCGAGGGCAGTGCCGACTGGCTGAGCCTGGACGACGTCTGGGGCGTGGGCGCCACCTTCACCTGGATGAAGGGCCGCGAGAAGCCGGACAACGGCGACTGGCAGGACATGACGGGCTTCCGCATCCCGCCGCTGAAAGTCACGGCCTACCTGCAATACCAGCCTGACCAGGCCTGGAGCAACCGCCTGCAGGCCACCTATGTCGGCAGCGAGGACTATCGCCTGGACGGTGTCGCCAGTTTTGGCCGCCGCGAAGTGGACAGCTACTTCACCGTGGACCTGATCAGCGACTACCGTCTGAGCGAGAAGGACAAGGTCAGCCTGGGTATCGAGAACCTGTTCAACCGTGATTACTACCCGCTGTACAGCCAGCTGATGCGCAGCAGCAGCAATACCAGCCACCTGCCGGCATCCGGCACCACGCTGACCCTGGCCTACAGTCACCAGTGGTAGGCCCCGGGCGCACAGGGACGTGCGCCAGGCGCTCCGGTTCTCCGCGAGGTGCAGCGGGCTACGTCGGGTAGCTGCAGCCTTGGGGTCATGACGGTTACCTATACTGGAGCTTGCCCGCTGTCAGCCAGGGTTCGTCCCGGCAGCGAGGCAGCCAACCGGGAGCGATACAAGGATTGCCGGAAATGATTCCTGAAAGTCTCAACACGCAGTTCGAACAATCCGCCAATACCCTGCAAACGCTACTGCTCCAACCGGAGACCTATACGCAGATCGGCATCGTCCTGGCGATCTACGTCGGCGCGTGGCTGATTGCCAAACGCATCCAGAAACATACCGCGTCGCTGGGGGCGAGCAGCCAACGGCTGCACGTCTTCATCAAGAAGCTGAGCGATCTGATCTTCCCGGTGACGGCCATCCTGATGCTGCGGGTATCGCTCGAGATCAGCGAGAACCTGCTCAGCCAGGGCTGGCTGGTGCAGGCCGCGCTGATCATTTCGGTGATCCTCATATTCCGCTCGGTCATCCGCAATTTCGTCACCCACAAGCTGCTTGCGACGATGCTCAGGTGGCTGGGCATTCCGCTGTTGTTCCTGCACATGGTCGGCCTGCTGGGCGGCCTGATCCAGATTCTCGAATCCATTTCGGTCAATCTCGGCAACATCGAGATATCGCTCTACGGCATCGCCCGCGTGGCCATCTTCGGCTCCATCCTGTTCTGGCTCGGACGCGTCAGCAGCCGGACGGGGCGCGACTTCATCGCCCACCAGGAAAACCTCGACGAACGCACCCGGGAAGTGGCAGCCAAGCTGTTCGAAGTGGCGATCTTCTTCCTGATCTTTCTCCTGCTGCTGCAGATCATGGGGATCAACCTCACCACGCTCGCGGTGTTCGGCGGGGCGCTGGGGGTCGGCCTGGGCTTCGGCCTGCAGGCGATTGCCTCCAATTTCATCTCCGGCATCATCATCCTGCTCGACCGCTCGGTATCGATCGGCGACTACGTCGAACTCGAGGATGGCCGCACGGGTATCGTGCGCGAACTGAACATGCGCTCGACCACGCTGGAAACCTACGACGGCAAGGACATCGTGGTGCCGAACGAGAAGTTCATCGCCGAGATCTTCACCAACTGGACGCACAAGGACAAAAGCCAGCGTTATCGCGTCGACTTTTCGGTCGCCTACGACTCCGACATCCGCAAGCTGATCGCCATCATCAAGGACGTGGTCGCCAGCCATCCGCAGGTGTTCAGCGGCGACGACGTACCCATCGAGGAACGCCCGGACTGCGAGATAGACAGCTTCGGCGACTCGGGCATCAACATGTTCGTCGAGTTCTGGATGGAGGGCGTCGACGACGGCCGCAATCGCGTCGGCGGGGACCTGCTGCTGATGATTCTGGAAGCACTGCAAGAGCACGGCTTCGAGATTCCCTTCCCGCAGCGAGAAGTGCGCATCCTGGACAGGAAGGCGTCCGCGCGAAAGGCGACGGACAGCCCGTGAGCTTTGGCAGCAATCGACATGCCGAGCAGGGTGAGCGGGTGGGCATCGCTCATTGGTGAGGCGTGATCGGCGCGTCGGGCTGGGCACGATGAGCGACACTGGCGCGCTGACGCTTTGCCGTACCTGCTGACCAGCCTTGGGGCAGTCATCAGAGGCCTCCAGACCTGTCTGGCCTGGGTGCCTGGTGACGGCGCCACGTTGGAGGCGCTATGTGCTGGCTGGATGTTCGCGACGGCGAGCCTGCAACGGTGAAACCTGTGGCGATCATTCACAATGAGCCCTGTTGACAGGCTGACGTACAGGCTAGTTAATAGCCACAGATGAAAGCGCTGTACCGACTTGCCTTAACGTTAGAGAAGAGATCGAAGGCACCCTCGGGCTTTCTTGCGGCTTCCCTCCGCATGCTCTAACCACTCTAATTTGAATGGATGGTTTTTGCATGCCTGCTCGTCAGACCTACCTTTGCCTGTTGATCCTTGGAACCGCGTTCTGGGGGATTTCGTTTGCCTTTACCAAGGTGGGAGTTGCAGACGGGTCACCGTTTGTCTTTCTCGGGTACAAGTTCGCACTCGCCGCGCTAGTTCTTTGCGTGGTCTTCTTCAGACGGCTGAAGCAGATCAACAAGGAAGCGCTGCTGGCTGGGGTGGCCATAGGTTTTCCCCTTTGCCTGGGCAATATCTTCCAAACTGTGGGGCTTCAGCACACCAGCATCACCAATACGGCATTCATCACCGGGCTGGATGTACTGTTGATTCCGCTCTTCAAGTGGGCGCTCTTCCGAAAGCGCGTCGAGCCTCGTATCTGGATCTGTTGCGCCGTCGCCTTGACCGGTCTTTACCTGATCGTTGCCAGAACCGGGCTCACCCTCAATCCGGGTGACATCTGGATCATGTGCTGTGCAGTATTTTTTGCCTCGTACGTGCTTACGGTGGGTTTCTTCTCGCACAAATACGACTCGATGCTCATGGTCATCACCGCGCTGATTACCTGCGCGATGGGGTGCCTTTTCGCTGCGCTTTTCGATGCCAGGGCAGACTGGGCACCGCTGGATAGCGTCTTCTGGGAGGGGGTACTGTTCAGTGCATTGCTCGCGACGGCATTCATGTACGCAGTTCAGAGCGCGGCGCAGAAGTATATCGAAGAGGAAAAGGTGGCCCTGACCTACTTGTTCGAACCTATCTTTGCGGCGTTCGCTGGAGCTGTGCTCCTGGGCGAAACATTGGATGGAAGGACCCTCAGCGGTGCGGCTCTCATCTTCTCCGCTCTGCTGATCGCCGAGATTGATGCCCCCACGATCCTGTCTCGCCTGCTGCGTGTTCTGTTTGCCCCATGGGCTCGGCGCCAGTGAAGAGTTTCATGGGCTTCGGCGGGGGATTTGGCCAGTAGCAGAGGCAGCCTCCAGCGACGTGCATATGCAGCACAGTGCTATTTTCGGACGTTTGGTGACAGCCTGGCCTGCTTTGGGCAAAGTGGTAGATCACCACTTCAGTGATCTGCCACTTTGCCGGTAATGCGAGGACTGCGAGAGCAGTTGCTCTGCAGGTTGGGTACAACCACGCCCAAAGGGGCATGTTCACGGCGAATGCTCGCCAGCGGGACAATGAGCAGCAGCAGGGTCAGCACGACGGTGATTCCGATACCCCAGGCGGCCAGGGTGAATCCACCTGGCGAGATCAGCCCGCCCGAAATCGCGGGGCCAACGGCCAGCCCCAGACTTAGGAAACTGCCCGATGCGGCGACGATTCGTCCGCTTCCTTGTGGCAGACGTGAGTTCACGGAACGGCTTGTGGGCAGTTGTCGGCTGGGCGTTGCTGGTGACGAAAGGCAGGAACCGGCCAAAAGTAGCCGCTCACATCAGGCTGTTATCGTCCCTTTACGACGGGCGAAGATGTCTACGAAGTTAAGGTCGATCCCCCCCACTCATACTGAAACGCCTCTCGATGCAAGTGGATACCTCAACTTATGCCCGCAAGGCGTTTCAGGCTCTCTGAATTGCCCCTTGCTTAGCTATCCAATTAAGAAGCCTGAAATTTATATCTCAGCCAAACACACCCTATCCCGCCCCGTATTTTTTGCAGCGTAGAGCGCCTTATCGGCAGCATCGATAAGCGCACCGGCTTCCAGCTCAGCACACGATGCTATGCCTGCACTCAAGCTGACACTGAAATCTCCCATCTCACTGGAGAAGCTTATTCGCGAAAACTGCTGACGAATTTGGTCCAGTATCTGTACTGCTTGAGCTCCACCGCACTCGGGCAGCACTGCCAGGAATTCTTCGCCACCGTAGCGACCAATAACGTCGACTCTGCGGAGTCTTTGCCTGAGCAGATTAGCGAGCGCCCGAATCACGTTGTCACCAATACCATGACCGTATGAATCGTTGACCTTCTTGAAATGGTCAATATCCAGCATTACCACGCTTACAGGCTTGCCTGTACGCATTGCGCGCTCCTGCTCTACCGCAACCTGCTCCTTGATATCCGCATGCTTCAGCAGCCCCGTCAGGCTGTCTCGTGATAACGCATTGCTGAGTAGTCTTGCCCTCTGTGCCCTGGCAAACACTGTAGCGATAAGGCTCTTATCGGATATGGGCTTGGTGACGAAGTCATCGCCCGCCTTAAGCAAGGCACTCATTTGCAAGCCGATATCGGTTTCGGCCGAAAGATAGATGATCGGTATTCGGATCCAGTCATCGTTGAAGCGGATCATCTGGGCAAGCTCGGGTCCCGAGCAGCCGGGTATATTCAAATCCAGCAGCAGAACCTCTGGACTGAATTGAGCAATGGTCTCAAGTAGCTGGCTCGGCTCATTGACTACCTCAACCAGCATATTTGCCGCGCTCAGCACCAAGCGATAGTGATTGGCCAACTCATAGTCATCATCAACGATCAACACTCGATAGGGAGTCCCCCCTTGTTGGGCGAAACACCTCTCAAGGCGACTCTCAAGCTTGGCCACATCAACAGGTTTGCTGAAAGAACCGACGGCACCAAGGCGTGCAGCCTGTAGCTGAGTATCGAAGTCATCCTGCGTCGTCAGCACCAGCAACGGAGGCACCTGCGGGAGACGAGCAAGCAGTGAGGACGCGTACTCCAATCCGCTCTGCTGAGCGGTGCCGAGATTGACGTCGACAATCAAAGCATCAGGACTCTGCCGCGCTATCGCCTCATCAAGTTCGGTAGTGCAGATAAAGTGGCGAGCTTGATAGCCGAACGTCGAGAGCGTTCGACGGATGCTCTCACCCACACTTTCTTCATCCTCGAGGATGTAGATGAGACGGGAGCCTTCGTTCGGGGCGCTGCTGCGCGGCAGCTCGATAGGGGCGGGAGCAGGATTCACCCTTACTGCTAGATCTGAAGTGCACGCCAGTGCCTGGATATCATCAACAAAAGTGTCCAATCCCTTGCGCTGCAACTCTAGACTGCTGAGCCATTGCTGCGAGTGCTGCTCAAGCAATCGAGCTTGATCTCCCAGCTCCTTGAAGCCGAAGGTACCTGCACTCCCCGCTAGCTTATGCAGCTGGTTGCGCAGATCCTGTAGGTGTTCAAGCTGCTCTGTTGGATCAGAGGAACGCTGCAACTGCTGCGCCCTATCTGCCAGCTGCGGCAGCTCTTCCTTGAGGCGCTGTGCAAACTGCTCGCCCAACAGCTGTAACTGAGCTTGCAGGTCAGCCAACGGCTTCTGTCTATCCATTCGAGCGGCTCCAAATGGCACGTATCTGACTTGCCAACTGCATCGGATCGAAGGGTTTTATGATTACGTCACGTGCGCCGAGGCTCAGGTAATGTTCGACCTCTGCAGGCTGTACCTTGGCAGTCATAAAGGCAACAGGGACAACGTTGATGTCCACTAGGTTGACCAATTGCTCAAGCGTCTGCGGGCCATCCATTCCGGGCATCATGACATCCAGCAGAATAAAATCCGGCGCAAAACCTGCCACTCTCTCGATGGCGTCCTGACCGCTGCTGCAACTCAGCACCTCGAATCCGCCGACAGCCTCCAGGGCGACTTTGGCCACAGCCTGAATGGAGGGGTCGTCCTCCACATGCAATATGCGCTTCAGCTCAGGCATGATCATCCCCTTTGGTCGGTAGTAGGCGAGCGAGCACATCCAGGAAGGCCTGTGGCTCTGTTCGGGATTTGGCCAATGCTGCCTCGACAAAACTCAGCTGTTCCGTCGAAAGCTCTGTCGAAGACAGTACCACTATCGGTAGTCCTGGATGGGCCTGATGAATCTCCTCAATGAGAGTGAAGCCATCACCATCTGGCAGGTGCAGGTCAAGCAGCACCAGATCCCATGAGCCACATGCTAACTGCTGCCGGGCCTCCATGAGATTACCGGCCCCCTCGCACGCAGCCAGGCTTCTAGCCTGCTCGGCAACCACCATGCGCAGATCAAGATCATCCTCGATATGCAGAATGCGAGGCTGTCCCCGCGTGCTGCCGAGTGCACGACGCAGGCCGCTCAGTAGTCGATGCGGGTCGATGGGTTTATCCAGCCAGTCAACAATGTGCATACCCCCCTGGAGATTAAGTTGCCCTTGCTCGGCTGCCGCGGAGATGACAATGACGGGTAAATCCTTCTTGCGCAGTACACGCTGAATTTCCAACAGGATCTCAAAACCGTGGCCGTCAGGCAGGCGTAAGTCCAAGGTTACGGCGGCCACTTCGCGCGTTGCCAGGATATGCCTCGCCTCAGCCAGGTTTTCAGCCAGTGCTGCCTGATAACCACCGCCCTCAAGCATTAGCTGGAGCAGCCGGGCTACGTCAGGCTCATCCTCCACCACCAGGATGGTTGGACGCTGAATATCAGTGAGTGGATGGTTATCGACCAGCACCGGCAGCTCGAACCAAAACGTGCTGCCTTGGCCCTCAAGAGAATCAAAGCCCACCTGGCCACCCATACGCTCAATAAGTTCTTTGGTTATCGCCAGGCCAAGTCCGGTGCCGCCCTTTTGCCGTTGATCACTGCTGTCTGCCTGGGAGAACTTCTGGAAGATGTGTGGGTGGAAATGCTCCGGGATGCCCCGCCCACTGTCTGTGACGCTTACTCTGACGCGCCCATCTCTAAGCGTACTGTGCAGCCGCACCGAAGCGCCGGAAGGAGAGAACTTGATGGCGTTTGACAAGTAATTGGCGAGCACCTGTTGCAGCCGAAGCGCATCGGCACGCACCTTGACAGGAGGCATGGGATCAAGCGCCAGCTGCACCTGATGTTGCTCAGCATAGGAGGCATTGCTGAGAAGGGCTTCATTGAGTTGCTGACCCAACTCGAGGTTGGTGAACTCGAAACTGAGCTTCCCGGCGGCGAGTTTGTCCATGTCCAGAAGATCATTGATCAGGTGGCATAGCCGCTGACTATTCTGCTGGGCGATTTCCAGCATGGGTCGCATGCTGTCCGGTACGGCGCCAAGCGCGCCGCCGGTGACCAAGCCCAAAGAGCCTGAAATCGAGGTCAGTGGCGTACGTAGCTCATGACTGACCGTGGAGACAAAATCACTCTTGAGCTGCTCGATGCGCTTCTGCTCGGTAAGGTCCATCGCGGTGCCGCTGGCGCCGAGCATACGTCCGTCTGGCGAGCATCGAATCAGCGCTCGCAAAAGCACGGGCAGAGGTTGGCCATCCTGGCATATCAATCGGCACTCGTGATTGAGGTAATGCTCTATCGCCCCTTCAGGAGCCGTAAGCCGGGCACGAAGCGCCGCGACATCGTCAGCGTGGACCAGTTGCACAAGGTCCCTGAGAGGCGGCTGAGGCCCCTGGTCGGGATACCCGAGCATCTGCCAGGTATGAGTCGAGGCAAAGAAACGGCCCGCCTCAGTGTCCTGGTCCCACCAGCCATCGTGGCCACCCTGCAAGACGCGTTGAAGTCTTGCCTTGCTATGGCGCAGCTGGGATGTCATATCGTTAGCCAGGCCGATGGCTCGCTGCTGGCCATTGGCAAGAGCCTGCGTGAGAAAAAACAGCAGCAAGCTGATCACGCCACCCAGAATCAGCAACAGGCCCTGCCCTTGCTGGAAGCGCCCGTAGAACCCGGGCGGCATATAGAAGCTCACAGTAAGTGGCTGACCAAACAACTCCAGCTGCTCGGTGCGTGAAGGTTTATCTGCCTGCTCAAGCCGCGGATGGCTGATGAAAATCCTCTGTTCAGGAGAGGCTATTGCTCCTGTGTAGAGGGCGAAGTCGATCTGCAAATCCCTACCATCGAGAACCGCTTGCATCAGATCGGTCACACGGTAAGGGTTATAGACGAAACCACGTATTGCTTCCCAGCGCTTGGCAGAAGAATTCAACGGTGCCCCGGGCCGATAGACCGGCACGTACATCAGCAAACCTGCTTGAACAGGCCCCTTATTCTCCTGAACGAGCGTAACTTTGCTGCTCAGCTGGGGGAGGCCGGTTTCAACCGCCCTGCTCATGGCTGCACGCCGCGTAGGCTCGGAAAACATGTCAAAGCCGAAAGCCGCCAGGTTTCGCCCTGTAAATGGCTCCAGGTAGATAATTGACGTATACAGATCGCGCTTTCCTGCAGGTTTAATGGCGAACTCAGCAAAGCCCTGTTTGCGCAGGCTCTCCTCAAAACTCTGCAGTTGATCCGGCCGCACGACCTGGCTGTAGCCAAGACCAAGAATTCCTGGGTAGTTGGACTCCAGATCCAAACGTTGCACATAGCGCCGCCACTCATCGCGGCTCACGTCGTTGCTAGCGTCGAACAGACCTGCCCCTCCCAGCAGTATCTGGCGATGATTGTTCATCCGCTTCTCGATCGCCTCCAGCACCTCATTACCCAGTTGCTGAACTCACGATCGGCTGCTTTCTCCTGGATGGCGCTAAGCGCGTACCAAGCTCCCAGAGTGCTCAATAAGCCGCACAAAAGAACCACGAGAGGCATCCATCGGGGCCCTTTGGCCAAAGCATGTTCAAGCATCGTCATAGCGTTTCATCCTGAAATAGAGCGGGTAGCTCAACCCAAAAAACAGAGCCGCCTCCGGGACGCGGATAGAAGCCGATGCATCCTACCATGCGTTCCATCAGCTCCTTGCTGATGGCAAGCCCCAGCCCGGTGCCACCTTTCTGCCGACGGTCACTGGCATCGGCCTGGGAGAACTTCTCGAAAAGACGATCAACAAACTCGGCTGGAACGCCAGGCCCCTGATCGACCACCAAAATTCTGATCTGTCCGCCAAGCGCCTGAGCAGATAGAAGCACCTGACTGCCTGCTGGCGAGAACTTCAGGGCATTGGACAGCAGGTTGCTGAGCACCTGCTGTAAGCGCATTGGGTCCGCGGTGACTTGGGCTACCGGCCCTCCCGTGTAGCTAAGCTGCACATCATGCTGACGGGCGAACCCCTGATGGCTAGTGACACACTCGGCCAGGAAGCTGTCGATATCCAGTTGCTGGGGGATAAAGCTCATCTTGCCTGCAAGCAACTTGTCCATGTCCAGCAGATCATCGATTAATTGCCGCAAGCGCTGAGAATTGCTCTGGGCGATCGACAGCATCTCTCGCATTGCATTCGGAACAGGACCCAATGCCTCACCGTTGATCAGCCCCAGCGAGCCCGCAATGGAAGTAAGGGGCGTGCGCAGCTCATGACTGACGGTCGAGACAAACTCGTTCTTCATCTGCTCCAGATGTTTTCGCTGAGTGATGTCAGTGATAAAGCCATGCCAGAGAATGCTGTCGTCGGCACGCGGCTGTGGCATAGCCCGACCTTCCAGCCATATGAGGCCCTTTATGGGATGCAGGAAACGGTACTCTCGGTGCCAGACGCTCAGGTGTTCCGCTGACGTCTGAATGCTGGCGGTCACGGCGAGAAGATCATCCGGGTGAATACGCGCGAAAACGCTGCTCGCGTCTTCTCGCACCTCTTCGGGCTGCAGTCCGTAAACATCCCGTAGCCCCTCGCTGGCATAGGGGAAGCAACTGCGACCGTCGGAATACAGCTGGAACTGGTAGACCACACCGGGAAGTTGCTCGGCGATGTGCTGCAGGCGCTGCAGCGCTTCCTCGCGGTAGCTCAGGTCATTGAGGATGCAGAGATAGCCCATTTGTGCACTGCCATCCATGGCAATCGGCGCCAGGCTGAACAGCACGGGAATGCGCTGACCCTTGCGATGTCGTGCCCTCAACTCATGCAGACTGGCCTGCTCAGAGCCGCAGTTGAAAGACGGCCTGACGGGATCGGGTTGCAGCTGACGCTCCTCATCCGGTAGCACCAGTCCGAGACTTTGACCGACCAGGGCATCCACTTCGTAGCCCAGAAGAGGCAGAACCCCCGGACTGGCCTGCCGAATCACGCCTGCCATGTCAGTGATCAACACCGCAGTTCCTACACTGCTCAAAATCGCCTTATGCAACGCCGCCTGCTCTTGCTGCTGCCGCGTCTGCAAGCGCAGTTCAAACAGATTGATGGCCTGCTGCGCGAGCAGTTTGAGGGCGCCTTTCTGTTGCACGCTGAGTTGACGTGGCTGGCGGTCAATCACGCACAGGGTGCCCAGGTTATGGCCTTCACTGTCAGCGAGCGGCATGCCGGCATAGAAGCGAATATCCGGAGCGCCGGTCACCAGCGGATTGTCCCTGAAGCGTGGATCCAGTAGGGCATTTTCCACTTCGAACAAGGTTTCGCCGTTGATGGCATGCGCACAGAACGCCAGCTCTCGCGGCGTTTCACGGGCGTCCAGCCCCTGCCGACTCTTGAACCACTGACGCTCGGCATCGACCAACGAGATCAGCGCAATAGGGGTTTCGCAGATCTGCGCCGCCAACGCGGTGATGTTGTCGAACATGGCCTCGGCAGGCGTATCAAGCAGCTCAAATCTGAGCAGAGCGGCGAGGCGACTACTTTCATTCGACGGTGTAGGTGGATGCCCTGGAGACTTGCGCGTCGTCATTCCTTGACCACCTGACTGGCAATGGGCAGCTCAAACCAGAAGGTGCTGCCCAAGTGTTCCCGTGATTCGTAACCAATGCGTCCCGACATGGCTTCGATGAGTTCCTTGCAGATGGCCAGTCCCAGCCCGGTGCCACCCTTCTGCCGGGCATCGCCCGCATCCGCTTGGGAAAACCGGCTGAATATCCGGCTCTTGAATTCGTCCTTAATACCAATACCACGGTCCCTGACACTAACCCTCAGCCAGTCGTGATCGACACTTGCTTTGAGAGTTACGACTGATCCGGGCGGGGAAAACTTGACCGCGTTGGAAATCAGGTTGGCCAGGATTTGCGCCAGACGCTGACTATCGAAGGCGACGTTGACCTCTACAGGATGGCCGACCAGCTCAAGCGCAACCTGATATTGATCAGCATAAGGCTGGTTGTGCGTGATGGCATCCTCAAGCAGCGGCCAGATGGGTTGCTCGCGGATGTCGTAACGCATTTTCCCGGCCATCAGTTTTTCCATATCCAGCAGATCGTTGATCAGCTCATGCAAGCGCGAACTGTTGGACTGAGCGATTTGTAGCAGTGCCTGCATCGCTTGTGGCACCTCGCCCAGAACCCCCCCATTGATCAAGCCGAGGGAGCCTGCAATGGAAGTCAGTGGCGTGCGCAGTTCATGGCTGACACTGGCAATGAACTCGCGTTGCATCTGCTGCAGACGTAAACGCTCGGTGATGTCCTGAATATGCAGTATGCACAATGCTTCGCCGGTCACCGATTGCCCAAGCCAGGAGGCACTGCATTCGACGTCGACAGGGTTCTGCTCTGCATCCAGTAGCCGTATCCACCAGCCCCGCCGCGCCTGCCCGGACTCTTGGGCGAGGTGTTGGCGCAACAGCTCACGGTCACTCGGCAGGCAGAAATCAGCCAGTACCGCACTCACTAACTCTTCGCGGCTACGTTCAAGAATTTGGCATAGCGCCTGATTGACTTCCAAAAGCTGCCCCGTGGCTTTCAGCATTGCCATTCCTTGCGGAGCCAGGTCGAAGGCTCGCATGAAGTCCTGCTGACTCCTGCTCAGCGCCTGGGCCAGGCTTGCTCTGCGACGATGCAAATGCATCATCCAGGCCGCCAGACAGGTGATGAGCAGGGCCAAGCTCCAGCCCAAAGCCCTGGCCAGGGTCAAAGCAACCAGCGGCTGAGATGTACTCGAAACCTGCAGTTGCCATTTTGCTCCGGCCAGCGATACCGGCAGGCGAACGTTGCCTGCCGAGGCTGCTGCGGGGGCATCGAAGGGTAGGAGGGCAATCGCGAGATCACGCTGGCGCGCCAAGGCATCCAGGTAAGCCATGAGCCGGTCGTAATCAATCACCGTGCTGATCAGCCCCCAGTAGCGTTGGTCCTGCAAATACACCGGCACCCTGTAGACAAGACCTCTGCCGCCCTGCACCAGATTCAGGGGGCCATCCAGTTGCGGCGCCCTGTTTGCGATGATGTGCTGAACCCGCGGCCACTGCTCGGCAAGGTCGGGGTAGTAAAGCCCCAGAGCGGACTCATTTCCTTCAAGCGGGTAGAGGTAAGCAATCCGGTTATCCGGCGCCAATCCAATATTGCGGATATAGCGTCCCTGGGCGAACAGTCCACGCAGCCAGGGTTGCAGCTCGGTTGCATCCAGGCGGCCCTGCTTGGTCGGTATATAACTGGCCAAGCCGCTGGCGAGGTGCAGCGTGGCATTGAGTTCGGCCAACAGAACCGCCCTCATTTCGTAGCCCTGGGCACGCAGAAAACGCTGCTCCTCCTGATCCCTATACTGGTTGTAGCGCCAGAGTCCAAGCTCTACCAGGCCACCCATTAGCAGCAGTGTCACCAGAAGCCATATACAGGTAATGACGCTTGGCTTGTAGTTGGGCCGGATCAAGGCTGTTGCTCCACAGGCAGCTCCACCCAGAAGACTGTCCCCTGGCCCTCGACGGACTCAAAGCCGATGGCTCCCGCCATGCGCTCAATCAGTTCCTTGGTGATCGCCAGCCCCAGGCCTGTTCCGCCTTTCTGCCGGGTATCCGTGGCATCAGCCTGTGAGAACTTGCCGAAGATGCGCGCGCGAAAGGCCTCAGGGATGCCCATGCCAAAGTCACGCACGCTGATGCGCACCCGCGCATCGGCCAGGGCTGCAGAAACCTCAACATCAGCGCCCGGCGCAGAGAACTTGGCCGCATTGGAGAGCAGGTTGGCCATGACCTGATCAAAGCGCTGCCTGTCTACCCGTACCTCGACATCCAGCGGCGGCGGCTTCAAATGTAGAGTCACCGAATGCTGCGTGGCATAGGGCTGGTTCTGTTCGACGGCCGTCGCCAGCAGCGGCCAGAGTTTTAGCCTGTGCAGATCAAGCGTCATTTTGCCGGCCACGAGCTTGTCCATGTCCAGCAGGTCATTGATCAAACCTGACAAGCGCTGGCTGTTACTCTGGGCGATACGCAACATTTCCCCCATCTGTGCAGGGACCTCGCCCAGCGCCCCGCCATTGATCAGACCTAGCGCCCCGGCAATTGAGGTGAGTGGTGTGCGCAACTCGTGGCTGACGGTGGAGACGAACTCATTCTTCATTCGCTCGATTCGCTTGCGCTCGCTGACGTCGCGGACTACGGCGATAAAGCGACGCTGACCCTGCAAGGTGATCTGCGACACCGCGAGCTCCATGGTGAACAGCTCGCCATTGCGCCGCAGTCCAGGCAATTCCAAGGCCTTACCCAGCATGCGTGGCACGCCACTCTCGCGGTAGGCCAATAGGAACTCATCATGCTGATCGCGGTAGTGCTCGGGTATCAGAAAATTAACATTCTGCCCTGTCACGTCTGCTTTCGCGTAACCGAACATCCGCTCGGCAGCCGGGTTGAAGGTTTCAATCAACCCGCTCTCATCGATGGTCACGATGGCATCGATGACGTTGTCCAGCAGGGTGCTGAGGTATTCTTCACGTTCCCGCAGGCGTTTCTCGGCCTCGAAGCGATCCGTAATGTCCTGAATCTGTGACACGAAGTGCAGGGGTACCCCCAGAGCGTCGCGTACCAATGAAACACTGAGCAGAATCCACAGCACGTTGCCGCGCTTGTCGATGTAACGCTTCTCCAGTTGGTAGTCGGCGATCACACCCTCCAGAAGCTGTTGCAGAAGTGCCAAATCCTTGGCCAGGTCATCGGGATGGGTAATGTGCTGAAAGTCGAGTTGCAGTAACTCTTCACGGCTGTAACCCAGCATGCGACAGAGGGCGTCATTGACCTCCATCCAGCGCCCGTCAAGGTCGACGATGGCCATGCCCTGCGGAGCGGTATTAAATGCACCACTGAAGCGCCGCTCGCTGACGCGCAGTGCGTCCTCGGCTGCCTTGCGGTCGCTGATATCCCAGATGAAACCGGACACCCAGAGCAGCTCGCCGTTAGCGCCGTATTCACCCCGACCTTGCTCCCTCACCCAGACGCTGTGACCGTCTACATGCTTAAGCCGGTAGGTGAGCTCAAATTTTTCATGTCGCTCAATGGCCGCGACGGACTGGTAGGTGATGTGCAGGTCATCAGGGTGCACGACACTGGAAAAGCTGCGTACACGGTTATCAATGAAGTCACTGGCCGGAAAACCGGTCAGAGAAGCGACTTCATCACTCATGTAACGCATAGTCCAATTGGCATCGCTCTCACAGCGATAGACGACACCGGGCAGGTTGGCCACCAGTCCCCGGAAACGATTTTCGCTCTCCTGCAACGCTCTAGTGGTGGACTCCAATTCAGATATGTCACTAGCAATGCCCAGAAAACCGGATAGCGTGCCCTGCCTGTCGAATATGGCACTTACCGTCAGGTTCACTCTGCGCCGAGTGCCATCCTTGTGCACATAGGTCCATTGCCGCGTTTCGGGCTCTCCCTGCCGCGCCAGATGGACGAAAACCTCGAAACCACTGATCTCGCGACCTACGAGCTGTGAAAGCTCGCGACCTCGTTGCTCCACCTCATCCCCCAGGTGGATTAACGCCGGGGTCTGGAAACCAACCACTTCCTCTGCCTGATAGCCCAGCAGGCGTTGCGCGCCCCGGTTGAACAGCGTAATCAGCCCATCAGGGTTGGTGGCGATGACGCTGACGCCGGTTGCAGAGTCGAGAATGGCCTGTAGTTGGGCGCTGGTTCGATGGGCCTCATCCTGCTGCTCGCGCATCCCGGTGATGTCGGCATGGGTGCCATACATCATCAAGGGCTTGCCATCAGCGGTCCAGCTGACTACCCGCCCGCGGTCATGCACCCACACCCAGCGCCCCGACTTGTGGCGCATACGGCACTGAAAGTCATAAAAGGGCGTTTCGCCCCTGAAGTGGCGCTCCAGGCGGACGCCTGACTCACGGAGGTCATCGGGATGGGCGTGGTTTAACCAGGTATTGATGTCGACGGGGGCCAGTTCCTCGAGGCGGTAGCCAATAATCTCCGCCCAACGCTCATTGAAGGTGGTTTCACCCGTCTGAACGTTCCACTCCCATGTACCAATGTTGGTGCCATCGATGATGCACTTGAGGCGTTCGGCCTGCTCCCATGGGGCTGAGTCCGTTTTCTGCTGGCTGGAAGTGTCTCGCATTCAAAGCCCTACTGCTGGCAGATACAGTCAGTTAGATTAGATGAACCTTGCGAGAAAATCGTCAGGTGAGCCTGCCTTAATTGCGGGCGCAAGCTGACGGCGAATCTTCGCAACAAGTGACTGCTTTTGGCCGAAAGCAGCCGATCATCAGGGGCCGCTAATGGCCAGTCGATTATAGGATCTGTTCTGAACGCCTGGTTGGCGCTGTCCGCATACTGGGTGAAGCACGGCAGAGGCCGAAGCCTCTGGTGGCGAACTATGTGAAAGCCTGTCGATTTTGCATGCGGCTGAATGGTGTCGGCTAGTGAGAGCGCCTGACGGTTTTCATGCGAATACTCAGGCATGCAGCCCGAGGCCCCAAGTAACGTCTCAGGCGCAGCCAGAAGACGCACGTTTTAGCGTTGGGCTCAGCGCCTAGTAGCACATTCATGACGTATGGGATGCTAAGAGACTGCTTAAATTAAAATATGATTTTTATATATTATTGATTTTATTAGATAAATAATAAAAACAGGTCCAATCCATCATCGGCGCCACGGAGAAGCGGCGGGACAGGGTAGGGCGTGTGCTGGTGATGGAGATGTTCGATTCTTGAGGCATCGTCACTCTGGTTGTTGGAGGCCGACTTCACCCTTTCTGCGTCCTTGAGGGGAAACAGTCGGGATGCTCGACGGCGAATAAAGGGGGCGATTCTACCAAGAAAAGAACGCATAGCGTGCCGGGCGTGGGTTGACCCGCTGGTTGGTAGTAAAGCTCGCTGAATAAAAATTTTTTTCATCTGCACCTGCGGGTTTTTCCCATCTCATCCGTCCTATATGGATGAACACTCGATTTGTGTTTCTCCAGCCCCAGTCATTGCCTTATAGGCGTTTACCCCTGGTTTGCCGATGTCAAAGAAATCCCGCTCCAGAATCTGGTTCCTCGTTCATAGTTGGCTGGCGTTGCCGGTCTGGTTTTTTCTGCTGATCATCTGTGTCACCGGTACTTTGGCCACGGTCAGTCAGGAGATTGTCTGGCTGGCCAACCCGGATGTACGTGCCAGCAAGCCGACCGATGATGCCGAGCGCCTGAGCTACGGTCAGGTGTTGCAGGCCATCAGCCGCGCCGAGCCGCAGCTCTTCGTGCAATCGATCAGTCGCCCGCAGGAGGACCACTTCGCCCTCACTGCGCGGGTCAGCTATCCGGATGGCACCTCACCCACGCTCTACGTCAATCCCTATACCGGGGCGATCCAGGGCATCAGCCCGCAGTTCGACTTCCGTCAGTTCACCCGTGCCCTGCATGGCTGGTGGTTGGTGCCCTTCACCAATGGTTTCAGCTGGGGCTGGTATCTGGTGTCGCTGATGGGCCTGCCGATGCTGGCTTCTCTGGTGACCGGGCTGGTGGTCTACAAGAAGTTCTGGAAGGGTTTCTTCAAGCCGACGCTGCGCTTCAACCAGGGCGCGCGTATCTTCTGGGGCGATTTTCATCGCCTTTCCGGCATCTGGTCGATCTGGTTCATCGCCGTCATTTCCATCACCGGCGTATGGTTTCTGATTCAGGCGCTGCTGTTCGACAACCACGTTTCCATTTCCACCGAAGGCATACCACCGGTGGTGGCGCGTGAAGAGGTACCGGTGATCGAGCCTGGCGGCAGCGTGTCGCGCATCGATATCGATCACGCCGTCGATACCGCCGCACAGCGCATTCCCGGTCTGGAGGCGAGTTTCGTCAGCCTGCCAGGCAATGCCTACAGCCATATCTTCGTCGGTGGTCGTGGCTGGTATCCCTTGATGTTCCAGTCGGCTGCGGTCAACCCCTACACCGGCAACGTCGACCAGACCCGCCTGCTGTCGGACCGTTCTGCCCTGGAATTCGTCACCGAGTCGATGCGACCGCTGCACACCGGTGATTTCGGCGGTCTTTGGCTCAAGCTGGTGTGGTTCGTGTTCGGGCTGTTGCTGAGCATGATGGTGCTCAGTGGCCTGTTGATCTGGAGCAAGCGTACCGTCCAGGCCACCGCCGCGCTGGCCAAGCGTAAACCGCGTGCCGCGCGCCAGCGCACGGCGCCCATTGCTATCGGTGAAGCCCCGGAGGGCCAGTCATGAGCAAGGCAGTGACATTGCCATCTACGCCTTTGGGACGCCTTTGGCACAGGTGGCGTTTCCACCTGAACATCCTGCTGGTGATCATCCCGCTGGCCTTCATGCCCAAGTACTTCAAGGACGTTTCCCTGTTTCGTGGCGAGAGCGGCCTGGGCGAGCGTGAGATCGGCGAGGTGCAGGTCGGTCCGTGGAGCCTGCGTCTGGCCGAGTTGCGCGATGAAGCCCCGAAGTTCGAGGGCCCGGCGGGTTACATGAAGAACTTCAATGCCGCGCTGTGCACCACGTGCATCGATCAGGTCAAGGCTACCTACCTGCGCATCGGCAAACCGCGCAGCCTGCGCGCCGCCGGCGCGATCTTTTTCGGCAGCCCCTATCGCATGGGCGCCAGCCTGCCCATTCCACCGCGGACCAAGGCCGATGCCGAACTGTGGATCACCATGGAAGGCTGGGACGGCTCCCTGCATCAGGCATCCATACCGCTGGCCCAGGCATCGCCTGCCACCCGGGCCTGGCTGAATCAACGAGGAGGCAAACCATGAAGAATCTGTATCGCTCACTGCTGCTGGCGGCGACCGGCACATTCAGCTCCTTGGCGCTGGCGCACAACCCGGTCTGCCAGTGTGAAGCGCAGGGCGATGAGGAGATTGTCTGCGTTGGCGGTTTTTCCGACGGCAGTGGTGCGCCAGGCGTGACGCTGGACGTAATCAGCTACGACGAGGAAATCCTCGTCGCCGGTAAGCTCGGCGACGACTCCAGCCTGAGCTTCAAACGCCCTGAAGGTGAGTTCTATGTGCTGTTCGATGCCGGTCCCGGCCATGTGGTGGAAATCGACCATCTGGATATAGAGGCTCCATGAGCACCCAGGTGGTTCGTCCTGCAGGCGCAGGGCATGAAACGCTGTATGTGTGTCTGCTTGCGCTGGCCATCCTGTTGTGTGCCGGGTTGGTGGTGATGTGGCAGGCGCAGCCGCAGACGCAGCAGAGTGCCGTCGATACCTCCCGGTTGGATGCGCGTCGCGACCTGCGCGCGGCCGAGCAGGGCATTCACACCGACCTGCTGGTCGCCCTCGACGAGATTCGCCTGTATCTGGAGGACGAGCAGCGCCTGCCGACTCCAGCGCAGCTGGCAGAGGAGGGCTTTCCTCCGTTCATCGCCGATGCCAGCGCCGTCAACCGCGGCGGACATACCTGGCAACTGCTGCGCAGCGATAGCACTACCGCCTATTTCGGCCGCAGCAATGCCGAAGATACGGCAGGCTCGTTTCTGCTGCTGCTCGACGGCGAGGAGGCCAGCGTCTGGCTCAATCGCTCGGCCCTCAACGACGCCCCGATTGACCTGCACGAACAGGCGCTGAACGCTGCTGGCTGGCGCCAGGTGTTCAGCGAGTTCGATGCAGGCGTTACCCGCCAACACCGCCACTGAATTTCGGATTTGCCCATGTCGACCTACTCTCGCTTCCCACTGCGCTGCCGCATGTTGGCCGCTTTCCTTGTCTGCCTGAGCGCCGTTCTGTTGCCCGCTCTGAGCCACGCTGAAGGCAAGCGCCTGCGTGTCGGCATCACGCTGCATCCATACTACAGCTACGTCAGCAACATCGTCGGCGACAAGGCTGAAGTGGTGCCGCTGATTCCGGCAGGCTTCAACCCGCATGCCTACGAACCGCGTGCCGAAGATATCAAGCGCATCGGCAATCTGGATGTGGTCGTGCTCAACGGCGTAGGCCACGACGACTTCGCCGAGCGCATGATCGAGGCCAGCGAGAAGCCGCAGCTGCCGTTGATCGAGGCCAATGCCGGCGTGCCTCTGCTGGCAGCGACCGGCCAGGCTGCACGCGGCGCGGGCAAGGTGGTCAACCCGCACACCTTCCTTTCGATCAGTGCGTCGATCGCCCAGATCAACACCATCGCCAGGGAGCTGGGCAAGCTCGACCCGGATAACGCCAAGGCTTACCGCGAGAATGCCCGCGCCTATGGCAAGCGCCTGCGTGCTCTGCGTGCCGAGGCGCTCGGACGCCTGAGCCAGGAGCACGGTGCCGAGTTGCGTGTGGCGACCATTCATGGCGCCTACGACTATCTGCTGCGTGAGTTCGGTCTGGAGGTGACCGCCGTGGTCGAGCCGGCGCATGGCATCGAACCCAGCCCCAGCCAGTTGAAGAAGACCATCGACCAGCTGCGGGATCTGGACGTGCAGGTGATCTTCTCGGAGATGGACTTCCCCTCCACTTACGTCGAGACCATTCAGCGTGAATCCGGCGTGCATCTGTATCCGCTCACGCACATCTCCTACGGCGAATACAGCGCGGGCAAATACGAAGAGGAGATGACCCGCAACCTCGATACCGTGGTACGTGCGATTCAGGAGAACGGCGCATGACGGCGGTCGAAACCTTGCCGACTGCGACGATTACCGGGCCCTCGATCGATTTTGCCGAAGTCAGCCTCGAGCTTGGTCGTACCCCCATCCTCGAGCGGATATCGTTCCAGGTGCAAGCCGGCAGTGTGCATGCGCTGGTCGGCCCCAACGGCGGGGGCAAGAGTTCGCTGATCAAGACCCTGCTCGGGCAAATGCCGCACCGTGGCGAGCTGAGCCTGAGCTGGCCGGATGCGCCCGGTGTCATCGGTTATGTACCGCAGGCGCTGGAGTTCGACCGTGGCCTGCCGATGACGGTGGATGATTTCATGGCTGCCATGTGCCAGCTGCGCCCAGCCTTTCTTGGCCTGTCCAGACGTCACGCGCCGTCCATCGATGAGGCGCTGGCGCGGGTTGGCATGCTCGACAAACGCAAACGGCGCATGGGCGCGTTGTCCGGTGGTGAGCGTCAGCGTGTGCTGCTGGCTCAGGGGTTGGTGCCGGCTGCACAGCTGCTGATCCTCGACGAGCCCATGGCTGCGCTGGACGAGCCGGGCATGCGGGTGTTCGAGATGTTGTTGAAGGACTGGCGCCGGGCTGGCGTAACCGTACTCTGGGTCGAGCACGACCTGGGTGCGGTCGGACGGCTGGCTGACCGTGTCACCGGTCTGAACCGCCGCGTGCTGTTCGATGATGCGCCGCAGCAGGCACTGAAACCGGAGCGTCTGCTGCAGTTGTTCTCCAGTCACCCTCAGGCTGCGGGGAGGAGCGAGCAATGAGCGCCTTCTTTGAACAGCTGCGGCTGCTGATCCAGGCATGGGCCGCTGCTGGCTATCTGCCTGACACGCTGGCCTATGGCTTCGTCATCAATGCCCTGTTCGCCGGGCTGCTGATCGGTCCGGTGCTCGGCGGGCTGGGCACGCTGGTGGTGGTCAAGCGTTTCGCCTTCTTCTCCGAGGCCGTTGGTCACGCAGCGCTGACCGGCGTCGCCATCGGCATTCTGCTTGGCGAGCCTTATACCGGCCCCTATGGCAGCCTGTTCGGTTACTGTCTGTTGTTCGGTCTGCTGCTCAACTATCTGCGCAACCGTACCGGTCTGTCGCCGGATACGCTGATCGGCGTATTTCTCTCCGTATCGCTGGCCGTAGGTGCCAGCCTCCTGCTGGTGCTGGCCGGGCGCATCAATATCCATATTCTGGAGAATGTGCTGTTCGGCTCGGTGCTCACCGTCAATGCGCAGGACCTCGGCGTGTTGTCGCTGGTCTCGCTGCTGGTCATGGCCCTGACCGTGCCGCTGTACAACCGCTTCATGCTGGCCAGCTTCAACCCGCAGCTGGCCGCCGTGCGTGGTGTCGCGGTGAAACCTCTGGACTACCTCTTCGTCATGCTGGTGGCACTGGTCACTGTCGCGGCGGTCAAGGTCATCGGCGCCATTCTGGTCGGTGCGTTGCTGGTCATTCCGGCTGCCGCCGCCCGTCTGCTCAGCCAGTCGCTGAAGGGCTTCTTCTGGCTGTCGGTGGTGATCGCCACATGCTGCACGCTGGTTGGAATCTTCCTGCCCATCGCCCTGGAACTGCCGGTGCCGTCCGGTGCTTCGATCATCATCATGGCCGGCCTCGTGTTTGCCGGCGCCGCTATCGCCCGTGGCCTGCTGCCCGGCCTCAAAGGGAACCTCGGATGAACAAGAAACTGATCAACCTCGCCGTTGCTGTCGGGATCCTGCTGGCTACAGCGGTGGCGGCAGCCGAACCCATGCGCGTGCTGACCAGCTTGCCGGTGACGCATGGCCTGGGTTCGGCGCTGCTACAAGGCACCGGGGTCGAGGTCGTGCGTGCCGCCCCGGACAGGCTCCCAGCCAGCCGGCAGATCTCCTTTTTCAGCGGGCGCGGAGCCGCAGCACTGGAAAAGGCGGCGAGCGAGGCCGATGCGGTGATTGCGCTGCGCTCGCTGTGGCCGGACGACCCGCTGTATCCCATGGCGCGGCGCAGCAATATTCGTATCGTCGAAGTGGATGCGGCTCGCCCCGTGGACGGTGCATTACCCGGCATCGCATTGCGTTCACAGGGCGGTGATGCGCTAGCTGAGCAGCCCTGGCTGAGCGTCAACAATCTTGGGCGCATGGCCGATGTGATCGCGGCGGACCTGGTGCGCCTGAGCCCTGGCGACGCGCAGCAGATCGCGACCAACCTGGCGCAGATCAAGCAGCGCCTGCTGGCCTTGAGTGCCGAGAGTGAGAAGCGGCTGGCGCAGTTGGACAACCTCAGTGTTGCCAGCCTGTCCCCTGGCTTCGAGTACCTGACCACCGGTCTCAACCTCGATGTGATCGAACTGCCAGAGGGCGAGCTGGGTGAAAACCAGGCAGCACTGCAGTCCGTGCTGGAGGACAACGACGTGCGCCTGGTGCTGAGTGACCGCCCGGTAAGCGACGCCTTGCAGGCCGTTCTGCAGCATGCCGGTGCACGCCTGTTGGTGATCGACGTCTCGTCTGACGAGCCGGTGACGGCGTTGGGCGATATCATCGGCCAGGTCATCGAGGGACTCGCCCATCCCTGAGGCGATAAGCAGGTATCCGAAGCGCCCGGCGTGAACCGGGCGCAACGAGCCGCCTGATCAGAGATCCTTGACCAGGCGCAGGGCGTCGTAGATGGCAGCGTGGGTGTTGCGCGCGGCCACCGCGTCGCCGATGCGGAACAGCTGGAACTCGCCGTCCGGATTGTCTTCGCGCTGCTGCGGCTTGCCGACGATCAGATCCTGATATTCGACCGCACCGAGGTTGCGCGAGAAGGGCTTGAGCTCCAGATACAAATCGTCCATTGGCCGGGTGCCGTGGTTGATCACCACCTGATCGACCTGGCGCTGCTTGCGCACCCCGCCGTAGTCGCTTTCGATCTGTGCCAGCAGTGTCTGGCCTTCACGTGCCACCGAGGTCAGGCGATAGGTGACGGTGAAGGTGGTGTCGAGTTTCTGCAGCGAGCGCATGTAGGGCACCAGATTCATCGCCATGACTTCCGGTGCGAAGCTGCGATCCGGGGTCATTATTTCCAGGCTGGCGCCGCTCTGGGCAATCAGCTCGGCGGCCTGCAGGGCCGTGTGGTCGCCGGCGTCGTCGAACAGCAGCACGTTGCGTCCCGGTTTGACGTCGCCGGAGAGGATGTCCCAGGCCGAAACCACCAGTTCGTTGCCGCTCTCCAGCACCTCGGTGTGCGGATAGCCGCCGGTGGCGACGATGACCACGTCGGGCTGCTCGCTACGAATGGTCTCGGCTTCGGCCCAGGTATTGAAATGAAAGCGCACGCCCAATGCGTCGCACTGGCTCATGCGCCAGTCGATGATGCTGAGCATCTCGCGCCGGCGCGGGCTTTGTGCCGTCAGGCGAATCTGCCCGCCGGGCTGGTTGGCGGCCTCGTAGACCACCACCTCATGGCCGCGCTCGCCGGCCACTCGCGCTGCCTCCAGCCCGGCCGGGCCGGCCCCGACGATGACCACCTTGCGCCGCTGGGCAGCCTTGTCAATCTCGTGCGGCATGCTGGTTTCGCGACCCGTGGCGGCGTTGTGAATGCAGTAGGCGGCGCCGCCCTGGTAGATGCGGTCCAGGCAGTAGTTGGCGCCGACACAGGGGCGGATATCCTCTTCGCGCCCGGCGAGCAGCTTGCGCACGATATGCGGGTCGGTCATGTGCGCGCGGGTCATGCCGATCATGTCGACCTTGCCCGAGGCGATGGCATGGCGCGCGGTGGCGATGTCCGGAATCTTCGCCGCGTGGAAGGTCGGGAAGTCGGTAGCCGCGCGGATCTGCCCGGCGAAGTCCAGGTGTGGAGAGTTATGCATGCCCTGGATCGGGATGACATCGGTCAGGCCGGCGTCGGTATCGATATGGCCGCGGATGACGTTCAGGAAGTCGACCATGCCGCTTTCCTTCAGGCGCCGCGAGATGTCCAGGCCTTCCTCGGCGCTGATGCCGCCCTTGAGGGCCTCGTCGGCGGTGTAGCGCACGCCGACGATGAATTCGTTGCCGACCCGCTGACGCACCGCGCGCAGCACCTCGAAGGTGAAGCGCAGGCGGTTGTCCAGCGATCCGCCGAAGGGGGCGTCCAGCTCGTTGGTCAGCGGCGACCAGAATTGGTCCATCAGGTGCCCGTAAGCCTGCAGTTCGATGCCGTCGAGGCCGGCGGCCCGCATGCGTTCGGCTGCGTCGGCATAGTCCTTGATGATGCGCTCGATATCCCAGTCCTCGAGTTTCTTGGGAAAGGCGCGGTGCGCCGCCTCGCGCTGATGCGAGGGCGACACCACCGGCAGCCAGTCGCCCTTGTCCCAGCGCGTGCGCCGGCCGAGGTGGGTGAGCTGGATCATCACCGCCGCGCCATGCTCGTGGCATTCGTCGGTAAGGTCCTTCAGCCAACCAACCACTTCATCCTTGTAGGCCAGGATGTTGTTGAACACCGGTGGGCTGTCGCGGGAAACGGCGGCAGAGCCGGCGGTCATGGTCAGGGCGACGCCGGCCTTGGCGCGTTCGACGTGGTAGGCGCGGTAAAGCGCCTTGGGCATGCCGTCCTCGGGATAGGCCGGCTCATGCGAAGTGGTGATGATCCGGTTGCGCAGGGTCAGGTGTTTGAGCTGGTACGGCTGAAGCAGTGGATCGCTGGACATGCTCGGAACTCCAGAGAAGAGCGAAAAAAGCAAAATGTACATATGTGTCAATTAAGCTGACTTATCTGTACATTCAGCGCAACAGCCTATGTCGTATCTGGCTAGCAGTGGTCGCAGTTAAGCGGTTTTCGAAGCCAGGCGTGTCTAGGAAATGTACAGGTATGTCGTGTGGATAGACTGCGTTGCACTCTTTTCGCGTTGTAGACCCGCCAGCGGGCCGCTACCATCGCGCTATGAATACACCGACAAAATCAAGTGAAGGCGGCTGGCGCGGCTCAGCCGACGGCTGGCTGGAGGCAGCGTATGAGGTCCTGATCGAATCAGGCGTCGAGGCTGTGCGGATTCTGCCGCTGGCGAAGAAGCTGCAACTGTCGCGTACCAGCTTCTACTGGTTCTTCAAGGACCGCGAGGAGCTGCTCTCGGCACTGCTGGAGCGTTGGCGGGCGAAGAACACCGACAATCTGGTCGGGCAGACCCAGGCCTATGCCGAGAGCATCAATGAAGCGCTGCTCAACGTCTTCGACTGCTGGCTGAGCCCGGCGCTGTTCGACTCGCAGTTCGAGTTCGCCGTGCGCAGCTGGGCACTGCAGGACTCCAGAGTGGCTGCCGAGGTCGAGCTGGCCGACAAGACGCGCCTGGCAGCCCTGGCGGGCATGTTCGCGCGTTTCGGCTACGAGGCGTTGCCTGCCGATGTCCGCTCGCGTTCCCTGTACCTGACCCAGATCGGCTACATCAGCATGAACAGCCGTGAGGACCTTCTCGTGCGCATGCAGCGCATCCCGGAATACGTGAGGATCTTCACCGAGCAGGCGCCCGAGCCGCGTGAACTGCAGCGCTTCTATGCTCGCCATGGTTTCACGGTGAGCGAGCCTGTGCTGGTCGCCACTGCGACCAGTGAGCCGACCTGAGAGGTACGCGCATGTTCAGTGGACGCAAGGTTGGCATTATCGGTGGGGGCGGTTGGCTGGGGCGCTCGATTGGCGGTTCGATGCTTGAGCGAGGCGTGCTGGCGCCGGCTGCGCTGATGCTCTCCAGCCGCAACGGGCGGGTCGAGGGTTTCGACGCCTGGCCAGAGGTACGACTGACTGCAGACAACCGTCAGCTGGCGCAATGGGCCGACATCATCGTGCTGTCGGTGCGCCCCGAGCAGTTCGCGGCAGTCCAGATCGAGGCTGCCGACAAACTGGTGATTTCCTTCATGGCGGGTGTCTCGCTGGCTACGCTGATGGCTCGCACCGGCAGCCACCGGGTGATTCGTGCCATGCCCAATGCGGCAGCGCAGATCGGTCGGTGCTATACGCCCTGGTATGCGGCCGAGCAGGTCAGCGCCGCCGACAAGCGCTTCACCCAGGCAATGTTCGACAGTTGCGGCAGTGCTGACGAGGTGACCAGTGAGCGCGACCTCGATTACCTGACTGGCCTGGTCGGTGCCGGGGCAGCCTACCCGGCGCTGCTGGCCGAGGCTTTGCTGGCGCACGCGCTGGCCAAGGGGTTGCCGCAGCAGATCGCCGAAAACGCCGTGCGCGGAGTGGTGACAGAAGCGAGTCAGCTGCTTGGGCGCGGTGGCATGCCGCCGGCGCAGATGGTCCAGGCCATGCTCGATTATCGCGGCACTACAGCCGCCGGCTTGCAGGCCATGATCGACGCGGGCTTTCGCCAGAGCGTCGATGCCGGTCTCGACGCTGCCGAGACGGCGGCGCGGCAGATGCAAGAGCGCTACGTCAGGCCGGACAACTAGCCTGCCCGACCTCACTGAGGCCCAAGCGCTGCCGGCGAATACGACCCTGGATGCAGTTCACCCCGGCCAAAGCAGCATTGTGCGGTGCTGGTGTAAGGTTGACGCTTGAGCGAAAGCTGCCCAGAGAGCGATCCATGCACCAACGAGTCCAAGCTATCACCCACTCCAGGCGCCTGACCAACGGCGCCGAGTTGCGGGTGTTGCAGCAGAGCTGGGCGCAGGACGCGGGGATCTGCCTGCGGGTCGCGGCGGGCAGTCATGACGAACCCGAGGCCTATCCCGGCCTGGCGCACTTTCTCGAGCATCTGCTGTTTCTCGGTAGCCGCGATTATCCCCGTGAGCAGGGTTTGATGGCGTTCGCCCAGCGACTCGGTGGGCAGGTCAATGCCTCGACGCAGGCGCGACATACCGATTTCGTCTGTCAGCTGCCGGCCGAGCAGTTACAGCCGGCACTGGCCCGTCTGCTGGACATGTTGCGTTGGCCGCTGCTGGAGGTCGAGGCGCAGCTGCGTGAGCGTGAGGTGTTGCACGCCGAGTACCAGGCACGCAGCCAGGATGGCGACAGTCGTATCGACCACGCTCTGGGTCAGGCATTGGCTGCCGGACATCGCTGCGGCGACTTTCTGGCCGGTGATCGCAGCACGCTGGCTGTGGAGCAGCCGGAGTTTCAGCAGGCGCTGCGTGACTACCATCGCCAGCACTATCGTGTCGCGAATATGTGTCTGACGCTGGTGGGACCGCAGCCGCCGGAGCAACTGCTGGCCATGAGCGAAGCCGTCCTGGGGCCATTGCCAGCGACTGAATCCGAGCCAGCCACTCCGCCGGTTGCTCTGCTGCCACTGCGTGCATCCCGACTGAATCTGCAACATGGCTCCAGCCACGTACACTTCGGGTTTGCCGCGCAGGTCGATGGGGACGCAGCAGACGCCGCGCTGGAGTTATTGCTGGACGCCCTGCATGACCCCGCCTGTGGTGGTCTGCTCGATGGCCTGCGTAGGCGACAACTGTGCCGGCAGTTGCAGGCGCGGGTGCTGTATTGCCATGCCGGGCAATGCTTCCTGCGTCTGGACTTTCAAGGCGCTGGTGAAGAACAGGGCTCTCGCTTGCGCGGGGCATTGATGAGCTGGGCCAGACAGGTGCAGGGGCATACGCATTGGCAGCGGCGCAGACGTCAATGGCAGCAGGCCTTGACGCTGCGGCAGTTCGGGTTGGCGCCGCTGGCATTGGCGCGGCATCTGCAAATGGGGGCGTTCGACGCAAACCGTACCCTGGCTGCTGTGGATTTTTTGTTGAGTCAGCTGGCTGACGGTGAAGGGCTGATCGAGTTGTATTGCACTCAACAGCCGCAGACGCCTTGGCCGGCGACCGGCCTGGTGTTGCCGCTGCAAGCCTCGGTGGAGCCCGCTGCTGCGCTGACGTTGGATTTCGATTTTCGCCTGGCCAGTGAAGAACCTTTGCTGGCCACCAGTACGGCGTTCATCCCGGATTCGCTGCCGCCCGCCCGCCTGCGGCATTACCCGGGGCAGGGCGCCGGCGGCCCGGCTGCGCTTTATTGGCGCGGCCCCTGTACCAGCGCAGGCTCGACGGATGGCATCGATGCCAGCTTGCAGGCGCGCATTGCCGACTTGCGTTGGCGTGGTGAGCGGCTGGGTATTGCCTGCCAGCTGAGCGTGCAACCGGGGCGCTGGACGCTGGTGCTGCAGGGAACGGCAGCGCTGTTGCCGGCATTCAGCGGCCTGATCATGCCGCTGCTGTTGGCGCCCGATAGCGAGCCGCTGGAGCCTGCGCCCCAGGGCATGCTGCTGCGCACCTTGCTGCAGCATCTGCCGGCGCTTTGCCCGTGCAGCGATGATGCGACTCTGCAGGCGCTGAGTGTCGGGCTGGATGATGCCGAGCGCGTGCAACTCGAGGAGCTGTGCCTGGCGGTCGAGCCACTGGGTGATCTGCCGGGATCGCCGGCCGGATGCCCGGGCCTTACCTGGCATCAGCAGACGCAGCCCGGTAGCGATGCGGCGTTGCTGCTGTTCTGCCCGCTACCTGTTGCCGATGCGCACACCGAGGCGGCCTGGCGCCTGCTTGGACTACAGCTGCAGGGGCGTTTTTATCAGCGGCTGCGTGGCGAGTTGCAACTGGGCTATGCCCTGTTTGCCGGCTTTCGCCAGGTAGAAGGTTGCAGGGGGCTGCTCTTCGCCCTGCAGTCGCCGGTATGCGATGCGGCCGGGATCTACGCCCATGTTCGCGGCTTTCTTGAGGAGCAGCGCCAGGCGCTTGCCGCGCTGGACGATACAGCGCTGACAGCGGGACGTGCGGCGCTGCAGATGGCGCTGGCTCCCGCCACGGCAAACCTGCCTCGCGCCGAGCAGCTGTGGCAGTTGTATCTGGCCGGGCTGCCCGAATCGCATCCGCAACGGGTGCTGCAGGCGTTGGCGACCTTGACGCAGCACGATCTGCTCGATGCACTCGGTCAGTTGCTGCGCGCCAACGACTGGCGCGTGCTGGCCAGCGGTGCGCCTTCGCCGGCTTAGGCCGCGTTCTAATCGGCTCCCTTTGCGCGCGACGCCCCTCGAGTTTCCGGTGTGCTTTTTCTGTAGCCGCCCGAGGCGAAGCCCTTTGCGGTCGCGCCAGCGTTGTTCGTCGCCTGGCGCGCCTCCCGGGGTTTGGCGTCTGGCGCGCTTCTACGCCCAAGGGCTGGCCAGGTACTACGACCTTTCTCCCGCTACCGGTAGCAGGTCGGTCGCGAGCCGGCCGAAGCGGGCCGGTAGCGCCCGGCCAAAGCAGCAGCCAATCGCTGCCAAGGCAGCGTATGGCCTGCCTGGCCCGCTTTCGATAATCGCCTCCGACACGACTGCCCTGGCGGTCGCCACTCAAGCGGAGAGCGTTATGCACAACAACAAGATCGCCATCACTCGATTTCTGCCCCTGACCCTGGCCACTGCCGTCGCCCTGGCGACTGCGCAGCAGGCCGCCGCCGAGATCGTCCTGTACGACAAGGACGACACCACTTTCTCCACCGACGGCTACATCAACGCCTTCTACGTCAACAGCGACGTGGACCGTGACGGCGAGCAGTTCGACCGTCGCCAGTCGCGGGTGAAGATGGGCTTTCTGCCCAACTGGATCGGCTTCAACTTCGGCAAGCAGATCGACGACCTCAAGCTGAGCGGTCGCTCGTCCTTCTGGGTCACCATCAACGACAGCGAAACCAATGGCACCGACACCGCCATCGACGTGCGTCAGTTCTACGGCACCGTTTCCAGTCCGGAGTGGGGTGAGGTGCTGGTGGGCAAGGACTTCGGTCTGTTCTCGCGCTCCAACATCTTCCTCGACGAGCTGCTGGCCGGGTACGGCAACGTCTCCGACACCCTTGGCCTGGTGGACGGCAACGGCGTGTCCTTCGGCAACATCGGTACCGGCTACCCGTATCCGTTCCCGACCTCGCAGATCACCTACCGCAACAACAATCTGGCTGAAGGGCTGCGCGTCGCAGTGGGCATCATGGACCCGGTCGACACCAATGACGACAGCGCCACCGGCAAGGCCTACCAGGAAAATCCGCGCTTCGAATCGGAAGTCAGCTACCAGTTCGATCTGGGCGGCTCGACCATCTACACCTGGGTCAACGGCGCCTACCAGACCTCCGAAAACACCGACGACACCGTCGACAAGGTCACCTCCAAAGGCCTGGGTTATGGCGTGCAGGCCAAGTTCGGCGGCCTGTCGCTGACCGGTTCGGGTTTCCAGGCCAAGGGCATCAACCCGTTCTTCACCAACAACCTGGGCGAGCCGACCCTGCGCGATATCGACAGCGATGGTTACCTGCTGCAGGGCTCCTACACCTGGGGCAAGAACCGTGTGGCGCTGTCCTATGGCAAGACCGAGGACGACGGCAACGGTCTGGGCGTGGCGGCGGACTACGAGACCCGCGGCATCGCCTATTTCCGCACCATCAACGACAACCTCAAGCTGGTCGCCGAGTACAACCAGTACCAGATCGACGCCGCCGCCGGCAGCGGTCTGAACGAGGACACCGATACCTTCGCCGTGGGTGCCGTGCTCAGCTGGTAAGCACCAATGCACAAGGCCGAGCAGGGGGCGACCTCTGCCCGGTCTTTTTTTGTTCTATGGCTTCCTGGGCTACTTACGCCGACCCTACACAAGCACGGTGCCGTCCCAGGCAGGGTGCGCCATGCGCACCAGTTTGTAGGGCGGGTGCAACCCGCCGTTTCCCCGTTGGCGGGTTGCACCCGCCCTACCTATTGAATTGCAGCGGGTTGTCGACCAATGCATGGCGTGACCAGGGTGGCGGCGTGCGTCGCGTACTGCTTCGCGAGTACGCCCTACGGATCGACTACCCAGTACTCAAGTAGCATGGGGCCTCTGCGGCCTCCTTCGTAGAATTTCCCCATGATCAGCAGGTGCATTTGGGGCGTGATATGGCCTTGGAACAGTCGGAGGGCGTGCTTAGCGCCGTCTCCAGCACGAAGGATGTGGAATTGGCCGCCCAGGAACTGGCACGCCAGCTGATCCATCCCTATCTCGGCTTCGTGCTGTTCTTCTGCTCGGCCGAGTACGATCTCGACGGCCTCGGCCAGGCACTGGAGGCGCACTTCGGTGGCGTCAGCCTGGTGGGCTGTACCAGCGCCGGCGAGATTACCCCGCAGGGCTACGGTCGTGGCTGCGTGGTGGCGCTGGGCTTCGATCTGCGCTGCTTCTCCATCGCCAGCGTGCTGATCGACGAGATGGAGCGCTTCAATCTGCTCGATGCGCAGCAACTGGTCGATGGCCTGGTCAAGGATTGCCGCAGCAACGAGCTGGCCTCGATCAAGGGCCACAGCTTCGCCCTGACCCTGCTCGATGGCCTTTCCAGCCGCGAGGAACTGGTGCTCGGCGCACTCAGTGCGGCGCTGGGCAGCATCCCGCACTTCGGCGGCTCGGCCGGCGACGACAATCACCTGACTCACACCCACGTCTATCACGGTGGCCGTTTTCACAGCGGTGCGGCGGTCGTGGTGCTGTTCAACACCTGGCTGGAGTTCGAGGTGTTCAGCACTCATCACATTCAGCCCAGTGCCGAGAAGCTGGTGGTGACCCGTGCCGACAGTGCCACGCGCCGGGTGTACGAGCTCAATGCCGCGCCGGCCGCGCAGGAATACGCCGAGCTGATCGGCGTGCCGGTCGAGGCCCTGGATCTGCGCGCGTTCGCTGCCTATCCGCTGGCAGTGCGGATCAGCGATCACTACTACGTGCGCTCGATCCAGCAGGTGCATGACGACCTCAGCCTGACCTTCTACTGCGCGGTGGAGAACGGCATCGTCCTTACCGCCATGCGCCCCGGTCCCTTGCTGCCGAACCTTGCGCAGCTGTTCGCCGGGCTGGAGCAGCGCCTCGGTCCGCTGCTGCTGACCATCGGTTGCGACTGCTTTCTGCGTCGCCTGGAGATCGAGAACGATGGCGGCGTCGAGTCGGTCGCCACTCTGCTGCGCCAGCAGCGGGTGATCGGCTTCAACACCTACGGAGAGCAGTTCAATGGCATGCACATCAACCAGACCTTCACCGGTGTCGCCATTGGCCGACCTGTTGGGCGCGGCGAGCGCTGAGCTGCAGGCACGCTGTACGGCGCTGGAGCAGGAGAACGCCAAGCTCAAGCGCATCAACGCCGCGCTGATCGAACGGGTCGAGTCGATCCATTCCCGTGGCGATGACGCCTACGCGGCCTTCCAGCATTCGGTGGTGCTCTCCGAGCAGGTGCGCGAGCGCACCGACGCGCTGAACCAGGCGATGGCCGAACTGAAATCCAGCAACCAGTTGCTCAGCGACGCGCGGCTGCGCGCCGAGACTGCCCACCAGCACCTGATCGACGCCATCGAGAGCATCTCCGATGCCTTCGTGCTGTTCGACGATCGCCAGCGCATCGTCCTCTTCAACAGCCGCTTCAAGGCCTTGTGGGCGCGCAGCCGGGCGCGCATCGGCACGGGCACGCGGCTGGAGGAGATCAAGCGCCTGAGCCGCAGCACCGGCCTGGTGGTGGAGGCGCAACTCGGCAAGGAGGGCGAGCCGAGCCTGTTCCGCCTGCAGGACGGGCGCTGGGTGCAGGTCAGCGAGCGGCCGACCCGCGAAGGCGGGCTGGTGATCCTCTACACCGACATCACCGAGGTGAAGCAGAGCGAGGCGCTGCGCCGCGAGCAGGCCCTGGCGCAGAAGTCGCGCCTGCTGCAGCGCGCGGTCGACAACCTGTCGCAGGGCATGGCCATGGTCAATGCCGAGGGCGCGCTGGAGTTGTGGAACCACCGTTTTCTCGAACTCTGCGGGCTGGCGCCGATCAATGCCCACCGGCCGTTCGCCGAAGTGATGGCGGAAAGCGAACTTGAGCCGCTGACCCCGGACAGCCGCGATGCCGCTGGCAAACCACTGCGCCAGGTGGAGGTGCGCCTGTTCGACGGGCGCATGCTGGAAGTGCGCACCCATCCGCTGCCTACCGGCGGCTTCGTCAATACCTTCACCGATATCACCGAGCGTCATCGCCAGGCCCAGGCGCTGAGCGACAGCGAGCGCTGGATCCGCCTGATCACCGACCACGTGCCGGCGCTGATCGCCTATCTGTCGGCCGACCTGGTCTACGAATTCACCAACAAGGTCTACGAGGAATGGTACTGCTGGCCGCGCGGCGCCATGCTCGGCCAGAGCCTGCGCGAAGTGCACAGCGAGGAGCATTGCCTGCGCCTGGAGCCCTACGTCGAGCTGGCGCTGTCCGGCGAGAGCGTGACCTTCGAATTCGCCGAAACCAACCACAACGGCCAGGAGCGCTACATGCTGCGTTCCTACGTGCCCAACCGTCAGGCCAGCGGCGAGGTGGTCGGTATCTTCGTGCTGATCCGCGATATCACCGAGCGCCGCCGCACCGCCGAGGCGCTGCACCAGGCCTACCAGCATCTGGAGCAGCGCGTGCGCGAGCGTACCGCCGAACTGACCACGGTGAACGACCAGCTGCGCCGCGAGATCGACGAGCGCACGCAGATGGAGGCACGCCTGCGTGAGGCCAAGGGCGAGGCCGAGCAGGCCAACCTGTCCAAGACCAAGTTCCTCGCCGCGGTCAGCCATGACCTGCTGCAACCACTCAATGCTGCGCGGCTGTTCACCAGCGCGCTGCTGGAGAAGAAGGACCTGTCCGGCTGCGCACCGCTGGTGCGCAACGTCAGCAACTCGCTGGAAGACGTCGAGAGCCTGCTCGGTACGCTGGTGGACATTTCCAAGCTCGATGCCGGGGTGATCAAGCCGGATATCGCGCCGTTCGCCGTCAGCGAGCTGCTGGAAAACCTCGCCGCCGAGTACCACCAGATCGCCCGCAGCGAGGGCCTGCGTCTGGACTACCTGCCCAGCTCGGCGCTGGTTCGCAGCGACGTGCAGCTGCTGGCGCGGATTCTGCGCAACTTCCTTAGCAACGCCATTCGCTACACCGCCAGCGGGCGCATCCTGCTAGGCTGCCGGCGGCGCGGCAACAGCCTGTCCATCGAGGTCTGGGACACCGGCATCGGCATCGCCCAGGACAAGCTCGGCGAGATATTCCAGGAGTTCAAACGCGGCGATAACGTGCAGCGCAAGCAGGACCGCGGCCTGGGCCTGGGGCTGGCGATCGTCGAGAAGATCGCGCGTATGCTCGGCCACCGCATTCGCGTGGCGTCGCAGCAGGGCAGGGGCTCGATGTTCGCCGTCGAGGTACCGCTGACCCGCCGTGCACCACGCGCGCGCAGGGTGCAGGACAGCCCGGATCAGTTGCTCGAACGCCTCAGCGGCGCGCGGGTATGGGTGCTGGATAACGACGCGGCGATCTGCGCCGGCATGCGCACCCTGCTAGAAGGCTGGGGCTGCCGCGTGGTTACTGCACTGTCCGAAGAAGACCTGGCGCGCCAGGTGGACAACTACCACGCCGAAGCCGACCTGCTGATCGCCGACTATCACCTCGACGACGAGCGCAATGGTGTCGACGCCGTGGCGCAGATCAACGCCCGACGCAGCACGCCGCTACCGGCGCTGATGATCACCGCCAACTATAGCAACGAGCTCAAGCAGCAGATGCGCGAGCTGGGCCACAGCCTGCTGCACAAACCGGTACGGCCGATGAAACTGAAGGCGGCGATGAGTCATTTGATGGAGCGTGGGGCAGGGGCTTGAGTTCAGGTCGACATGCTACTTGCAGGATCACGCCGTTCTGCCCCGGATTTCATCCGGGCTGCGATTCGCTTTGGTGAGTAGGGTGGATGTCGCTTTTTACATCCACCGCAGCGGTGGATCGGTAGAGCGTGATCGGGCTTGCGGTCAATCATCCGCAATCAGCCGCTTACCGAGGCTGACCGAGGCATCGATCTTGTAGCCAAGTCGCTCGTAGAAGGCCAATGCCGCCGCGTTGGTGTCGCGCACCTGCAGGCTGAGTTTGGGACAACCCAGGGCCAGAAGTTGCGCTTCGATATAGGTCATCAGCTGACGGGCCAGGCCCTGCTGGCGCCGCTGCGGGCACACCGCCAGGTAGTTGACCCAGCCGCGATGGCCTTCGTAGCCAGCCATGGCCGAGGCCACCAGCTTGCCGTCGATTTCCCCAACCAGAAACAGCTCAGGCTGCACCGTAAGCTTGCGCTGGATGTCCTTGTGCGGATCGTTCCACGGGCGGGTCAGGTCGCAGCGTTGCCAGAGATCGACGACGGCGGCTTCGTCGGAGAGCTGGAAGGGGCGGATGTGCATGGTGGGCTCCAGTCGGTGAGGCCGCCGTTTTAGCACGGGTTGATGACGGGAGTCAGGACAACCTCGTGTGTCACTCCCGCGAAGGCAGGAGCCCAGATGTTGCGCGCGGGATCGACGCTCACTCCTCAGGAACTAGCGCCGCAGATAGGAGGCGAAGTCGATATCGCCGGCCGAGAGAATCGCCTGCACACGGTTATGCACGCCCAGCTTGCGCAGTATGGCCGAGACGTGCGCTTTGACCGTGGTTTCGGCGATATCCAGGCTATAGGCGATCTGCTTGTTCGACTCGCCCTTGGTCATGCGCTCAAGCACCAGCAGCTGCTTGCGCGTCAGGGCCTGCAGCAGTTCAGGGGCGATGCTGGGGTTGTCGTGGTGCTGGCGCGAGCTGCCGCTCTTCTGTGAGCGGATGATATCCGGCGGCAGGTAGACGTTGCCGTCGAGAATCTGCGCGATGGCGTCGGTCATCTGTGCGCGCGGCGAGGATTTGGTGATGAAACCCACTGCGCCATAGGTGATGGCTTGCAGCACGATCTGCTTGTCCTGCTCGGCGGAGACGATCACCACCGGGATGGTCGGCGCCTCGTTGCGCAGGTTCATCAGACCGCCCAGGCCATGCATGCCGGGCATGTTCAGGTCGAGCAGGATCAGATCCAGGTCGTCATGGCTCTGGGTCAACTCCAGGGCGCTGTCCAGGTCGGCGGTTTCCATGATCTCGCTGCCGGGGAACCCGTCGGCGATGACGTTATGGATGGCTTCACGAAACAGCGGATGGTCGTCGGCAATCAGAATCTTGTACATGGCCTTGCACCTCGTTGTCGTGATTATTGTGTGGCAGTGGGCGTGAGGAAAACAGCAGGCAGTTCGGCGGGTTGAGCGGGCACCAGAGGCAGGCCGGCCTGTTCCCAGGCATCGACGCCATCACGGTACCAGTAGAGCTGGCGATAGCCCATGGCCTGGGCGCGACGCGCGGCGTTCCAGCTCAGCCAGCAGTCGGAGCGGCAGTAGAACACGAAGGGTTGGCGCACGTCGCCACGGCTCTGCTGGTGCAGGTAGTGGGTGAAGTAGCGCTGCCATTGTGGGGCCAGATTGCCGTCGCCGGCATTGGCCAGCCACAGACTGCCGGGCAGGTTGGCGTGGGGGGCGTCCTCGACGAAGCGGTCCTGCACGAAAGGGCGGCGGTAGACGTCGATCAGGCGGGTGTCCGGGCGCTCGGCAAGGAGCTTCTGCAGGGCGGGGGTATCGACGACTTCTACACCTTCCAGACTGGACGGTGTCGGGCTGCGGTACTGGCTGCTGCGATAACCATCGGCGTCGAAAAGCTCTTCGGCCTGCGCAAGGCAGGTCAGTAGCACGCAGGCGAGCATCAGGCCCGCTTGCACGGGCAGACGGTACTTCATGGCAAGGTCTCTACTTATTGTTGTAGTGGTATTACAGGCCATGGTCGCAGGCTTGGGAATTCTACGTTGGAGAGGAAAATCAGTACCAAAGTAGTAGAAATGTCGGGCTGGGCAGTAGGCGAGTGCTCGGTGAGTAGGCGCCGCGCCCCGCGGCGAATGGCTGCGCCGCGAGATCGATGTGGCCCTCAGGCTTCGCCCCGGGGCGTAATGTTATTCACATAAGAATTGGTCGGACGCGATTAGTCCCCTCGCCCCTTTGGGGAGAGGGTTAGGGAGAGGGGAAACTGGCAGTTTTGCGGCATTTTCAGCCCTCTCCCCCAGCCCCTCTCCCATAAATGGGAGAGGGGAGCCAACGTCTGTAACCTTAAATGAACAGCATTACGCCCCGGGGCGGGGTTCCTACAGGTTGAACTCGGCGGCTCAGCCCGCTTTGCGCAGCGCCGCATGCTGCGGGTTGAAGGTGAGCACGGCCAGCAGCGTCAGCAGCAGCGTCAGGCCGATACATACTGCCAGCGCCTCGACATGCAGGCGCAGGTACAGCGCGTTGCGCACCAGCTCAACGGCATGGGTGAAGGGGTTGAACGCACACAGCCAGTACAGCCACTCGCTGGACTCGCGCATCTTCCACAGCGGGTACAGCGCCGACGACAGGAAGAACATGGGGAAGATGACGAAATTCATCACCCCGGCGAAGTTCTCCAGTTGCCGTATGCCGTTGGACAGCAGCAAGCCCAGTGCGCTGAGTAGCAGCGCCACCAGTAGCAGCGCCGACAGTGCGGCGAGCAGGCCCCATGCCGGTGGTTGCACCCCGTAGACCCAGGCGATGGCGAGGAAGGCATAGACCTGCAGCAGCGAGATCAGCGCTGTGGCCAGCAGCTTGGCCACCAGCAGGAAGGCGCGCGGTAGCGGGCTGGTGAGCAGTACGCGCATGCTGCCCATCTCGCGGTCGTAGACCATCGACAGCGAGCCCTGCATGCCGTTGAACAGCAGGATCATGCAGGCCAGGCCCGGCACGATATAGGTGTCGTAGGTGATGTAGGTGTCGTACGGCTCGATGATGGCGATGCCCAGCGCGGCGCGAAAGCCGGCGGCGAACACCAGCAGCCACAGCAGCGGGCGCACCAGGGCGCTGAGAAAGCGCGAACGCTGCAGGACGAAACGCAGCCATTCGCGCAGGACGATGCCGCGCAGGCATTCCCAGTAGGCGGTCATGGTTGCGGCTCCTCGGCGGGGTGTTCGCGGCTGAAGCCGCTCCTACGGGCCTGGGCATCCAGATTCGGTCGGATCGCCTCGCGCACATGGCCACGGCCCAGCGCCTCGTCGCCGGTCAGGCGGGCGAAACTGATGGCCAGGTCGTCGCCGAACTGGCCGGCCTTGCCCCAGGCCACGCGCTCGCCACGATGCAGGATCAGCAGGTCGTCGCTGGACTCGATCTCGTCCAGCAGGTGGGTGGTCCACAGCACGCACAGACCCTGCTCGCGGCACAGGTTGCGCACGTGCCGGCCCAGCGCCAGGCGGCTGGCCGGATCGAGCCCGGCGCTGGCCTCGTCGAGCAGCAGCAGGCGCGGTTGATGGAGCAGGGCGCGGGCGATTTCCACGCGGCGGCGGTGGCCGCCATTGAGCGTGCGCACCTTGTCGTGACGACGCTCAGCGAGATCCTGGCGCAGCAGCTCCTCGTCGATACGTGCCTGTGCCTCGCGGCGCGGCATGCCGTGCAACGCGGCGTGATAGGCGAGGTTCTGCTGCACGGACAGGTCGAGATCCAGCGTGCTCTGCTGGAACACCACGCCGAGCTGGCGCAGCGCCTGGCGCGGTTCGTCGCGCAGGCTGTGGCCGAAGATGCGGATGTCGCCCTGCTGCAGGTCGTACAGGCGAGTGAGCAGGGCGATCAGCGTGGACTTGCCGGCGCCGTTGGGGCCGAGCAGGGCGCCGAAACGCCCTGGCGCCAGCTCGAAGGTCAGGTCTTTGAGCGCCTGGCGGGCGCCATAGGCGAAACCGACGCCGCTCACCTGAAGCGCATTCATGGCGTTACCACCACGCCCCAGGGGTAGCGGCCGACCTTGATCGACTTGGTCACATTGAGCGCATCGACGTCAATCACCGACACATCGCCGCTGACGCCGTTGGTGGTCAGCAGGCGCTTCTGATCCGGGGTGAACGCCAGGTGCCAGACGCGCCGGCCCACCAGCAGGTAGTCGAGAATCTCGAAGGTCCTGGCGTCCACCACCGCCACATGGTTGGCCGGGCCGAGGGCGACGAAGGCGTACTTGCCGTCGTCGGTGAGTTTGACTCCGACCGGCTGCACCTTGTCCGGGTGCACGCCCTTGATGGCGAAGTTGAGCACTTTGAGTACCTGGCGCGAGTCCACGTCCAGCACCGTCACCGTGCCGCCGATCTCGGCCGAGGCCCACAGGCGCTTGCCGTCCTTGTCGAACTCGACGTGACGCGGGCGCTGGTCGACCAGAGTGTTGTCCACCAGTTGCTGGGTGCTGGTGTCGATCCAGTGCAGCATGTTGGTGGTTTCGCTGGTGTTGACCGCCCACTTGCCGTCCGGGCTCACCGCCATGCCTTCGGGCTCCACGCCCACTTCGATCTGCGCCAGCACCTCGTCGCTCTGGGTGTCGACCACTGTGACCAGCGCATCGTCCTCGTTGGAGATGTACAGCCAGCGGTCGTTGGGGTGCAGGGCGAATTGCTCGGGGTCAGCGCCGGAGGGCAACTCCTTGATGATCTTGCGCGTGGCCAGGTCCATCACCTGTACGCGGTCCGAGTCGCTGGCGCAGATGTACAAGAGCTTGTTGTCCGAGGACAGCAGCAGCCCACGCGGGCGCATGCCGACATCGAGAGTGGCGGTGACTTCCAGGCTGTCGAGGTCGATGACGCTGATGCTGTCATCCTTCTCGTTGGACACGTAGGCAGTGGCGGCCAGGGCCGAGTGGCAGGCCAGGCCGAAGGCGACGGCACAGGCAAGGCGGGTCAGGCGCATGGGGTTGATCCTCTTGTTGTTGTCGGGGCGACGGCGTTGGCCTGTGCGCGTGCTCCCCTCTCCCATTTATGGGAGAGGGGTTGGGGGAGAGGGCTGAAAATCCCCCTCTCCCTAGCCCTCTCCCCGGAGGGGCGAGGGGACAGAATTTCTTTGCCTGTGGCCATCACCTTCCACAGGGCAATCGTGCTGAATGCTGGGCCGCTAAGGCATACCCGCCAGATCACAGCTCACCTCAGGCCGGTCGTAGCCGAGGCTGTCCATTTCGTTACTGGGATGCAGAAAACCGTCCTGCGGCGAGGTGCTGACCAGGGAGCGCGGGTGCACTAGCGGAATCGGTTGGCGCAGCTCGCCGTTCCACGGCCGGAAGCTCAGCTTGCGGCCCTTGAAGCCATCCAGCGGCAGGTCTGCGGACAGCGCCAGGTCGCGAATGGCCTGTGGCTCGGCGGCGCGCAGCTTGGTCACGGCGGCGGCGACGCTGCGTACGGCCATCCAGGCGGCGAAGTCGCGGTCGTTCATCCAGCGCCCGGCCAGCTCTTCGAAGCGTTTCTGCAACTGCGCGGCGCCGAAGGTTTCCACCGTCTTGTGCCAGGCGGTAGGGGTCAGGCCCTGAGTGCCGGCCACGGGGCGTGGATACCAGGTGTTGTAAGGCAGGTATTCGCCGAAGTCGCCGCGCTCGTCGGCCACCAGCACCACGTCATACTCACTGGCCTGGGTGAACAGCGGCATCTCCGCCTGGGCGCTGCGGCGCTGGTCGTTGTCGAAGCTCCACGGCTTTTCGGCAACGATCTTGTGGCCGAAGCGCTTGGCGGCGCGCTTGAGCGCGTCGGCGTAGGCGATGTCATCTTCGGTGTTGCCGGTCACCAGCAGCCAGCGTGTCCATTTGCGCACGACGAGAAACTGCGCCAGGGCGTCGGTCAGCATGGCGCGGCTGGGCAGGGTGTGCAGCACGTTGCCCAGGCACTGTTCGCGGCGCAGGCCGTCGTCGGCACTGCCGGCATTGAACAGCAGGCTGTCCGGCAGGCGCTGGCTGAGCTGGCGCAGGGTGGCGGCCGGGGCATTGACCACGAACAGGCGGATGCCGGCCTGGTGCTGGCGCTCGGCGGCGGCGAGCAGCTCGTCAGCCTGGTCGCTCTCGGCGCTCTGCAACTCGAATTGCTGCTTGAGAAAGCGCCCGGTGCTGTTGCTGTCGATGATCGCCAGTTCGGCGCCACGGCGGCCGGCGTCGCTCGGCTCGGGAATGACGTTGGACAGCAGCGGCCCACGCGGCGGCAGATGCGCCAGGTAGCCAATGCGCACCTGCAGCTCGTTCGCGCTGGCGCCGGCCGCCACACCGAACGCGGCGGCGAGGCAGAACAACAGGCGGCAACTGATCCGGTGCATCGGGCGACTCCTGCAGAGGGTGTCGCCAGCATAGGAAGCGCCATCGGCTCGGGAAATATGCCCAAGGTAGCGCCGGACAGGTACGAAGGTCGTAGTCCGTCACGCCAATTGGCGCGCCAAACCTGCCCAAAGTACCAGCGCGTCAGTACCAAGGTAGTAACCCGGCGCGGGCCTTTACTTCCTAGCATGGCAGGCAACGTCCAATAACAATAACGGGTGAACGCCATGCGTATTCTCAAGGCCCTGCTGCTGCCCTTGCTGCTGATCATCAGCCTGCTCGGTGTCGATCAACTGCACGCCGCCGGTGACATGACCCGCCGCCCGCTGGCATTGCCTGACCTGGTGCTGGGTAACGATGACAGCGACTACTTCATGTCGCAGACCGAGTACCAGCTGGAAACCGGCCAGGCCTACCAGCTCAAGATCATCGCCAGCGGCCAGAAGGAGTACGCCTTCCAGGCGCCGGAGTTCGCCACTTCCATCTACCTGCGCAAGGTCGAGGCCGGCGGCGTGGAGATCAAGGCGGTCACCCTCACCGAACTGGAATTCGAGGATGCCGGCGAAGCGGAGATCTTCTTCCTGCCGGTCAAGCCGGGTAAATACCGCTTCTACGCCAAGGGCCTGGAAGGCAAGGGCATGCTCGGGTACTTCGTGGTCAAGTAGCGTGGTCAAGTAGATGACTGCTCTGGGCCGCATCAACCTCGGCGTCAGCCTGCTGTTCGTGCTGGTGACCCTGGCCGGGCTGGCGCTGCTGTTGCGCCAGGCCAGCCACGATGTGCAGCGCGAGCTTCAGGCCGCCGAAGCGGTTGTGGAATACCTCGGCGAAGTGGCGCGCAGCAATCCCGGCAGCCTGCGCCCGGAACTGACCGAGAACCTGCGACATATCCGCGTGAGCTGGCTGCGCCCGGGGGAAGAGCCCGAGCAGCAGACTGAAAACGTCATCGAGCACTGGATTGCCGAACGCCTGCTGGGCCCGGCCTCACTGGTGGCCGATGCCTGGCCGCTGGAGGATGGCCGCGAGTTGCATATCGCCCTCGACCCCTATGACGAGATCGAAGAAATCCAGGACTCGCTGCTGCAACTGCTGTTGCTCAGTGCCTTCGCCCTGATCCTCAGCCTGCTGACCATTCGCTTTGCCGTGCGCCGGGTCAGGCGCGTGCTGGACGAGTTGCTCGCCGGCCTGCGCGAAGTCGGCGCCGGTCACTTCGATACCCGTCTGCGCGACCACGGCCTGGCCGAGGCCAAGCACCTGGCCGGGCATTTCAACGAGATGGCCATCACCCTGCAACAGGTGCAGGCGGACAACGCCGAGCTGACCCAGTCCCTGCTGGAACTTCAGGAGCGCGAGCGCACGCGCCTGGGTCAGACCCTGCATGACGACCTCGGCCAATACCTCAGCGGCATTCGCGCCCAGGCCTGCCTGCTCAAGGTGATTGCCGACCGGCCGCAGCAGGTGCAGGACACCGCGCGCCTGCTCGACGACAACTGCGAGCGCCTGCAGCAGGGCTTTCGCAGCCTGATCCGCGACCTCTACCCGGTGGTGCTGGAGCGTCTGGAACTCGGCCCGGCGCTGCAACAACTGGCTGCTGACTGGCAACAGGCGCAAGGCATTCGCTGCCGCCTGCAAGTGAGTGAACAACTGCCGAGCCTGCCGCTGGCGAGCAAGGCTCATCTCTATCGCCTGGTGCAGGAGGCGCTGACCAACGTCGCCCGCCATGCCGATGCCAGTGAGGTACGTATTCGTCTGCTGCGCCGTGGCCAGGGCCTGCGCTTGTTGGTACGCGATAACGGCCAGGGCACTGCGCTACCGCTGCGCCCCGGCATCGGCCTGCGCTCGATGCGCGAACGCAGCCGCAGCCTCGGCGGTGAGCTACGTCTGCACAGTCGCCCGCAAGCGGGCTGGGCGCTGTGCCTGAACATCCCGTTGGAGGCAACGTCATGAAGGTTCTGCTGGTAGATGACCACGCAGTGGTGCGCCAGGGCTACGCGAGCCTGCTGCGCGCCCTGTTGCCGGAGGTGCAACTGCGCGAGGCTTGTGATGGTGAGCAAGCGTTGCAGCGGGTGCAGGAAGAGATTCCCAACCTGGTGATCATGGATATCGGCCTGCCCGGCATCAGCGGCCTGGAAACCACCCGCCGCCTGCGCCAGCGCCTGCCGCAACTGCGCGTGCTGTTCTTCAGCATGCACGACGAACTGCCCCTGGTACGCCAGGCACTGGATGCCGGCGCCATCGGCTACCTGACCAAGAACTCCTCACCGGAAGTACTGGTGGAGGCGGTCAAACGCACCGCCGCCGGCCACGCCTATATCGAGCAGCAACTGGCCACCCAGCTGGCCTGCAATCCCGCCAGCAGTGACGGCCTCGACCCGCGTTTGCGTGAACTGACCCAGCGCGAGTTCGAAATCTTCGTCATGCTCGCCCGCGGCCTGCCACCGAGGCAAATCGCCGAGAAGCTGTGCATCAGCGCCAAAACCCTGTCCAACTACCAGACCCTGGTAAAGAACAAATTGCAGATCGCCTCGCAGGCGGAGTTGGTGCACTTGGCGATTGATAGTGGGGTGCTGCGGGTGGGTTTGGAGAGTGCCTGAGGCCGCAATGGTTGGCTCACTGAGCTGCTTTTATCGGGTGGTATGCAGCTCTTGACGCTCCGCCTCCACTGGTGGGGCGCAACTGAATTCGCCTATGGCCCCCACGCGGAGCGTGGGGGCCATAGGTGATAGGTGCGATCGCTTGCTTTGCCTCACTCGCCGCCTTCGCGCACCACGCGCCAAATCGTATTGGCCAGATCATCCGCCACGATCAGTGCGCCGCGTGGATCGACCGTCACGCCCACCGGCCGGCCGCGGGTCTTGCCGTCTTCAGTGCGAAAGCCGGTGACGAAGTCGATGGGGTCGCCTGAAGGGCGGCCATTTTCGAAGGGCACGAAGATCACCTTGTAGCCCACCGGGTTCTTGCGGTTCCAGCTGCCGTGCTCGCCGACGAATACGCCGTCGGCATATTGCTCGCCCATCACTTCGCTGGAGAAGTCCAGGCCCAGCGCGGCGACGTGGGCGCCAAGGGCGTAGTCGGGAACGATGGCGCTGGCCACCTTTTCATCATCCTGTGGTTTCACCCGTGGGTCGACGTGTTGGCCGAAGTAACTGTAGGGCCAGCCGTAGAAGCCGCCTTCCTGAACCGAGGTGAGGTAGTCGGGCACCAGGTCCTCGCCCAGTTCGTCACGCTCGTTGACCACCGACCACAAGGTGCCGGTACCCGGCTGGATGGCCAGCGCGGTGGGGTTGCGCAGGCCGGTGGCGTAGGGCTTGTAAGCACCGGTTTCGGCGTCCACCTGCCAGACCATGGCGCGGTCGATTTCGGCCTCCATGCCACGTTCGGTGATGTTGCTGTTTGAGCCGATGCCGACGTACAGGTAGCGGCCGTCCTCGCTGATGGTCAGCGCCTTGGTCCAGTGGTGGTTGATCTCCGATGGCAGGTCGGCGACCTTGCTCGGCGGGCCGCTGGCCTTGGTCTGGCCTTCCTCGTAGTCGAAGCGCACCAGCTCGTCCTGGTTGGCCACGTACAGGTTGCCTTCGTGCAGCGCCAGGCCGTAGGGCGCGTTGAGGTCTTCGGCGAACACCGTCTGCAGCTCATAGGTGCCATCGCCATCGGCGTCGCGCAGTAGCGTCAGGCGGTTGCCGCTTTCCACCGAGGTGTTGCCGCGTGCCTTGATCACGCCGGCGATCACGTCCTTGGGCTTGAGCTTGGCTGCGTTGCCGCCACGGCCTTCGGCAACGAGGATGTCGCCATTGGGCAGCACCAGGGTTTGCCGGGGGATTTTCAGGTCGGTGGCGATGGCGCTGACGCTGAAGCCTTCGGGCACGGTCGGTCGCTGGTCACCCCAGGGCGTCGGTTCGGCGATGGTCATGCTCGGCAGGAGGCCGCGTTCGGGCTCGGGCAAGTCCGGCTGGGCGCCGTAGAACTGCTGGTTGCTGCCGGGCTCTTCGCCGCAGGCAGTCAGCAGCAGGGCCAGGGGCAGGGCGGTCAGTGCTAGGTGCGTTTTCATCGGGCATCTCCTGTACTTGGTTGGGCCATGCCGACCCAGGTGGCTGCGATGGCCAGCAGGGTGACGATCACCGACAGGGCCAGGCCCATGGGCATCGCGGCCCAGGCGTCCTTGGCGTGCTCCAGCGCGTTGATGAAACCCAGTACCCAGGTAACCAGGAGCAGCAGAAAGTAGGTGAGCGGGCGCGGGTTGCGCCTGCGGAACAGCCCGACCAGGGCGAACAGCATTGCCAGACCGGTAAAGACCAGGGCACCGGCGATCAACCAGGAGGCGAAGTTGCTCCACTGGATCTGGTAGCTGCGGTAGTAGGCGATGTCTGCGATCAGGGCGCCGAGGAAAAGTGGCACCTGGCCGCACAGCAGGGTGGCGTGCAAGGGGCTGAGAATGTTGGGGTAGGCGTGTGGAGTTGCAGTGGTGGTGGTCACGGCAGATCCCTCTTGGGTCGATGACTGATGGCGGCCCGGACGCTGCCGCCTCGATCTGGCTGTTCCTAAAAAGGGATTGCCTTGTGCCGGCATGGTTCAGTTGTTTTTGGCACCGTCCCAGATGGTGATGCGTCTAGCCCGGCGCCTGGATGATCTGTAGGAGCGGCTTTAGCCGCGAAGCGCTCTTGAGCATCGCGGCTGAAGCCGCTCCTACAGAGCCGAGGTGTTGCTGCGGTGGTGAAGCTCAGTCCCAGCCCTTGGGGCATTGCACGCAGCCGGGCATGTTGGCGTCCTGGAAGTTGCCGAAGCGGGTGCGCGCGCCAGTGAGGTTGGCGTTTTCCAGGTTGGAGCCGCCAAGCTTCACTTCCTGCAGGTTGGCATCCTCCAGATGGGCGCCCTTGAGGTCGGCCTTGCTCAGCCAGGTCATCTCCAGGTTGGCGGCCTGCAGCTGGACGTTGTGCAGCTTGGCCCCGGAGAGGCGGGCGAATTCCAGGTTGGCGGCGCGCATGTCGGCGCCTTCGAATTGAGCGGCCTGGGCGAACAGTGCCCAGCCGCCGATGGCCACCAGGCTGGCGCCGGACAGGTCGGCCAGGCGCAGGTTGCTTTGTTGCAGGCTGGCGCGGGTGAGGTTGGCACCGCGCAGCTTGGCTTTCTCCAGGTTGGCCAGGTCGAGGTTGACGTGGCGCAGGTCGGCGCCGGACAGGTCGGCGCCGGACAGGTCCATGCGGCGCATGTCGAGGTTGCGCAGGTCGGCACCACGCAGATTGGCGTTGGGGCATTTGCTGTCGGGTTCGATGCGGCAGCCGTTGATCTGCGGCACGCCGTCGTTCTCGGTCTCGGCGCCGATGGCGTGACTACCGATTACCAGCAGCAGGACAGGGATAAGCAGGGGCAGGTAGTTCATGGCGAGTCCTCGGGGGTGATGGCCTGGTTCGCTTCGCGGCTGAAGCCGCTCCTACAAGCAAAGGCGCATGGCGCACTCAGGTGCGCCATGCGTTGGGCCTTTAGCGTTGGGCGCTGGCCTTGTCCCAGCTCGGCAGCTTGAACACCCAGAAGGAGCCGCCCTGGGCCACCGGTTTGGTCAGGTCGGCCATGTCGCCGCCCCACAGCGGCACGGCGCCGCCGTAACCGGCGGTCACGCCGATGTACTGCTCGCCGTCCTGCTCCCAGGTGACGGGCGGGGAGATGATTCCGGTGCCGACCTGGAACTTCCACAGCTCCTTGCCGTTCTTGGCGTCGAAGGCCTTGAAGTAGCCGTCGCCGGTGCCGGTGAACACCAGGTTGCCCTTGGTGGCCAGTACGCCGGCCCACAGCGGCAGACGCTCCTTGTGTTCCCAGGCGACCTTGCCGGTGGTGGGGTTCATGGCGCGCAGGATGCCGACGTGGTCGTCGTACAGGCGCTTGATGCGAAAGCCCATGCCCAGATAGGCAGAGCCTTTCTTGTAGTGCGCTTCCTCGGCCCAGTAGTCCTCCTTCCAGTGGTTGGCCGGTACGTAGAACAGGCCGGTGTCCTGGCTGTAGGCCATGGGGTTCCAGTTCTTGCCACCGAGGAAGGGCGGGGAGACCTCGACCACTTCACCCTTGGTTTCGCCGGCCTTGGGTTTCGGCGGGCGCTGGCCTTCGTTCTCGACCGGGCGGCCGGTCTCCAGATCGATATGGCTGGCCCAGGTGATCTTGTCGACGAAGGGAAAGGCGTTCTTCAGCTTGCCGTTGGCGCGGTCGACCACGTAGAAGAAGCCGTTGCGGTCAGCGTGGGCGGTGGCCTTGGTGACCTTGCCGTCCTTGTCCTTGTAGTCGAACAGCACCAGCTCGTTGTTGCCGGAGAAGTCCCAGGCATCGTTCGGGGTGTGCTGGTAGAACCACTTCACTTCGCCGGTGGTCGGGTCGACGCCAACCTGGCCGGAGGTGTACAGGCTGTCATAGTCCCTGGGATTGCCGCCGTCGCTGGTGCGTGCCCAGCCATTCCACGGGGCCGGGTTGCCGGCGCCGATGATGATGGTGTTGGTTTCGGCATCGAAACTGGCGCTCTGCCACGGCGCGCCGCCGCCCTGACTCCAGGCTTCCTTCTTGCCGGTCGGGTGGTTGGGATCGTCCGGCCAGCTCGGCGCCTTGATGTCGCCGGTCGGGGTGCTGTCCTTGCCGTTCAGGCGACCCATGTGCCCTTCGACGAAGGGGCGCATCCAGACTTCTTCGCCGGTATCCGGGTCGCGGGCGAACAGGCGGCCGACCACGCCGAACTCGTCACCGGAGCTGCCGTGGATCAGCAGCACCTTGCCGCTTTTCTGATCCTTCACGATGGTCGGCGCACCGGTCATGGTGTAGCCGGCGGAGTGGTCGCCGAACTTCTTGTTCCACACCACCTTGCCGGTGTCCTTGTTCAGCGCCACGACGCGGGCGTCGAGGGTGCCGAAGTAGATCTTGTCGCCATAGATGGCGGCGCCGCGGTTGACCACGTCGCAGCACGGGCGGATGTCGTCGGGCAGGCGATGGCTGTAGGTCCACAGGCGCTTGCCGGTCTTGGCGTCGAGGGCGAAGACGCGCGAGTAGGAGCCGGTCACGTAGACCACGCCGTCGTGGATGATGGCCTGGGACTCCTGGCCGCGCTGCTTCTCGTCACCGAAGGAATAGCTCCAGGCCGGGGTCAGCTTGAACACGTTGTCGGCGTTGACCTGGGCCAAGGGGCTCCAGCGCTGGGCGTTGGTGCCCATGCCGTACTGCAGCACGTTGCTGGTGGTGGTGTGGTCGTTGGCAATGTCTTCCCAGGTGACCGGCTTGGCGAACGCGGCCTGGCCCAGCGCCAGGCCGCCGGCCAGCATCAGGGCGAGCGCCAGGGGGCGCGGGGTGCTGGGTAGGTTTCTTGTTGTCATGGTTGTGCTTCCCGTTGAAGAAAGTGATCGCCGCAGTGGCAAGTCGATGGTGGTACCCGGCCACCTTTGCGCCTACGGAAAAACTCCCGCCTTCACCGGGAGGATTTCCCGGCCGGGGCATGACTTGGACTTGCTGCCAAGGCATCGCCAGCACCCCGACCCAAGCCCTACTACCAAGGGACTAGAACGCGACCACCAAAGCAGCATTCGGCGCGTTGCGCGGCCTTTCTAAGATGATCGCCACAAGCTCTGAACGGGCTGTCTTGCGTGCATTAGATGAGGTCCTAGCCATGAACAAGAAGATCCAATCCACCCTGGCGCTGCTGCTGCTCGCCGCGTCGACCAACCTCTGGGCGCATGGCGATGTGGTACCGCAGGCAGTGAACACCGACGGCCTGGAGCCACTGGGTGAGGAATGGCTGGAAGAGAACCCCTATCGCGACAACCCGCGCGCCATCGAGATCGGCTCCTCTGCCTACAACCAGAACTGCGCCGCCTGCCATGGCCTGGAAGCCAAGTCCGGCGGTATCGCTCCGGACCTGCGCCTGCTGGAGCTGGGTGCCAGCGGTGACGAATGGTTCAAGGAGCGGGTGATCAACGGTGCGGTGCGCGATGGTCGCGTATACATGCCGAAGATGGCCGACTACCTGAGCCAGGAAGCCCTGTGGGCGGTGCGTACCTATCTGGAGAGCGTGCACGTCGAGGAGTAAGCGCTTGATGATAAATCTGCTGCGCTCGGCATCTCGCGTTTCGGCGGTGCTCGCAATGCTCATGTATTTCAATACATTCCGCTTGCTGCGCTCCTGCGAAGCGCGACCTGCCATCGCTCGCGACGATTTCTTCATAAGCGCTAGCGTCATGCGCCGGCTGATCCTCCTGTGTGGCCTGCTGCTTTGCCTGGGCACTGCCCAGGCGCAGGTGCGTGATTTCGACCGCATCATCGAGTCGGGCACTCTGCGTGTGGCGCTGTACCAGAACTTCCCGCCCTACAGTTACGAGGAGGGCGGTCAGCCGCGCGGTGTCGACTACGAGCTGGCCAAGGCACTGGCAGAAGGGCTTGGCCTCAAGCTGGAACTGATGTGGGCGCCACCGGGTGAGAAGCTAGACGACGACCTGCGCGACTACATCTGGCGTGGCCGGGTGACCGCGCAGGGCCAGCTGGCCGATGTGATGCTGCGCGTGCCTTACGACCGTGACTATGCACAGCTGCGCAACGAGTTGGGCGAACTGGTCAACGAGCGCGTGGTGATGTTCGGTCCCTATCAGCGCGAGCGCTGGCAGCTGGCCTTCGATCGTCGGCGCCTGCCCGAGGTGCCGAGTATCCATGCCTTGCGTCAGCACCCGGTCGGGGTGGAGGTCGAGAGCGTGCCCTCGTTCTACCTGAGCTCGGTGCACAGCGGCATGCTCAGCCAGGAAACCCGACACTACCCGACGCCCAAGCAGGCATTTGCCGCCATGCAGGGTGGTGAGGTGGATGCCGTGATGGCGCTGCGTGGCGAGGTGGACTGGCTGGTACACGAGGCCAATGACCCGCAACTGGCGTTGGCCGAGAACGCCTACCCGGACATGGGACGGCAGATCTGGGAAATCGGCATGGCGGTGCACGAGACCAATCGACAACTGGCCTATGCCCTGGAAGAACAGCTGGAAAGCCTGATTCTCGATGGTTCGCTCGAGCGCCTGTACGCACGCTACGGGCTGCGCTTCGAGAAGCCTGAACAATACCAATAAGAGTCGAGCCGGAGGTGGGCGATGGATTGGCGTAGCCTGATGTTGCTGGCCCTGTTTGCCTGGGCCTGGGAAGCGCGGGCGGCCGTGCCCGATCCGGTCGCTTCGGTAATGTGGGATTACTACCACCAGCGCCTGCTGAACGGTGAGGCTTTCGTTTTCGACGACAGGGTTCGCCTCGAGGTGCCACCGTTCGCCGAGGATGCGCGCCAGGTGCCGATCCAGATCGACGCCAGCGCCTACCGCGGCAAGGTCAAGCGTATTCTGGCCTGGGCCGAGCTCAATCCCATCCCGCGTATTCTCGATTTCACCCCCGGCGCCGAGCTTGAGCCGAGCCTGGCCATCCGTATCCGCGTCGAGCAGGCCACGCCGATTCGTGCTGCGGTGCTCACCGACGATGGCGTCTGGCATATCGGCTCGGCTCGCGTCGAGGCGGCAGGCGGCGGTTGCACTGCGCCCAGCGTGGTGCGCGCCGAAGCTGGCTGGGAGGAGCGCCTGGGCCAGGTCCTCGGCAAGCGCTTCGTACGCGGTGAGGACAGCCGCTTGCGCCTGCAGGTGTCGCACCCGATGGACAACGGCCTGGTCGGCGGTATTCCCGAGTTCTACATCGAGGAAGCCGAGCTGCGCGATGCCCAGGGCCAGGTGCTGGGGCGTATCGAATTGTTCCCGGCGGTCAGCGAGAACCCGACGCTGACCTTCGACCTGCGTGGCGATCAGCAGGCCGAAGTCTGGCTGCGCGACAACAACGGCAACGAATTCCAGGCCGCGTTCTGACGACGGTTCCATTCGCCGCGGGGCGCGGCTCCTACAAGAAGCAGCGATGCTCGCCCAGTCTGTAGGAGCCCCGCCTCGGGGCGAAGCACGCGGCTCAGGCAGATTTCGAGGAGAAAGGCATGCGCTGGATATTGTTTCTGCTGGCTCTCGGTACCGGGTTTGCCCAAGCACTCGATTACCAGCTGCAACCCCGGCAGATCGCTGACGGCGTCTGGCTGCTGGAAGGCAGCACCGACAATTTCGCGGCGGAAAATGGCGGCAATATCGTCAACGTCGGCTTCATCGAAACCGCGGACGGTGTGGTGGTGATCGACACCGGGCCGTCGCGGCGCTACGGCGAGGCGCTGCGCCAGAGCATCGAGAAGGCCACCGGCAAACAGGTGGTGCGCGTACTGCTGACTCACCATCACCCCGATCATGTGCTGGGCAACCAGGCCTTCGCCGGCGTACCCATCGCTGCGTTACCCGAGACCACCCGATTGCTGGCCGAACAGGGCGACGCCATGGCAGAGAACATGTACCGCCTGGTCGGCGACTGGATGCGCGGCACCGAGGTGGTGTTGCCTAGCGAGGAGGTGCAGGAGGGCACGCTGGAAATTGGCGGCAGGCGCCTGCAACTCCTGGCGCTGCGCGGCCACACCGGCGCCGATCTGGTGATACTGGATGAGCGTACGGGCGTGTTGTTCGCTGGCGATATCCTGTTCTACCAGCGCGCGCTGACCACACCGAACAGCCCTGGGCTGGACGTGTGGCAGGCCGATCTGGATCGACTTGAGGCCTTGCCGTGGAAGCAGATCGTGCCCGGCCATGGCCCGGTGACCAGCGATGCAGCGCCGTTCGTGCAAATGCGCGATTACCTGGGCTGGCTCGATGGCTTGCTGCGTCAGGGAGCGGAGCAGGGCGCGGAGATGAACGAATTGATCCGCGCGCCCATCCCCGCGCGTTTCGCCCAGGTCAACCTGTCGCGCTATGAGCTGATCCGCAGCGTCAGCCATCTTTACCCGCGCTACGAGCGCAACGCCATGGCGCGGGTGGATCGTCAGGATTAGCGGCGTACGGTGCTGTGGGAGGGAATTGCGCTGTGGGAGGGGCTTCAGCCGCGACCTGTGCAGGAAGACATCGCCGCTAAAGCGCCTCCCACTCTTATGCCGGCTTCGTAGCCCGGATGAAATCCGGGAGAAATTTGCTCGCTATCCCCGGATTTCATCCGGGCTACACACATGAAGACATTGCCGCTGAAGCGCCTCCCACAGTGCGTCTGAGCCTAGAGTTCTTCGTCATCACGAATCAGCACGTAATGACGGCCGTGCTCGGTCTCTTCGTGGTCATAGACGTAATACATCACCACTTCGCCCAGGCTGGACTGCACGGCCACATAGTCACCGCTCTCGGGCATGAAGAAATCCCGAGTCGCCGGCTTGGCCAGGCATTCGATATGGGCCGTGACGAAGTGGGTGGGATCTTCTTCGCCGTAGTAGTCCTCGCGTTGGTGCGCGTCCCAGTCCTGCGGCGGCTCGAAGGCGCCGGTGATCAGGACCTTGCCGTCGCCCAGGTCCTGCTCTTCGGCATCCGGGTCCTGCTCGTCGGGACGATAGACCGTGCAATCCAGTGCATCGGGATGGTTGAGAATTTCCTGGCGAGGGTGGGGCACGGGCGTCTCCGGTCATAATGTGCGGGCGGCCAAGTGTCGGGCAAAGCCGTGGCCGCCGCAATCGTAATGATCGCAGCCTTTGGAGCAGGTATTGCTACCAAGGAACGAGGAAAATCGGCTGGGGGTGCAATTGTTGGGTGGCCTGTGCGAGCCAAGAATTTGCGGCAGACCGGGAAAAATTCCCGGCAATAACAATGAACCCGCAGAGGTAGCCGCAATGAAACACGCCGGTCTTCGCCAGCCTTTCCTCCTCACCGCACTCTGTGCCGCCATGCTGTTGCCGTCCGCCGCCGCGCTGGCGGTCACCGACGCCGAGATTCTCAAGGACGCCACCACCACCAACGAGATCGTCACCAACGGCCTCGGTCTGCAGGGCCAGCGCTACAGCCCGCTGAACATCCTCAACGATCAGAACGTCAAGGAGCTGCGCCCGGTCTGGACCATGTCCTTCGGCGGTGAGAAGCAGCGCGGCCAGCAGGCGCAGCCGCTGATCAAGGACGGCGTGATGTACGTCACCGCCTCCTATTCGCGGGTGTTCGCCGTCGATGCGCGCACCGGGCGTGAGCTGTGGCAGTACGAAGCCCGCTTGCCGGACGACATTCGCCCTTGCTGCGACGTGATCAACCGTGGTGTCGCCCTGTACGACGATCTGGTGATCTTCGGCACCCTGGACGCCAAGCTGGTGGCGCTGAACAAGGACAGCGGCAAGGTCGTGTGGAGCAAGCGCGTGGCTGATCACAAGGCCGGTTATTCGATCACCGCCGCGCCGCTGGTGGTGGGCGGCAAGCTGATCACCGGCGTATCCGGTGGCGAGTTCGGCGTGGTCGGCAAGATCGAAGCCTATGACCCGAAGAATGGCGACCTGCTGTGGAGTCGTCCGACCGTCGAAGGCCACATGGGCTACGTCTATAAGGACGGCAAGGCCGTCGAGAACGGTATCAGCGGCGGCGAGGCCGGCAAGACCTGGCCGGGCGACCTGTGGAAGACCGGCGGCGCCGCGCCTTGGCTGGGCGGCTACTACGACGCCGACACCAACCTGCTGTTCTTTGGCACCGGCAACCCGGCGCCGTGGAACTCGCACCTGCGCCCGGGTGACAACCTCTACTCGTCCTCGCGCCTGGCGCTGAACCCGGACGATGGCAGCATCAAGTGGCACTTCCAGACCACCCCGCACGACGGCTGGGACTTCGACGGCGTCAACGAGCTGGTGTCCTTCGACTACCAGGAAGGCGGCAAGACCATCAAGGCGGCGGCCACCGCTGACCGTAACGGCTTCTTCTACGTGCTTGACCGTACCAACGGCAAGTTCATCCGCGGCTTCCCCTTCGTCGACAAGATCACCTGGGCCAAGGGTCTGGACAAGAACGGCCGGCCGATCTATGACGACAGCAACCGCCCGGGTTCGCCGAGCGCGGCAGAGAAGGGCAAGAGCGTATTCGCCGCGCCGGCTTTCCTCGGCGCCAAGAACTGGATGCCCATGGCCTACAGTCAGGACACCGGCCTGTTCTATGTGCCGTCCAACGAATGGGGCATGGACATCTGGAACGAGGACATCGCCTACAAGAAGGGCGCGGCCTACCTGGGCGCCGGCTTCACCATCAAGCCGCTGAACGAGGACTACATCGGTGTGCTGCGCGCCATCGACCCGAAGACCGGCAAGGAAGTCTGGCGCCACAAGAACTACGCGCCGCTGTGGGGCGGGGTGCTGACCACCAAGGGCAACCTGGTGTTCACCGGTAACCCGGAAGGCTACCTGCAGGCGTTCAACGCCAAGACCGGCGAGAAAGTCTGGGAGTTCCAGACCGGCTCGGGCGTGATCGGCTCGCCCGTGACCTGGGAGATGGACGGCGAGCAGTATGTCTCGGTGCTGTCCGGCTGGGGTGGTGCGGTACCGCTGTGGGGCGGCGAGGTGGCCAAGCGCGTCAAGCACCTGAACCAGGGCGGCATGCTGTGGACCTTCAAGCTGCCGAAGGAGCTGGTCGCCAAGCGCTGATCGGTTGATGTGGCAGACGATGGCCGGACTTTGCCCGGCCATCGTCGTTTCCGGCTCCCACTGGCCCGTTGCGAGCTGCTTCGAAATGTCACGGGGCGAATTTTCGTATCCGGGAACGCAAGGCGAAGCGAACGGGTCTAGCCTTTAGCCTTCGCAGCCCTGCCACCTTGCTGCCAAATGACCCGTGCCAGACCGCTCGCCGCTCTACTACCAAATGACGAGACGATCTGTGCCATGGGCGCATACCGAGGTCGCGGGGGCCTTCCTAAGATCGAACCATGACTCGCTTCCCCGATTGGCAGCGGGCTCCGACAACAAGAGAGGTCAGCATCATGATTTACGCGAAACCGGGTACTCCAGGCGCCGTCGTCACCCTCAAGCCGCGCTATGGCAACTACATCAATGGCGAATTCGTCGCTCCGCTCAGTGGCCAGTACTTCAGCAACACCAGCCCGGTCGACGCTTCGGTGATCGCCGAATTCCCCCGTTCCAACGCTGCCGATATCGACAAGGCGCTGGATGCCGCGCATGCCGCCGCCGATGCCTGGGGCCGCACCAGCGTGCAGGAGCGCTCGCACATCCTGCTGAAGATCGCCGATCGCATCGAAGCCAACCTCGAGCTGCTGGCTGTGGCCGAAACCTGGGACAACGGCAAGGCCGTGCGCGAGACCCTCAACGCCGACGTGCCGCTGGCCGCCGACCATTTCCGCTACTTCGCCGGCTGCATCCGCGCGCAGGAAGGCAGCACCGCCGAGATCAACGACGGCACCGTGGCCTATCACTTCCACGAGCCGCTGGGGGTGGTCGGGCAGATCATTCCGTGGAACTTCCCGCTGCTGATGGCCGCCTGGAAACTCGCCCCGGCTCTGGCCGCCGGCAACTGCATCGTGCTCAAGCCCGCCGAGCAGACCCCGCTGTCGATCACTCTGCTGGTGGAAATCATCGGCGACCTGCTGCCGCCGGGCGTGCTCAACATCGTCCAGGGCTTCGGCCGTGAGGCCGGTGAAGCGCTGGCCACCAGCAAGCGCATCGCCAAGATCGCCTTCACCGGCTCCACCCCGGTCGGCTCGCACATCCTCAAGTGCGCCGCCGAGAACATCATCCCGTCCACCGTCGAGCTGGGCGGCAAGTCGCCAAACATCTTCTTCGCCGACATCATGAACGCCGAGCCGGCCTTCATCGAGAAGGCTGCCGAAGGTCTGGTGCTGGGCTTCTTCAACCAGGGCGAGGTGTGCACCTGCCCGTCGCGCGCACTGGTGCAGGAGTCGATCTACGACGCCTTCATGGCCGAGGTGATGAAGAAGGTCAAGCAGATCAAGCGCGGCAACCCGCTGGACACCGAGACCATGGTCGGCGCCCAGGCCTCGCAGCAGCAGTTCGACAAGATCCTCAGCTACCTCGAGATCGCCCAGCAGGAAGGTGCTCAGGTGCTCACCGGTGGCGCCGCCGAGCGTCTAGACGGTGACCTGGCCAGCGGTTACTACATCCAGCCGACCCTGCTCAAGGGCACCAACCAGATGCGCGTGTTCCAGGAAGAGATCTTCGGCCCGGTGATCGGTGTGACCACCTTCAAGGACGAGGCCGAGGCCCTGGCCATTGCCAACGACACCGAGTTCGGCCTGGGTGCCGGCGTGTGGAGCCGCGACATGAACGTCGCCTACCGCATGGGCCGCGCAATCAAGGCCGGCCGCGTATGGACCAACTGCTACCACCTGTACCCGGCGCATGCCGCCTTCGGTGGTTACAAGAAGTCCGGTGTCGGCCGTGAAACCCACAAGATGATGCTCGACCACTACCAGCAGACCAAGAACCTGCTGGTGAGCTACGACATCAATCCGCTGGGCTTCTTCTGAGAGCCAGCCCACGATCTGCTGCGCGTCGGCCCTACTGCGTTAGAAACAGGCTCGGCAGGCCGCTTGCGGCCAACGCACTTCAGTGCGGCCCCGGAGGGGCGAGCGAAGCGAGTCATGCGGACAAAAGTACACTCCGCTTTCTCGCCTGTTCTGCCTTGTAGGTCTCTAGCTCGCGAGATCGTGAGCAGACTCTGAGTTCCGATGCATCCACATAGCGGCGCGCTCGCTCCGGCGCGCCGCCTTTGCACGGCGAAGAACCCTACCCGGGTGGATCTGCAGGCGGCCATCAGCCTGTACGGCAGCAGACCCTTATCGCGACGCGGCTTCGGTCGCGTTTTTTATTGGCGATGAGGTTTGGCTCTGCCTTTGCTTGAGCGTAATCGCGGATAAATCCGCTCCTACAGAAAAGGCGCGCGTGGCTGGTAGGAGCGGATTTACCCGCGATGGAGACTGGCACCAGGCCCACCGTGATCGAGCGAATACGCTGATTTCCCGCCTACCGCCCTTCAGCCAGGCGTTTTCTATTGATGCATGTTTCAGGCCCGGCGATTACAGGAACCTTCGGGTACGAGTCGTGCCTACTGATAGCGTCACCTACCAATGCCAGTGCCGATTCATCCCAAAGTACCATTTGGCCTCTTGCCTGGCGGGGGCTTAATGAGGGTGCCGGAATGCCCCGGCGCCATAAAAAGAGGACCGCACCATGTGGACTAAACCCGCCTACACCGACCTGCGTATTGGCTTCGAAGTGACCATGTACTTCGCCAACCGCTGATCGCTCCTGGCCCCGGCACGCCCGGGGCATCCCCCTGGTAATCCGCCATGCAAATCCAGATTCTCGGTTCCGCCGCCGGCGGCGGTTTCCCCCAGTGGAACTGCAACTGCCGCAACTGCCGCGGCGTGCGCGCCGGCACCTTGCGGGCGCAGCCGCGCACCCAGTCGTCCATCGCCATCTCCGACGAAGGCGAGCAGTGGATTCTGTGCAACGCCTCGCCGGACATTCGCGCGCAGATCGAAGCCTTTCCGGCGCTGCAGCCTGCGCGCAAGCTGCGCGACACGGCGATCGCCGGCATCGTCCTGCTCGACAGCCAGATCGACCATTGCACGGGCCTGTTGACCCTGCGCGAAGGCTGCCCGCATCAGGTCTGGTGCACCGAGATGGTCCATCAGGACCTGACCACCGGCTTTCCCCTGTTCAACATGCTCAGCCACTGGAACGGCGGCCTGCAGCACCGGCTGATCGAGCTGGATGCCAAGCCGTTCACCATCCCCGCCTGCCCAGGGCTGAGCATCACCGCCATTGCCCTGCGCAGCAGCGCGCCGCCGTATTCGCCGCATCGCGGCAATCCGCATCCGGGCGACAACATCGGCCTGTTCATTGAGGACTTGCGCACGGGCGGGACCTTGTTCTACGCCCCCGGCCTGGGCCTGGTGGACGAGCAACTGCTGGGCTGGATGCGCCGCGCCGACTGCCTGCTGGTGGACGGCACGCTGTGGCGCGACGACGAGATGCGCGTATGCGAGGTGGGCGACAAGCTCGGCAGCGAGATGGGCCACCTCTGCCAGAGCGGTCCCGGCGGGATGATCGAGTTGCTCGACGGCCTGCCGACCGCACGCAAGATCCTTATCCATATCAACAACACCAACCCGATTCTCGACCTGGATTCGCCCGAGCGTGCCGAGCTGGACGCCCACGGCATCGAGGTCGCGTTCGATGGCATGAGCATCGTTTTGTAGGCTGTGCGCACCGGGGAGTTCTGATGAGCCAAGCTGCCATGACACCTGCCGAGTTCGAGCAGGCGCTGCGCGCCAAGGGCGCGCTGTACCACATCCATCATCCGTTTCATCGCGCCATGTACGAAGGGCGCGCCACCCGCGAGCAGATACAGGGCTGGGTGGCCAACCGTTTCTACTATCAGGTCAATATTCCGCTCAAGGATGCGGCGATCCTCGCCAACTGTCCGGATCGCGAAACGCGGCGCGAGTGGGTCCAGCGCATCCTCGACCACGACGGAGTGCCGGGCGTCGCTACGTCGGGTGAGGAGGGCGGTATCGAGGCCTGGCTGCGCCTGGCCGAGTCCGTCGGCCTTGACCGCGAGCAGGTGCTGTCGCAGGAGCTGGTGCTGCCCGGCGTGCGCTTCGCCGTCGACGCCTACGTCAACTTCGCCCGCCGCGCCAGCTGGCAGGAAGCTGCCAGCAGCTCGCTGACCGAGCTGTTCGCGCCGACCATCCACCAGTCGCGCCTGGACGCCTGGCCGCAGCACTACCCGTGGATCGATGCTGCCGGTTACGACTACTTCCGCAGTCGTCTGAGCCAGGCGCGGCGCGACGTCGAGCATGGCCTGCGCATCACCCTGGAGCACTACCGCACCCGTGAGGCGCAGGAACGCATGCTGAACATCCTGCAGTTCAAGCTGGATGTGCTGTGGAGCATGCTCGACGCCATGAGCATGGCCTACGAGCTGGAGCGTCCGCCGTATCACACGGTGACGGCCGAGCGTGTCTGGCATCGGGGAATCGACCTGTGAGCGGATTGACTGGAACGCCCGACATGACCACCCTGACTTCGCATCACGTGCCGATGATTCGCCGGGGCTTTCGCCTGCAGTTCGAACCGGCGCAGGGCTGCCATGTGCTGCTCTATCCGGAAGGCATGATCAAGCTCAACGACAGTGCCGGTGAGATTCTCCAGCAGGTCGATGGCAAGCGTTCGGTGGCCGAGATCATCGACAACCTGCACCAGCGCTTCCCCGATGTGCCCGGCATCGACGAAGACATCCTGGCCTTTATCGAGGTGGCCCATGCACAGTTCTGGATCGAGCTTCGCTAAAGCAGGTCATGAACCGGGGCCTCCGCTTTGGCTCCTGGCCGAGCTGACTTATCGTTGCCCGCTGCAGTGCCCGTACTGCTCCAATCCCCTGGACTTCGCCAAGCAGGGCGCCGAACTCAGCACTGCCGAGTGGATCGAGGTGTTTCGCCAGGCCCGTGAGCTCGGCGCGGCGCAGCTGGGCTTTTCCGGCGGCGAACCGCTGGTGCGTCAGGATCTGGCCGAGCTGATCGCGGCGGCGCGCGGCCTGGGCTACTACACCAACCTGATCACCTCCGGTATTGGCCTGACCGAAGCACGTATCGCCGAGTTTGCCGATGCCGGGCTGGACCATATCCAGATCAGCTTTCAGGCCGCCGACGAGGAGGTGAACAACCTGCTGGCCGGCTCGCAGAAGGCCTTCGCGCAGAAGCTGGCCATGGCCCGCGCGGTCAAGGCCCACGGCTACCCGATGGTGCTGAACTTCGTCACCCACCGGCACAACATCGACAATATCGAGCGCATCATCGAGCTGTGCCTGGAGCTGGAGGCGGACTTCGTCGAACTCGCCACCTGCCAGTTCTACGGCTGGGCCGAGCTCAACCGCGCTGGATTGCTGCCAACCCGTGCGCAGCTGGAGCGCGCCGAGCGGATCACCAACCAGTGGCGCGACAAACTGGCGGCCGAGAATCACCCGTGCAAGCTGATCTTCGTCACCCCGGATTACTACGAGGAGCGCCCCAAGGCCTGCATGAACGGTTGGGGCAATCTGTTTCTCGACATCACCCCGGACGGCACCGCGCTGCCCTGCCACAGCGCACGGCAGCTGCCGGTGCAGTTTCCCAATGTGCGCGAGCACAGCGTCGAACATATCTGGCGGCATTCCTTCGGCTTCAACCGCTTCCGTGGCGACGACTGGATGCCCGAGCCCTGCCGCAGCTGCGATGAGAAGCACAAGGATTTCGGCGGCTGCCGTTGCCAGGCCTTCATGCTCACCGGCGACGCCAGCAACGCCGACCCGGTGTGCAGCAAGTCGGCGCACCATGAGGTGATTCTCGCCGCACGCCGCCAGGCCGACGAGGCGCCGCTGGGGCTGGATGCCCTGCAGTACCGCAACGACAAGGCCTCGCGGATCATATGCAAGGCGTGAGCGACCCGGACTCGATCTGGAGCGCCGAACAGGCCGCGGCCGCCAGCGCCGATTTTGCCGAGCTGCACGCTGCCCATGGCGGCGTGTTGTGGGTAGCATTCGATCCCGGGCTGGCGCGGTGCGGACTGTTCTTCTGTCGCGATGGCGTGGTGCGCGAGCTGACGCCGCCGGGGTTCTCCGTGCGCAGCCGTGTGTATGAGTACGGCGGCGGCGCCTGCTGCGCCACGGAGCGGGGCGCAGCTTTCGTCAATGAGCGTGATCAGCAGATCTACCATCTGTTGATCACACCCTCTCCCGGAGGAGCGGCTTCAGCCGCGAATCTTGCTGATTCAAGAGAAATCGCGGCTGAAGCGGAATGCCGCCCAGCCGCTCCTACGAATATTGAGCCACAGGCGCTCACGAATCGCGTCAATTGCCGCTACGGCGATTTGTCCTTCGTACCCGCCTGGCAGGCGCTGCTGGCGGTGGAGGAAAGCCACGAGGCGGGCGCGGTCGTGCATCGCCTGGTGCGTATCGGTCTCAGCGGTCATCGCCAGGTGCTGATCGAGGGTGCGGACTTCTATGCCGCGCCGGTGGCTGACTCCACTGGCCAGCGTCTGGCCTGGATCGAATGGGATCGCCCCTACCAGCCCTGGGTCGCCACGCGCCTGTGCCAGCGCGAGTCCGGCGAACGCACCCGCATACTGGCCGGGCAAGGTGGCGATCAGGCCCTGCAGCAGCCGCGTTTCGATGCGCAGGGCCGGCTCTGGGTACTGAGCGACGAAGCCGGCTGGTGGCAACCCTGGTGTGTCGATGGGCAAGCGCAACCTCAGGGCGCTCCCTGCGATCACGCCCCGGCGCCCTGGCAGCTGGGCGGCCGCACCTATCTGCCGCTAGAGAATGATGAGTGTCTGCTGACGCGTTTCGAGCAGGGCGTCGGCATTCTTCTGGTGGGCGCGGCGGAGCCTTACCCAGAGCGGCAGCTGGCCGAAAATTTTACTCGCTTCCGCTCTCTGACCGCCGATGCCAGCCACTTCTACTGCATCGCCGCTGCGCCGGATCGCCTGCCGGCGGTACTCGCCATCGGCCGCAGCGATGGGGCAGTGCGGCTGCTGGCCGGTGGCGATCAGCCGCTGGCTGAAGAACCGTTATCACGGCCGCAGCCGTTGACCTGTGCGGCGGGCGAGGGCGAGCGCTGCCACGGTTTTTTCTTCGCCCCGATTGGTGAGTCCGCGCGTCCGCCGCTGGTGGTCTTCCTCCATGGAGGCCCCACTTCAGCCTGCTACCCGGTGTTCGATCCGCGCATCGCGTTCTGGACGCTTCGCGGCTTCGCCGTGCTCGACCTCAACTACCGCGGCAGCAGCGGTTATGGTCGCGCCTATCGCTTGCGTCTGGCGGGCGGGTGGGGCGAGCTCGAGGTCGAGGACATTCGTGCAGCCATCGAAGCATTGGCCGGCGATGGCCGTATCGACCCGCAGCGAGTCTTCGTGCGCGGCGGCAGCGCTGGCGGTTTCAGCGCGTTGCGCGCGCTGGCCGAACTGCCGCAGCTGCGTGGCGGCGCCAGTCTCTATGGCGTCAGCGACCCGCTGGCGCTACGCCGGGTCACCCACAAGTTCGAGGCGGATTATCTGGACTGGCTGATCGGCGACCCACAGCAGGATGCCGAGCGGTATCGAAGTCGTACGCCGCTGTTGCAGGCCGACAGGATCAGGGCGCCGGTGATTTTCTTCCAGGGCGCGCTGGACGCCGTGGTGGTGCCAAGCCAGACCGAAACCATGGTCGAGGCGCTGCGCAGCCGAGATTTACCGGTGGAATATCACCTGTTCGCCGAAGAACGCCATGGTTTCCGTCAGGCGGCCAATCTGGCCGAGGCCTTGCGCGCCGAACACGCCTTCTATCGGCGGCTGATCTGAACGGAGGTCGCATTGCATAAAACCGGCAATGCAGTAGGCTGAGCGCCATTCCATAACAAGAAATTTCAGGCCGTTGTATGAGCCACGAATTGAATCAGCTGCGAAAGTTCGTTTCCCCCGAGATCATCTTCGGCGCCGGCTCCCGGCATAACGTCGGCAATTACGCCAAGACCTTCGGTGCGCGCAAGGTGCTGATCGTCTCCGATCCCGGTGTGGTCGCTGCTGGTTGGGCCGGTGACGTCGAAGCCAGTCTCCAGGCTCAGGGCATCGCCTACTGCCTGTACACCAAGGTCTCACCCAACCCGCGTGTGGAAGAGGTGATGGAAGGCGCCGAGCTGTATCGCAGCGAAGGCTGCAACGTCATCGTCGCGGTCGGTGGCGGCAGCCCGATGGACTGCGCCAAGGGCATCGGCATCGTCGTTGCCCATGGTCGCAGCATTCTCGAATTCGAAGGTGTGGACACCATTCGCGTGCCCAGCCCGCCGCTGATCCTGATTCCGACCACTGCCGGCACTTCGGCCGATGTCTCGCAGTTCGTGATCATCTCCAATCAGCAGGAGCGGATGAAGTTCTCCATCGTCAGCAAGGCGGTGGTACCGGACGTGTCGCTGATCGACCCGGAAACCACCCTGAGCATGGATCCGTTCCTGTCGGCCTGCACCGGTATCGACGCGATGGTGCATGCCATCGAGGCGTTCGTCTCCACCGGCCACGGCCCGCTGACCGACCCGCACGCCCTGGAAGCCATGCGCCTGATCAACGGCAACCTGGTGCAGATGATCGCCAACCCGGGCGACATCGCTCTGCGCGAGAAGATCATGCTCGGCAGCATGCAGGCCGGTCTGGCCTTCTCCAACGCGATCCTCGGCGCGGTGCATGCCATGAGCCACAGCCTCGGCGGCTTCCTCGATCTGCCACACGGCCTGTGCAATGCGGTATTGATCGAGCACGTGGTGGCCTTCAACTACAGCGCGGCGCCGGAGCGTTTCAAGGTCATCGCCGAAACCCTCGGCATCGACTGCCGCGGTCTGAATCACGCACAGATTCGCCAGCGTCTGGTCGAGCATCTGATCGCCTTCAAGCACGCCGTGGGCTTCCGCGAAACCCTGGCGCTGCATGGCGTCGGCACTTCGGACATTCCGTTCTTGTCCAGTCATGCCATGGACGACCCGTGCATCCTCACCAACCCGCGCGAGTCGACCCAGCGTGACGTCGAGGTGGTCTATGGCGAGGCGCTCTGACGAAGCGCTGGCCGGGCTGCTCGGTCTCGGTAGCCAGTCGGCGCGCAAGAGTCACTATCCCGAGCTGCTGGCGCGCCTGGAAGAGCTGGAAACCGAGCGCAACCGCTACAAGTGGCTGTTCGAGCACGCAGTACACGGCATCATCCAGGCCAGCCTGCAGGACGGCGTGCTGGCGGCCAATCCGGCGATGGCGCGCATGCTTGGCTATGACGATCCGCAGCAGGTGCTCTGGGCACCGGACGACCTGGCCCGGCACCTGTTCGTTGGCGGCTTCGATGAGCTGACGCTGATTCGTGAGCGCCTGAGCCAGGGGCAGGCTCTGCTCGGTTACGAAACGCGCCTGCGCCGGCGCGATGGCAGCACCATCGACGTGCTGATGAATTTGCTGCTCAAGCCTGAGGGCGATGGCGTCTTCGAGGGCTTCGTCGCCGACATCACCGAGCGCAAGCAGGCGCAGAAACGCCTGCAGCAGCTCAATGACGAACTGGAGCGCCGCGTCGCCGCTCGCACCTTCGAGCTGCTCGAGTCCAACCGCAACTTGCAGCGGCAGATCGAGGAGCGCGAGCGCATCGAACTGGCCCTGCGCGAGGCGCGCGACGCCGCCGAGGCAGCCAACCGCAGCAAGGACAAGTACCTGGCCGCGGCCAGTCACGACCTGCTGCAGCCGCTCAATGCCGCGCGCTTGCTGATTTCTACCTTGCGTGAACGCGAATTGCCGAGCGCCGAGCACAATCTGGTGGAGCGCAGCCATCTGGCGCTGGAAGGTGCCGAGGATCTGCTCGCTGATCTGCTGGATATCTCCAAGCTGGACCAGGCTGCGATCAAGCCGGACGTCGATGTCTATCGCCTCGAAGAGCTGCTGGCGCCGCTGGCATCGGAGTTCGACAGCGTCGCCAGTTCCAGTGGCCTGCGTCTGCGTGTGCACATCGCCGACTGTGCGGTACGCACCGACTTTCGCCTGCTCACACGTATCCTGCGTAACTTCCTCAGTAACGCCTGCCGCTACACCGACCGCGGTGGTGTGCTGCTTGGCGCGCGGCGCCGAGGGGCCTTCGTCGAGCTGCAGGTATGGGACAGCGGGCGCGGTATTGCCGCCGATCAGCTGGACAAGATCTTCCTCGAGTTCAACCAGCTGGAAGTCGGCCGCGCCGCCGAGCGCAAGGGCGTCGGCCTGGGGCTGGCCATCGTCGAGCGTATCGCGCGCATGCTTGGTTACCCGATAGAGGTGCGTTCGCAGCCGGGACGCGGTTCGGTGTTCAGCATTCGTGTACCCCTGGCCGAGAAGCTGCCGCTGCGGCAGGTACACTCCGTTGCGCAGCCGGTGCTTGGCAATCCTCTGCCGGGGCGGCGCCTGCTGGTGCTCGACAACGAAGTGGACATCCTGCACAGCATGCAGGCGTTGCTCGGGCAGTGGGGCTGCGAAGTGGTCACGGCGGTCGATCTTAACCAGGCCTTGCAGCGTCTGCAGGGCAGGGCGCCCGAGGTGATCCTGGCGGATTATCACCTCGATCACGGCGTGCTCGGGCGCCAGGTGATTCAGCAGCTACGTGATGAGTTTGCCAGGTCAATTCCGGCACTGATCATCAGCGCCGACCGCAGCGATGCCTGTCGTCGCGAGTTGCAGGCATTGGGCGCGCCCCTGCTGAACAAGCCGGTCAAGCCGGGCAAGTTGCGTGCGGTACTCAGCCAGCTGCTGACTGAAACCTGAACGAGTGCATTTGGCCAAGTGAACCTGAGTGATTTCGATGGTGTCTATTGGCTACCTCGTCCCTCAGGAGATAACCACAATGACAATTGCCATGAACCCCGTTATGCGCCGTCTGGCCGCCATTACCGCGCTGTTCCATCTGCTGCTGGTGGTGCAGATTCCCGCTGCCAACGCCGCGATGATCGGCACCCATGAGGTGATCGCCGAGCAGCAGCACAAGGTCGATCAGGAACAGTTGATGGCCATGCTCGATGACGAACAGGTCAAGGACAAGCTGGTCGCCATGGGCGTTGATCGCGAGCAGGTCGAGTCGCGTATCGCCAGCCTGACCCCGGCCGAACTGGCGCAGTTCAACCAGCAGCTCGATCAGGCGCCTGCCGGTGCCGGTGTGGTGGGCATCATCGTGTTGTTTCTGGTGATCTTCATCATCACTGATATGCTGTGCGCCACCAACATCTTCAATTTCGTCAAATGCATAAATCGCTGATTCGTCTCTGCTGTATCGCTTCGATCGTTCTACTTACAGCCTGCGCTCGGTCTCCGGTGTTATCACCGGAGACCGAGCGTCTGCCTGAACGGGTGGAGCTCACCGACGTTCCCTTTTTCCCTCAGGCTGCATTCCAATGCGGGCCGGCGGCTCTTGCCACCATGCTCAACCAGCGCGGTCTGATGACCACGCCGGGTGTGCTCAAGGACAAGGTCTATCTCCCCAGCCGTGAAGGCAGTCTGCAGGTCGAGATGGTCGCCGCGGCGCGCAGTCACGAAATGCTGGTGTACCCGCTGCAACCGCGGCTGGACGCAGTACTGGCAGAGGTCGCGGCCGGCAATCCGGTGCTGGTGCTGCAGAACCTGGCGTTCGACTTCTATCCGCAGTGGCATTTCGCCGTGGTGGTCGGCTACGACCGCCGTGAGCGCACGCTGATCCTGCGTTCCGGCACCACGCGCCGGCTCGAAGACAGCTTCGCCAGTTTCAACCGAACCTGGGCGCGGGGCGGTCGTTGGGCGGTGTTGACCCTGCCGCCGGAGCGCCTGCCGGCACAGGCCGACATGCACGTCTGGATGAAGGCCGCCAACGATCTCGAGCAAACCGGCAATGCCCAGCCTGCACGGCGGGCCTATCGTCGCGCTACCGAGGCCTGGCCGGAACAGGCCTTGCCCTGGTTCGCCCTGAGCAATAGCCGTTATGCCGATGATGATCGCAAGGGCGCCGAGCAGGCGCTGCGAGAGAGTCTGAAGCGCGAGCCAGGTTTCGCCGCGGGCTGGTTCAACCTGTCTCAGCTGATGGGCGAGCAGGGCTGTGCACGTGAGGCGCAGCAGGCTCAGGCCTGTGCTCAGCGCCTGGCGCCGGAGGATGCACGCTTCGCTGCACCGCCGAAAGCCAGTGGTTCAGGTGGGCAGTGTCAGGCCTTGCCGGCCTGTCCATGAAAGCAAATGAAAACGACGCCCCAGGGCGCCGTTTTTTTCGAGCGTCGCTTACACACCCAGCCTGTCACGCAGCGTGTAGTACCAGGCGCCGATGGCGCTGAACGGCACCTGGAACAGGCGGCCGCCCGGGAAGGGGTAGTGCGGCAGACCGGCGAAGGCATCGAAGCGTTCGGCCTGACCACGCAGGGTTTCGGCCAGCACCTTGCCGGCCAGATGCGTGTAGGTGACGCCGTGACCGCTACAGCCTTGCGAGTAGTAGATGTTGTCGCCGATACGGCCGACCTGCGGCAGGCGCGACAGGGTCAGCAGGAAGTTGCCGGTCCAGGCGAAATCGATCTTCACGTCCTTCAACTGCGGGAAGGTCTTGAGCATCTTGGGGCGAATGATCGCTTCGATATTGGCCGGGTCGCGCGCACCATAGACCACGCCACCACCGTAGATCAGGCGTTTGTCGCCGGTAAGGCGGTAGTAGTCGAGCAGGTAGTTGCAGTCCTCGACGCAGTAATCCTGCGGCAGCAGGCTGGCAGCGACTTCATCGGACAATGGCTCGGTGGTTATCACCTGGGTGCCGCAAGGCATCGACTTGGACGCCAGCTCCGGCACCAGATTACCGAGATAGGCATTGCCGGCGACCACCACGAACTTGGCCTTGATGCGGCCTTCGGGCGTGTGCACCACCGGGTTGGCGCCTCGGTCGATGCGTATGGCCGGGGATTGTTCATAGATCACGCCGCCCAACGACTCCACGGCAGCAGCCTCGCCCAGAGCCAGATTCAGCGGATGGATATGACCACCGCTCATGTCCAGCATGCCGCCGACGTAGTTGTCGGTGGCAACCACTTCGCGGATGCGTTTGGCGTCCATCAGCTCCAGCTGGGTGTGGCCGTAGCGCTCCCACAGCTTCTTCTGCGACTCCAGGTGGCCCATTTGCTTACCGGTGAGCGCGGCGAACACGCCGCCGTCCTTCAGATCGCACTGAATGTCGTACTTGGCGATGCGCTCACGAATGATGCGCCCGCCCTCGAAGGCCATCTGCCCGAGCAGTTGCGCCTGCTTGGGGCCGACCGTGCGTTCGATCACGTCGATGTCGCGGCTGTAGCTGTTGACGATCTGTCCGCCGTTGCGACCGGAAGCGCCGAAGCCGACCTTGGCCGCTTCGACGATGCTGACCTTGAAGCCGTTTTCCAGCAGAAACAGCGCAGTGGACAGGCCTGTATAGCCAGCGCCGATGATGCACACATCGGTCTCCACCTCGCCCTGCAGGGCGGGGCGTTGCGGGGCGTTGTTGGCAGAAGCGGCGTAATAGGATTGTGGATATGCCGTGTGCGCCATCTTGAACCTCTGTTCTTTATTTTTTACGAATGAATCGATGCTACCTGAGTTGAAAATGCCCGGCTAGTGCCCGTGCAAAATATTCAACGTTTCTGCTTCGAATAAAAAATTGGATTATTTCAGTGAGTTAGCGAAAAAATCTGTTGACGGCCAAAAAGATCTGCGTAGAATGCGCACCCATCGAAGGCACATAGCTCAGTTGGTTAGAGCACCACCTTGACATGGTGGGGGTCGTTGGTTCGAGTCCAATTGTGCCTACCAAATCGATAAAAAGGGGTCGCCAGGCGACCCCTTTTTTATTGCCCGAATTTATTGGGTGATAAGTGGTTTGTTTTCAAGCGGCGGCTTGTCAGGGCTCAGGCTTTCTGAAAGTATCCCCGCTCTTTACTTCCAGTGACTCTGGTTCGGTCTGGTTGGTCTTCGGGCTCCTGCCATCGTTGGGCAGACATACCGCCGAATCGCTTCCTGGCTCATCCCAACCCACGTGACCTTTGGTAGGGGTCACCACTAGGAGAGGAGGCGCCATGCCCATCATTACTCTTCCCGACGGCAGTCAGCGTTCGTTCGACCATCCGGTATCCGTGCTGGAGGTTGCTCAATCCATTGGTGCGGGTCTGGCCAAGGCCACCCTGGCAGGCAAGGTGAATGGCAAGCAGGTCGATGCCTGCGACATTATCGATGCCGACGCCACCCTGCAGATCATTACGCCGAAGGATGAAGAGGGGCTGGAAATCATCCGCCACTCTTGTGCTCACCTGGTTGGGCATGCGGTCAAGCAGCTGTACCCGAACGCCAAGATGGTGATCGGTCCGGTCATCGATGAGGGCTTCTATTACGACATCGCCATCGACCGTCCCTTCACGCCGGAAGACATGGCGGCCATCGAGAAGCGCATGGCCGAGCTGATCGACAAGGACTACGACGTCATCAAGAAGATGACGCCGCGTGCCGAGGTGATCGAGCTGTTCAAGTCGCGTGGCGAGGAATACAAACTGCGCCTGATTGACGACATGCCGGACGAGAAGGCCATGGGGCTGTACTTCCATGAAGAGTACGTCGACATGTGCCGCGGTCCGCACGTGCCCAATACCCGTTTCCTCAAGGCTTTCAAGCTGACCCGTATATCCGGCGCCTACTGGCGCGGCGACTCGAAGAACGAGCAGCTGCAGCGCGTATACGGTACTGCCTGGGCGGACAAGAAGCAGCTGGCTGCCTATATCCAGCGCATCGAAGAGGCCGAGAAGCGCGATCATCGTCGCATCGGTAAGCAGCTGGACCTGTTCCATCTGCAGGAAGAAGCGCCGGGTATGGTGTTCTGGCACGCCAATGGCTGGACTGTCTATCAGGTGCTGGAGCAGTACATGCGCCAGGTGCAGCGTGAGAACGGCTACCAGGAGATCAAGACGCCACAAGTGGTCGATCGCATCCTCTGGGAGCGCTCCGGCCACTGGTCCAACTATGCCGAGAACATGTTCACCACCGCATCGGAAAACCGCGACTATGCGGTCAAGCCGATGAACTGCCCGTGCCACGTGCAGGTGTTCAACCAGGGGCTGAAGTCCTACCGTGACCTGCCGCTGCGTCTGGCCGAGTTCGGTGCCTGTCACCGTAATGAGCCGTCCGGCGCGCTGCACGGCATCATGCGTGTGCGTGGTTTCGTACAGGACGATGCGCATATCTTCTGCACCGAGGAGCAGGTGAAGAAGGAGGCGGCCGACTTCATCAAGCTGACGCTCGATGTCTACAAGGATTTCGGCTTCACCGACATCGCCATGAAGCTCTCGACTCGTCCGGCCAAGCGCGTGGGCTCCGAGGAGTTGTGGGATCGTGCCGAGGGTGCGCTGGCCGATGCGCTGAACGAATCCGGCCTTGAGTGGGAATACCAGCCGGGCGAGGGCGCTTTCTATGGTCCGAAGATCGAGTTCACTCTGCGCGACTGCCTGGGTCGTAACTGGCAGTGCGGTACGCTGCAGTACGATCCGAACCTGCCCGAGCGCCTGGATGCCAGCTATATCGCCGAAGACAACAACCGCAAGCGCCCCGTCATGCTGCACCGTGCGATCCTTGGTTCGTTCGAACGCTTCATTGGTATGTTGATCGAGCATTACGCCGGATCTTTCCCGGCGTGGTTGGCTCCGACCCAGGCGGTGATCATGAATATCACCGATAAACAGGCCGATTTTGCTCGCGAAGCAGAGAAAACTCTCAATCAAAGCGGTTTTCGTGCCAAGGTTGACTTGAGAAACGAAAAGATCGGCTTTAAAATCCGCGAGCATACCTTGCTCAAGGTTCCCTATCTCTTGGTCATCGGAGATCGGGAAGTCGAGACACGATCCGTTGCTGTGCGCACCCGCGAAGGCGTCGACCTTGGGTCAATGCCTCTCGAGCAATTCGCCGCGCAGTTGCAGCAAGCGGTTTCCCGGCGTGGTCGCCAAGATTTGGAGTAAGAACTATTAAGCGTGATATGAGACAGGACAAGCGGGCCGCCCCCAAGGCGCCGATCAACGAGAACATCACTGCGCGTGAAGTTCGTCTGATTGGCGCGGACGGCCAGCAGATTGGTGTGGTTTCCATCGACGAAGCGTTGAACGCTGCCGAGGAAGCCAAGCTGGATCTGGTGGAAATTTCCGCAGACGCGGTGCCACCGGTTTGCCGCATCATGGACTACGGCAAGCACCTGTTCGAAAAGAAAAAGCAGGCTGCTGCGGCGAAGAAGAACCAGCACCAGCAACAGATCAAAGAGATCAAGTTTCGTCCAGGGACGGAAGAAGGGGATTATCAGGTAAAACTACGCAACCTGATACGTTTCCTTGAAGATGGGGACAAGGCCAAGGTATCGCTTCGATTCCGCGGCCGTGAGATGGCCCACCAGGAGCTGGGTATGGAGCTGCTCAAGCGGGTCGAACAGGACCTGATCGAGCTTGGCACCGTAGAACAGCATCCTAAGCTGGAAGGACGCCAGCTGATGATGGTCATCGCTCCCAAGAAGCGTAAATAACCTCCCGGGCACTGGCAGGCCTGATGGTTATCAGTTGTTAATGAATGCGGAGTACTAAACATGCCAAAAATGAAAACCAAGAGCGGTGCTGCAAAGCGCTTCCTGAAGACTGCTTCGGGTTATAAGCACAAGCACGCTTTCAAGAGCCACATCCTGACCAAGATGTCCACCAAGCGTAAGCGCCAGCTGCGTGGCAGCTCGCTGATCGGTCCGTCGGACGTTGCAAAAGTCGAGCGCATGCTGCGCGTTCGTTAATCGGTCAAGATACTTAGAGGTAATTACTCATGGCTCGTGTTAAGCGTGGCGTTATCGCTCGTGCTCGTCACAAAAAAATCCTGAAGCTCGCCAAGGGCTATTACGGTGCGCGTTCGCGCGTGTTCCGCGTCGCCAAGCAGGCGGTGATCAAGGCAGGCCAATACGCCTACCGTGACCGTCGTCAGCGCAAGCGTCAGTTCCGTGCACTGTGGATCGCTCGTATCAACGCTGGTGCTCGCGTCAACGGTCTGTCCTACAGCCGTCTGATCGCAGGCCTGAAAAAAGCGTCGATCGAAATCGACCGTAAGGTTCTGGCTGATCTGGCAGTGAACGAAAAAGCGGCGTTTGCTGCGATTGTCGAGAAAGCTAAGGCCGTTCTGGCTTAAGTCCCCCGACAATCACCGGGTTCGCCCGGTGGCAACGTCAAAGATAGGGGAAGAGCCTTAACAGCTCTTCCCCTATTTCGTATCTGGAGTCTGTAAATGGAAAATCTGGATGCATTGGTCTCACAAGCGCTCGAGGCCGTGCAACAAAGCGAAGATGTCAACGCCCTGGAACAGCTCCGGGTCCAATACCTTGGCAAGAAAGGCGAGCTGACCGCCCTGATGCAGACTCTGGGCAAGCTGTCGGCCGAAGAGCGGCCGAAGGCCGGTGCCCTGATCAATACTGCCAAGAACCAGGTGCAAGACGCCCTGAATGCCCGCAAGTCCGTGCTTGAGCAGGCTCTGCTCGCCGAAAAGCTGGCGTCCGAGCGTATCGACGTGACTCTGCCAGGCCGCGGCCAGACCTCTGGCGGTCTGCACCCGGTCACCCGCACGCTCGAGCGGGTCGAACAGTTCTTCACTCATATCGGTTTCAGTGTCGCCGAAGGGCCGGAAGTCGAGGACGACTACCACAACTTCGAGGCGCTCAACATCCCTGGCCACCACCCGGCGCGGGCGATGCACGACACCTTCTATTTCAACGCGAACATGTTGCTGCGTACTCACACCTCGCCGGTGCAGGTGCGCACCATGGAATCGCAGCAGCCGCCGATCCGCATTGTCTGCCCCGGCCGCGTCTATCGCTGCGATTCCGATATCACCCACTCGCCAATGTTCCACCAGGTCGAAGGCCTGTTGGTCGATGAGGGCATCAGCTTCGCCGACCTGAAGGGCACCATCGAGGAGTTCCTCCGTGTGTTCTTCGAAAAGCCGCTGGGCGTGCGTTTCCGTCCTTCCTTCTTCCCGTTCACCGAGCCGTCGGCCGAAGTCGACATGCAGTGCGTGATGTGCTCGGGCAAGGGCTGCCGCGTATGCAAGCAGACCGGCTGGCTGGAAGTGATGGGCTGCGGCATGGTGCACCCGAACGTGCTGCGCATGAGCGGTATTGATCCAGAGAAATATTCCGGTTTCGCCTTCGGCATGGGCGTCGAGCGCCTGGCCATGCTGCGTTATGGCGTCAATGACTTGCGCCTGTTCTTCGATAACGACCTGCGGTTTTTGGCGCAATTTCGCTAGCCGTCTTTCGTGATCGAATTCGTTTAAGGAGAACAGACAACATGAAATTCAGTGAACAGTGGCTGCGCAGCTGGGTGAACCCCGACGTATCCCGCGATGACCTGGTCGCGCGCCTGTCCATGGTCGGCCTCGAGGTCGACGCCGTACAACCGGTTGCTGGTGCCTTCAGTGGTGTGGTGGTCGGTGAGATCCTCAGTGCCGAGCAGCACCCGGATGCCGACAAGCTGCGCGTATGCCAGGTGAGTAACGGTAGCGAGAGCTTCCAGGTCGTCTGCGGTGCGCCGAATGCACGTGCCGGCATCAAGATTCCCTTCGCCATGATCGGCGCCGAGCTGCCGGGCGACTTCAAGATCAAAAAGGCCAAGCTGCGTGGCGTGGAGTCCCAGGGCATGTTGTGCTCGGCTTCCGAACTGCAGATCAGCGAAGACAATAGCGGTCTGATGGAGCTGGCGGCGGACGCCCCGGTCGGTCAGGACATCCGCGTCTACCTGGGCCTGGACGATATCAGCATCGAGATCGGTCTGACCCCCAATCGCGGTGACTGCCTGTCGCTGGCTGGCCTGGCTCGTGAGGTCGGTGCCATGTACAGCGCCGCAGTTTCGCCAGTCGCGATCGAGGCCGTTGCGCCAGTGCACGACGAAGTGCGTCCGGTCGAGGTGCTGGCGCCCAAGGCCTGCCCGCGTTACCTCGGTCGTGTTGTCCGTAACGTCGATCTGTCTCGTCCGACTCCGCTGTGGATGGTTGAGCGCCTGCGTCGTTCCGATATCCGCAGCATCGATGCGGCGGTGGACATCACCAACTACGTGATGCTTGAGTTGGGCCAGCCAATGCATGCTTTCGATCTTGCCGAGATCAACGGTGGCATTCGTGTGCGTATGGCTGAAGAGGGCGAGAAGCTGGTGCTGCTCGACGGTCAGGAAGTCAGCTTGCGCGCCGACACCCTGGTCATCGCCGATCATGGCCGTGCCCTGGCCATCGCTGGCGTGATGGGCGGTGAGCACAGCGGCGTGAGCGACAAAACCCGTGACCTGTTCCTGGAAAGCGCCTTCTTCGACACCATCGCTGTTGCCGGTAAGGCCCGTTCCTATGGCCTGCACACCGATTCCTCGCACCGCTTCGAGCGTGGTGTGGATTCGCAGCTGGCGCGCCAGGCAATGGAGCGTGCGACCGAGCTGCTGCTGGACATCGTTGGTGGCGAAGCCGGCCCGATCATCGAAGCGTGCAACGAGGCCGATCTGCCGAAAGTGGCGCCGATCACCCTGCGTGCCGAGCGCATCAGCCAGATGTTGGGCATGGAAATGGACGGCGCTGAAGTCGAGCGCTTGCTTACCGCGTTGGGGCTGGACATCAGCCCGCAGGGCGCCGGTCAATGGCAGGTCAGCGTGCCGAGCCACCGCTTCGATATCAGCCTGGAAGTGGACCTGATCGAAGAGCTGGGCCGCCTGTACGGCTACAACCGCCTGCCGGTGCGTTATCCGCAGGCGCGTCTTGCGCCCCAATCCAGAGCCGAGGCGCGTGCCGAGCTGCCCGCGTTGCGTCGCCTGCTGGTTGCTCGCGGTTATCAGGAGGCGATCACCTACAGCTTCATCGATCCCAAACTGTTCGAACTGTTCACGCCCGGTGTGGAGCCGCTGCAACTGGCCAATCCGATCTCTGCCGACATGGCCGCGATGCGCTCCTCGTTGTGGCCGGGCTTGGTCAAGGCGCTGCAGCACAACCTCAACCGCCAGCAATCGCGCGTACGCCTGTTCGAAAGTGGCCTGCGTTTCGTCGGTCAACTGGAAGGTCTGCAGCAGGAAGCCATGTTCGCTGGCGTGATCAGTGGCAGCCGCCTGCCGGAAGGTTGGGCCAACAGCCGCGAGAGCGTCGACTTTTATGATCTGAAGGCCGATGTAGAGGCGCTGCTGGGATATGCCGGTGCGGCCGATGCCTTCAGCTTCGTGCCTGGTGAGCATCCCGCCCTGCATCCAGGTCAGACCGCTCGCATCGAGCGGGAAGGGCGCCTGGTTGGTTTCATCGGTGCCCTGCACCCGGAGCTGGCCAGGACTCTGGGACTGGATCAGCCGGTCTTCCTCTTCGAGCTGGTGCTGGCGGAAGTTGCCGCCGGTCGCATGCCGGCATTCAGCGAGCTGTCGCGCTTCCCCGAGGTGCGTCGCGACCTGGCCTTGCTGGTCGATCGCGAGCAGCCGGCCGAAGCCGTGCTGTCAGCTATACGGGAAACAGCAGGTGAATGGCTGACGGACCTCAAGCTATTTGACGTCTATCACGGTAAAGGTATTGATCCGCATAGAAAAAGCCTTGCCGTCGGCTTGACCTGGCAACATCCATCGCGCACTCTTAATGACGATGAGGTGAGTACTACCACGCAAAACATCCTCACCTGCCTCGAACAAAGGTTCAACGCCACGTTAAGGAAGTAGCGTATGGGGGCTCTGACGAAAGCTGAAATGGCGGAACGTCTGTATGAAGAGCTCGGCCTGAACAAACGGGAAGCCAAGGAACTGGTGGAGCTGTTTTTTGAAGAGATCCGCCAGGCTCTTGAGTTGAACGAACAGGTCAAGCTTTCCGGGTTCGGTAACTTCGACTTGCGCGACAAGCGCCAGCGACCGGGCCGTAACCCGAAAACAGGGGAAGAGATTCCAATCACGGCTCGCCGTGTGGTCACTTTTCGTCCAGGGCAAAAATTGAAAGCCAGGGTCGAGGCCTATGCTGGAACCAAGTCATAACGACGAACTACCGGCAATTCCCGGCAAACGCTACTTCACCATCGGTGAGGTCAGCGAACTCTGCGCGGTCAAACCCCACGTTCTGCGTTACTGGGAACAGGAATTCCCACAGCTCAACCCGGTCAAGCGGCGGGGCAACCGCCGCTATTACCAGCGCCAGGACGTGCTGATGATTCGGCAGATTCGAGCGCTGCTGTACGATCAGGGCTTTACCATCGGCGGAGCGCGGCAGCGCCTTTCCGGTGACGAAGCCAAGGACGACACCACCCAGTATCGTCAGCTGATCAAACAGATGATTGCCGAGCTCGAGGATGTATTGCACGTGCTGAAGAAGTAAGACGAAGAAAAAGTTGCCTTATTTCAAAAGCTTAATGTATAGTTCCTCCCGCTTTCGGTCATTCGGAAGCATCGTCGGGGCGTAGCGCAGCCCGGTAGCGCACTTGCATGGGGTGCAAGGGGTCGAGTGTTCGAATCACTCCGTCCCGACCAAAAAATCCCTAGAAAATCCAGTCACTTAGCGGTGACTGGATTTTTTTATGGGCGCTTCACACGTAGAAGCGTAGGGACTTTTGCGGGACTTTTTTTCATCCTGCCATTCTCCTCAAAATTGTCAGGGCCGGACCGCGCGAGTCGGTGGCCGAAATCCTGTTGGCTTCATCGATCAGTTTGCCCAACTCGGCGGCTGAGTAGTGACTGGTGATGCTACCGTTCTTGTGCCCCAGCAGAGCCTTCCTGTCTTCCTCCGTTACCCCAGCTGCCCGAAGTCTTCGGCCGAAGGTGTGCTTTAGATCGTGGACGCGGATCGAAGCAAATCCAGCTGGGGCAGGGCGCATAAAACGCTCCTGAAACTTCTTCGCTGCTCTGACCCTGGCTTTCTTCCATGCTGAATCGTTCATCCGGTGAACGGGGGTGGCCTTGCCGTTTTGATCGGGTTGTCCGTAAGGAAATACCCAAACCGGATCAAGCCCACGCTGTCCCTCGATGACCGACTTGGCTACGTTGTTGAGTACAACGAGGCGCTCGTCGCCGTTCTTGACCCCGGAGCTCTCATGCCGGCCACCAAAATCCGCCGGTATGAGAAATACGCTGGTGTTGAGCTCAGGAATCGGTATCTCCCAATCCCAGCGAAGCTTCACAACCTCCTGTTCGCGTGAGCCGCTGTTGACCTTGTACAGGGCCATGCGGCGCAAATGATCAGGCAGTTCGGCGAAGAGAATCGACTGCTCTTCCCAGGACATCGGGTAGGGCATGCGTCTGGTTTTCTTCTCTTCCAGCTTGGTGATCATCGGTACTACGTCGAGCCAGGGACGCTTCTGCTCATCACGCCATTTTCGGGCGCATAGATTCAAGATGCGTATGACGCGTTCCAGGGCGATGTTCACCGTGCGGTGTGAGACGCCAGGCTTCAACTTGCCATCGCTGGTTCTGGTGCTCTTGAGTCGATCCCTTATGTAGGGCGCCAGAGTCTCGTCGTCGACATGAGTCAGAGGCTGGTCGCCAATATACGGGTCCAACTGCTCCAGATAGATGGCCGTGAGGCCTATCGACGGCTGATCCTTGAATTCGGTCAGGTAACGCGTAGCGGCTTCCCGCCACGTTCTGATCTTGCGGACGCCGTAGATCTTCTGTTCCCGGAGCTTTTCCAGCTTGTGTATCAGGTATTGCTCTGCCTCCTTCCTATCGCTTGATCCAGTGCTTTCCTGAATTCGCTGACCTCTGAAGACCTTGTCGATGTGCCAGGTCCCGTTCCTTTTGTAGAGGCCGCTAATGGTTTTTCGCGCCATGGTTTTCCTCCTTGGCGCTCGCTGCGGGAGTGATCATGTCCCTTGGCACCTTCCTTTTCAATGATGGCCCGGTCGATGTAGGCGTCTGCCCAGGCATCCAGCTCTTGGCGATCAAAGCCGATGCCTTGCACTCCAATGCGGAATTCCCGCACGTAAGGCCGGACGGTTTTGTTGAATTCTGTGCGGCACATGCCGAGGTAGGCGGGGGCTGCACTGGCTCGCAGGATTCGGGGTGGGCAGGTGATCAAGCGTGCGGCTATCTGTTCAGATGATGCGGGCATGAATGTCGCCTCCTTATCGGCCCTGATCCGTGCTGCAGATGCTGTCCGCTGCTCGCTGGACGAACAACGTGGTGGAGGGGGCTGCGGAGGGTTTGGTACAACAACCGTTTTGGCTCGGTTTGACCTGATGAATCGTGGCGTATGGCCTGTCGTTGGCTGGTGCGGTGATATCAGGCTTAAGGATTGATGCGTGTCTTCCGAAGAGGTATCTCAGCAACCTGATTCCAACTCTGGTGGCCCAGTCAGTCGTGAGGAGATGTACGCAGAGGTGTGGCGGTTTCCCATGACCAAGATCGCGGATCATCACCGTGTTTCTTCCAGCTTCTTGGCGCGCGTGTGTACCCGGATGAATGTCCCGCGGCCGCCGCGTGGGCACTGGGTAAAGCTGGCGAATGAAATACCGAGTCCTCAGCCACCACTGCCTGAGGCTGGGCCCGGTGACCTTCAGGTATGGCGCAGGGGAGATGCTCTTGGTGCTGTTTCTCGACCGGTCCCGAAGGCACCTGCACCGCGCAAAATCAAACCCGAACAGCTCCGCATATCGCGATCAAGGCAGCATCCTGTTGTCGTGGGGGCGTATGAGGTCTTTGAGCAGGGGCGCGTCATAGACCAAGGATTCCTCAAGCCAGGTAGGCAGCGCCTGGTGGATGTCGTGGTGACCAAGCCTCAGCTTGAGCCTACACTGAAGCTGGCGAATCAGCTGTTTCTCAAGCTGGAGGCTGCCGGCCATCGCGTGATGTTTGCACCGAGTGACCGAATCTATGCCCGGGCCTCGTTTGATGAACATGAGCACCCACCCAAGAAGCCAAGGCACCGGCATCCGGCGTTGTGGTCACCATCCAAGCCCACAGTGGTTTTCGTCGGGACGGTTGCCATTGGGCTGACGTTGTTTGAGATGACTGAGGAGCTGGAGGCCCGCTACATCGATGGCAAGTACATCCCCACCTCTAAGATACCGTCGCAGCAGATGCGCCGCTTGAGCTCAACCTGGAACTGGTCTACTCGGATGGACTTTGCGACCGGCTGCCTCTGCATAAGGGCGTTCTCGCCATATCCGTGGACTGATTGGTCTCAGAGTTGGAAGGAGGCTAAGCAAAGCTCGCTTCGTGGCCAGCTGGATGAGATCGTCCAGCAGCTCACGGACGCCGCCCCTGTAATTGCCGGACTGGTAGAGGAGGCCGAGGAACAGGCCAGAATTCGGCAGCAGGAGTGGAAGGAGCAGATTCGCCGGCGTGAGGAGAGGGAGCGGATTCGACTACAAAATGAGGCAAGGGAGCAGGCGAGGGCTGACTTGCTGTGTGCCATCAAGCAGTGGGATGACATCAAGCGGATCCAGGCCTTTTTCAGTGATGCGGAGAGTTCCGTGTTGAATCTGCCCGAAGCTGTGCGGTGCATTGCTATGGAAAAGCTCGCCCAAGCGCGTGAGCTTGTTGGTGAGCTGGATCCGCTACAGGCGTTGCTGGAATGGAAGGGGCCTCAAGATCGACTCTAAAGCTCGGTAGATCCATCGGGGTGTCTTCTCCCACAAAAAAGCCGCCTGAGACTGGCGGCTTTTTGCAGAGCAGCACTTATTTCAGGCAAGCGCCTGAGTCTCTCTAATGTTCTTCGCTTCTTCGAGCACCTTGCGCTGGCTTTCGATAGCGCGAGCAGACGCAGCACCATAAGCGGCGCGCTTAGCAGCATCAGAATTGCTTCTGAAAAAGCTCGATAGGGGGCTCGGGTTGCCCGCATGAACTCTTTTCATCGATTAGGCCTCGGTTAAAATTCGATCAAGCTCAGTGGCAGAGTATCCAAAGGTGACCAGAGCGTCAATTTCGTCGGCGCCGACGTTGAGCTCCACGGCTTGGTTACTCCCGTCAGTGTCTTTGATGATCAGGTCAACCTTGAGTTGCAAGCGATAGCTTTGCTTTAGCATCTTCACAACTCCCTTCGCTGCGAAAAGCTGCCTGATGAACTCGGCCTTCGGGATGTTTCTTCCCTCGGTAAGCTCCCGAGCTTTCACAAACTCCCAGGCGAGCAAGGGATCCTGATAGACGTAGACGATAGTGATGTCCCTGTTGCGCCTCAAGGAACGCTCGACGTTTCGTCTGGCTACCTGCTCGTTGGCGAGCGTTCCGTCCAACAAAAATGACTGGCGTTGTTCAAGGACGAGGTCATGCAGGCGCTCGACGATACTGTTCACGGCTCGTTGGAACAGTCGGGAGTTGTTACCTGCGTACTCGGGAAAATAGGTTCGTAGGTCATCTGGGTCGATTCGCAGAGCTCTCGCCCCGACATCTTCGAAGCCTGCAATCAGGGCTTTAGAAACCTCCGTTTTTCCTGCGCCGGGGGAGCCGGCCATGAAAACCGAGACAGGCGTTTCCTCCCCAGGGTATGCCCTGACATCTGCTATTTCCCTGGCGATGCGAGTCCTGTTTGCTTTTGCGAAGGCAATCGCCCGCTGCTCAATACCTACTTCTTCTTCCGTCATCGATCGTTACAGTGTTCTCGATTTTGTGAAGAAGCCTAACAGTGTGGCGACGGCCTGTCCTCAACTCGACGCTGCCTTCCTGAATACCCGATCTCTCGTCATAAACGTTTCCAGCATGTGCGGGATGAGCGTCAGCGCGTCGATTTCTTCACCATAGGTTTGCGAGTGCAGCGCCGCGTAGCGCTCGAGGTCAGCCTTCAGGCTGGCCGGGCAGGTGAAGGTCAGCTTCAGGTTCTCGGTTTTCGGCAGCGGGCCGAGGCGCAGTTTGGTCGTGCTCATTGCGAACTCCTTTGTTGAACTGTGATGGGCTGGTAGGGGCGCAGCACCAGGTCGCGGTTGACGATCACGCGCACTGGCAGACCCGGACGCTGGGTCAGGGTGGGCTGGATATCGAGGTTGCGGCGGGTGACCTCCTGGCCGATCTGATTCACCGTGTCCTGCAGGCTGTCGCGTCCGGCGATGATGATGCGGTCGCCGTCGGTGCGACTGGTCGGTGCCGCCAACTCGGCTCCGATACCCAGCAGGCTGGTCATGGCCGCGCCGGCGACGATCCGATCCCAATGCCAGTCGACGCCATCCTCGAGACCGGCATAGCCGGCGTCGTCGGTACCGACCAGGTTGTCGAGCTGGAAAGATGAGGTGTCCGGAAAAATCATCCGCTGCCACACCACCTGCACGCGGCTTTGTCCGTAGCTCACCTGGCTGTTGTAGCGACCCAGCAGGCGGGCGCCTTGGGGGATAAGCACGTGTTCACCGGTGGCACTGTCGTAGACCGGCTCGGTCACCGTGGCGATCACGTCGCCGGGTAGATCCGACTTGATGCCAGTTACCAGTGCTGCCGCGATGACGGTGCCGGCCATCACCTGGTAAGGCGACTCAGGCATCTGCAGCAATCCGGAATTACGGATTTGTGCGTTTACGGATTTACTGAGAAACGCCTCGTTCCGCTCCTGCTGCGTTGGTGTTCCTGCGGCGGCTACTGCGCCTGACGAAGCCATACCCAGAGCCGGGGAATCGAGTTGAGCGCCACCACCAGATGCGATATTTGAATTCCGCGCGCTGCTGGTCTGGAAAAACACCGAGGACTGCGCTGCTTCCTCGGCTTCCTTGAGCAGGGCCAGGCGCTCTGCTTCAGCGGCATCCGGACCGTGCCCATAGCCCTGCGCCTGCTGCTCTGCCCTGAGGATTGGCCCGCCCAGATCGCCGGGCAGTGGCGGCCCCAGTTGCGGTATCTCGGGAGACGGTGGAGGCGGTAACTGCGAGTAGTCTGATGGTAACTGCTCCAATCCCTCGGAGCGTGCCACACGGTCGACATTGTATAGCTCGTTCGGCTCGGCGCCCTGTCGGCGCTGCTGCGGCTGCAGCGACCACAGCATGGCTCCGAGTACCGCAGCCGATAGGCCACCCACCACTACCGCCAGCATGCGTGGGTTGAGGCGGGTGACCGGGCGAGGCTTGGCGCGCAGCTCCAGCGACTCCGGCGCCTCCTTGTGCGGCAGCGAGGTTGCTGCGGCTTGGTTGTCGTTCTTGGCCGTCATGCTCAGGGCCTCCGTGCCACGCCGTCGGTGCGCTCGATCCGCACCAGGTCGCCCTTGTCGGCGCCCAGGCGCAGCTCGGCCGCACCGAACAGACGGTCGACGATGTAGTAGGGCGAGCGGAAGCGGTAGTTGACCAGTTGTCCGTCTCCTTCCGGGCCAATCACGAACAGCGGAGGCAACTCGCCTTGGGCGATGCCAGCCGGGAACTGGATATACACCTTGCGGCCGTCGTCGAAGGCGCGCAGCGGCTTCCAGGGTGGATTGCTGCCGCTGATCGCATAGCGAAAGCGCAACTGCTCCAAGACCAAGCCTGCGTCCACTGGCGCCGCGGCCTGAGCGGCACTGGCACGGCGTTGCAGGGCGAGCATGCGATCCTTCGGATAGTTCCAGGACACCGACGCCATCCAGGCCTGCTCGGTGGAAATCAGCTCGATCAGATAGGTGCGGCGCGTGGTGGTGATCACCAGGTTGGTCTTGAGATCGACCCGCGTCGGCTTGATCAGCACGCTGGTGCGTAACTCGTCGCCGCTACCGCTGGTGGTATCGCCGACGATCCAGCGTACGGTGTCGCCGGCGGCCACGGTGATCAGTTCCTCGCCGGGCTGCAGGTTGATCGCCGTCACCCGACCCGGGCTCGCATACACCTGATACAACGCGCCATCGGAGTAGGGCCACACCTGGATGGCGTTGATATAGCCCTCGCGGCTCGGTGCCACCCGAGCCTCGCGATTGGCGCGCGAGACTTGCACGCGCTCGTCGGCCGGTTCCTTGGCCGGCTTGCTGCGCTGAGTTTCCGGCAGTGGCTTGAGCTGTGCGGGCAGGGCCAGGGGTTTGGGTACTTCCACCACTTCGATGGGCTTGGGCGGCTCCGGCAGGCGCTGCGCTTCTACCGGTTCATCCAGCGCGATCACTGGTGGTTCCTGGCTGGCGCAGCCGGCCAGCACGCTCAGCAGCAGAGGGCAGATAGAAAGATGTAGGGACGTTTTCATGGTTTCTTCGCTCCTTCCGTAGTGTCCAGTTCGCGGCTCCAGGACAGGCCGTTGACGTAGATGCCGAGCGGGTTGCGGCGCAGCTTTTCCTCGGTGCGTGGAGGCTGCAGTACCAGCGAGATCACCGCGGTCCAGCGCTCCAGGCCGGCGGCCGAACCATTCACGAAGCGACGTTCGATCCAGCGCACCTGGAACGAGCTGTCACTGGCACGCACCACGCTGGTGACCTCAACCGACACCGACTCCTTGCCGACCCGAGTGAAGGGATCGTTGGCGCGGGCATAGTCGTTGAGGGTGGCCGCGCCGCGGTCGGTGGTGGAGTAATAGGCCTCCAGCCAGTTCTGCCGCACCACCACCGGATCGATCGATATCGAGCGCACCTGCTCGATAAAGCGCGCCAGGTGATGGGCGATTTGCGCATCCTGGGGTTGGTAAGGGCTGGCGGCTTCGCCGACCGCGCGTACCTGACCAAGGTTGTCGACCTCCACCACATAGGGCGTAACCGTCGACTGCGCCGAACGCCAGACCAGTCCGCCTGCCATCAGCAGCGCCAGGCCCAGACAACCGAAGGCCATCAGTCGCCAGTTGCGTGCCTGCGCCAGGCTGCTGCCCATGCGCAGGTCCCAGGCCTGTGCTGCGGCCTGGTAGGGTGTGATGGGTTGGGGGGTGTCGCTGTAGCGCACCCGTGGACGTGTGAATCGCATCTTCGTCCTCCTTTACGAATTCGATGGGTCGCGGATCTGCGGCCCAGGTGATGAACCACCGCCATCGCCACCACGAAGGGTGTGGGCGACCGTACTGGTGGCCTGTGAGAGTTGTTGCCTGCGCTGCAGGCGCCTGGCCCAGTCGGGCTGTTTGGCAGGGGCAGTTACAGGGGCGGAAGCGGCGGGGGTGCCACTTGCCGCAGCGCTGGAAGAAGCTCCTGCCAGAGAGCGAGCGCCGCCCATTGCCAAGCGTGCTGCACCGGGCGCCATGCGTGCACCGGCCAGCACCGCGCCGCCGACACCCGTGGCGACTGCAGCCGCACCTGCTGCCATGCCCGCCGCACCTAGCGCAGTACCGGCTGCGGCGCCAGCACCCAGTTGCGGTGCACCGGAGACCAACCCGGTGGCAATGCCTGGGCCGAAGATGCCCAGGCCGAGCAAGACCAGCGAGGCGAGCATGACCACTAGCGCATGGTCGATGGAGGGCTCGTCCGGCACAGCCTGGAACTCGGCGAACAGCCCGCTGCCAATGCCGACGATCACGGCCAGCACCAGCACCTTGATGCCGGACGCGACCACGTTGCCCAGCACCTTCTCGGCGAGAAAGGCGGTCTTGTTCCACAGCGC
>NZ_QYYB01000011.1:0-143586 GCF_018221585.1 Pseudomonas sp. KB-10
GTGGCGCTGTCCAGGTCTGGCCCGCGAAAGCGCAGGCTGCGTTGGAACGAACCGTCCTTGTTTAATATGACGCCGGGTGCGACCAGACCGGCCCAGGGTAGCCAGTCTGCGAGCTGGGCGGGGCGGCGCTGGTATTCGGTGAGGTTCAGCATGGCGGCCTCCTCACACATCCAGCAGCGACGGCTGCTTGATGTGCCGGGCAAACACCTGCAGAAACTGCGGGTCTAGACGGGCACCCCACACCGCCAGCGAGTGGCCTACCAACCAGAGCGCCAAGCCTGGCAACCACAGCTGCAGGCCCAGGCCTACCACTGCCGCAAGAGTGCCGTTGAGGATCGCAACGTTGCGCGGGGCTCCACCGAGCAGAATCGGCTCGGCCAGCGAGCGGTGCAGCGGCACCTCGAAACCGGGGATGAGTTCGCGCTCGCCGTTCATGCGATCACCGCCCCGCCGGCAAAGCTGAAGAAGCTGAGGAAGAACGATGACGCAGCGAAGGCAATCGACAGGCCGAAGACGATCTGAATCAGCTTGCGAAACCCGCCGCTGGTGTCGCCGAAGGCCAGCGTCAGGCCTGTGGTAATGATGATGATCACCGCGATGATGCGCGCCACCGGACCCTGTACCGAATCAAGGATCGATTGCAGTGGTCCTTCCCAGGGCATTCCGGAGCCAGCGGCGAGCACTGGCAGGGAGGCGCTCAAGCAGAGGGCGCCGAGCATCAAGGCGCCGACGAGGCGACGACGATTAGCAACGCGGGGATGGCAGGCAGTCATGACTGTTTTCCTGAGTCAGTGAAGGAATGAATGCGGGGGCGATGGAAGTGAGTTGATAGCCGCGCTCGTCATAGCCGGTGACGCGGGCGATCTGCTGGACATAGCGCGTGCGGCCACGTCCGGCGAGAAACACCAACAGGTTGACCGCCTCGGCGATCAGCGCCCGCGGCGCGGCCAGGGCGACCTCCAGGATCAGTTGCTCCAGGCGCAGCAGCGCCCCCTGCGCGGAACCGGCATGGATGGTGGCGATACCGCCGGGATGGCCGGTGCCCCAGGCCTTGATCAGATCCAGTGCCTCACCGCCGCGCACCTCGCCGACCACCACGCGGTCGGGGCGCAGACGCAGCGTGCTGCGCACCAGATCAGCCATGGAGACCACGCCGGGCTTGGTACGCAGGGCGACGTGATCGAGGGCCGGGCACTGCAGCTCGACCGTGTCCTCCAGCACCAGCACGCGGTCGCCGCTGCCGGTCACTTCGGCTAGCAGCGCATTGGCTAGAGTTGTCTTGCCGCTGCTGGTGCCGCCGGCCACCAGGATGTTCTGCCGTTCACGCACGGCCACGCGCAGGTGTTCTGCCTGCGCGGCGCTGAGAATGCCGTCGGCCACGTACTGCTGAAGCGGGATGACGCCGGCGGCGCGTTTGCGCAGAGCGAAGGTCGGCCCGGCCACCACTGGCGGCAGTAGACCCTCGAAGCGCTCGCCAGTCTCTGGCAGCTCGGCGCTCAGTAGCGGCTTGTTGCGATGTACCTCCTGGCCGACATGCGCTGCCACCAGGCGGATGATCCGTTCACCGTCGGCAGATGCCAGCGTGCCCAGATGGGCTCGGCCAGCGGACAGGCGATCCAGCCAGAGCACGCCATCGGGGTTGAGCATTACCTCGACCACGTCAGGGTCATCCAGGGCGGCAGCGATCAGTGGGCCCATCGCCGTGCGCAACATGCGCGTGCGTCGATCCAGGGACGTTGCCGCAGCGCTCAGCATTGGGGAGGAGGCGACAGTCATGGACGCTCTCCCGAGACCTGGGCCTCTGCCTGAACCTCTTCGTGTACGTCTCTGACCAGGCTGCGTCCGCGCTGCAGGTGGCGCCCCAGTTGTTCGACGAACTGGCTGAATCGCAGCTTGCCCTGCGCGCGTGCTACTTCTTGGTGAGCCTCGGGTACAGGCGTGCTCACCGTGAGGTAGTAGCGCACATAGAGCGCCACGGTCTCGATCAGGATGTGCTGGTCGCGCTCCAGGCGCTCGAACTGACGTGACAGCCGGTCCAGGCGCTTGGCCATGGCCACCTCGCGCTGCTCGCCGGACTCGGGCGACAGCCAGGAGGCCAACGCCGCAGCGATGATCGAGGACTTCGACACGCCCTTGGTGATCGCCAGTTCGTTCAGGCGCTTGGCGTGTTCGGGTTGGATAAACAGGTTGAGGCGGGCTCGGCTCATAGGGCTATTCCATCGTCAGGGTCGAGGGCGGCCAGCCGCGCCACGCGTTGCAGGCGCGGATCCGGCTGGGTGGGGAAGGGAGTGGGGATGTCGTCCTCGTCGAGCAGCAGCAGGTCGCTGGCCAGCTCTTCGTGATCTGGCAAGTGGGCGAGTTCCGCCAGCTCTGGCTGACGGCGCGGGCCGCCGTCCTCGAAGGTCTCGTCGTCGGTCAGCCCGGCCGGTGAAGCGTCGACGACCACAGGCACATCCAGGTCGCTCCAGTCGTCCGCGCGTGGTGCCGGTGCGTCGGCATACCGGCCCGGCTGCAAGTGCGGCGCCGGCAGAACCCGGCTCTGGAAGTTGGTGTCGGTGAAGTAGCGCAGCTTCTTCGCACGAATCGGCGCCAGGCCCGAGAGCATCACCACTGCTTCGTCGCTGGGCAGCTGCATCACCTCGCCAGGAGTCAGCAGCGGGCGGGCGGTTTCCTGGCGCGACACCATCAGATGGCCCAGCCAGGGCGCCAGACGGTGGCCGGCGTAGTTGCGCTGCGCGCGCAGTTCGGTGGCAGTGCCGAGGGTCTCAGAGATGCGCTTGGCGGTACGTTCGTCGTTGGTGGCGAAGGTCACCCGCACATGGCAGTTATCGAGGATCGAGTGGTTCTGGCCGTAGGCCTTGTCGATCTGGTTCAGTGATTGCGAGATCAGGAAGGCGCGCAGCCCATAACCGGCCATGAAGGCCAGGGCCGTCTCGAAGAAATCCAGCCGCCCTAGCGCCGGAAATTCGTCGAGCATCAGCAGCAGCTTGTGCCGGCGCTCGATGCCGTCAGAACCGTCGAGCGACTCGGTCAGGCGCCGGCCGATCTGATTGAGGATCAGGCGGATCAGTGGCTTGGTGCGGCTGATATCCGAGGGCGGCACCACCAGGTATAGCGACACCGGATGCTCGGCCGAGATCAGGTCGGCGATGCGCCAGTCGCAGCGCGAGGTGACCTCGGCCACTGTCGGGTCGCGATACAGGCCGAGGAAGGACATGGCCGTGGACAGCACGCCCGAGCGCTCGTTGTCGCTCTTGTTCAGCACCTCCCGCGCGGCCGAGGCCACCACCGGATGGGGCGCATCGCCCAGGTGCGGCGTGGTCATCATCCGGTGCAGCGTCAGCTCGAAGGTGCAGGCCGGATCGGAGAGGAAGTTGGCAACGCCGCGCAGGGTCTTGTCTTTACCGGCGTAGAGCACGTGCAAAATGGCACCGACAAGCAGCGCGTGGCTGGTCTTCTCCCAGTGGTTTCGCCGCTCCAGCGCGCCCTCCGGGTCGACCAGGATATCGGCGATGTTCTGCACGTCGCGCACCTCGTGGGCGCCGCGACGTACTTCCAGCAGCGGGTTGTAGGCAGCCGAGGCCAGGTCGGTGGGGTTGAACAGCAGGCAGTGGGAGAAACGCGAGCGCCATCCCGCGGTCAGGCTCCAGTTCTCGCCCTTGATGTCGTGGATCACCGCCGAGGCCGGCCAGGAGAGGAGGGTAGGCACAACCAGGCCGACACCCTTGCCCGAGCGCGTCGGCGCGAAGGTCAGCACATGCTCGGGACCTTCGTGGCGCAGATACTGATCATCGAATTGGCCGAGGAATACACCCGCGGGCTGGGTCAGGCCGGCCTTGAGTACTTCATCGGCATCGGCCCAGCGCGCCGAGCCATAGGTCGTGACCCGCCGTGCCTGGCGCGCCCGCCAGATCGCCATGCCGATGGCCACCACCAATGCCAGCAGGCTGCTACAAGCGGCGATGCTGCCGCCGACATTGAAGACGTCCGGCGCATAGGCATCGAAGACGAACCACCACTCGAACAGACGCCAGGGGTGATACACCGGTGTGCCCAGAAACTCGAACCAGGGCGCCCCCAGGCGCGCCTGGTAGCCGAGCGCGGCCGCCGTCCACTGGGTAGCCCCCCACACCCCGGACAGGGTAATGGCCAACACCACCAGCACCTGGCCGTAAAGCACCGTTGTCGCATGCATCCTTGACCCCAACCTTCCAAGCAATACGCACGGCACGCCAATGTGCCGTGGGCGAGAGGTTCGGTACTGGGGGAGGAGGGGTCAAAGACCGTTTTGTCGAGGACTAAGAAGGTTGGGACAACACAGTTGACTGTGGCGGTTGGCGGATAAGCTAAGCAGGGCGTGGGGCAGATGGCCGGTAGAGGGCCAGCCGCAGGAATCGGCCGTTACTGTTTAGAAAGTTTGCTTTTGGCTGTGGGCGCTGGAACGTACGCGGCTGACATCGAAATCTGAGGTTCAGTGAAATGCAAAAAAGCAGGCGGAGTGAGGGCTCCACTCAAGTGCTTCTGGTTAACATCGACTGTTTTCAACAGACGCGGCCGTTCCGGCTCAAGCCGGGCGCGTAACCCAGGCTCAGGCATTCCAGCGGTACGAGTGCCGGCATCAGGACTGAGGGTTCTGGGAGCTTTTGGTAGGAAAGTGTCTTGCTGAGCACTACAATCACACCGAGTAAATGGAATTGCGGCTGACATACATGCAGGATTATGCCCTACGCCTTTGGAGCCATCGCTTCACGTTCCCCGCAGTGCTTGTGCTGATAGGGGGGATACTGTTAGTGGACATGGCACAGCAAGTTTTGGCGTGGAAAGAACTTCTCGCGGAGCCCTCGCTAGCATCAGCCCCCACAGTGCCAGATAGAACCCAAATCGACTTAAAGCAAGTTGAAATGCTGTTTGGTGTTACGGTACCGACCCGCCCACAACCGCAGAAAACCAGCCTTCCTTTGACTCTATTGGGTAGCTTTGTGAGCGCCCAGGCAAAGCATTCTGCTGCTGTCATCCAAGTATCAGGAAAGATGGCTAAGCGGGTAGCAGTAGGCCAAGAAGTAACTGCTGGGGTACGTCTAGAAGCGGTCTTTGCAGACCATATTGTGCTGATACGCTCAGGTATTCCCGAGCATTTGTTCTTCCCGCGAGGTATGGCGGAGCAGAGCAGAGAAAAGCGTAGTGGTTACCCGAGCTTCAACGCAGCTCAATTGCGTAAACTCCCTACGCAACCACCGAGCCGGGTTGCAGCGCAAAGACTTGAAGGGTTGCTGCAAGGATTAACTCGCTCCGAAGGTGTTCAGTAATCTCGATGTCTACCCCCTGCTATCAATTTGTGGAGTTGTACGCAAAAGTCCTCTGGCGGGATTCATAGTCTAGGTCTACGCTGAGGCCACCTTTCTCCACGGTAGGATCTCGGACATGGATCGTTCCTCTCGCGGGCTCAGTCTCGCCCTCGCTTTAACAGCCAGCGTGTTCTATCAACAGACAAGCTTGGCTGCGGCTAGCTGCACAACAGGTGGTATCAGCTATTTCGGGCTTGAGGCCTATGCAGCTCCACAGACTCCGAACGGTGCAGGTCAATACCTATACCAACTAGCCAACCTGCAGTGTTCAGGAGGCAAGGTCATTAAGTGGCTAGAGTCCAGCGCGTGGTATACCCCTGACCAGATGCTTGAAACCATTAGGTCTGCCAATGCAAATATGAAGCGCGCGTTTCCAAACACCTGCAAAACGCATGTCGTATTGCTTCATGACAATTTCACAGGGTCTGTTGATGGCGTTGCCGCGACCCAGTTCTCCGTGGGCAAGCAAACACATTACGATGTATTCGCAGGCCCGGTTTTCTATGATCGACCAACTACCAAGCTGACATGTCCAGAAACACCCGGCCTAGGTAATCCTGACCTTCCGGGCACCTGCCCCGCCCAGTCCGCAGAGTCCGGTGTCCCTAGCATGGGAATTGCGGATCCTGTCAACGTTTCCAATGGCAACAGTTATCAGGTCGAGATCGACTACCCCGGCCAACCGGGTACCTGGATGCACTTTGCCCGCTACTACAACAGCCGAACCGCAAACTGGACCAACACCTACTCGGCCAAACTCAAGATCGCCACGACAGAAATCATGCTGGTCAACATGGACGGTCGTGAGAGTCTATTTACCGTCTCCGGCGGCGTGGCCACTGCCTCGCCCCGAGAGTTGGGGCGCCTAGAGCAAACAGCCTCGGGCTGGCGCTATGACAACACCTACAGCGAACATCTGCACTTTGATAGCCAAGGCAGGCTGACGCGCATCGACCGTGCCAATGGCACATATGAGACCCTTGTCTACGGTACCAACAACATCGTGGTTACCGACTCGCTCGGCCGAACCATGACGCTTACCTTTAACACTGCCAAACGCTTGACTGGCCTGACAGCGGGCTCATTGCAGGTGGCTTACACCTACAGTACAGCCGGTCGTGTGACCAAGGCCACTCGCACTCAGGGCGGGCAGAGCAAGGCACGTACCTACCACTACGAGGATGCTAACGAAGGCGGCTTGCTGACTGGCATCACCGATGAACGCAACATCCGCTACGTAACCTGGGCCTATGACATCAAGGGGCGTGTTATCCGCAATGAGCTGAACGGTGTGCAGAACAAGTATCTGTTCGCCTACAACGCCAACGGTTCGACCACTGTCACCAATCCCTTGGGCAAGCAGGCCACCTATACCTTCCAAACTGTCGCTGGCGCCAAGCGCATCACCTCATTGGCGGGAGCCGTCTCGGCTAACTGCCCAGCCAGCAACTCAACCTTTACCTACAACGCTAGAGGGCTGATTGCTACGCGTAGCGACAACAAAGGGCACATCACCACTTACGACTACGACAGTCGTGGCTTGGAAATATCCCGCACAGAAGCTTCCGGCACCCCGCAGGCTCGCACCATCACCACTGAGTGGCACCCAACGCTCTACAAACCAGTGACGATAACTGAGCCGGATCGTGTTCTGAACTTTGAATACGACAGCCAAGGAAACCTGCTCAGTCAAACCATCACCGCGCTTTGATCAGAAGGAACTGACACATGAACATCATGCATCGCGCAAGCCTGCTCAGTTTGGCATTGGCTGCAGCTCTTGGTTTGCCGTCCGCTCATGCGGCCGAGCGCAGTTGGAGCTACACCTACAACAGTCAGGGTCTAGTGGAGACCGCCAATGGTCCGCGCACAGATGTCGGCGACGTCACCACTTATGCCTACGATGCCCAGGGTCGTCTGACCCAGGTAACCAATGCCCTTGGCCACATCACCCAGCTGTCCAACTTCGATAGTTTTGGTAACCCACAGACCGTGGTCGACGCCAACAACGTCACCACCAGCCTCACCTACACCCCGCAGGGCTGGCTTGCCTCGGTCACAACGGCCGGCAGCACCACCAGCTTCGAGCAGGACGCCATTGGCCAGATCACCAAAGTCACCCGCGGTGACGGAAGCTGGCTACAGTACACGTGGAGCGGTGCCCGGCGCCTGACCAAGATCACCAACAACCTGGGCGAGTCGGTCGAGTACGACTACGACCCGATGGGCAACCGCACCGCCCAGCGACTCAAGGATGCCTCGGCCACCCTGACACAGCAGCAGACCTGGGTCTACGATGAGCTTGGCCGCCTGCTGCGCGCGATCGGTGCGCAGAACCAGATCCAGCAGTACGGTTACGACCTCAACGACAACCCTACGCTCAGCACTACACCCAAGCAGCACAGCACCAACAGCAGCTATGACGCGCTCAATCGCCTAGTCTCCAGCACCGATCCGCTCAATGGTGTTACTGCCCTGGCTTACGACGGCCAGGACAACGTGACCCGAGTCACTGATCCGCGCGGCGTAGTCACTCAATACCAGTACGACGGTCTGGGCAACTTGACCCAACTGATCAGCAAGGACAGCGGCACTACTACCTACACCCACGATGCTGCCGGCAATGTGATCAGCAAGACCGACGCCCGCGGCGTGGTCACCACCTACAGCTACGACGCACTGAACCGGCTGACCGGCAAGCAGTACCCGGCTGCCCCGGCGCTCAATGTGCAGTACCACTACGACATGACCGCCGGCGGCAATCATGGCATCGGTCGCCTGACCGCCGTGCAGGATGCCAGCGGCGTGCTCGGCTACCACTACGATGCCCGCGGCAACCTGGTGGAGCAGATCCGTTCGGTGGACGTTGCCGGCACCGACCGTTATGACACCCTGCAGTACACCTACGACAACGCCAATCAACTGACGAGCATTGGCTATCCCGCAGGTTTTGCCGTGGGGTACCAGCGCAACAGCGCGGGGCAGGTCAGCGAGGTGGACATCACTATCGAAGGCCAAACCCCAGCGGCCTTTGCCACGGGCCTGAGCTACCTGCCTTTCGGTCCGCTGAAGAGCCTGACCTGGGCCAATGGCCTGAGCCTTTCGCGCGCCTATGACCAGGACTACCGTCTCACTCAGCAGAGCGTTGGACCGTGGCAAGCCACTTACGGCTACGACGCCAACAGCAATATTGAGAGTCTGCAAAGCGGCCTGTTCGGCGACCTGCAGTACCAGTACGATGAACTGGATCGGCTGACCCAGGAAGAGCAAGCAACCCTGCGCCAGGAATATGGCTACGACGCCGTCGGCAACCGTATCAACAAGAGCGTCGCCACCCTGGACAACGGCCAGGTGCAGAACAGCTCCACGACCACCCTCAGCTATGCCAGCGACAGCAACCGCCTGACCCAGATCGATGGCGTGCCCGTGACCAGCGATGCCGCTGGCAACCTGACCCAGGATCGCGCCCATCGCGAGCTGATCTACGACGCTCAGGGGCGCATGAGCCAGGTTAAGATCAGTGGCAGTGTCGTTGCCGAGTATCGCTACAACGCCCTCGGCCAGCGCACCCACAAGCTTACCGACAGCGCCACCACCACCTTCCTCTACGGTCCGGACGGCCAGCTGCTGGGTGAGAACCGCTACGGGAGCAGCGGCACACTGCTCAGCAGCCAGTATTACCTCTGGCTGGACAGCATGCCGATCGGTGGTATCACCCTTAACTTCGATGCTGCGGGAGCTGTGACCAGCAGCACCGCCTTCTACCTACATGCCGACCATCTAAACACCCCGCGCCTGGCCACCAACCAGGCCGGACAGGAGATCTGGCGCTGGAGGTCCGATGCCTTTGGTAACGGCGCGGCGACCAACGCGCCGAATAGCGGCCTGGACGCCATCAACCTGCGCTTCCCGGGGCAGTACTACGACTTCGAGAGTGGGCTGTATTACAACTACTTCCGCGATTACGACCCGGAGACCGGGCGCTATGTGGAGAGCGATCCGATTGGATTGGTGGGGGGGCTCAATACTTACGGATATGTCTACCAGAATCCGCTGGCCTATTCAGATATGTATGGACTGGAAGCAAACCCTATGTGTGTTGCTGCATGTAGTGCGGCTGGTGCTGTGGCTGGAAGCTATCTAGGAACTGGCGTTGGCGGTGCTCTAGGAGGCTTCTTGGGAGGACTCGGCGGTAGCGTTGTACCTGTGGGAGGGACAATTGCAGGAGGTATGTCGGGTGGCGCAGCCGGTGCGCTTGCAGGAGGGCGGCTCGGTACCATAGGTGGTGGTCTGGCTGGGGGAGCACTGGGGCAGGCATTTTGTCCAGACGATAAAAATAATTGCACCATGGCTTCCGCCTTTCAAATTGCAAGTGCCGGGATAACGGATGCTCATGAATTTAAAGAAGACTATGTTGGGGGCAGTATCTCTAGGTATGACATTTGCGCCTGTGATGACGGATCAATAAAAATCGCAGGTAGAGGGCAATGCTCAAAATCTGGCGCACCCATGATAGATACATGGGCCAGGTGGAAATAGGGATTGAATATGAATACTAGACTTTACATATATGCATCAGGTATCGAAAGCAGCATTCTAGCCATGTCCAAAAAAATAAATTGGCCCGAGTCTTCCATCCGACACTCCTCTATTGACACCAACAGATGGACATGGAGAACAAAGCATGAACAGTGTGGAAATTTCCCAGAAGAAGACTTGCTGATCTTTTTGAGAAAGCATAAGGAGAAGCTTATAAAATTAAGCAACTGCCGCCCCTCCCTCCAAGAGCTAAGTGTGATGATAGTTAGCGAGGCTACTCCAGAAGACCCACATCGCGGTTATTCAATTACATCCGAGCTAATTGCTGCACTGCATCAGCTCAATCTATCATTAGAAATTGATGTGGTTCCTGGCCTATAACACTCAGCGAGACCAATAAAGGCGCTGTTGTTTACTAGCAAGCAATAGCGCCATCTCCGTGATCCTCCAGCTTTCCATGCAATTTCAGGTCAGCTCCAGCTGTATCAATTTCACCAGCAGGGTATTCAGACTTTTTCGGTTCAGGGCGCCAGGTTAAGCCGGCACAGCGTTCAAGTTGGTGCAGCGCCTACACATGTGGGGGCCAGAGGGTTTAATATGGCCTGCTGTTCTGTATTGACACCTCGGGCCGGAAAAGGTTGAACGCGCTGCTGCTAACCTAACATCACTACTTGGACGTGCTCGAGCCCCATTCACCTACACCTGACCCGCCACCTCTGGCGAAGCTTTCCGCCATTAGAAGGGTATGAAAGTGGCTAGCTAGACAAACTCTTTAACAGAGTACGACAGCCATTCGCAAACATAAGCTCAACGTGCAACCCTTTGCGTCCCACGATCATGGCAAGCACGGGACGCTGATCAATCCGATCCGCAGCAAGTTTTCTCCATTCATGAAGATCCGTTCCAGATGGGCTGGGGTAATCCTCGGGATGGGTATGCCACTCCCCCAAATATCGAATTTCGCCCTTGCTGTGTCGCCAACGCTGAAATGCGATTCGTCGGTGACCGTGGGGGGAGCGCTCGAATAGATAACGGAGCCGCTTATCGAACCGTGAGGGTTTAGTGGCCTCAATGATCTCAAGGTGCGGCCCCCTCACTTTCCCCAAAAGTATCCCTCCAGATTCTGGGTCTGACTCTCGCGCTTGAATAAACCTGAGGACATCCCCCAAGACGCTTGAGTGTATGTACACCAGATGCTTTCGGTCATCGGTTGCCCAATCGGTTAACTGCAACATGCTGGGCAATTCTCTTTTGTGATTGGTGAGCAGTCATCCGATGCAGGAGAAAATCCTGGGGCTATAACCCGAGTTCTCAGGGAGGGCAGGCTATTGGATCCAACTAAGTCCAAAGCGGCTTCGACTGCTAAACAAGCTGCCTGAACAGAAACCGTTGCAGGAAACGGCACGTAGAGCCCCTCACAACCATGTCCCGCAAACACCTCTCCTAAATTCTCTTCCACAGAGCAGAATTGGCCATCTTTACCATAGTCGCACAGGCATCTGAAGCAGCCTCCTTGGCCGGGGCGCTTCAACAACGACCTAATCGCGACTCCACGGCCCTCGATCCAAACACTGAGAATTGGAAGTTTTTTATGGTACTTTTCGGCGATCCAATATCCTAAAGACTCGTCACCAGTTGCATCGATAAGCAGATCAAGTTCTGGCAGGCTCACGTCACGCACATCTCGCGCAATACCTTCGATCTCTGCAGAGGGCATCACTCGCTTTAGCTCGCTCTCAAGAGCATATGCCTTGAATTGGTTTAGCTGACCAAACCCTAAGCGATGGCGGCCCAAGTTATTTGCACCCAAGGTGTCGGGATCAATGATAGTCAACTTGCCACCGGAAACACCGGCGCCTGCTTTTACAAGCAGTTCTGAAAGATAACCGCCAATTGTGCCGCATCCAACCATGGCGATCTTCATGCCCGTGAGATTGCGAACGCCTGGCATGTTGCGCTCCGTAAGATATTTATCGTCAACTCTCTCAATCGAAACTTGAATGAGCTTTAATGGATAGAGATGCTCGTAGCTAGCAGAATGCCTCTTGAGTGACTTGCGCATCTCTATTGGAGGCAGTTCCACCATAAATCCGTATTTGTAGACAGGCGAAGCAATCACTATCAAGCAACCGAGATAGGCTGACCGGTACCCCGACTGCACCTGAGACAATATCTTTCGAGGAATATTCTTGTCTAAACTACGCTGCCAATAGATCAGTTCACCTAGGTTCTTGGGCGGCCAGCTTTCTTGTGAAGGTCGAGGTTTCGCGCACGTAGAGATCAAGACTACACAAGCATTCACCTCATAAAATTCGCCGCCCAATACTGATAGCTTCTTGGAGGTTCGCGCAAGATTGTCCGTGAGGAAGTAATCGTTATAAGCCCCCTCTCTGTATTTGTGCGTATAGACTTGAAGCACACCTGTTTCGGCGCTCTCTACATCAATGAAACAGAACCACTCTCCCCAGTATGCGAAGAACTCCTCCGCGAGATCATCCTGCATTTTATTTTGTAAAATTGCGTCGAGAACTTGCTCAGCCCGTTTTATTAGCGCAAGGTTCTGTCGAACGGGATCGTGAATATCGAAGACGTATGTCCCTTTCGCGGCATAGCACAGTTCACCACTAGCTCCGATATGAGGAGCCACTGGACGAAGCTTTTTGGGAAGGTCTGTTAGAAGAATTCGAGGGGGAGTGCGAAACTCTCGGTCAATTCCTAGTATGCAGCTTATTGGGCCATCGGCTGTTCTGAGAGCTCCACTCAATAAAAGTGCGCCCCCGATCGTTTGCTTCGGAAAGCGTTTAAAGCCCAGTGCCTGCAGTTGGAAAAGGAGCTCCGGGATCACCTCGGCATCATCCCTAACCATGAGGCGCTAACCTGCCTTCGTAGTCTTAACCAGCTCATGCGGCCCAGGTTCCGCAGGAGTAGCCTGCACGATCTCAGACACCGAGACGGCAATCACCAAATCCGCCCGATTCGGAAATCGGGTTCCGAACACATGGCGCATCCAATTGCAGGCTGTTTGTTTATCCGAAGCGTTGATTGCCCCGTCAAGATAGTTAAAGAACGCCTCAAATTGCACTGCAGCATCCTCCAACTCGTCAGGAGTAAGGCTATCTGTGAGATAGACCTCGGCGTCGATAGGGCTGCGTACCCCTTCGCGAAACGCGGCAGGAATTTGCCTCACAACATCTCTTAATGCCTGGTCATCGCGAGCTCTACGCTGCTCAAAAACCGATACTGCAGCCGCCATCAGAAGGATGGAGCTAGGGCCACCTTTACTCCAGGTTTTGTCGCGGAAAGCCTTCAAGTAGCGCACAACCCTGCGCAACTGAGGCCCGTGATCTTCCACTGCCTGGACAAACCACTCTTTCATCGCACGAGGATCAGACTTGATCCAGTCGTCCTCCCGGTGCGCTAAGAGCACATGATCGGTCGGCAGCGCCGTCCAACGGTCTTTTGCTGAGTCCATTGCATAGGTCAGCGCAGCATATCCCCTGGCCTCCATGCTTTCCTTGAGGAGAAGAAAATCCTCATCAGGAATCGCGTACAACGGAATGTCGATATGCGCGAAATCCGAAATCTCGATGCGAATGCATGTCGGTTTTTGAGACATCCTCCAGACTTTCTTTTCTTTCACCAGCGGGGCTAGTGCCGCCTCTGTGGCTTCGAAGAACAGAGCACTGGCCACGCTAGGCTTTTGGTGCTCCTTCATGATGCTCATCGGAAGATAGACGCCATCGTCCAAATCGGATTGCTGGGGGGGTGTCGTGTGGGGGCGGTTCAGAGTTTTGTAAGCCCAAGACCCCTGGATGTAGAACTTGGGCTCAATCTTCAAATCACTCAGGCCGTGATCATGCAAGACCTTAGAAAGACACTCCTTCAAGCTAGCTCGAAGCGTCGTTCGGATCTCGTTTTTAGCCTGATTAATGTATTCCTTCTCGTGCGGGAGGAGGTCGAGTTCAGCTAGGAAACTGGGGTTGTCCAAGGTGTTGTAGAACAGAGCACTCAGATTCAGCATGTAGCCTCCCCCGCATTCGTGCAGGACGAAATCAGCCAAAGGTTCGACAACGGATGATGTTCCTTTGCCGTTGCGCCATCATTATGACACGCCACTGCATGTAGATCAAACAACCAAATCCAAACACTACATATGGTGTTTTGAGAGAATTCCGAAATAGATCGGAGCGGCAATCCCAGAAGGCTGAGCATGGGTCAGGGCCGCATGATGGAAGTGGAGATTCAACTGAGAGGGAGCTACAGGCTATCGAAATGACCTGTAGCCCATGTAGCAAGGGAAAAAGCTAACGGGGGGGCGAAATGGCTTTTGTTTCAAGTTTTTTTCGCTCGACGATAAGTAATCCGACCCGCTGTATTCATCCCCTCAGTCCACTTTCGATCTGTCCAGTACGTGCCGGTCATTGTCAGACCATTTACATCATCCTCGGAAATAGTCACTCGGGCTGCACCGTTATGAATTGGAGAATCAGTAGTCTCGGGAATTGGAGTATGGTTTTCGTAGATGTAGTTAAGCTTGATGGTTGAATCATAGGGATCTCGATTAACCGAAACGCAAACGGTCTTAGAGCCTGAGTATCGGCTGTTAGCATCAAAGCCAATATGGATAAACAGAAGCCTCGACTTAATCTTTACCTTCCCCTTAACAGGAGAAGTCACCTTGCCATCTACTACCCCCTTCATTTCCTTTATTTTATCCCAATTTGAATCAAGGGTTACCTCCCACTCTCCGTCAATTGGCGGAAAGTAACCTCGGATAATTGGCAGCCTGCAAAATATTGGAAACAGCGGCGACTGGCCAAGCGCCAGAAAAATTAATGCAGCAATAGTAACTGATGAGGAAATTTTCCTAATCAATTCTCCAGCCGACAGACCGCTATCCATACTAATTAAAGTCAAAAGCACTGCCGCAACAAGTGCACCAAAAGCCTTTAGCATTCCCACGATGCCTACGGACTGATACATTCTCTATCCTCTTGAGTGTCGAATAAAACCCACAGCATTTAAATATGGTTGTGCATAGGGGGGTCGCCGCTGAAATGGTTGGCCAGGCCTCATCCAAAGAGACTCAAGTGACACGTCTTTGAAAAAAGAAGATCGGATTAAGGAACCTGAGCACGTACAAAAAGAGCTCCTTGATCTGGCATGATTGCCTCAGATTACTTGCAGAAGGCTGGGGGGCCAACCTACGACGCCGCTGGCTAGGATTCCTATTGCGCATTGCTTCTATGAGGCGCTCGGCAGCTTCAGCCAGGACTGCAGGGTCTGCTGACCGGATAGCATTCATCAGCTCCTTGCGCCTGCAAGCTTTGCCCTCAACGATCTCGTCAAAGCTGCTATCTGACTGGCGGCACCTGTTCATCTGGGCTGTCTCGTGAACTGGGGGAGCTAGAGCGTATCATGCAGAGCGACTGGGCAAGAACTCTCCCGGATACGCTTATTTTGCAGCTAGTTATTCTGGAGCAGTAGCTTTGCCGCTATTACCTACAGTGCCCTAGTTCTGGAATTTCACCTACCTACCGAGAGGAGCTTCTGCGTCCCCTGAGAATATTGCTGTAAGCATCCTTCCGACTTGGCTCCCTTGATGAGATTTGTTCAATAATGCCGACAGTATATTGAAGATCTACTCGGCTATTTTTGATCATGAATTCAAGGCCCAGGTCACCCCTAGAGCTCTTGCAGTACACACTAATAAATAATTGGTAAACCTGTCGATATATCTCGGCGGCGACCCCTTGAAACTCTCTTAAATGACTTATCTCCACAAAGAAGTCGGTGAGCAACTCCCTCAAGCGATAGGCTGTTATGTAATTTCCTTGAACCTCCTGGGCCCTAATTAATATTAGCAGCGCGGCTAGCTCATCAAGCCCTCGTCTATCTATGATGCGAAGAAACTTAGAATCTGACCTCATCCATCGACTGCCCGTTGAAAATTCTTTTAGCGTAATTTCTTGGTCTTGCTCATTATATTCAATGATATATCTGTGAAGGCCCGGATCAAGCTTTTGGGAAAGCCTGATCAGGTCGTCCGCCATGACTATTGGCTTTGAAATTAACTCCCAGACAGAGTGAGTTAAAATTCTACCCGTTCCAGGTAGCGCGCAATTTATCTCGGAGACAAGCTTTTCATTTTTTATATTGGCGCCATTCCAATATCTAAATAAGTCACTGCGATATCTAGAAAAGGAATCAGATCTCGAGGTTTTTAGTCGCCTATCAAGAGCTGCTGGGATTTGAGCTACTCGCTTTACTTCGAGGCGCTGAAGAAGTACGCCAACATAGTATTTGCTACGTATCGATCTTACAGGCTCTGGCAATATAGAAAAATATTCCATAGAAAGCGCCGAGGTAAAAATTTCGCACCACGCGAAGCGAAACACTCTTCTAAATGGCGAAGCCCTTAATCCATGCGGAGAATTAAGAAAAATGTAGTCTCAGTATTCCAAAAATCTGAGACTTTCTTCGATAGAGCGACGAAATGCAGCTATCTCGGGTGTGGAATAAACTCCATGAGGTCACGTTTTTACCGCATGACTTGGAACCGTCACGATGGACGAAGCCGAGAAAGCCCTGCTGATTGATGAGCTCGCCAAAAGCCTTGAAAGCGATTTGCTGGGCCGCTACGGCCCCGTAATGAGCGGAGATGAGCTATTGCGTGCTTTGGGCTACACGTCGAAGGAGGCCTTTCGGCAGTCACGGAGGCGGAACACTGTCGCAGTCCCTCTGTTTAACCTGGAACACCGGCGTGGAAAGCACGCTTTGGTGAAGGACGTTGCCCGCTATCTAGCGGAGCAGCGCTTCAGCGCTATGTTCGGCGTTTCACTCAATCATGAGCGAGGAGGTGATCCCTGATGAGCTAGCTACCGTGCGCGTAACCAACACAGTGAGGCGCGGATAAGAAAAAGCCCCCAGGACGGCAATCCCAGAGGCCTTTTGTGACAGTCGATGTGAAGACCCGACTGCCTTCAGTCTTATCCCCGAAGCCCAACCTGTCAAGACGAGAGCTAGTGCACAGGCACTGGCTTCGGGGCCTCTCTGTATCCCTTTTTCGATTGCGTCTAACGATGCCGGCCCAGCTCGTCCTACAGACAGATGGCTGGAGCCGGCTCGCGGAGGGTACAGCTATGCAAGTTCAAACCTACCGTAAGGCGTTGCATCTCCACTGCTGCTCAGCAATGAGCCAGCGACAGATTGCCAGGCTGGCGAGCATTTCCGTCAATACTGTCAAAAGGATTGTGTCTGTCGCACAGGCCAACGAATGGGATTGGGCAGCCGTTCAGGACATGGATGATCGCCAGCTTAAAACCTGCCTTCGCGGGGTTCGGCAGCAGGAGAATGGCAAGGTCATGCCGGACTGGGTAGTCACCCATAAGCTGATGCAGGCCAAGCACCAGACATTGATCCAGCTCTGGGACGAATACCGCGATCAACTCAAGTCCGCAGCCTATTCCTACTCACAGTTCACATACTACTACCGCGAGTTCCTGAGCAAGATCGACATCACCATGCGGCAGATCCATTACGCAGGCGACTGCATCTTTGTGGATTTCGCCGGCCAGACCATTCCGTGGTTCGACGCCGCCCAAGGCAAGCAGCGCGAAGCCCAAGTCTTTGTCGCGGCGCTGGGCTGTTCCAACTACGTGTTTGCCTGGGCCTGCGCCAGTCAGAAGTCACCGGACTGGATTGAGGCACACAACCGAATGTTCCAGTTCTTCGGTGGTGTCCCGAAGACGGTTATTCCGGACAATCTCAAGTCTGCAGTGATCACTCCAGGCAGCGAGCCGGTGATCAACAAGACCTACCAGGAGTTATCAGAGCACTACGGTTTCGTGGTGGTGCCGGCTCGGGTACGTCGACCGCAAGACAAATCCAAAGCAGAGCTCGGCGTGAAGCTCGCCACTCAGTGGGTGACCATGCCTCTCCGACGCCGGCAGTTCTTCAGCCTGGAGGAGATCAATGCGGCGTTGGCTGAGCTGCTGGAGAAATTGAATCGACGCTCCTTCAAGCGTCTGCCCGGCAATCGCTTCGAGCGGTTCCAGGAACTGGATAAACCTGCGCTGAGATCCCTGCCGCCCACCCCCTACGAATATGGCGAGTGGATGGCCGCCCAGAAGGTCGGCCCGGACTATCACGTCTATGTGCGCAACCATGCGTACTCGGTGCCATGGCGCTTGGTGGGCGAACGAGTAGAAGCCCGCGTCTGCCCTTCGACTGTTGCCCTGTTCCACCTGAGCAAGCGAATAGCCATTCACCCTCGCGACGACACGCCAGGGGAAGCGACAACTAACCCCAATCATCGCCCAGAGGCTCACCAAGCCTATGCCTCACAAACCGCACACCACTACCTCGAATGGGCTTATGGTCTTGGTACGGCTACCGCGGAGGTTGTGCAGGCGCAATTTAATGGTAAGGCTGACTTCTCCATCGCCGGCAGCAAGGCTTGTCAGCAGCTGCAGCGACTGGTCAGGAACTACGGCAATGCCAGAGTGGAGGCGGCTTGCGCGAGGGCCTTGGCCATCCAGTCGCCGACGATCAAAAGCTTGCGGTCCATCCTGCAACACCGCCTGGATGAGTTGCACCGGCCCGCGCATCCCGCTGCCGCCCTGATCCCACCCCACGCCAATGTACGCGGCTCCGACTACTACGCCGGGGAGAGCCGCCATGAATGAGCAGCAGACCATCGAGCAGCTCCAGGCGCTGAAGCTATTTGGTATGGCCAGCGCCATGACGGCACAACTGGAAAGTCCCGGCACACAGAGCCTGCCATTCAGTGAGCGCGTTGCTCTGCTGGTCGAGGCTGAATGCTACGACCGTGACAATCGTCGTCAGCGACGTCTCATGGCACAGGCGAAGCTAAAGATGCGCAACGCCTGTCTGGAGGATATCGACTACAGGCCACGCCGCGGCCTGGACAAGTCGCAACTGCTGTCGCTTGGGCAATGCCAATGGATCGAGCGTCATCAGCACTTGCTTATCACCGGGCCTACCGGCGTCGGTAAAACCTGGATGGCTTGCGCCTTCGGCATGCAGGCCATCCGGCGCGGCTGCTCCGTCGCCTATCACCGGGTCAGCCGGCTGCTGGAGGAAACCGAAATTGCCCGGGCGGACGGATCGCTGTCCGGCTTTCGCAGCAGGCTCGCGAAATGTCAGCTGCTGATCCTCGACGATTGGGGCATGTCGCCACTCTCTGATATTGGTCGCCAGGATCTGCTGGAGTTTGTCGATGATCGTACCGGGGCAGGCGCCATTCTGATTGCCTCTCAGCTGCCGGTCGCCAAGTGGTACGAGTACATCAACGAGCCCACCCTGGCGGATGCCATTCTGGATCGTATCGTTCACCGGGCGCACAAGATCGAGATGCGTGGCGACTCCATGCGCAAGAAGCACGGTCTCGAAGGTGGGGAGGACTAGCCATGTACGAACCCCATCAGATTCAGCAGCAGGATGTGCTGATCCACCACCCCATCATTCGCTGCGCTTACAACGACGGCGTGGCCGACAACCTGGTGGTCAGCCAGGTGCTCGACTACTACTCGGAGACCCTACGCCATCACTCTAAGGCCCTAGCCTTTCTGCAGCGCAGGGGCATCTATCAGCCCGATCTCTTGGCCCACTTTCGTCTGGGCTTTGCAGACCGCTCCCTGGGGCTTCAGCTGCGCAAGCTGGGCCACCTGCAGGAGGAGACGGTCAGAGGTGCATTGCAGCGTGTCGGGTTGCTAAGGGCCTCGGGGCACGAACTGTTTCGTGGAGCAGTGCTGTTCCCGATGCTCGATCAGCGAGGACAGATCTTTGGCGGCTATGGGCGTCGGATTACACCCAAGTTGACGGCGAACTCGGCCTATCACGTGCACTGGCATCTGGAGCATCGAGGCTTTTTCAACCAGGTAGCTCTGTTCGAGTTCCCCGAGTTGATTCTCTGCAAGAGCCCGATTGAAGCACTGACCTGGTGGTGCCACGGACATCGCAACGTGGCAGCCATCCTGGGGTTCGCCGGCTTTGATACGGAGCATCTGAGCATCCTGCAAAGCAGTTTGGTCAGGCTGGTTTACATCGCCTTTGGCACTTCACGCTCCGAGCTGGATGCAGCTCGCCGAATCGCCCAGTTGCTTGCTGATAACAGCATCGAGGTGCGTCTGGTGTTGTTTCCTCTCGGCCTGGACAGCAACGGTTTTGCTTCGTCGGTGGATGACCCTGCAAAGGAGTTATCGCGCCTGCTAGAGGAAGCCTTAGCACTTCCGGAGAGTAAGGGAGGTGACCATGAACGCTGAGACGTACCCGACCGACCTACCAGGGTGTGTGTCCTTCTACATCGATGACTGCTTGGCGCTCGGGCAAAGCGATGCGACGGCCAACACCAAGACAGCGTTGCTGAAGATGTTCGTGCTCTGGTGCCAAGCGCAGGGTATTTGCGAGGTCTCACAGGTCGATCTGAACGTGCTGGAGCGCTACCGCAAACACCTTTATCGCTACCGCAAGCGCCGCGATCAGAAGCCTTTGGAGCTTTCGACCCAACGCATGCGATTGATGGCAGTGACCGGCCTGCTCAAACGCTTACACGTCTATGGCATCGTGCAGTCGGAGCCCTACGCTCAGTTTCCGTTGCCCAGTGTGCCGCAGCAGATACCTAAGCAGATTCCCGATGAAGACGAGATCGAACCCATCCTGCATCAGACGATGATCAACGGTCGGATGGAGTTGAGGGATCGAGCCATTGTTGAGGTCTACTATGCGACCGGTATACGCCGGGCCGAGCTGGCTGGGTTGGATATCCGGGACGTGGATTTCAAGCACCAGATCGTCACTGTTCGCAAAGGTAAAGGCAGGCAGGATCGGCGGATTCCCATTGCGCAACGAGCCCTTGATTCGGTTGAGCAGTATCTCAGTGAACTCCGCGGCAGGCTGGCGACAGTAGCCAGCGGTGAAGCGCTCTTTCTCGGTGAAACAGGTAAGCGCATCCAGAACAGCAAACTGACTGAGCTTGTTGGCCGATGCATTCGCCGTTCCGGCATCGGCAAGAGCGGCTCCTGTCACGCTCTTCGCCACGCCACTGCGACGCACATGCTGCGAAATGGAGCGGACATTCGCTATGTGCAGGAAATGCTCGGACACCTGTGCATCGAGAGCACCCAGATCTACACCCGCGTGACCATCACGGATCTGCAAGGTGTTTACAGTAGAACGCACCCTGCAGCTCGGGGCTCAGGCCGCTGAGGTCGGTTTGGGGGCACTGATGAATTGCGAGCAGCGCGATCACGGAAGGGCGCGCTAGGAGGGCAGAAAAAACTAACCCCTTGGTGCGCAGTACGGGACGAGTCCCGCCCGAGGCGTGGGGGTTATTCTTGATGCCAAGGCTAATGGTGGCTGGGTGTTCAGTCAACCTTGAGGCAGTGCCGGCGGTCTGGTCTGCCTCCTTGGCAGCTCTGTCATTCTTATGGCCCGAGTAATCAGGTATAAGTTTTTTACAGAAATACGTGTAAATTATAGTTTTCTCGCGCTTCCTATAGGAAATTCGCCATGCGGCAACCCATTGAGCGAGCCGGATACAGCTGGCTGATCAACGCCCTCGATCTTCGCTGTGTGCCGCTTGATCATGAGTGTGTCATAGGCTCACGCCAAGCGCTCTCTCAGTCCGCCAGTGGCGTGAAAGTAGAGGTCTTCACCAAGGGATACGCCAGAGAGCAGCGCCCCATCGACCAGATGCTATTTGCGCTCTCGTACGAAGGGGTAAATCTGGGTGTCCTGGAGCGCGCCTTCCAGATTCCCGCAGTCCGGGATGACCTGGCTGCTGCGGTCGCTGAGAAGCCAGCCAGCGGCTATCTGCGCCGGCTCTGGTATATCTGCGAGAACATTGCAGGCCACCCGTTGCCTCTGCCCGACGCAGCTCAGAACATTCCCTATGAGCACCTGCTCCCACCGGAGAAATATTTCACCGGCCCAGAAGAGATGTCGCGCAGGCATCGAGTGCGGATGAATCTCCTGGGAACGCCTCAGCTTTCAGCCCTGATTTCCCGCCAGGGCTGGACAGACGACAGTCTGTTGAATGAGCAAATAGTCGAGCGCATGCATGACCAGATGGTTGATTTCTCGGTCACCGAAATTGCTAGAGCGGCGCAATACCTGCTGACGACCGAGACCCGCAGTTCCTACGAGATCGAGCACGAGCGGCCAGCTCCCGATCGAATCTTGCGATTTGTGAGAGTGCTGGAACAAGCGGGCCAGCGCTCTCTAGACGAAGAGTTTTTGTTCGAGATTCATCGGATAGCCCTCGGTACGGGGCGTCCCGATCCGTCCATTGGCGCATACAGGTATCTGCAGAACTGGCTCGGCCGCGGCGACCTGATCCATCTGATCCCGCCGGCGCCAGAAACAGTGCCTGAGATGATGGAGGAATGGTTTGTCATGCGTGAACGCGTCATGCGCAGTGATGCCCCAGCGCTAGTGAAGCTAAACGCGATCGCGCATAGCTTCATCTACATCCATCCTTTCATGGATGGAAACGGCAGGTTGTCCCGATTCATCATGCAGGACATTCTGGCCAATGAAGGCCTCAAGCTGCAGGGCATCATCCTGCCTATCTCCGCCGGCCTTCTGGTCAACCTGGAAAGTTACATCGGCACCCTCGACGCACTGTCACGGCGGCTACTTAGCGCTACGCAGTACCACCGGAGGGACTTGGCCAGCGACCCTGAACTGGATGAGGCGCATGCCCATCTGTTCGCCCACCTGGACTTCACTGATCTGCAGGGCGAGGTCAATAAAAGCGCTGCACGAGTTCTTGATGGACTCATGCGTGATGAGGTCAACCATCTCGTCCGCCGCGATAGATTCAAAGAGCAAATGAATCGCGAATTGGATCTGTCGAACCGGGATCTTGAGTTACTTATTGCGGTGATTTACGAGAACAGCGGGCGTGTTTCTAAGCGTAAGCGGGCTGGCTTGTTCCAGCATCTGACGGATGAAGATATTGCACTAGCAGAGAGCATCTACGCCGATCTACATGCGCCGGAAGAACCGGAGTCGGAGGTGACATTGGATCGCCTGCAGTAGGCTTCTCTTGGGGGTGAATGGCTGGTAGGTAGCCAAAGGGCCAAGGGTGGTATCGGAGATTAGTTTACAACTACTTCCGCGATTACGACCCGCAGACTGGGCGCTATGTCGAGAGTGATCCGATTGGACTTGAGGGCGGGTTAAATACCTATGGGTATGTAGAGGGTAATCCCCTGAGCTACTTTGATGCGTATGGTTTAACAGCTGAAGGCAACCATAAGCTTGATCCAGCGCAAGTAGAGCGAATCAAAGAGCAGCTAAAAGACCCAAATCTCGACAAAAAAACCAGAAACGCACTACAGAAAAAGCTAAATACTCATGAGAAAGCTATGGGGAAGAGAGGAAGTCGAAAAACCAAGGGAGGAAAGATTAGATCTATTAGCGGCCCACTTATTCACATCGAACTTGCCTGCATCGCTGGCGCAGCCCCATGCGAGCTGTGCGAATCGCTTGATTTCCCCAACCCCAACTGCCCTGTAGGTCTACGGTGTGAAGAAGATAACAACACTCCTGCATCACCTGCTCCAGCCCCCCCTTCATTTCCGGGCTGGAGCTCACCTCCACGCCCAGACATCATTGACCTAGGCCAACAATGACTAGTCTTGTAGACAGGTTAGCCAACGGCGCAACCTGCCGAGGGGCCGGCCTTCGCCGAAACCTTGTCGTAGTAAGGGTAGCATGAGTGAATATGGGTTTCGATCTGCGCGGGTCAAATGACCCGCCTTGTAAGGCTAAGATTCATTGTCCCAGGCCTGACAAAGGCACTTACTCCCCCCCTCAAAGCGGGTATGCGACATCAATAGTAAATATTGATCTGAGTGATAGTCTAAATTCATAGAAAAAAGAAATCTTAGGAGGCCGCATGCCTTGGTACGCAATAAGAAATGTATATCTCTTTGGGAAGAAGGACGATGGGAAAAATATTTTTGAAGAGCGCACAGTCTGCTTTGAAGCACCGGATCTTGAAACAGCCCATCTAAAAGGTGAGCAGGAAGCAGCTGAATATGCAGAGTGCTGCGGATTCGAATCTCACCCAGAGCAAGCCTGCTTCTTACAAGATGGAGAGCCCCTAATAGATGGCTATGAGGTCTGGTCTGAGCTTTATGAATCAGATAAAGATCTAGCTACATTTTATACTGACAGGTATACAGCATATGAATATATCCCTTGATTTTGTAGGATGGAGAATTATTAACCGCGCGAATCGAAACTCACCGTAGTTTCGTACCGCCGGTTGACACGAGAACAACATGGACTGGGCTGCGACCGCAACATTACTCGACAAGTTACCCTTCGACTAACCCGCCTAGGTCACTGTCTGCATTTGGGTTGTGTTTGCGCCGGCTGAGGCAATGCTCAACCATTTGATCGCATATTGCTGTCGCCATGCTCTATACATTGGACTTTGAGTGGATTTGATGGAGGAAGATCGCCCTTGCAGTCTGAATCAATTTTCCAGCAGGGTGTTCAGGTCTTTTCGGTTCAAGGTGTCAGGTTGTATCGGCACGGTGTTCAAGTTGGTGCAGCGCCTATAAGTGTGGGGGCCGGAAGATTTAATACGGTCTGCTGGCTAACGTTGAGTAAGCGAACGGGCTTCACACCTTGCTGGCGGGCATCCAACTGCGCGGCAGCAGCTTGGTCAGGGTGCTGGCCCTCTGAGTCAGCAGGCGCATGAGCACGTCCTTATTACCTATGGAAGAGTTCTGCCAGTGCCAAAGAGCCCGCCGCATTTCCTGTCTACGCCAGTTCGCGTATGAGGTCTGGATGCTTGCTCAGGATACGGATCAGGACAGTAGCTTGGTCGTTGGGCTTTGAGCGGTTCTGTTCCCAGTTCTTGAGTGTCGCTGGCTTGGCGTGAATGGCCTGGGCGAATACACCCTGAGACATCTTCAGCTTTTCGCGCAGTGCGACGATTTCCGCGCCTGTCGCGGGCTCGATTGGCGTGTATTCGACCTTGTGGGTACGCAGCGTACGCTTGCCTTCACGTGCTGCGGCCAGGTCGTCGAAGCCTTCGATCAGCTCGGAAAAAATATCGCGTTTGGTCATGGTGCTTGCCTCGCCTTCACTTCGCGCTCAAGGAGCGCTTTCAGCTGCCTACGCTGGTCACTGCTCAGGTCATCGAGTTCGTCTTTGTCATACAGGGTGAAGAGCTAGAACTGCAGACCGCGGAGCCAGTAGTAGTAAATCACCCGAACGCCACCTCGCTTCCCCTTGTTGCGCCTGACCGATCCGAAACGGACCTTCCGTAGACCACCGCTGTTAGCGATGACTGCGCCTGCCTCCGGGTTGGCCAAGAGCATCTGCTGGAATAGCGAGTACTCGTCGTCATCCAGGTGGACTTTTCGGTTGCGCTCAAGGGTGACAGCTCAACGAACAATGCTTTCATATGTATGCGCTATTTGCGTATATTTAATGGTGAGTGTCTTCTTGTCAAGAAATGAGCAGGTGGCCAGATACAAGAAATGCGGCAGCCTGGCTGGGCTGCCGCTAAGACGCTCTTCTGAAGGGGCTCGCTGCGAGGGGAGGCTTGTGTCTGGGGCGATCAGGCGATTTCCTTCTGTGATGTGTGATCCGGCAGCAACGCCTGGCTTTCCGTCGGGCTCACCCGCCCGATAAACCGCGCCAATTGTTCGGCCGGTTCGCCTTCGCGTCGTATCAGGTAGGTGGTCAGCATCGCAGGGCAGCCGGCCAGCGGCCGGGCCACGACGTCCGGGTTGTTGAGTTCGGTGATGCGCGCGAGGCTGGAAAAACCCAGCCCGTACCCCGCGGCGACAAGCGCCATCATCAGATCCAGGGTAGGGACGCGGTCGGCGACGGTCAGCCGTGTTTCCACGGCGCCCAGCACCTGCTGCAGCTGCTGCCAGAAGCCTTCGCAAACTTGCGGATCGCAAAGGACCAACGGGTAGCGCACCGCCTCGTCGAGCGGCACGCGCCGGTAGCTCAGCAGTGGGTGGCGGGCAGGTACCGCCACAACCAGCGGATCGAACCAGACCGGCTCGGCCACCAGGCCATCGCCAACCTCGTCGGACTGTGCAAGTCCGATGTCGAACAGGTCATCGTTCAGGCCCCTGACCTGCTCGCTAAAGGTGACTTCTGAGAGGCAGATCTCGACCTCGGGTTCTTCCTCGCGGCACTGGGCGAGCAGGGCGGCCAGGCGTGCCTGGGGTATACCGTCGGACAGCGCGACGCGAATACGTCCGCGGTAGCCGGCCGCCGCGCTCTTGACGCTGGCCTTGGCCTGGTCGACCACGGCCAGCACCCGACGCGCTTCTTCCAAGAGCACCTTGCCGGCCCAGGTCAGGCGCGTGCGCCGCGTGGTGCGCTCGAATAGTTGCACGCCCAGGCGGTACTCCAGCTCTTTGATGATCCGCGACAGGGGCGACTGTTCGATATGCAGGCGCGCGGCGGCACGGGCGAAGTGCAGTTCTTCTGCGACGGCGATGAAACAGCGAAGGTGGCGCAGTTCCACGGCCTTTCCTCCGTCAGTTGTAGGGTTCGGCTTGCACGTCGCCGTTCCAGGTTGGCTGGCGACGCAGGTTGACGACCTGCAGCAGGGCGCCCAGCGCGGCGACACCACCGGCGCTGGCGGCCAGGGTCCAGGTGGGCATTTGCAACAGCAGCACGAAGCCGCCGGCCGCGGCGCCGATGGCGCTGCCCAGGTAGAGCGCCGACTCGTTCAGGGCGATGGCCAGGTTGCCGTCACCTTGGGCCTGCCGTGCCAGGATCAGCTCGTTGTTCTGCGGCACCTGCAGTGCCCAGCCGACCGCGCCCCATAGCGCGATGGGCAGCATCACCAGCCAGGTACTGAGGGCCGCCGTCAGCGGCAGCACAAACAGCGACACGGCGAGGATCAGCATGATGGCGAAGGTCAGCACCGGGCCCTTGATGCGATCCACCAGGGGGCCGATCAGGAAGCTGCCCAGCACGCCGCCGATGCCCCAGACCCACAGATAGGGGGTGACCGAACGCACCGCGCCGTAGGCCGGGTCAGCCAGCAATGGGGCGATGAAGGTGTACATGCCCAGGCTGGCGATGGCGGCGAGCAGCGACACCAGCAGGATGACCAGCACATGGCCGTCGCCGAGGATAGCCAGCTTCTGGCCCAGCGTGGTGGCGGTGGCTGCCGGCAGGGAAGGGAGCTTCAGCAGCAGGCCGACAAGGGCCACCAGACCGAGCAAGGTTACGAGCCACAAGGCGGCCTGCCAGCCCAGCTGTTCGGCGATCAGCAGGCTGAGCGGCACGCCCAGCACCACGCCGCTGGCCATGCCGCCCATGATTATGGCAATGGCCTTGCCGCGGCGTTCCGGGGTGGACACGGCGGCCGAGGCGCCGATGCCCATGGCCAGGTAGACGCCTGCGCCGATACCGGCGATGGCACGCCAGGCCATGAGCACGGTGAAGCTCTCGGCCAGTGCACTGGCGGCGTTAGCAATGACGAACAGGCCCAGGGCTAGCAACAGGCCGGCGCGCTGACGATGTGCTGGGGTCAGGGCCACGAAGATCGGCGAACCCAGGCCGTAGGCCAGAGTGAAGGCGGTGACCAACTGTGCGGCCACCGCGACGGAGACCGCGAACGAGGCCTCGATCATCGGGATCAACCCGGCGGTGACGTAGGAGGCCATGCCAAGGGCGAAGGCCCCCAGCGCTATGAGGTAGATGGGTGATTGGTTGGGTGTGTGCATGCTCGGACTCGCTTGCGTTGCAGGAACGCGTGGGTGGTACAGCGGAGGGATGCGACCCCGCAACGGGGCCGCATCCGGTTGGGGACTAGAGTTCGAGGCTGACGTCGTACTCGTTCAGCCAGGTATTGAGGCCGACCGCCAGCTCCATGCCCATGCGCTCGTACATGGGCGAGATGCTGTCGAGCGGCTTGGCCAGGGTCTGCTGAATACGGCTGCTGTCGAGCAGTGGCGTGACTGGCGCATTACGATCCGCCTGAATGGCGGCCAGGGCATCACGCAGCGCCTGCTCGTAGGCCGGATCCTGCGTCGAGGGGTAGGGACTCTTGACCCGCTCGCTGATCGATTCGGGCAGCAGGTCGCGGGTCGCTGCGCGCAGGATGCTTTTCTCCCGCCCGTCGAAGGCCTTCATGGCCCAGGGGATGTTGAAGGCGTACTCGACCAGGCGGTGGTCGCAGAAGGGCACCCGCACCTCAAGGCCGACCGCCATGCTCATGCGATCCTTGCGGTCGAGCAGGGTCTGCACGAAACGCGTTAAGTTGACGTAGCTCATCTGCCGCATGCGATGGTCGACCGCACTTTCGCCCGGCAGTACCGGCGCCTCGGTGATGGCCTGGGCGTAGCTGTCGCGCAGGAAACTGTGCATGTCGAGATGGGCCAGCAGGCCCGGGTCGAACAGGGTCTTGCCGTCGAAGTACTTGCCGGTGACCGATGTCAGCCAGGGGAAGGTGTCGGCCTGGATCGCTTCCGGATCGTGGAACCAGCGGTAGCCACCGAACACCTCATCCGCGCTCTCGCCGGACAGTGCCACCGTCGAGTGTTTGCGCACTTCCTGGAACAGCCGGTAGAGCGACGGCCACATGTCGCCCCAGAAGGCCGGTGGCAGATCCAAGGCGCGAACGATCTGCGCACGCAACGCCGGATCGGCCAGCTCGCGGCTGTCGAGGACGATCTCCTGGTGACTGGAGCTGATCTTCTCCACCAGGTCGCGCACGAAGGGTGCATCGGGCGTACCGCGTACGGCATCGCCGGTGAAGCCGCTGCCGTGGTCGACGAAGTCGACGGAGAAGGAGCGGATGTTCTCCTTGCCGGCGGCCAGCAGCTTCTTCGAGGCTAGCGCGGTGATGATCGAGGAGTCCAGTCCGCCGGAGAGCAGGCTGCACAACGGCACATCGGCGACGATCTGGCGGTCGACGATGTCCTCCAGCAGGTCGCGGGTATGGCGGATGGTCTCGTCCAGCGTGTGTTCGTGCTCGCGCGCTTCCAGCTTCCAGTAGTGGCGACGGCCGAGGCCCTGGCGGTTGATGCGCACGATCTCGCCCGGCATCACCTCGCGCATGCCGGCGAACACCGCATGGCCTGGCGTCTTCACCATCTCCAGGATCTCGCGCAGGCCGTCTGCACGCACCTTGCGCGGTACCAGCGGGTTGGCCAGCAGCGCCTTGGGCTCGGAGCCGAACACTACACCGTCCGCGGTGGGGAAGTAATAAAGCGGCTTGACGCCCATGCGGTCGCGGATCAGCAGCAGCTCCTGTGAGCGCAGATCCCAGATGGCGAAGGCATACATGCCGTTGAGTCGCTCTACGAAGGCCTCGCCCCATTCGACATAGGCACGCAGCACCACCTCGGTGTCGCTGCGGGTCACGAAACGGTGGCCAAGTCGTTGCAGTTCGGTGCGCAGCTCGCGGAAGTTGTAGACCTCGCCGCTATAGGTGATGACGGCGACCTCGCGTGGGCCGCCGTGCATCGCCGTCATCGGTTGGCGACCACCTTCCAGATCAATGATCGACAGGCGCCGATGACCCAGGCCTACCGGCCCGTCGATCCACAGTCCGCCGGCATCCGGCCCGCGCAGGGCCACGGTGTCGGTCATGCGCTGCAGGGTGTCGCGTTGCGTTTCCAGGTTCTGGCTGTAGGACAGCCATCCAGCGATTCCACACATAGTCGTTCTCCTTGTGATTGGGTTACCCGAGGCTTTCCAGGTCGCTGTCCTCGGCCAGCAGCACGCGCGTCTCGCCATGGATGTAGCGCGCCGGTGCTGGGGTTTGGGCATGGGTTTCCATGTCGTTGAGCAGGCGCTGCAGCGCTACGGCGGTGTCGAGGCCGGCGAAGGGCTGGCGGGGCGGCTCCTTGAGCGCCACGGCGCGCACCACCTGCCGGCACAGCCGCGAGAGCTTGTGCAGGGTGTCCAGGCCTGGCTCTTCGGGGGCGGTGGCGAACTCGTGCAGCAACTCCTCGGCGCCGTTGGTACCGCGCGTCCAGATGCGCAACTGGTCGTGATCCCAGCGCGGGGTGTCGAATACTAGGCGTGCATGGATCAGCCGGGCGTCGCGGTCGACGAAGCTGAAATCCACGGTGCGCTGACGCACGATGTTGACGAAGCTGGAGTAACCGGTGACCCGCGCCTCGCCCAGGCTGGCGGTGAGCAGCACGGTGTCGAGCACTTCTGGGCCGGAAATGGAGAAATCCGAGCGCACGCCGAGCACGCCATCGAGCTGGAGCTGGCCGGCGCGCGGGCAGATCCAGCCGAGCAGATCCAGGGCGTGAATCACCTCGCTGGTCACGCCGCAAGTAGGGCGATAGTCGTTAATGCGATCCTTGCCCCAGTGGAAGCTGGCGCGTACCAGTTGCCAGTCGTGACGCTCTACCCAGTCTCGCAACTGCTGGGTTGCGTCCGAATAGCGCTCCACCAGGTCCAGGGCAAAGCCGCCGACCTGATCCAGTGCACCGAGCAGCTCATCCAGGTCGTCACCGGGCGTGACCAGCGGCTTCTCGCAGAGCACGAAACCCCGGTAGCCGGCCAGTTGCTTAAGTACGGGCGCATGGCTGTGGTCGTTGACGCTGACGACCACGATGTCTGGCTCGAACAGCTGCAGCGCGCGGTCGACGCTGTCGAAGTAGGGCCGCTCGGTCGTCTTCTGCCGGCGCCCGGCATAGGCCAGCGACAGCGGCAGGCCAGTGCTCGTGGCGATATGCTCGAAGGCGCGGCGGTAGCGGTTGCCGGCGTAGCCCAGGCCGATGATCAGGATCTTCATGCCGAGGCCTCCTGACGGATCAGCAGGCGCTCGTCGCTGACGGCGAAGCCCAGTTTCTGGTACAGCGTGCCGGCAGCCGCGGTGCTCTGCAGTACCACGCAGCCCACGCCGCGGTTGGCGAACCAGCGTAGCAGGTGCCGCATTAGCTGCCGGGCGATGCCGCGACCCCGCCACTGTGGCTCCACCACCACTGATTGCACCCATCCGGACAGGCCGTTGAGGCAGCCCGGTGCCGGCGCGCGCTGGTCGATGATGGCCGTTGCGCAGCCCAGTACCTGGCCGGATTCTTTGTGCTCGGCGGCGAGGATCTGCACGCAGTCGCTCTCGCTCAAACGGCTGTTCAGCCAGCTGCGGTAGGCCGCCCGCCAGCGCGCCGCCTCCTCCGGCGTCTCGCTCGAATAGCTGGCGTTGGTGCCGTCCAGCAGATACGCGCGCAGTTCAACCAAACTGGCCAGGTCGGCCTGGGTCGCCGGACGTACTGTGAAGGAGGACTGTTCCATCTCAGGCCACCTCCGCAGCAAACACCTCGGATGCCAATGGGATGCTGAAGTGGTCGAAGGTCTCCCGCAGCGACACTGCCAGATGCTCGATCTGCGCATCGCTGTGGTTCGGCGTAGCGTTGACGCGGAAGCGCTCGGTCCCTACCGGCACGGATGGATAGTTGATTGGCTGCAGATACACGCCATGGCTATGCAGCAGACGTTCGGCTGCCGCTTTGCAGCGCTTGGCTTCACCTACCAGCACCGGGAGCACATGGGTTTGTGAGCAGCGCATCACCGGAACATCATGGTGCTTGAGGCGCTCCCGCAGCTTGGCGGTCTGGGCATGCAGGCGATCGCGCTCGGCGCGGCTGGCCTTGAGGTGTTCGACGCTGGCCAGACAGCCTGCGGTAATTGCCGGCGGCAGCGAGGTGGTGAAGATGAAACCTGTGGCGAAGGAGCGCACCGCATCGACGATCACCTGGGTCGAGGCGATATAGCCGCCGATTACGCCGATGGCCTTGGCCATGGTGCCCTGGATGATGTCTACCTGATCGGCCACGCCCAGCTCGGCGGCGATACCGGCGCCGCGCGGGCCATACATGCCCACGGCATGCACTTCGTCGAGGTAGGTGAGGGCGTTGTAGCGCTTGGCGACCGCGACGATTTCGGCGATCGGGGCAATATCGCCGTCCATCGAGTAGACCGACTCGAAGACCACGATCTTCGGCTGACCCTGCGGGTAGCTGGCGAGGATCTGCGCCAGATGCTCGACGTCGTTATGTCGGAAGATCTTGCGCTCGTTGGGCGTCGAGCGAATGCCGTTGACGATGGAGGCGTGGTTCAGTTCGTCACTGATTACTACGCAATCGGGAATACGCCGCAGCAGACACTGGAGGGTGGCGTCGTTGGAGCCGAATCCGGTGGGGAAGACCAGCGCCGCTTCCTTGCCGTGCCAGTCGGCCAGGCTTGCTTCCAGGCTGGCGTACACCTCGTGCGAACCGCCGATATTGCGCGAGCCGCCGGAGCCCGCTCCGTAGGTCTCCAACGCATCGTGCATCTGTTCGCGTACTGCAGGATGTTGCGACATCCCGAGGTAGTCGTTGCTGCACCAGACCACCACCGGTTCTTGCTCACGGCCATCCAGTTTGGCCAGCGGGTACTGGCCGCAGATGCGGCTGAGGGTGGTGAAGGTGCGGTACTGGTTGGAGGACTTCAATGTCTCCAGTTGTTCCCGAAGAAGTGCTTGGTACATCCGTTTATCTCCTTAGCGAGTTGATGACACGTCTCTGTGTGGTTCCTCATCAAGCGAGAGCCCTGGCACGGGTAATTGCGGCCAGGTCGGGCTATTCTTCTCGGGATTTATAGGGGTTACAATTTGACTGTTTATCCTAGTACTGGAGGTAACCGGATGAGCGCGCCTCGCACAGCTGAACGCACTCGGGTAGAGCTGGCCGAATTCCTGCGTAGCCGCCGTGAACGCATTTCGCCGGCGGAGGTGGGGCTGCCTTCAGGTGGCCGAAGACGCACGCCTGGGCTGCGCCGCGAGGAGGTCGCGGCCCTGGCCGGGGTGGGTTTGTCCTGGTACACATGGTTGGAGCAGGGGCGGGACATCAGCGTGTCTGCGACCTTCCTCGACAACCTTTCGCGCACGCTCAAGCTGGATGCCACCGAGCGTCGCCACCTGTTCCTGCTGGCTCACCAGCGCCTGCCGCCAGAGCCGGGCAAAACCTGGTGCACGGTACCTGCGCTGATTCACCGCCTGATGGGTGACCTGCCTTTGCGTCCGGCCTACGTGCTCAACCTGCGTTGGGATGTGCTGGCTTGGAACGCTGCAGCAGATAGGGTGTTCGGTTTCTCCGCGCTGCCGGCGGATCGCCGCAACCTGTTGTGGATGCTGTTCACCAGCCCGGCCATGCGCCAGTTGTTCAACCCTTGGGATGAGCAGGCGCTGCAGATCCTCTCCAGCTTCCGCCGCGACTTCGTGAGGGCGACCCAGGATCCGGATATCGCTGCGCTGGTGAAGGACCTGGAGAAGGCCTCGCCGGACTTCAGGGAATGGTGGCGGCAGCAGGACATCCACGGCCCGTGCCAGGGGATCCGGCATCTTAAGATCGATTCGGTCGGCCAGGTGGTGTTCGAACACACCACGCTGACCATCGACGAGGATCGCCACCTGCGGCTGGTCTACTACGCAGCCAGGGAAGGCATGCCGCAGAGCCGCGACTTCGAGCAGTGGCTGCAACAGGAGCCGGCGCTGGTATAAGCCCCGGCGCCTGTTGCTCAACCAATCGACGGCCCGCGCTGGCGACCCAGTTGCCAAGACACGCTGTTGCCCTGAATCACTGCCGACACGCTCTGCCCGAGCCTCTGCTCGATCACCGGCTTCCACGGCACCAGGCTGAAGCCGATGCCATCGGCGAGCAGGGCATAACGGCCGCTGGCCAACTGCACGCTGCGCCAGTAGATCCCACTGACGCGCTGGCCCTCGACCGCCGGGCGGTACTGCATCTCCTCTTCGGTCGAGTTCTTATGTGCAGCAGTAGCTAGTTCTCTCAAGGGATTTTTACACACGCTTGCCTGAACTTAGCCACTGCATGTTCCGCTGGATAAATTGCATCGGGAGATTACCGTACGCTTAAACTTCGAAGCGGCTGCAGCGACCTTCGAGCTCGCTAAAGAGCCAGTCCTGAAAGCTACGTATCTTCGGCAGCTCCGCTCGTGAGCGCAGGAGGTTGAAGGTGTAACCCTGCACCTTGGGTCCTGTCAGGCCAAGTGGTGCGACCAGTTGCCCACTGGCCAGCTCGCGTTGGGCGAGCAGCAGGCTTTCGAGGCATATCCCTAAACCATCAACGGCTGCACTGATAGCCATGAACGAGCGATCGAAGCGCGGGCCACGTGAGATATCCAGAGGAACCTTGCGGTGTTGGCGCATCCAGTCGCGCCAACTGATCAGGCACACCTCGCTGTGAATCAGGGTGTGATGGCGCAGGTCTTCCGGCGCGCGGATGGCGTGTGTGCCGTTCGCAAGCGATGGCGCACAGAGCGGCACGATGGTTTCTGCGGGGAAGGGCAGCACCATGGTGCCGGCGGGTTGCAGCCGTTTCATGCCATAGCGGATATCGATGTCCACGCCCTGGGTCAGCAGGTCGGCAGGTGCTGGATACGAAGAATTCAGCCGCACGTCGATGTCCGGCTCCAAAGCGCTGAACCTTGCCAGTCGGGGCATCAGCCACTGGGTGGCGAAACTGGGTGTCGAGTGCACGGTGAGGACGTCGCTTTTGGCGGTGCGCCCCAGCTCGCGAGTCGCCATATCAATTCTGGCAAATGCCGCCGAGATTTCTTCTGCGTACACACGGCCGGCATCGGTCAGCACCACCGCGCGATGCACCCGATGGAACAAGCGAACACCAAATTGCTCCTCCAGCAGCTTTATCTGATGGCTGATCGCTGAAGGGGTGACGAAGAGTTCCTCCGCTGCCAACGCAAAGGAAGACAGGCGTGCCGCTGCCTCGAAGGCCTGAATTGCCTTGAAAGAAACTCGGTTTTGCATGGTTTTTTCACATTAGCTCAGTTCATCTATCTGCCGTAACTATTCGTTTGAGCTCAAAAAATCAAGGGAATAGGCTTTGTCTCACTCGCCAAGCGTGCTGATTCAGCGCCCAGGCAGGCCTGGAGATTCTCTCTCCAATCGAGACATATGAGGCTCCGGCAGCATCCAGTGTCGGGCCATAGCAAGGAGAACTGCGTGCAGAACAATAATTCTTCCGTCCACGCCAAGGTTGCCGAAGGCGCCTATCGCATCCGCCGCTTCGCGCTGCAGATGGGCGAGGTCCAAGGCCAAGGCTACGTCGGTCAGGCGCTGGGTTACGCCGACGTGCTGGCGACCGCCTATTGCCATGCGCTGAACCTGCGTCCAGATGACCCAAGCTGGGAGGGCCGCGACCGCTTTCTACTGTCCCACGGCCATTACGCCATCGCGTTCTACGCGGCGTTGATCGAGGCGAAGATTATTCCTGAGGACGAACTGGAGACATACGGCAGCGATGACAGCCGCCTGCCCATGTCCGGCATGGCGACCTATACCCCAGGTATGGAAATGTCAGGCGGCTCGCTCGGCCAAGGCTTGCCGATTGCGGTGGGCATGGCGCTCGGCCTGCGTCTGAAGGGTAACCCGGCTTTCGTCTACAACTCGATGTCCGATGGCGAACTGGACGAAGGCTCGACTTGGGAGGCAGCCATGAGCGCGGCTCATCATGGCCTGGGCAACCTGATTTGCCTGGTGGATATCAACAACCAGCAAGCCGACGGCCCTTCGACCAAGGTGCTGGGCTTCGAGCCACTCGCTGACAAGTGGGCTGCGTTCGGCTGGCATGTTCAACGTGTCGACGGCAACGACCTCGCAGCAGTCATAAAGGCCTTCGATACCGCGCGCCATCTCACCGAAGCCAAGCCGCGCGTGATCCTCTGCGACACCTTGATGGGCAAGGGAGTGCCATTCCTCGAAGCCCGCGAGAAGAACCACTTCATTCGCGTCGACCAGGCCGAGTGGCAGCAGGCCCTCGATATTCTCGACCAAGCCCAGGGAGTCGCCCGATGAGCACCACCGCCAAGAAACCACGCCTGACCACCTCAGCGATGATCGCCTCGATTGCCTCCGAAGGGCAGCGTGTACAGTCAGCCCCATTCGGCAAGGCCCTGGTCGAACTGGCCGCCAACCGCCCGGAGATTGTCGGCCTTACCGCCGACCTGGCCAAGTACACCGACCTGCATCTGTTCGGGCAGGCCTACCCGGATCGCTTCTTCCAGATGGGCATGGCCGAGCAACTGCTGATGGCTGCTGCCGGCGGCATGGCCAAGGAAGGTTTCGTCCCGTTCGCCACCACCTACGCGGTGTTCGCTACGCGGCGTGCCTTCGACTTCGTGCACCAGGTGATCGCCGAGGAAAACCTCAACGTCAAGCTGTGCTGCGCGCTGCCTGGTCTCACCACCGGCTACGGCCCCAGCCACCAGGCCACCGAAGACATTGCACTGATGCGTGGCATCCCCGGTATGACCATCGTCGACCCCTGTGATGCGCTCGATACGGAGCAGGCCGTGCCGCAGATCGCTGCGCACAACGGCCCGGTTTATATGCGCCTGCTGCGCGGCAACGTGCCGCTGGTACTCGACGAGTACGGCTACAGCTTCGAACTGGGCAAGGCCAAGATGCTGCGCGATGGCCGCGACGTGCTGGTGATCTCGTCCGGAATCCTGACCATGCGCGCGCTGGAAGTAGCCAAGGCGCTGGAGGCGGATCGGGTCGACGTTGGCGTGCTGCACGTGCCCACCATCAAGCCGCTCGATGTTGCGACCATCCTGCGTGAAGCGGGAAAGGCCGGACGCCTTGTGGTCGTGGCGGAGAACCACACCTCGGTCGGGGGGCTTGGCGAAGCCGTAGCCACCGCGTTGCTGACTGCTGGGGTGACTCCGCAATTTCGCCAGATCGCGCTGCCCGATGCCTTCCTCGACGCCGGTGCGCTGCCTACGCTGCATGACCGTTACGGTATTTCCACCGAGGCGATGTCGGCCACCATCAAGGGCTGGCTCGGCTGAGCGCGGCGCGACCTCGCCCTGTATACACGTGCCGGATAACGGCGCAACTGCAAGGAATCCATATATGAACAACGCTCTTCTGCTCGACGGCAAGGTTGCCATGATTTCAGGCGCGGCCTCGGCGCGCGGCATCGGCCTGGCGACTGCTCGCCTGTTCGCCAGCCATGGCGCCACGGTGGCCATTCTCGATCTCGATGAGGGTGCTGCCATCGAAGCGGCTGCTGCCATCGGCCCACAGCATCGCGGCTATGCCTGCAACGTGGCGGACAAGGACGCCTGCCTGCAGGCCACCGAGCGCGCCATCGCCGACTTCGGGCGTATCGATGTACTGATCAACAATGCCGGCATTACCCAGCCGGTGAAGACCCTGGAAATCGATCCGGCAAGCTGGGATCGCATCCTCGACGTCAACCTGCGTGGCGTGTTGTACCTGTCCCAGGCTGTCATTCCACACATGCAGGCCCAGGGCAGCGGTTCCATTGCCTGCATGTCGTCGGTGTCGGCCCAGCGTGGCGGCGGCATCCTCGGCGGCCCGCACTACTCGGCAGCGAAAGCCGGTGTCCTGGGGCTGGCCAAGGCCATGGCGCGTGAATTCGGGCCGAGCAACATCCGCGTCAATTGCGTCACCCCAGGCCTGATCCAGACCGACATCAGCGCCGGCAAGCTCAGCGATCAACAGAAGGCCGAGATCGCCGCCAGCATCCCGCTCAATCGCCTGGGCAACGCCGAGGAAGTCGCTGGCGCCTACCTGTTCCTGGCCTCGAATCTGTCGGCCTACATCACCGGTGCGGTGATCGACGTCAACGGTGGCATGCTCATCCACGGTTGAGTAATACCCGGTGCAGGTGAGGGCTCTGCCGCTCGCACCTGCAACCTGCAGCAAGCAAGACATGCAGACAACATCAATAAAAAAAGCAAGGTGAAGCTCATGAAAAAGACACTGATCGCACTCACCGCGACCTTGGCACTGGCTACTGCCTCCACCAGTTGGGCGCAACAGGTACTGCGCCTCTCCCACAACGCCGCGCCGGGTAACCCGAAGGCGGTGGCGTCCCTGAAGTTCGCGGAACTGGTCGAGCAAAAGACCGAAGGTCGGGTGAAGGTCGAGGTGGGTGGCAGCGCCCAGTTCGGCGACGACGTCGAATCGCTGACCAATATGCGCCTGGGCACGCTGGCGTTCAGCACCAACTCCCAGGGCAGCACCGCCGGCGTGGTACCGGAATTCAACCTGGTCGGCCTGCCGTTCCTGTTCCGTGATCTCGAACACGCCTACAAGGTGGTCGATGGCCCGGTCGGCGCCAAGCTCGACGAGGCAGCCAACAAGAAGGGGCTGGTGGTGCTGGCGCTGTGGGACAACGGCATTCGCCACACCAGCAACAATAAACGTCCGATCGTGAAGCCTGAAGACCTGCAGGGAGTCAAGGTGCGTACGCCGCCGGATGCCATGACCCTGGACATCTTCAAGGCGCTTGGCGCTAACCCTGGCCCACTGGCGTTTTCCGAGTTGTACATCGCCTTGCAGCAGGGAGTTTTCGACGGCCAGGAAAACCCGCTGATGAACGTCTATTCCTCGAAACTCTACGAGGTGCAGAAGTACATCTCCTTGACCGGGCATAAATACGAGACCACGCCGCTGCTGGCCAGCAAGATGATCTGGGCCTCGCTGTCCAAGGCCGACCAGCAGGCGATCAAGGAGGCCGCTGCAGAGGCCGGCAAGCTTAACCGTGAGATGTCTCTGGCTGCCGATATCGAGTTGCGCACCAAGCTCACCGAAGCCGGCGTCGAGATCAACGAAATCGACCAGGCCGAGTTCGCCGCCAAGACCAAGCCGGTCTACGACAAGTGGTCGAAGCAGTACCCCGAACTGGTCGAGCTGATCGTCACGGAGGCGGGCAAGCAATGATGGCCGCTCAAAACCCCGGCAAGGAAACGGCGCAGGCCGGAGCTCTGACGCAGGTGGTGAAGTGGGTGGACAGCGCAATCGTAGGCGCCAGCGTGGCGGTCGTGATTGCGGCGCTGGTGGCCATGTTCGTAGCGCTGATGGCCGAGGTAGTCGTGCGCTACCTGACCAATCAGGGCATGGGCTGGCCCACCGAAATGCCCAATATCCTGTTTCCCTGGCTGGTCATGGGCGGCATCGTGCTGGCTGCCCAGCGTGGTCAGCACATCGCCGTCACTGCCATCCAGGGCTGGTTGGGGCGCGGTGGCAACCGATTGTTGCTGATCGGCCATCAATTGCTGATCACCGCAACCTTCTTCTACCTGGCCTGGGTCGGTCTCGACGTGATCGAGATCACCGGCGGCGAGATCTACCCCGTCACCGGCATTTCGGCGAGATGGGCTTATCTGGCCATGATCACCGGGTTCGTCGGCCTTGGCCTCACCGCATTGACCACGCTGGTTCATCTGCTGCAAGCCGGCGATCCGCTCGCCGTCCGTGCTCACAACATCGAGGACGACCTATGACCCTCATGATGCTTCTGGTATTCGCCGTGCTGCTGGCACTGGCAGTACCGGTCGGCTATGCACTGCTGATCAGCTCGGGGCTGGCGGCTGTCGCCGTCGGCGGCATACCCAGCGTGGCGGCGATCGTGAAGATCTTTCAGCCCACGCAGAGCTTCCCGCTGCTGGCCATCCCGTTTTTCATGCTATCCGGCAGCCTGATGATGGGCGGCACGCTGGGCAAGCGCCTGATCGACTTCGCCACCATGCTGGTCGGCCGCTTCCATGGCGGGCTCGGCCAGGTCACGGTGGTCGGCTCGACCGTATTCGGCGGGGTGTCCGGCTCGGCCGTGGCGGAGGCCTCGGCGCTCGGTTCGATGCTGATTCCCTGGCAGAAGCGCGAGGGCTATCCGGGCGCCTTTGCCGCTGCGGCAACCGCGTCGTCGGCAACCATCGCCGGGCTGATTCCGCCGTCGATTCCGCTGATTCTCTACGCTGCCGTGTCCAATCAGTCGATTGCCGCGCTGTTTCTCGCCGGCCTGGTGCCGGGGCTGTTGCTGTGCGTCGGCTTCATGCTGACCTGCTACCTGTCAGGCCGTCTGCGTGGCTTCAAGCGGTTAGCCAGTGAGGTCACCTTGAAAGGTGTGCTGCGTGTGACCATTGCGGCAGCGCCGGCACTGGCCATGCCAGCCTTCATCGTGATCCTGCTGCGCGCTGGCATAGCCACACCGACCGAGGTCAGCGTACTGGCCGTGTTCTACGGTTTGATGGTGAGCATGCTGGTCTATCGCGACCTGACCCTGCGCCGCCTCTACGACGCGCTGGTGCACACCGCGATCACCACCGGTGTGGTGATGTTGGTGATCGCCGCCTCGAACCTGGTGGGCTATGTGCTGACCGTCGAGTCGGTGCCGACCGCCGTGGCCGAATGGACCGCACAAACCCTGAGTTCGCCGTGGATGGTCATCCTCATGCTCAACCTGATCATGGTTGTGGTCGGCATGTTCCTCGACCTGCCGGCGGCGATCCTGCTGCTGGGGCCGACCTTCGTCGCAATCGGCAACGCCATTGGTCTCGACCTGACCCAGCTCGGCATCATGATGGTGGTCAACCTGAGCATCGGCCTGTTTACCCCTCCGGTGGGCACCACGCTGTTCATCGCCTCGGCAATTTCGCGCGAGAAGGTTGGGGCGGTGGTGCGCGAGCTTTGGCCGTTCTACCTGGTGGCGATAATCGTGCTTGGCCTGGTCTCCTTCGTGCCGGCTTTCACCCTGTACTGATCAGCGCAGCCCGGGGCTGCGCTATGCAAGGAATTCCCATGACTACGATTGCATTTGCCGGGCTTGGCTCGATGGGCCTGCCAATGGCCAAGAACCTGCTCGCCGCGGGCCACGTTGTGCGTGGTATCGATCTCAATTCTGCGGCGCTCGCCACACTCACTGAGGCGGGCGGGGAGTCGGCAGCCGACGCTGCCTCTGCCGCCAGCGGTGCCGATGTGCTGATCCTGATGGTGGTCAATGCCGCCCAGGCCGAGCAGGTACTGTTCAATGACGGTGCGCTGGAGGCACTGGCCGAGAATGGCGTCGTCTGTCTGATGGCGACCTGTCCACCGGCTGCCGTAGAACGTATTGCCGAGCGAGTTAAGGGGACGGGGCGGCGCTTCGTCGATGCCCCGGTGTCGGGCGGCACCGCCGGCGCTATCGCCGGTTCGCTGACGATCATGGCGGCCTGTGAGCGCGCCACCTTCGAAGCGGTGCAGCCGGTGTTCCGGGGTATCGGCCAGCGTATCTTCCATGTCGGCGAGCGAGCCGGGCAGGGCGCCACGGTCAAGGCCGTCAACCAGTTGCTGTGCGGCGTGCATATCGCCGTGGTCGCCGAAGCTTTCGCGCTGGCGGTCAAGGTCGGGGTCGATCTGCCGGTGCTGCTGGAGATCATGGGCGGTTCGGCGGCATCGAGTTGGATGCTCAAGGATCGCGGCCCGCGCATGCTGCAGTTCGAGCCCGAGGTCAGCAGTGCGGTGGATATCTTCGTCAAGGATCTGGGCATCGTCCTCGAAGCCGGGCGCGACGCGCAGGCCGCACTGCCGATTGCCGCCGTGGCGTACCAGCTGTTCCTGGCCACCTCCGGACGTGGCGAGGGACGAGCCGACGACAGCCAGGTGATTCGAAGTTATTACGCCCTCAACGGTACGCCCACGCAGGGCTGAGTCGCCCAGTACAACCCACTCACCAGCGGCTAAGGTTGCCCCATGCTCGTGCAGATCGTGAGCATCGTTTTTCCCGTGTTCACAGTCATCGCGGTCGGCTACCTGTACGGTCGCAAGCATCGTCCCGACATGCTCGCGACCAACCAGGTGAACATGGGCATCTTCGTGCCCGCGTTGATTTTCTCCGCGTTGGCGGGCAAGAGCGTCGATCTGGCCGAGGTGCAGATGATCGCTCTCGGCGGCCTGGTTATCGTGCTCGGCTCCGGCTTGCTCGGCTGGCCCATCGCTCGCCGGCTGGGCTATGCACCGAAAACGCTACTGCCACCGATGATGTTCAAGAACGCCGGCAACATGGGGTTGCCGCTGCTGCTGTTCGCCTTCGGCGAACAGGTGCTGCCGGCGGCGGTGGTGCTGTTTCTTGTAGAGAACGTCCTGCATTTCGCCATCGCCACTTGGTGGCTCGGGCGTAACGCCAGGGTGTGGGGGCTGCTCCGCGAACCGGTGATCATCGCCGGAGTTGCTGGCGTGCTGGTGAGTATGTCGGGTATCGCGATGTGGCCGCCTTTTCTCTCCGCGATCAAGATCATTGCCGACGTATCCACGGGCCTGATGCTGTTTTCCCTCGGGGTGCGCCTGAACACTGCGCCCTTCGCGCAGTGGCGCATCGGCACGGTCGGTGCTGTGGCGACACCGCTGACCGGCATGCTGATCGCCTACCTGTTCTGCCTGGCGTTTGGCCTGTCGGATCGCGAGACGGACATCCTGCTGATATTCGGCGCGCTGCCGCCAGCAGTGCTCAACTTCATGTTCGCCGAGCGCTACGCTCAGGAGCCGGAGAAGGTCGCGTCGATCGTGATCCTGGGCAATCTGGTCGCGCTGTTTTCCATTTCGCTGGCATTGGCCTTGCAGCTGGCCTAGATGCATCTTTCATGAACCTAAATTTCACGCAAAGCAGTTGGGGCGACTCCTGTCACAGACCAACTGCTTGTGACCCTAGCGCGTGGTAATGCAGCAAGCGGTTGCAATCAACTGCCAACCGGCTTCCTTCGTGTCCAGTAGGTAGCAAGAAGCCCTGTCAGTTGGTTCTTCCTCTGCGGATAAGTTTCACCAGTCCTGCCGTGCGCGAGCTGTTCAACCTTAGGATGAGCAGACGATACAGATCCCCACCAGCTTCCGCCGCGACTTCAAGCAGTGGCTGCAGCAGGAGCCGGCGCTGGTATAGGCCCCGGCGCCTGTTGCTCAACCTATCGACGGCCCGCGCTGGCGACCCAGTTGCCAGGACGCGCTGTTGCCCTGAATCACCGCCGACACGCTCTGCCCGAGCCTCTGCTCGATCACCGGCTTCCACGGCACCAGGCTGAAGCCGATGCCATCATCGAGCAGGGCATAACGGCCGCTGGCCAGTTGCACGCTGCGTCGATAGACGCCGCTGACGCGATTGCCCTCAACCGCCTGACGGTATTGCATGCCCGTCTGCTGCGAGATCTCGCGCGCTGCAGCCGTCAGCTCCCGCCCGCGTAGCGTGGCCAGCAGGTTGCGTGCAAGCACCACGCGTTGGTCCAGGCGTTCGGCCAGCCCCTGTTCAACCAGGAAGTCGGCGCGCTGCCGCAACGCTTCGCGCACCTCCTTGCCAAAACCTTGGTCGACCAGTTCGCGGTTGCCGCTGATCAACTGCTGGTCCAGCCAGGTCGCACCGACGGCGCGCACCTGCTGCTCGAGGGGCAGCGGCGTACGCAGCTCGACGGCGACATCGCCCAGGCGGCGGGCGTCATGCTGCCTGCCTTGCTCGGGCAGATCGGCCGGCACCCGCCAGACGCCCTCGGCCAGACGCTCGACGATGCCGGCCCGGCGCAGCGCTTCCAGACGGCGCACATGGCGCTCGACCAATGCCTCGGGATCATGCCCGCCGCTCGACAGCGAGCGTGCCAGGGCCAGGTGGTGATCGGTGCGATAAAGGCCGTCCGCAGCGAGCGAAACAATCGAGCGATCCACCGCGCGCGGCTCGCTCACACTGCGTGTTTCCACCAGGCCGCCGATGGGGTAGTCGGCCAGCTCCGCACGGGCAGGCAAGGCCAGGTAGTGAGCCTTGCCGTCGAGACCGTCGACCACCAGGTAGCCGCGGTCGTGTAGCTCGTCGGCCAGGCCCTTGGCCACGATCCGGCCGACCACAACAGAACCATCCTTGCCTGGCTCGAAGACCGCGAGCTCGCGCTGCACGCTACCCATGGCCCGCTGCATCGTGCGCACGATATCGCCGCGTTCACCCATTGCACGCAGAGTGGCCTCGGCGTCGTCACGCAGGATCCATTGTCCTGGCCGAACTTCATGTGCGAGTTCAAGCTTCTGCAATTGCTGCAGGCGGCCGATAAGCAACTGCCGGCGCGGATGGTTGGCGAGCGATTTCAGGCTGAGCACGCCGGTCTGGTGTTCGCGCAGCAGGGTGCGATCCAGGCTGGTGAAACGCTCCTGCTGCACCTCTCGCTGCAGGCTCTGCTGGATCTCCAGTTCGGTGCGCGGGCCGAGCCATTCGGTGGCCAGCTCCGCGGCGCGGTTGCGCATGCCCTCGGCGATGTAGTCACGAGCGATCACCAGATCCTTGCCGGTGTCGTCCTTGCCACGCAGGACGATGTGGGTGTGCGGGTTGTCGGTATTCCAGTGATCGACCGCCACCCAGTCGAGGCGGGTGCCGAGGTCGGCCTCCATCCGGCTCATCAGGTGGCGGGTGTAGGTGCGCAGGTCGTCGAGCTGCTCGGCATCCTCGGGTGAGACGATGAAGCGAAACTGATGGCGGTCTTCCCGGCCACGTTCCTCGAACGCATTGAGGTCGGCCCGGTCGGTCATTGGCCCGTAGGCGTGGCCCGGCTCGCCTTCGCGACTGACGCCGTCGCGCTCGATGTAGCGCAGATGGCTGAGCGTCGAGCGCTTGCCAGCCTGGCGCAGGTTGACCAGGCGCGTCTTGATGGTGACGCGACGGGCGTTGGACGGCAGTTGCTGCTCGCTGAAGCGAGCCGCGACATGCCCGCGGCCGAGCCGAGCGCCGGGCTGGTGGCTTGCCTTGCGCGGCTTTCCGGTGCCGGCCTTGTTGGCCTGACGCAGTACTTGGTTGACGAAGGTTTGGCCGTGTTGCTGCGGTTTGCCCGGCTGTGGGCGAAAGCGCAGTTCGTCGTCCGGACGGCTTCCCTTGCTCATGTTTTAGACTCCTCCAAGTTGATCGCAGTACGGCGTGTCAGGCACGCTTCTAAGCCATTGCCGCTGTGGGGCGAACACGATTTCGGCACCTGGCGACGTAGGCTCTGTGTCGCCGCCAACCCCCGTGCAGACTGCTTTCTGGGCCAACTAAGTGCCGCCCCCTTTTATCTTGCCCTCCGCTTTTTCGGTGCCTTTGTGCTGCTGAGCTGAGTAATCAGGAGAGGCAGGGCGACGACTTCCAAAGTGTTGGCCGGCAGGCGAGGGCAGAGGTATTTGCAGCCAGGCGGCCCTCGACTGCACACACCGGGCGCACGCACTCGGCAGGCGGGTCGACAGGTAAACGGCCAGCTCATCGACGTGACTCCAGCCACAAGGGCTGCGCCCGACCGATCACTGCGTCGGCAGACACCGGGCCGAAGTAGCGGCTGTCGAACGACGCCGGGTTGCTGCTGCTGAGCAGGAACAGCTCATCGCCAACCAGGCGTCGACAGGCCTGCCAAGCTGGCAGCGCTCGACTCTGTCGATCCCACCTCATGCGCCTGGCAACAAAGACTCCATCGATACGCACTTGGCTGCCTTGCACGCATACCCGTTGCGGCGCTAATGCCTCCACGGTCTTGAGCAGCGGCACGTTCGCCGGCAGGTAGCCGCGCTGAGCCGCCAGCGACCTCGCCTCCGGCGGCAGGCGAACCAGCACCAGATCGCCAGGCACCAACGAGTTGGCCGGCGAGATGCGGTACCAGCCGACGGGCACGCTGTTGGACGCGTTGTAGACCAGCCGTGGTGGCGACGTCGCAATCGCTGCCCAACCCAGGGCCATCAGACTGCCGACGAGCAGCGCCAGTGGCCACAGCACGCCGCAAGCACCAAACGTCATGACGTAGCCTCCGGGAACTGCCGCTCCAGCACTTCGCGCAGCATCTCTGCCATGGTTACGCCACGGTCGAAGGCCGCCAGCTTGATGCGCGTACGCAGTGCTGGCGTGACATCCAATGTCAGGCGGGCGCTATAGCGCTCGACCTTGCCGTTGTCGACGGTGGCGCCCTGACGTATCCAGGCTTCGGCCTGCGGATCGGCCAACGGGCGTGCACCGATACCGATGCGCTTGCCGCTCATGGCGACCACCTCAGCAACTCGTCGACCAGGCTGCTGACCTCGCGCGCGGCGGCGCTGTCCGGCGCCAGTTCACGTGCCAGGCGACCGGCTGCCACGCTTTCGGCAAAGACGATGCGCTGGCGTACCTCGGCCTGCATCGCCGGTAGCGGTTGCTCGGCCAAGGCGCCGCGCGCTTCGCGGCCGATCACCGTGGTGCTGACGCGGCGGTTGATGGCGAACGCCGCGCGCAGCGTCGGCCTGAACACCTGCGCCTCGCGGATCAGGTTGACCATCTCCGCGCTGGCCCACAGGTCGTAGGGGCTAGGCTGCACCGGGATCAACACGCGATCCGCTGCCAGCAGCGCCGAGCGGGCGAGGGCGGCGATGCGCGGTGGTCCGTCGATGATCACGTGATCGGCGCGACGAGCCAGCTCCGGTGCTTCCTGGTGCAGCGTTTCGCGCGCCAGGCCGACGGCGCTGAACAATCTCGGCAAACCTTGCTGGCTGCGCCGCTGCGTCCAGTCCAGCGCCGAGCCCTGTGGGTCGGCATCGAGCAGGATGACGTTCTGCCCGCGCAGGGCCAGTTCGCCGGCGATATGGGTGGCGAGGGTGGTCTTGCCCACCCCGCCTTTCTGGTTCAGCAGGGCGACAATCATGGCCGGATCTCCCCGGTCAGACTGCCCCAATGAGCAGCTGTCCACACACGGGCGCTGCCCCAATAACAAGTTAGAGCTTTTAAGTTAGTTAAGTTAAGGGAGGCTGGAAGCTCCGCCAGTCGTGGCCTGCCGCGGAGTTCGTGCGCCTGAAGGCACGTGCACCGCGCTCCTGATAGCACGGGCCGGCGTGCGCCTGAAAGCACGTCTGGATTCACAGCTTTTCCAGAAGATATCCCCGTGCCGTCTACGGCACGCGCCGGAAGGCCAGCAGTTCGGTCGAGCGGGACAGACGCACGACCTCCAGGCGATACCCGGGCAGCGATTGGCGAGCCGCCAGCGCACGCAGGTCGAGGGCGAAGTCCGAGTAGCGCGCCGAGCTGCCCGACTTGCGGTACAGGTGGCGAAAGTCGAACTGCCAGCCGTCCTTCTGCTTGCCGCCATGCTTGCGCACCAGGCGATACAGCCAGCGCTCGATGCCGCCGGTGAGGCGGAAGTAGGCCGGATCGATGGTTAGCACAAGGGCCTGATCCAGTACCCCGCTGTAGAACCAGTCCGGCAGGATCAGCTCGATGCCCAGTGGCCGGCCATCTGCCGCGGCCAACTCCTTCCACTCGTTGATCCAGGAGAAACGGTGCAGGCGTCGGCCAGTGGTCTCGCGAATCGAGGTGGCCACGCTGGTCGACTGTAGCCGATCCAGCGCCGCCCTCAGGCGCTGGTAATCGCGCAGCGAGGTGCCGCGGCCGATGAAGCGCAGGATCTGGTAGGGCGTTGCACGCATCAGGCGCGAAGTGGGGATGCCCGCATCGCGCGCCTCGACAAGCTGGCTGGCCGCCCAGATCAGGATGTCGGCATCCCAGATCGTGGCGATGCCATGCTCCCAAGTGCCTTCCACACGCACCGTCACCTCGCCCGAGCGAAAGTCGATTGGCACGGTGCGCCGCGACTTGGCCAGCGAGAAGAACGGATGCGCCATCAGATCCTGGGCGTCGCGTGGCGCCATGTCTCCCGGCAGGGCGCGGAACAGATCCAGTTGCTCGCTCTGCGAAGTCAAATCGAGATGCCGACAGTTCATAGGCGAAGGTTTCACTGATCATCACGCTGTGCTCCCGGGTGGCGGTCGATATACTCGGGATCGAAGGTGGTCTCGAAGCTGCGCTCACCGGCCCAGGCTTCGAGATCAGTGAGCGCGTACATTACCCGCCGGCCAAACTTGTGGAAGCGCGGCCCGCCGCCGATTACCCGCTGCTTCTCCAGCGTGCGCGGCGACAACCGCAGGAAGGCTGCAGCCTCGTTGTTGGTGAGGTAGCGAGGGGTAGGGCAGGCCTGCGGCGCTTGCGCCTCGCCAGCGCCCTCCACGGGCCGCATGGCATGCGTCGTCGGCCCGGCCTTGCGGTGCAGCGGGGCATCGAGATCGATGCGACGCGGGTGATGGGAAAGATTGGTTGAGTGCGACATGGTGTGTCCTCCGTTGACGTGGGAGGTGCACCGTGCGGCAGCATTCGCATTCGATCATGCCGGGTTGGGTCTGGGCGAATGTGCAGGCAGGAGGGGCGGGGATTGATACCGGGACGGTCTGGACGCTGACCGTATGCGCCCTTCTACGCGCGTCACCGGCCATGGTGCCCAAGCACGTCAAGCTCCGCGCGTGCAGCCTACGAATTTACGGGTCTATGGCTTTCCACAAAACCGGAAAACCGCATCGGCGGATATCCTTAAAAACGTAAATCCGCTTCCCCACAGATCTGTAGATCCGTAAAACCGTGGATACGGATCGACGGATTTGGGCAAAACCGTAAGACCGTAACGGTCTCAATCAACTGGCAGCACAGCGTGGTTGCTTCAGGCTGATGGCCGGGGGCACGTCCCCGTGCATCAGCCTTCCGGGTGGGGCGCGCGGGTGGCCGCCAGGACAGGGGCGCAAAAAAGACACCGGATCGCCCCGGTGCCTTCCGCTGTTAGCGATTCCAGAACACATGCACCTGCTCGAAGCCGGTCTCCAGGGTGAACACGTCGCCGCTGTATTCCATATCGTGCGCCATGGCGCGGTAGTCGATGTACATGGCCAGGTGCTGCGGAATGCTGCTGGTTTCCTCGGTCAGCTCCTGGGCGTAGTCAGCCAGCGAGCTGTAGCAGCCGCAGTAATCCTCCTCGGCCGCCTTGCGTGCCTGCTCCAGGTCGTTGAAATGCGCGAGCAGCGCGCCGCCGAACTCGGGGTATTCCTCGATAAAACACGCAATCTCATGGGCGCTCTCGAGGCTTTGGTACTCGCCGAGGCGGTAGCCGTCGAAGCCCTCGAAGTCGTGGATGGCATACTCCTCCGCCCCCTCGACCGGCGAGGCCGCCAGCATGGCACTGACCTGCGCCTGGATGTCGTCCAGCTCCAGAGTGGCGTCGATCCAGACGCCATGCAGGTGACCGGCGTTGTAGGCGGCCAGGTCGGCAACGTAGATCCTGATGTGTTCGCTCATGGCTTTCGCTCCTTCGTCTTCAGGGTTCTGCGCTTGCGCTGCGCATGAACCCCTGCCGACTAGGGCGACTAAGGCGGTCGTGAAAAAATCAGGAAAAATCGCGGAGGCTCCACCCAGCGCAGCGGCCGGGTGGAAACCGTCTATTTTTCTTGATTTTGAGGGGGCAAGACCCCCTGCTCTTGAGAATTTGCCATGGCTCAGGTCAGACCTGAGACCTCGTTTCGGCGAGTGTCAGAGTCTTTCTGTGGCCGACCTAATCACCCGTGGTAAAGGTCTTGACGCGCTCACCGCAGTCCTGATGCGAAAACATGAGGAGTATTAGTTCCTAGTATCGAGAGTCAGGTTACGTGCCGTAGTCGTTCGAGTACTTGGTCGTGGAGTCGTGGGTCGCCACAGGCTACGACAGTCCCGCCGTTCTGCGCCGACCTACCATCCCAGGATGTGATGATGCCTCCAGCGCCTTCAATGATTGGAATCAGAGCCTGAATGTCATAGGGCTTGAGGTCTGCTTCGACGATGATGTCGACAAAGCCCGAGGCAAGCATGCAATACGCATAACAATCACCGCCATAGCGCAGCAAGCGAACCTTGTCAGCCACGGATTGGAATGCCGCCTGCTGTCCCGGCGTTTCGAACATGTCGGGAGTCGTGCACATCAATGTCGCGTAAGACAGACTATCGCAAGGGCGGGTCTTGATCTTCACACCGTTGCAACAGCTTCCGCGTGAGGTGCCAATAAACCTTTCTCTGGTAAAGGGTTGGTTCATGAGTCCGAGAATCGGCAACTGGCCATCGTTCAGCGCAATCAATGTACCCCAGAGGGGAAGGCCAGTAACAAAAGCTCTGGTTCCATCAATTGGATCGAGCACCCAGGTCAGCTCACTGGTGCCATGTACAACACCTTCCTCTTCTCCAAGGATTCCGTGATCTGGGTAGTGGGTGGCGATGAGATTCCGCATCGCGCGTTCAGCGGATGTGTCGGCTACGGTGACGGGGTCGAAAAGTCTACCCCCTTTATCCGCAATATCGCTCAGTTGCCGAAAATGTGGCTGGATGGCTGCTGCTGCTGCATCCGCCAAGCATTCTGCAAAGGCTGAAAATTTATTCAACTGCTCTGCCGTTATCGTCATCGTTTCAGGTCCTGTCTCTTGGACGTTCAGTATTGACGTCAAGTGGCTCGTCAGCGGGAAGGGTCGGGATGGTCGCATATTGCCTTGACTTGGTGTGAGTCTTCATTCGCTCAGGACTGACCCTCATGGCTCTGCATCTTGGCTCGCGGTTACTGGGCGTGCCCAGTATTTCGGATAAAGACTGCCAAGCCTTGTTCGTGTCCTGTTTTTGAACACTTTTTCCCTTGGCTCTCAGTGAGTTGGGGGTGGCACGGCTTGTGCTGTCCGATAATGAGAACAATGCCAGGGGTTTGAAACCCCGTAATCACACCGAAAGGTAAATTCATGAGCCAGAGGTCAAAATTGCTGCCCGGAGAGCTCTGGAACGAGCGCCTGTTCGACGGTGTATGGGAGCGTTCGCCAGTGAATGTCAGTCCGGTTGTCGAACCGGCAACAGGGGCGGTACTGGGGAAGATCAGCATCGCCGATCCGGCTACCGTCGCTGAGTCGGCACGGGCGGCAAGGATCGCCCAACCGGCTTGGTATGCACTGTCCTATGATGAGCGTGCGGCGACGATGCGAAAGGCAGCTGCGCTTGGTGAGCAGTACTTTGAGGAGATTGTCGATTGGGTCGTCAGGGAGAGTGTTTCCTCTCAGGCCAAGCGACTTTCGAGGCCCGTGTGACTATCAAGGCCCTTCATGAAAGTGCTGGTCTGCCTGGACGCAGCCAGGGTGAAGTGTTGCCGTCCCAGTCAGGGTGTTTGAGCTTGGCCCGACGCCGTCCACTGGGGGTGGTAGGGGTTATCTCACCGTTTAATTTTCCACTCTATCTGGCGATGCGTGCTGTGGCGCCAGCTCTGGCGGTCGGCAACAGCGTTGTGCTCAAGCCCGATCCGCGCACTGCGGTCTGCGGTGGTTTGATCATTGCTCGATTGTTCGAACTGGCCGGGGTGCCAAAGGGCGTACTGCACGTATTGCCTGGTGGTGGTGATGCCGGGGCGGCACTGGTCGCAGCCCCCGATGTGGCGATGATTCAGTTCACCGGCTCGACGCCCGCGGGCCGTAAAGTGGGCGAAGCGGCTGGCCGACACCTGAAGAAGGTTTCGCTTGAGCTCGGTGGCAAGAACTCGGGAACAGATTTCCGGAGCGCCAGCCCAGGTATGCGTCTTCGACGTCCGTACGCCGCTCGGTGCCCTCGGTGAATCCTCCTGCATCCCCATCACCCCAGGTGCCGGAGGTCAGAAGGTTGAAGGCGCCGTACAGGCTGCCGCCATTTCCCAGTTCTTGGCTGCCACTGAGACCTTATTTGATATAGCCCTCGCGCCAGCTAGAACTCCCTGCCTCTCGATTCCCGAATACGGCGTAGTTCTCGTCGCTGTGCATGGCTGCGAATATGGCTTCGAGATCGGACGCTGCCGTTCTGGTTGTAGAGCTCATAGGCGTGCACTGGAAGGCAGGTGGCAAGTGCTAGCGCCAGCGGGGCGCATTGCTTGGGATGAGGCATCAGCGGCATGTTCTGTTCCTTGTGATTATTGGGGTGTTGGACGTGCTTCGGGGGTGGGCATCGGTCGGTCTCCAGAGATCTGAATGTGCTCGGCTCGCTTCTTTGGAAAGCCGACTGGTGTTAGCCAGGCTTACAAATCTGGATGGAGCTAACGTCTGGTCGCCTCGACCACATCGCGCGATGGCCATTCGCTCGGAGAGCGTTTAAGCCAGCGCGGGGCGGTGACCATGGCTCAATCGGCAAGCCTCATGCCAACGCCGTCATGTGGGTTTAAGTATTTGTAATGTATGGATTTATTTTTATTTTCAGGCTTGATGCGTGAGCGGGGGTGTCGAACTTCGGAACAGTCGAATTGGAGATTTTGAACACCGCTGTGTTCAAACGATTTTCCCGGCAGGGGCCAGGTTGTACGGCGGTAGGTAGTCCGGGGGCTGACCAGTGCCGGCCATTGCGCAAACGAGTCGACGTCGGGTTTGGCAGGGTGAAGAAAATAATATTGGACTGATCGATCCTTAACCTTTACCCTGTTCACTCATTGGGCTCGATTGAGCCATTCCCGTTTTTTGTCAGAGTTCCGCTGAATCATGGCCAGACCGCAAGAGTTCAACACCGCCGAAGCCCTGCACAAGGCCATGCTCGTGTTCTGGCGCAAGGGCTACGAGGCTACCTCATTGGTCGATTTACTCGAGGCCACAGGGTTGAGCCGAAGTAGTCTGTACGGCACGTTTGGTGGGAAGCGCGAGTTGTTCATTGCCGCTTTTGACGCCTATCGCAACGAGCGGGAGAGGGATATGAAGCGAGTCCTGAGGCAGGGGAACGCTCGCCGAGCCATTGAGGAGTTCTTTCGTATGCTTTTCGCCAACCTTGGGGCGCAAGAGCCGGCTCAGGGCTGCATGAGCATCAACCAGGGCGTCGAGATGGCGCCCCATGATCCTGAGATCCGCGCGCGGGTTATGGAGGACTTCCGCCACATCGAGGAGGCGTTGACCAGTGTGATCGAACGAGGGCAGGGGGATGGTTCCTTGACCAGTACGAGGAATGCCCGCGAGCTGGCTCGCTTGTTGGTTCTCGCCTTCCCTGGCCTTCAGGTGATGGCCCGCATTGGGTATGCACAAGCTGATCTTGATGGCGCGCTGAGTCTTTTGCTTTCCAATCTCGACTGATCTCAGGAGCGGGATTTTTTTACCCAAAATGGACCGTTCGGTCCCTAATAGATAAAAGCCGGAAACGAGGAGATACCCATGAAGATTCAACAGATACGCAACGCAACGCTGATCATCGAGTATGCCGGAACGAGGTTTCTGATCGACCCGTTGCTGGCGGAGAAGGGCGCCTATCCTGGTTTTGAGGGCACGGCGAACAGCCATTTATTCAACCCCACCGTTGCCCTGCCTGTGCCAATGGACGAGATTCTGAATGTGGATGCGGTCATCGTTACCCACACCCACCCCGATCATTGGGACGAAGCTGCCAAGGCTTTGTTGCCAAAGGGCCTGCCGGTCTTTGTCCAGCACGAACAGGATCGTGAGCTGATCACATCTCAAGGTTTCACTGATGTCCGTTTGCTGAAAGGTGCCGAATTTAACGGTATCTCGCTGGTTCAGACGTTGGGGCAACATGGCTCTGATGCGGCCATCGAAGCCATGGGGGAAATCCTTGGGGAGGTCTGTGGGGTGGTGTTCAAACATCCCCAGGAAAGGACTGTGTACCTCGTTGGCGATACTGTCTGGAACCAGTACGTCCAGGATGGCCTGAAAGAGCATGACCCCGATGTCGCGATTCTCAACGCTGGCGATGCTCAAGTTCCCGGCCTTGGTTCGATCATCATGGGCAAGCACGATGTATACGAGGTCTACAGGGCCGCGCCGAAGGCGACGCTTATCGCCACTCATATGGAGTCGGTGAATCACGCGGTGCTGACGCGTAAAGAGCTTCGCGATTTCTCCGCTGAGAAGGGTATGACCGACCGCCTGCTGGTTCCTGAGGACGGCGAGACTTACAGCCTCTAGGTCGAATCCATCAACACTCACCGCAAGAGAGAGAAAACATGTCAGTCGAAGCAAACAAGGAAATCGTCCGCCAGTTCTACGCGGCTATCCAGCGTGAAGACTACGAAGCCGTGGCCAGCTTGTGCCATAAGGATTTCAAGTTCTACCTCCAGGTAGACACCCCCATTCTTGGAGCAGAAGGCTTCGTCCAGTCGGAAAAGAAGAACTTCGATGCCTTCGAGGGTTTCACCTTCAAGATTGAAACCCTGTTGGCAGAGGGTAACCAAGTAGCGGCCTATATGACTTTCGATGGGCTGCAGACCGGGGTATGGGAGGGCAATGAGCCGAAAGGCGCACGTCTGCATTTTTCGCTCATGATGCTGTTGACCATCTCCGACGGAAAGATCATTGAGAAGCGCGCGCACTTCGACCGCATGGACGTTCGCCGGCAGCTCACTAGCGCAGCTTGATCTTAGGGGGTATGGACGTTTCGATGTGAACCATATCGCTGCGCCAGATGTGCGCTGTGGTTGGGGCAACCCGAGAGACGCGGGGCTTGGCAATGGTTATTTCCTTGCCAAGTTCCGCATTTACCGCGCAATCAAATGTTTGTCCGGTGCGTCATTGCTGGAAGGCCTATCTGGCTGTTCAAACTTCATATCTTGTGCCGGGTACCGAGCAGAACGGCTTCAGGACGGGCGTGCGCGAAACGCCAACAGGCCCAAATGGCGTGTATGTACGCAGGCTCTCGAGAGGAGGGCGTCGAATAGACCGTTGACGACAAGATTTGCATCGTCACGGCGTACATGCATGGCTGGCCGACCAAGCTGCCCATCCCCGATCCGCAGTGATTGGCGCTGCTGGAGCTCCACCAATTGGAAAAACTCCCAATGCTGGATCGATTCCGGCGTATTACCAACCTATTGGGGCTGCGCTAGCTATCGGAGGTGATTGCGCCAGGCTCGGAATGGGGAGCTCGGGTATTGCCGATTCATCGGTGCTCCTGGCGTACCGCGATGCCATGCTGAGTCCATGCCCGCTGATTGCGATCAGCAGCATGCCCAGGTGGCCACGATCCTCAAGGCTACGGCGCGGTTCCGGCCGCGTTGATCACCCCCGTTCGCACCGGCATCCATGCGCGAACGGCCATCGGTTGCCGATGGCGATGCCACGGACGTGCGAAGTGACCGGGCCAAGGAAGTCGCGGAGACTTCACGGCTACCTGCTTCAAGACCCGCGGAACCTGTTCAACGACATACCGCCGAACAACCCTTACCTGTCGCTGTCATCACCCGGTTTGACGTAATGGCCCCTCCGTGGAACGTCATGAAACAGTGAGCGGCTGTCCCGGGCGATGGCGCCCGGTCGTCAGCGGTGCGCGCGGCGCCCCCCTATGGGCTGCCGCTGCTACCTGGACGGACGATAGATCACGACGCGACGGCACACTCGAGCATCGACAGGCCGAGGGCCGCGCCACACTCGTCGAGCGAGCGCTGCTGGGTAGCGGCGTAGAGCTGCAGCTCGTCGAGCACCTCGGCGCCCAGGGCGGCGTGGAAGTCCGCCTGGTTGGAGCCGATAGCGTAGCTGGCCTGCGCGTTGTTGCCGAGGTTGGACTGGAAGATGCCCGCGGCGCTGACCGGCAGGAAGTCCTCGTACACCAATGGATCGAAACGGATATGGCCGGCGGCGATCAGCGCCTCCAGGGGCGGCGGGTGCTCGCTGGCGACGCGGCCCTGCTCGGTGACGCTGTAGCGGAAGTAGGCTAGGCCCTCGGCGCGCATCTGTGCGTAGCTGTCGGGGAAGGCGCGAAAATGCTTCGCAAGCATCTCGCCGTACAGCGCGGCATTGTGTTCGCTGGGCGCCTCTCCGAGCTCGGCGCGGGCGGCATTGAGCAGTTGGTCGTACAGCGCGCGGCCTTTCCGGGTCAGGGCGGCGCCACGCTGTTCGATCTCGCCGAAGCGCGCGGTGTGGCTGCCTTCGGCGCCCTGCAGGTCGGTGAAGGCGACCCGCTCCTGCAGCGCCTTGAAGCTGGTCTGGCGCAGCAGGATCGGGCACCGGCGATGGGGCGGCCCCTCGACCACGGCCTTCGGCGTGATGCCGCGGCTGGGCATGCCGGCCTGGATCCGGTCGATATCCAGGGTGCGCGGGGTCAGGTGATTGATATGCGGGCCCTTGAACGCCACCACGTCGGCGATCAGGCGGTGCTGGGAGTGCAACAGGTCGTATTCGGCGGCGCTGACGGTGGCCTGGGTGTGCCAGCGGAAGGTTTCCAGGGCCTGGGTCACGAACTCGTGGGCATCCGCCTCGTTCAGCCCGCCGTCGGCCTCGCATTGCTCGATCAGCTCGAGTACCCGCGGGGTGAAGATGTTGCGCTTGGCCAGCAAGCTGGCGGCCAGTTCGCGCAGCTCGGGGTCGTCGATCAGTTCCAGGCGCAGCAGCGAAGTGAACACGCGGAACGGGCTGCGCTGCAGGGCGTCTTCGTGCACCGCGCGGAAGGCCGTGGAGTGCACCGGCACACCGGCCGGGCCGAGGTCGTAATAGCCCACCGGCTGCATGCCCATTACCGCGAACAGGCGGGCTATGGTGGCCAGCTCGGCGGCGGTGCCGACGCGGATGGCGCCGTGGCGTTCCATGGCCAGGCGCTCCAGTTCGCCGCTGTGTTGCAACTGTTCGGCGATTTCGGGGCTGTCTTGCAGCACCTGCTGGTTGACCTGCTCGACCAATTGCAGGAGATCGCCATAGAGCGGTACTTCCGCCTTGTACATGTCGGACATGGCACGAGAGAACTGCGCGCGAATCTCGGATGGATCGATGAACGCCGGTTTGCTCATGATCAAGCAATCTCCTGGAAGGCATGGGTGGATTTATGCCTGGGCATGGATTGGATTCTGGGCAGCAGCGCAGCGGGGTACAAACGACATTTTCTCAGTAGCTCATTCGCTGGGGGAATGTGCAGGCCCCGATATCCAACCAATCGCCCTCACGTCAGAAAAATAAAAACCTTATTAAACAATAAGTTAAGATTTCATATATCCATGGATATATGGACGCCTCAAGACCCACCGCCCTAGCTTGTCATCAAATCATCACTCACAAGATGTAAGCGGAGGGCAAGATGGGCAGACTGACCGGCAAGGTGGCATTGATTACTGGCGGCGCAGGTGGTTGCGGGCTGGCCGCCTCACAACTGTTCGCTAAAGAAGGCGCAGCGGTAGCCATTCTCGACCTACCGAGCAGCCAGGGTGAAGCACTGGCCGCAGAGATAAATACCGATGGGGGCAAGGCCTGCTTCTTCGCTGCGGATGTGTCAAATGCCGAGCAGGTCAACCGCGCGGTGCGCCACGCCGAGGAGCTCTTCGGCCCTATAACAGTGCTGATCAACCATGCAGGCACCATCTCCGCCGGTCCTTTCTTGGAAACCAGCGAAGCTGAGTGGGATCGTTTGATGAGCATCAACGTCAAGGGCATGTACCTGGTCACCAAGGCCGTGTTGCCGAAGATGATCGAGGCCGGTGGCGGCAGCATCGTCTGCACCTCGTCGATTTCCGCCGTGGTCGGCACGCCGATGGAAGTCCTCTACTGCACCACCAAGGGCGCCTGCCACATGTTCGCGCGCGGTATCGCCGTGGAATACCGCGACAAGAACATCCGCAGCAACGCAGTGTGCCCAGGCTTTATCGGTACCGCCCACGGTCAGCGCGAACTCGAACTGTTGCGTGGCTATGGCGTCGACGTGTCGGATGAAAGCATCGCCGCGATGCAGGGCCGTCTGTGCGATCCGAAGGAAGTGGCCGCAGCCGCACTGTTTCTGGCCAGCGACGAGGCGAGCTTCGTCAACGGTACCCATCTTTTTGTGGATAACGCCTACACCGCGATCTGACGCAGTTGCAGCAAGACATACCAATAATACTTAGCCACAAGAGCCTCATTCAGCTCAACTTGATCGCTTCACTTCTGCCAGAACCACAAGTCTTACAATAGAAGAGGCAGCAAATGGAAAACATCGGCACTTACGTCGTCTACGTCATCATGGTGTGCGCCGTCATCGGCGCGATCGCCTCGATCTTCGATGCGGAATCCGAACTCGGCCGGGAGTTTACCGCCGGCCTGCATAGCATCGGTCCGATCTTCATCCCGGTGGCCGGGATCATGGCCTCCATCCCCTTCATATCCAGCTTCATCAGCCAGTTCATTGGTCCGATCTTTACCGCCATGGGCGCCGACCCGGGTATCGCCGGGGCGATTTTCATCGCCTCCGACCTTGGTAGCTACCAACTGGCCCATCAACTGGCAGAGAGCCCGGAAGGCTGGATTCTCGGCCTGATTACCGGCTTTCAGTCCGGCTCTACGGTGATCTTCGTCATCCCGGTGGGCCTGGCCATGCTGGCCAAGGCCGATCACAAGTACATGGCGTTGGGCATCATGGCTGGCCTACTGAGCATCCCGGTGAGCATCGTGGTCATCGCCATGCTTATACAGGGCCTGGGCATTGGCGTGCGTCCGGACATCGCGACCAGCGGTGAAGCCAGCCAGGTGCTGCACTTCACCCTGCCGCTGCTTATCCAGAACCTGATGCCGCTGATCCTGTTCTGCATCGCCCTGGCCGCTGCTCTGCGCTACCTGCCGAACCTGATGGTCTACCTGTTCCTCAAGCTCGGTCAGCTGATGTATGCGGCCGTGACCCTGGTGCTGGTGGCTTCGGTGGTCGAGTACTTTACCCAGGTCTTCAGCACGGTGTTTGGTGGCTGGGGCTTCGCGCCGATCATTGCCGATGCCGAGGACCAGTTCCGCGCGCTGGAGATCGCCGGCTACGTCGGCATCATGCTGTGCGGCGCGTTCCCGATGGTCTATCTGATCAAGCGTTACCTGTCCAAGCCGATCGAGAAAGTCGCCGCGCTGATGGGCCTGTCGGCCACTGGTGCCGCCGGCATGCTCGCCGGTTCCGCCAACGTGCTGGCACTGTTCCGCCTGATCGGCGAAATGCCGCCGAAGGATAAGGTGCTGGTGATTGCCTTCGCGGTCTGCGCGGCCTTCACCTTCGGTGACCACATGGCCTACTCGGCCAACTTCCAGCCGTCGATCATCCTGCCGCTGATCATCGGCAAGCTCAGCGGTGGTCTGCTCGGCATGCTGCTGGCGTACTGGCTGGCGGTGCCGAAGGCACTGGAGCTGGGCGCGCAGGAAGAAAACAACGGCAAGTCCCTGGCCTTGCCAGAACTCGCCTGAGTCTGAAGCTCGTCCCACCACCCCGAGTCTCGCAAGAGACTCCGGGTTTTGTGCTTGCCGCGTCTTTGCCCGCTGCGCAACGACCGTGGCAGTATCCACGAAGCGGCAGGGACCGCCGTCTGGACCAGACCCTGTGCGAACCATGAAAGCCGAAGACGCCGCTACGTTATCTACAGTCATCGCCGCCATTGGCTCCGACCATCTCGGCGCCGCCATCGACGATGCCCTGCGCCGCAGCCTCAGTTTCGACATGAGCTGCTGCTACCTGTTTCGCTTCAATCACAATGCCGTGCTGCTGCATAACGGCTACAACGCGCACGTGTCGGAGAAAACCCTGGACGCCTACCGGCGCGGCGGCTATCTGCTCGACCCGTTCTACGTCGCCTGCGTCAACGAACACCCGGCCGGGTTGTGGCGCATGAGCGAGCTGGCCCCGGACAGCTTCTATTCCTCGGGCTTCTCCATCTCCAAGGACATTCACCCGTGCGTCTCGTCCGAGCACGGTGCGCTGATCGAGGAAGTCGGATTCATCATTCCCATCCGTCCGCAGGTGGCGCTGGTCTACTCGCTGATGCGCAACCTCGAAAGCGGCGCCTTCAGCGCAGAGGAAATGCAGGCGCTGAGCAACCTCGAAGCACTGTTCGGCTCGGTGCTCACCCTGCACTGCCAGATCCGCCACAGCGACTGCTTCAGCGACACGAGGGCCAGCGGTGCACGCCTGGAAGATGCCTTCGTCGACATCCTCCAGGGGCAGCTGACCGAGACCCAGCGCTACATCGCCAAGCTGATCCTGCAGGGCCACAGCACCGCCTCGATCGCCGCCCTGCTGAAGATTTCCGAAGGCACGGTGAAGGTGCACAGGCACAATATCTACCAGCGACTGAATATCTCTTCCAATGCTGAGCTGTTCCGCCTATTTATCGACTATCTAGCGGGATCAGGATAACCCTCGGTGGACTTGCCCCTATCAAACCGATCAGGCCGTATCAATTCAATCACGGGCTACCACCTGCGGTGGCCGAGGAAAAACTTAACCCACTGTCCGGGATGGGTTGACCACTATAGGCCAGCACGATGTGGCGTAGCAGCAAGAGGGGGCTAGGTGGCTCCGCTGTAAGCACGAAGAACTGACGACCAAGAGGAGACACAAGATCGACATTTCAGCGATGACATAGGTACCAGCGGCTACCGGAGTGCGCAGGTCCATTTTGATAGGGGAGAAGTGACCTCTCGGCATAATTTGTATGTCGGAGGTCTGACCTGCCCTATAGACTCGTATAAAAGAACAACAACGCCTGCGTGAAAAGCCTGCATGAAAATTCAACCACTACCGCCCTTGAACAGCCTGGTGGCGTTCGAGTCCGCGGCCCGGCACCTGAGTTTTACCCTGGCCGCCAAGGAACTGAACGTCACTCAGGGGGCGATCAGTCGACAGGTTCGCCTGCTTGAGGACTACCTCGGCAAGACCCTGTTCGAGCGCACCACTCGCGAGATCAACCTCAGCCCCACCGGCAGCCAGTACTACGAAACGGTACGCGAAGCCCTGTTGCAACTGGCTCATGCCACTGGCGAGATCCGCCATTGGCGCGGTGCGCAGCAGGTGACGGTGGTCACCAGCACCGCCATGGCCTCGCTCTGGCTGCTGCCCCGGGTCGCCGAGTTCCAGCGCGACAACGAGGAAGTCGACCTGCGGATCATCGCCTACGATCATGTGAAGGATTTCTCCCGGCTCGATTGCGATTTGGCGCTCTACTATTGCCGCACTCCACCGAAGAACATGCAGGTGACGCCGCTGTTCTCCGAAGAGGTGTTCCCTGTGTGCAGCCCTGGCTATCTCGCCAAACACGCTAACCTCTCCCGTCTGGAGCAGTTGGCCGCGGCTACCTGGCTTTGGCTGGAGGACCCGCAGCGCGACTGGATCAGCTGGCCGGAATGGTTTCAGCGGCTGGGCCACAAGGCGCAGGAGCCGAGGCAGCGGATCAATATCAATAGTTACTCGATGCTGATTCAGTCGGCCCTCAGCGGTCAGGGCATCGCGCTCGCCTGGTCGAATCTGGTCGACAATCACCTGCAGACGGGGGCGCTGGTGCGGCCAATCGAAGACGTATTACACACCGATGCGCAGTTCTGCCTGCTCGAACCCATCGGTCGCGGCAGCAGCAGGCAAAGCGTCAAGCGTTTTCGCGGTTGGCTGATGGAGCAGGTGGGCAAGCCGAACGGCGAACAAACCACTCCCTGAAATGTACGCTGCCGCCGGCTTGTGGCCTGCGGCAGCGGCTCGTTTGAGCAGGTAACCTCAGATGGTGCGGATACCCGTCAGCGGCAGGCCATCGTATGGCTGATACGAAACGGCTACGCCCGCGCGACGTTGCTGACAACAGCGGTGTCGTCGGGTTGGTTGGGTTGAAAGCCAGCGTTCCGCTGGTTGGCGGATAGCCGGTAGAGCTCACAGCCGCACCGAACGGTCGGTTCGGCTGCATCCATAAGGTGGTTTCTCCCCAGCCTTTGGACAAATCATTTCTTCTCATGAGTCGATTACTTCTTCGCGGCAGTGAAGCCAAGAAGCTAGCTCCGCACTTGCTCTTGCCCTGCCTATTAATGAGCTAATGTCATAAGTTGACTGGCAAAAAATCGTTTGTCGAACAATCCCTGCTTTTCGAAACTGGCGGCCCACGAACGAGGCCCACGAGCCCGTTTCGATCATCACCACCGTGCCTTGCAGGGGATAACAACAATGACCCACACCACTTCTCAGCAGATCCCAGTGCATCAGCTGGAAAGCGTACTCGCTCCGATCCATGAGGCTACCGGCCTGTCGAACGAGTTCTATACCGATCAGAAACTGTTCGAGCTCGAGCGCGACCAGATCATGGGCAAGACCTGGGCCTGTGTCGGTTTCGCCAGCGACCTGCCGAACAATGGCTCGGTCAAGCCAGTCGACTTCATGGGCCTGCCGCTGCTGCTGATGCGCAACCGCGAAGGCCTGGTGCAGGTGTTCCACAACGTCTGTAGCCACCGCGGCATGAAGCTGGTGGAGGAGGAGGGCACCGTGCAGGGCGTGATCCGCTGCCCCTATCACTCCTGGACCTACGACCTCAACGGCGGCCTCAAAGGCACCCCGCATGTCGGCGGCATCGACAAGCACAAGGACGAGCGCTTCGCCTGCGAGAAGCACGGCCTCAAGGCGCTGCGCAGCACCATCTGGATGGACATGGTGTTCGTCAACCTGTCCGGCGACGCGCAGCCGCTGGAGGAGATGCTCGCGCCGCTGACCGAGCGCTGGAAGCAGTTCCTTGGCGAGGACGGCATGGGCCTGATGCGTCGTCGCGCGCATATGGATGCCACTACCCTCGACATCGCCTGCAATTGGAAATTGGCGGTGGAGAACTATTGCGAGGCCTATCACCTGCCGTGGGTGCACCCGAGCCTGAACTCCTATTCGCGCCTGGAAGATCACTACAACATCCTGTTCGACGAGCAGTTCGCCGGCCAGGGCAGCTACGCCTACAACCTCTCCGATGTCGCCGGTACCCACCTGCCGCAGTTCCCCAGCTGGCCGCAGGATCGTCTGCGCAACGCCGAGTACGTGGCCTTCTTCCCCAATGTGCTGCTGGGCATCCAGGCTGACCACGCCTTCGCGATGCAGCTCGAGCCGGTCGCGCCGGGGCGCACCATCGAGCACCTGCGCCTGTTCTACGTCGGCGACGAGGCGCTGGGCGACGAGTACGCTGCCTGCCGCAACGCCATCCTGGAGTCGTGGAAGGTGGTGTTCGCAGAGGACATCGCCTCGGTCGAAGGCATGCAGAAGGGCCGTCATTCGCCCGGCTACGGCGGTGGCGCCTTCTCCCCGGAAATGGACATCCCCACCCACTACTTCCACCAGTGGGCCGCGCGCAAGTTGCTCGCCGTCGCGCAGAACGACTGAGGAATTGGCCATGTACCCGATTGCCGAACACTGGTTGAACTATATCGACGGGCAGTGGTGCGACAGCGAGTCGCGCCTGACCGTCAACAATCCCGGCACCGGCGAGCCTGTGGCGAGTATCGCCCAGGCCTCGGTGGAGGATGCCGAGCGCGCCTTGCTGGCGGCGCGCCGTTGTGCCGACAGTGGCGAGCTGACCCGCGCCCGCCCGGCGCAGCGGGTGACCTGGTTGCTGCGCATCGCCGCGGAAATCCGCGCCGTGGCCGAGGAAGGTGCCTGGGTGCTGTGCCAGGAGAACGGCAAGAGCCTGAATGATGCCCGCGACGAGTTCATCGAGGCGGCGCGCTACTTCGAGTACTACGCCGGCATGGCGGACAAGATCGAGGGCACCTCGATCCCGCTGGGCGACGGCTACATGGACTTCACCGTCTACGATCCGATGGGCGTGTCGGCGCAGATCGTGCCGTGGAACTTCCCGGTTTCCATCTGCGCCCGCTCGCTGGCTCCGGCCCTGGCCGCCGGCAACGCGGTGGTGATCAAGTCGCCGGAACTGTCGCCGCTGGGCATGTGCGTGCTGGTCCACGCCATCGCCCGCGCCGGCCTGCCCAAGGGCGCGGTCAACCTGATCTGCGGCCGTGGTCGCGAGGTTGGCAGCCACCTGGTGCAGAGCGCCAAGGTCGACCAGATCGTCTTCACCGGCTCGGTGCCGACCGGCCAGACCATCCTGCGCGACGCCGCGGCGCATGCCATTCCCAGCGTCATGGAGCTGGGCGGCAAGTCGGCGGCCATCGCCTTCGCCGACGTCGACCGCGCGCAGTTGCTGGCCAGCGTCAAGGGCGGCATCTTCTTCAATGCAGGCCAGGTCTGCTCAGCCATGTCGCGCCTGCTGGTGCAGCGCGAAATCTACGAAGAAATCGTCTCCGCCGTGGTCGAGCTGGCCGAAGGGCTCAGCGTCGGTCTCGGCCAAGACAACCCAGACCTCACCCCGGTGGTCAGCGCCGGACAACTGGCCAGCATCGAAACCTTGTGTCGGCGCGCAATCGATGAGGGCGCGGTGGTGGCCACCGGTGGTGAGGCCTTCAGCGACCGCGCCGGGCATTTCATGCGGCCGACCGTATTCCGCGACGTGCGCCCTGACATGTGCATCGCCCAGGAGGAAGTCTTCGGCCCGGTGCTGGCGATCATTCCCTTCGACAGCGAGGAAGAGGCTCTGGCGATCGCCAACGGCACCGAGTTCGGCCTGGTCGCCGGCGTGTTCACCCAGGACATCAGCCGCGCCATGCGCTGCGCGCGCCGCCTCAAGTCCGGCCAGGTGTTCGTCAACGAGTGGTATGCCGGCGGCATCGAGACGCCGTTCGGCGGAGTGGGGCTGTCCGGTTTCGGCCGGGAGAAGGGCCAGGAAGCGCTGTACAGCTACGTGCGTACCAAGAACGTCGCCATTCGCGTGGCGGGGGAGTGAGCGAGATGTTCAAGACCTGGCTCTGTGTGGTCTGCGGCCTGATCTACGACGAGGCCCTGGGCTGGCCGGACGACGGCATTGTCGCCGGCACCCGCTGGGAGGACGTACCGGCGGACTGGAAGTGCCCGGAATGCAAGGTCGGCAAGGAAGATTTCGAGATGCTCGACATCAGCCCGGTGGTGGCCGCGGCTGCGGCTCCCGCTAGCACTCCGCTGCCTGCGGCGCCGCAAGCGATGCAACCGCTGGCCGCCGAACTGCGTCAGCCGATCGTCATCATCGGCAGCGGCTATGCCGGTTACGGCCTGGCCCAGGCGCTGCGCCGCGCCGATCCCGAGGTCGAGATCCGTGTCTTGACCCAGGAGTCCGGCCACCTGTATTCCAAGCCGGCATTGTCCATCGGCCTGGCCCAGGGCAAGACTGCCGACGCGCTGGCCGGCGAATCGGCCCTGGCCATCGAGAAGCGTCTGAAGATCCGCGTCTATCCGCATTGCAGGGTCGAGCGCATCGACGCCGCGGCGCGGCGCCTGCACACGAATATCGGCGAGATGGACTACGGCCAACTGGTGCTGGCCAGCGGCGCGGCGCCGATCCGTCTGCCGATCGAAGGCGACAGCGACGCGTTGATCAGCGTCAACAACCTGCACGACTACCATGCGTTTCGCGAGCGGCTGGTCGGCGTGCGCCGGGTGGCCATCCTCGGCGACGGCCTGATCGGCTGCGAGTTTGCCAACGATCTGGCGGCCAGCGGCTTCCAGGTCAGCGTGATCGGCCTCGGCCAGTGGCCGATGGAGCGCCTGCTGCCGGCCGAGGCCGGCCAGCAGTTGCAGGCGGCCCTGGCGGAACTGGGCGTGCGTTGGCATCTGCAGAACACCCTGCAGTGCATCGAGCGCGCCGAGCAGGGCTACCGCCTGACCCTGGCCAATGGCGAAAGCCTAGAAGCCGATCTGGTGCTGTCGGCCGTCGGGCTGCGGCCCAACCTGGAACTGGCTGAGAACGCCGGCCTCGCCGTTGGGCGTGGCATCCAGGTGGACGCCCGCCTGCAGTGCTCGCAACCGGGGATCTATGCCCTGGGCGATTGCATCGAAATCGACGGTCAGCTGCTGCCCTACCTGGCGCCGATCAACCAGGGCATCGCGGCCCTGTGCAAGACCCTGCTCGGCCAGCCGACCGCCGTCAGCTATCCGCTGATGCCGGTGACGGTGAAGACCCCGGCCGCGCCGCTGTGCCTGTTGCCGCCTGCCGTCGGCATTGCCGGCGAGTGGCGCTGCACGGCGACGGCTGATGGTCTCAGTGCCGGTTACTACGACGCCGCCGGCGCGCTGCATGGTTTTGTCCTGCTCGGCCGCCAAGCCCAAGCGCAGCGCAACAGCTGGCTGCAATCCTGTCAGAACGCACAACGGGCCGTGGCCTGAGGGCGCAAGAAAATGAACAAGAACGTCAATCTGCCCCACGACGATTCCAGCTGCGGCTGGTACGCCGCGCTGCCTGCCGCCGAGCCCGCCATCCGCCTGCAGGGCGAGCAACGCGCCGACTATGCGGTGATCGGCGCCGGCTTCGCCGGCCTGGCCGCCGCCCGGCGCTTGGCCGAGCACCACCCCGCGGCGCGCATCCTGCTGGTCGATGCCCAGCGCGTCGCCCAGGGCGCCTCGGGGCGCAACTCCGGCTTCGTCATAGACCTGCCGCACAAGTTCGCCCTGGAGCATCCCGATCCGGCGCACAAGCAGCGCCTGCTGGGCCTCAACCGTGCCGCCATCGCCCAATTGCAGGGGCTGATCGAACAGCACGGCATTGACTGCCAGTGGTCCCACGCCGGCAAATACCAGGGCGCCGTCGGGCCCCGTGGGATGGCCTATCTGCAGCACTTCGAGCGCCTGATGCAGGATCTCGGCGAGCCGTTCGAGTGGGTCGGGCGCAACGAGCTGGCCAAGGTGTTGGGTACCCAGCACTACAGTGGGGCCATCTTCACCCCGGGCTGCTATCTGATGCAGCCGGCGGCGCTGGTCACCGGTCTGGGCCGCTCGCTGCCGGGCAACGTCGAGCTGCTCGAAGAGTCGCCGATCCAGCGCCTGGAGCGCGACGGCCAGGGGGGGTGGATTCTGCACGGCAGCGCCGGGACCATCCGTACTCCATGCCTGCTGCTGGGCACCAGCATCTTCACCCAGGAATTCGGCTACCTGCGCAACCGCCTGCTGCCGGTGATGACGTTTGCCAGCTGGACCCGGCCACTGAACGACGCCGAGTTGGCCGTTTATGGCGGACAGCTCGACTGGGGGCTGACCCCGGCCGACCACGCTGGCACCACGGTGCGCATGACCCAGGATCGCCGCCTGATCATCCGCAACACCTACAAGCACGTGCCCAAGTACGGCAAGAGCACCAGCGATGCCATGCGCGAATCGATTCGCAACGATCACCGCAAGGCTTTCCTGGCGCGCTTCCCGCAACTGGCCAACGTGCCGTTCAGCCATACCTGGGGCGGCGTCTATGCGATCTCGCGCAACTTCACCAACTTCTTCGGCGAGCTGGAGCAGGGCGTCTTCGCCTCGGCCTGCGACAACGGCGTCGGCGCGGCCTGGGGCACGATTTCCGGGACGCTGCTGGCCGATCTGGCGGTCGGTGCCGACTCGCAGCAGCTGCGCGATATCCGTGCGGTCACCGGCATGCCGTCGCTGAATCCCCCTGAACCTTTCCTCGGCCTCGGCGTGCGCTCGCGCATTCGCCTGGCGGCCTGGAACAGCCGGAGCGAGCTATGAGTCAGGGTACTTCCGGCAAAGGGCCGGTGCTGTTGGTCGATCATCGCGACCTGGACTTCGTGCCGCGCGGCGGACCGCCCGGCGCCGCCTTCGTGGCACGGGCGATCAGCAACGAAGTTTCGCCGAACATCGGCGTCGGTTTCGCCCGCTGGGAGGGCGCGGAGGTGGCCTGGACCCTGCTGTACGACGAGGTAATCTTCGTCATCCAGGGCTGCTTCGAGCTCAAGGCCAACGGCGAGCTGTACCGGGTCGAACCGGGCCAGCTGCTGTGGATTCCCGAGGGCACCGAGCTGGTCTACGGCGGCCATGCGCTGTTCGGCTACGTGGTGCATCCGGGCGACTGGAAGCAAAGACACGGTCTGGCGTAGTCGATGAATACCCTCGTGTTCCTATTCGCAGGGGCGCAAGCCCTCTTTGCCTGCCGCTGCGGGAGCCGGGGGGCGATTCGATGCTTGGCCTGACTCGGGCCTTCGCGGCGCTGTATCTGTCCAGCCTGCTGATGCAACTCGGTTCGAATCTGCTGATGACCTACCTCGCCTTGCGCGTGGTCGCCAACGGCCTGGACGAGTTCTGGGGCGGTGCGTTGATGGCGGCCAATGCCCTGGGCATGGTGATCGGCTGGAAGGCCGGCCAGATCCTGATCGGGCGTGTCGGTCATATCCGAGCCTATGTCGCCTGCGGCGGGGTGATCTGCGCGGGCGTGCTGGTCCACGCCTTCAGCGACGCTCTGTCTCTGTGGCTGGTGCTGCGCGCGCTGGTGGGCGTGGCCTGGATGTGCCAGCTGATGGTGCTGGAGAGCTGGCTGAACCACTCCGCGCGAAGCGATCAGCGCGGCAGCGTGCTGGGCATCTACATGGTGGCGGTGTACGTCGGCATGATTCTCGGCCAGCTGGCCTTGAGTCTGGATGGCGATCTCGGCATTCACACCCTGCTCGGCATCGTCATCGCCTTTGCCCTGAGTCAGGTGCCGATGGCACTGACGCGCATACCCCATCCGGAATCGACGCAACCGCAGTCGATCGATCCACGCCTGTTCCTGCGCAAGGTGCCGCAGTCATTGTTTACCGTCCTGGTGTCGGGGATGCTCAACGGCAGCTTCTTCGCCCTGGCATCGATCTACGCCAGCCGGCAGGGCTTGGGTATCGCCCAGGTCGGCCAGTTCATGGCGCTGACTATCGCGGCCGGCTTGCTCGCCCAGCTGCCATTGGGCTGGCTTTCCGACCGGCTGCCGAGGGTGAGTCTGATTCGCGCCACGGCGCTACTGCTGGCGCTGGCATGCCTACCCTTGGGTTTCTACCAGGGGCTGTCGTTCCCGGTATTGCTGCTGTGCGGCGTGCTGATCGGCTTTCTGCAGTTCTGCCTGTATCCGTTGGGCGTGGCTCTGGCCAATGACAACATCGAGCCCGAGCTGCGGGTTTCCCTGGCCGGCCTGTTGCTGGTGGCGTTCGGTATCGGCGCCGGGCTCGGCCCGTTGCTGGCCGGCGCGCTGATGGAGCACTTCGGCTCCGGCAGCCTCTATTACTTCTTCGCCGCCTGTTCCGGCCTGCTGGTATTGGCGGTGAGCCAGAAACGGGTGACCGGCGAATATCTCCAGGCGGACGCGCCGCTGCACCACCAGGCCACTCCGGTTGGCCTCGCCTGCGCCACCCTGGCCGCGGTGGTGGAGCCCGCCCTGGGCAGCGAAGACCAGCAAACCGAGACGCCGTTGAGCGTCGTCGACCCGCCCGAGGGCTAACGGCGCCGCCCATTTCTAATCCCAAGGAAGCCCTGCCGTGTTCGAAAACAAGAATAAGTACCTAGCCGACGAGGCCGCCACGCAGCCTTTGCGCAACCCGGTCAGCGTCGAGACCCACGAGGCAGCGCGTAGCTATCGCCTACAGCGAGTGCGTCAGCAACTGAAGGCCGCCGATTGCGCGGCCATCCTGCTGTACGACCCCGTGAACATCCGCTACGCCACCGACACCTCGAACATGCAGGTATGGACCCTGCATAACTACGCCCGCTATGCGCTGGTGTTCGCCGAAGGGCCGGTGGTGCTGTTCGAGTTCCACAACTGCGAGCATCTGCACCAAGGCAACGAACTGCTCGACGAGATCCGTCCGGCGATCAACTGGAGCTATTTCGGTGCCGGTTCGCGCATAGGCGAGAAGGCCGTGGCCTGGGCCGACGATTTGCGCGCAGTGATCCGCCGGCATGCCGGCGACAAGGTGCGTCTGGCGGTGGACAAGGCCGACCTGGAAGGACTCGATCTGCTGCGCGAGGGTGGTCTATGCCTGGTGGAAGGTCACAGCCTGATGGAGGAGGCGCGGCGGATCAAATCCACCGAGGAGCTGGAGCTGATGCGCTGGACCATCGCCGTGTGCGAGCGTGGCATCCAGCGCATGCACGACGAACTGCGCCCCGGCATGACCGAGAACGAGCTGTGGGCCTGGCTGCACTACGAGAACGTGCGCCACGGTGGTGAATGGATCGAGACCCGCCTGCTGGCCTCGGGGCCGCGTACCAATCCCTGGATGCAGGAGTCCAGCGACCGGGTGATGCAGGAAGGCGAGATCGTCTGCTTCGACACCGACCTGATCGGCCCCTACGGCTACTGCGCCGACATCTCTCGAGCCTGGACTGTCGGCCACGTCGCCCCCAGCGCCGAGCAGCGCAAGCTCTATCGCCTGGCCCATGAACAGGTACAGCACAACATGACGCTGTTGCGTCCGGGCTTGAGTCACCGCGAGTTCGTCGAGCAGTCCTGGGATATTCCGCCGGCCTACTGGCACAACCGTTATTGCTGCGTGGTGCACGGCGTCGGCCTGGTCGACGAGTACCCGGCCCTGGCGCACAAGGGCGCCGACTGGACCGGCAGCGGCTACGACGGGGTATTCGAGGAAAACATGGTGCTCTGCGTGGAGAGCTATATCGGCGAGCAGGGCGGCAAGGAGGGCATCAAGCTGGAGCAGCAGGTGCTGATCACCGCCAACGGCTGCGAAGCCCTGTCGCGCTACCCGTGGCAAACGGACTGGTTGTGAGGGGGCCACAGGATCGGGCGGTGGAAGGTACCACTTTGGCAGTGCGAGGCTCCGCTCTATTGATGATGAAAAATCATGAATTGCGGAGATTAAATGGTTTGTCCCAGGCATGACCCTGCCTGACCATGAGGTATCTGCAGAGCTTTAAACACTGGAAAAAACCAAGTTTTCCGGTGCGACCTCCTGCAGACAGAAGTAATTACAAGAACAAATAGAGGTGCGTGCATGAAACCTGTAACAGCGGAAGGCCTGGACACTCGGGATTTCAATATTCGAGTGCTGGGTTTCAACTTCCATCGCGTTATTTTCCCCCTGTCGTTCTCGATAACCTTTGCCCTGGTTCTGCTGGCACTGAGCAACCCGGTAGTCTTCGGCCAGACGCTCGAAGGCATCAAAGGCTGGATTCTGCAGAACTGCGACTGGTTCATCATCATCATGGGCAACCTGGCCGTGCTGTTCTGCGCTGGCCTGGCGCTGTCTCCTCTGGGCAAGGTGCGTTTGGGCGGGCGCGACGCCAGGCCCGAGTTCAGCACGCTGTCCTGGTTCTCCATGATGTTCGCCGCAGGTATGGGCGTAGGCCTGCTCTACTGGGGCGTGGCCGAGCCGGTGGCCCAGTACACCGCCTGGTGGAAGACGCCCCTCGAAACAGCTGCCAACACGCCCGAGGCCCAGCATGCGGCGATGGGCGCCACACTGTTTCACTGGGGCTTCCATCCCTGGGCCATCTATCTGACCAGCGCGCTGGTGGTCGGCTACTTCTCCTACAACAAGGGGCTTCCGCTGTCCCTGAGTTCGGGCCTGCAGCCGCTGATCGGTAAGGCGCACAAGGGCCTGCCGGGGCAACTGGTCGACGTGTTCACCGTGGTACTGACCGTCTTCGGCCTGGCCACCTCCCTGGGCCTCGGCGCCATGCAGGCCACCGCTGGTTTCTCCCATGTATTGGGCGTGCCCAACACCTTCACCTTTCAACTGCTGTTCATCGCGGCCGTCACCGGTATCGCCGCGATTTCCCTGTGGCGCGGGCTGGATGCCGGGGTCAAGTTGCTGAGCAACATCAACATGCTGCTGGCCTTGGGGCTGTTCCTGTTGGTGGTGGTGGGTATCGGCGTGCTGGAATTCTTCTTCGGCGTACTGACGACCACGCTCGATTACGGTCGCTACTTCCTGCCTCTGAGCAACTGGGTCGATCGCCCCGATCAGGACTGGTTCCAGGGCTGGACCGTGTTCTACTGGGCCTGGTGGTGCACCTGGGGGCCGCTGGTCGGCATCTTCGTCGCGCGTGTCTCCAGAGGCCGCACCCTGCGCCAGATGGTGGGCATGGTGATGCTCGCACCGACCGTGGTGGCTGTGCTCTGGTTCGCCGCCTTCGGTGGCGGCGCCATCGCCCAGGTCATCGATGGCAGCGGGGCGTTGGCGGCAGGTTTGAGCGACGTCAACATGGCCATCTTCCAGTTCCTCGAAGTGCTGCCGCTGGGAGGCATCGCCTCGCTGCTGGTCGTGGCGTTGCTGATCATCTTCATGGTCACCTCCGTCGACTCCGGCGCCATGGTCGTCGACAACCTGGCCGCCGGCGGCGATCCCGATACCCTGCCGCTGCAGCGAGTGCTCTGGCTGGTGATGATCGCCTTGGTCACGGTCACGCTGTTCGTGGTGGGCGGCGATACCGCGCTGAAGGGCATCCAGGCCGGCGCGATCGCCATGGGCCTGCCGTTCATGGTCCTGATGCTGCTGCTCATGATCGGCCTGGTGAAGGGGCTGATCAGGGACTGCCGTAGCTGAACGATCAGCCCAGGGGTTGTTGCATAACCCGCCTCTGCGCCTGATCCGATCATGGGCGCAGGGGCGTTTTTCGTAGTGTGTTCGGGAGCGTAAAAATGGCCTACGGTCTGATGGGGTTCATCAGAGATTTGCGCCGGGTCGTCGCCTCGGCGACAGACGAGGCGAGTATTCTCGCGCAAGTGGAGCCGCTGGCTCGACGGATGGCTCAGCTGCCAGACTGGCTTAATGACTCGATGTACGAGGCCGATCCCGCATGCGGCTACGGCACCACGTTGCTGCATGTGGAGGCCGACCAGACCTTGTTCGTGGTAGTGGACAGCTGGCTTCCCGGGCGTGGCGTCGAGCCCCACGACCATGGCACCTGGGCCGCGGTGGTAGGGCTGGTGGGGGAGGAGCGCAATTGCTTCTGGCAACGTACGGACGATGGGTCGAATGCGCCGGGCAGCGTCGAGTTGCAGCGCCTCGAAGAGCATCGAATAGGGCCGGGCGAGGTCTTGCTGATGCCGAGCGGAACCATACATAGCGTGACGAACGATTCCGCTGCCGTGACCCTGTCCTTGCATATCTACGGACGGCATCTCAACTGTACGGACCGGCGCTTGTTCGACTTGCAGAACAAATGCGAGCGCCCCTTTCTAATAGAGCCCCGCTAACGGCCTCAAGGGCCGTCGGCCGGCTCCCAGCCGATTAACGCGCCGACATCTTTCAGGTCGCAAGCGGAGGCTGGCAGCTCGTCGCGGTGGGATTCGCTGCGCTAGTTGCCGCCAGCGGATGACGGCTCGGGTCTCAAGACTATCCGCAATCCCACGGCCATTAACGGCCGCATACCGCTAGCTGTCGAATGTTGAGCCTGAAGACGGGGCAGGCGATAGCAGCCGAGATCTGCGTATGGCCTGGGGAGAGAAGACAGTCGCCATCAGAGGCGCCATCCTTTTCCTCAACTGCGCCGTCACGCGGAAGCGTCTGATTCGGCGTCAGGGTAGTACATAGGTCGGGCACGATAAGTGCGGCGGCGTTCGGTGGCGCTGCACAGGCCGTGGTTGGTTTGCACGATCGCTTCTGCCATCCTGCCTTGCCTGGGCTTACCTCGCCCGCACTGTATAGCGCGAGGGGCGAGGAGAGCGAATGATCTAGGTACGAAACTCCGCCACCAGCGCCTGCAACTCGCCGCCCAGGCGCGCCAGTTCGGCGCTCGAGGCGGCGGTCTGCTGGCTGGCGTTGGCGCTCTGCTCGCCAATGTCGCGCACCCGGGTCACGCTCTCGCTGATGTTTTCCGCCACCGCACTCTGCTGCTCGGCCGCGGCGGCGATCTGCTGGTTCATCTGCTCGATGGTGCTCACCGCCTGGGTGATGCGCGCCAGGGCGTCACCGGCCTGCGCGGCGAGGGCGACGGTGTGCTGGGTCAGGTCGCGGCTGGCGTCCATCTGCTGCGCTGCACCCTTGACCATGCGCTGCAGCCTGGCGATCAGGCCTTCGATCTCCTCGGTCGAGTCGTGGGTGCGCCGCGCCAGTGCGCGCACCTCGTCGGCAACCACGGCGAAGCCGCGGCCCTGGTCGCCGGCCCGCGCGGCTTCGATGGCGGCATTGAGCGCCAGCAGGTTGGTCTGCTCGGCAACGCTGCGGATCACTTCCAGCACGCCGCCGATTCGTTCGCTCTCCTGGTTCAGCGCGGCGATCGCCTCGGTCGACTGCTCGACCTCCGTGGCCAATTCGCCGATCTGGCTCACTGCCTGCTGCACCACCCGGTTGCCCTGCTGCGCCTCGTGATCCGCGTCGCGTGCGGCCAACGAGGCCTGTTCGGCGTTTTGTGCCACCTCCTGTACGGTGGCGGCCATCTGGTGCATGGCGGTGGCGGTCTGTTCGGTTTCAAGTTTCTGACTCTGTACCCCGGCGCTGGTCTGTGCGGTGACCGCCGACAGTTGTTCGGCCGCCGTGGCGATCTGCCCCACCCCGCCGCCAATGCGGCAGACCAGGGTACGCAGGCTGACGGTCATGCCCTGCATCGCCGCCATCAGTTGGCCCAGTTCGTCGCGGCGCCGCTGCTGCAGGTCCTGGCTCAGATCACCGCTGGCGATGCGCTGGGCGAAGGCCACGCTCTGGCGCAGGGGGGCGATGATCGAGCGGGAGATCAGCAGGGCGGCGAGCAAGCCGAGCACCACGGCGGCGCCGCCAATGGCGCCGAGCAGGATCGGCGCACGCTCGCTGGTGGTCGTCATCCGCCGGCCTTCCTCGGTCTGCGCCGTTTCCGCCAGACCGAGTACCGCACCGGCCCGCTCGATCATCGCGTCCTCGGCGCTGCGGCTCTGTTCGCGGGTCTGCTGGTAGTTGGCGAAGGCCTGCTGGTAACTGACCAGGGCTTGCAGCGCGCCGTCGATCACCTCCTTCTGCTCCTCGTTGAGCCAGCTGCGCATGCTGCCAGCGACATTGCGCAGGTCCTCGCTGATGCGCGACCAGCGGTTCAGTGCCTCACTCGAACCGTCGATGATGAACAGGCTTTCCTGGCCACGCAGATCCAGCATGCGCTTGCTCAGCCCGGAGGCGGTCTCGGCCAGTGCCAGCGGGTCTCTGCCGCGCATGCCAGTGGATTGTTTGAGCAGTTCGCGCACGGCGTCATACATGTCCAGCTCCACCACTTCGAACTGATCGCGCGCCTCGGTGGCGGCTTCGTCCATGGCCAGGCGTGCCTCTCGCGCGCGCTCCTGCAATTCGACATAGCGGTCGAACTGCTGACGGTACTCGGCGGCGGCTTGCTGCATCTCGCTGACTGGCGTGCGCTGCGATTGCGACGCGCTGCGCGACAGATGTTCGAGCAGCTCCTGCAGATGCAGCAGGCTGTCGCGCACCCGGCTGGCGCTCTCGACGCTCTGCTCGACGGCGAAGCTGCGTTCCAGGCGGCGCGCCTGCAGGATCTGCATATTCACAGCGGCCAGTCGTTCGACCTGCTCGTGGCCCTGCAACACCGCGCGCACGGCCAGAAAGCCGCTGGCCGTGACGGCGAGGGTAAGCAGCAACACCAGGGAAAAGCCACAGAAGAGCTTCTTGCCCACGCCAATGTCGGTGAACAGGCGGGTGGCGGATTGCAGCATATGCACAGCTCCATTGTTGTTATTGGAAGCGCCGTGCTCGCCCGCAGGCGGAGCGCGCCAGATGGCGCTGAAGGAGGAGGCTCAACGGGGCAGGGGCCGCCTGCCCGCATGGAGCGCTAATACTCGACGGTCACCGCTTCGGTCACCCGTGAGCAGCAGCTCAGTACGTAGCCTTCCGCGATTTCTTCCTCGGTGATTCCGCCGTTGTGTTCCATAGCCGCCGTGCCACTGGCCAGGCGCACCTTGCAGGTGCCGCAGATACCCATGCCGCAGGCCTTGGGAATGGTCAGGCCGGCACTGGCCGCAGCTTCGTAGAGGGTCGTGCCCAGCTCTGCCTGAACCGACTTGCCGGACTCGCTGAAGGTCACCCAATGACTGGCCTGCGGCGTCTCGCTCTGCGCTACCTCGGCCTGTTTCTCGGCGGCGGCGATATCCTCGTCGGGCGTCGCGCCGAAAGACTCCTCGTGGTAGCGCGACATGTCGTAGCCGGCTTCGCCGAGGATGCGCCGTACCGCGCGCATGTAGGGCGTCGGGCCGCAGCAGAACACCTCGCGCTCGAGGAAGTCCGGTGCGATCAGTTGCAGCATTTCGCGACTGAGGAACCCGCGGTAGCCGCCCCAGACCTGACCGATTTCGTTGCGCTCGCAGATCAGGTGCAGCTTGAAGTTGTCGATGCGCGTGGACATGTAGTCCAGTTCGGCGCGGTAGATGATGTCGGCCGGGGTGCGTGCGCTGTGGGCGAACACCATGTCGACTTCGCCGTTGGTGTTGAAGAACCAGCGGGCCATGGACATCACCGGGGTGATGCCGACGCCACCGGACAGCAGCAACACCTTGTCAGCGGGAAAGTCGATGCAGTTGAACTGGCCGACCGGGCCGTGCACCGCGATCACGTCGCCTTCCTCGAGGTTGTCGTGCAGCCAGTTCGACACCCTGCCGCCGGGTACGCGCTTGACCGTGATGGAGAAGCTGTAGGGAATCGAGGGGGCGCTGGAAATAGTGTAGGAGCGCATCACCTGCTGGCCGTCGATCTCCAGTTCCAGGGTGACGAACTGCCCTGGCTTGAAGAAGAACAGCACTGGCTCCTGCATACTGAAACAGTAGGTGATGACATCCGCAGTCTCGCGGATCACCTTGAGGCAGCGCACCAGATGCCGGCCGTTGGCCCAGGTCTGGGTGTTGACCGGATTGAGGTAGACGTTGCTGCTGATGCTGCTCATGTTGGTTCTCTATATCAGGGACGCGCCCGGCTGCTGTCAGCCGGGGCGCATCGGGGGACTCAGGACAATTGAATCCAGGTGGTCTTCAGTTCGCAGTACTGGTCGTGGGCGTACACCGACTTGTCGCGGCCGCCGAAACCGGACTGCTTGTAGCCGCCGAACGGGGTGCAGATATCACCCTCGGAGAAGCAGTTGACCGACACGGTGCCGGCGCGGATGGCCGCAGCCACGCGGTGGGCCGTGTTGATGTTGGCGGTCCACAGCGAGGCGGCCAGGCCGTAGCAGGTGTCGTTGGCGATGGCGATGGCTTCTTCCTCGGTGTCGAAGGTGATCACCGCCAGCACCGGGCCGAAGATCTCCTCTTGGGCCACCGAGGCGGCATTGGAGTCGACTTCGAAGATGGTCGGGGCGACGAAGTAGCCACCGCTCTGCTCGTGCAGGCGCACGCCGCCGGTGATCAGCTTGCTACCCTCGGCCTTGGCCTGGGCGATATGGCTCAGGACCTTCTCCATGTGCGCCTGTTCGATCAGCGCGCCGAGGCGCACGGCCGGATCCAGCGGGTCGCCGGTGACCCAATCCGCCAGCTGGCTCTGCAGCTCCTCGAGCAGGGCGTCCTTGATCGAGCGATGCACGATCAGGCGAGAGCCGGCCGAACAGTTCTCCCCCATGTTCCAGAAAGCCGCGGCGAGCACGTTGCTGGCCACTGCCGAGAGATCGCCGGCATCATCCATGACCACCTGCGGGTTCTTGCCGCCGCACTCGAGAACCACGCGCTTGAGGTTGCTCTTGGCCGAATACTCGAGGAACAGACGACCGACTTCGGTGGAGCCGGTGAAGGCCGCCAGGTCGATATCCGGGTGCAGGCCGATGGCCTTGCCGGCGGTATGGCCGAGGCCCGGTACCACGTTGAGCACGCCGGCCGGGATGCCGGCCTCGAAAGCCAGTTCGGCCAGGCGCAGGGTGGCCAGGGAGGTCAGCTCGGCGGGCTTGAGCACCACGCTGTTGCCGGTGATCAGAGCCGGGCCGAGCTTCCAGCCGGCCATCATGCAGGGGAAGTTCCACGGCAGCACGGCGCCGACCACGCCGATCGGCTCGCGGCGAATCATGCCGACGTTGCCAGGGTTGGATGGCGAAATGGCGTCGTACAGCTTATCGCCGGCCTCGGCGTGCCAGCGGATGGTGTTGGCGGTGTCAGGAATGTCGATGCCGAAGCACTCGCCCACCGGCTTGCCGGCTTCCAGGGATTCGAGCACTGCCAGCTCCAGACGGTTGGCGTCGATCAGGTCGGCGAAGCGCAGCATGATGGCCTTGCGCTCGGCCGGCGCCAGGCGCGACCAGACCCCGGCCTCGAAGGCGGCGCGGGCGGCCTGCACGGCGGCATCGACATCCTCGGCGTCGCATGCGGCCACTTCGGTCAGCACCTTGCCGGTCGCCGGGTTGAGGGTGTTGAAGGTGGTACCGGAACGGGCGGGGACGAAGCGGCCGTTGATGAAGGCCTGGTTGCGATATTCCAGGCGCTCGATCTGCTCGTTGATGGCGCTGCGGGTGAGGGCGTCGCTCATGATGATTCTCCTGAAGTGGGGTGACTGTTCTTAGAGTTCTACGCCGGCGGTCCACTCTTTCCAGGCGAGGGACGAGCGCACGCCGATGCCGAGGAAGGGCTCCGGCGGGTTACGGCAGGGTTTGGGTTGTTCGAGCATGATGCTCAGCAGGTCGCTGTCCATTCCCAGGGCATATTCGGCGATCAACTTGCCGGAGATGGTGCCGCGGGTCAGGCCCAGGCCGTTGCAGCACACCGCGCTGAACACGTTGGGCGCGATCTCGCCGAACTGCGAGCCGGAATTGCGCGACAGGCACAGGGCGCCGCCCCAGGTGTATTCGAACTCGATGCCCGGTAGCATCGGGAAGCGATTTTCGTAGGAGCGGCGATGCGCTCGCTTGACCCGCTCCAGGGTGCCGGCCGAGGCGTGTACATCCGGGTTGTAGGTGAACGAGTTGCGGATGCAGATACGCCCGCTGGCCAGACGCCGCACCGTAGTGCCCAGCGGATCGGCCGGGATCAGCCCCCAGCTTTCCTCGCCGCCCAGGCGTGCCAGTTCCTCGGCGCTCAGCTGACGGGTCATGCTGGCGTAGGTGTAGATCGGTAGCAGGCGCCCCTTGAGGCCCAGCTCGCCGAAGTTGGAGGCGTAGGCGTTGTTAGCCAGGATCAGGCGCGGCGTCTGCACACGGCCATGGGCCGTGGTCAAAGTGTGCGGTTTACCCACCTCGATATTGAGCACCGGGCTTTCTTCGAACAGCTGCACGTTCTCCGGCAGCGTGCGGCCCAGCCCGCGGGTCAGCGCCGCCGGCTGCACCAGCACGCAACCAGGTGCATGCAGGCCGGCCTGGTAGAAGTCGCTGCCGGTGACCGCCTTCATTTCCTGGGCACTGAGCAGGCGATAGGGCTCGCCGAGCGATGACAGGCCCTTGGCGAACGACTCCAGGGCATGGGCGCCACGCGCATTGGCGGCACCGTGCAGCTTGCCCTGTTCGCGCCAGTCACAGTCGATGCCGTGACGCTTGACGATCTCGCGGGTGTAGTCGATAGCGCCGCGACTGAGGCGGATGATCTTGTGATCGGCCTCATGGCTGCTGGTGTAGCTGTGCGAGTTCAGGTCGTGCGGCAGGTCGACCATGAATCCGGAGTTGCGTCCGGCGGCGCCGAAGCCGACGCGCTTGGCCTCGATTAGCACCACCCGGGCCTGCGGCTGAAGCTCGGCCAGGCGGCGGGCGGCAGCGAGGCCGGTCAGCCCGGCGCCGAGCACCACCCAGTCGGCCTGCACGGCGCCGCGCAGCGGCGTGCTGGGCGGCGGCGGAGGCAGGGTTTCGTACCAACCGCAGTGACCGTCGTCCTGGGGCAGGAAGTTGCATTGCAGTTGCATGGAAGCTGCCTCCGGGTCAGGCCTGTTAGGCGCGATGGGCGATCAGTTGCTCATAGGTCTGCTTGAACACGGTCAGCTCGGCCTCGCTCGGTGGCAGCAGCGGGCGACGGGTCGGGCCCACCGGCAGGCCGGCCAGCTCGCAGCCGGCCTTGATGTACTGGCAGAATTTGCCGCCACCTTCGAGCAGGTTGAGCATCGGCAGCAGGCGCTGGGCCAGCTGGCGACCCTTGATCATGTCCTGCTCGACCACACAGGCCTGGTACAGGGCGACATGCTCGGGGGCGAGGAAGTTGGAGGCGCCGCATACCCAGCTGCGCGCGCCCCAGGCAAAGAACTCCAGTACCTGGTCGTCCATCCCGCAGCTGACCTGCAGTTGATCGGCATAGTCCTGAGTCAGGTGGTGCATGCGCTCGATCGAGCCGGTGCTTTCCTTAATCGCCTGGAAGTTCGGTCGGCTCTTGAGTGCGTCGATGAACTCGAAGCTCATCGGCGTGCCGGTACGCGCAGGGAAGTTGTAGAGCATGATCGGCAGGTCGAGGGCGTCGTCGACGCTGAGGGCGTGGGCGAGCAGTTCGTCCTGGGTCGGCTGGCAGTAGTAGGGCGCGGCGAGCAGGATGCAATCGAAGCCGGCGGTCTTGGCGTAGCGGCCCAGGTCGAGGCTTTCCTCGGTGCTGGTGGCGTTGATCCCGGCCATCAGCGGAATACGGCCCTTCGCTTGCTCGGCGACTGCGGCGAACACCTGCTTACGCTCGGCGTTGCTCAGAGCATAGTACTCACCGGTGGTGCCGCCGATGATCAGGCCATGGACGCCTTGGCCGATCAGCGTGTCGACGACCTTGGCCAACACCTCGAAATCGATCGCGCCGCTGGCGCTGAAGGGTGTTACCACGGGAGTCCAGATACCATCGAAATTCATAGGGCCACCTAGTTGCAAAGAGTTGAATGTGCGGTCTAGTTCGAGAAAAAGGTTACGGGCGATCTTTGCGAGGCAACAAGAAACATTTAGGGGCGGGAATTAATAATCAAATGTTATTGATTGGAGTCGTGGTGACTGCAAATGCCGAAAAACGTGTCGAGAAATCGTGGCCATAAAAAAACCTGCCGTTGGCAGGTTTTTTCATAACTTAAAGTGCAGGCAATCAATAACCCTGGTTAATCAGAGCTGTTGCATCAACCAGTCGCGCAGGCGGCAGCAGGCCTCGTCACCTTCCTTGTCCTCGTTGAAGGTCAGGTAGTGCAGGCTCTCGCGGTGCACGACTTCTTCCTCCACGGGGCGTACCAGTACCCCTTGTTCGACCAGATGCCCGATCAGGTGATGCCAGCCCAGTGCCACGCCCTGATGGCTGAGCACCATCTGAATCAGCATGTTGTAGTCGTTGGCGTTGAAGAAATGCGGACTGTCGTGGGCGCGGGTCTCGATATCGATATCGTTGAAAGCCAGCCATACGCCCCAGTCGACGTGCTCGGCGACCTGCGAGCGACCATAGGGGCTGAGGTTGAGCAACACGCTGTCGCGCAAGCCTTCGAGGCTGCGCAGCTCCGGATGCTGCTCGAGATACTGCGGCGTGCAAACTGGATAGATGACGTCATGAAATAGCGGCGTGCTGCGATAGCCCTCGTGCACCTTGGCCATCTTGGTGATGAAGATATCCGGGCGCACGCCGGGCTCCATCGACAGGAAATTCTGCGTGGTGATCAGGTTGAGATCGATGTCCGGGTTGGCGCTGAAGAAGCTCGGCAGACGGCGCGCCAGCCACAGTCCGGAAAACGCCGGCGAGCAGCACAGGGTCAGCACGCGCTTGCCGGTGTTGTGGCTGCGAATGCGCTCGGCGGCCTGGGCGATGTTGACGAAGGATAACTGCACCGCATCGTAGAAGATCGAACCAGCGGTGGTCAGCTCGACGGCGCGCCCGGCGCGGGAGAACAGCTCGGCGCCGAGATAGCCTTCCAACTCGCGGATCTGCCTGCTGATGGCCGCCTGAGTCACGCACAGGGCTTCGGCGGCTCGGGTGAAGTTCTGGTACTTGGCCGCGGCGATGAAGGCTTTTACCGCACGCAGGGACGGCATCTTGATCAGCGTCTGATCGGGTTCGGTATGTAGGACCATAACAACAGGTATTCAATTTCCTGAATAAAAAGTCGGTTCTGTCGGCTATGGCCGCGCTCTAGACTTCTTCTTATTGGCGATAGCATCAAACCACTGATGCTGGCTTTTTGGAGGGTAGCCGAAAGAGCTACCGAGCAATAGCCCCGGTCAACCGGGGGGGGGGTGCCTTTGCGGGCTTCCTGATAACGACTTTCAACAATATTGACCGGGATTGGTGTGGATATGACAGCAGACAACAAAGCGGCGGTGGCAAAGCTCATTCAGCAGCGCAAACCGCGCCATGCGCTGCCGAGCGCGCTTTACAACGATCTCGAGGTATACCGTCAGGACCTCGAGCAAATCTGGCACAAGGAATGGATCTTCGCCGGGCACACGTTCGAGCTGGAGAAGCCGGGGCAGTACATTACGCTGCAGGTCGGCGACTACCCGGTGATCGTGGTGCGCGGTGCCGATGGTCAGGTGCGGGCCCTGCATAACGCCTGCCGCCACCGCGGCTCCAAGGTCTGCAGCGAGCACCGCGGCAAGGCTGCCAAACTGGTCTGCCCCTACCACAAGTGGACCTTCGAGCTCGATGGCAACCTGATCTACGCCGGCAATATGGGCGAGAATTTCGACAAGTCCCAGCATGGTCTGAAGCAAGCCCATTGCGAAGTGGTCAATAGCTACATCTACGTCTGCGTGGCCGAGCAGGCGCCGGACTTCGAGAAGTTCCGCGCCGCCGTCTCGCCTTTTATCGCCCCGCACAACCTCGACGACTGCAAGGTGGCCTTCGAATCCAATCTGGTGGAGAAGGGCAACTGGAAGCTGGTATTCGAGAACAACCGCGAGTGCTACCACTGCGACGGCACCCACCCGGAGCTGCTCAACTCCTTCGTCGAGAACCTCTCGGTGGCCGGCGTCGGCGGCGAGGAAGACCCGGAGCTGGCCGCCCACTGGGATCGCTGCGAGGCCGCCGGCCTGCCCAGCCGCCTGGTGATGGACGAGGATGGGCAGTTCCGCATGACCCGCATCCCGCTGTCGGCCGGCGCCGTCAGCTACACCATGAACGGCAAGCCGGCGGTGGCCCGTCGCCTGGACAACAGCGGCGAAGAGAACATCGGCGCGCTGCTCTACTTCAACTACCCCTCGACCTGGAACCACTTCCTCGGCGACCACGCACTGAGCTTCCGCGTGCTGCCGCAAGGACCGAACGAGACCCTGGTGACCACCAAGTGGCTGGTGCCCAAGGATGCCCAGGAAGGCATCGATTACGACATGGAAACCCTGACCCGCGTGTGGCTGGCCACCAACGATCAGGACCGTCGTCTGGTCGAAGGCACCCAGGCTGGGGTCAATTCGCCGGCCTACGAGCCGGGCCCGTTCTCCGATATCGCCGAGAACGGCGTCTGTCAGTTCGTCGACTGGTACTGCGCGACCATGACGCGCAAGCTCAACGACCAATAGAGCGGACCTCAAATACCTGTCCGGTGTCTCGCCAGTCAGGGCAACAGCGGTTTTCGGCGCGGCAGACATCGGACAGGTCGTAACGATCAACTCCTTCCCGCATGGCGTCTTGTCATGCGGTTTTTTTATGGACGACCGCTCGACGAGCCACCCCTGGGCAATACCAGGAATTCTTCCACGCTTCTTCGTGCCGAGACCAGGGAGCCACCATGCTCAGTGCACCGCATACGGTATTCAGCAGCAGCTATTCCCGAGGCTTTGTATTGGTGCTGCTGGCTGCCTTCTGCTATGGGCTGCAACCTCTGTTCGCACGATATGCCTATGCCGGCGGAGCCAACCCCGTGGGTTTGCTGCTGGTGCGCTTTCTGATTGCCGCTTCCGTGTTGTTGCTACTACTTCGCCTGCGCGGTATTGGCCTGCCCAGTTGGCAACTGACCCGGCAGAATCTGTTGCTGGGTGTGGGCTATGGTCTGGCCGCGCTGGGTTACTACAGTGCCAGCCATTCCACCTCGGTAAGCCTGGCGGTGATCCTGATGTATTCCTTCCCGGCTTTCGTCACGGCGCTGTCGATTCTCTATCTGGGCGAGCGCACCAGCCGGCTGAAACTGCTCAGCCTGCTGTTGGCGTTGTGCGGCGTGCTGCTGGCCACCGGCCTGAGTTTCCATGGCGATCTGGAAGGCGTGCTGTGGGCATTGTTTGCCGCATTCAGCTACGGCGCCTCGATCATCTATGGCACCCATCGCATTCGCCATGTGCAACCGCTGGCCTCGGCGGCCGTCGTGCTGCTGGGCTGCGCGCTGACATTCGCCGTGGCGGCGCTGTACTGGGATGCGCGACTACCATCCGGCGAAGAGGCCTGGAGCGCGACACTGGGGCTGGCTGTTTTCGCCACTATCTTGCCGGTCGCGGCTTTCCTCGCCGGTTCGCCGAATATCGGCTCATCGACTGCGGCGACACTCTCCACTCTGGAGCCGGTCGTGGCGGTATCCATCGCCGTCATGCTGATCGGCGAGCCGGTGAGCACTGGGGTGCTGGGCGGTGGTGCGCTGGTGGTGCTGGCCGCGATCCTGCTCGCCCGGCAAGGCGATAGCCATTCCCCTGAGCCGGCAGACAAGCATTAACTTGAGCTCCAAACGCAGAAGCCAGGGGACGGGCCCTGGCTTCCTGACGAAACGGTCACAACCTTCTGCTCAGGGTTGCATTACCCACCGACAACCACATCCTGTAAATGGGTATAGCTGTCGACGAAGCGCTTATACTTGTGCTGGCCACTGGTATAGGGCGTGTACTTGCTGGGGTTGGTGGCGCTGAGGCAGGTCGGCACCACGTCGACCACGGCATCGAAGTCCAGGTCGATGAAGAACGGTACCGAGTAGCGATCCACGCCGCTGGTATTGATGACCCGGTGCATGGTCGAGATATAGCGGTCGTTGGTGAAGGTCTGTACCAGATCGCCAATGTTGACGATGAAGGTATCCGGCACCGGCGGGGCGCTGACCCATTCGCCATCTCTGTTTTGAACTTGCAGGCCGCCATTCTCATCCTGCGACAGGATGGTCAGAAAGCCGTAATCGGTATGCGCACCAATACCGATCTCTTTCAGGGTGATGTTACCGAACTGCGGTGGGTAGTGCAGCAGCCGCTGAATGGTGATGGGTTTCTGCTGCAGTTTCTCGAAATAGTCCGCTGGCAGATCCAGGCTCAGGGCAATGGCGCTTATCAGCTTGCGCGCCAGTTGTAGCATCGCCGCATGATATTGCTCCATTACCTGAGTGAACTCTTGCGGTGTCTCGGGCATAAGGTTCGGCCCGAAGAATGGAGAGACCCTTTCCTCGGGCAGGCCAAAGTCGAAGCACTCCTTGAAGTCCTTGGTGTTTTTAGGGTCGACGTTTTCCCCGTACATGGGAATGTAACCGCGCAATGTCTGCCCGGACTTGACGATATTCAGTTGATCCTTCGCTTCGAAGGGCTGGGCGAAGAACTCCCGGGAGAGCCGGTATACATCCTTGATCAGAGAAGCCGGGACTCCATGGTTTTTAATATAGAGGAAACCTATGTTCTCACAGATGTAACCGATTTGCCGCGCGACCGAACTAGCATCGCTGCCATCGAGCAGAGGGGCGATGTCGACGATAGGGATTTCATGGAACGAAGTCGATTTGCTAGCCAGACAACTCTCGATTGTTTGCGCCACGGTCTTTACCTCATCTCAGCGGGATTGGTGTGACCGTTAGCTTCCGCTTGTTCGCAGCGGCGAGATATAACAAAGCCGAAGAAATTTATAATCTTTTGTCGCTACGCAAGCGACTCGGGGAAATGCCGTAGGCCTCACGAAAACGCTTGGTGAAGTAGCTCTGCGAAGCGAATCCGGTGGCCTGGGCGATGCTGGCAATCGCCATCGACGTGTCTTCTATCATGGTCCTGGCGTGCCTCAGGCGCAGCTGCAGGTAGTAATTGACCGGGGTGGTGTGCTCATGAGTGCGGAACGCCTGTTCCAGGGTTCGTACCGTAGCGCCGATCTTGTGTGCCAGCACCTCGATGGTGCAGGGCGTTTCAATGTTGGCTTCCATCATCTCAATGGCCGCGCCCAGGCAGGGCGCCTTCATCTTTAACTCGAGATAACGGCGCGCATTCTGTAATTCATTCTGGCTCCTGATCCTATCTTGACAGAATTGCCGGGACACTTTCAGTGCGAAATCGGCACCGTGATCCTGGCTGATTATGTACAGCAACATATCCAGCGCAGTGGTGCCTCCCTGGCAGGTGAAAATACCGTCGCCTACGGTGTACAGGCTTTCTGCGACGGTAACGCAAGGGTAGAGTTCCTTGAAGGCCGGAATCTGTTCGCTGAACAAGGTACAGGAGTTGCTTTGCAATATTCCGGCTTTGGCCAGGATAAAGCTGCCGCTGGAGAGGGAGGCCAGCCTGCATCCGGAGTTTTTCAATGCGCGCAGTTTTGCAAAGAGCGTAGCGTTGTCATAAGTCGCAGCCCGTCTGTATGCACATATGAACAACAAGCTGCACCCCTCTATTCCGTCGAGCCCTTCCGAAACCTTGATTGGAATACCATTCGAGGTGACGACCTCGGTCTGCGTCGGATCGGTATCGCCACTATAGAGGTGATAGTCATAAGCACTGTTTCCCAGAAGAAGGTTGGATACGCTGAGTGCTTCGACTGCCAACGAAAACGAGGTCAGGGCGAAACCGGGAATCAGAATGAAACCTACGCGTCTGAACTCGGTTTGACGCTCTAGTTTGTGCATGGCTGCGATATCTCCGGCGAGGCTTTCAAATCGGACCAGGGCGATATCCCGGCTGCAGATCAAACTGACCGGGAGCCAGCTTGATAACGTTGAAAACCTGGAACTAGCGCAAGTAGCCTGCCAGCGCTGACAACGTGCTTGCCCGTGCACCGCACGCCCGATATCCGCTGGTAACTGCTACGGCGAAGTACGCTCCCTATATGTAGAGCCTCCGGTGGTTTGTGCTGCCCCGCGTTGAGGCTCGATACCTCGGTCTGGTTCGGGCGGCGCGACCAGCGATAAACACCATCACCGTGGGGTAAAACTGCTTATGCCAGATCGGAGTGCCCACCCTCGTTAATCGCTGCTCAGATTTGGTGCGCCGTTTGGCAGGGCGAACCCAAGTGGGTCGGCGTCGACCACGCCCCCGAGCCGTCTCGGAGGCGTGGCGGGTCGAACCAGCGGATCAGAGGTCCTTGACCAGGCGCAGGGCGTCGTAGATGGCTGCGTGGGTGTTGCGCGCGGCCACCGCGTCGCCGATGCGGAACAGCTGGAATTCGCCATCCGGGTTGTCGTCGCGTTGCTGCGGCTTGCCGACGATCAGGTCGGCGTATTCCACCGCGCCGCGGTTGCGCGAGAGCGGCTTGAGTTCCAGATAGAGGTCGTCCAGCGGCCGGGTGCCGTGGTTGATCACCACCTGGTCGACCTGGCGCTGTTTGCGCACGCCGCCATAATCGCTGACGATCTGCGCCACCAGTTCCTGGCCTTCGCGGGCCACCGCGGCCAGGCGATAGGTGACGGTGAAGATGGTGTCGAGCCGTTGCAGCGAGCGCATGTAGGGCACCAGGTTCATCGCCATGACTTCCGGGGCGAAACTGCGGTCCGGGGTCATGATCTCCAGGCGGGCGCCGCTTTGGGCGATGAACTCGGCGGCCTGCAGCGCGGTGTGGTCGCCGGCGTCGTCGAACAGCAGCACGTTGCGTCCCGGTTTGACGTCGCCGGAGAGGATGTCCCAGGCCGAAACCACCAGTTCGTTGCCGCTCTCCAGCACCTCGGTGTGCGGATAGCCGCCGGTGGCGACGATGACCACGTCGGGCCGTTCGCCGCGAATGGTCTCGGCTTCGGCCCAGGTATTGAAGTGAAAGCGCACGCCCAATGCGTCGCACTGGCTCATGCGCCAGTCCATGATGCTGAGCATCTCGCGCCTGCGCGGACTCTGCGCCGTCAGGCGGATTTGCCCGCCGGGTTGGGCGGCGGCCTCGAACACCACCACTTCATGGCCACGTTCGCCTGCGACCCGCGCCGCCTCCAGGCCGGCCGGGCCGGCGCCGACGACGACCACCTTGCGTCGCTGGGTGGCCTTGGCGATCTCGTGCGGCATGCTGGTCTCACGGCCGGTGGCGGCGTTGTGGATGCAGTAGGCCGCGCCACCCTGGTAGATGCGGTCCAGGCAATAGTTGGCGCCGACGCAGGGGCGGATGTCCTGTTCGCGGCCCTCGATCAGTTTGCGCACGATGTGCGGATCGGTCATATGCGCGCGGGTCATGCCGATCATGTCGACCTTGCCCGAGGCGATGGCGTGGCGGGCGGTGGCCACATCCTGAATTTTTGCCGCATGGAAGGTGGGGAAGTCGGTGGCCGCGCGAATCTGCCCGGCGAAATCCAGATGCGGCGCGCTGGCCATGCCCTGGATCGGGATCACGTCGGTCAGCCCTGCATCGGTATCGATGTGGCCGCGGATGACGTTGAGGAAGTCCACCATGCCGCTGTCCTTGAGCCGGCGCGAGATTTCCAGGCCTTCCTCGGCGCCCAGGCCACCTGGCAGGACCTCGTCGGCGGTATAGCGCACGCCGACGATGAAGCGTTCGCCGACACGCTGGCGAATCGCCCGCAGCACGTCGAAGGTGAAGCGCAGGCGGTTGTCCAGCGAGCCACCGTAAGGGCCGTCCAGCTCGTTGGTCAGTGGCGACCAGAACTGGTCCATCAGATGGCCGTAGGCCTGCAGCTCGATGCCGTCGAGGCCGGCGGCCTGCATGCGTTCGGCGGCATCGGCGTAGTCCTTGACGATGCGCTCGATGTCCCAATCCTCAAGCTGCTTGGGGAAGGCGCGATGGGCCGCCTCGCGATTGTGCGAGGGCGAGACCACCGGCAGCCAGTCGCCCTTGTCCCAGCGCGTGCGCCGGCCCAGGTGGGTGAGCTGGATCATCACCGCCGCGCCGTGCTCGTGGCATTCGTCGGCCAACTCCTTCATCCAGCCGACCACCTCGTCCTTGTAGGCGAGGATGTTGTTGAACACCGGCGGGCTGTCGCGCGATACCGCGGCCGAGCCGGCGGTCATGGTCAGGGCCACGCCGGCCTTGGCGCGCTCGACGTGGTAGGCCCGGTAGAGCGCCTTGGGCATGCCGTCCTCGGGGTAGGCCGGCTCATGGGAGGTGGTGATGATCCGGTTTCTCAGGGTCAGGTGCTTGAGCTGATAGGGCTGCAGCAGCGGGTCGTTCGACATGCTCGGGCTCCGGTGAGTGAAGGCATGAGCCTGTAGGGAGAGTTAATGTACACAGGTGTCCATTAATCTGACTTGGATGTACATTTCTCGCAAGCGACATGTCGCGTACGGTTATCGCTTGTCGTAATAGGTGCTGCTGGCTGGCGTTTGATGGCGTTTCGTTAATGTACAGCGGTGTCTTTTTTCCGGACGATGATGAACACTTCACATTGTGAAAGGACGACCGGATGGCTACCATCGACGCATGAACACACCTATCAAAGCGACTGACAGCGGCTGGCGCGGCTCGGCCGATGGCTGGCTGGAAGCGGCATACGAAAGCCTGATCGAATCGGGCGTCGAGGCCGTGCGCATCCTGCCGTTGGCCAAAAGGCTCAAGCTGTCCAGAACCAGCTTCTATTGGTTCTTCAAGGACCGCGAGGAGCTGCTGGCGGCGTTGCTCGAACGCTGGCGGGCGAAGAACACCGACAGTCTGGTGAACCAGAGCCAGGCCTATGCCGAGAGCGTCGCCGAGGCCACGTTGAATGTCTTCGATTGCTGGCTGAACCCTGCGCTGTTCGATTCGCAATTCGAGTACGCGGTGCGCAGCTGGGCCTTGCAGGACCCGCGTGTCGCCGCCGAGGTCGAGATTGCCGATAAGGCGCGTCTGGCGGCATTGACCGGTCTGTTCGTGCGTTTCGGCTACGAGGCCTTGCCGGCCGATGTGCGGGCGCGCTCCATGTACCTGACCCAGATCGGCTACATCAGCATGAACAGCCACGAAGACCTGCTGCTGCGGATGCAGCGGATTCCCGAATACGTGCGGGTTTTCACCGGACAAGAGCCGCAAGCCCGCGAGCTGCAACGCTTCTATGCCCGCCATGGCTATGCGCTGGCGGAGCAGCCGGTGCTGGTCTCGATCGCTTCAGGCTCTTAGGGAGAGACGCCCATGTTCAGTCGCTTGAAGGTCGGCATCATCGGCGGCGGGGGCTGGTTGGGGCGTGCCATCGGCGCCGCTCTGCTCGACAAGGGCGTTGTGGCGCCGGCCGACCTTATTCTTTCCAGCCGCAGCGGGCGGGTAGAGGGCTTCGATGCCTGGTCCGAGGTGCAGATCACCGCGGACAATCGGCAACTGGCGCGACAGGCCGACGTCATCGTGCTGTCGGTGCGGCCCGAGCAGTTCGCCGCGGTCTCCATCGAGGCGTCCGACAAATTGGTGATTTCCTTTATGGCCGGCATCTCGCTCGCCACCCTCGGCGAAGCTACCGGGAGCCGGCGGGTCATCCGCGCGATGCCCAATGCCGCAGCGCAGATCGGCCAGTGCTACACGCCCTGGTTCGCCGCGCCAGCGGTCGACGCGGCCGACAAGGCGTTCACCCAGGCGATGTTCGAAGCCTGCGGCAGCGCCGACGAGGTGGGTCGCGAGGCCGATCTCGACTACCTGAGCGGTCTGGTCGGGACCGGGGCGGCCTATCCAGCGCTGCTGGCCGAGGCGCTGCTGAGTCACGCGCTGGCCAGGGGCCTGCCACGGCACATTGCCGAAAACGCCGTCCGCGGCGTGGTGGTCGGCGCGAGCCAGCTACTCGGGCGCGACGGCATGCCGCCTGCCGAGATGCTCAAGGCCATGTTCGACTATCGCGGCACCACCGCGGCTGGCCTGCAGGCGATGATTAATGGCGGTTTCCAGCAGGCCGTCGAGGCCGGACTGGATGCGGCCGATGAAGCCGCGCGACGTATGCAGGCGCGCTTCGCCAGGCTGCGGCAATAATCACCCCACCGCGGACGACTGGCGGCTTTCACCCGTTACGGTGCCCCCGTCGCTGCCGATAGGTCGGGTGTTGAGCCGCTGCCAGTATGCGCTGCGGTAATTGTCGTGCGTCGTAGGGGAGAGAAGGTGGGCGCGTCTTGGTTGTTATCCGCACTGCAAGACGCGGCTTCGCCGCCTTCCTCGGCCACTTACGTTCGGCTCGCATGCCACGCAGGACGAGGCCTCAACCAATAACAACACGTTATGGTTTGGGCCGAGCAAATGTCGTTGGACGCTATAAACACCAGTCTCTACTTTTAACCCTACAAGAAGGCGGCACTTGCAGCGTGTGTGCCGTGAGTTTCCCCTATTTCAGTTCCTGCCGATCATTAAATAGTCCAGTTTCAAAAGGCACGGTCGCCCCAGTTACACCATGAGGCCGACCGATTGCCGATTGATTACAGATATAAGAAGAGGACGTTATGACCCAAGCCGACGAGATACTCTCGGTCAAGAATGTATTCAAGGTATTCGGCGCCCAGCCGGAAGTTGCCATGAATATGTTGCGTAATGGCGAGTGCAAGGACGACATTTTCCGTAAGACCGGCCAGGTGGTGGGCGTGTTCGATGCCAGCTTCTCGGTCAAGCGCGGTGAAATCTTCGTCATCATGGGGCTGTCGGGGTCGGGCAAGTCGACCATGGTGCGCTTGTTCAACCGCCTGATCGAGCCCACTTCCGGCAGCATTCACTTGAACGGTCGCGAAATCACCGGGCTGTCCGACAAGGATCTGCTGGAAGTGAGGCGCAAGGAAATGGGCATGGTGTTCCAGTCCTTCGCCCTGATGCCGCACATGAGCGTGCTGGAAAACGCCGCTTTCGGCCTGGAGATATCCGGTGTTAGCGAGACGGAACGCAAGGCACGCGCCATCGAGGCGCTGCGCCAGGTCGGTCTGGCCGGGCACGAGAACAGCTACCCACACCAGTTGTCCGGCGGCATGCAGCAGCGCGTCGGCCTGGCCCGCGCATTGACCAACGACCCCAGCATCCTGCTGATGGACGAAGCCTTCTCCGCGCTGGATCCGCTGATCCGCAGCGAGATGCAGGGCGAGCTGATTCGCCTGCAGGCCGAACAGCAGCGCACCATCATCTTCATCTCCCACGATATTGAGGAGGCGATCCGTATTGGCCATCGCATCGCGATCATGGAGGGCGGTCGGGTGGTGCAGATCGGCACTCCTCAGGAGCTGCTGTGCAACCCGGCCAACGAGTACGTGGAGAACTTCTTCCACGGCTTCGACAGCTCCCGCGTACTCAACGCGGGCGACGTGGCGCAGGTCGATCCCGCCGCGGTGTGCCGGGTCAATGGACACGCGCCGGGCTTCAGTGCCGGTGTGCAGTTTGGCTACCTGATCGGAGAGGGTGACCGCCTGCTCGGCGTGGTCGAGCCCGAGACCCTGAGCAGCGACGGCTCAGCCCTGCAGAGCCTGGAGCAGTTGCGTCTGGATCGCCATCAGCCGATCTACGTCGACACCCCGCTGCACGACGTGCTCAACCTGGTGGCTTCGGTGCCTTACCCGGTACCGGTGCTGGATCATAGCGGCGCCTTCAAGGGCACCATTTCCAAGAATCTGCTTTTGCAGACCCTGAGTCGCCACTGAGTGGCCGGCTGCAATCCTCCAGCAGAATCGAAGAGCAGGTAACTCCCATGTCCGAATTCAGCATTCTCGACCCCTTCCAAACCCTGACCATTCCCCTCGGGGACTGGGTGGAAAGCACTCTGAATTACTTGGTACACAACTTCCGCGAGTTCTTTCGCGCAGTGCGCTGGCCGATCGATCAGGTGCTCAACGGCACCGAATACGTGTTGCAGAGCATCCCGCCGTCCATCGGCATCCTGTTGTCATCGCTGCTGGGCTGGCAGGTGGCGGGGGCGCGCATGGGCTGGTTGTGCGCCATCACCCTGACCCTGCTGGGGCTTATCGGCGTCTGGTCGGAGGCCATGACCACCCTGTCGCTGGTGCTCACCTCGGTGTTCTTCTGCGCCCTGATCGGTGTACCCCTGGGCATCCTGACGGCCCGCAGCGATCGGCTCGAGAAAATCGTACGGCCGGTGCTGGATGCCATGCAGACCCTTCCGGCGTTCGTCTACCTGGTACCGGTGGTGATGCTGTTCGGCATCGGCAACGTGCCCGGTGTGCTGGTGACCATCGTGTTCGCCGCACCGCCGCTGGTGCGCCTGACCAACCTGGGCATCCGCCAGGTACCGGAAGACAAGATCGAGGCCGCCCGCGCCTTCGGTTGCACGCCGTGGCAGATGCTTCGGCGCGTGCAGTTGCCGCTGGCCGCACCGACCATCATGGCCGGCGTCAACCAGACCCTGATGCTGTCGCTATCGATGGTGGTGATCGCCTCGATGATCTCGGTCGGCGGCCTCGGCCAGATGGTGTTGCGCGGCATCGGCCGTCTCGACATGGGCCTGGCCACGGTCGGCGGCGTCGGCCTGGTCCTGCTGGCGATCTTCCTCGACCGCCTGACCCAGGCCATGGGCGAGCGCAGCAATGCCGATCCCAGTCTGCGCTGGTATCACAGCGGCCCGGTCGGCCTGGTGCTGCGGCTGTTCGGCAGCCGCCAGTCGGCCGCCAAGGTCAATGCCTGAATTCTGCCAACCCAATCGACACCGTTAAACCGAGAAGAAAACCACAAGAGGTAGATGACGATGATGTTGTACAAGCGTGGATTCACCCAGAAGTTGCTGCACTGCGCCGCGGTTGCATCCCTGAGCCTGCTGCCGCTCTACGGTCAGGCCGCCTCGGCCGAGAAGCCGGGGGAGGGTGTGAAGGTGACGCCGATCTTCCCGAGCATCGCCGAGGAGCGTTTCCGTGGCGAGCTGGCCATGGCAGGCCTGCGCGAGCTGGGCTACGAGGTGCAGGAGCCGAAGGAAACCGAGTACGCGACCATGATGGTGGCGCTGGCCTACGGCGACGCCGATTTCAGCGTGCACCTGTGGGACAAGCTGCACGACAACTTCTATCAGAAGGTTGGTGGTGACAGGGCATTGGTCAAGGCCGGCGATGTGATCCCGGGTGTACTGCAGGGCTACCTGATCGACAAGAAGACTGCCGAAGCACATAACATCAAGTACATCACCGATCTGAAGAAGCCTGAGATCGCCAAGCTGTTCGACAGCAATGGAGACGGCAAGGCCGATCTGACCGGTTGCAACCCGGGCTGGGGCTGCGAGCTGATGATTGATCACCACCTTAAAGCCTACGACTTGGAGAAGACCGTCAGCCACAACCGCGGCTCCTACTTCGCCCTGATGGCCGACACCATCGCCCGTTACAAGGAAGGCCAGCCGATTCTCTACTACACCTGGGTGCCGCAGTGGATTGCCGGTGTGCTGGTTGAGGGTAAGGACGTGGTCTGGCTGGAGGTGCCGCATACCGACCTGCCGGGCGGCGACAACTCGGTTGATACCAGTTTTGACGGCAAGAATCTCGGTTTCGCCGTGGACAAGGTCGAGGCGGTGTTGAACAAGGACTTTGCCGAGAAGAACCCAGCGGCCATGAAGTTCCTCTCTCTGATGCAGATCGCCACCGTCGACGAAAGCGTGCAGAACCTGAAAATGCAGAACGGCGAGAACAAGCCCGCCGATATCAAGCGTCATGCCGACGAGTGGATTGCCGCACACCGTACCCGTTTCGATCGCTGGCTGAAGCAGGCTCGTGCCGCGGCCAACTGAGGCCATTACTGATCAGGTCAACCCTTTTGGGCGCCCGATGGGCGCCCTTTTTTCCTCTCGATTCGAGCCTCGTCCGTGGAGTTCGCGCATGTCGCTGTATTCGTTCGTCCGTGATTTCACCTTCGGCCAGGCACCGCGGCATACCCGTGAGCTGCTGCAGATTTGCCTGCTGGATATCCTCGGGGTCGCCGCCGGCGCCCGCGATAACCACACCAGCCGGATACTCCGGCAGTACGCGACCGAGCACTATCCGGCAGGCAATCTGTCCAGCCGGCTGTTGTTCGATGGACGGCCGGTGCATCCGCTGGGCGCGGCGTGGGCCGGCGGCTTCAACATCGACAGCCTCGATGCCCACGAGGGGCATTTCACCTCCAAGGGTCACGCGGGCGCGACCGTAGTGCCGGCCGTGCTGGCATTGGTCGACGCCTTCTGCCAGCAGGGCCGCGACATCAGCGGCGAGGAGCTGCTCAGCGCCCTGTGCATCGGCTACGAGACGGGGCTGCGCGCCGGTGCCGCGCTGATGGCCACTGCGCCCGAGTACCACGCGTCCGGCGCATTCTCCGGGATCGGCGTGGTGTGCGCCGGTGCCCGCCTGCTCGGCCTCGACGAACAGCGTTTCCGGCACGCCCTGGGTATCGCCGAATACTTCGGCCCGCGTTGCCCAATGATGCGTCTGGTCGACCATCCCTCGATGCTGCGCGATGCCCACGGTGCCGGCGCCTATGCCGGGCTCAATGCGTTGTTCCTCGCTCAGGCGGGCGTCACCGGGGCGCCCGCCGAGACGGTGGAAACCTCTGCCGTGGCCGCGCAATGGCATGATCTGGGCCAGCGCTGGGAGATCGATGCGCAGTATTTCAAACCCTGGCCGGTATGCCGCTGGGCGCAGCCGGCGTTGACCGCGCTGACCGCTCTGCTCGCCGAGCATCCGCAGATCGACGGCACGACCGTCGAGCATATCCGGGTCGAGACCTTTCACGAGTCCATGCGTCTGCAGGGCCATATCCCGGCCAACGCCGACGAGGCGCAGTACGCCCTGGCATTTCCGTTGGCGGCCCTGGTTGCGCGTGGCCAGGTCGGACCGCTGGAAGTGACCGGCGAGGCGATTCATGCCGCCGACATCCTCGCCGTGAGCCGGCGTATCGAGATCGTCGAGGCCGAGGATCTTTCGGCTCGTTTCCCCAACGAGATCCTGTCGCGGGTGACGGTGACGCTCAAGGACGGTCAGCGCTTCGCCAGCCCGATCTCCGCGGCCAAGGGCGACCCGGCCACCGCCATGAGCGCGGCGGAGTTCAGCGCCAAGTTCCATCTGCTGGCTGGCGTCAGCCTCGAGCAAGACCATCGTGACGCCATCGAGCGGGCCGTAGCCGAGCTACCGACCAGGTCCGACTGCTCGGAGCTGTTCCAGCTCCTGTTCCGGATGGACGATGCCTGATCGAGCGGCGGCAACCGACGAGGTGGCGCATGTGGCATGAAGCTCGCGCAGCCGTCCCCCTGTACGTCGACGGGGCGGGAGAAGTCGACCGCGATCGCCATGCCGACACCGTAGACAGCTCGCTATAAGGTCGGCGAGCCCTTGAGGCTACCGGTACCGAGGCGGTATCGACTGAGGAGACAAGATGTTACTGACTGGAAAAAATGCCCTGGTAACCGGCGGGGGGCGCGGCATTGGCCGCGGTATCACCGAGAAACTCTTGGCCGCCGGAGCGCGAGTGCTGGTGGCCCAGCGCCAAGCGCTGGATGCCGATCTGGCGGATAATCCGAACCTGTTCTACGTCGAGGCGAACCTTGCCGATTCAGGGGCCCCGGCAGATATCGCCCGAGCCGCTTCCGAGTTGCTCGGCGGTGTCGATGTGCTGGTGAACAACGCCGGCTTGATGTTCGAGCAACCCATCGAGGAAATGAGCGAGCAGGACTGGGATCGCATGATGATCCTCAACCTGCGGGCGCCGGTATTTCTGGCCCGAGAGCTTTTGGGGCAGATGCGCCGACGGGGCGGTGGAAGCATCATCAATATCGGCTCCATCGAGGGGCTAAGCGCCAATCCCGAACATGCCGCGTATTGCGCGTCCAAGGCAGGGCTACATGGTCTGACTCGGGCACTGGCAGTGGATTTGGGGCGCGACGGCATTCGCTGCAACGCCATCGCTCCGGGATGGATCGATTCCGATCTGAGCAATGCCTACATCGACGCGCAACGCGATCCTGCAGGTGCCCGTCTAGGGCTTCTCGCCATGCACCCGGTCGGCCGTACCGGCGCGCCGCAGGACATCGGCGGGGCGGTGGTGTTTCTCGCCTCCGACGAGGCGGCGTTTATCACCGGTCAAGTATTGGTGATCGACGGCGGGCGTACGGCCAAATTGCCGCTGCCGTTCTAGCGCTTCGCCGTGGCCGGTTTCCTGATCGATGGACGTCAGATGACGATCGTCGCTCGAGAGCGTGTTGAAGGACAAGAACCAGATACACCTGGAAGGGGGGCAGTGTGGCGAGCCGACAACGGCTGCGCACCGGGCCGCCTTTGCGCTGCTGGACCACTTCTCGATGATGGCCTTAACCGGCGCAGTGGATGCGCTGGTAACGGCCAAACTGATGAGCGCTACGCCGCTATAAGCTATAAATAGCAGGGTAAAAGGTACCTGCTACACAGCTATGAACGCTGCCGCGCCCCCAGACAAAGCGGGTTTCGACTCCCGGCCCTGGTATTTACCACGACGGGCGCACTCTAGCCCGAGGGTTTCAGGATGGCAACCTACTGTGGCGTAGTTGATTGAGAGGGGACAGTTATTCTCGTTGCAGGTAGGGCTGAGGTCGTGCGATCTAGCTTGAGCTCGCTCGGACGTCATCAGCTTGGGCCGGTGTGTCCTCCTTGCTCTGGCGTCACCTCTACGGTCTTTGCGAGTCTTCAATCTATCGTTAGCAGCAGGCTGGCACTGGCCTCGTAACGGGCGCTACGCGCGTCGGCTTCATCGATATGGTGTCCACTGCGAATGACCCACGACCCAGCTGCAGGCAATTGCAGGTTGGCGACACCATTGGCGTCGGTGTGCGCCACCAGGCGATCCTGCTGTGGTGCCATGGCAGCCACTCGGGCATTGGCCAATGGCTGGCCATCGAACAGCACTGCCACACGCAGGGTATCGCCGGAGCTCAGGTGTGCAGGGTTATCCAGCGGCGCCAGTTCAAGTCGATCACCCGCGCGCAGGGTGTAGGCCTCTCCCGAGCCTTGCGGGTTGATCAGCGCCTTGGCGAAGGCTTCTATACGCAGCGTCTTGGCCGGGTCTTTGGTCTGTTGACCTTTCTCAATGGCGCGATAACGCGGGGCGCTGCGTGCGAGGGCGATGGCACTGCTGGCCGGCGTCGGGACCTCGCCGATGAGGGCCTTGGCCGTTTCGTCGGCGTGCAAGGTGATGTCTTGTTGTCCTTCGGCGCTAAGTAAGCGGAGGCTGACATCGCTGCTACTGAGTAGGCGTTCGCCCTGGAAAAGTTTCTCCGTCATCAGCACCGCTATCGATAGCTGATCGTCAGTTTGCTCGGGCTTGACCAGAAATGTGTGTGCTTGGGCAGCTATGGGGGCCAGCAAAAGGCTAGCAAGTAAAATGATACGCATTTGGATACTCCATCAGATGAGGTGTAAGAAAAGGGCGAACGGCAGGGCGCCGATGCTCAGCGCCGGTACTAGGCTGGGTCGATAGCTGAGCAGCGTAATCTGGGCAAAGGCAGCAAGGCCCAGCACCGATGTCCACAGCGCCAGTCCTATCGAGGTGCCGAGCGCGAAGATCGCGGGTGCAGCAGCACTAGTCAAAAGCAGCCAGCCAAGCAGGCGCAGCAGTTGGCGCCTGAGGGGAACGGGCTTATGCCCGAATACCTGCTCATGATGACGGTCGACTCCAAGACACAGCGAGCCGAAACCGCTGAAGCAAAAAGCAAGGCAAAGCACGATCATGCAGCGGCCTCCTGAGTCGTTTTGCGCGTCTGGCGTACTTTGCTCGGCATGGCTTGGTGGCGGGCGATATGCCAGGTTGCCAGGGCCAGTAGCGCGGCACAGGCCAACAGGGTCAGATCCATACCAGCAAGTAACCATTGGCCTTGGCTCAGGGTCGTTATCAGGTCGCTGCCTGGCAGTAACACGGCGAACAGCGGCAGGCCGCCGAACAACAAAGCGGCGAGGCTGGTCTGTTCGAGCCAGGCACGTTTGTGCGAGCGCAGCAGAGGATGCAGCAGGCACAGGGCCCAGGCCATGAAGAAGCAACGAATCTCCCAGTCGGCTCGTTGCACCAACCCTGCTGGCAAAAGCCGGTTGGCCCAGAAGTAGGCGCCGATAGCCACTGGCAGGCCGGCGATGCTGCCAACGTTGAGAACCTCGACCAGGCGCTGACCGAATGGGGTATGGCCAAGCTTCTTGCGCTCAGGCAGGCGCTTGACCACCCACAGCACCAGCCCGGTGGCGATCATGGCCGTACCCAACAGGCCGCTAAGGAAGAACAGCCAGCGTAGCGGTGGGCCGGCGAAGCGGATCAGGTGCAGGCTGGTGAAGACGTTGTAGATGGCGCTGGCCACGGGCGTTGTCGCCGTTTTGGGACCTTGTAGCGGCTCGCCGGTGACGCCGTTGAAGCGCAAACGCTCGCCATTACCGCGCTCAAGCAGGCTGTCTCCACCACGCTGTCGCAGTTCGATCACGGCCCGCTCGGTGTTGGGTGCGGAAATCGACAGACTGGCGATGCCCTGCGGCCAGCGCTGCTGAGCTTGCCCCAACAGGGGCGTGACGTCGGTCATCGTCGCGGGTTTGTTCGGCGGCTGAGGTGTTTGTGCAAGATCACCTCGGCCGCCGCCACCGCGACCACCGGCCTCATTGAAGAAAGCCTGACGATCACCTTGGTACGCGCTTTCGACGCCCCAGGGCATGAGCATGAACATCAGCAGAAGCAAGCCGCTGTAGGTGATCATGAAATGGAAGGGCAGGGCGAGTACCGCGGTTACGTTGTGAGCATCTAGCCAGGAGCGTTGTCCCTTGGCAGGTCGGAAGGTGAAGAAGTCCTTGAAGATCTTTTTGTGCGTGATCACGCCGCTGACGATGGCGACCAGCATCAGCATGGTCGCGATACCGACTATCCAGCGCGCCACCTCGCGAGGCATGGCGTAGAGCTCGAAGTGAAAGCGGTAGAGGAAGCTGCCACCGCGTGTTTCGCGCACCTCTACAGGTTCGCCGCTGCTCGTATTCAGCGTCAGGCGCTGCCCTCCGCCCTTGCCAATGCGTTCGCCCGGCTCGAACCACTGGATCTGCAATGCCGCATCGCGTGGTCCGGGCAGGCTTACGTTCCATTGCGCTGCATCAGGCGCGTGCTTCTGCAGCTGTGCCAATGCAAGTCTGGCGCTGTCGTCCCTTGGGCCAGAGGCGTGCAGCTCAGGCTTCATCCAGTAACTGATCTCTTCCTGAAAAAAGCTCAGCGTTCCGGTGAGGAATATCGCGTAGAGCAGCCAGCCAAGCAGCAGTCCGGTCCAGGTGTGCAGCCAGGCATTCGCCTGGCGGAAGGCCAAAGGCTTCATACGCTGGCGCTCCGCATCAGGAGATGTGCGGCAGGGATGGCGCACAGCAGCGTCGCCACGCACCAGGCACGTCGCACACTTTTGGCGCTGAAGGCCCATATCGCCAAGGCGCAGTACAGCGCGAAGGACAGCTGCGTGGCGGCGAGCACCGCCTGCGGTTTTGGCAGGGGCAGTGCCAAGGCCAGACTGGCGCAGCACAGAGCGGCAAAGCCGTAGCCCCCCAAGACTGCGAGCAGTGTGCGGGCTGCAATCGTCAGACGATAGCGGAAGGCGTTCTCAGACGAATGAGTGCGTGCCATTAGTGGGCCCGCCGACTGATTGTGAGGCCTTGAGAAGCGAAATACGTTTGTATATTGATGATAATGCTAATCATAATGATTTAATCCTAAGATGCTCTCACTATCCCAGCCTTTGCTGACCGAAGGCTGACAAGCGCACGGTGCATGTCATGAAATTGCTTGTCGTTGAAGACCATCCGGCGTTGGGTGAACTGTTACAGCGCCACCTGCAGCGCACCGGTTTTGTGGTCGATGTCGCAGAGCGCGGGCGGCAGGCTCAGGCGATGCTGGAGCTGAGTCGCTATGACGCGATGATTCTTGACCTCGGCCTGCCCGACATGGATGGCCTGTCGCTCCTGGCTGCACGTTCTGCGACCCGCAACAACGATCTGCCCTGCATCATCCTCACGGCCAACGATGCGCTTGAAAGGCGCGTTGCCGGGCTCGATGCGGGAGCCGATGACTACCTGCTCAAGCCGTTTGAGATGGCTGAGTTACAGGCGCGCTTGCGCGCTGTTCTTCGACGCCCTGGATCGCGCCGCGAGCGCCGCCTGCAACTGGGAAATCTCAGCCTGTGCCAGGACAGTCGAGACGTCTGCGTGGGTACATGCCCATTGCTGTTGTCCAAACGTGAACTGGCCCTGCTCGAGGAGTTATTGCGTAATGCGCCGCGCGTGGTGATCAAGGACCACCTCGAGGAGCGCCTGTATGCGCTCAGCGAGGCCGTCACACCCAATGCCATCGAGGCGTTGGTTTCACGCTTGCGGCGCAAGCTGGCGGATGCCGGTGCCGACAGCAGCATCGAGACCCTGCGTGGGCTGGGCTATCGCCTGACTCTTAACGCAGGGTGACTGCTCAGAAGCTCAGCGCGACGCCCAGATTCAAACGACGTCCGTCCAGGGTCTTGCCGTATTCCTCGCTGGAAATTTCCTTGTCGAAGACGTTGTACAGACCGGCATAGACGTCCATGTGCTTGCTGACCCGGTACAGCCCGCCGAGATCGACCAGGGTATAGGCTGGGCGTCGCTCCAGGTCTTCGTCCGAAACGGTTTCGCTCTTGTAGCGAGCCTTCGCCCAGAAATTCAGGGCATCGGTGGCACGCCAGTCGAGGCCGACGTTGAACATGTGCTTGGGCAGGTTGTTGAAGGGTTTGCCAACGTCTTCTGGAGAGGCTTCGGACTCTGTGATCTCGCTGTCGGAGAAGGTGTAGTTGGTGCGCAGGTCCACTGAGGCGCTCAGCGGTACGTTGAAGAAGGCCTCCACGCCGCGCAATTCCGCTTGATCCTGGTTCACGTACTGGTTGATGGTCTGCCGTGGGGCGATGCCGTTGACGGTGCAACTCGGGTTGTTGGCCGGGCTGGTGCACCACAATTTTTTACCGATCTTGTCCTCGAACTCGGTGAAGAACACGGTGACGCCGGACTGGATGCCGTTGTCCGCATCCCACATCAAAGCCATCTCGTAGTTGATGCTGCTTTCCGGCTGCAGGTCGGAGTTGCCCATGTCGTAAGAGCGGCCACGGCCGGCATTCTCGACAATGCTGGAGTCGGCCTGCTTCAACGAAGGCGCCTTGTAGCCACCGCTGACTCCACCCTTGAGCACCCACTCGTCAGTCAGGCGGTACACGCCATAGAGGCGAGGGATGATTTCTTCGCCATAGTGTTCGTTCTCATCGAAGCGCAGGCCGGCCGTCAGCGAAAAGGCATCGGTCAGGGCGTATTCATCCTCGACGAACAGGGCGCGCTGCCAGCGTTCCAGCGTCATGTCGGCCCCATAGAAGCGCCCCTGGTCATGATCGATGGTTTCCCACTTGTACTCGCCGCCCAGGGTGATGGTGTGGCGTTCCAGCGGAATGAAGGTCTTGCTGTTGATCAGGTCGTCGCTGTACTCGGATTCCGAGCTGCCATTCTCGATTTGTTCGCGGGCCTGAGTCGCGAAGGTGGTGGTGCGAACACCGTTGCCCCAGTTCAGGTCGTGGGTGATGCCGTAATGGGTGCGGTCATTGTTCATCTCACCAGGCGCGCCGCTGATTTCGGTCTTCTGGTTGTCGCTCTCGGCACGCCCGGCTTCCAGCTGGAAGCTGTGCATGTCATTCAGGACGATATCGAGTTTGGCCGTGTTGTTCTCGCTGGTCTTCTCGGGGTAACCACCGATGATGTCGTCCTCATCGCGCTTATAACGCGAGCCGTATAGGCTCAGGGCCAGATGCTCCTGGACCAGCGGCCCGCTTAGGTAATAGCGAGTCTGTCCCGCCGTGCCGGCGGCGTCATCCTCGTGCAGCAAGTGGTCATAGCTGATCTGACCGGACCAGCGCGAAGCAGTGGTCTTCTTGGTGATGATATTGATCACGCCAGCCAGGGCGCTGGAGCCGTACAGCGAGGACATCGGGCCGCGGATCACTTCGATGCGCTCGATGGCCGACATCGGCGGCAGCCAGCCGAACTGGGTCGCACTGCCAAAACCGTTGTAGTAAGCCTCGCCTGAGGAACCCAGCGGCTTGCCGTCGACCATGAACAACGTATAGGCCTCACCCAGGCCGCGGATATTGATCGACGTGCTCTCCAGCTTGCCGCCCGCGCCACCTTCGATGGACACGCCGGGAATGTCCTGCAGTGCGTCGGTCACGTCGCGGTAGTACTTGCCTTCCAGTTGTTCCCTGCTGATGACAGTGATCGAGGCCGGTGCCTCGATCAACTGTTGCTCGTAACCAGATGCTGTGACGACTACGTCTTTGAGGTTCAGCGCTTCTGTACCCTCAGCGGCGTATCCGACTGCTGGTGCCAGCGAAATGGCCGTGGCGAGAACCGTAGGACGAAAACCAAGTAGACGTTTGGCATGTCGCATAGACATTATTGCTGAACTCCCCTTAACGGATAATATAAATGATAAGTGATCTCATTATTGTGGGCGGCGACTATGCCAGCGATTGCTGACGCCAACCTGACGGGGGAGAGAACTAATCCGACGCGGAGAAGCCTGCGCCTGCGCATCCTAGTTGCTCTGTTGCTGGTGTTCGCATTGGGCTTCGGCAACCTGGCTATTCACCTCTACGGCACCCGTGACGAGCTGCGAAGGACGATGCTGGAGCTTCAGGCGCATGCCGTAACAGAGGGGATACGGGACGAGAACGACATGAGGCGCCTGCCACTCAGTTATGCCGGAGAGTCATTGGGCTACACCCTTTATTCGGCACAGGGAGAAGTGCTGTGGTTCTCGGAAAACCTGGATCGACCAAGCCGTTTGCGTACTGCCATGTCGGAGCAGGGAAGTCGCTGGTGGCGCTGGAGCCCAATCGGTGGGCGCGTGATCAATGTTCCGGTGCGCCTGCCTGATGGTGCGACGTTGATGGTGACGCGCAACGACGCGAAAGAACGCGGGACGATCGATCGCCTGCTGCTCGAACGTCTACTGCAGAGCCTCTTGATCATGCTGCCGCTGGGTCTGCTGTCGGTGCTGTTGATCCTCTGGTTACTCAACTGGACGCTGCGCCCGGTCAGACGTGCTGCCGATCTGGCTGCTTCCATTGGGCCCGGGGAATTGAACCGACGCATCCCTCTCACCAATTTGCCCGTGGAAATCCGGCCCCTGGCCGACGCGGCCAATCGAGCACTTGATCGTCTAGCTGAGGCCTTTGCTGGTGAACGTCGTTTTGTGGCGGATGCGGCTCACGAACTGCGCACGCCACTTACAGTACTCGACCTGCGCATGCAGGAGGCTCGTGAGAGCGAACGCCCGGATTGGCCGGCCTTGGAGCGTGAAATGCGTCAGATGCGTCGTTTGGTCGGGCAACTGCTCGAACTGGCGCGTCAAGAGGGTATGGCGGGTAAGCAGCAGAGGGGCGAGCAGACGAGTCGCGTGTCACGTGTGATCCGTGAGTCGGTGGCGAGCATGCTGCCCTTGTTCGAGGCCAGGGATCGTGACCTGAGCGTTGACGTGGAGGATGGCTTGGTTTGCTGGGGCAATCACGATGAATTACGCGAGGTGATGCTCAACGTGCTGGAGAATGCCCTGCTGCACGGCGCAGGGAAAGTCCGGGTGCGGGGACGGAAGTTCGCTGGGAATGTCGTCATTGAGGTTTGCGATCAGGGTGAGGGGGTTGCACAAGATCAGCGGGAAGCAATGTTCCAGCGTTTCAGCAAGGGGCGCCAGGGCAGCGAGGGGACGGGGCTTGGCTTGGCCATCGTGCGCCGTATCGTGGAAAACGCCGGTGGCCGCGTTGCTTTCGTCGATGGACAAGCCAGCACGTTAGGTATCGTGCTCCCTCTGACTCAGGCTTGCTGAATATCACCAGCAATCGTATCGACGTCCAACCAAGTGCCAGCTGATTGCAGGCCATCAGTTCTTTGAGTGACGTCGCGAGAGGCACTTGCAGGAGGATGCTCACAAGCTCGCGTCCAAACGCCAAGAAAGCCAAGGGCGCTGGACGAGATGAACCGGCGGAACCCGCTGCGCACGCCTGCAAGGGCGCGGCAAAAAGGGGGCTCAGCCCCCTTGGTTCATAACAGCCCAAGCTCAGCGAAAGATACGGTGCGCTGGCCTGCCACGATGATGTGATCCAGCGAGCGGACATCTACCAGCGCCAAGGCTTCTTTCAAACGCTGCGTTAGCACCTTGTCAGCCTGGCTTGGCTCTGGATTTCCACTTGGATGGTTGTGCGCGAAGATCACTGCCGCTGCATTCAGGCGCAGTGCTTCCTTGACCACCTCGCGCGGGTACACAGACGCACTGTCGATGGTGCCGCGGAACATCTCGACGTACTGGATCAGGCGATGCTTGGCATCCAGAAACAGCGCTGAGAAAACCTCGTGCTCAAAGCCACCCAGCTTCGCGATCAAGTACTCCTTGACCAGCTCTGAAGATGTGAAGGCTGCGCCCCGCTGAACCTTCTGATCGATTACCTTGCGAGCAGCGTCCAGGATCTGCTCCGCAGTAGCAGGCAATAACGACCTTGCTCGTCGCGAATCATCAGAGAAGCGTCAAAGGCGAGAGAAAGCTGCGACATGATCATGCTCCAGTTGCTCGGGCGGAATTGCCCGGAACCGGTCCAGCACGGCGCAGCGCAGCTGTCAGGGGGCGATAGCCGGCCCCGCCGCAAATGCGCGAAGCGCATGCAGCCCTTGACGGCGAGAACGCCGTGATAGGGTGAGAGGAAACAGCAAGACCGCCATTCCACCGATCTCACAGGCGCCACCAGCAAGCGCAGCGCGCAGGCTCTATCGGTACAGCCTAAAACGCCCAGAGGCGTTGTTGGCGAGCACTAGAACTGCAGATATGGCCTGCACCAACAACGAGAAAGGAACGAGGCTGGTCGCCACTTTATAGCCAGTGCCCAATCAAAACGATTGGCAGACGGACGCTACCGAAATATTCTCCGGTCTCTGGGCTAACGAAGTGCAAACAGTCAGTACGCTGACCCTGCACTCCGTTAGCTCAGAACCTTCCTTCCTGGTCTGTGTAAACAGGCCACTTCTTCATTGGCATTTGCCATGGCTCAGGTCAGCCCTGACAGCTCGCTCCTGCGAGCGTCAGGGTCTTTCTGTGGCCAAAGCAATCACCCGCGGTATAGATCTCGGCCTGCTCACCGCAGCGAAGATGCGAGCACATACGCTGGTGGATACGACTCAGGAAACCCACCTCAAAAGCTCGCCGCTCAATAGCGCAGGGCAGCAGGTCGCGCTCGGCGATCATCACTGCCCATAGCCATCCACTGCGGGCATTGTCGATCCAGGTCTGTGCCAGCTTCACGCCTTGGTCGAATGCCTCTCTGCAATCGGCAGCCCAGGTGATCTCCATTCCTGGATGGCCGTCGTGAGGTGGAAGGTAGGTCATCACGCCCTTGCTCATCTGGCACCTCCTCGAACGTCAGAGAGGGCACGGCGATAGAGCACGACCATTTCATCGAGCAGAGCCAACGCTGAATAAGCAGCGATACGCACGCGCAGATCCGCAGGCTGCAAGCCCTCAGGTTCAGCCAACTGATCAAGCAGATTACCGAGCATCACGCCACGCAGTTCAGCGGCAGCTTCAGAGGGCAGGGGAGAGCGTTCGGATTCATGCAGCGGGCTTCGCTGCAGCGGGAAAGGTACGACGCAGGATTCGAACTCAGCCATGGCGCACCTCCTGATCAGAGGTGAACAGCAAGACCTGAAGCCCAAGGCGGAGCTCTCGGGTAAAAAAGGGGTAGCGCATTTTCCTTATGCTCCTTGGTTCGATTAAGGAGCCGCCACCAATCGTTGCTACACAATATGGAGGCGGACCGCACGGGGGTAGCAAACCGGGAACCAAGGGAACCGGCCAGGCAAAAGCCTGCCCCGTACGGCCCGCCATAGAGACGCGATAACGCAGTGCCGAGGCACTGGCTATGCGCTATGACGCTGCCGCATCTTGGTTTCCTAGGTTGCTACACCCGGCCGTGGGATTTACCACGACGGGCGCACTCTAGCCCGAGGGTTTCAGGATGGCAACCTACTGTGGCGTAGATGCACTGCAAGTTGCGCTTTTGCCGTTTCGTGAGGGGCGAGGTGGTAGAGGGGCCCGGTAAGCTTGAGTTTTAGTAGCTAACAATGAGCCATCATTGGCAGGATGGTTTACCATCCGTTTCGCACGAAAGCGCGCATTGTTCTTCAACCTGAAGGTGGTCTGGAGATGTCTAGGGAGTGCAGGGAAATTGGCGAAACAGCAGAATATGTTGGCCTGCTGGGTAGGTGGGAACGATCTCAAAGCCATTGATGGCCAGGAGTTAGGTCCAATTCTGTCCACCCTGAACACGGTGCCAGTTGATAGCGTCGAGCTTCTCTGTTCATACCCCGCCGAGCGCGTTGAACCCTACCTGGCCTGGCTGCGCCAGCAGGTCGATGTACCAATCACCGCGCATTACGTATCCCTGTCTTCCCCTGTTCATTTCGGGGAGATCTACCAGGCCGCCAGTCAGCATTTAAAGCGCCTCAGTACCTCTGCTAATCAGCTTTCTATTCTGCTCAGCCCCGGCACACCTGCGATGCAAGCGGTGTGGATTCTGCTGGGCAAAACGCGTTATCCGGCGACGTTCTACCAGTCGTCACTTGAGCAAGGCGTTCAGCGGGTCGAGGTGCCTTTCGAGATCGCGGCCGAGTATGTGCCGGCTGCCAATACCATAAGCACCGACAAACTGGTTCAGCTCGCCGGGCTTGATGCGCCTGTGGACGCAGCCTTCGACAGCATCGTGACGCAGAGCGAGCGCATGCTGGCCCTCAAGGCGCAGGCGCAGATACTCGCGGCGAAGCAGGTGCCGGTGCTGATATACGGTGAAACCGGCACTGGCAAAGAATTGTTTGCCCGCGCCATTCACAATGCCGGTCCACGTTCTGCGGCGCCCTTTGTGGCGGTGAATTGCGGTGCCATCGTGCCGGAGCTGATCGACTCAACCTTATTTGGTCACAAGAAGGGCGCATTCACCGGCGCTATTGCAGATCGGCCCGGGGTGTTCCAGCAGGCCCATGGCGGGACGCTGTTTCTGGATGAGTTCGGCGAGCTGACGCCAGATGTTCAGGTGCGACTGCTGCGTGTACTGCAGGAAGGCACCTTCACTCCGGTCGGCTCCAACCAGGAGCTCAAGGTCGACGTACGGCTGATCACCGCCACTCACCGGAACTTGATGCAGGAAGTCGCCCAAGGGCGCTTCCGTGAAGACCTGTTCTATCGCATTGCTGTGGGGCTATTACACCTCCCGCCGCTCAGAGGGCGCGAAGGTGATTTGCTATTACTGTCGGAAAGGCTGCTGGCAGTCATTGCCAGCCAGGACGCAAGCCTCGGCGATAAGAAAATTTCCGCAGAGGCAAAAAATCTTATTCTCCAGAACCCCTGGCGTGGCAATGTTCGCGAACTGCAGTCCACCTTGTTGCGCGCAGCGCTGTGGTGTTCGGGCGATCTGATAACGGCTCATGATATCGAGCAAGCGATGTTCAAATTGCCGCAAGCCCAGGCTGATGTACTGGCCATGGATGTTACGCAAGGTATTGATCTGCAACAGGTAATCGCCGATGTTGCAGGGCATTATCTGCGCAAGGCGCTGACTTTAACCGGCAATAACAAAACCCGCGCTGCCAGCCTGCTGGGTCTTAAAAGCCAGCAAACGCTGAGCAATTGGATGGACAAATACGGCATCGAATAAAACTGGCACGGTCCTCGCTATGGGGCCGATATGGACAGAATCGCCTTTATGAAATCAGTCAACTTCGAGTTCCTCCGCCCCGGCAACGAGTTGCTGGCAAACCTTGCCGGCCTGGCCGAAGCCGTGCTGCATATCGATCCGGGCAGTGCGCTTACCCGTCTGCGCAGCTTCGCTGAAGAGCTGACTAAAGCCATCTACAAGGAAGAACTGCTGCCGCGTATGCCGCAGTCGAGCTTCTACGAACTGGTAAAAAATCCGGTGTTTGTCGATTGCGTCAGCAAGCCGCTAGTGCACCAGATCAACTTCCTGCGCATTCAGGGCAACGACACTGCCCACGGCGCCGAAGGGGATTTGCGCAATGCCCAGCTGGCGCTGAAGACCGCCCACCAACTGGCCATGTACATGGCCATCAAGTACTACGGCACTGAGCAGGCTTCGATCCCTGAGTTCGCCGAGGTCAAAGACCCAACGGCGATGCTGGCCAGCCTGCAGAAAACTGTCTCCAGCTACGAGAAGGAACTCAACCAGCAGCAAGAAGAGCTGCAGCGCGTCATGGACAAGCTGGAGCAGGAGCGCACCCGTCACCTCGACAAGGTCGACGCGCCCGCCAAGCCTGACCAGCAAAAGCGTCAGCAACAGAGCCAGCAGGTGGCCGACAGCCTGCAGTGGAACGAGGCCAAGACTCGCGCGCTGCTAATCGACACCATGCTTTTGCAAGCCGGATGGGATGTCAGCAACTCCGCACAGGTCGGCCGGGAAGTGGAAGTCGATTTCCCCGACAACCTCTCCGGCAAAGGTAAGGCTGACTACGTACTATGGGGTGACAACGGTCAGCCACTGGCCGTGATCGAAGCCAAGAGATCTGGCAACGTCAGTCTGCAGGCGGGGCGCGAGCAGGCCCGCATGTACGCGGACGGCTTCGAGCGCATGGGCATGCAGCGTCCGGTGATTTTCTATAGCAACGGCTACGAAACCTTCATCTGGGACGATACGCAATACAACACCTATCGCCCGGTGTATGGCTTCTACAGCAAAGACAGCCTGGAATACTTGATCTACCAGCGTCAGTACCGCATCCCTGAGCTGGAGAAGCACAACCCCGATCTGAACATTGCCGATCGCTCCTACCAAATCGAAGCCATCAAGACCGTTGCCAAGCGGTTCCAGGATCAACGTCGCAAGGCTCTGATCATTCAGGCTACCGGCACCGGTAAAACCCGGGTGGCTATTGCTCTGGCCGAACTGCTGCTTCGCACCGGCTGGGCCAAGCGCGTGCTGTTCCTCTGTGACCGCAAAGAGCTGCGTGTACAGGCTGATGACGCCTTCAAGCAAAACCTGCCCAGCGAACCGCGCTGCGTGATTGGTGAAACCAACAAAGTTGATCAGACCGCTCGCGTCTACATTGCCACTTACCCAGGCATGATGAACCGCTTTGCCCAGCTGGATGTGGGCTTCTTCGACTTGATCATTGCCGACGAAAGCCACCGCAGCATCTACAACAAGTACCGCGACCTGTTCGACTACTTCGATGCCCTGCAGGTAGGCCTCACTGCTACCCCGGTGAAGTTCATCAGCCGTAACACCTTCGATATCTTCGACTGTGAAACCACGGACCCCACCTTCGAGTTTGGACTGGATGCCGCCATCAATAACGAGCCGCCATATCTGGTGCCGTTCCGTGTGCGTGATCTGACCACCGACTTCCTGCGCGATGGCATTCACTACAACGACCTTACCGACGAGCAGAAGCGCCAGCTCGAAGAAGACCTCGGCGAAGAAGAAGCCAAGCGCACCACCATTGCCGGCAAGGACATCGGTCGCAAGATTTTCAGTGAAGATACCGACCGCATCATTCTGGAAAACCTGATCAATAACGGCATTAAGGACGAGACCGGCTCACTGGTCGGCAAGACCATTGTTTTCGCTCAGCGTCAGGATCATGCCGAGCATCTGGAGGCGCTCTTCTGCAAGCTCTACCCCCAGTACGGCAGCAAGGTCTGCAAGGTCATCCACAACCAGATCCCGCACGTGGATACGCTGATCAGGGAATTCAAAAAACCGGATAACGACTTCCGCATCGCCATATCGGTCGACATGCTCGACACCGGAATCGATGTTCCAGAAGTGGTCAACCTGGTGTTCGCCAAGCCGGTCAAGTCCTGGGTCAAGTTCTGGCAGATGATCGGTCGCGGTACACGCCTGCGTCCCAATCTGTTTGGTCCTGATAAAGACAAGAGTGAATTCTTGATCTTCGATCACTACGGCAACTTCGATTTCTTCGAGCAGGAATATCAAGAGCCTGAAGACACCGGCAGCAAATCCCTGCTGCAAACTACCTTCGAGGCCCGTCTGGCGCTGGCCCAGGCCGCCCTGCATCGTAATCACGCCGCTGCTTTCGATGCCGCCATCGCCTTGTTGCGTGCTGACATCAACGACCTGCCCGATACCAGTGTGGCGGTGAAGCGAGAGCTGCGGGCCGTGCACCAGTTGCAGCAAACCCAGCAACTGCAGCAGTTCGACGGCAAAACTCAACATCTACTGGCAAACACCATCGCGCCGCTGATGTCCGCTCGCGTGCTGCGCGACAAACATGCCTCAGCGCTGGATAAGCTCATCGCCGGTATTCAATGCTGCCTTGTCGAGCAGGCCAGTTGCTTCGATGACGGTAAAATGGTCTTGCTCGCCGAGCTGGACAAGCTCGCAGTCAACATCCAGGCCGTACGTCAGAAGGACGCACTGATCGCCGAAGTGCGCAGTGCCGATTTCTGGCTGCAGCCGAGCATCGACAAACTAGAAAATGCCCGCCAAGAACTACGCGGCATCATGAAATATCGGCAAACCGGCAGCACGGGCGGCTATGTCATGCCCAGCACCCGCACTAGTGACGACGGGGTGGAAGTGAACGAGCGTACGGTCATCATTGCCGGTGCCAATGAGGCCATGATCTACCGACGTCGCCTCAAAGATATCCTCGATACCATGCTCGCGGCCAACCCGACCCTGCAGAGGATTCACAAGGGTGAGCCCATTGCCGAACCGGAGCTGAAAACTCTCACTTCGGCCATTCTCACCAGTCACCCCGGTGTCAGCCTGGAGGTGCTCAACGAGTTTTACGGTCGTACGGCGGATCAGCTGCACCTCACTGTGCGCGAGATCATCGGCCTGGATGCCAAAGCCATCGAAGCGCATTTCACGCAGTTCCTGCATGAGCACCCCAGCCTCACCGCTCAGCAGGTGCGTTTCATGAATCTGCTGAAAAACTACATCGCCCAGTACGGCAGCATCGTTGTGGACAAACTCTACGAGCCACCCTTCGACAGCATTTCCCACGAAGGTATCGACGGTGTATTCGCTCCCGCCGATGTCACCGAACTGGTCGCCGTGCTGAAACCTTTCCTGAAGAACCCTGATCAGCCCAGCACACCCGCCTGATGGCTGTACAACCCATAGATCGAGACCACTGAATGCTCACCGGTAAAATCCGCAACCATATCGACAAGCTCTGGGAAAAATTCTGGACCGGAGGCATTACCAACCCGCTCACCGTGATCGAGCAGATCAGTTACCTGATGTTCGCGCGCATGCTCGACATGCAGGAAGACGTGGCCGAGCGCAAGGCCAACCGCACCGGCAAACCCTTCGACCGCCTGTTCCCCAATACCCCGGCAGGCCAGCTGCTGCGCTGGAAGAACTTCCGCAACATGAGCGGCCGCGAGCTGCACAGCCACCTCAAGCAGAGCGTTTACCCGTTCTTCGCTACCCTGGGCAGCGCCGAAGGCGAGGGCGGTGCGCGTGAAGGTCTGGGCCATATCAGCGAGTACATGCAGGACGCCGATCTGGAGATCAAGAACGAGTCCGTGCTCACCTCCGCCGTGGAGATGGTCAACGACCTGCCGCTGACCCAGAGCGACGTCAAGGGCGATATCTACGAATACCTGCTGAGCAAGCTCACCACTGCCGGCATCAACGGCCAGTTCCGCACGCCGCGCCATATCATCGACGCGATGATCGAGCTGATCGACCCGCAGCCCACTGAGGTGATCTGCGACCCCTCCTGCGGCACCGCCGGCTTCCTGGCCCGCAGCATGGAATACCTCAACCGCGTGCACTCCAGCGCGGAAGGCACCTTCCGTGACGAAGACGGCAACCTGCATTACACCGGCGACCAGCTCGAACCCTACCGCCAGCACATCAACAGCCAGATGTTCTGGGGCTTCGACTTCGACACCACCATGCTGCGCGTCTCCAGCATGAACATGATGCTCCACGGCGTGAACGGCGCGAACATCCGCTACCAGGACACCCTGAGCAAATCCATCAAGGAGCACTACCCGCAGCAGGAAGAAAACTTCTTCGACGTGGTGCTGGCCAACCCGCCGTTCAAAGGCAGCCTGGATGAAAGCAACACCAACCCCGACGTGCTCGGCCTGGTGAAAACTAAGAAGACCGAGCTGCTGTTCGTCGCCCACATCCTGCGCTCGCTCAAGCTCGGTGGCCGCGCCGCCGTGATCGTGCCGGATGGTGTGCTGTTCGGCTCCTCCAAGGCGCACCAGCAACTGCGCCGCGAGCTGCTGGACAACAACCAGCTCGAAGGCGTCGTCAGCCTGCCCAGCGGCGTGTTCAAACCCTACGCCGGCGTCAGCACCGCCATCCTCATTTTCACCAAGGGCGGCACCACCGAACGCGTGTGGTTCTACGACCTGCAGGCCGACGGCTACTCGCTGGACGACAAGCGCACCGAGCTGAAAGGCGAGGGCAGCAACGACCTGCCCGACGCTATCGCGCAGTGGCATAAATACCGGCAGATGGTGGAGGGCAATATCAGCGCCAGCACCATCAATACCCTGTTCGGCGACAAGCGCAAAAAGGCCTTTGTCGTGCCTGCCGAGGACATCGCTACCAATAAGTACGACCTCTCCATCAACCGCTACAAGGAAGTGGAGTACCAGCAGGAGCAGTACGAAGACCCCAAGGTGATTCTGCAACGGCTTAAAGGGCTGGAGCAGGAGATTCTGGCGGATCTGGATGAGCTGGAGGAGATGCTGTGAGTTGGCCGCTGGTTACGCTACAAGAAGTTTGTTCACTGTTAACAGATGGAACTCACTATACGCCTCCTGATGTTGGAGTAGGTATTCCATTTCTTACAGTAAAAGATGTATCTGATAATGGGTTGGATCTATTGTGCTGCTCAAAAATTTCCGAGGAAGAGTATAAAAAGGCTAATGCTGGAAATTCGGCACCTAAGGTTGGCGATGTTCTGTTTTCGAAAGATGGAACTGTTGGAAAAGTTCATGTGGTGCAAGAGGATAAAAAATTTGCGGTGCTTTCTTCATTGGCAATTTTGAGGCCATCAAGTGAGCTTGACTCTAATTATCTTGGTCATGTACTAAGAAGTCCGTCAGTGTTAGAGCAGGCTTCAAAAAACAAGACAGGGTCAGCGCTGAGGCGAATAATTCTCGGGGATATTAAAAAACTTAAAATCCCACTACCCCCCCTGCCTGAACAAAAGCGCATCGCCGCCATCCTCGACAAAGCCGACGCCATTCGCCGCAAACGCCAGCAAGCCATCCAGCTCGCCGACGACTTCCTCCGCGCCGTGTTTCTGGACATGTTCGGTGAGCTTGTCACATCTTCTGGGTACGCAAGCTCGCAAAAGTACAAGCTGCTGGAGTTGGTTGATTACATTGACTACAGAGGTAAGACACCTGAGAAATCAGATTCTGGAATTCCTTTGATAACGGCAAAAAACGTCAAGAGTGGTTATGTTGATGATGAGCCGAGAGAGTACATTCCCGAAGAAAACTATGACGCATGGATGACGAGAGGCTTTCCCAGAAAGAACGATGTTCTTTTTACTACCGAAGCACCACTCGGAAATGTTGCCTTGCTAGGTGAGTATGAGAGGGTTGCAATTGGTCAGCGTTTGGTAGCTCTGCGATCCAAAGGGAAGGTGACACATGAATACCTCCTGTTCTTGTTGCTGCATCCTTTTATCCAAGACTTAATTTATGCTCGCTCTTCCGGTAGTACGGTGAAGGGGATTCGCACAAAAGAGCTTTATGCCATTGAGCTTCCAGTGCCGGATATGCAAAAGCAAAGAGAGTTTTCAGCTGTTTACTGGAAAAGCAAATCGCTCACGAGCAATCAAGAATCTGCACATCAACTGAACGTGTTGAATTTCAGTGCGCTGTCTCAAAAAGCCTTTGCTGGCCAGCTGTAGATAAGGAAATCCCCATGCGCCTTAAGTCCGTCAAGCTCACTCATTTTCGTGGCTACCGCGCCACCACGGTTATTCCCATCGACCAAGCCATGACCGGCATCGTCGGTCGTAATGACTATGGCAAATCGACCATCCTCGAAGCCTTGGCCATCTTCTTCGAGAGCGGCGACGTCAAGGCGGACAAGAGCGATATGAACTGCTTCAGCCTGGGCGAGGGCGCTGAGCAGTTCGAGATTGCCTGTGAGTTCGACGGCCTACCTGAAGCGCTGGTGCTGGATGAAAATGCCCAGACGTCCTTGGCGCAGGAATACTTGCTCAACGCCGAGGGCGCGCTGGAGATTGTCAAAACCTTCAAGGGCAACACCGGCAAGCTGGAGCGTACCGCCATCCGCTGTCTGCATCCTGCGGATGAAGCGCTGGCTGGGCTGTTGAGCCTAAAAATGGCCGAACTAAAAAAGCTTGGTGAGCAGCAAGGCGTTGCCGAGCAAGTGGCGGACAAACGTGTGGCCTCACAGTGGCGGCAGGCTATCCGTGCGGCAGCACAACCCATCGCCTGTCAGGAGATGCTGCTCGACGTCAGCAAAGGTCTTTCGACCGACAGCAAGTCTATCTGGGAAAAGATCGAGTGCCAGCTTCCCACCTTCGCCCTGTTCAAGGCGGATCGTGAAAGCAGCGATGGCGATGCTGAGGCCAAGAACCCGCTGCAACAGGCGGTCAAGGAGGCTCAGGCTGCGCTGCAGGATCAGATCAGCGTGCTGGAACAGCAGATTGAAGCTAGTGTCCTTGATGTCGCAGCCCGTACCCTCGACAAGCTCCGGGAAATGGCCCCCGAGCTAGCCAATGAGCTGACCCCGCGCTTTAAGGAAAAGCCCAAATGGAGTTTCAGCTTTACCCTAGATGGTGAGAACGGTATCCCCATCAACAAGCGCGGCAGCGGTGTGCGCCGCCTGATCCTGCTCAACTTCTTCCGCGCCGAGGCGGAGAAGGCGGTAGTGGGCTCCCAGCGTAATGTGATTTATGCCATCGAAGAGCCGGAGACCTCCCAGCACCCGAACTACCAGATGATGCTGATGAAGGCGTTGCTGGAGCTTTCCAGCCAGCCCAACCGGCAGATCATCGTCACCACCCACGTCCCCGCCCTGGCCGGCTTGATGCCCATCGATGGCATCCGTTACGTCACCAAGGACGAAAACGACATCCCCACAGTCAGGATGCCCAATGACGATGTGCTCAAGGAGGCCGCCGAGAGTCTGGGTGTGCTCCCCGAAACGGGTATGGAGCGGGCGAAGGGAATCATCCTGGTGGAGGGCAAGAGCGATATCACCTTCCTGCGTCACACAGCTAGCACCCTCAAGGCGGCAAGCGTTATTGACCGCGATCTCGATGATCAGGGGCTTATCCCGATTCACGTTGGCGGCTGTGGAAACGTGAAGCATTGGGTCACCCATCAGCTTGCCGACGAAATTGGCCTGCCGTGGTGCGTTTTCCTGGACTCAGATCTTGGTGATTCCTTTCAGCACAAGACAAACCTCAAGCGAAAACAAGAAGTTGAAGGGCTTGGACGGGCGTTTTATTCGACTCGTAAGCGTGAAATCGAAAACTACCTGTGTCCAGATTTGATTCTGCAAGAAGCCGGTGTCGTGGTTAATTTCACCGATACCAGCGATGCCAAGCAGATCATTGGTGACGCAGTGGGGATGAAACCAGACGACGTTTCAGATCGATTCTGGCCTCTGATGAATGCCGACCAAATCCTCCAGCGCTCGATGTACCAAGAGGGAACTGAGCAGCGATCTGAACTGAAAGAGTTGATCGAGAATTTGCTGGCGCTGGTTCCTTGAGTCCAGGGTGGTGTATGACCCATTCGAAAGCGGTGTTCTCTTTGCCCATACCGGGTGGTGCTAGGTGGCTGGAAGGTAGGCTTTATGGCGCTTGATTTAAGCAAAACCCTGGTGGTCGGGATTTCCGCGACGGCTCTGTTCGACATGAGTGAGTCCGATCAGATGTTCAAGGCCGCGCTAGAGGCCGATCCCGAAAGCGTGATTGATAACTACCGTCGTTATATGCAGGCGCGTGAGGACGAGCCGCTTGCCCCAGGTACTGGTTATCACCTGGTCAAGGCGCTGCTCGACCTCAACCGGCATATGAAAGGTGGCGAGACCTCCCCGTTGGTCGAGGTGGTGGTGATGTCACGCAATAGTCCGGACACCGGTATTCGCGTGCTTAAGACCATTCGCGGCGACCAGTTGGCAATCACCCGCTCGGCCTTTACTGGCGGCGAGTCGGTGGCCGACTACATGGACGCCTTCGATGTGGACCTGTTCCTGACCACCAATGTGGAGGACGCGCAAAAGGTCATCGATTCCAGGCGCTGTGCTGCAGCCATCCTCAAGCCGCCACCCGCCAACGCCCCGCAAATACCCGAGGGCCAGGTGCGAATTGCCTTCGACGGTGACGCGGTGCTGTTCTCCGATGCCAGTGAGCTGGTCTACAAGACCCAGGGACTGGACGCGTTCAAGGCCCAGGAAGATGCGCTGCAACATACACCGATGGAAGAGGGCCCTTATGCCAGCCTGCTGATAAAGCTGGCCCGTCTGCAGGAGCGCCTACCCACTGGCGGCAAGGATTCTCCGATCAGGATTGCCATCGTCACCGCGCGAAATTCGCCCTCGGAAATGCGTGTCATCAATACCCTGCGCGCTTGGGGCGTGTACGTTGATGAGGCGTTCTTCTTGGGCGGAGTCGGTAAGCCCAAAGTCCTCAGGGCCTTCAACCCGCATATCTTCTTCGATGATCAGGATGTGCACTTGGAAGCCGCTGCCAATCTGGTACCCTCTGGCAAAGTGCCATATATCACCCGGTCCGGTCTGGCAGAACTGCCGCCAGCTGCGAGCGCGTAGATTCGTTTTATACGTATGCAAAGGAATGCCCATGTCAGCGCAGAAATACTCCGTCAATCAGCACCTGATCGAAACCTTGCTGACGTGGGTGAAATCCGGAGAGATCGCCATCCCGGAAATCCAGCGGCCGTTCGTGTGGGATGCCACCAAAGTGCGCGATCTGATGGACAGCTTGTATCAGGGCTTTCCGGTGGGTTACATCATTGCCTGGCGCAACCCGACGGTGAAGCTAAAGGACGGCTCGCTGGCCGAAGGCAAGAAGGTGTTGATCGATGGTCAGCAGCGGGTAACGGCACTGACTGCCGCCATCGCCGGGCAGCAGGTAATCAACCAGGATTACCAGCAGGTGCGTATCCGCATCGCCTTTCACCCTATTGAGGAGCGCTTTGAGGTCAGCAACCCGGCTATCGAGAAGGATAAAGCTTGGTTTGCCGATATCGCCCCCATCGTCAGCGGTGAGCTCAAGGCGCACAAGGTGGGCCGTGACTATCTGGAGCTGAATCCTGGGGTGGACGAAGATCTGCTCTACGAACGGCTGGACAGGCTGTGCGATATCACCAAGAAGCAAATCGGTCTGATCGAGTTGGCAGCTGATCTGGATATCGAGACGGTCACCGAAATCTTTATCCGCATCAATTCCAAGGGTGTGGTGTTGAGTCAGGCGGACTTCGCCATGTCAAAGATCGCTGCCAACGAGGAGTTCGACGGCAACACGCTACGCAAGGCGATCGACTATTTCTGCCACCTGTCCATTGCGCCGGAGTTTTACGCGCACATCGAGAGCAACGACAAAGCATTCGTGCAGACCGATTACTTCAAGGCCATGCGTTGGCTGAAGGGCGAGAACGACGACTTGTACGACCCCAGCTACTCGGACATGTTGCGGGTTGCATTCACCACTCGTTTCAACCGTGGACGACTGTCGGATCTGGTCGGCCTGCTCTCGGGGCGTAACTTCGAGACTCGCAGCTACGAGAAGGAAATCGAAGAGGCGTCGTTCAAGACCCTGAGCGAAGGGGTGAAAGAGTTCATCAACGAGACGCACTTCAAGCGCTTTCTGATGATCGTCCGCTCGGCCGGTTACGTGGATAGCTCCATGATCGGTTCGGTCAACGCGCTTAACTTCGCCTACGTACTGTACCTCAAGCTCAAGCGCGACCTGGGCAACAACCCCAATATCGAAAGCTGGGTGCGCCGCTGGTTCGTTATGTCGCTGCTTACGGGCCGCTATTCGGGTTCGCCGGAATCGCGTTTCGACAAGGACATTAAGGCCGTGCACGAGCGGCCATTTGCCGAGGTGTTGGCGGAAATCGAAGCCGCAGATTTGTCCGACGCCTTCTGGGATTTCGGCTTGCCGCAGGCGCTGAACACCTCCTCAGTCAACGCCCCGGCCATCAAGGTATTCTGGGCCGCGCAGGCCAATCGCGGGGACAAGGGCTTCCTGTCCAAGGACATCACCGTGCGTGACATGCTTACCCATCACGGCGATATCCATCACATCTTCCCGAAGAACTTCCTCAAGCAGCAGGGACTGCTCAGAAGCAAGTACAACCAGGTGGCCAACTACGTGTACGTGCAGCAGGAAGTGAACATCAAAATCGGCGACACCGCCCCGGCGGCCTATATGGACGCTGTTTTCGCGCAGTGCGAGAAGGGTGAGGCCCGCTACGGTGCGATCACCCGAGTGGATGATCTCAAAGCCAATCTGGCCGCCAACTGTCTCCCGGAGGATCTGGCAGCCTACCAGCCCGAGCGGTTCGAAGCGTTTCTGGCCGAGCGTCGTAGGCTGATGGCGCAGAAGATCAAACAGTATTACTGGGCGTTGTAATTACCACTAAATTAGAAACTTGTTGAGGAACCGCAGCGATGCGGGAGTGCCGTTGTTAGGTAGAGAGTAGTTCCATTGGGTTTGGGGCAGTGCCAGTTTGATTAGGGACTTTTGCGGGAAATCGTTGAAAGCTGGTGGCGCAGAAGATCAAGCAGTATTACTGAGCGTTGTAATTGCCACTAAATTAGAAACTTGTTGAGGAACCGCAGCGATGCGGGAGTGCCGTTGTTAGGCAGAGAGTAGTTCCATTGGATTTGGGGCAGTGCCAGTTTACTTAGGGACTTTTGCGGGGAATCGTTGAAAACCGTTGGATAGAGTAGAGCAGTGGCTGCAGCGAGCGCTCAAAATTATCCTATTAAAATCAATGCCTTATAAGCTAGACCTCCGGCATGGGGTGCAAGGGGTCGAGTGTTCGAATCACTCCGTCCCGACCAAAAAACCCTAGAAAATCCAGTCACTTAGCGGTGACTGGATTTTTTTATGCCTGATGGGTTTTCCGTCTCGCTCGAATTTTGTGCCACTTTTTGTGCCACTGGTTTTTCGAGGCACCAGATGGCTCATCTGGTGGGTTGTTTCGGGAGATACAGCTCGTGCTGTTCCTCGCTCAGGATAAGCGCCTCCAAGACCTTGGTTCTGGATAGCTGGTGTTCTTCAGCAAGCTTGTCCAGGATTGCGTTGACGCTCAGGGGGAGCACAAAGTTGTATTGCTTCTTCTCGACAGCCTTCTCGCGCGTTTTTTGCGTGCTCCAGCGCCTCTTAATTTTGTCGACATAGAGTTCCTTTTCCTCGTCGGAGGCTCCGCTATGGTCGAAAAACTCCAGCAGCTCAGTGAGCTTTGTAAAGGGCTCGGCGCGCCACGGGGTTCTACCCCATTTCCACGGACGGTTTGAAAAGGGCTGAAAACTTCAGATCTTGCCGGGCGACTCTACGACGCATTCGTGGGTTATGAAACCGCTCGATGTAGTCGAATAGATCCGCCCGAGCCTCATCACGAGTTCGATACGACTGATGGGCAACGCGCTCCCGTTTGAGCTGATCGAAGAAGCCTTCACAGACAGCGTTGTCACCGCAATGCCCGACGGCACTCATGCTGCAAACCAGCGTGTTGCGATTCAGAAAACGCTGGTAGTCAGCACTGGTGAATTGGCTGCCGCGATCCGAATGCAGGATCACTGACCAGTCACTCTGGCGCTGCCAGATCGCCATCTCCACCGCTCGAATCACCATCTGCCGATCCTGGCGGTGGTGCATCGACCAACCGATCACCAGCTTGCTGTACAAGTCGAGCACCACGCATAGAAAGAGTTTACCTTCCTGGGTAGCGATGTCCGTGACCCACTTGCGCTCTGGTTCCTGCGCGGTGAAATCGCGCTCCAGCAGGTTTTTCACCCCTGCTGGACGGCTGCTGGCTACTCTTCCAAAACCACGCCTCTTCCGGCGTGGCCAGCCTTGAATTCGCTCAGCCGCCATCAGGCGAGCAACGCGGTTCAGGCTGACGGCCTTGCCCTTGTCGAGCAAATCCACGGCTGTCCTCGTGAATCTCCCGAATGCGCCTCACCAAGCGCGCATTCTCCTGAGCTCGCGGGCTTGGTTCACGATCCTGCCAAGCGTAATAGCCACTGGCAGAAACCTTCAGGCAACGGCACATCAATCGTACCGGGTACTCGTTGCGGCAGCGCTGGGTCACCGTGTACCGCTCGATGACTCCTTGGCAAAGTACGCTGCCGCGTCTCTTAAAAATCACGTTCCTTGGTTACTCGGGCCAACTCGCGCTTGAGGCGGGCAAGCTCCTCATCCCGCGGGCTTCCCGTTCCAGGAAAGACTTTCTCAGTGCCTGGTTATGTCTCCCGCACCCAGCGTGTGAGCAGGTTGGGAGCAACACCAATCTCCAGGGCCACCTGTCGACAGCTCGCCCCTGAACGACGAACCAGCTCGATGGCTTCCCGCTTGAACTCGGGACTGTATTTCTTGCGCTTCATGAACACTCCTCAGCTCGGTGTGAGCTTACTCGAAAGTTTCCGTGTTAACGGGGTAGAACCCCCATGCCAACTTGGGAATGCTGCCTCATCAGGCTTGGGCATTGCCACCCAACTGCCGCAGTCGGCTCGTGACAGCAATCGTGGTGAATCAGAGTGCTGCAAGGCTGCCAACGATCAGTGCGTGCATGCCCTGGCTCAGCTCGGTTTCCATCTCTGCCTCCTCGGCGGCGCGTTGTGTCTCGTCTGCAGAGTCGCGGCCAGCAACCGAATACACCGTGTCTGCTACAGCGAAGCAGTGAAAAGCTACCGTCGCTAACAGTTGCCGGGCCTCCTGATCAGATATCGAGTAGCAGCGGGCGATGTGCATCTGATGCTCGACGATTTTCGTCAGCATCGATTCTGTCGCGACTGAGCGACGGATTACGTAAGGCGTTAGGCCGGGGTGTGCCTTTACAAAAGCCTGAATCGAGTCGGAGAAACGCAACAGGTAGTCCTTGAGTTCAACGCGCTCGCCTTCATCGGCTCGAGGGATCTGCCAACGGTTGAAGATTTCCTCGGCCACAAGAATCTTCAGTGCCTCCAGGTTCGCCACATGCTTGTACAGCGCCATGTGGCTCACCCCAATCGCAGCTGCGAGCCCGACGAAGGTGATGTTCGGCAGACCTATGGATATTCCCGCGTCGGCGATTCGTTCGCGTGTGATGGTGCGGGGCCTTCCGCGAGCAGCGGGTTTTTGCGGCGCTTTCATTCCAGTTCCTTCCTTCTGCGGGAAGTGTCTTGTAGCTGCCTCATTGGCTTTTCGCAAATTAGTTTATAGTTATGCAACTAAATGTGATTATAATTCTCATGCGCAGTGGCATCTCGCCTTGCTCGTTCACTCGCTGTCTTGGATTCCTTTATTTATGAGCGCTGATCAACAGGCTTCTGCCACACCCAGGGAGCCCGGCTCGATAAGCCGATTGCTTGAACCCATACGTGGGCGTTTGTTGCTGGCAGGGGCTTTAACTGCCTTTGGGGCGATGCTCACGCTGCTGCCATTGGCCGGTATCGCTCATGTTGCCGCCTTGGTGTTTGCCGACAGCGATACTGCCTCGGCAGGCCTGTCACGCGAGATTCTTTGGCGGCTGGGGATATGCCTGGTCGGTCTGCTCACAGGCATGACGCTGATCTTTGCGGGCGAATTAGTGGCGCACAGGGCTGACAATCACTTCACTCATCATCTGCGCATGGTGATCACGCAGCGCTTGGTGCGAGTGCCGCTGGGGTGGTTCGACAGTCGCGCCTCGGCAGAGGTCAAGCAGGCAATGCAGGATGACGTTGCTACTCTGCACAGCCTGACTGCGCATTTCTTCACCACAGTTGGGCGTGCGCTAGGCGTCATCGTGATCTCGGTGATCTACCTGTTCGCCATGGATTGGCGCCTGGCCATCCTCGCGCTGCTGCCATTCCCTGGATTCTTCCTGTTTTTCGGCAGGGCGATGAAAGCCAGTAGGGCGAACATTCAGACGTTCGTGGCCGGCATGGCGCGTATTGACAACGCAGTGATCGAGTTCGTCAACGGAATGCCGGTGGTAAAGGCGTTCGGCAGCACCGGCAGAGCCCATGCAAGTTACCGGAGCGCTGTCGACGATTTCGCCAATACTTTTACTGAGTTCACCCGCCCGCTGGTGGGCTCGATGGCGAGTGCAAACGCACTCATTGCACCGGTTTCTGTGCTTGGTGTGGTTCTGCTCGCGGGGGCGTCCTTCGTCACGCTTGGCTGGATGACCCCCGTTGAGTTATTGCCGTTCGTTCTGGTGACGCCATGGCTCTGCGCACCCTTGATGCTGCTGCACACCGTTAGTCATGATCTGGGCAACGCCACGGCTGCTGCTCAGCGAATTCAGGCTCTGCTGAAAACGCCGCTGCTTGCGGAGCCGGTACCATACGCTACAGAGCGCCCGAGGGATAGCGAGGTACGCCTGGAACAGGTCAGCTATGCGTATGGCGAGCACCGCGTCCTCTGCGATCTAAGCTTCATCCTGAAGCCTGGAACCACTACGGCCATTGTCGGGCCGTCCGGGGCGGGTAAGTCGACAGTGGCGCGCTTGTTGCTCCGGTTCTTCGATCCTAGTGAGGGTCGTATCACCCTGGGGGGGGTCGATCTACGCCGGATCGAGACTGCTCAGCTCTACCAGCATATCGGTTTCGTACTGCAGGACGTGCGGTTGATCCACGCGTCCGTACGCGAAAACATTGCTCTGGGGCGTCCAGATGCCAGTCAGTTGGAGATTGAAGATGCCGCGAGGGTCGCGAACATTCATCAGCGCATCCTTCGATTGCCACGCGGCTACGACTCGGTTGTCGGTGAGGACGCACAGTTTTCGGGTGGCGAACAGCAACGCTTGAGCATCGCCCGTGCCGTACTGCTCGATCCTCCTGTGCTGGTACTTGATGAGGCTACTGCTGCCGTCGACGCCGAGAGTGAGGCAGCGATTCAGGATGCGCTGTCGATATTTGCTACAGACCGTACTTTGCTGGTGATCGCACACCGCCTTGAAACCGTGATCAATGCGGAGCAGATCATCGTACTCGACGAGGGGCGTATCCGTGAGCAGGGCAGGCATGACGAACTTCTTCTGCGAGAAGGCCTCTATGCGAGGCTCTGGGCTTTGGGTGGTTGCGACCAACCTGAGGCGGTGCCGGCATGCTGAAGGACATGAAGCGATTGCTTGGCGAGGAAGCCGCCGTGCTGAGCCGCTATCTTTACGTGGCTGTGTCTTACTCTCTGCTGAGTGGGCTGACCATCATTACTCTGGTACCGGCGTTGGGCCGGCTGCTTGCTGGCGATGCCCAAAGTGCCATGTTGTGGTTCGCCGTGCTACTGGCCGGCGTACTGGTTTGCTGGATATTGCGGCGACAGGTGGAGCAGGCCGGGATTGCGGTGGGTGTGGCGGTACTGCGTGGTGGGCGGCAGCGTATCGGTGACCATGCGGCGACGCTGCCGCTGGGCTGGTTCGACGCCACGAACAAGGCGCAGCTTGGTCACGTCATCAGTCAGGGAATGATGACAGTGGCGCAGCTTCCTGCTCACGTTTTCACTCCACTGATCAGCAGCCTATTAACCCCACTGTTGATTGTGGGGGCGCTGTTCGTGGTGCAGTGGCAGCTGGGGCTTATCGCATTGCTGGCATTGCCGTTCCTGGCCGGCATCCTGGGGTTCACCTCAGGGTTGGGTGCTTCGGTCGATGCTGCATTCCAGCGTGATTTTGCTGCGACCAGCCAGCGCGTGGTCGAATTCGCCCAATCGCAGTCCGTGCTACGTGCCTTCAACGGCGAAGGCGGCGGTACCCGGCTGCTCGAAGAGGCTATCGAACAGCAGCGGCAGTCGGCCGCGCGCCTGATCTTCCGCTCGTCATTGTCGGCAGTGCTCAATGCTTGGGCGGTGCAGATGATTTTTGCCGTGTTGCTGCTCGTAGCGGGCCTCCTGCTCGCTGAGCAGATCAATGCCCATGTAGAAGCGTCGTCAATGGTTGTGATGGTCGTCGCTTTGCTTTTGATCGGCCGCTATATCGACTCGCTGCTGGAGATCGCCAGCTACGGTGAAATCCTGCGTAGCGCAAAGGGCCAGCTTGCTGCCGCGATGGAGATACTTGCGGCGCAAGCCCTGCCGGAAACTGGTCAGCCACAAACGCCGGCTGATAGCTCCATCGAGTTACGACATGTCAGCTTTGCATACGCACCGGGACAGGATGCGGTTCTCAACGATATCAATCTGCGGGTGGCGCCGGGCAGCATGGTGGCGCTGATCGGTGCATCCGGTTCCGGCAAGACCACTCTGGTAAGGCTGATAGCCCGCTTTTTTGACGTCAGCCAGGGCAGCCTGCTGGTCGGCGGGGTGGATGTACGGCATATGGGCAGTGAACAGTTGGCCGGGCATATCAGCCAGATTTTTCAGGACAGCTACCTGTTCCAAGGCACCATCGCCGACAACATTCGCATCGGCAGAACCAACGCCAGTGATGACGACATCTTCCAGGCTGCACGGCAGGCTGGTGTGGCCAGCATTCTTGCGCGTATGCCTGATGGAATAAGTACACAGGTCGGCGAGGGTGGGGCACGTCTTTCTGGAGGTGAACGGCAGCGTATCGCCGTTGCCAGGGCGCTGCTCAAGGATGCACCGATTCTTCTGGTTGATGAAGCCACTGCGGCGCTGGATACCGAGAACCAGGCTGTGATCGCCGAGACACTGGCCAGAATGCGTGGTCGCCGTACTCTGGTAGTTATCGCGCATCAGCTGTCCACGGTTGCCTTGGCCGATCACATCGTGGTGTTGGAAAACGGTTGTATTGTCGAGCAGGGTGCTCCCGATACGCTGCGTGCTGCCGGTGGTCGTTATGCGCTATTTCTGCATCAACGACAGATGGCCAAAGGTAGGTATATTGCTGTTGGCGACGAGCAGGAGCTGGCGTGATGCGTGCAGGCTATCTGGGCTGCTTCACGGCGCTCTGCATGCTGTCGTTGATGATCGGTGCTGGTCAGTTGCACTGGTCCCAGCTGGTCGCGAATGAAAGCAGTGCCTGGCTAACCCTGACGGCGAGCCGTTTGCCTCGGCTTGCGGCACTGGTGCTGACGGGCGTTGGCTTGGCCGTTTGTGGCGTAATCCTGCAGCACATCGTGCGCAATAAGTTTGTCGAGCCGGCCACGGCGGGCAGCCTCGACGCGGCAAAGTTGGGCATTCTACTGGCGATGGTGTTGATGCCAGATGCAGGACGTTCTGGCCGCATGATCTTCGCGCTGATTTTCAGCTTTGCAGCCGGGCTGCTGTTCGTCGCGATTGTCCGGCGAACACGCTTGCGCAGTAGTGCGTTGGTGCCGGTGATCGGCCTGATGTACGGCGGTGTGCTGAGCGCGCTTGCCGAGTTCTATGCCTACCAGCACAACATTCTGCAGAGCATGCAGGGCTGGCTCCTCGGTGATTTCTCCAAGGTCGTGCAAGGCAACTACGAGATCGTCTACCTGATCCTGCCCGTTGTGGTGCTTGTCTATTTATATGCCCAGCGTTTTACCGTGCTCGGAATGGGGGAGGGCATGGCCAGCAGCCTGGGTATGAACTATGCCGCCACAGTGGTGCTCGGATTGCTGCTGGTGGCGGTGACGGTAGCCGTCACGGTAATCACCGTCGGCGCTATTCCCTTTGTTGGCCTGGTAATCCCCAATCTGGTCGCCCTGCTTTATGGCGACAACCTGCGACGCACATTACCGATCGTGGCGCTGGGTGGTGCTTCGCTATTGGTGATCTGCGACATCCTTGGCCGCGTACTGATCTATCCGTTCGAGGTGCCTATCGGTCTCACCGCCGGCAGCGTCGGTGGTGCACTTTTGCTCGCCCTGATCATCCGGAGGGTCAGGTGATGGTGCGCCTCCATGGTTATGCGGCCTGGCTGCTGGTTTGCGCGCTGGCGCTGGTTTTCCTGTTCCTGGGTTCCGGGATGGATTTTGATTACCTCATACCCAAGCGACTGGCCCGGTTGGCGGCGATGTTTATCGGCGGCGTTTGCGTGGCTTGCTCATCCATCGTTTTCCAGACAATTACAGGTAATCGCATCCTGACGCCGGCCGTCATGGGTTACGAAGCGGTTTACCTGTTATGGCAGGCGCTTCTGGTGCTGGCCATGGGCACCTACAGCGTGGTCGCGCTGAGTGGTAGCGGCAACTTCGCATTGTCTGTGCTGCTGTTGCTTGGCTATTCCTGGGCGATTCATCGCTGGTTGTTCCGCGACAGCTCCAACAATGTGTATGTCCTGCTTCTGGTGGGCTTGGTGCTGACGATGGTGATCAGTACCTTTACCCAGTTCGTGCAGCTTCGGGTCAGCCCCGGCGAATTTTCTGTGCTGCTCGGCTTCAGCCAGGCCTCGTTTAATCGTGCGCAACCCGAGCAACTGTTGTACTCGGCGGCAGCGGTCATCGGCGTCCTGCTAATCGGTCGGCAGGCGTTGCCAGCCCTCGATGTACTGTCTCTGGGGCGCGATCAAGCGACTTCGCTAGGGGTGGATTACGCGCGCGAGGTACGCCTTTATCTGGCGCTGATTGCCACGCTGGTGGCGGTATCCACCAGCCTGCTCGGGCCTACAGCGTTCATGGGGATCTTCGTCGCGAACGCGACTTATGCCCTGGCCCGCACCTTTCGCCATCGCATTACGTTACCCATGGGCAGCGCGATTGCCATCGCCATCTTCATCAGCGCTCAACTGCTGGTCGAGCACCTGTTCAACTACAAAACCACCGTCGGGATCCTGGTCAACCTGTTATGTGGCGGGTACTTCCTAGTGCTGATGGTGCGCACCCGAGGTGCCTCATGATTGCTGTCCACGATCTGCACAAGACCTATGCTGCCAAGGCCGTGCTTAATGCGGTGAGCGTCGAGTTTCCAGCGCATCGCCTGACCTCGCTGATCGGGCCTAACGGTGCTGGAAAGACGACATTGCTGATGAGCATGGCGCGGCTACTAGAGCCAAGCCGAGGCGAGATACTTATTGGCCGTCAGCGCATTGCAGATATCCCGACTCGCGAGTATGCCAAGCGCGTTGCCACCTTACGTCAGGCGCCGGACTTCAACTTGCGGCTGACCGTCGAGGAGTTGGTTGCCTTTGGCCGTTTCCCCTACAGCCGTGGAGCCTTGACCGAGCAAGACCGGCAAGCCGTCGATGACGCTATCGCGTTCTTGGAGTTACAGCCATTACGCCAGGCCTACCTCGATGAACTGAGTGGCGGACAGCGGCAGATGGCCTTTTTGGCCATGACCATCGCCCAGCAAACCGACCTGCTGTTGCTTGATGAACCGCTCAACAACCTGGATATCAAGCACGCCGTACAGATCATGCGCGCACTGCGCCGGCTCTGCGACGAACAGGGTCGAACGGTGATCCTGGTGGTGCATGACATCAATTTCGCCGCCAGCTACTCCGACTACATCGTCGCCATGAAACGGGGCGCTGTGCAGTGCACCGGCAGCGTGGCCGAGGTGGTGACCGAGGCGCGGATGAGCGAGCTATATGGCTTGAACTTCGAGATCACCCAAGGACGCCACGGGCGCCTGTGCAACTACTTCAATCCACTATGAGAACGGCAATGACCAATAATCAGCGAAACAGCGGGTGGGCCCTAGCCCTGATGGTGATGACGATATGTGTGCTGTCAGGTTGTAACGAGCAAACCGCCACTGCGCCGGCGAACACCAGCGGGGCAGAGTTGGCGCCTTACACTCCGGTAAATGTGCAGCATCAACTCGGCACTACCGTTGTAGAGAAGCTGCCGCAGCGGGTAGCTGCGCTGGACATGAACGAGGTCGACTTTCTTGAACAGCTAAACGTGCCAGTGACCGGCATGCCCAAAGATTTCATCCCGCATTTCCTGGGCAAATACAGAGACGCGGCCGATGTCGAGGATCTCGGTTCCATCGTGCAGCCCAACCTGGAGCGCGTGCATGCGAGCAAACCGGATCTGATCCTGATTACCTCGCTGCAGGCAAACCACTATGGCGAGCTGAGCAAAATGGCACCAACCATCCAGTTCGACGTGGACTATCGCGACAGCGAGGCTGGCCACATCGACATCATCAAGGGGCACCTGAAGGTGTTGGGAGAGATCTTTGGCAAACAGCAGCTGGCTGACGAAAAGGCTCGCGAACTCGATGCCAAGGTCGTGCAGGCTCGGCAAGTGACAGCCGATCGCCCTGAGCGTGCTCTGGTGATGCTTCACAACAACGGTGCCTTCAGTTCCTTCGGCGTGAAATCGCGCTATGGCTTCGTATTCGAAGCTCTGGGGGTAAAACCGGCGGGGCCAATGGTCGAGGCCGGACTGCATGGCCAGCCGATTTCCAGCGAGTTCATCCAGCAGGCCAATCCCGACATCATCTACGTGGTGGATCGCACTGCCGTGATGGAGCGCCGTTCCACCATGACCGCTGAGAGCATGGGCAACCCGTTGTTGCGACAGACCAGCGCTTGGAAGAACCACCGGGTGATCTTCGTCGATCCCGAAGCCTGGTACGTAACAGCCGCCAGCCCCACCTCCCTGAGGTTGATCATCGATGACGTGATCAGGGGCTACCAGCTCTGATACACCCCCTGAGTTAACCCTGAGCTTTTGATTCGTGAGCCTGTGATGCGCATGGGCTCCGTCGCTTTAGCTCGCCCTGAGAAAAGTACTGCCACACCACATGGAGCCCTAGCGTGAATATCATCGATCAGTACAGCGCACGACCTCTCGCAGCTTTCTCCCGTAATCCTGTCGCCATTGCCGTGCAAGCCGTGTTGCTGGGAATTGCACTGAGCAGCCCGGCCCTGGCCAACGACCCGCCAGGCGCAGCAGAGGCCGAGTTGATAGAGCCAGACAACGTCTCGGTGCTGCCGGCCACGCTGATTCAGGGCAAGAGCCCGGAGCGGGAACTACTGCCTGCCGAGTATGCAGGTGGGCAGGTGGCCTACGGCAGCCGGGTGGGGCTGCTGGGCAACAAGGACTTCATGGAAACACCGTTCAGCACCATCAGCTACACCGAAAAATTCATCGCCGATACCCAGGCGCAGAACATCGCAGATGTGATCGCTGCCACTGGCCCATCGGTGTTCAGCAACGGCCTTACCGGCACCTACAGCGAGAATTATCTGATCCGTGGGCTCGCTTCGAGCAGCAGCGACATGAGTTTCGGCGGGCTGTTTGGTATCGCGCCTTACTACCGCACCTCGCCGGAAATGTTCGAGCGCATCGAGGTTCTGAAGGGGCCGTCAGCCTTACTTAATGGCATGCCGCCAAACGGATCCGTCGCCGGTACCGTCAACCTCGTGCCCAAGCGTGCGGGCGAGATGCCGCTCACACGCCTGACCGCCAACTACATGTCAGATGGCCAGTTCGGTGGCCATCTCGATGTGGGGCGGCGATTTGGCGAAGAGCAGCAGTTCGGCATCCGCTTCAATCAGGTGTACCGAGATGGCGACACTTCGGTTGACGATCAGCAGATGAAGGTCGGGGTTTCTTCGCTTGCTCTGGACTGGCGCGGCGAGCGCGCCCGGCTGTCGCTGGATCTGTACAGCGCCGAAGACCGAGTCAAGGGCCAGAACCGAGGAATCAGCCTCGCGCCAAACGTAGCGGTGCCCAAACCGCCAAAGTCCGACACCCTGCTGAACCCGGACTGGGCCTACGTCGAAACGAAGGACAAAGGGGTGATCATCGCTGGTGACTTCGACTTCAATGAGCAGTTGCAGGCGTACGCCGCCATTGGAGCAAGCAAGACCGATTACGCTTACAGCGGCACCATGTCTGCGCAGGTAATCAATAGCGCTGGCGACTACACGACCACCATGGGCCAGTTGAAGATGGAACTGGATAAAACGTCCGGCGAGGTCGGTTTGCGCGGCAGGTTCCAGACGGCAGGCATCAAACATCAGATGACAGTCAACGCCACCCATTATGGCGACGAGCAGAAAGACTTTGGACGTCGCTCAGTGCCCGGCGCCAACTGGACGACCAACATCTACAACCCGGTCTGGGGCCCAGCGGCCCCAGAGGCATGGCCTGCGGTGCAACACCTGGAAAATCGCCTCGCCAGCTATGGAGCAGCTGACACGTTGTCAGTCTTGGATGATCGCTTGCAGCTAACCCTGGGGATGCGTCGCCAGCAGGTGGTGACCGACACCTACAGCACGAGTACCGGTGCGCGCAGTACCCACTACAACGAAAGTGCCACGACGCCGGCAGCTGCTCTGCTAATCAAGCTCAGCGATGATTTGTCCGTCTATGCCAACTACATCGAGGGGCTTAGCAAGGGAGGCGTGGCCCCCATTACGTCCAGCAACTCCGGCGAGGTATTCGAGCCCTACAAATCGAAACAGAAGGAAGTCGGACTGAAGCTGGATTTCGGCGATTTCACCCATACGTTCGCCCTTTATCAGATCGAACGACCAAGCAGTTATATCGATCCGGTTACCAATGTTTATTCATTTGGCGGTGAGCAGCGCAACCGCGGTGTCGAATGGGGATTCTTCGGTTCGCCATCGAGTGACGTGCGGCTGATGGGCGGCGTCGCTTATGTCGAAGCCGAGGTGCTCAAGAGTGCGAGGGCTGCCAACGAAGGTAAACAGGCAACCGGGATGCCTAAATTACAAGGCAAGTTAGGGGTGGAGTGGGATGCGCCGGTGGTTGAAGGCCTGACACTGACGGCCAATGCCACGTCGGTCTCCAAGCAGTACATCAGCGCCGATAACTCGTTGTCGATACCGGGTTACACGCTCTTCGACGTGGGTGCTCGCTATGCCACGCAGGTCGCAAGTCGCCCGGTGACCTTGCGGGGGGCAGTGACCAACCTGACCAACAAGGCATACTGGGGAATGCCACTGACTTCCAGCCTGGGTCTGGGGGAGCCTCGCACGGTACAACTCTCGGCCACGATGGATTTCTAGAGCCCTTGATGGCGGCGCTATAACGCGCCGCCATCACTGCTGAAAGATGCTGCCTGCTGACTCAGGGCTCATCAGCTACTCGTTCACATTGATGTAAAGCGAGCCGAGACCAATTTACTCAGGCGGGAATTGACCTGATCGGTCCACCACGGCGCAGAGCAGCAGTGGGCAGCTCATTGGTCTCATATACGCGAAGCACATTTAGGACCTATGCTGAAACTCCGCAAATGGCGCAGCAAGGTACGAGCGCTGGCCAGGCCGACATCGCCGCTGGCGCCGAGGATGCCGATCAACATGGCTGCACCTGCGCTTTCAGGCGCCAGCCGCCGGCACGTTGGCGGTCGTGCCAGAACCCGGCATAGCGGCCATTGCGGGCCAGCAACTGGGCGTGTGTGCCCGTTTCGATCAGGCGACCCTCCTCGAGCACGAGGATCTGATCGGCGACCATGATGGTCGGCAAGCGATGAGCGATCACCAGTACCGTGGAGCTCTGCATCAGGGTGCGGATGGCCGTCTGGACATAGGCCTCGTTGTGCGGATCGAGGGCAGCGGTGGCCTCATCGAGCAGTACGATGGGCGCACGTTTGAGCAGGGCTCTGGCCAACGACACCCGCTGACGTTCGCCGCCGGATAGTGCGGCGCCGCCTTCGCCTACCGGGGTGTTCCAGCCCAGCGGCAGACGCACGACGATTTCATCGACCCCTGCCAGCCGTGCCGCGTCCGCCACCTGCTCGGCGCTGGCATCTGGATTGCTGGCGCGGATATTGGCCTCCAGGCTGTCGTCGAACAGGTAGACGTCCTGCATCACCAGGGACAGCTGCGCCATCAGGGCTTCGTTGGTCAGTTCGCGCACATCCACGCCACCGACCTTGACGCTGCCTTCGCTGGCATCGAAGAAACGCATCAGCAGCCGAGTGACGGTGGTCTTGCCCGAGCCCGAGGCGCCGACGATGGCGGTCATCGAATGAGCCGGCACCTGGAAGCTCAGGTCGCGTAGCACCGTTGCACCGCCTGGGTAAACAAAGCTGACGTGCTCGAAGGACAGGCTACAGGGGGCGCTAAGCGGGCGGCTGACAGCGGGCTGCGCCAGCGGCGGCTCGCGCAGGATGCCTGCCAGCTGTTCGAGGTCGTTGCCGGCCATGCGCAGCAAGCCGCTGCGGGCGGCCGCTTCGGCCAACGGACCGACGAAACGCGCCGACAGGGCCAGCAAGGCGATCAGTTCGATGGCATCGATCTGGCCATTAACGACCAAGGCAATCCCTACCCCCACCAGCAGGGCGAACGCCAGTTGCACGCTCAGGCCGCCGGCCAGCAGCTTGGGGAAGGTGTGCGCCAGCATGGAGCCGCCGGCCTGATGCTGCGCCTGGTTGGCGTCCTGCAGCGGTCGATAGCCTTCCTGAGTCCTGCCAAAGGCACGCAGCACCTGTTGATAGCGGGCGAACTCCACCACGCGGTTGCCGGCCAGGGTGGCGGCGGCCTCGACGCGCGCATCGGTACTGCCGATGGCCGCGGCCGACCAGCGATGAGTCCAGTAGATCAGCGGAGCACAGAGCATCGCGGTCAGGCCCAGTCGCCAGTCGAAGACGAACAGGGTCAAGGCCACGGTGGCGGGCACCACCACCCCGGACACTACCGGGCCCAGATAATGGGCGAACAGGCCGGTGACCATCAGCGTCCCGCTGGTGGCGCTACGGGACAGGCGGTCGACCTTTTCCGAATCGAACCAGCCCAGCGGCAGGTTGACCAGGTGCTGGCCGAGGCGATCATGCAAGGTGGTCAGCACCACCAGGGCCAGGGCAAAGCCTTTCATGGCCTGTTGGTAATGGGCGATGCACGTCAGTGCCACCAGTGCTGCCAGGCCGGCCAGCCAGGTCATCGCGGTGCTCAGGTCATCGGCCAGCAGCGCGCGCAGGATCGGCACCAGCAAGGCCACGGCCATACCCTGCAGCACGGCGCTGGCCACCAGCCAGGCGAGATAGCGGTAAAGACGGGCGGTATGGGCCGGGCCCAGCAATGTGCGAAGGCTACTGATCACAGGGACACTTCCAGGTTGGGGGCGGTGGTTTCGGCGCTGGCGCGCCATAGCCGGACATAGGCGCCGTTCGCTTCGAGCAGTTGCTCGTGGCGGCCGCGCTCGACCACCCGCCCTCGATCGAGAACGACGATCTGATCCACGCCGCGGATGCTTACCAGACGATGGGCGATCACCAGAACCGTGCGTCCCTGGGCGAGCACCGACAGCGCATCCTGGATTTGTGCCTCGGATTCGGGGTCGGCATGGGAGGTGGCTTCATCAAGGATCAGCACTGGCGTATCGGCCAGCAGTGTACGGGCTATGGACAGCCGCTGCGCTTCGCCGCCGGAGAAAATCGCGTCCTCGCCGATCACCGACTGGTAGCTCCGGGGCAGGGCTAGGATGCGCTGATGAATCCGCGCCGATTCTGCGGCGGCCTGCATCTCCTGTTCGCTGGCGTTCGGCCGGCCCAGACGCAGGTTGTCGGCGACGCTGCCGTGCACCAGTTGCGCGTCCTGCAACACGAAGCCTACGTGTCGATACAGCTGCCGCAGGTCTATTTGCCGCACGTCGGCACCGCCGACCAGGACACGCCCGGCGCTGACGTCATGAAAGCGCGGCACCAGCTTGGCCAGGGTCGATTTGCCGGCGCCGGAGGCTCCCACCAGGGCGGTTATGCTGCCTGCCGGGCAGTGCAGATCGACGCCGGTGAGAATCGGATGCTCGGGGTCGTAGCCGAATTGCACCTGCTCGAAGGTAATGTCGCTGCCTTGCGGCTGTACGCAGACCTCGGGCACGGGCAGTTCTTCGACCGCGAGCAGAGTCTCGATCCGTCCGGCAGCGGCCAGGGCCGTGCGTTGGGCGGTCAGGTTCTGGTTGATCACCAGCAGCGACTGCGGGATGAGCACTGCCACCAGGGTTTCGGCTAACAGCTGCAATGGGGTGATCCAGCCTTTGGCCAGTAACAGGATGCCCGCTCCCAGGCTTGCCAGCAGGATCACCGGCACGCTCAGGGCCATGGAGGAAAAAGCCTCCAGGCGCAGCAGGGGCCGGACCCATCCGGCGTACTGCTCGCCGAACTGGCTGACCGCCTGCTGATAGCTGCGATGGGCCTGGCCGGTCTGGCCGAAAGGCCTTGACCACGGCGATGCCATGGACGAACTCGACGATGGCGGCGCTGACTTGGGTCATGCTCTTGTCCAGCAGCTGCATCTTGCTGCCGAAACCGCGCATCATCAGGGCATAGGCCACGGCATAGATGGGCAAGGTCAATACCGCCAGCAGCACCAGGCGCCAGTTCAGCCAGGCCAGCCAGGTCAGCCCGGCCAGTGGCGTGACGAGCGCGGCGGTGAGCTCCACCGCGTGGTGGGCGACCAGATGGTGCAGATCTTCGAGATCGTCCTGCACCACCTTGCGCACAGCGCCGGAGGTGGTGTCGCTGTACCAGCCCAGGGGCACTCGTCCCAGTTTGCTGATCATGGCCTCGCGCAGATTGGCTTGCAGTCGGTGGTCCGCCACATGGGTCAGCCATAGTGCCACTCCAGTAGCCATCCAGCCCAGGCTCAGGCCCAGCACCACTAGCGCTGCCCACAACCACAGCGATCGACTGTCGATGTCGCCTCCCAGCAGCAAGCGACCCAGCTCGGTAAGGCCTATGAAGGGCAGCAGATTGACTAGCGCCCCGACGGCAGCGCACGCCACGCCGAGTCTAATCAGTGGTTGAACTGGTCGTTTGAGAGTCTGCAGAGCGGTTGTCATGAGTTTTTCCGTAGGGCTTCGAGCAGATGCGCGGAGACGGTATGTACGTGCGGTGGTTCGATGACGCAGAAGTGGTTGCCAGGAGTGTCGAGCAGCTCGAAGTGCCCGAGGTAGAGCTCTCCAGAGCCGCGCGGCGAGGGGGCCAGCGTTGGGATCAGCGGATGCCTGGAAGATGCTAGCCATTCTCATTCTTGCGACTACCCGGATCGAATCGATTTAGCCCCGCATCCGTTTCCCGTATCTGCCGTCGGGCAGGACGGGGCCTGGGGCGAGCGGGCGGTTGTAACGCGATACGGTTGGAAAATGACTCGAATCGGGTAGAGCTGCTCCTCCGTCCTTGTCTACCGTCGCCCGCTGCCTTGTCCACAGGGCATGACTACTTCCCCAAAAAAGCGCCTTCCGCCAGGCCTGGATTTGCCTTGTGATGCCCGGCATTGGCGTGTCGATCATGGAGTTGCCGATGTCGATGGATACGGGTTTAAACGTTCGCGGCTTGCATAAGCGCTACGCCAACGGCGTCCAGGCGCTGCGTGGCGTGGAGTTGAATATCGGCCCAGGCATGTATGGGTTGCTGGGCCCCAACGGTGCCGGCAAAAGCAGCCTGATGCGCACCTTAGCGACCTTGCAGCAGCCGGATGCGGGCAGCATTCATCTGGACGGCGTGGATGTGCTGGCCGACTCCGATCATCTGCGCCGACGTCTGGGCTACTTGCCGCAGCAACTGGGGGCTTATCCGGGCGTCAGCGCACGGGGTCTGCTGGACCGTTTTGCCTGGCTCAAGGGCCGTACCGACGCGCGCCAGCGTCGGCAGGAGATCGAAGGGTTGCTCGAGAAGGTAAATCTGGCAGAGGCGGCGCATCGTGCCCTGGCAACCTATTCGGGCGGCATGCTGCGCCGGTTCGGCATCGCCATGGCGCTGGTGGGGTCACCGCGACTGTTGATCGTCGATGAACCTACAGCGGGCCTGGATCCGGCCGAGCGCAATCGCTTTCATCGGGTGCTGGCGGATGTTGCGGCCGAGGCCATCGTGCTGCTGTCCACCCATATCGTCGAGGACGTGGAGAATCTGTGCAACCGCCTGGCGGTACTGGCCGGCGGACGGATCATCGTCGAGGGGCGCCCGGCGGATCTGCTCCGTACCGAGCAGGGGAGGCTGTGGGAGGCTTCGTTCGGTCGAGGCGAAGCCCTCCCTGAGGCGCTGCACGTAGCGGCCAGCCCCGAGGGCAGTCGTGTCATCGTGCACGGCGAGCGGCCCTCCGATCCGCGCTTTATGCCCCATGCGCCACGCCTGGAGGACATCTATTACCTGGTGCTGGCCCAGGCAGGCGAGGTGTCAGGCGCATGAACACCTTCGCTTTGCTGATGCGCGAGGCCGGGGTCGAGGTGCGCGCAGGGTTGCGTAGCGGCATCCCTGTATTGGTGTTTCTCGGGCTCACCGGTTATCTGCTGATGGCGCTGACCAACGCCGACTACGTGCAGAAGATGGGGGCCAGCGAGATCGTCCGCAACGCCCCCAGCCTGATCTATCTGATGTCCTGTGGCTGCATGTTCTTCCTGTTCTTCGCCTGGGCCTGGGTCTTCGCCCAGCCAGCTCTACGTGATCGCAAGGCACAGTTGGAAGAGGTCGTGCTGGCACTGCCGCTGTCGTTGCCGGGGCTGTTGTGGGGACGCTTCATCGGCGCCGCGGTGGTTGGCGCGCTGCTCGCCAGTTCGTTGATCGTCGGATTTATCTTCAGCCCGATACTGGGCTGGTTGGGCTGGGTGCCGGCGGCGAGCATCGGCGCACCGGCCTGGCCGGCCCTGGGCTTCGCCTGGGTCGCCTTGTTGCTGCCGGTCAGTAGTGGAATTGGCGCGCTGTACTATCTGCTGGCCTTGCGCAGCCGCGGCCTGGCCGCGCCATTCGCACTGGCGACGGTACTGATGCTGTTGTGGATGTTCGCCGTGGTGGTTCTCAAGGGGGGCGATATCAATCCGCTGTTGGCCGCCAGCCTCGACCCCTCGTTGTTCACTTTTGCCCTGGCCCAGGTGGAGACCTGGACGGCGGCACAGAAGTCGCAGTCGCTACTGGCACTGACCCCTGGGTTCTGGTTGAACCGGGCGTTGTGGTGCGTGCTGCCATTGCTTCTGCTCGCAGTGGTGTTGGCACGCACCAGCCGGCAAGGTCTGATGGGGCGTCGTGCCGGGGCGTTGCTAGCGGATCCCCCCATGCGTTTGGCCGTCGACACCCGCTTACCCGGCCCATTGCTGGCCATCCACTGGCCGCAGGCCCTGTGGTACGAGACCTCTTGGCAGATCCGCCAGGTATTCGCCCGCAAGATCTGGTGGGTGGCCCTCGGGTTACTGTTGGTGATGGGGCTGCTCAGTGGCTTCGTCCATGTGGTATGGCACGTCCGTGGACCCATGGTGCCACGGGCGGACTTGACGCTGCCGCTGCTGTCCAGTGCGCTTTTTCTGGTGATCGCCTTTGTCGTCGCGGCCTTGGTTGGCCTGGTCTGTCGACGCGACGATGTCGAGGGTCTGGGCGAGATGCTGCAGGCCACGCCAGCGCCGATATGGCTGCGTTTGTTGCGTGTCGTTGGCGACGCTGCTGCTGGCCCTGGTGCCGGGCATCGCGAGCCTGCTGATTAGCGCCATCGCCGCTCCGGACAGCCTCGCACCGGGATTTGTCCTGATCTACCAATTGTTGGTGTTCACCCCGCCCTTGATGGAGTTGGCGCTGCTGACGGTGCTGGTGCACGCCTTGATTCGCCGCAGCGGCCTGGCCTATGCCGGCTCCATGTTGCTGACGTTCTTTCTGGTGCTCAACCATGAGCTGGGTTTGGTCAGTTACCCGGCCTATGAAATGGGGATCCCAGCCCATGTCGCCTTGTCTCGGATGACGGGCTGGGCGCCCTGGTGGCCATACCTGGCAACCCTGACGACCTGGAAGCTGGCCGGGTGCATGGTGCTGGTGGCGGTGGCCGCCCTGGGCTTGCCGCGTGGCCCGGAACGGCGGCGAATCGCCCAGGTACGCGCGCGTTTGCCCGGAGTGCCTGGCGTGCTCTTGGCGCTGGGCAGCATTGGCATGCTCGGTAGCGGTGTGTGGCTCCATCGGCATCTGGTGGAGCAGGGCGATTACCAGTCTCCTGCTCAGGAGCGTGCCGAACGCGCCGCCTGGGAACAGCGCTGGCTGGCGGGTGCGGGGGGCTGGCAACTAGCAGGTGGCCGCCTGCAGTTGAATATCGATAGCCTGAATCGCCAGGTCGAGGGGCAGTGGCGCCTGGATGAGGTCATTGCCGACAGTCGCCATTTGGATGCCGAACTGCCGCAAGGCTTGCGGGTGACTGCCGCGCGCGTCATGGGCCAGGCTGTGAACGTCGAACAGGAGGCACGACACCTGCGCGTGCCCTTGGGGCAATGCGCTACCACTGGCTGCGACGTGGAGCTGCACTGGACCGTGAGCGCAGCCGGATGGCCTGGCGAAGGTGAGAACTTCTGGCTGAGTCCGCAGGGAATCTGGCTGGAGGCGCGCCGTGTGGTTCCGCGTCTGGGCTTCGATAGCGAGCGCTGGCTGCGCGTACCTGCGCACCGGGTCGACGCCGGCTTGGCCGCGCAACTGCCGGTACTGCCGGCAGGGTCGGCCGTTGCCGTGCAAGCCGTGGCGCCTGCAGGTACATGGCAGTGGCTGATCGAGGTGGACGGTCATGCCATCAGCGCCAGTAGCGAGGCGCCCCTGGACTTCGCTTACGCCTGGCCGGCTGAAGGCTCCGCAGCGGAGCTGGATGAGGTGCAGGTGATGGCCGATGGCAGCCGCTTGCAAACCGACCTCGAGGTGCGCGAAGACCTGAAAGCCATGGCTGCCTGTGTGGCACGGCGCCTGGGCAGCAGCCCCAGGGTCGATGCACCGAGCCAATGGCCGACCGGCATGGGCAGCAGCCGCTTGAGCAACGGGCATCTGCTGCTCGCTCAGTCACCCGCTTGGGATGTCGCGGGGGAGGGCGTCGGTCGTTGGGCTCGACGCGCGCATATCGCCGAGTTGCTGGCTCGCCGCGTACTGCTCGATGCCAGCGATCTGCGTCAGCGGCCCGGATACCAGTGGCTCAGCCAGGGAGTGGCCGGCGCTATCGGCTTGCTCTGCGTGGGCGATACGGATGGCCCACAAGCTTTGTCGGCACTGGTGAAGCTCAAGGCTGACGACCTGACCCTGGCCCTGGGGCGCGACGGCGAGCCCGTCGGCACCTTGCTCGAGGCCCGTGAACTTGGCTGGGCAGCGTTCTATGCGCCATTGGCCAGCCTGGACTGGGTTGCCGGGCAACCTCCCGAAAAACTGATGGCGCTGGCCGCCGAAGCCCGCACCGGTCAGCCATGGCCGGCCACTGTCCAGGAGCTGCTGGGTGCGCCTTCAGACCAAACCATAGCCGAGGTGCTCAGGCGCTGGAGCGCGCCGTGATGAGTTCGATCCACTCTCTTTTCACATTGGAGCCTTTGTCCATGTCATTTCGATACTCTCTCAAGCCGTCACGCCGTCCTGCCGGGTGGCGTCTCAACGCGCTGACGCAAGCCTTGGCCCTTGGCCTTTCCAGCCAGATGTGCACGGCCCTTGCCGCGGATCAGCAGCTAGCAGGTAGCACTGAGAATAATACCGTTGAGTTGGCGCCCCTGACGGTGAATGCCCGGTTGAGCCAGGAAAGCGCTAGGGACATTCCCTTCGGCCTTTCGGTGATCGATGGGCAAACTTTGGAAACGCGCCGCCTGCGCACGCTCGAGGACGCGCTGCGAACCACACCAGGGGTGGACGTCAATTCCTGGGGTGGCGCCAATGACGCCAACGTACGCATTCGTGGGGTCGGCTCGCTGAACCAGATGAGCATGGATGACGGCTCGGTGGTGCTCAACATCGACGGCGTGCCCATGTCGGTGCGCAATGCCGCGCTGGCTACCCTCGATGTGCAGCAGGTGGAAATACTCAAGGGGCCTCAAGGTACGCTGTTCGGGCGTAACAGCGAAGCCGGTGCGATCAACGTCACCACCCGTAAACCGACCCGCCACCTGGCAGGTTACGTACGCGGCGAAGCGGGCAATCAGGGCCAGTTCATGACCGAGGGCGCGGTGGGCGGACCATTGACGGACACCTTGGCCGGAAGGGTCGCGGTGCGTCGCAGTGGCTTCGACAACTGGGTCGACTCCCAGCAGGACGGTGATCCCATGACCAAACCCCGTGATCTGGCTTTGCGCGGTAGCCTGCTGTGGGACAACGACCAGGGCACCACGGGCTTGCTGACCGCCGAGCGGCAACGGGCGGATCACTATGCGGGCCTGGAAATGCTCAGGCCCTTTGGTAACCGACCGTCTCTGGACTACACGCCAGGGGTGTTCGACGACAATCAGAAAACCAACGAACGCTACTCCTTCGAGTTGAATCATGACCTGGCGCAGGCACGTATCACCTCCATCAGCGCCTACACCAGCACCGATTTCAACGCGGTCAAAGGCTATGATCGCAATATCACGCGTGAGCTCTACGGATCGCCTTTCGAGTACCTGATCGAGGACTCGGCCCATGAGCAGGTCTGGAGTCAGGATCTGCGCCTGGGCTCCTTGGCGGAGGCCGACGTGTTCTGGGTCACCGGGCTCAACCTGTCGCGCTCGGAACGCAGTTTCGATTCCGACGACTTCACCAGTGGCGCACAGCAGCGGCGCGATTTCAGCACCAACAGCTACGCCGCTTATGGCGAGGTCACCTATCCGATCGCGCAGGACTGGAAGCTCACAGCCGGTTTGCGCCATACCTGGGATCGCAAGACTTACGGTGCTGATTACCTCAGTTCCGGTAGCGCGGTCAGCGACAGTCGTCGACTGCAAGACAACTACAGCACCGGGCGGGGTGCACTGTCCTATTCGCTGACGGACCAAACCAGCCTGTATATGGTGCTTTCCCGAGGCTACAAGTCGGCGGGGTTCAATGATTACGCCACCTCCACCCGGGATAGCGAACCCTATAAGGCGGCCAAGGTCAACGCCGCCGAGCTAGGCTTCAAGCATGAAACCACTGGCGGCGCCTTGAGTCTTGAAGGCGCACTGTTCTTTACTCGCGTTCAGGACGATCACCTGCTGGGTTACGACTTCAATACCCTGGCGGTCAGCGCGGTTAACGCCGATACCCGCAGCAAGGGTGCCGAGCTTTCGAGCACCTGGCATGTCAACGATGAGCTCACCCTGAGCGGCGCTGTGAGCTACACCAACGCGGTGGTGACTTCCGATGCGCCGGGGGTGTCGGGCGGCGATGTGGCGGCCGGCAATCGAGTACCGGATGTGCCGTTATGGAGCGGCAACTTCAGTGTCGCGTGGCAGAAAAACCTGCCGGATTTTCTCGGCCTGACAGCGCCCCGCTTGAATTCCCTGATCAACTACCGTGTGCAGAAGAACCGCCCGGCAGACCCGCAGAATCACTACGATCTCAAGGGCTATGCCAAGCTTGATCTGCGTCTGGGGGTAGAGGTGGGTGGCTCGGAGGTGTATTTGTGGGGCGATAACCTGCTGGATGCCCGGTACGACCTGTATGGCTCGTACTCCACTGATCAAGTGTTGACTGGGATGCCCGGTCGAGGGCGTTCGGCGGGAGTCGGCTACAGCTACTCGTTTTGATCGCACAGAGAAGCACAGCGGTTTACTACCGATCCTGCGCCCGACTGTCATTGACGTGACAGTCGGGCGGTTCTTCGCTCGGAAACTGTCTTCTGAGCAACTTCAGCCCTGGCTGACTTCTTACTCGCCGCCGCATGCTATTCATGGCTGAACAGCATGCCGGCTTCCTCGCGTTCGTCCCCCGCGCTGATAAGCGCCGTCGAGAGTGGCGGCCATCGACACCTATACCGTAACGGATTGAACCAGACTCGGCGCAGCTCCGCGACTCCTGGCGGCGGCTAGAGAATGCGTGGGCTGTTTCGCCGTGCGCATGGCCAGCGAACCTCATACGAGGCGGCGTGCCAGTATTCAATCAAGTCAAAATGTTATGTTATAACAATCAATATAGGCATCTAGAAGCGGTTGGGTGGGTGATGCAGCCCTACGCGGGACGCTAATTACCATGCGGCATGAGTAATCGTTCTTATGCGTGCGACAGATTCAAATGGCAGCCGTCGAAAAGGGCGCAATGGATTCAATGCCGATCTCGCGCCTCATTACGGATGGTTATGGGACTGATTCCAGTCCAGAGACTCTATGCCGGGTAACCCGGGTGGCGCTGCAAGAAGGGCTGGACATCGTTCGTTGGCAAAGTACTTTCGAAAACCCTGTGCAAATTCCGCTGCATGACGACAGCGAGTGTATTCACTTCAGCTTTACCCATGTGCTCAAAGGCAAGGCGCTCTGTAGTTTCCACGACGGACACCGGCAGCGACGCTTCGCCATTGATGAGGGCTCAGGAAACATCAGTTTCGGGCGTTGCCGGCATGGCTTCTATTACCAACACGGTGAGATCGATAACGTCACCGTCATGATTCGCCCCGAATTGTTGTCTCAGTGGGAGCTGGAAATCGATCCGCCCCTGCACAAGGCATTGGCCTGCGATCATTGTTTCCTGGAGGGTCACCGAAGCGGTGAAATGAGCGCGACGGCGCATATGCTCTGCAGCGCGATGGACAGGGGGGCCAGTGCGCGCAGCAGCTTGTGGCTATATGGACAGAGCGTAACCCTGGTCAGTCTGTTCATGGAGGCGCGCCGGGACGCGGAATGTGTCTACCGGGTCAGCCTTAAGGATCGTCAGCGTCTGATGCGTGCCCGAGGGCGCCTGCTAGAAGACTTGGGTAAGGCGCCCAGCCTGCCCGAATTGGCTCGGGAGGCCGGGATGAGCCTGCCCAAGCTGACCCGCGGCTTTCGCCAGGTTTTTGGCAACAGTGTCTATGGGGTTTTTCAACAGGCGCGGATGGCGCAGGCCCGCAGTCGGCTATTGGCTGGTGAAGGGTCGGTGATGCGTGTGGCGTCTGATCTGGGGTATGCCAATGCCAGCCATTTTGCCACAGCTTTCCGTAAGCAGTTTGGAATTAACCCATCTGAGGTCAGGTTCCGCAGTTAATCCAAGCCCACAGATGTATTCATCGGGACGGTTGCCATTGTACTGAACGTTATTTGAGATGACTGCGGAGCTGGAGGCCCGCTACATCGATGGTAAGTACATCCCCACCTCCAATATACCGTCGCAGCAGATGCGCCGCTTGAGCTCGTCCTGGAACTGGTCGACTCGTATGGACTTCGCGACCGGCCGCCTATGCATAAGGGCTTTCTGTCCCTGCCCAGGTGCTGATTGGGCTCAGAGCTGGAAGGAGGCCAAGCAAAGCCCGCTACGTGGTCAGTTGGATGATATTGTCCAGCAGCTCACAGACGCCGCACCTGTGATTGCGCCGATTGGTCGAGGAGGCCGAGGAGCAGGCCAGAATTCGGCAGCAGGAGTGGAAGGAGCAGATGCGCCGGCTCGAGGAGAGAGAGCGGATTCGACGGTAGAACGAGGCAAGGGCTGATTTGCTGAGTGCCATCAGGCAGTGGGATGACATCAAGCGGATCCAGGCCTTTTTCAGTGATGCAGAGAACTCCGTATCGAATCTGCCCGAAGCAGCGCGATGTATTGCTAAGGACAAGCTCGCCCAGGCGCGTGAGCTTGTTGGTGAGCTGGATGCGCTCAAGGCGCTGCTGGAGTGGAAGGGACCTCGGGAGCGCCTGTAGCAATGCTCAAGAGCTCCTCGGCGCTGGTTTAGAAAAGCTACATTTTGCTCACTATGAGTGTGCAAAAAATCGGAAAAACTAAACTTTTTGTTTGCAAGGCTCGGCGACAGCGATCTTGTGTCTGAGTTGTAAGTTGCATTGCCGCCGATAGCTGCAATAGCTATGCGAGGAAATGCTACTAGGCAGTTGCCGTCGGGATATCAGGAAAGCTGTTTGCACATTTCGGCAATCACGATGCGGACG